>JBBIUV010000017.1:0-711654 GCA_037440065.1 Ignavibacteria bacterium
TTTTTTATTTTTTATTTTTTATTTTTTATTTTTTATTTTTTATTTTTTATTTTTTATTTTTTATTTTTTATTTTTTATTTTTTATTTTTTATTTTTTATTTTTTATTTTTTATTTCTTATCCTTATCATCAACTTCTTCGTAAGAAGCGTCTTGAACTTCTTTCTCATCCTTTTTAGGTTCTTGCGGTGCAGCACCCGGTTGACCACCCATATTCGCGAAGTCTTGCGGATTGAATCCGGCACCTGGTTGTTGACCTGCGTTTGCTTGTGAGTAAAGCGTTGATGCTATTTCATTCCATGCTTTGTTTAAACCTTCAGTCGCTGCTTTTATTGTCTCCGAATTATTTGTAGCGATTGCGTCTTCAACTTTCTTGATTTCAGATTCAAGTTTTTCTTTCGCATCTGGAGTGATTTTCTCTTTTAATTCCTCAATCTGTTTCTTGGTCTGGAAGACTAAGCTATCAGCTTGATTTTTAATATCGATTCCTTCTTTCTTCTTTTTATCTTCAGCCGCATGCTCTTGAGCATCACGTTTCATTTTTTCAAC
Source organism: Ignavibacteria bacterium (assembly GCA_037440065.1). Lineage (GTDB taxonomy): Bacteria > Bacteroidota > Ignavibacteria > Ignavibacteriales > Ignavibacteriaceae > UBA1563. Next base: position 548 of record JBBIUV010000017.1, read on the forward strand.
CTCTTCTTTGCTTAATCCGCTAGAAGAAGTAATCTTTATGCTTTGCTCTTTGTTTGTGGCTTTATCTTTTGCTGCAACATGAAGAATTCCGTTTGCATCAATATCAAAAGAAACTTCAACTTGAGGAACACCTCTTGGTGCCGGTGGAATTCCATCTAAATGAAATCTTCCAAGTGTTCTGTTGTCGGCAGCCATCGGTCTTTCACCTTGAAGAATGTGAATTTCAACGGAAGGTTGATTGTCACTTGCCGTTGAAAATACTTCACTCTTCTTTGTTGGAATTGTTGTATTGGCTTGAATTAAAGTAGTCATAACACCACCGAGGGTTTCAATTCCAAGTGAAAGTGGAGTAACATCTAATAAAAGCACGTCTTTAACTTCACCTGATAATACGGCACCCTGAATAGCTGCACCAACTGCAACAACTTCATCAGGATTAACCCCTTTATGAGGTTCTTTACCAAAAAGATTTTTAACTAATTCTTGAACTTTCGGAATTCTGGTTGAACCACCAACCAAAATAACTTCATCAATTTGAGAAGCGGAAACACCGGCATCTCTAATTGCTTTTTCACAAGGAGTTTTGGTACGTTCAACTAAATCATCTACCAACTGCTCAAATTTTGCGCGTGTGATGTTGATGTTCATATGTTTAGGACCATCTTGTGTGGCTGTAATGAATGGTAAGTTCACATCAGTTTGAGAAGAAGATGAGAGTTCGATTTTTGCTTTCTCAGCAGCTTCTTTTAAGCGCTGTAAAGCCATTGCATCATTTCGGAGATCAAGACCTTCTTGTTTTTTGAATTCATCTGCAAGGTAATCAATTAAACGTTGGTCAAAGTCGTCACCGCCAAGGTGTCCGTCTCCGTTAGAAGATTTAACTTCAAAAACGCCTTCACCAATTTGAAGAATAGAGATATCAAACGTACCGCCGCCAAGGTCGTACACAGCAACTAGTTGTTCTTTATGTTTTTTGTCCAATCCGTAAGCTAACGCTGCAGCCGTAGGTTCGTTAATAATTCTTCTAACTTTTAATCCGGCGATTTCTCCAGCGTCTTTAGTCGCCTGTCGTTGCGAATCGTTAAAATAAGCCGGAACCGTAATAACAGCTTCGGTAACTTCCTGTCCGAGATATTCTTCAGCGGTTTTCTTCATCTTCTGTAAAACCATTGCTGAAATTTCAGGTGGGGAATAAAGATTATCAGCAATTTTTACACGAGCTGAACTGTTTTCTCCGCTAACTACTTGATAAGGAACTTTCTTCATTTCCTCGGTAACTTCGTTAACGTTTCTTCCCATAAATCTTTTAATAGAAAAGATTGTTTGTTTCGGATTTGTGATCGCCTGACGTTTAGCAGGCTGACCAACTAAGCGTTCTCCATTTTTTGAAAATGCAACTACCGAAGGAGTAGTCCTTCCACCTTCAGAATTAGGTATTACAACCGGATCGTTTCCTTCCATCACCGATACGCATGAATTTGTTGTTCCTAAATCGATTCCAATTATTTTGCTCATTGTTTCTCCTAAGTGTTAAATAAAGTAAGGGAAAGATTTTCTTTCCCTTGTAATTAATTAATTGAAATAACTCGTTCTTCCGGTTTTTTCGGGAGTGCTTTTTCAATCTCTATTTTTAAGATACCATCTATGAATTTCGCGTCAATTTTTTCGGTGTTTACTTCATCAGGCAGTGTAAAACTTCTGGTGAATGAACCATAACTTCTTTCGGCTCTGAAAAAGTTTTTTCCTTTTTGTTCTGTCTCCTTTTTCTTTTCGCCGGTAACTGTTAAAATGTTGTCATGAACAGAAATATTCAGGTCTTTTTTGCTGATTCCTGGAACTTCAACATCAAAGAAAATCTTCTTCTCATCCTCGTAAATATCAATTTTCGGATGATAGGTTGAACTAAATTCTTGAGTGTTAGCCGGAAAATCATCAAAAAATCTTCTTATATTTGTGTTCAATAAATCTAAATCTCTGAACGGTTCAAATTTTATTAGTGTCATTTTATTTCTCCTTTTAATGTTTAACTTTTTGAACTAATAAATACAACCATTGTGCCAACAGTACTAATTTTCTCTAATTCATTGTTTTATAAGAAGTTATAGAAAATTAGTGTAATTTTAGTGAATCTGAATTTTTGTCAGAGTTTCTGACATATTCAACAATATTTTGATAGTTTTGTCAGACTGTCAGTCATTTTTTCATAAGTAAGCGACCAAAATGGAAATTCAACCAAATTTTAATTTCAATCAATTCGACATTAAACTTGAAACAGAAACAATCGGAAGAAATTTTCTCTACTTCAATGAGATAAATTCAACAAACGAAGTTTTAAAGGATAAATCAAACAAAAATGTTAACGGAACCGTTGTTTTTGCGGAAAAGCAAAAAGCCGGAAAAGGAAGATTCAATAATTCGTGGGAAAGTGAAAAAGGGCAAAATCTTACCTTTTCGATTTTATTAAATATCGACAAAAACTTTAAAGATAAACTTAACCTGCTAAATTTGGGAACCGCCCAGGTAATAGCATCAACACTTGAAAGTCTTTATCAGTTGAATGTTGAAGTTAAATGGCCAAATGATGTTTTGATCAAAAAGAAAAAAGTTGCGGGTATTCTTGTAGAGACAGTTTCATTGGGTGCTGATGTTAAAAAAGCTGTTATCGGAATTGGACTTAACGCAAACCAAACATTATTTGCCGGTGTATATAACTATCCTCCTACCTCCTTAAGACTTGAGTTGGGGCAAGTGGTTGAAAGAGAAAAAATTTTAGCTGAATTACTAAATAATTTTGAAGAACTTTTATTGAAAATAAAACATAAACCAAATTCAGTTATGCAGAGTTGGCGCGAAAAATGCGATATGATCGGAGAAAAAATTTGTCTAAATCAGAATGGCAAACTGAAATATGGAGTATTTGACGACGTTGATGAGGATGGTCAAATGCTTTTAAGAACAGAGAACGGAATTGAAATAGTTAATCATGGAGATGTTAGACTCATCCACTAAAATTGCTTTATTCTTCTTTTAGATTTTCTTTTAATTTGTCCCAGGTTGATTTAGCTAAGATGGGATGAGCATTTTTAGATTTCCCTTTACTGTAATCAATAATATACTTTGCGCGGTCAATTGATCCCGGATGAGTGCTAATCCATACTAAATGTTTTCCTCCCGCCGGTTCTTTATCAGCCATTTTATACATAAAATTTGCAAACGATTCTGGATCAATCCCGGCTTTTACAAGATAGTCCACTGCTTTTATGTCGGCTTCCATTTCCAATTTTCTATCGTAAGCAGATGATGATAAAAGCTTCACTGTTTCTTGAACAATTTTTCCATTATTATCACCGGTTGCCATAGAAATCACTACAGACAAACCAACTTCTTTCACCAATTTTTTCATCACGTGATTTAGCTGCATATGAGCCAATTCATGTGAAATAACTCCCGCTAATTCGGCTTCATCATCGGAAGAAATAATCAACTCACTGCAAATTACAAGATGATTGTTCGGAAGGGCGAATGCATTAATTTCATCACTCTTAATCAGATGCAGTTTTATTTTCTTTTTATCGATATTATTTGAATTGCAAATTCTAGTAAGCATAGAATCAAGTGGAGTCATCACATCACTGGTGTGAATTCCCTTCCCCGATTTTTCAAACATCTCCCAAAACATATCCCCTAATTTTTCTTCGGTTGAACGGGTGACTTTCTCAACTTTTAAAATGGTCATCCAATCAATTTTGTTTAAGGAAAACCAGATCGAAAAAAACAAGGCTACAACTATTATTACCTGACTTACTAATTTCATTTTAAGGTTTGCAAATTAAATTTGTTAGATCGTTGATAATCCACCACTCGATATGCACACCATTTCTAACTTTGATAGCTGAATAAATTGTTGCAACGAATTCAGCTATATTAAAAATGAAAATTGCTAGGATGTATGAGATGTATTTGTTTGTAATTGAATCTGAACCCAGAATTATGGAAATGGTCCACCAGAAACCGACACTGTTCATTACGATTAATGAGAACTGAGTTAACAATGCTTGAGTGCAATGCCAGCGGACAAAATAAGTCCCTTTTCGATTTCCCAAATAAAATATTCCGGTAGCAATTAGATTTATTATCGGCAAGGGCATTCCGGCAATTAACGCTACCATTGACATTAAATAACTGTTCGAAGCTTTTTCAGCTTCATATTCATTGGGTTTGTAGGTAAATGGTTTTGTAGAAATCATAATCCCTTATAGATGTTCCAAATCCAATTTAACAGAATGACCATTACAGCCGGAATGGCGACCATTTTTTTGCTGAATGTTTTCTCAATCTTTTTATAGAAAAGAAATAAACTTTCCTTTTTAAAAAGGTAATCCGAAATAATCCAAAGTGGAGTAATAATCATGATGAGTAAAACTATTACTCCCAATGGATTTAAATTCAGAGAACTAATAAAATCACCATTTAAGAGAAATAACACAGACCGGGTTGATCCGCAAGAAGGACAGGGAACATTTGTTACGTGTTTGAATAAACAAAAACTCCCTTTAAGACTGTTTACAGAATTGGTAGTGAAGTAATTAAAAAACAACCAAGTGTAACCAGCCGCTAAAAGTGCGGTTAACAATCTGTATAGTTTATTCTTATTCACAGCAATTAGTATAATATTTGTTGGAGCTTTAGCATATTCTTTTCACGGGTAGCCCCCATAATAAGGAACCAATCAACAATAGCCCAAATTCCTAAACCGCCGCAGGTTAACAGTTTAGCTATTCCCAATCCGGTATCGCCGATCATAAACCTATCAACTCCCAAACTTCCACCAACTAAAGAGACGATTAAACTTGTTGTAGGATTTTTAAATTGCATGGTAGTTAACAATCCCCATTTAGAATCATCAAGTGCCAGTAAGCGATCTCTGATCTGTGCAACGTGGTTGTCCTCAAAATACTTGCCGTTTGTTAAGATGAACATGTCAACTTTCTGTGATTCCATTTTAGTACCCTTTTTGTTAGTGAATTTTGACTAAGAAAAAATGTTACCTATTCCCTTTTTATTTGCTAATTGAAATTAAATATGTTTTTATAATTTTACAAGCAGTATAAATTCAGCATTGACAGCTGTCATTTTTACTTTCCTATATCCTTTACATTCTTTTCTATTAATAATATCTCTAGAACGGTTATTCAATCTCATCCCCTTTTAAGAGAGCGTTGCATACTTCTTTTGTGGTATCAAAATCATATCCTTTGGAGACAAGATAGGCAAAGAGTTTTAAGCGGGTTCTTTTATCGTCGAATCCCCTTTTTATCAGCGCAGCCATTTTCTTTTTCCCGATGCTAAGAGCATTCTCATACAATTCATTTTCGTCAACTACCATTCGCAGCTTTTCTTCGATTAAGTTAAGGGGAATTCCTTTTTTTAGTAGTTCCGATTTAATTTTTTGTGAACCGCTTTTTTTGAAATAAATCCTCTCAGTGATAAAACGTTCGGTAAAATCGGAATCATTTAAATACTTTTTCTCTTTAAGTTCTTCCAGCACGATTTCGATTAATCGCTTATCGTATTTTTTCTGCATCAGTTTTGTTTTTAATTCCTGTGTGGAGCGGAGTCTTCTGGAGAGGTAATCAAAACTTTTCTGCTTGATGAAATACTTTTGATTTTCTTCGATGAGCTGCAACCGTAACTCTTCGGAAATGTCATCTCCTCTCCGAAGTCCCGTTTCATAGATCAAATCTTTAGAAAGGAAAAGAACGCTGCCGTCCTCTAACGTAACAACAACGTTCTTTTCATTCTTTGAAACAATTTTAAGAATAACCAACGGTTACTTATTTCCTTTTTTCTCTTTCGCGCTTGCTTTGGCTTCCGTTTTCGATTCAGCAGTCCCCTTCTCACGTTCTGCAGGAGTTGCTGTTACCATTCCTAATTTTTCTTTTACTTCGTTTAACATTTTGGCATACATCTCGGGGTATTCGATCATCTTTGCACGGAGTTGCTCTCTTCCCTGGAATCTATCTTCCCCAAAAGTAAACCATGAGCCTCCTTTTTTAACAATGTTATGAAGTACCGCAAGATCAAGTACGTCACCGGTTTTGCTGATTCCTTCGTTATAAAGAATATCAAATTCAATTTCTTTAAACGGAGGGGCAACTTTACTTTTTACAATTTTAACTTTAGTTCTGTTACCGATAACATCAGTCCCTTCTTTGATCGCGCCGATTCTGCGGATATCAAGTCGAACAGAAGCATAGAACTTTAAAGCGTTTCCACCGGTAGTTGTTTCAGGGCTTCCGAACATAACACCGATCTTGCTTCTTAATTGATTTGTAAAGATCACGCAAGTTTTGGAACGGCTTATTGCTCCGGTAAGTTTACGCAAAGCCTGAGACATTAAACGTGCTTGCTGTGCCATATGGGCATCACCCATATCGCCTTCAATTTCAGCGCGGGGAACAAGCGCGGCAACAGAATCGATAACGATAACATCAATTGCATTGCTGCGGACGAGAGTATCGGCGATCTCTAAAGCTTGTTCACCGAAGTCTGGTTGAGAAATGAGTAAGTTCATAGAATCAACACCAAGCCGTTTAGCATAATTAACATCAAGCGCATGTTCTGCATCGATGAAAGCGGCAAGTCCGCCTAACTTTTGCGCTTCGGCAATAATGTGAAGACAGAGAGTTGTTTTTCCACTTGATTCGGGTCCATAAATTTCAATAATCCTTCCTCTCGGAACTCCACCGATACCAAGCGCCCAATCAAGCGATAACGCGCCGGTAGGAATTGCATCAACGGGATTGATTACTCCGTCACCAAGTTTCATAATAGAACCTTTGCCGAAAGATTTTTCAATCCCGGCGATGGTTTCGTCTAAAATTTTTAACTTCGCATTTTTGTCGTCAGCCATATACTCTCCTATTAAGATAAATAAATTATTTTTAATCGATTATAAATTGAACCCGAAGGTTCCAACACACTTTCGTATAGTACAACTTCAGTAGCCTGGAAAAAGAAAGTTTTAAAATGATTTGAAGAAAAGGTTTGAACAAATTCTTCATCTATGGATTCTTTTCCCTTTAATAACGTGATGTGCGGTTTGTACTGTTTTCCATCCGTTAAAATATCTAAGTTTTCTAAACATTCCGAAAAATATTTTTCAAGACGAAAAAGTATCTGGTCAGCCACTAATTTTGCATAGAACACTCGTGAAGTCCCGGGAACGCCAAAGAATGCAAAATTTGTAATAAAACAGATAAACTTATTAAACATCGCTGCCTCATCCAGAACAGTTTCAATTTGAGGAATTTTTCGTTCATCAACATTGCCAAGAAAACTGATGGTTACGTGCATCTTTTCTTTTGGTTCCCACCGGTATTTTTTTTTTAGTTGAACTGCGTCTCTCAATTCGATGATCTTTTCTTTTGTCTCATCGGGGACATTCAAAGCAATAAATAATCTTCGGTATTTTGTTTTGTCAGTTTGCACTTCTGTTTAGATTATTGTTCTCAATTCGTAATTCAAAGTCAGGCATCTAAGGGAATTCCCAAAATATGTTTACGAACAATATCAAGCGCCGCTTGAGTTGCGCGCTGTTTGTTCAAGATTCTATCATCACCGAAATTAAATTTCTGTGCAACGCATCCGCTTTGATCGCATAAACCAATAAAAACTGTCCCAACAGGTTTTTCTGCAGAACCGCCGGTAGGACCTAAAACTCCGGTAATGGAAAGTCCGATATCCGTTCCGCTTATCGATTTGATTCCATCAGCCATTTGCATTGCAACTTCTTTACTAACCGCCCCGTGAGCGGTAATTGCATCTTCATCAACATTTAATATTTCTACTTTTGCAGCATTGCTGTAAACAACTACTCCGCGTTCAAGATATTTACTGCTACCGCTAAAGTTTGTGAGCATACTACAAATATTTCCGCCGGTGCAAGATTCTGCAACCGAAATGGTTAAACCTCTTTCTTTTAAAAGATTTCCGACAACTTCAGCTAAATCGTCGTCATCTTTTCCGTAAATATATCTGCCTGCAAACGCTCTGATCTTTTGTTCAAGTGCATTTAATTTGTTGAAAGCTGATTCCTCATCTTTTTCCGTAACCGTCAATCGCAATTTTACGCCAAATTGACTTGGAAGAAAAGCGAGTTTGGCTCCGTCTAGAAATTCTTTTACATCACCAAATTTTGAAAATAAAGTTGATTCGGCAATTCCGGTTGTAAGTAAAGTTTTTCTTTTTGTAACTGATCCCGACGAACTGATTTTTTCAGATAATTTTGGAATGATATAATTTGTCATCATCTGTTTCATTTCATACGGAACACCAGGCATAATCGCCATAATTTTATTTTCTTTTTCAATCCAAAGTCCAGGGGCTGTACCATAATAATTTCTTATTACTGAGGCAACTTGCGGAACCATCGCTTGTGTTTCGTTTATCGGAGCCATAATGCGATTCAATCTTGCAAATCTTTCTTTAATGTCTTTCAAAACTTCTTCGTTTTGGATCAATTCCGAATTAAAAAAATTTGCCACGGTCTGACAAGTAATATCATCGTGTGTTGGTCCAAGTCCGCCGGTAACAATAATCAGATCATAACTACTCCATGCGGTTGAAAATTCAGCTAAAATTTCTTTCTCATCGTCACCGATAACCACCTGCTTTTGAACTTCGATATCGAGATCGGTCAAAGTCTTTCCAATGTACGAAGCATTGGAATTAACCGTCTGCCCGATCAAAAGTTCGTCACCGATTGCAATAATTTCTGCTTTCATTTTTATTCCTAAAAAAACTTGATAACAATAAAATTCATTATGAGTCCGGTATAAATAGCTGAAATGACATCGTCCAAAACAATACCGTAACCGCCGGGCAGTTTCTCTGCCTGACGGGCTGGAAAAGGTTTTACAATATCGAGTAATCGCCAGAGTAGAAAAGCTATTCCGGTAATTATAATTTGTTTTGGTAGAAAGAGAAGACTGATCCACATCCCGACGGTTTCATCAATGGTGCATTGAGAAGGATCTTTTCCGTAGACTTTTTCAAAACGGTTGCCGATAAAAATTCCACCGGTAGAAAAAAGCAAGATCATCGTGATAAGAAAAAAAGGATTTTCAAATCCCGGGATCCAATAAATTGCAAACGCTACTAAACTGGAAAATGTACCTGAAGCGAAGGGAATGTAGCCGCTAAATAACGTTGAACCGAGAAGTTTTTCTACTAAAGTTAGTTTCATTGTTTCTTAAATAATTTTTTCATTGCCGGTTTATTATCGGTAAAATATAAAATTCCGGAATGAACGGTAATAAAAGTAACAATAATCATCATAATTAAGATAAAAGTTTGATTCAGAAGAATGGTAAAAATCTCTCCATAATTATTATTGAGAAAAGAATTTTTTGAGAGTATATAAAGGATGAGTAAATAATAGATGAAAACCATCTGAACGAAAGTTTTGACTTTTGCATATCTGCTTGTTGTAAATTCAATACCGATAGAATCGGTGTATCCACGAAATAAAGTAATAGTGAAATCTCTTAAAACGATCAGCAATACCAGCCAGAAAGAAAGCACTCCGAGATAAACAAATCCTATAAATGCAGCAGCTGTTAAAATTTTATCAGCAAGAGGATCCCAAAATTTTCCCCACGCAGTAATAAAATTATATTTTCTCGCAAGCCAGCCGTCATACCAATCGGAAAAGGCGGCGACAAGATAGACCGCCAGGGAGATCTGCTGCATTAATTCATTTCCGGAAAGAAAAAGATAAAGGAATACCGGAGATAGAATAATCCGCAAAACCGTAAGTTGATTTGGTAGGATCATAAACTTCCGTTACAACCATTTTTCTGTTAGATTGATCAAATACGGGAATTCATAAATTCCGGTTCCATGTCCGTCTTTCCACTTTATTGTAACACCGTAATTTCCAACAGGGACTATCGAATCGATAGTTACTTGATCCAACATAAAGAGAGGAATATATGTTGCATTCGATTTTTCCCTTTCTTCATCACAAGTTGCACATGGACAATTTTTTCTTAACGTTTGCAAACTAATTCCCGAAACGGAATTATCCTCCCACTTTATTTCCAGTTGTTGATTTTGTGAAGTTTTGATTTTTATCGGCTTCACTATAACTCAATCCCGGTAAGAATTTTTACCGCTTGCAAATATTTTTCGCTTGTCATTCTAATTACATCTTCCGGCAAGTCCGGCGCGGGTGGCTGCTTGTTAAATTTAATTGAAAGGAGAAAATCTCGTACGAATTGTTTATCGAAACTTTGCTGACTCTTCCCTTTTTCATATAAAGACGTCTGCCAAAAACGGGATGAATCAGGCGTGAGCAGTTCATCGATTAAAATTAAATTATTATTCTCATCAAGGCCGAATTCCATTTTAGTATCGGCGATAATAATTCCCTTTTGTAAAGCAAATTCTGAACATTTGTTAAATATGCCTATTGCGGCAGCTCTCATTTTTTCGATTACTTCAGCACCGGCAATATCTTTAGCTTTTTCAAAAGAAATATTCTCATCGTGGTCGCCAATTTCGGCTTTGGTCGATGGAGTGAAGATCGGCTCAGGAAGTTTTTCAGATTCAACAAGACCTTTCGGTAGATTTATTCCGCAAACCGAACCGGATTTTACATATTCGTTCCAACCGGAACCTGAGATATATCCTCTTACAATAGCTTCAATCGGAACAACTTTTGTTTTCTTCACAAGCATCGATCTTCCACGTAAAATTTCTTTATGCGGTTGGCATATTGCAGGGAATTCATCAACATCAGTTGAAATGATGTGATTTGGAAGAATATCTTTCGTCAAATTAAACCAAAAGGTAGAGATTGTATTTAGTACAATTCCTTTTTGCGGAATACCTTGGTTCATAATTACATCAAACGCTGATAAACGGTCGCTGGAGACGATGAGTAACTTGTCCTCTACTTCGTAAATGTCTCGGACTTTACCCCGCTTCGGTGCGGGTAAACCGCTTAAATTAGTTTCTAATATTATTTGGTGGTTCATGTGGTTATTTCCTTTAAATGGTAAATCAAATATAAAGATGATAGTGAGATAATTCAAAAGATAATAAAGGTGATTCTCACCTCGAAAATCCATCATTAAATCAACAAATTTTTTGAACAAAAAGTGCTGAAACTGAAAAATTATTTTTTGATTTTGAAAAAAGTCATTCCTCGGTGATTCATTCAAAAAGAAATAGCTCCCTGTATCATTTTATTTTTCCTGCCATGGAGATTTGCTTCTTTTAAGCCCCTATATAAACGAAGTTTCGTACGGAAAAAATAATTTAAAGGAGACCAACATGAAACGTACAACTATTTTACTGACAGCTTTTTTAATTCTCTTCATTTCGTTTGAAGGATTTTCTTACAACCCAACTCTTCCTTCAGCAGTAGCTGCAAAAAAAGCAGTAATCTCTCAAAACTTAATTAAAGCTCTTGAGAGTAAAAACGAAGGACTCACCCAAAGCGCCGCATTTTACCTTGGCGAGTTTAAATGTGATAATGCCGTAATCCCGCTTATGAAGTTGCTTCATAGCGATTGCTGCGAAGGATTGCGTGTTATGGCTGCTCTTTCATTAACTAAAATAGGTTCCCCTAAAGGACTCTATGCGGTTAAACAAAGTGGAATTTTTGATCATAGTGAATTTGTTAGAAAATTTTGCAACCAGTTTTACACAGCTACAAAAGAACAATAACGATGTTGATAATCTCCTGAATATTTTCTCCTGAACATTTCATTTAGTTCTGAACACCACTCGCAAGACACCAACAGTTTACATATTCAAACCGGCATCTCAAGTGCCGGTTTTTTTTGTATAATTTGACAAACAAATCAAAGTTCATATATTTGAAACAACTTATCTAAAATTTTAAGAAAGATTATGCTCACAGTTAAAAACCTTCGTAAAGAGTACACAAATACTGTCGCTATAGATGACATTTCTTTCTCACTTCAACCGGGTAGAATTTTCGGTTTGATCGGTCCAAACGGAGCAGGAAAAACCACTACCATTAGGATAATCTTAAACATTATTAAACCAACCAGCGGTGAGGTTCTCTTTGACGGGAAACCAATGGACAGATCGATCCAAAATGTTACCGGATATTTACCCGAAGAACGCGGACTTTACAAAAAAAGCACCGTACTTGACGTGATTGTTTATCTGGCTTCTCTAAAAAATGTTCAATCGCATAAAGCATCTCAGTTAGCTATAGATTGGTTGAAAAAACTTGAGATACTTGAATACAAGAACAAAAAAATTGAGGAATTGTCAAAGGGAAATCAGCAGAAAATTCAATTTATTACTTCAGTAATTCATGATCCAAGAATCTTGATTTTGGATGAACCATTCACCGGTTTCGACCCGATAAATCAGCAGTTAATTAAAGAAACTATCCTTTCACTCGCGAATGCCGGAAAAATAATTGTGCTTTCAACACATCAGATGGAAATTGCAGAAAAATTATGCAGTGACATTTTCTTGATCAATAAAGGGAAAGAAGTTTGCAGCGGAAACTTGAGTGAAATTAAACGGCAATTCGGAACACAGTCCATCAAAATTGAATATCAAGGTGATGCATCATTTTTAAACCAAAATAAAGATATAGCACATATTGATATGTATCAAAATTATGCCGAAATCCAGTTACTTGATTCTATCAATCCCTCTCTGTTTCTTCGGTCCTTAGTCGACAAAATTGAGATTAAACATTTTTCAATCATTGAACCGACACTAAATAAAATTTTCATTGATGCTATTAAGAATTAGGAATTTGTAATGAAAAAAGCTCTGGCAATTGCAAAATGGGAATTTATGGAGAAGATAAAATCCAAAGCGATTATCATCTCTTTCTTTCTTACTCCCTTAATTATTTTAGGTTTTTCGATCTTGCCAAGTGTGTTCGCTGAAAAAGATGAAGCTACAACACAGGCAATCGGAATTATCGATGACACACAAAATTATTTCAATCCCCTCTCCGCTAAATTAAATGAATTCAAATTGGAGGATAAACAACCGCGATATGTGATTGTCAATCTATTCGAACAAAATACTCCGTTGGATTCACTAAAAGCCGAAGCGAATCGAAGCGTGGTTAAAAAGAAAATTGAAGGTTACTTACTATTAACGGAGAATCAAAAGAAAGAACTCGTTTTTGAATATCGAAGTTTGAGTCTTGGAAATTTTAATGACTACAAAAGATTTGAAGATACTTTTAACAAGATCCGCCGCATAAGAGAATTTGAAAAAGCTAACATTGATACTTCGTTAGTCTCAAGTCTCTTAAACAATATTGATATGAACACGGTAAAGATTGACGAAAAAGGAAAAGAATCATCCGCCGATTTTAAATCTCAATATTTTTCTTCTTTCATTTTCATTATGATTTTGTTCATGGTAATTATGATATCCGGAGGTATGCTTGTAAGAAGTTTGGTTGAAGAAAAATCAAATCGCTTAATAGAAATCATTGTTTCAAGTTGTAAACCTGATGACATTCTTAAAGGAAAAATTTTAGGACTTTCCGGTTTGACGATGGCGCAAATAGTTGTTTGGGTATTGATCGGTGTTGCCTTTGCCGGGCAAGGGATGGTAATGTTTGCATCATTCCAAAATTTATTTTTATTGTTTGTGTATTTTATTTTAGGATTCGTTCTTTACACTGCAATTTTTGTTGGTGTCGGCTCTGTTGTTACCACCGAACAGGAAGCACAGCAAATAACAAGTTACCTTTCGATGATAACGATCTCTCCAATTGTAATCATGATTCCTGCAATGCAAAATCCCGATTCATTGTTAATTAGGGTTTTCTCCTATATTCCGTTAACAACACCCGGTGTAATGATCTTGCGATTAAATTCGGCCCCCATTTCACCTTTAGAAATTGCAGCTACACTTGCAGAATTAGTCTTAGCTATTTATTTAGTAATTAAAATATCTTCAAAAATTTTCCGTATCGGAATTTTGTCGTACGGAAAAATGCCAGACTTAAAACAGCTTTTTGTCTGGTTGAGAGAGAAAGAATAATCATGCCTGTTTTTGCTTCTGCATTAGCAGCTTTTATTCCCATTGCATTCTATCTTTTTTTCGTCTGGAAGTTTGACAGATTCGACCGTGAACCGGTGGGGTTGTATCTCAAACATTTTTTCTGGGGAGCAATCGGAGCGATAATTCTAGCCTTGATTGGAAGTTATGTTCTAAGTTTCTTTTTATCCTTCACAATTCATAATCCTGAAGTTCGCCAAAAAGCCGAAACTATAATTGTGGCCCCTTTCGTTGAAGAAATCACAAAAGGTATTTTTCTCCTCTTCACCATTTCCAACCGCAAGTTTGATAATATCACAGACGGAATTGTATACGGCGGGGCTATTGGTTTAGGTTTTGGGATGACGGAAAATTTCACCTACTTTTTAACTTATGGAAAAACATTTGACAATTGGTTGATGCTTGTATTAGTAAGAACCTCCTTCACTGCTGTGATGCACTGTGTTTCTACAGCGTCATTCGGGGCTTTTCTTGGTTATGCTAAATTCAAACCGATGATCTTCAAAATTATTTTCCCGCCGCTCGGTCTAGCTTTAGCAATGTTTATTCACTTCGCATGGAATTTCAGTGTAAGTTTTTCTCAAACATCATTGCTCGGATTTTTATTCCTTTCCGGTTCAATTCTCATTTTTATTGCATCTTTCAAATTAGCGGTAAAATCGGATGCAAGAATTATTTTCCGTGAATTATACGATGAAGCTGAACATGATGTTTTACCCCATGAACACGTGACCATTTTAAGTTCAATTCAAAGAGAAAAATCGGGATGGATTGATGAACGGATAAGAAAAGCTTATATTAAAGTTGCGACTGCTCTCGCTTTTCGGAAAATGCAATTGCGTAATTCAACCGGACTTAATAAAACAATCTACCAAAACGAAGTAACTTTTTACCGTACGGAATTGTTGCAACTCTTGAATGGAATGAAATAAGATGACAAATTCAACAAATGTATTTTTTATTCTTCCTGACCCGATTTTCAATCAAAACGAATGCAGGATTTATCCTCATTTTTCAAAAACCGATTCTTCATTTCTTTACATTACCTTATTGAATAATCTGTATGAAATTTTTTCTTCTGTTTTTGTTGAAGAAGATTTGTTTCTCTGTCTAAATACTCATGACAAAGAAATTGTTACTGATGAATCTCTCTCCCCTTTTTTATCTTCAAATACTTTTTACTTTGATGAAGAAACATTCGCCAACAATTTCCTCTCCCTCTTCGACAAACGGAATTCGGATGCAAAGAATTTTATTTTCATAAAGCCCGACTTTGTGGGAATAACAAAGTCAGACATATCTCAGATTATGGATATTTTGTTGTTAGAGGATGATGTGTTGGTCTTGAAAAAATCGCTTCATAAAAAGATTGTGTTATTTGCAACCAATAAATTTGTAGATGAAATACCAAAATTGATTCACAAGAAAAATTTTGTCTGCGACTCAGCCCTAAAAAAATTATGTACTCTAGACTATCAGTTATATAAACTAAAAAATGTTTTTTCTTTGGAACAAGCGAATGATTTCAAAGAACTTTACCAAATGCTTTCGCGTAAAGAAAATTATTCTTGCTGCAGTAAGAAAATGCACGATCGCTTCACTCATCTCTTCATCGAATATAAGGAACTACTCTGAATGGAACGTGTCGGCATTTTCGGCGGAACATTTGACCCGATTCATATTGGGCACTTGATTACAGCTCAATCTTTACTTGAGTTTAGAAAACTTGATAAAATAATTTTTATCCCGTGTTATATTTCTCCTCATAAACGTCAAGCCCGTAGTTCCGATCCAAAGCACCGTTTGGAAATTTTAAAATTGTCAATCCAGTATCAAAAGCAATTCGATTATTCCGAGATTGAGCTGAATCGTGGTGAAGTTTCTTATACAATCGATACAGTCCGAGAACTTAAAAAGAAATACGACTCGATCGACCTCATCATTGGATTCGATAATCTTATTGTTTTCGATTCATGGAAAGAACCGGACGAACTTTTTAAGTTAACAAATGTTATTGTGATGAAGCGAATAATCGATAAGGAAATTGAATACAAACATAAATATTATGAAATGGCGACAATCATTCAAACTCCTTACGTTGAGTTAAGTTCAACTTACATTCGAAACAGAGAAGCAAATAATCTGCCCATCGATTTCATGGTTACATACGCAGCTAAAGAGTACATTCATAAAAATAATCTCTATCATGATTGCTAAATGGATGTAGAGAATTTATTCCCTCAATTGCTAAAAAAAAACAAGCGGATAATTGCGCGGGCAATTTCTTATGTAGAATCCGAATATTCGCAAGCAGAAGAAATCTTAAAAAAAGTACACCAACATTCAGGCAAAGCTTATCGAATTGGAATAACCGGACCACCTGGTGCAGGTAAAAGTACCATCACAAATCAATTAGCAAAACTCTATCTGCAAAATGGAAAAACTGTTGCTATTATTGCTGTTGATCCGACAAGTCCATTTACAGGTGGTGCATTATTAGGCGATAGAGTTAGAATGTCTGACATCGGGAAAGTTGAAAATATTTTTATCCGAAGCATGGCAACACGCGGAAGTCTTGGTGGTCTTTGCAAAAAAGCAATTGATACCGCAGACATTTTAGATGCCGCCGGATATGATTATATTATTCTTGAAACTGTCGGTGTAGGACAATCGGAGCTAGACATTGTTAAAGCTGCAGACACAACTATGGTTGTACTGGTACCCGAATCGGGCGATTCGGTACAAGCAATGAAAGCAGGATTAATGGAGATCGCTGATTTTTTTGTAGTTAATAAATGTGATAGACCTGCCTCTGAACAAGCAGTAAATGCGTTAAGAACTATTTTAACGTTGAGAGATCACGACGAGAATACATTTTTACCCGAAATTGTAAAAGCGGTTGCACAAGATAATCTTGGAATTACAGAAATCGCTTCAGAAATTGAACGGCATAAAACTCATCTTGATAAACTGGATATTCTTACAAAGAAAAGAATTCAACGAACCAAAGACCGGATAAAAGAAATCGTTGAAGAAAAACTTACTCAAGAACTTTGGAAACAAGAAAATGTTTTTTCATTTGAAGAACTAATAGAAACATCATTTGAGCAGAAAATTTCTCCCTACACAATAGCGGAGGAAATTTTAAATACATTCAAACTAAACCTCTCCCAAAAGGATGATAATGGAAACACTAAATCAATTTCTTCTTCAGTTTAGCGAAGAGCAATTAGCCATTAAGCAAACGGTTAAGGAGTTTGCTGAAAAAATTATTAAACCACGTGTAATGGAATTTGACGAATCGCAAACCTTTCCATTTGCAATAATGGAACAGCTCGGCGAACTCGGCGTGATGGGAATTCTTGTCCCCGATAATTACGGTGGTGCAAATTTAGGTTACACTGAATATGCACTCATCATTGAAGAACTTGCAAAGATTGATCCTTCCATCGCCCTTTCCGTTGCAGCTCATAACGGACTTTGTACAAATCATATTAATCTTTTTGGAAACGAAGAACAAAAGAAAAAATATTTACCAGGCTTAACAAGCGGAAAAGTTGTTGGCGCTTGGGGATTAACGGAATCAGTCTCCGGAAGCGATGCTGCAAGTTTAATAACAACAGCAGAATTAAAGGACAATTTTTATTATCTCAACGGAAGTAAAACTTTTACTACTCACGGTACGGTTGCTGGAACTTATGTGGTAATGGCAATTACTGATAAATCCAAAAAGAAAAAAGGAATCTCAGCTTTTATATTGGAAAAGAATTTTGAAGGATTGGTCATCGGTAAAAAAGAAAATAAATTAGGAATGCGCGCAAGCGATACAACACAGCTTTCGTTCGATAATTGTAAAGTGCCAAAAGAAAACCTTATCGGTGTTGAAGGAGAAGGATTTATTCAAGCCATGAAAGTACTTGAAGGTGGAAGAATTTCCATTGCGGCACTTAGCGTTGGATCGGCGCAAGGCGCGTTGAATGCTGCACTTAGTTACTCTTCCGAGCGGAAACAATTTGGAAAAGCAATTAATGAATTCCAGGGGATCCAATTTAAACTTGCGGAGATGGCAACCAATATTAACGCCGCGCGAATGATGACATTTAAAGCCGCCGCAATAAAGGACAAAGGTATCTCCAACACAAAGGAAGCAGCAATGGCAAAACTTTTTGCCAGCGAGATGGCGGAAAAAGTTGCAAACGACGCCGTACAAATTTTCGGTGGTTACGGATTCATAAAAGATTATCCCGTTGAAAAATTTTATCGTGATGTAAAACTCCTAACCATTGGTGAAGGAACTTCGGAAATTCAAAAACTCGTAATCGCCAGAGAATTACTAAAGGATTAACAAAACGTTACCATGAAAAAAATCGGAACTGAAATAAAACCAAACGGACTTTTTTTTAAACAAGAAGATTACTACAAGAATCTTCTTCGCAAGATTGAAGCTGAACGTGCAAAAGTGAAACTCGGTGGTGGAGAAAAGTCAATTGCAAAACACAAAGCCAAAGGAAAACTTACCGCACGTGAACGGGTTGCAAAATTAATCGATCTTGATTCTTCTTTTTTTGAATTAAATACATTTGCAGCATACGGAATGTACGAAGAATATGGAGGCGCTCCTTCATCAGGAACGATATTTGGGATCGGAAAAATCCATCAACATGAATGTATTATTGTTGCGAATGACGCAACCGTGAAAGCAGGTGCGTGGTTTCCGATAACCTGTAAAAAAAATCTCCGCGCTCAAGAAATTGCGATGGAAAATCATCTACCACTAATTTATTTAGTTGATAGCGCCGGAGTGTTTCTTCCTTTGCAAGATGATATTTTTCCTGACAAAGAACATTTTGGCAGAGTGTTTCGTAACAACGCAAAAATTTCAACAATGGGAATTCCGCAGATTGCTGCTATCATGGGACCTTGCGTTGCAGGCGGCGCATATCTTCCCATCATGAGCGATGAAGCGTTGATTGTTGAAGGAGAAGGTTCAGTATTCCTCGCCGGTTCTCATTTGGTTAGAGCCGCAATTGGTGAAGTGATCGATAACGATTCACTCGGAGGTGCGAGAGTTCAATCAAATATTTCCGGAGTTACAGATTACATTTGCAAAAATGATGACGAATGTTTGAAGCAGATACGCAGCCTTGTTGAGAAGTTTCCTCATCAGCAAAAAGCAAATTTTAATAGAACGGAAAGCGCTCCTCCCCTTTTCAGCGAAAAAGAAATTCTCGGAATTTTGCCGGAAGACCCGATAAAGAATTATGATACATGCGAACTGCTCGCCCGCATAGTTGACAATTCCGAACTCGATGAATACAAAGCGGGATATGGAAAAACTTTAATCACCGCTTACGCACGCATTGATGGTTGGGCGGTGGGTATTGTCGCAAATCAACGTGCTGTGGTGAAAACTGAATCAGGAGAGATGCAGATAGGGGGAGTAATTTATTCCGATAGCGCTGATAAAGCTACCCGATTTATTATGAATTGTAATCAGCGGAAAATTCCACTTATCTTTTTTCAAGATGTAACGGGATTTATGGTTGGCAGCCGCGCCGAGCATGGTGGAATAATTAAAGACGGAGCAAAGATGGTGAATGCTGTTGCAAATTCTGTCGTTCCGAAAATTACAATTATCGTTGGGAATAGTTTCGGTGCCGGTAATTATGCAATGTGTGGCAAAGCTTACGATCCGCGGTTTATTTTTGCATATCCAAATGCTAAAATCTCTGTGATGGGTGGTCAACAAGCAAGCAGTGTGCTTCTTGATATAAAACTAAAACAGTTAACCTCAAATTCAGAAATGGAGGGCAAATCATTTTCTGATGTTGATAAGAAAAAATTGCTGAGCGATATTCAAAAATCTTATGACGAAAAAAGTTTTCCGCTTTATGCTGCAGCTCGTCTTTGGATAGATGAAATAATTAATCCTACCGAAACACGAAAAGTTATCTCTGCTTCGCTTTCTGCAGTAAATAATAATTCGGAGATGGCAGAGTTTAAAGTCGGCGTGATACAAGTTTGATAATGATTACTGAATTTGAATCATAGGTTGAAAACATATCTTTTTATTCTCCTCTTTGTGTTAAACGCCGCTACAGCTTTCCCCCAGCGCAGTCAACTTTCGACCGAAGTACAAAACATTTCGGAATATATTGCATCAGATTCTTTTTATTCAGTAATTGAAAATGAAGGAGAACTTCAAGCAATTGATTCACTTTATAAAGAGGCATTAAAGATCACAGGGAACGATGTTCAGGAAGCGTTATTTGCTTTAACGTTCTCGGTTGTCCCTTATAAAAGTGTTCCGATGGTGTTTCTTTTCAAATTTAATTATCCCTTATTTTCAGCGGATGACTCAACTTTTAAGAAGAAGAATCAATATCTTCCCAAATATTTTTTAGCTGATTCACCTAAAAATGAATTTGGCGACAAGGATAAACTTGCCCACTTTTTCGGGAATGCTTTTGTTGCTTACACTTCTCAAATCTTTGATTTAACTACAATGATTGGTTATTTTGTAGAAGTTTTTGAAGAGAATTTTACACCGGAAAATCATGTGGATGACCGCGACTTAAAAGTTAATAAACTCGGTGAAGCATTTGGTAAAAAATTGAAGAAAGATCAATCTCTGCTTCCCTCAATTTTTATAAAAAAATATCAGTAAAATTTATGAACACTGTATTAATCATCGATGATGAAAAACAGATTTGCGAAAGTATAAAACTCATTCTTGAATTCGAGGACTACCATGTTGACTTTGCGACTTCAGGTACTGAAGGACTTGATAAAATAAGTTCCGAGCAATTTGATGTAGTGCTGCTTGATATTCAGATGCCGGATCTAAATGGTTTTGAGGTGCTGACAAAAGCAAAACAAGAATTTCCTTCCCTAAACGTGATCATCATTTCCGCTTTCGGAAATATTCAGAACGCAATTCAAGCAACAAAACTTGGAGCGTTTGATTTTCTCGAAAAGCCTATTGACCGTGACAAACTATTAATAACCGTGCGCAATGCAGTTGAACAAGCTCATCTTAAAAAAGAAAATGATGAGATGAAAAAAACTTTTCTCGAACCGGGAGAAATTATCGGCAATTCGCGAGCATTAAAAAACGTTCTCTCCCTTATCGAAAAAGTATCGCAAACAGATGTCCGTGTTTTAATAACCGGAGAAAATGGAACGGGAAAAGAATTAGTCGCTCGCGCTATCCATAAAAAAAGTTTACGAAAAGAAAAACCTTTTATCGAGGTAAATTGTGCAGCAATCCCAAACGAACTTATTGAATCCGAATTATTTGGGCATGAAAAAGGTTCCTTCACAGGTGCAATGCAGCAGCGGATCGGAAAGTTTGAACTTGCCAACAAAGGAACCATCTTTTTAGATGAGATCGGCGATATGAGTTTACAAGCCCAGGCAAAAGTATTGCGTGCAATAGAAGATGGGAAAATTCAGCGCGTTGGTGGAGCTAAGTCCATTGAAGTGGATGTCCGAATAATCTCCGCAACAAACAAAAAATTAGAGGATGAAATTGAGAAAGGGAATTTCCGTGAAGATCTACTCCATCGTTTGAATGTTATTCCAATTGTTGTTCCTCCGTTGAGAGATAGAATTGAAGATATTCCAATGCTGGTAAAACATTTTGCTCAAGACATATCGCAGAAACACAAAAAGCTGGTCCCTATTTTTTCGGAAGATGCGATTGTGATTCTTCAAAATTTAAAATGGGCAGGAAATGTCCGTGAGCTTCGGAACATTGTTGAGCGAATAATCATCATTGTTGACAAAAAAGAGATCACTAAAAAGGATATTGAATTTCTGATCCCATACCAAAAACAAGATGTTGGAGAAATGGTTGATCTTTCCAATTCATTCCAAGATTTTAAAGGAAAAGCAGAACGTGCTTTTATTATGAAACAACTCGATATAAATCATTGGAATATTAGTAAGACGGCCGATTCGTTAAACATTCAGCGAAGTCACCTTTACAATAAAATGAAGAAATATAGTATTGAGAAAGGAAAGGAATAATGGCTGAGACAATTTTTTCAAAAATTATTAGAAAAGAAATTCCGTCAACGATTGTGTATGAAAGTGACACTGTGTTAGCATTCCGTGATATTCATCCTGCCGCACCGACGCACATTCTTATTATCCCTAAGATCGAAATCCCAAACGTGACTGATTTAAATGGGAAAGAGCATGGTACACTTTTAGGCGAAATGATCGACGCAGCAAATGCAATTGCAAAACAGGAAGGAATTGCTAATAAAGGTTTCCGTTTGGTATTTAATTCCGGAGATGATGGAGGGCAAGAAGTCTATCACTTGCATATGCACTTACTTGGCGGAAGAAAAATGAATTGGCCTCCAGGGTAAAAGTTAGACGAAATATTGAACTGTTAAATTTTCCCTCTTTTTCTTAAACGATTTACGAAAGTAGACTTCCGACTAGCTTAAAAATTCCAGTAGTGTGAAAAGTGTATTCTTCAATTCCTTTCGAGACACTACTCTATCAACAAATCCATGCTCCTGCAGGAACTCTGCAGTTTGGAATCCTTTGGGTAAATCTTTTCCAATAGTCTGTTTAATAACGCGCGGACCGGCAAATCCAATTAGTGCCTTAGGTTCGGCAATGTTTACATCACCTAACATAGCATAACTTGCTGTAATACCACCAGTTGTGGGATCGGTTAAAATGGAAATGTATGGAATTCCAAGGTCAGCAAGCCTTGCTAGACGTGCACTTGTCTTCGCCATTTGCATTAAACTCAAAACTCCTTCCATCATTCTTGCTCCACCACTAGATGAGACGAGAACAAGAGGAATTTTCGACTTAATCGATTTATCAATCAATCTCGCAATTTTTTCTCCAACCACAGACCCCATGCTCCCACCAATAAATTTGAAATCCATGCAACCAAAAGAAATTTCTCTTCCATTAATTGTTCCGGTTCCGGTACGGATTGCATCATAGAGTTCTGTTTTTTTAATAGCATCATTTATGCGAATAGAATATTTTTTTGTATCCGTAAATTCAAGAGGATCAGCAGAGCGCATTTTTTTGTTCATCTCTTTAAATGAGCCTGCATCTAAAATTACCTTAATATATTCTTCACTTCCGATACGAAAGTGATATGAACATTTCACACATGTCCATAAATTACTTTCAAGCTGCTTTTTGTGAATGATCTCGTCGCATTCGGGACATTTCATCCACATCCCATCAGGCAGATCCATTTTTTGTGTATCGTCAGAAAAATTCTTTTTTGATCTTTTAAACCATGACATAATTTTAATCTTTCGCTTTTTCGATAAATGAAACTATCGTTAAGGTTTTTTGCGGTTCTGTCGGATCGTTTGAACTTAATGTGATAGTACGGGTAACCACTCCTTCCCTATTCGAGGAATCGAATTCTACTTTCAAAGTTCCCTCTTCATTTGGCTTCAGAGATTTTCCATTAATAACGGCGGCGGTGCAACCACAAGAAGTTCTCACGTGACTAACCTCCAAAACCTCAGAACCTACATTTTTATATTTGAATGTGTACTCAACGATCGTACCTTCTTTTATTTTTCCAAAATCATGTAGCGTTTTTTCAAACTGGATTTTTGGTCCAACAATTTTTACTACCTCAACTTTTTTATCTTTTGGTAAAACTTTGCCAGTAATCTCAAATTTAATACTCGGATGAGCAACATCATTTGAAGCAAGTGAAATAACTTTATTCTGAATTCCTACTTTTCCATCAGTGTCAAAAGCAACATCAATCGAAGTGGATTCGCCCGGTTCGATTTGATCCTTTTTTGAAGCGGCGGCTGTACATCCGCAGCTACTCATGATGTTTGTAATTCGTAGTACTTGATCTCCAACATTTTTAACCTGAAATGCGAACTTTACAACCGTTCCTTCAGAAACTTCACCAAAATTATATTGAGAAGTGGTTGCTTGAATTCTTGGTCCCGACAATTGCGCTGATAAAAAAGTTATTGGTAATATAAGTAATGCAAACAGTATTTTTTTCATTTTAAATTCGATCCTTTCACTAAAAAATCCTTGATATATAATGGTTCCAAAAAATCGATTGTTGATTGTTCCGTTTTACCATAAAGTTTACTCCATTCGGCAACTGTTTTTGCTGATGGAAAACTTAACAAACCATTCCCAGCGTTTCCAAAAATTATTTCATCGCGGAAATTAGATTCAAATTCCGAACGGGAAACTATTCCCAACTCTCGCACAAATTTATAGATATTTCCATTATTAATAAAACCGGCAAAATAGATTTCTTCTTTATTCACTTTATTGGCAATAAAAAATCGTTCAGACTCCTTTGTATATTTCAGCGACTCAAGTGCGATTGCTTCAAACGTTGGAACCGGCGAAATTGACAAACCAGCGCCAAGTGCCATGCCCTTTGCTGCCGCCAATCCAATTCTTAGTCCGGTAAACGAACCTGGTCCAATTGAAACAGCGATTGAACTTAAATCCTCTAATGATATTCCGGCGGTTGAAAGGCAATTTTCAACAATTGAAAAAATCTTTTTTGAATGACTGAATTTAATCCGTGAAGCTGTCTCAACATATTTTTGGGAACTCCAATAAACACAGACGCTACACTGTTCTCCGCTTGTTTCTATTGCAAGAATAGGTTTTTCTTCTATCATAATTTTTCTATCCTAAAGGTACGGGAATCATCACTATTTAATTGAATGGATATTTCATAACGATTCTTTGGTAAAAAAGAAGGGAAAAGATCAGCCCATTCGATTATTGTGATTGCTTCATCATCATTAAGATAATCATAAATTCCAATGTCGAGCAATTCCTGGTTTGCACGCACGCGGTAAAAATCAAAATGAAAAAACTTTTCTTCACCAACGTAAACATTTAATAATGCAAAGGTTGGACTATTTACCTCGTCTATGGAAAATTCTTTACAAAGCGCTTTCGTGAAAAATGTTTTGCCGGAACCTAAATTGCCAACCAAAGAGATGCAGTCACCTTTTTTCAATTTCGAAGAAAATTCCTTTGCTAATGCAGCAGTTTCCTCTTCAGACAAAATATTTTGAACAAAAGGGAAATTCATCACTTTGTTTCGAGCGTAATTATCGGAAGAATCATCTCTTCTAATGAAACTCCACCATGTTGAAAAGTGTCTTTGTAATGGCTCAAATATCGATGATAATCAGTAGGATAAACAAAATAGTAATCTTCTTTTGCTATGATATAACTTATCGAAACACCACGTCTAGGGAGTTTATATTCAAGCGGATTCCGCACATAGATTGCATGTTTGTCATCAACTTTTAAATTTCTTCCATACTTAAAGCGGAGATTCGTAGAAGTTTCGCGATCACCTAAAACTTTAGCTCCGCGAAGAGAACGAATACTACCATGGTCTGTTGTGATTACTATTTTTGCATTTTTCATTTTTGAAATTGATTGCAGCGTTGATAAAAGCGATGAGTGAGTGAACCAGCTATCTGTCAAAGACCGGTATGCCGCTTCATCAGGGGCAATTTCTTTTAACAATTCAGAATCCGATCTTCCATGCGCAACCATGTCTAAAAAGTTCACAACTACAGCAGTAAAGTGACTGTTCTGATACGACAAAATATTTTGTTCAAAATTTCTTCCCACTTCGGGATCAATTATTTTTAAATATTTTAGATCGGTCTGTAATCTTACTCTGTTCCTGTTGATTTGCAATTGCAGCAACTCTTTTTCGTATTTGTTCATGCTGCGTTCATCGTCGTCGTTTCCTGTCCAAAGATCAGGGTAATTTTTTTCAATCTCTGAAGGATAAAGACCGGCAAAGAGTGCATTTCTGGCATATGAAGTTGCGGTTGGCAGGATTGAATAGTAATATTCTTTAGAAATTTTAAAATACTCCAAAAGATGTTTTTCCATCGTCAACCATTGATCAAATCTTAGACAATCAAGAACAAAAAAGAATATTGGTCCCTTAGCTTCATTAACTAATGGGAAAACATAATCCTTAACAATTTCTGTTGTTAACTTCGGACGGTCTTCTTTTGAGGAAGAATTGATCCACGACTTATAATTTCGTTCAATGTATTTGGAAAATTCTTTATTCGCTTCTTTTCTTTGATCGGCAAGCGATTGCAATAAATTATTTTCTTTATGAGCAGAAAGTTCTAAATCCCAATGAACCAATTTCAAATAAAGCTCAATCCAATCTGAATAAGAAAGTTGGTCTTGAAGCATCATAGAAATTTGATTGAAATCTTGCAGATAATCTTTTGTTGCGGTTTCTGTAGAAATCCTTTTCCCCTCTAAAATTTTTTTGCAGACAAGAAGAACTTGACTTGGATTAACCGGTTTGGTTAAATAATCTTTTATTTTACCACCGATCGCTTCATCCATAAGAGATTCAGCTTCACTTTTAGTTACCATAACAACGGGAATATGAGGATGTGATTCTTTTATTTTTCCGAGAAGCTGTAATCCCCCCATTCCAGGCATCATCTCATCCAAAAAAATTAGATCAACTTCCTTTTCGCTTAAAGTGACTAAAGCATCTTCACCGTTTGTGTTCGTCGAAACATCATACCCTTTTTCTGTTAAGAAAATGATATGGGATCGAAGAAGGTCTATTTCGTCATCTACCCACAAGATTTTTTTTTGAGCCATATTTTCCTTAAAAATTTTCACTAAATTATTTGTGCCAAACATAGTAATAATATTTGTTATCTGTTAGAGCATAATTTTTACTTATTGGGTCATTTTTCGGCGGGGGAACAGCAATCTATTTCTGTTTGTGCTTGATGTGAAACCATTTTTGGACTGACGTATGGAATACCGAGATTTAATCCTCTCATGATGAACAAGATGCCAATGATAAAAGAAAAAACGGGAATTGCTTTACGAAAATTTAATCGGGCTTTGATTGATAATAATGAAGAAAAAAGAGAAGCCGCAAACATGATTGGCAGCGTTCCTAAACCGAACAGAGCCATGAATCCAGCCCCTTGCAATGCGTCTCCGGTAGCTATAGCCCCGGCAATACCTACGTATACAAATCCACATGGAAGAAATCCGTTAAGAAGTCCGATGATAAAAAGACTTTTCATCGAATTTTTACCAAACATTCTCGAAAATTCTTGTTTTAATTTTGCAACAGCTTGTTGGACAAAGTTAATTTTAATGAATGAGTACTTCTGGGGAATGATTAATCTTAAAATTATTAATGAACCCAAAATGATAGAGACGATTTGCTGCAAACCGAAAAGTTGAATCCTATCTCCGATTAGTCCAAAGATCAAACCGAAAAAAGCATAAGTTAAAATTCTCCCCAAGTTGTAAAGTAATCGACTTGTAACTAATTGAATTTTTGAATTCCCGGCAATCGGTAACGCGAGCGCAATTGGGCCGCACATGCCAACACAATGTAAGCTTCCCAAAAGACCGATTATAAATCCTGAGAAAATCATTTAATTAATAAAAACACTTTTTTCGTCTGAATAAGTAATATTTTCTAGAGACCAGCTTATCTTAACTTTCCAGAATCCTTTTGCCAACCGGTCCGTTGAAATTATCTGTTTGCCGGTCGAATCTATTTTTACTTCCACCTTCAAATCTTTTGACGAATCCGCCGGACGGTAAAGTAAAATATTTCCGTCAAGTTGTTTGTTGTAAAATTTTTGCGGGAATTGAATCAACAACATCTGAGATTGGTATTCAACATTTACATTTTCAGAAAGCTGCAAAGTTTTCTGCTGCGCGTCAATTTCATCCTGATATTTCAATTCTTTTTCATAATAATTTGGAGTAACCAGATCAACTTTTTGCCCAAAGGCAAAAATGATCACCACTACATTCATCATTAGAAAAAATACGATAAAGACGGCAATTCCTGTTCCCCAATTCCATTTCAATTTCATACTATCTCATCTTCATGTTTGATAAAAATGATGTTTTAAACGATGTCACTTCAACGCCATTCCTATATACACCGATAAAAACCGGAGTATTCAGTTTGGAGAAAACTTTTTTATCTGCAACAATCATAAACTTACCTTCCACAACTTCAGAAGGTTTTAAGTTCAAATCACTCCCGAGCATTTTTATTTCGGCATTAAGATTTTTTATTTTAATTGAGACAGCAATCGATTCAAAAGTTTTGTTCACGATATTAAAATTGTAAAGATTACTAATCTTATCATTCGGCTGATCTTGATAAAGCATTCCAGGGGTTCGCAAAATATTTACTTCAATGTCCTCGCGCGTTGCCACTAAAAAAGAGAACAATGAAACCAATAAAACCAGAATCACTGAATAACTTATTATTCTCGGTGTAATCGTAAACCGGATTTGATCTTTTATTCCTTGAAGCGAATCGTAGCGAATTAATCCACGCGGCTTTTTAACTTTATCCATAACCTCATCACATGCATCAATGCAAGCCGTACAGTTGACACATTCTAATTGAATCCCATTCCGGATATCAATTCCTGTGGGGCAAACATCTACGCATAAATGACAGTCAATACAATCTCCTGAATTTCGTTCTTCATTCTTTTTGATTTTTCCTCTCGGCTCACCGCGTACATTATCATAAGCAACCACCAGAGAATTTTTATCGAGCAAAACTCCTTGCAGTCTTCCGTAAGGACAAACAACTGTGCATGCCTGTTCTCTAAATTTTGAAAAAATCAGATAAAAAATTCCGGAAAAAATTATAATGGCAATTAGTCCGGAAAGATGTTGCGAGGGAGGATCAGTAATAATTTTATACAGATCATCTATTCCAATTACCCATGCTAATAGAATATTAGCTACTGCAAATGAGAGGGAGAAAAAGATGATATGTTTTAGAGTTTTCTTCCAATATTTATTGAATGTCCATTCACCATTATCTAATGCAAGTTGCTGGCGGAAATCACCTTCAATCCAATATTCAATTTTGCGGAAGACCATTTCCATAAAAATAGTTTGCGGGCAAATCCATCCGCAAAAGATTCTCCCGAATATTGCGCTGAAGAGAATAATGAAAATTGCGAAAGCAATGAACCCAACCACCAGAATTGCAAAATCATACGGTCCAAAAGCTAATCCGAAAAAAATAAATTTCCGGGCTAACAAATTGAACAGCATAACAGGATGTCCGTGAAATTTGATAAAAGGTGTGACAAGCAGAATCAAAATGAGCAGTACAGCAACTATTGTACGTGCAGTAGTAAATCGCCCTTTTGGTTTTTTAGGATAAATCCAAACTCGTTTACCTTGTTCGCTTATTGTTGAAACAGAATCCTTATAAGACTTTGAATTGTCCAACTTTTCCTTTTCTTTATTGAACTTTAACGGAATCGGTTTTTTCACTCCAGATATTTCCCTGAGGTGGTTTAGCATTCGGAGGATTTGTACCGCGGAGCGATATTATAAAGCTACCTACTTCTTCCATTTGAGCTGGGGTTAATTGTGTTTTCCAGCTAACCATTCCTTTTTCAGGAACTCCGTTTTTAATTGTTGTGAAGACATTTTTAATTCCTCCTCCATGGATCCAATAATCATCAGTTAAATTTGGACCAACTAATCCCTCTCCTTTTGCACCGTGACAAACAACGCAAAGTTTGTTGAAGGTTGCACGACCTGAAGCAAGATCAATCGGATCTTTCAGGAGCTGAACAGTATTTTCATCAACCATTTTTCCGCCGAAGAGATTAGCTTTTTCTAATTCCGCAAGTTTTACTTCTTCGAGATATTCGGCTTCTTGCAATTTACTTGAATGGAGAACATGGTAATCAATCATGTAAACAATACCAAAAACGATTGTAACATAGAATAAATATTTCCACCAAGGGGGAAGATTGTTGTCCAATTCTTTAATTCCATCGTAATCATGATCAAGAAGAATATCTTTTTCTTTCTCAACCGGTGCGGCGTCAATTAATTTGTTGTAGAATTTGGAGAGTAACGGTTTAAGTACCGGTTTTGATTCAGCTTCAGTTTTTTCGTGCATGAAGAAAAGAACAACAAAAACCAAAAGAACCGCAAGAAAGAAAATCAAAGCTGCATAATCAATGTAGGCAACCATATCCATCTCTTTGGTTTGCGCAAAGGTTGTGGAAGCAGATAAGAAAGTCACAATTAAGAATTGTGCAATTCTATTTTTTTTGTTTTGAATAGTTTTTTGCATAACAAATCCTTTATAAATTTCTGTTTTCATCTTCATCATCAAGAGGAAGATTTTCCATTTGTTTAACATATGAAGTGTCTATTCTAAAAATCCATACTATCATAAATATGAAAGCAGTAAGGAAAATCAGCAAAGAAATTATCGGGAAAATGCTGATCCCTTCGATAGAACTTAAATAATTACTAAACATTTTAGTTCTCCTGCTTACTTCTTTTTCGCTTTAATATCTGTGCCTAATCTTTGCAAGTAAGCGATCAATGCTATGATTTCTTTATCTGAATCAACAACGATACCTGCGTTGGTTAGATCGAGTGCGATGGAGTCAGCTTGTTTTTTAAGTTCCGTATTTGCTACTGTTTCAAATCCATCAGGATAAGGAACTCCTAATTTTCTCATTACAGAAATTTTCTTTTCTGTCGATGAAATATCCAAAACATTTGCAGAGAGCCATGGGTACGGAGGCATAATTGATCCGGGGGACATTAATCTTGGATCGTTCATATGATAATAGTGCCAAGAGTTAGGGTATTTTTTACCCTCACGCATTAAATCAGGACCGGTTCTTTTCGATCCCCAGAGAAATGGATGATCGTAAACATATTCACCGGCTTTTGAATATTCACCATAACGTTCAACCTCAGTTCTGAAAGGACGAATCAATTGTGAATGGCAGCCGAGACAACCTTCACGGATGTACAAGTCTCTTCCTTGTAATTCCAAAGGTGTATACGGTTTAACTGAGGCGATTGTTGGAATATTTGTCTTTACCAGAAAAGTTGGAATCATTTCAACAATTCCACCAATCAAAATGGCAACCGCAGCAAGCAATGTAAATTGAAGCGGACGGCTCTCAATCCAACGGTGACCAAGACCTTTTTTGTATTTAATCGGTTCTTTAATCATCGGTGGAGCTTGAGCTTCTTCTTCGGCAACAAATGTGCCTTGTTTGGCCGTTTTAATGAGATTATAAACCATAACGACTACTCCAACCAAATAGAGGAGTCCACCGATAGAACGAATGATATACATTGGAACAATTTGTAAAACTGTTTCAAGGAAGTTTGGATATTGGAGAAGTCCTTGCGGCGTAAATTGTTTCCACATTAAAGTTTGAACTAAAGCCGACCAATACATTGAAGAGGCGTAAACTACTATTCCCAAGAAGCCAATCCAGAAATGGAAATTTGCAAGTTTCTTTGAGAAAAGTGTGGTGTTCCAAAGTTTCGGAACAAGCCAATAGAGAATTCCAAATGTTAAAAATCCATTCCAGCCAAGTGCGCCGATATGAACGTGTGCAATGACCCAATCCGTAAAATGAGCTAATGCGTTAACATTCTTCAGAGACATCATCGGACCTTCAAAAGTCGACATTCCGTAAGCGGTAATAGCAACCACCATAAATTTAAGAACAACATCTTCTCTTAGTTTGTCCCAGGCACCGCGTAAGGTCAAAAGCCCATTGATCATACCACCCCAGGAAGGAGCAATGAGCATTACTGAAAATACAGTACCTAAGGATTGTGCCCAATCAGGAAGAGCGCTATATAAAAGATGATGCGGCCCAGCCCAAATGTAAAGGAATATTAAAGCCCAGAAGTGGATGATTGAAAGTCTATATGAATATATCGGTCTGTTTGCCGCTTTCGGCATGAAGTAATACATTAGTCCGAGATACGGAGTGGTTAAAAAGAAAGCCACAGCGTTGTGACCATACCACCATTGAACCAATGCATCTTGAACTCCGGCATAAGCAGAATAACTCTTTAAGAAAGAAACAGGTAATTCAATTGAATTTACAATGTGCAAAACCGCTACTGTTACAATTGTTGCAATATAAAACCAAATTGCAACGTAAAGGTGTTTTTCTCTTCTTTTAACAATAGTGCCAAATAAGTTGATAGCAAAAACTACCCAAACGAGTGTTATAAGAATATCAATCGGCCATTCAAGTTCAGCATACTCTTTGCTCGTTGTAATTCCAAGAGGTAAGGTAAGAGCGGCACAAACGATAATCAACTGCCAACTCCAAAAATGAAGTTTACTTAGAAAATCGCTAAACATTCTAGCTTTTAACAACCGCTGGAGTGAATAATAAACTCCCATAAAAATACCGTTACCTACAAATGCAAAGATCACGGCATTTGTGTGCAGTGGGCGAAGTCTGCTGAATGTTAGATAAGGAATACCAAGATTAAGAGCAGGCACATAAAGCTGCACGGCAATAATTAAGCCGACCAGCATCCCAACAACGCTCCACAATACCGTGGCTATGGCAAAAGATTTGACAATTTGGTTGTCATATTTGAAGGTTTCGATTTGCATCATGTTTTCTCCAGATTTATTCAAGAGTTGGTTTTATTTGTTTTTTCTTTAAGAATAGTTTTTTCTTTATCATCAAAAAGCATTCGAACCGACGGAGTATATTTATCGTCATACTGACCGCTTTTTACAGCCCAGATAAACGCAACAAGAAAACCGCCTGCAACCATTATGCTGAACAGTATTAACACTACTATGACACTCAAAGTAATCCTTTCCGTTTAGCAAAAAATGTTGTGGTTACTGTTGTAAAGACTACAACAGATATCGAACTAATTGGCATTAATACCGCTGAAAGTAACGGGGATAATAAGCCTTGAACAGCGAAATAAAGACCAAAAAGATTATATAAGATTGAAATACCAAAGCTTCCATAGATAATGTTCAAACTTACGGTCGTAAAGTTAAGAAAAGTTGGTAAATTTTTTAACATTTTCGCATTTAAAATTGCGTCACTTGCCGGCGTAAAATTAAGAATATCCTCAGAAATGGATATTCCTACATTACTTTCCGATAAAGCGCCGGCATCGTTCAATCCGTCTCCGATCATCAAGACCTTTTTCTTCCCAGCTCGAAGTTTTTTTATAAAATTTAGTTTGTCCAGAGGTGATTGCCTAAAAAACACTTTGTCTTCACTTCCGAACAATTTAACTAAAAATTTCTTCTCCGTTTCGTTGTCACCAGAAAGAAGAAAGGAGTCATAAATAATTTTGGTTTTTCTGATAATCAAATCAGTTTCATCTCGGTATTTATTTTGAATTTTATACTTCCCTTTTACAACTCCACCAACTGACAAATAAACTTCGGAATTAACCGGAGCTGGAATCGCTTCATGAATTGGTTCTTCTGCTTCTGTTGTTTTTTGAAGATCAAAATAAGTCTCGTTTCCAAGTTTTATTTCTCTCCCGTCAATCTTACCTTCAATTCCCTTCCCGACATTTTCATGAAAATTTTCTACTTTATGGATTGCTGAACCTTCAATTGATTCGAAAATCTTTTTACTCAAAGGATGATTTGAATTTCTGACTAAAGATTTCACCATTTCCTTCTCTTCGCTTGACAAAATACTCCCTTCAAATTCAATTTCGGTTTCACCTGCTTTTGTGATTGTTCCCGTTTTATCCCATACAATCGTATCGATCCGAGCAAGGTCTTCAAGTACCCGAATATTTTTCACATAAAAATCATTTTTCCCGAATATCCGTAAAGTATTCCCAAGAGTAAATGGAGTTGACATTGCTAATGCGCAAGGGCATGCAATTATAAGTACCGTGATGAAAGAAGTAATCGCAACGTCTACATCAGTTTTAACCCAATAGAAAAAAGCTGCCGAAGCAATAAGTAAAATTGCAAAAGTGAAATACTTGCTGAGTGAATTGGCAATTCCGGTAAATGAAAATTCCACTTTACCTTTCGCCTGGAAGTTATTCCACAATTGTGTGAGGTAACTTTGTGAAACTTCTTTCATCACTTCAAGCTCGATTGAACTCCCGACTTGCCGTCCACCTGCATAAATCATTTCTCCAACAACTTTATTAACGGGAGAAGATTCTCCTGTAACAAAACTGTAATCAATATTTCCCTCACCATTAAATAAAATTGCATCGGCAGGAATCAGTTCCCCGTTCTTTATAACTATTCTTTCACCAACTTTCAGATGAGAAAGAGGAACTGTTTTTTCCTCTCCATTTTTTTTTACCGTAACGGAGATCGGGAAAAATGATTTATAATTTCGTTCAAAATTTAGGACCTCATAAGTCTTATTCTGGAATATTTTTCCGAGCAGTAAGAAAAAGAGTAATCCGGCAAGTGAATCCATATATCCAGGGCTCCCGTGTGCATATATCTCATACGAACTTTTACTAAAAAATGCCAGGATACCTAAGGAAAGTGGAACATCAATATTGACAAACTTTTTCCGCAAACCTTTATATGCTGAAATAAAATATTCTGATCCGCAGTAAAAAAATAGTGGGAGAGAAATTAGAAAAATGACATAGCTGAAAGTTGTACGAAGCGATTCGCTTGAAACATCAATCGAAAGATATTCCGGGAAACTTAGCAGCATGATGTTGCCGAAGCCGAAACCGGCAAGTCCGACTTTGTAGTACAAATTTTTATTTACAAAGTTTTTTGTTTTTTTCTCAACATCTTCAAAACTTATCTGCGGCTCGTACCCGATCGATACGAGAATTTCCACAACTTTGCGTAGCGATATTTTATCTGATCGAAAAGAAACCGACAAGTTTCTCTCTATAAAATTTACTCTTGACTGTAAAATATTAATGTCAATTTTAAAAAGATTTTCTAGCAGCCAAATGCAAGAACTGCAATGCATTTGTGGAATAAAAAAAGTAATTGTGCTCACTTTTCCATCAGAGAAATCCACAAGTTTCCGGATTAATTCTTCATCATCTAAATAAGCATATTTATCTTTTAGAAAAAGATTTTTTTGATTCTTCCCCGGTGATTCATTAAGGTCGTAATAGGTACAAAGATTTTTTTCATTTAAGATTTCGTATACAATTTTACAGCCATCGCAGCAGAAGATTTTTTCATCTAAGCGAATAGAATCCGAGGGAGAGAGTTCGCCACAGTGGTAGCAAGTTAGATTTATTTCTTGCGAAACTTGATTCGTTAAAGTCATATTTTTTTCGTAGTGAAAAGAAAAAGAAGTAATGTTAGGCTGGCTGTTTCATAAAAAAAATGAAACCCAGGGCTTATCTCCCCGTTAAGTCCCAAGTTTCATTTTTTAATTTTCAAAAACATTTATATTTAACACATTTTGTGCCAGCCAAAAGAATATTTTTTTGATTAAAAAATGATAGATAAAATAATGGCTTTACATAAAATAACAAAACAATTCTTGAATTTGAGAATGATTAGAACCCGACGCCAATACCAACTATAATCCATCTGCCACCATCAATTTTGCTGGAATTGGCTTGTGTGACAACAATTCCGGGGGTGCCACCCAATGACGGAAGTTCTTTTTTGATCGTTTTTAAAGGAATAAATTGTCCACATTCAAGCGATAAGTTAAACGACTCAAACCGGTATGACGCAGCAACCGCCAGTTTTCCGATGATGGCTTTTCGTATTGGAAGGATATTACGAGTAAAATCTTTTACGCCAAATACCAAATAGGATGGCTGCCAATTATCTAAAGTCAATTCTGGTAGAATCTGGTAAACCGAAAATTCCGGTTTGAAAGAAAAATTTGAAAGTGCAAAATGTTTTTTGGTTTCAATAGAAAATAGATAAACATGCCCGGCTAATCTGTAATTAAGTCTGTTAGCAATTAAAGAAGTTAGCACAGAAGTGAAAGGCCATGATTGTATATTGCCTACAGCGTAACCTCTGTAAAAATCATATGACACAGAAAATGAAGGCAGCCATTTAAAGTTATTCGATTCTTGAATTACAAAGTTAATTTTATTATACAACAGATTACTCATTGAACTTTGACCGAAAGAGTTCCAAGCATAGATAAAATCTACGAAACAATTTCCCTGCCCATGAGAAAAATTAATTTCGATGGGAATTTCAAAAGTTGAATTGTTCAATGTAAATTTGGTGAGCGCCCCTGTTGATTGATCCTTAACTTCAAATGTAGGATTTTCGTTTTTGTTTTTTTTGCTAAGATACTTTTCAAAACAAAACGTAAAGTTTGTCTCAACTTCCGGATGGATTCTAATTAAATAAAAAGCTTTTGAGAGTTTGGTCATATTGTTTATATCAATCTCTGAGTCTTCATATTTCAAATCAAAAATCCACGGCAATGAGTAAGAAGAATAACCAACCAAGAATTTTTCAAACCAGTGAAAAGTATTTTCAAAACCAAAATGTCCTCCATAATCGAGCGTTGAAACATTTTTAATTTGGTTGCCACAGAAAAATACACCGATAGAAAAAGGTTTGAAATGTACTTCATCTTCCACTTTTAATCTGTTAATTGCTTGCCCCGTTTTGAACTGTACATGACTTCCCGAATTTTCAGTTTGAGCAATATTTCTTTCGTTCTCAAACGAAATGAAAATTCGGTCGTTATTAAAATGTGTTTGAAATTCTGCGAAAGTTTTCTTTAAAGAAATAAGGGTGTTAGATGTAGAATTTTTAGACCTAAGAAAATCAAAGTATGAAGTCGAAATAGTAACTGAAGAAGTTGAATCATTTTTAAAATAAAACGGCTGTGCAGAAAGAACTTGCACAGCCGTGAGATAAAGAACGATTAAAACTCTGGTCACTGTTTCGTAATCGTAACGATATTTGAGTACTGAATATCCTTTAGGACCAATGGTTCCCAATTATTTCCATAACCCATATTATAATCTTCGGGGTTATTAGAAGTTCTCAATTGGTATCTATAAGTTATTCCATTCGTAACGTTCCCGTCCCAATAATTATTTTGGTAATAGACCGTTTGATAATCAACTGGTGTTGAAGTAGCACCGGTTGATTTCCTCACCCAATAGAAATCCCAATTATTCCATTCCAATCTTATTTGACTGGATTCTGAATAGGCATTAAAATTAGAGGGAATCATTGTATATCGGAAGCTATGATCCATTTCGGATTTTGCCTTGATCATTAATTGAGCTGAAGCTCTAGCAGTAAGTTCGTAATCACCAGTTCCTTTATTAACCACAACTTTATAAGGAACATTATTCTGATCTGTGATTACAAATCTTGCAAATCCCCATTCATCTGTCATTTTACTGTAAGTTTTTGTAGCTGTAACAATTTTTACTGTAAAGGGACCGATTTGTGGAGTTGAGTAATTCCACCACATGTTAAAATAAATTCTAAAGCCAAATTCTTTATCGATCTCCATCAGTTTCTTCATATTTTCGTTTGTCATGCCTGGGAAAATTCCACCGAATGTTGGATCTGGGAAATTGAAATCGGCATAAGTCTCTGCATTAAATTTGAACTGAATATCTTCTGTTCCACTGGCAGTAACCGTGTAAGGGGGTAAAAAAGCCGATTTGGGATTTTGAACCGGATTATCAAAAAACTTGCCTAAATAAACTTGAATGTCCATCGGTGTTTCGTCTGTTCCAACATTGTCTATGTGTATTGTTACAGCTGAATTCATCGAAGTTTTCATTTTGTTCAAATACTTTTTAGCTGTGTCCAAATCAGCTTGTTTAAGGCCGTCATTTCCAATTTTTATAACAGCATCAGATTTGTGCCCTGAAATGGTTTCAAGTTTTGTTATACCGGTAAGCATTTTATCAATCATTGTGTTGATTGCTGTTTTAGCGTTTTGAGAGCGAGTAGTTCCATCGCTAGCAAGATAGAAGAAAGTTGTGCTGTTTTGTTGTAGAGCGGCAACTAGGGTCGCTTGTTTGTAATCAGCCAAATCAAATTTGTAAACTAAAAATCCTTCCAACATCGCCCTGATACCTTGGAGCATAGCGTCGGTAATTGTGAATTCTGTTGAGTATAAGTATACATCGCTGAGTTTTGAATCGCCCTGCATTTTACCACTAACTCTGAATTTAAAAGTATCCGCATTTTCAACAAATCCGAGTTGCTCTATCGCATAGTTAATTCGCGGTAAAAATGCATCACGAATAATTCTTTGCATATCGCTAATTAATGGAGGATCAACTTTGGCGACACTGTAAATTTTAAGAAGATTTTTTGCCATCTCATTTACAGGTACCACCATCTGTGATGTTGAAGAAAGTAAGCCGGCATTTCTTATTGCAAGCGGATTAGGATTACCTGATTTTGAATCTCCGAAACTCTCCCATTGTTTAACCACTCTATTAACGGCAGTGTCAGCGTAGACACATAATATTTCAGTGATCGCGGCACCTAGATGAGCATCTTTATTATTGGGATCAAGATTAATCGCTTCTTTGTAAAGCGCATTTGCTGTTTTAAAATTGAGTGCATCAAAATCAGAAGCATTATTAAATGTTCCGTTCGCCCATTGTGTAAAAACAATTTCTAATGATTCATAGGCTTGTTGTGATTTGAGAGCTGATCCGGTTGGATCTGTTGTAGGACCTGTTGGAGTTTCTTCATTTTGAGTACATCCAACGAAAAATAACAGCAGGTACAGAAGGTATGAGAGCTTTTTCATAATCTTTCCTTTCGAAAAATATTTTTCAGAAATAACAAAATTTCTTTGTAAAACTTATGAAAGGTTTAATCAATTAGCAATGCTTATTAACACACTGTTTGGCTAATCTTTGCGTTATAGCAACCTTCAGATCTTAAAAATAATTTTCCTTCACAGAAGATTCGTAACCTTCGTCGATCAATAAATTTGCTTTGTCCGATGCGGTAACAGCGAGAAAATCACAGCGTTCATTTTCTTTATTCCCATCATGTCCTTTCACCCAGCAAAATTCAATTTCATGTTTTTGTAGAAGTTGATCTAGTAGAATCCAAAGATCAGGATTTTTAACTTTTTCTTTTTTGCCCCGGGTCCAATTTTTAACTTTCCAGGAAATGAGCCATCCTTTTTGGATTGGTTCAATTACATATTTTGAATCTGAATAAATTTTAACTCTACATTTTT
This sequence comes from Ignavibacteria bacterium, assembly GCA_037440065.1. Lineage (GTDB taxonomy): Bacteria > Bacteroidota > Ignavibacteria > Ignavibacteriales > Ignavibacteriaceae > UBA1563. The sequence continues at coordinate 39,652 of JBBIUV010000017.1, forward strand.
CTTTTAGCGCACTAAGCCCGACGATTACAGCCATTAATTCCATTCGATTGTTCGTGGTTTTTCTGTAACCCGCTGAGAGCTCTTTCCTTTGGTTTTTAAACAATAAAACTATTCCGTATCCGCCCGGTCCCGGATTATTTTTTGCCGAGCCATCAGTGTAAATTGTAATTTCTTTCAACTTAAGGACTTAATTTTATTTGGAGGAGAGAATTGCTATTTCATCATTCAATCTGACTAGCTCTTCAGAAGCTTTTTCTGCAAAATCTTTTCCTTGCGCAGCATAAATAATACTACGACTTGCATTGATTAAATATGAAGTGAAATCATTCGTTGCGAAAAGTGTGACAACATCTTCCAAGCTGCCACCTTGCGCTCCAACTCCGGGGAGTAAAACTGGTAAATCGTTAATTAAGTTGATATTCTCTTGAAGTTGTTTCAATTGAGTTGCTCCAAACACAATTCCACAATTATGGGACGCAGCATTCCATTCTTTAACTTTTTTAATTACCATTTGATAAAGTGTTTCTTCTGAATTTAAAGCAAGTGTTTCAAAATCACTTGCGCTCTTATTTGATGTTAACGCCAAAATAAAGTTGAGTTTATCATCGTAATCTAAAAAAGGTTGAACAGAATCATATCCCATGTAAGGATGAAGGGTAATAGAATCGCATTTGAAATAATCATAAACTGATTTTGCATACATCGCGGAAGTTGAACCAATGTCCCCTCTTTTGGCGTCGCCGATAATAAATATTTCATCCCCAATATAGTCGATCGTTTTTTTTAGAGAAAGAATACCTTCAATTCCATTTGCTTCATAAAAAGCAAAATTCAGTTTATAAGCCGCGGCACCCTTTCTTGTTGCATCAATGATAGCCTTATTGAAACTTAATATCGGATCATCAGCTCTCTTCAAATGATTTGGAATTTTTTCAATATCCGGATCCAAGCCAACACAAATATGCTTTCCGTTTTTTACAGCAGAATAAAATTTCTCGATACTTTTCATAATGCTCATTCCTAATTAAGTAGATTCTTTTCTAGATCGATGGATGTTCATAATAATTCCCAGCATTGTCATGTTGATTAACAACGAACTTCCTCCATAACTAACGAATGGAAGAGGAATTCCAATTACAGGCAAAATGCCAATCGCCATTCCTACATTTACTAAAAAATGGACAAAGAAAACCGTGAGAATTCCAATGATCACCATACTTAAAAAATCATTTTTAGCGAATGTTGCAAGCCGTAAGATGCGTAGAAATAAGACAAGAAAGAGAATTACAACAATTAGACTCCCAATAAATCCGAACTCTTCTCCAATCACACAAAAGATAAAATCAGTCCATTGTTCTGGAATAAACTGGAGTTGAGTTTGGTTTCCATGAAGAAATCCCTTCCCCCAAAAACCGCCTGAACCAATAGCAACTTTCGCTTGGATCGCATTATAACCTGAACCTAATGGGTCGGCATTTGGATCGATAAATGTTTGAATTCTTCTTTGTTGATGGGGACTAAGAATGTTATAAAAATTATCCACGAAAAATCCGGCCGCAATATTTAACGCTAAGATAGATCCGCTTAGTATAATATCTTTCTTGAAGAAGAAAAGAATAATAACTACTAAAATAATTGCAATTACAAAATAAATTGGACCAAATAATGAAGCAACTGCTACAATGCCGGGACTAAGGACAACTGCCAATCCAAAGAGACTAATACCTTTCCAAAATAAAAGTGCAAGCAAAACGCCAATAAAAACAAATGAACTTCCAAGATCGGGTTCTAACATTATTAGTCCGATTGGAGAAATTCCAATTGCTAAAGCAATTAAAATATCTTTTAAATTATCAAGATCGGTCTCAACACGTGAAAGAAAGTTAGAAAGAAAAAGAATCGTAGCTAACTTCGCAAATTCGGCTGGTTGAAAACTGAAACCGCCAAGTGCAATCCAACTTCTCGCACCACCAATTTTCCTTCCAATCACTAAAACAACTAACAACAAGAACATTGAGATAACGTATGTTGGAAGCGCCGCTAACTTAAATGTTTGCGCAGGGATTGAATAAATAAAAAAAAAGATAAAGAGTGAAATTCCCCAGGAGATAAGCTGTTTATCAAAATTTCCTTTTTGAGTAATCGTGTTTTGTGTTGAGCTGTATATCGCCAACAAACCTATGATTACTAAAAGTGTAACTGATAGAAAAATCGTCAGATCAAATCGGTCGTTCAACTTATAATTAATCCGCAAACTCTTCTGCTCCTTGTTGAACAACAATTTTTTGCTTTTCCGGTGCAACAGTTGACTTTGGCATTGTCCGTCTTACGTAGGTTTCAATTATTTTTTTTGCAATTGGCGCTGCCCATGTCGCACCGAAACCGGCATTCTCAACCAGAACAGCAACTGCAATTTTGGGATTTTCGTAGGGAGCGAAAGCAACAAATAATGCATGATCTTTTCCATGTGGATTTTGAGCCGTCCCGGTTTTGCCTGCGATTTGAATATCACTTATCTTAATACTCGTTCCTGTACCCGCTCCGTTCACTACGCGAAACATTCCTTCTTTAACTACATCAAAAACTTCTTTCTTTATTCCGACGTCCACTTCTTTGTATTTATATGAATGGAATTTTTTGTTCTCATCTAAATAACCTTTTACAAGATGCGGAACCACAGCCTTCCCGTTGCTTGCAATTAGTCCGCAATAATTAGCTAATTGTAGCGGAGTAACGCTCACTTCACCTTGACCAATTCCAAGACTAACCAAAATTCCACGAGGCCAATTTTTACCATAGATTTTTTCATAATAAGCAGAATTTGGAATCAGTCCCCTCACCTCTTCGTTAATGTCGATTCCAAGTTTTCGTCCCAGATTAAAACGGGTGGCGTATTCTTTTAACCGGTCCAATCCGATTTTAAAAATTAGTTGGTAGAAAAAAACGTTGCACGATTTTTCTATTGCCGTAATAACGTTGATGCTTCCATGAGCACCATGGCATTTAAAAGATCTTCCGAAAGTATAACTTCCGCCGCAATAAAGTGTGGTTGATGGAGTTATTACTCCTAAATCAAGAGCCGCGATAGCACACAATAATTTAAATGTAGACCCAGGTGGATGAGCTGCCATTGAAGCTCTATTAAATTGCGGTTTTAACGGATCGTTTAAAAGCTGGCGCAAATAATCTTTTGGAGTAACGTATGAAAACTGATTCAAGTCAAATTGAGGGGAACTCGCCAATACCATCACTTCCCCGGTTCCAGGCTCTATTGCCGCAACTGCACCAGCCCTGCCAGCCAATTCTTCCTCAGCAATTTTTTGCAATTCACCGTCAATCGAAAGGACTAAATCTTTCCCTTTCTGCGAAGCTATATCATTTCTTCCTTCTTTATACTTGCCAACTTCACGGCGTCTTGAATCAACTAAAATGTAATTATAACCTTTCTCACCGCGCAAATCTTTTTCATATTTTTTTTCAAGCCCGATAGAACCGATCAAATCGCCAGGCTGATAATACTCTTCTTCTTTTTTTAACTGAGCCGGAGAAATTTCTTTTGAATAACCGAAGACATGCGAACCCATTACTCCATAAGGATAACCTCTCTGCATTTCGATTACATAGTCAACACCTGAAAGATGTTCTTTGTTTTCTTCTATCCAGGCGATAGCCGAAAAATCTGCACCTCTTTTAACACGCAGCGGAATGAATTTCGAGTAGATTCTATTTATAAAAAGCATGTTGGTAATAAATCCATTCTCGAGATCTAGAATCGTTTCAATTTTTTTATTCCACGAAGTGTCATATTCAGCGGGAGTAATGCGGACTGTGTACGCCGGAGTATTTTCTACAAGTAATTTCATATTACGATCATAGAAAACTCCACGCAATGCAATCTGTTCAATAGCTTTTATTGAATTGTCCGAAGCCTTGGCATCAAACTGTTCATGAGCTAAAATTTGCATTTGAAAAAGCTTGAAAATATAAACCGAAACAACCGCGATGATAATTCCGTAAAAAATCCTCTTCCTACCGAAGAAAGAAATTTGCGCGGACATTATATGTAGCTCCTCTTCGGTGAAAAGATCATAACGATACTTGCGATGATCGTGGTATAAACGGCGGGAAGAAATCCTTCATCAAAAATCAGTGTAAAGATATTTAGACTGATATCGAAATTTACGATGAGTGAATAGGCAATTGCATTTACAAGGCTTGAGAGGAATACAATTCCAAGAAAAAGCGGAGACTTAAAAATACTCGAGGTTTGATTTTCATTTGAAAAATAACCAGCAATAAATGCCGAAAGTGTTTTTGTAAACATCGAACTTCCGAGGATACTTCCCGTCGAAAAATCTGTAATTCCGCCAAGAATAAAACCTAATATGATTCCATATAATTGTCCGTATTTTAAAGTATAAAAGACAACCAAAATTAAAATAAGATCAGGCACAATTCCGTTTAGCTCAAGATAAGGAACTATCAGCACTTGTATCAACAACACGGGGATAAAATAAATAACCGGGAGAATTTTTTCGAATTTCATCACTTCTCGCTGTTGTAATAATTAAGTTCAACAGAATTTTTTATTTTGTGAGGAATGAGAGCAACTACAAAAATATTTTCTACCTTTTCTATCTCAACAAAAGGTTTGATAAGCACATTGTTAAAATATCCTTCATCAGGATTAATTATTTTTTTTACTATCCCGATAGGAAAAGGCTGCCCAATGAATGAGCTTAATTCTGAGGTAATTATTCTATCACCTAACTTTATTTCAGAAGTTTTTGGAAGATTCGAAATAATGAGCTGGCTCCCTGTCCAATGTAAAATCCCCTGGAACCGACTGCGCTGGTCTTTAACAACAACCCTAAAATTTAAATGTTTCAATGTTCTTACAAGAGAAAAATCATCGGAACTTCTTTCAACAATGCCGACTAATCCTTCACCGGTAATGACCGCCATTCCAACTTTAATACCTTCTTCTTTTCCCTTGTTTAAGGTAAAGGTAGTTTGATCTGTGGAAAATGATTTTGCAATAACTTTTGCCGGAATGAGTTGATATGAAATCGTATCCTTCATTGAAAGCAAACTTTTCAACTCAACGTTTTCAATTCCATATTCACGAAGTCTGTTGACTTCCAGCATTAATTTGGCATTTTGCTCGCGTAATTTTGCATTCTCACTTTTTAATCCGGTTGAGGGAAGAATATCACCAAAAAAAGATGTAATAAATGCAAACGTTCCAAACGTTGTGGTTTTTAAATTTTTTACGGAAGGATGGTCACTGCGCGAAATAAAGAGAACACTGATGAGCAAAAGAAAAACTAAAACGAGATATTCTTTGAACTGATTCCAAATATTTTTAATAAGGCGCACGCTTAATATCTTCTATTCCGAATTAGTACTCTTGAATAATGATTTAAATTTTCAATTACTTTGCCGGCTCCACGGGCGACAGCTGTAAGCGGGTCTTCAGCAACATGTACAGGAAGATTTGTTTCCATTCTTATTCGTTCGTCCAATCCTTTTAATAATGCACCCCCACCAGTTAACATTACTCCTCTGTCTAAAATATCAGCGGAGAGTTCGGGCGGAGTTCTTTCTAACGAAAGTTTTGTCGCATCAACAATTTGGACAACTGCTTCAGTTAAAGCTTCACGAATTTCAACCGAAGAAACTTCTGTGGTTTTGGGAATACCTCCAACAAGGTCTCTTCCTTTTACTTGAATTGTGAGTTCTTCTTTTAAAGGCATAGCTGAACCAACTTCACATTTTATTGCTTCCGCAGTTTTTTCACCAATCAAAATGTTGTGATTTTTTTTGAAGAACTGCATTATCGCATTGTTCATTTCATCACCGGCAATTCGGATGGATTCTTCATTCACAATTCCGGAAAGTGCGATAACGGCAATTTCAGTCGTTCCGCCACCAATGTCGATGATCATACTTCCAATCGGTGCATCAACATCAATTCCGATTCCAATTGCAGCCGACATTGGCTCAGCGATTAAATGTACTTCTTTAGCCCCGGCGTGTTCAGCGCTATCACGAACAGCTCTTTTTTCAACTTCTGTTATTCCACTTGGAACCGCAATAACAATTCTTCTTGCGTTCATAAAACTTGAACTTACCTGGCGAATAAAAGCGCGGATCATTCCTTCGGCAATTTCAAAATCCGCAATAACTCCGTCTCGCATAGGTCGGGTTACACGAATGCCTTTGTGTTCCTTCCCTTGCATTTCTTTCGCTTTGTTCCCGAGAGCAATAATTTTTTTTGTGTTTCGATCAAAGGCAACAATCGATGGTTCGTTGAGAACAATCCCTTTTCCTTTCACATGGATCAGCGTGTTTGCCGTGCCCAAATCCATCGCAATGTCTGCACCAAATAGATCTAAAATTCCCATAAAACCTCTTAATGTTTAAAGTGCCGTTTACCGGTAAATACCATTGATAGCGAATATTTATTAGCGGCGTTTATAACTTCTTCATCACGAACAGAACCACCGGGTTGAATAACCGAGGTAATTCCGTACTTAACAATTTCTTCAATATTATCTGCGAACGGGAAAAATGCGTCCGAAGCAACCACGGCATTCTCAAGTGGAAGACCGAATTCTGCCGCTTTCATAACGGCAACTTTTATAGCATCAATGCGCGAAACTTGTCCGGCACCGATTCCAAGTGTCATTTTATCTTTTGCAAAAATGATCGCGTTCGATTTTGCATTTTTAGCAACAGCCCAGGCAAATTTTAAATCTTCTAATTGATTTTTGTCCGGAGTATTGCCTGTAACCGTTTTTAAATTTGAAAAATCATCCGAAAGATAATCTTTATTCTGAACCAATACACCACCGGGAACTGTTTTTATTGCGTTTCCTTCTTCAGAAATTCTTTTTGTCTGTTTTAAGATTCTCCGGTCTTTTTTCTTAAACAAAAGTGGAATGGCATCTTCAGTAAAATCGGGAGCGATAACCACTTCTAAAAATATTTCATTTAGTTTTAACGCTAGTTCAGCATCAACTTTTTGGTTAAGAGCAACGATCCCGCCAAACGCAGCAACCGGATCGCAACGCAAAGCGTTTTGGTAAGCGTCCATTAACTTAGTTGCAGTAGCTGCGCCGGATGGATTATTGTGTTTAACAATTACACACGAATTTTCATCAAGTTCTTCGAGTAATTCAACTGCAGCTGTAATATCTAAAATGTTATTGTACGAAAGTTCTTTACCGTGCATAATTTCAAAATAATCAAAGAAATTTCCGTAGAGTGCTGCTTGTTGGTGAGGATTTTCTCCGTAACGAAGCGTTTTTGTTTTCGGCAGATGTAATCTCAAATCTGAAGATTCAATTTTAAAACGGTTCTCAAGTGTGTTGGAAATGAAGGTATCATACTTTGCCGTATGTGAATATGCTGAAACAGCTAAACGTTTTCTTGTTTCTTCCGAAACTGATCCAGCTTTCAATTCGGTTAAGAAATTTTCATACTGTGAAGCAGCGGTAAGTACCGAAACAAATTTATGATTTTTAGCAGCTGCGCGAATAAGACTTGGTCCGCCAATGTCAATATTTTCGATTAATTCTTCTTCCGTAGCATCAGGATTTTTTGCAACTTTTTCAAAAGGATAAAGATTAACACAAACAATATCTATGGGCAGAATGCCGTTATCTTCAGCTTGTTTTTTATCTTCAGCCAAATTTCTTCTTTGTAAAATACCTCCGAATATTTTTGGTTGAAGTGTTTTCACTCTTCCTTCAAATATCTCAGGGAACCCTGTATAATCACTTATTTCGGTACAAGGGACGTTACTTTGTTTTAGAAGTTTTGCGGTTCCTCCGGTTCCGAGGATTTCATAATCGAGGGCTATTAATTCTTTGGCAAATTCAACAATACCGGTTTTATCAGAAACACTAATGAGGGTAAATTTTTTCAATATCGTATCAAACTCTTTACGTTAAGTAAACTCTATTATTATTTATTTCAATTTTTTTCAAGATGAATTTTGCAATCACCGACGGTAAAAGAACATGTTCTATTTCCAAGACTCGACGTGCGATTTCAGTTGCTGAATCAACATCCGCAATTGAGACGGCAGCTTGATCTATAATCAATCCTTCGTCATAATTTTCATTTACAAAATGAACCGTAGCGCCGGAAACTTTTGCTGAGGAATTAAAGACTGCTTCATGAACACGAATACCATACATGCCCTTCCCGCCAAAACTTGGTAGAAGAGCCGGATGGATATTAATTATTTTATAAGGAAAAGCACGAACAAATTCTTCCGGCATAAGTTTCAGAAATCCGGCAAGAACTATTAATCCAATTTCACTTTCGTTAAAAATTTTTAGCAGCTCCTGAAAAGTAACAAAACCACTTTTCGGTGTTTGGTTAACTGTTAAAAATGGGATGTTGTGTTCTTTAGCTACCTCAAACGCTAAGCAATCAAGTTTATCTCCGCAAACCATCGAAATCTTGCAGATTTCTTTTAATTCCGCCGAGGCAAGAATTGCTTTTAAATTTGAACCTCTACCGGATACAAATACTGCGATATTCATTTTTCAAAAATTGATTGGCAAAATTAGTTATTTAATGAAATATTGTCAATGAAAGAAAGCCAAACTTTGAGAAAATTGTCAATTTTTTATAGATCGGCTCAGATTTTTCAACATTCCCTTTAATTTATTCTCATAGTAGAAACCGGAAAAATCATCGGCTTTGCCAAAATAATATTTGGCTTTTTCATTATCGCTTTTCTTTACACTTGAGGCGGCGGCAAAATAATAGGCAAATGGAGTGGTCCACTGCTCCGCTTTACTCCTCTCCCCTATTGCTTTTTGGGCAAAAACTAGAGAAGAATCGTAATTACTTTGGGAATAATATGCTTCAGAAAGAAGCAAAAACATCTGTCCCCGTAATGAAACCGACCCATTTCTGTTCAACATTCCGGTTAGTGAATCTATCGCAGAATCGTATTTTTTCTGTTCAAGAAGATTTGAGGTATAGACAAGTGACTTCTCGATATCCGAAATATTTCTCCTTAAATAAATCTCACTTTTTTTCTTGGCGTAAAAATCGTCATCCAGCATCTCATTCCCTTTTTGCGCCGCTTTGTAATAGTTGAAAGCCGGTTCATCTAAAAATTCACAACAAATAGCTAAACGGTAATTGGCAATCCCCGAATAGTTTTTCTCTTTTGTCTCACCTAAAAAAGCGATGTATAAATCTTTTGCTTTTGCAAAATTGTTCTCATAAAAATATACATCGGCGAGAAGAAATTTTGAAAGTGCGAGTAATTGTTCAAACTCATGATTTTTTCTTTTTACGAGTTGCAGCAAAATATTTTCTGCAGCGTTAAGATTCCGGCTTTTCACTTCGATCACAGCAAGCGAATAATCGAACAACAAATTGCCGGGAAATTGCTGATTCAGTTTTACTAAATGCTTTTTAGATTTTTCGTAATCAAAATAATATTCGGCATACAGTTGTGATAAATAATATTCTGATTCGACTTTTGAATAGTTTCCTTTTTCGGCACAGATTTTTAGAAAAGATAATCCCTTTTCTGAATCACCATCAAATCCGATCATACTCAGCGCCCACTTGAATCCACCTGGTACCTGGCTTAATGCGAATTTAATGAGCCCGATCCCGAGATAAGCGTCGTAATACGTTGAATCGATTTCTAAAACATCTTCCAGGTAGCTGTTGGATTTTTTACTTGCCCAGATCATGTCTAAAAATTTTTCCGCTTTACCATATGCTATTGCGCGGTAACTGTACGCAGCGCCTAAAATGAAAAGCGTTTCTTTATTTTTTGGATTATTTGATAACTCATCTTCAGCTTTTGAAATGGTAATATCGGATTGATGTAAAAAATCGTTCAGATATTTTTGTTTATTTGAACCGAAGTATTTCCAAAAGGAAAGCGTGGCAGAAAAATGATTAGCGAAGAGGTCATCGGGATTTTTTTTCAAGATCGCAGAAAAAATTCCTTCCGCCTTATCAAAATCAAAATTATAAACTGATTGAATTCCCTCATTCAGTTTTGACTTTGGACTTAACTCACCAGCAAAAACTGCTTCTGAAAAAAGAAGGAGTGCAAAAAAATATAAAACGAATCTATTGGAACAAAGAGAGTTAATTAACAATTCAGTTTTTCGCCTTAGTTTCTTTAAACGTGATTGCAGCCTTAACAAAATCACGGAAAAGCGGATGAGCTTTTGTTGCACGGGATTTTAACTCTGGATGAAATTGACATCCGACAAACCATGGATGGTCCTTCAGCTCGATCATTTCCACAAGTTCTCTGTCTGGGGACAATCCGCTAAATACCAATCCCTTACTCTGCAGAGTTGTTCTAAATTTATTATTAACTTCATAACGATGGCGATGACGTTCAGTGATATATTCTGATTTATAAGCCTGGTAGGCTTTAGTGTTTTTCTCAATCGTACATGGATAAGCTCCCAAACGCATTGTACCACCGATATTTTTTATATTTTTTTGATCGGGCATAATATCAATAACGTTGAATCGCGTTTTATGGAATTCCGAACTATGGGCTTTTGTTATTCCGCAGACGTTTCGCGCATACTCAATAACCGCGCATTGTAAGCCGAGACATATTCCGAAGAACGGAATTTTATTTGCTCTGGAGTAAGTTATCGCATTTATTTTCCCTTCAACACCACGCTCACCAAATCCACCGGGAATTAAAATCCCTTGCATTCCTTTAAGAAGTGTTTTGGCTTCTTCGGTTTCTAAATCTTCCGCGCTTATCCAATGCAATTTTACACGGGCATCATTCTCGGCACCGGCATGGATAAAGCTCTCGATAATACTTTTATATGCATCCTGCATCTCGATATATTTTCCGCAGACGGCAATGTCAACGGTCTTGGTAGGATTTTTTACCTTTTCAAAAAAGTTTTCCCATTCGTCAATTTTAATTTTCCGTTCGGGAATGTTTAAATGCTTTAATACAATTTGATCGACTTTTTCTTTGTAAAAGACTAACGGGACTTCATAAATAGAGGAGCAATCATACGCCGAAATAACACATCGCGATTCCACATTACAGAAGAGAGCTATTTTATCCCGAATCTCTTTTGCCAATTTTTTCTCAGAACGGCAAATTAAAATATCTGGTTGAATTCCTAACTCTAATAAATTTTTAACGCTATGCTGGGTCGGTTTGGTTTTCATCTCACCCGCAGATGGAATATAAGGAACCAACGTAACGTGGAGAGAAATCGTATTTTTCCTTCCGAGTTGAAGCATAAGTTGCCGCATCGACTCTAAAAAAGGCAAGCTTTCAATATCACCAACGGTTCCCCCGATTTCCGTTATAATAAAATCATACTCATCAAGTTCTTCAAGTTTTTTCATCCTCGCTTTAATTTCATCGGTGATGTGAGGAATAACTTGTACCGTTGCACCGAGGAATTCACCTCGTCGTTCTTTAGTAATTACTTCATTATATACTTGACCTGTGGTGGTATTGTTAGCTTTGGTCATGTTTACGTCGAGGAAACGTTCGTAATGGCCAAGATCAAGATCGGTTTCTGCCCCGTCTTCAGTTACATAAACTTCACCATGTTGGAACGGATTCATCGTTCCGGGATCAACATTGATGTAGGGGTCAAATTTTTGGATGGTAACTTTATAACCGCGCATTTTTAAGAGGAGACCTAAGGAAGAAGCGCTGATTCCTTTTCCAAGCGAAGAAACTACTCCGCCTGTAACGAAAATGTATTTAACTTTTTTCTTTGATGACATATCTAGTTTTTGTGTTACAATATAGGGGGTTAATAAGTGAATTCAAAAAAATATAAAAAAAATCTCGGCACTAAGTCCGAGATTTTTGTATATCGATTAGTTTTTAGACAAAAAGTCTTTCAACCAGGGGGTCGTAACCGACTTTGGTCTAACGATCGGGAACTGGAGTCCGCGGTTCACAACCGCTTGTGCAGCTAATCCGATTCCTCTAGACAAAGCAAAAATTACCGTATAGTAAGAAAATTCTTTTATTCCGTAGTAATAAATCAAAGAACCGGAAATTGCGTCGATATTCGGCCAGGGATCTTTAATCTTTGCAATTGTTTGGAGAATTCCGGGAACTGTTTCAAAAATATGTTCTACAGTTTGGAATAACGGATCTTCTTTACAGTATTTTTTACCGAAATTCATAAATGCGGTAAAACGAGGATCAACTACACGAAGCACTGCATGTCCGTAACCTGGGATAACTTTTCCTGATTCCAATGTTTCGTGAGCATATTGAGCAATTTGTTCGCGGGTTGGATTTCCACCGAAAAGTTTCATCGTCTCCAGAATCCATTTAACAACTTCTTGATTTGCCAATCCATGCAATGGTCCGGCAAGTCCATCAAATCCGGCAGACATCGAATAATAAAGATCCGATAAGGCAGAATTAACGGTTAAAGTTGTAAAAGCGGAAACATTTCCTCCTTCATGATCGGAATGACTTGATAAAAATAATTTTACCAATTCGTAAAATTCATGTGGAGAGGAGTCCAGGCCCATGAGATGAACAAAATCGCCGGATAAGTCTTGATCCGGGTTTGGATGAAGCAGCGGTCCTTTGTTGAAACGTAAACGATAAACAGCAGCAGCAAGTCCGGGGAGTTTAGCGACAATATTTAAAGCATCTTCAAGAGTATACTTCCAATATTCATCTTTTTTAATTCCCTTCTCGTACATTTTAGCAAAAATTGATTCGCGCTGCAAAACAAGAATTGCAGTATTAAGCATCACCATTGGATGAGTATCCTTCGGCATTGCCTTCAAAACATCCCAAACATAACTAGGGATGGTTTTACGCAATTTTAATCGGTGTGAAAAATCTTCCAGTTCTGCTGCATCCGGAAGTTCACCGGTCAAAAGTAAATAGAACACTTCTTCTGGTGATTTTTCGACCAGATCAGCTAAAGGCTTTCCCCTGATAATCAACCCTTTATCTTGCGGAACATTCGAAGTATCACACATAATACCTCTTACACCGCGCATACCGCCAAGTAACTGAGCAACGGTTACTTCGGAAACAATTTTGTCCCCATTTGCTTTGGCAAGTTCACTTAATTCAGAACGCCAAGTACCGATCTTCTCATGAAGTTTTTCATAAATATTTTGCATAAACTCCCTTGTGTTAAATTGTTAATAATATTTACAAACAAACTTAGTTTTTTTTCTCTTTGAATTCAATATTTTATGTGTGAAAAAATAAAAAAAAAGATAAAGGATCATTTTGTTCGAAGTTGTCATCACTTCTGTCTCATTCTTCTTTGTGACATCCACACTTACCTTTTGGGGGATGAGAAAAACATTCAATCAAACTTCGAACGGTTGTAGCGATAAAAAGAAGATTTCTATAATTATCGCCGCAAAAAATGAAGAACTAAATCTTCAGCCGCTATTCTTGGCATTGGAGGCTCAAGATTACCCAGAAGACAAATATGAAATTATTTTTGTCGACGACAACTCCACCGATGGGACTTTTATTTCAGCCCAAACGTATGCTGAACGTATTAGTAATTTCCGTTTAATCAAAGCAGAAAACAAAAAACTTCCCGCGAAAAAGGGGGCCTTAGCTCTTGGAATTGCAGAAGCAAAATTTCCCTACCTCCTTCTAACTGATGCGGACTGCACACCACAAACAAATTGGTTGAAGAGTTTCTCAGATAAATTTTCACTTAACTATGACTTAGTCTTCGGGATTGCGCCGTTAAATTTCAAAAACACTTTTTCCAATCACTATTTTTGTTTCGAAAATTTCAGAACCACCGTGTTAACAACAACTTCCGCCTGGTTCAAGCTCCCCTATTCAGCCGCATCAAGAAGTTTGGGAATTAAAAAAGAAGTTTTCAATAAACTAGGTGGATTTGCGAACACATTGCAAACTATGGGAGGAGATGATGATCTTTTAATCCGTGAAGCAGTAAAAAGCAAATGCAAATTTGGAATTGTTCATGCAAAAGACAGTTTGGTATTTTCAAACACACAGGGAAATTTCTCGAATTACTTCTTTCAAAAAAGACGTCACACGGCAACTTCTTTTCACTATTTGTGGCAGCATAAAATGTTTCTTGGTGCCTGGCATTTGGCTAACATCCTGGCGGTTGATGCACTCTTTTTTCTTCCCTTCTATCCTGAAGCCGGATTTATTTTCCTTTCAAAAATTTTGTGCGATTATTTTTTAGTTTATTCCTTTCAGAAGAAATTCAGCTACAAATTTTCATTCGGAGAAATATTCTTCTTCCAGATTATGTACGAATGTTTTGTTGTCTTCCATTTTTTCAATGCAAAATTTTTTAAAGTGAAATGGAAATGATTCCTTTACTTACTAATTTATTTCTTATTTTTAAACAACAAAGTTGAGCGAAAATGGATTATACAGTCTTAGCCGAAAAAGCAATCGAAGCAAAAAAACATGCGATGCCCACTTACTCAAACTTTTTTGTCGGTGCGGCATTACTAACCAAAGATGGGAAAGTCTACACCGGTTGTAACGTGGAAAGCAGTTCATACAGTCTCACCATTTGCGCGGAACGTAACGCAATCTTCAAAGCTGTTTCCGAAGGCGAACGAAAATTTAAGGCCATTGCTATCGCCGCAGATACGGTTGATTTCTGCTCTCCATGCGGTGCCTGTCGACAAATCATTTCAGATATTTGTAAAGATATCGACATCATTTTAACAAATCAAAAAAAAGAAATTAAAGTCCTTCGAACCAAAGATCTGCTCCCTTTTGCGTTTGAAGAGACCGACTTAAAAACAAAAATATCTTAACCCCATGCACGAATTTATTCCTCATTCATTACCGAAAGAAACCGGCTGGATTGAAGTTGTAGCCGGCTGTATGTTCAGCGGAAAAACCGAAGAGTTAATCAGAAGATTGAGACGGGCGAAAATCGCAAAACAAAACGTGATCGTCTTTAAACCAAAAATAGATACCCGCTACTCGGTCGATGAGATTGTATCGCATAGTGAACAATCTCTCCCTTCAATCATTGTTGAAACTCCACAAGAAATTCTTGAACGGTCAAAAGATGCGCAAGTTATTGGTATTGATGAAGCACAGTTCTTTTCAAAAGAAATTGTTGATGTCTGTAACCAACTTGCGAATGAGGGAAAACGTGTACTCGTTGCGGGTTTAGATCAGGATTATCTCGGCATTCCGTTTGAACCGATGCCGCAATTGCTTGCCATCGCCGAATATATCACTAAGACTTTGGCAATCTGTGTTGTCTGCGGAAATCCCGCTGACAAAACACAACGAAAAATTTTATCTGCTGAACGCGTTGTTGTAGGCGCATCAGATATTTATGAAGCGCGTTGTAGAAAATGTCATTTCATTCCACAAGAATAATAAGAAAAGGACTTTATGGATTTTGTAATTTCGTTAGTACGCGGAACTTTTGGACTTGCTCTTTTGCTGGGCATCGCTTTCCTTTTTTCAAATAACAAAAAGAAAATCAATTGGCGGTTGGTTGTAACGGGAATTTTAATTCAAGTTCTCTTTGCTATTTTTATACTTCATTCCGAAACACTACGGAGTTGGTTTTTCCCCTTGGGCTGGATTAAGGATATCATTAACTGGCTTGGTTCTGCAATTGTAGCTTTACTTGGCTTTACCATGGAAGGCGCAATATTTGTTTTTGGCAAACTTGCAATCAATGGCGGTGCTGATTCACTAGGGTTCTTTTTTGCGTTCCAGGTTTTACCGACAATCATTTTCGTTTCAGCGCTCACATCAGTTCTTTATTATCTAGGTATTTTGCAGATGGTAGTAAAAGGAATGGCATGGGTAATGGCAAAGTTATTGGGAACAAGTGGTGCGGAATCGCTTTCAAACACAGCAAATATTTTTGTCGGACAAACAGAAGCCCCTTTATTGATCCGCCCTTACATCGCAAAGATGACTAACTCTGAATTACTCACAATTATGATCGGAGGAATGGCGACGATAGCTGGTGGAGTGATGGCAGGATATATTCAAACGCTTGGACACTCTTTTGCAGAAGCTAATAACATTCCTCTTTACCAGGCTCAACTTCGATTCGCAGTTCAGCTATTAGCTGCAAGCTGTATGGCGGCTCCTGCCTCACTTGTTGTTGCAAAAATTCTTTATCCTGAAGTCGATGACCCCGTAACAAAAGGAACCGTTAGATTAAAAGTTGATAAAAACGCTTCAAATATTGTAGAAGCTGCTGCCACTGGAGCCTCAGATGGTTTACAACTTGCGCTGAATGTAGCTGGAATGCTGCTTGCGTTTATTGCGTTGATTGCGATGTTCAATTTTATTTTAACAAGTCTGGGAGATGTTGTTGGCGTTAATCAAATGCTAAAAACAAATTTCGGTAAACCCCTCTCGCTGCAACTTATTTTCGGATTGCTGCTTCAATATCTCGCTTATGGAATAGGTGTTCCGTGGCAGGACGCATTAAACTTCGGCAGTTTGATCGGGACAAAAGTTGTTTTAAATGAATTTGTTGCATACCTAGATTTAACTACACTTATTAAAGCCCATGCAATGTCTGAAAAAGGACTGATCATGGCAACGTATGCGTTGTGCGGATTCGCAAATTTTTCTTCTATCGCAATTCAGATCGGCGGAATTAGTCCTTTAGCTCCCGAACGGAAAAAAGATATTGCTGCTTTGGGTTTGCGTGCAGTTCTCGGTGGAACACTTTCTACATTAATGACAGCAACGTTAGCCGGAATATTATTGAAGTAGAATTTATTATGATCAATCTCAACTCCATTTTTGCTGATACGGTTTCCACTTTAAAAAAGATCGCACCTTTTCAACCCGAGATGGCGATAATTCTCGGCAGCGGTCTAGGAGATTTTGCTTCTTCACTTGATTTAAAAGTTTCTGTTGCAACTTTTGATCTGCCAAATTATCCCGCTTCAACTGTCGCTGGGCATCAAGGGAAAATTCATTTTGCTGAATATGCTGGAAAGAAATTAATCTTATTCCAGGGAAGAATTCATTTTTATGAAGGGTACGATCTTTATCAATGCCTCCTCCCCGTTCATCTTTGCGGCGAACTGGGATGTAAAAATATTTTGTTAACCAATGCCGCCGGAGGAATCAACCGTAATTTTTATCCCGGAGATTTAATGTTACTCACTTCTTTCAATTCCCTTTTTCTTAAGAAAGAATTAGCAGAAGTGATGGGCATTTCCAACTTTGATGCGAAGAATGCATTTTTAGACTGCCCTTCAAAACAATTAAATGAGACTATCAAGAATGCGGCTCTTGAAGAAAAAATTTCTCTTAAGGAAGGTTCGTATTGGTATTCCAAAGGTCCCTCATACGAAACACCGGCGGAGATTGAAATGATGCACCGATTTGGAAACGATGCAGTAGGCATGTCTACTGTACATGAAGCGGTTTACGCTGTAGGGAAAGGAATGAAATGTGCCGGGATTTCCTGCATTACAAATTTTGCCGCCGGAATTTCCGAAGAAAAACTTTCACACGAAGAAGTGACCATAACTGCCAACCGCGTAAAAGGAAATTTTGAAAGATTGATAAAAAAGTTTATTGAGATGAGTTAATTATAATATTAAATCACTACAGAGAATTTTTTACAAATACTATTTTTATTATTCAAAAATTTATGGGAGTTCAAAAATGGGGAAATCATATATTTTATTTTTCTTTATTCTTCTGTCGCATTCTAATTATGCTCAAAATCCGGAGTGGATAAATTATACTTATGGACAGAGTGTTTATTCAATGGTACTCCAAGGAGAATATGTTTGGGCTGGAACAAATGGTGGTTTGGTTAAACTTAACAAAACAACAGGGGAAAAATTTTTTTTTAATATGGGAAATTCGGGATTACCACAGAACTATGTTATGGCGATGACTTTAGATGATTTAGGGAATATATGGATAGGCACACAGTCAAGAGGTCTTGCCAAATTTGATGGAAGTAACTGGACAGTTTATAGTACTTTAAATTCAGAGTTGCCTAGTAATTATATTAGATCAATTGCAATTGACAAGTCAGGAAATAAGTGGATCGGAGCTGCATATCGAGGATTAACAGAGTTTGATGGAACTCATTGGTATGTTTTTGATAGATTCAATTCTGGTTTGCCTGATAGTATTGTAATGGCAATAGCAGTAGACAGTTCAGGAAGTAAATGGTTTGGAACACTGAATGGGATTGCTCAATTAAATGACAGCATTTGGACGGTATACAATACACTAAATTCAGAATTACCTAGTAATAGCATTCGATCAATAGTAATTGACAGATTTGGGAATAAATGGTTTGGAACAAGTGCTGGACTGGCCAAATTTGACGGAAAGGTATGGACAATCTACACAACTTCAAATTCTGGCTTATCAGATAATTCCATCAGATCAATAGCAATAGACAGTTCAGGAAATAAATGGATAGGAACTGATAAAGGGATTTCCAAATTTGATGGGACAAACTGGACGCTTTATACTACTTCAAATTCAGATTTAAATGAAAATTATACAAAGACAATAGCTATTGACGGAGAAGGGAATAAATGGATTGGAACCCTAAACGAGGGAGGGCTTGCTAAATTTGACGATATTAAATGGACGATTTATGTTATTTCCAATTCGGGATTAGCTAGCAACTTTGTAAAATTATTAGTAATAGATAGTTCTGGAAGTAAGTGGATTGGGACTGATAAAGGGATATCTAAATTTGATGGGACAACTTGGACACTTTTTACTACTTCAAATTCAGAATTACCTAGCAATAATATTAAGTCGATTGCAATAGATAGATCAGGAAATAAGTGGATTGGAACAGATTATGGACTTTCCAAATTTGACGGAACATCATGGACAATCTATAACACCTCAAATTCTGGCTTATGTAATAACTATGTCGGATCAATAGTGATAGACAGTTCAGAAAGTAAGTGGATCGGTACAGATATTGGATTAGCAAAATTTGAGGGTACAACATGGACCATTTATAACACATCGAATTCTGGTTTACCCGATTCCCATATTTGGTCATTGGCGATTGACGATTCAGGAAATAAGTGGATTGGAACAGGTAAAGGTTTAGCAAAATTTAACGGTATTAATTGGACAGTTTATGATACTTCAAATACAAATTTACCAGACCAAGTCGTCAGAACAATAACAATAGACGGTTTGGGAAATAAGTGGATAGGAGTTCATGGAGGATTAACAAAATTTGATGATAAAACCTGGACATTTTTTAATACATCAAATTCCGGTTTACCCGCTACTTATGTTGGAGCACTAGCTATTGACCGTTCAAGGAATAAGTGGATCGGAAGTGATATTGGCGGACTCGCAAAATTTGATGATATTAACTGGACAGTATATAACACATCAAATTCAGGGTTGCCGTCCAACTTTATTAATTCAATATCAATAGATAGCCTAGGGAATAAGTGGATTTGTACTAGTAGTGGAATAGCGGTTTTTAAAAAATCGGATGAAGTCCCAGTAGATTTAGTTTCATTTTCAGGTTCGATTAATAACAAAGCAATTCAATTGCGATGGAATACAGCAACAGAAATAAATAATAAAGGATGGGGTATTCAACGTAAAACTTTGGATGAAAATGATTGGAAGACGATAGCTTTTGTGGTTGGGAGAGGGACTACTTCAGAATTCAGCGAGTACATGTTTGATGATTGTACGATAAAGCAAGTAGATATTTATCACTACCGTTTAGGACAGAGTGATTTTGACGGTTCGGTGATTTACTCAAAAGAAATTGAAGTTGTTTTTGGAATTCCCGCGAAATTTGAGTTATCACAAAATTATCCAAATCCATTTAATCCGGTAACACAAATTCAGTACTCTGTAGTAAATAATCAGAATGTAACACTGAAAGTTTATGATGTGCTTGGAAATGAAATTGCAACATTGGTGAATGAAGAAAAACATCCAGGTAACTATGAAGTTTCTTTCAACACGAACGAAACAACTAACAATCGACAACTATCGAGCGGAGTATATTTCTACCAACTTCGCGCAGGTAGTTTTGTGCAAACAAAGAAATTTATTTTGATGAAGTGAGTTTATAAGTATAAGCACAACCTTCGAGGTCTCTATACTAAATTTAATCCTTAGACCTCGAAGGTTTTAATATCCAGATTTTACTATCACCTTACACCCCGCTCTCTCCGGATGATCAGCCACCAATTGATCATTCTTCACTTTTCTTATCAGCCAGAAAATTAAAAAATCTCCACATGCAGTAACCGTAAAAAGTAATCCAGTTACAAAAGACCAAACACTTCCGGAAATAAATGAAATGATAATTGGGATGAATCCTAAAATAATTCCCGGAGTGAGTAATGCATTTCTGTACACCTTTGCGGTAACCACTTCACCGCAATGAGCATAAGATGAAAGTGATCTTACGTTAAATCCGAATTTGATTTTACTGAATGGGATTTTCGCAAATGCAACCCACGAGATTGCATGAATGAGTTCGTGCAAAACTAAACCGATAACAAAAATTAAAATGAGAAGCAGAAAATTTGAAGTTGAGGTAAATTCAGAATAAATACTTGTCGTTCCCCATAAAAATGAGTAAGGATAAACGGTTAATAACAAAGAAATAATTACAATCGGGAGACTATAAATATTGGCTTTCCAAAGAGGGATTGAGAGATCATTTTCTTCTATCGATTCCGGTGGCTGCTCGTTCATAATAATGTTGAGCTGATTTGAGTAGCTGTATACACAACGGCAGTTTCTGATCTTAACCGGTTTTCTGTAAGTTGAAAAAAGTTTTCTGTTCCGGCTAACTCAATTTCTTTTGCGTCAAGTCCTCCTTCAGGTCCAAAAATAAAATAGTAACTTTCATCTCCCGACAATTTCAATTGGCTTAATTTCTTTTCTGCGTTTTGTTCAAAGAGAATTTTGATTCCATTTAATTCCAAAATATTTTTGAAACCGGTAACCGAAATTATCTTCGGCAAATAACTGCGGAGTGACTGTTTCATCGCGGCAAGTAAAATCTTTTCCCAACGCTCAACTTTATTCGTTTTTGCAACCGTTCTCATCGATTCAAAAATGATGAAGTTTGTTATTCCCAACTCAACACATTTTTCTAGTGCAAATTCAAATCGTTCCGGACTTTTCAATTTTGGAAGGCAGAAAAAAATATTCTTTAAATTATTCTGGTATGATTCATAAGAAAGAATTTCTGCATTAAGATAACTCTTTTCGATTGAAGAAATTTTACAAGTAAAAATCTTCCCACAGCCGTTGGTTATAAAAATTTCGTCGTCAATCTTGTGGCGCATAACGCGGCTTAGATGTTGAAATTCTTCTCCGTTAACTTTAACGGAATTCCCGTTAAAAGTTTCTTGCGGTGAAAAATAGAGTTCTATGTTAGAAAGATATGCCAAGGTCAAATACTATTTCTGTTTTTCCTAATTCGTTGCGTGCAAATTCCAATCGCGCAATATTGTATGGAAGCACAAGCGTTGTTAAACCAAAGCCATAGCCCGAAAATCCGCGAGATAAATTGATAGACTTCCCATTTATCTGCGTAATTCCGGCATCGGCAAATACTTGCGCAAACATTTCAACACGGTAAGTTAAAAGCGCTTCGGGGATAAACGGTAGCTCTATGTGAATATTAATTTCTTTCAGCACCGGATATTTAAATTCGAGTTGTGAAAGATAAAGATTGTTCCCTTCCGAACGATGCGTAAAATGTCCGCGAACTCTCTCACTGTATCCGAGAAAACTGTAATCGTAAAATGGAATTAGCTTCCCAAATGTCTGCCGAGTTGTAAATCTCCATTTGGAAGAAAGACTTTTATAAATGGTTCTGTATTCTCGAAAATCAGCAGAAATAATGTTGTAATCAATTCCATCACTGCCAAACCCTTTTTTCAAAATATCGGTGTTGAAGAATATTCCTTCGGTTGGGAACTGAGCAAGATCGCGGGAATCGTAATAATAGCGCAAACCTAAAAATGGAAGCCTGTCAATTCTTGTAGTTGAAGCGTTGATTCTTGAAATATACTTTGGAGATTCAACATAAGAGAATCCGCCGTAAACATCAGCTTTATTAAAAAGGTTAAAACGCTTACCAACAGCAATGCTTCCTGAAATAAATTTCTGCTTAAATTTATCACCATATAAATATTCAGCATACAAACTTTTATTGTTTTGGTTTACATAAACAAAATAGGCGTCAAAATAAATTGCTTCTTTTCTGAACCAATATGGTTTAGTGTATTGCAAAACAAATGAAGGGTCGTAACCGATACTGAATGAAGTTCGCAGTTTTTCATTTCTCCCCCTAAAATTCATGATTAGTACATCAAGGCCATAAGTAGCTTTTTTCCAATCACGGTCTCGAAGAGCCAAAAATGGTATAGGCCAGATGTACCAGCTTTCATTGACTTCTATGATAAGTGTTGTTTTATCATGATTCGATTCGGGATAAAGTTTAACGTTTGTAAATATTCCCAAACTGTAAATACGTTCTCGGTTAAATCTCAGTTTTGTTGAATCAACAACATCCCCCACCGAGAAAGTTAATTCAGTTAAAATGATCTCCGGCTCCGTTATATCATTCCCCTTTATAGCTATTGAATCAACTCTAAAAGGGCTGAACGAATAATCGGGTTTAGAAGTTTTGGGTTGACTTGATAATTCAATTGAAATTAACGCCACTATTAAAACAATTAATACGCTAACATCCCTAATTCCTTCCGCCTTTGGCGGATCCCAATTCCTAATTAACATAAGTTCAACTCAATTGCCACACACCGATTTTGTACAGTGGGAATTCCATTTTGCTCGGCTAGCGATGCAGCTTCATGGTTTATTACCCCAAGCTGGAACCAAAGAAATTTTGGTTTTATTGCCAACACGTCTTCCATAATCATCGGGACTTTATCTGAACTTAGAAATACGTCTACTAAATCTATTTTATGTGGAATATCTTTTAGTGAAGCATAAACCGGAATATCAAAAACTTCCTTTAACTTTGGATGAACCCCAACAACGTTATACCCTCTTCTTTTTAACAGTTCTGCAATTCTTCCGCTGTCACGTTCAATTTTGTCGGATATTCCAACAACAGCTACGGTTTTTGATTCTTTTAATATTTTACAAGTAAGTTCCAAGGTTCATCTCTTTCATTATATATTTTTTTATGGTGATTCGAAGCGGTACAAAATTAATAAAAAAAGCCGACTCGGAAGAATCGACTTTACTAATAATCACGTCGGATTTATAATTGCACTATTTCAATAGAATGAATTTCTTCGTAGCAATAAAATCCCCCGCCCGCAATTGGTAGAAGTAAATCCCGCTTCCTAATTCGTAATTCCTTCCGCCACCGGCGGATCCTAATTCAATTGTAAATTCGCCAGCTGGTTTTTCTTCGTTTACAAGTGTTGCAACTTCATTTCCAAGAAGATCAAAAACTTTTAAAGTCACAAACGCTTCTGCAGGGATTTGATATTTTATAGTCGTTGTCGGATTAAAAGGATTCGGGTAATTTTGTGATAACCCAAAGTTCTGCGGATAATTTTCTTCTCTCTTAACAGCAGTTACATTTTGATTTTTATAATAACTAAATGTTCCTTCATAATTTCCGAGAACAATATCATAATCGCCGTCATTATCAAGATCAGCGCAAGCCGGAGAAGCATTTTGTCCGGTAGAAATTCCGCTTATAACCGAAGTATCTTCACTCCAATCAAATGTATTATTACGGAAAAATCTTACATCACCGGAAATATTTCCAATGACTAAATCGTAATCACCATCTTTGTCATAATCTACAAGCGATTGAACCGCGTCACTCCCAACATCGATACCTCCGAAGAAGTTTGGGACTTCTAGCCAATCGGCAGCGTCTTTTGTCCCAATATTTTCATAAAAAGAAATTGTTCCATTATCTCTTCCAACAATTAGATCAAGATCACCGTCATCATCAAAGTCCAGTAACCGGGGAACTGCAAAACCGTCAACTACAATGCTCATCGATGTGGTTACTGCAAGAAAACCTGTTGAAGTTTGTAAGTGGAGATAGAGCTTACCGGTAAAATCTCCGGCGATCAAATCGGGTTTTCCGTCGTTGTTCAAATCACCAACTGCTGCCGCAGAATAAATTGAATGTTTTACATTTACTAAAAATGTGGAATTCTCTTTCCAGGCCGGATTAGATTTTGTTCCCACATTTTCAAAATATTTTATGTTCCCCAACTGTGTTCCGGTGAACAGATCAAGATCACCATCTGCGTCATAATCGTATAGTACGGGAGAACTCGCACCGCCGATATCAATCGTTCCGCCAAAAATCGTTGTGTTTTCTTTCCATGTTGGTGCCGTATTTGTCCCGCTATTTCCGTAATAAAAAATTTGTCCCGAAGCTGTGCCGAAAACAAAATCAATTTTACCATCTCCGGAAAGATCAACCAATGCGCCGGAATTCCAGTACGTTGTCGTTCCTAAAGTTTGGAACAAGGAACTTTTATCACTCCAATTATAGGTGAGTGAATCTCCGATATTTTCGTAATATTTTATTCCGAACCCATCTCTTCCCACAAGCAGATCGGTATCGCCGTCTTTGTCCAAATCGCAAAAGTAGGGATAGGCATACAGTCCAACATCAAACCATTTAACGGAATTATTTTCCAAAAACTCTGGGACAGAAGTTGTTCCCGAATTTTTATAATACTTCACACCCCCATCTTCGCTTAATCCAACTGCTAAATCAAAATCGCCGTCGTTATCCATATCTGCTAAAGTTGGAATCGGATTTTCTCCCACACTAAGTTGCGCAAAAATATTTGTAGTTTCCATAAAATCGGGTTGTGTGTGGCTACCAACATTCTCGTAAAGATGAAGTCCTGTATAGCCGCCGGTAACAAAATCAAGATCGCCATCGGCATCAATATCAACACAAACACCCATCTCTGCATTTAATGAAGTAACATTTGCAAAGAGCGAATTGTCTACCACAAATTTTGGTATTGTCTTACTTCCCATATTCTTAAAATAAATTGGAGCTTGCACGGTACTTCCTAAGATCATATCAAGATCACTGTCGCCGTCCAGATCATAAAAACGGGGTTGTGCAAATGATAAGGATGGTATTCCGGTTGGATTGAAAATGTGGTTATCCTCAATCCACGGCTGCGCGTAAACTAATAAAGGAAAGAATTGAAAAGCGCACCAGCTAACAAGTGGTAATAAAAGTTTATGCCTAAGATCCATCATTTAATTCCATATCTATTGAAGATTAAATTCATCGTTAAACAATTTGTGAAGAGGTTTATCTCCATATTTGTCTACATCAAAGATAACCATTTCTTCTTTTGTATATCCCGAACGAATTTCTTTGACCAATACTTTTTTGTTGTCTTCGTTCACTGCGTAATGAATTCTCCACGTTCGGTAGGCTAAAACATATTTGTCTTTTGTTCTGCTTTCAAGTTGAACAATGCGCTTGCGTGATGAATCGGTAGGATTAAATTCTAATTGAAGCCGGGCAAAATTTAACAAATTGATTTTCGAATTACTCTTTAACCAATCGGTTTGCATCGTTGCTTTTTTAGAAAACGATACTTCATAAATATTTTCCAATCCGCTTTTTACCCAACCGGTAGCCGCGTTTGGAAAGGAATCGGAATAAGGGAGATATGGTTTTATGTCAATTACAGGTGAGCCGTCAAGAATATCTGATTCCGAAATAATAATTTTTAATCCTTCAACCTTCTCAAGCTTTACGCAGCTCATCCCAATCTGATTTGGTCTGTATGGAGCGCGCGTGGCAAACACTCCAATCTTTTCTCGTGTGTGCCGCGGCGGAGTAACAAGTGGTTTCCAACTTGCTCTGCCGTTAGGCGGGTTGGCATTTAAATGAAACTGATATAAAACCCAAATTCTATCAAAGCCGTTTAGATTTTTTACCGCTTGTTCAAAATTTTTATTTGGAAGAAGTTCGATGACGGAGATATTACCCTTAGCTAAAACTCCCTGCCGTGGAGTTTCGTACCGGTAAACTTGTTCGGAGCGGACATACCCGATCGGTGTAATAATTATTTCTTCACTTTGCATAGTGCAAAATCGGAAAATATTGGGAAGAAAAGAATTGGTGTTATGGAGAAAACTTATCGTTTGTACAAGTATCCCTTTAGTCTCTCAAGTCTGCTTTCAGCAACTTCCCTGCTCCACCTACCGTCATAGTATGCGGGGTAAAAAAGAGGAAAGGATTTTCCCGATTTCAATTTTAATAAAATATAATAGGTAAATGTTCGGCTGGAACTGCTCCCAATTTTTGTTACACTTGCCCCTTCAATTTCATGGAATGCAATCCATTTTTGTTTTTTTCTGAAACGGTTTTTATTCTCTATTAAAATAGTGTGCGATCTTTGGTCAATAGTTATCGTCTCTTTGCCGCCGGTTACTAAACCGGGAATACCAATGATCAATAAAAGTATTCCTAATAAAAATCCGGCTAAACTATTCGTCATGCCGGATGCATCAAAATTGCGAAAACCATATGCTAACACTAAACCTATTAGAATTACAACTACAGAAAGCGCCGCCTGCTTTTGCGGACTACTCTCAATTCTCCATATTTCTAACATCCAACTCCAACAAATAAAAAATTACCTTCTTACTTTCTACTTCCTACTTGTATTCTTCCACAGGTGGACAACTGCAAATCAAATTTCTATCGCCGAAAGCATTATTTACTTTTGCTGTACTCGGCCAAAACTTAAATTGCTTTACCCATTTTGATGGAAATGCCGCCTCCTCACGGGAGTATTTATGCTTCCATTCAGTTACGCTTACCGCATGCATGGTGTGCGGTGCATTTTTAATTACGTTATCTTCTTTATCTGCAGAACCGTTTTCAATTGCGTCCATTTCTTTTTTAATAAGGATCATCGCTTCACAAAAGCGGTCCAATTCTTTTTTCGATTCGCTTTCCGTCGGTTCAATCATCATTGTTCCGTGAACCGGGAAAGAAATTGTCGGCGCGTGAAAACCGTAATCCATTAATCGTTTTGCAAGGTCTTCTACCTCAATGTTTGCAGTCCGCTTAAAATCTCTCATATCAAAGATCATTTCGTGCGCTACTCTCCCCTTTTCACCTGTGTAAAGAATTTTGTAATACGGTTTTAATTTTGCGGCAATGTAATTCGCATTCAAGATTGCAAATTCTGTTGATGCTTTCAATCCTTCAGCTCCCAACATTTTAATATATCCATAAGAGATAATTAAAACGTTTGCGCTACCGTAAGGAGAAGCTGATACCGCATGAATTCCCTTTTCTCCACCAACAGGAACAACAGAATGTTTTGGTAAAAACGGGACTAAATGTTTTGCTACACAAATTGGTCCAACACCGGGACCGCCGCCTCCGTGAGGGATAGCAAAAGTTTTATGCAAATTCAAATGGCAAACATCAGCACCAATATTTTTCGGACTCGTTAATCCGACTTGCGCATTCATGTTTGCACCATCCATATAAACTTGTCCGCCGTTTGCATGAATGATCTCACAAATTTCTTTTATCCTCACTTCAAAAACCCCGTGTGTAGAAGGATAGGTGATCATCAACGCGGCTAATTTATTTTTATATTCTTCTGCTTTTTTCTTCAAGTCTTCGACATCAACATTACCTTTTTCATCACAAGCCACAACTACCACTTTCATCCCAGCCATTACTGCGCTTGCTGGATTTGTTCCATGCGCGGACGAAGGAATAAGCGCAACATTTCTGTGCCCCTCATTCTTATCTATAAAATATTGTCGGATAACCATCAAGCCGGAATACTCCCCCTGTGCACCGGAATTTGGTTGAAGCGATGTTCCCGCGAAACCGGTAATTTCAGCCAACGCTTTTTCTAATTCCGATATCACAAGTTGATAACCTTCAGTTTGCGATTGTGGTGCAAATGGATGAATGTTTGCAAATCCGGGTTGAGTAATTCCAAGCATCTCTGAAGCCGCGTTCAGCTTCATAGTGCACGAGCCAAGTGGGATCATTCCGTAAGTTAAAGAAATATCTTTATTCTCTAACCGCTTTGCATAACGCATTAACTCTGTTTCGGAGTGAAACGAATTGAATACCGGATGCTGCAAATAGGAAGAGGTTCTTTCCAACTCTGTTGGATATTTCGTTAGTGAAATTTGAGAAGAAACACTACTTTGCTTTCCAACAGCTTCAGCAAATATTTCCATAATTTCTTGAACGTCTTTTTCAGTTGTCACTTCGCTTAAACTAATTCCGATTGTGTTTTTATCAGAATAAAGGAAGTTAGCAAGTTTACTTTCTGCAAGTAACTTAATTTTCGAAACAGTTTTTTCATCATTCACATTAATTGAAAGAGTGTCGAAGAAATATTTGTTTGTTTGCGTAAAGCCTAGTTCTTGTAAAGAAGATTCAAGTTTAGCCGTTAAAACGTGTATTGTTTCAGCTATATTACGTAAACCTACCGCTCCATGATAGACTGCATACATTCCAGCCATCACGGCAAGGAGGACTTGAGACGTGCAGATATTACTAGTTGCCTTTTCTCTTCTAATGTGCTGTTCGCGTGTTTGCAATGCCATGCGTAAAGCAGGATTTCCATCGGCATCAACTGAAACGCCAATAATCCTTCCCGGAAGAATTCTTTTATAATCTTCTTTCGCTGCAAAATAAGCGGCGCTTGGTCCGCCAAATCCCATCGGGACTCCAAAACGTTGTGTTGTTCCAACCGCAACGTCAGCTCCAAATTCACCCGGAGCTTTTAACAATGCCAGGCTCAAAAGATCTGCAGCAACAACCATTTTAATATTTTTTTGATGAGCATCTCTTATAAAACTTTCATAAGTAATAACTGCACCGTCACTGTTTGGATATTGAAGTAAAGCGCCGAAATATGTTTCATCCAAATTTATTTTTTTATAATCACCAACTATAATTTCTATTCCATTAGGATTGGCTCTATTTATTAAAACATCAAGTGTTTGAGGAAAAACTTTTTCATCAACGAAAAATTTGTTCTTTGCAGAATTATTCCCCGAATGAAAGAACATCAACATTGCTTCTGCCGCTGCGGTTGCTTCATCAAGCAGCGATGCATTTGCTATTGGAAGTCCCGTTAAATCGCTCACCATCGTTTGAAAATTCAGAAGCGCTTCTAATCGCCCTTGAGAAATTTCTGCTTGGTATGGTGTGTATTGGGTGTACCAACCCGGATTCTCTAAAATATTTCTTTGAATAACTGCAGGAGTGATTGTAGGATAATAACCCATCCCGATATATGATTTCGCAATTCTATTTTTTTGAGCGATGGAATGAATGTGGTCTAAAAATTCTTTCTCCGTCAGCGGATTATCAAGACTGAGTTCTTTTTCTAATTTTATTTGCGTTGGGATAGTTTCATCAATTAATTGCTCAAGAGAATTAACCCCGATCTCTTTTAACATTTCATTTGTTTCTTTTTCAGATGAGCCGATGTGGCGTCTTAAAAATGATTTATAAGAATAAGCTTGTGGCATAAATTAACTTCATTTTGTGGAATAATTTTTTTTGGTTATGAAAAATAAAGAAAATAGAGGAGACATAATAGGAGAGGGACACCAGATCAAAAATAAAATTAATTCAATTCCGGTTTATGTAAGAATTTATGTTGTTCGATGGGAATGGATGCCAAAGCATTTTTTGCCGCTTCTTGCTCAGCAGCTTTCTTACTCTTCCCTTTTCCTTCACCCCAGATTTTACCATCTATTTTAATTTGAACCGTAAATTCTCTATCGTGTTCGGGACCGCTCTCTCCGGCAATAATATACTTAGGATTCTCTACTCTCGCCGCTTGAGTGTATTCTAATAACTGACTTTTAAAATTCACATCAATAAGATGTAATCCAAGTTTTAAATTTGGCTCAACAATGTATTGCCTAATAAATTGTTTGGTCTTCTCCATTCCGCAATCCATGTAAATCGCGCCAATGAGCGCTTCAACACCATCCGCGAGAATAGTTTTAAATCCATTATGCGCCCCGGCGTTCAGTTCTGCACCAACGAACAAATATTGCAAAAGGTTAATACGTTTGGCGCACTCGTACAGAGCGGCTTTGTTCACAAAATTGGAACGGATTTTTGTTAAAAATCCCTCATCTTCAGAAGGGAAAGCATTAAATAACGCCTCACCAATAATGAATCCTAAAAGTGCATCTCCTAAAAATTCCAATCGTTCGTTTGACTTTTTAAATTTTTGAAAATCAACAGCAGAGCGGTGTGTGAAAGCTTCGATGAATATTTTAGGGTTGGTTACTTTAGCGTTGATGAGTTCTTCAAGTAACTTTAGATTTTTTTTTGTAAGAAGTTTGAGGGATTTGCGTTTGTCAAGGTACCTCGATAAAAGACTTATCACGTTACTCCGAAAATTTCTTGAAAAGAAGTGAGGCATTATGGCCTCCAAATCCGAATGTGTTGCTTATTGCAGCTCTTACAATTTTTTTTGTAGATATTTTTGGGCTATAATTTAAATCGCACTCTGGGTCGGCTTCATCCAAATTTATTGTTGGAGGGATAATATCATTTTTAACCGAAAGAACTGTAGCGATAGCTTCAATACTTCCGGCGGCTCCCAGCAAATGCCCTGTCATAGATTTAACCGATGATACAACAAGATTATATGCGTAATCACCAAAAACTGTTTTAATTGCTTTTGTTTCTGTTACATCGTTGTAAGGTGTAGATGTACCGTGAGCATTGATGTAATCGATGTCCGTTAATTGCAAACCAGATTCTCTCACTGCTTCGTTCATTGCACGAACAGCTCCATTGCCGGTTGGCTCCGGGGCTGTAATATGGTACGCGTCAGCTGTTAAACCGATTCCTACAACTTCAGCATATATTTTTGCACCGCGAGAAAGTGCATGTTCCATATCTTCCATTAATAAAGCTCCGGCACCCTCTCCAATTACAAAACCACTTCGATCTTTATCGAAGGGACGGGATGCCTCTTTGTATCGCTCATTCCAGATTGATAACGCACGCATTGCATTAAATCCGCCAAGAGCCATCTCTGAAACGGGAGCTTCTGAGCCACCACACAACATGGCATCGGCACTGCCCCGTTCAATTAACATAAAAGCGTCCGCAATGGAATGGGATGATGTTGCACATGCAGAGGTTGTTGCATAATTCGGACCCTTTAGTCCAAAGCGAATGGAGATTTGACCTGCCGCAATATCTGGAATCATCATGGTCACAAAAAAAGGACTGATCTTGTGCGGGTCTCTTTCATTGAAATATACAAAGTGTTGATCGGTGAGAGTTTTAATTCCGCCGATACCGCTGCCGAATACAACACCAAAACGTTCAAGGTTCGTCGTTTCAAAATTGATTTGGGAGTCAAGGATGGCTTGTTCGGCCGAGGCAAGAGCATATTGTGCGAATGGGTCTACTCTTCGCACGGCTTTTTTATCGATGTAAAGAAGCGGATCGAAGTTTTTTACTTCTGCCGCAAACTTTGTATCAAAATTG
Source organism: Ignavibacteria bacterium (assembly GCA_037440065.1). Lineage (GTDB taxonomy): Bacteria > Bacteroidota > Ignavibacteria > Ignavibacteriales > Ignavibacteriaceae > UBA1563. The sequence continues at coordinate 71,196 of JBBIUV010000017.1, forward strand.
GAGGTATCAAACTTTGTAATAAGTTCAACACCGTTTTTCCCTTCTAATAAAGCATTCCAAAATTCAGTAGCGGTATTACCGATAGGTGTTACAGCGCCTAAACCAGTAACAACAACTCTTCGTTTTTTCATACTTCAATATCCCGGGAAAATGAGGGGAAAAGAAAAACTTTTCCCCAATGAGATTAGCTTACTTTTGATTTTAAGTAGTTCACTGCATCGCCGACCGTGCCGATTTTTTCAGCATCTTCATCAGGGATAGAAACATTAAATGCACTTTCAAATCCCATAACTAATTCTACGATGTCCAATGAATCAGCACCTAAATCATTTGTGAAAGAAGCTTCAGGTGTTACTTGTGATTCTTCAACACCAAGCTTATCCATAATGATTTCTTTTACTTTTGCTTCAACATCCATTTTAGGACTCCTCTTTTTTATTGTTTATGAAAAATACTATTATTTAACACTACATGGTCATACCGCCATCGACACAAAGCACTTGTCCGGTAATATAGTCCGCATTATCAGAGGCTAAGAACAAGGCAGCTTTGGCGATAACATCAGGTGAACCAATTTTTTTTAACGGAATAACAGAAATAATCGCTTCTTTCTGTTTGTCATTCAATTTTTTTGTCATATCTGTTTCAATAAATCCTGGTGCCACCGCATTAACCGTAATATTACGCGAGGCTAATTCTTTTGCAACAGATTTTGTGAATCCAATTACACCGGCTTTAGCCGATACATAATTTGCCTGCCCCGGATTACCGGAGATTCCGACTACAGAAGAAATATTGATGATTCTTCCATATCTTTGGGACATCATCGGCTTAACCGCACATTTAGTATAATTGAACACACTTTTAAGATTTGCACTAATAACCGAGTCAAACTCATCTTCCGACATACGCAGGAGTAAATTATCACGAGTAATCCCAGCGTTGTTTACTAAAATATCTAAACGATTGAACTTTTCCAAAGTAAAACTTATAGATTTTTCTGCGTCGCTAAACTTGGAAGCATCTGCTTGAATTCCGTAAATTTCATATTGATTCTCTTTGCCCCACTGTTCAATTTCTTGTGCTGATTCTTCTGAGCTGTGGTAGGTGAAAATTACTTTAGCACCGTTTGCAGCAAAGACTTTTGCAATGCTTTTTCCAATTCCTCTTGTCCCACCTGTAACTAAAGCTACTTTATCTTTTATCATTTTAGTTATTCCTTCCATTCAAATATTCATCTCTATACTGAACTAATTGATTATAACCTTCATCACCTAAAAAGCGGGTCAATTCATCTTTACAAGCATCAATAATGTTCACACCGTTTTCGTTGGAACGATTACATTGTTTTAACCGATCGATGTGGTCGTCGTCCAGAGTTAATGTTTTTTCAAAAATAGTGATTGGGAAAAGATAGCAATAGAGAGGTTTATAATCCCATGGATGTTTCCCTTCATTTATTGCAAGTGATTGGATAACACAAAGTCCGTTTTTATCGAGGAAGGTACATTTTCCGTTTATAACCTGGGTTCCAACAGCAATTCCCGAATCGAAATCATCGTCCGGTTCAGGTTCTTCAAACCACTCAGAAACAACTTTTGATTGGGTTTCATCCATCAAAGGAATGAGTTTATCTTTAAGAGTTAAAATAGTTTCATGCTCAGCCTCATCTGTATATACGCCGTAATAGCAGCATTCGCCATTGCAGCGGCAGCCAAATCTGAAGGTAAATAGCTGCGGGTCAATCTTTAATCCGTTGATATGATAAATTTTTTCTGATTGCGTCATAAATATTTTTCTACTTCATTAAATTTATCAATTCCAAAACAAACTGCGTTTGGATTAATTCTCTTTACAAGTCCTTGTAAAACTTTGCCTGGTCCAACCTCAACGAATTCATCAAATCCATCGTTTGTCATGTTTGTAATTGTCTCTTCCCAACGAACGGGAGAAGTGACTTGCTCAAACAACAATTTTTTAATCTCTTCTTTGTTCTGAACCGGTAGCGCGGTTAGGTTTGCATATACTGGAAATTTTGCATCGTAAAGGTTTGAATTTTCTAATTCTAAAAAGAGGGAATCTTTTGCCGACTGCATCAATGGAGAATGGAACGCTCCACTTACCACCAATTCTTTTACTAATTTTGCTCCATTAGCTTTTGCAAGCTGCATCGCTTTTCTGACACCTTCAATTGATCCGGAAATAACAATTTGCCCTGGAGAATTGAAATTTGCGCACTGAACAATTCCTTCGGCTGAAGCCTCAGCACAAACACTCTCTAATTTATCTGCATCCATTCCTACAACCGCGGCCATTGTACCGGGATTTTCAATTCCCGATTTCTGCATAGCAACTCCACGCCCTCTAACCAACTTAACGGCATCTAAAAATTGTATCGCACCGGAAGCAACTAAAGCAGAATATTCGCCAAGCGAATGTCCGGCTGCTGCTTGACAGTCAAGTGTTCTTATCAGACTAGCTAAAACAACACTGTGGAGAAAAATTGCAGGTTGGGTAAATTCAGTTTGTTTTAAAACTTCTTCAGGTCCACTGAACATTATTTCAGAAAGATTTATTCCCAAAACTCCGTCGGCCATCCGGATCATTTCTTTGGCTTCAACCGAATTTTCAAAAAGATCTTTTGCCATACCAACGTACTGCGAACCTTGACCGGGAAAAAGAAATGCGCGTTTGCCCATTATTAATCCATACCCCAAGTTAAATAAGCGGCACCCCAGGTATAACCGGCTCCAAATGCAGCAAGAACTAAATTGTCTCCCTTTTTAATTTTGCCGGCTCTATAATATTCAACTAAACAGAGCGGGATAGTTGCTGCAGTTGTATTTCCATATTTGTCTATGTTGATCATTACTTTTTCTTTTCCAACACCCATACGTTGAGCAGTTGCATCAATAATTCTTAAATTTGCTTGATGCGGAACAAGATAAGCAACATCATCACCGGTGAGATTATTCTTCTGCATTAATTCATAAGAGATATCTGCCATACCTACAACTGCTGCCTTGAATACAGGCTTTCCATCTTGAAAGATATAATGCATTTTGTTATCGACAGTTTCATGTGTAGCCGGATTAAGACTTCCGCCACCTTTCATATATAAATAATCTTTTCCTTGACCGTCGCAATGGAGTAACGAATCTTTAAATCCTATTGAAGTGTCTTCAGTCGGTTCAATCAAAACTGCTGCAGCGGCATCACCAAACAAAATACAGGTGTTTCTATCAGTATAATCTGTTATTGCACTCATCTTATCAGCACCAATAACCACAACTTTTTTAAATCGTCCACTTTCTACTAGCGAACATCCGGTTTGAAAAGCGAACAGAAAACCAGAACAAGCAGCGGAAAGATCAAATCCCCAGGCATTTTTTGCTTTAACATTATCTTGAACAAGACAAGCAGTTGCGGGGAAAAACATATCTGGAGTTACAGTTGCAACGATTATAACATCAATTTCATCAGCTGATAAATTGTGTTTCTCCATCAAGTCCTTTAAAGCGGCAGTTGCTAAATCGCTTGTGCCTCCTTTTTCTAGAATTCTTCTTTCTTTTATTCCTGTCCTTGTTATGATCCATTCATTTGAAGTATTTACTATTGATTCAAGATAAGCGTTATCTAAAATTTTTTCCGGTACGTACATACCAACGCCGGTAATTGTAGCATTTATTTTCTTAACTGACATTCTTATTCATCCATTATTAATGATAAACCTGCGAGTTGCAGGGATTTATTATTTGTTCATTTCCTGAGCAAGTTTTGCAATCAATTTTTTATTATGCATTTCTTTAGCCTTCAGGACCATGTTTTTTAACCCCAAAGCCGAACTGGATCCATGTCCAATTATCGTAATAGCTTTTACACCAAGCAGCGGAATTCCCCCGTATTCATTTGGATCAAAAACTTTAAAAGTTTTTCTAATTGTATTCCGAGAAATAGCAATTTTTATTTTATCAAAAAAACTTGCATCCGCAGTTTTCTTTAACATCGGTTTCATAATTTTTAGAAAAGATTCGCCAAACTTCAGAACAATATTTCCAACAAATCCATCACAGATCACTATGTTCACTGCTCCGGTTAAAATATCTCGACCTTCAACATTTCCATAAAAATTTAAATCGGAAGATTTAAGCAGTTCAAATGTTTCTTTTGTTACCTTGTTACCTTTTTCATTTTCTTCTCCAACTGAAAGTAGTCCGACCGTAGGGTTTTGAATTCCAAACATTTCTCGGACATAGACATTTGCCAGCTTTGCATACCCTAAAAGATGCTGTGGTTTGGAGTCAACAAAAGCGCCGACATCAAAGAGCGTTGTAATGCCTGCCATATTGGGGATATAAGATCCGATTGTGGGACGTTCTACTCCGGCTAGCCTGCCAATCAATAATGTTCCTGCGGCTGCTACAGCACCCGTATTCCCAGCGCTGACAAAAGCATCGGCACCACCGGAAGCAACTATTTTTGCTCCGATGACTAAAGATGATTTTGCTTTTGTTTTTAATGCACTTGTCGGGGAATCGTGCATTGTAATGATCTCTTCCGAATGAATAATTTCCACTCCATTAAGCGAGAGATTATTTTCTTTTGCAATCGTTTTAATTTTTTCTTCATCACCAACAAGAATTAAGTGGAAAGAATTATCTTCTTTTAAAGCGGAAAGTGCACCAATGACTTCATGCTGAGGGGCGAAATCGCCCCCCATTGCATCAACAACAATTTTGCACTTTGAGGAATCGGGAGAAGGTAAAGACATGAATTTAAGGACTAATTTTTTGGAATTAGCATTGAACGGCCATTGTAGTAACCGCAGCTTGGGCACGCGTGGTGAGCTAATTTCATTTCACCACAATTTGAACAAGCGCTTAATGCCGGAGCTTCGGCTTTATAGTGTGTTCTTCTTTTATCTCGTCTAGTTTTAGACATTTTTCGTTTAGGATTTGGCATTTGCTTCCCTATTGTACTTTAGTTATTTGATAAATTATTTTTTAATTGTTGCAATGGTAACCAACGTTCATCGATTACTTCATGTTTACAGTCGCATTGTGTTTCATTCAAATTTGATCCACAACTTAAACACAAACCTTTACATTCTTCACGGCAAATCTTTTTAAGCGGAATTGCTATCTGCGCATAATCATAAATTTCAGAAGAGATATCTATTTTATCAGCTTCAAAAGAAAGATAGGTAACAGAATCATCCTCATCTTCAAGCGGCTCGTTACCAAACAGATAGACATGCTTAAAGTCAACTTTTAACGGTTGCATAAAATCAGTTAAACAACGGTCACAAGTGAAACCTGCTTCAACTGTTAAATGCGCATCCAGCACAATCTGATTGTGCTGTTTATCCATTTGTAATTCCATTTTATATGAATTTGCAAACGGATCGGCTAACCCGATTTCACTCGGATTCCCATCAAAGAACAGTTCGTGAATTCCTTCACTCAGATTTGCAATTTTAAGTATCATTTTACAAAAGAATGCGTAAAAAACTTGCCAAATATAACTATAGACGTATTGATAATCAACAAATTGGAGGGAGTAATTTATTAGGAATTTAGCTGATTTTTACTGTTTTCGCTCTATTACAAAATCAATTAGCGTCAATAAAGCGGTTTTAGAAGCATTTTCCGGAAATGAAGCAAGCGCTTGCTTGGCTTTCTCTCCATATTCTTTTGCAATTTTCTCTGCGTAAGCGATTCCGTTTTTCGCCTGAACAAACTTTATCACTTCGGAAACAGAATCTTTTTTACTTCCGCTTTTAATGATTTTTTTTATTCGGTTTGATTCATCCTTGGAAGATTGAGCCAAAGCGTAAATTAGCGGTAACGTTATTTTCTTCTCTTTAATATCTCCACCGATAGGTTTTCCAAAAAGTTTGGTTGAACCTTCGTAATCAAGGATATCATCCTTTATTTGAAATGCGATCCCGAGATATTCACCATATTTTCGCATGGCAATATGGAACTCGGAATTGTCCGATGAACTTCTCGCTCCGATTTCGCAGCAAGTTTCGAATAATGAAGCCGTTTTGTCTGCGATGATCTTAAAATAAGTTTCTTCGTTAATATCAAGCTTGCGGGTTTTTTGAATTTGAAGCAATTCCCCTTCCGACATCCGCTTTACGGTGTCGGTCATAATTTTCAAGAAGTCAAAATCTTTTCCATCAACTGCAATCATTAAGCCACGCGAAAGCAAATAATCTCCCATTAATACGGCAATTTTGTTTTTCCAGATCGCATTAATTGATGGAAATCCTCTTCGTTTATCGGCATTGTCAACAACATCATCATGAACAAGTGTAGCGGTGTGGAGAAGTTCAACCAGCACTGCGCCGCGATACGTTCTTTCGTTTATTTCGCCAGAAATTTTTGATGAGAGAAGAACTAAAAGAGGACGGATCTTCTTCCCTTTTTGTTTTAAAATGTACTTTGTGACTAAATCAACAAGCCCGACTTTTGATTTCATCGACTCGCTGAAAACAGACGAGAACTCCGCAAGTTCAGTTTTAATCGGTTTGCTGATGTTAGTTAGAGAAACGTTGTTCAAATTTTTTTCACTGAATATTTTGAAATAATAATGCTAATTTCATAAAGAAAAAGCAACGGAATCGCTAACACTAATTGCGATATTGGATCAGTTCCGGGAGAAAGAATTGCTGCCAAGATCATGATAATAATAATCGCATGTCTTCGGTATTTTCTCATAAAAGTTGGAGTTAGTATTCCAAGTTTTGATAAAAAGAATGAGATCATAGGCAGTTCAAAGATCAATCCGGCGCCGAGCATTACGCTGAAAATAATCGACATATATTCATCAATTGAAAATTGATTTTTAATCGTCGTAGTTCCAAAATGAGCCGCAAAATTAAGCGTTAAAGGCAACATAACAAAATAAGCAAATCCAATTCCTATTAAAAAACAGACTGAAGAAAAGACCACAATTGAAAGAATATATTTCTTCTCATGTTTTCTGAGTGCGGGAGAAATGAAACGCCAAAGTTGATAAAAAACATTTGGAATGCTTAAAATAAATCCACCGGCAATTGCCACCTGAAAATAAAGAAAGACTTGACCGAATGGTTTTAAGTTCTGAAGGTCTGCTCCCACTTTACGTGCCGGACCCAACAGAACTGTATCAATTAGAAAATCGATAAACGCTCCACACAGTACAGCTCCAACCACTATTCCGATCAGAGAATAAATTATCCGCCATCGCAATTCTTCAAGATGATCGAGAAAAGTCATCTCTACTTCGTGTTCATCATTTCCAATTGCTTTGTTCGAATTTTCTTCCACGCAATTTTCTGCAGTTATAATTCAGAATAGAGAGGAAAATTTTTACAGAAATTTTTCACTTCATCTTTTATTTTATCAAGTTGCACATCGTCGGCTGAATTTTGAACCGCACGGTTTATAAATCCAGCGATCACTTCCATGTCGGATTCTTTCATCCCGCGTGTAGTCATTGCCGGAGTTCCAACGCGGATACCGCTCGTTACAAAAGGACTTTTCTGATCGAATGGTATCATATTTTTGTTTACGGTGATACCGGCTTTGCCGAGTGCAATCTCTGCAACTTTTCCCGTAACATTTTTCTTGGTCAAGTCAACCAGCATTAAGTGGTTGTCTGTTCCATTTGAAATAATGTCAAATTCATATTCCATCAATTTAGAAGCAAGTGTTTTAGAATTCTTAATAATTTGTTCGGCATAAACTTTAAATGAATCCTGAAGCGCTTCGCCAAAGGCAACTGCTTTCGCCATTATAATGTGCATCAACGGTCCGCCTTGAATTCCCGGCATAACCGTTGAATCCAAAATTTCAGACATCATCTTGGTTCTGTCTCCTTTAGGGGTTTTAATTCCCATCGGATTTTCAAAATCCTTCCCCATCAAAATAATTCCACCGCGCGGTCCGCGTAATGTTTTGTGAGTGGTTGAAGTTACAAAATGACAATGTTGCAACGGATTATTCAACAGACCTTTTGCAATCAATCCCGCGGGATGAGCCATATCGCACATTAAAAATGCGCCTATTGAATCAGCAATTTGTCTGAACTTCTCATAATCCCAATCACGCGAATAAGCGCTGCCACCCGTAATAATTAATTTCGGTCTCTCTTTTTTTGCCAACTCTTCGATCAAGTTGTAATCTAAAACTCCGGTTTCTTTTGAGAGAGTGTAACCGGAAGCTTGATACAAAATTCCCGAAAAATTAACGGGTGAACCGTGCGTTAAATGTCCGCCGTGTGCAAGACTTAAACCCATAAATTTGTCGCCCGGTTTCAAAATCGAAAATAATACTGCCATGTTTGCTTGTGAACCGCTATGAGGTTGAACGTTCACATATTCAGCCCCATACAATTTTTTTAATCTTTCGCGGGCGAGGTCTTCTGCCAGATCAACAAATTCGCAACCGCCATAATAGCGTTTACCCGGATAACCTTCCGCATATTTATTTGTTAATATTGAGCCGGCTGCTTCCAGCACTGCGGGACTTACAAAATTTTCGGAAGCGATTAATTCTAAATTGAATTGCTGTCTCTCCAATTCCAATTCGAGGACTTTTGCAATTTCGGGATCGTTTTTAAGGAAGTTCATTTTCTATCTTTTTAATTATTATTAATAATCTTGTCTTACGAACCAAAGTTCACCGAGGCTTACTGAAGCGCCGAGTTTAATGATATTCTCTTTCAATAAACCGGGATCGGTTGATCCTCTTGAAATATATTGAAGCGAAAGGTCTAAATAATTTTCTCTACTAAACGGCAGTGAAACTCCCGCACTCACTGATAATTCATTTATGCCTGTTACGTTAATTTTATATGGCGAATTTCCGTAGCTGAAACCGCCTCTCCAAATAATAAGATCTGAAAGAGTATAAGCTTGTGCACTGTTCTTATATTCAATCCCCAAACTAATCTTAGAAACGTTTTGCAAATTGCTGTTTGTGTTTCCGGAGATTGAATAATCTGCCCAATTTTGGAAGAGGTAGTCGGCATAAATTTGCGTACGGGCATTCAGCTTAGCAGAAGCACCAATAGTAACTCTCGGTGGAATTTTCATCGAGGTAATTCCCTGCGAAAGAGTATCGTTCACATAAGCGCCGATTTTTGTAAATGAAGTATCGGCATTCATTTTTGAAATAAAAGAAACTGCAACACCTAATCTGAAATCTTGAATTTTATCACTCTTGAAAATATTTTCATTTAGATTTGGCGAGATCAATCCAAAAGTGCCTCCAAGTCCCTTAATTCTATATTCTGATGTGAAAGAAGAATTTGTAGTAGTACTATTTGGAAAGGTTAGTTTTGAATGGTAAGCCAAAGTTCCAAAATTATAATCCAATGTTGCACCTAAGCTCAAGTCGAAAGGCAGAGTGTATGAGGTGCCGAGATAAACTTTTGAAAGTCCACCGTCACCGGAATAATCAAAAGTGTATTCTTCTTTTTGTGTCGCTGGATTAAGTACTTGAACCTTTGTCTCGTAAGCAACTTTAGACAATGGTACTAATCCCAGAGCAATTGCAATTCCGTTTTCTTTACTCACGGGAAACGCAAACGAGAATCCGGAGAAATATCCGCCGGAATAAAAATTCTTCTGCGTCTGATCTTTTACAAAATTTCCATTAAAGTAGGTTGCAAATTCAACTCTTGTTAAGTTGATTGAGTGCCAGGCAGCCGGATTAAGCATCGAAATAAATGCGTTGTCGTCCATGGCAACACCAAGTCCACCCATCCCCGCTCTTCTAGCTGAATAGGAATATTCGATATCACCGATCCCATATCTTGAGTAAGGAGAATTTACCTGTGCAAAAAGCGGTAAACTAAAAAGGACAAACAAAATTATTTTTTTTAGATATTTCATAAAATTTCTTACTTCTTTCTCTGTGAATAAGTAATTGTCAATCGCGGTTTCATTTCTCCATTTAATGTATTGGAGTTGAATAACGCGAAGTTTTCAATTCCCTTTATTTGATAAGTCGGCATGATCAACATTCCATAATTATTTTTTGTAATAACAGCGTTATTGACAATTCTCGCAACATCACCGGAATATGTATTTCCCGAACGGGCAAGTGAAACCACAAATTGAGAAATTGTTGAATCAGTTGTTGAGTCGGCAATTTGATAAGCAAGCAACCCGTCTGTATACGAAGAACCAAATTTACTGTTTAAAGTATCGATATTGAGAGTTAATTTTGCTGTGTTTACAACCGCATCCGCTGGTAATTTGGAGAAGTCAAACCACAATTTACCTTGCACTCCCGTTCCGCTTTGAATTGTCATCGTTTTGTTTGAAGCTTCCGGAAAAGTGCCTTGAATGAGATGGACATCAACAGAACCGTTGTAGGTTAGAGTATCCTGATAAGTTTGGTAAACAGAAGATTTTTTAACCACAATTTTAATAGTAGGAACATCATTATACGAAGTGGAAGCCGCAAAGCCTGTAAATCGGCAAGTTCCGTTTGGTTTTAACAGAAGTCCATAATTTTTACCGAGTGATGTATCCTTAGCAGCTTTAAACCAATCTTTGGCTAAATTCGGGTCAATTGATAATCCATATGCTGCCCCCTCATTTTTTTGTGAGAGAAGAACGGATGAGGAATTGTAACTTAGTTTAGGAAGTGAATCGATCGTAAAAAGTGAGTTCCACGAAGAGGTTACTTGATGAACTCCAACGTTAAAAGATTGAAGCGTATCGCCGAAGAAATAAGTCCTCGTTAAAGAAATATCTGCCGAAACAAAAGTAAGGTTGGAATCAAGATCTGCCAAATATTTACTTGACACGCTAAAATAAAAAGCGAGAAGTATTTGAGATTCAACGTTCGCATCTTTACCTATAAGCAGCACCTCAGAGGAACCGAGCGATATTTTTGCATGATGCGGTTCAAATTTTTGTGAGAGGGTATCGGTAAACGAGTCTAACTTTGAAACGATAATGTTATCTTGATTTAGTAAATCACTTCCTAAAGATGAAGGATCATCACTACAAGCAACAAAGAAGAAGGGGACAAGAATCAAGAGAGCCAAAATAAAAATCGATTTTTGGCGGACAAGAGAAATAAATTTCAGATAATTCAACTAAATATCTCCATTAAAATCATGAATAAGGAAGTCAACAGCTTCCGTGAAATTTTCGGCAACAAAGTTGGGGATTTTCTTTTCTTCAATCAAGTGAGAAACATGGGCCTTGCCATTCCCCGTTTTAACAAGAATTGATTTCACCCCGGCATTCATCGCACACTTTATATCGATATGAGAATCACCGATCATATAAGACTTGGAAAGATCGATCCCGTATTCTTCGGCAGCATCAAAAAGCATTTTGGATGAAGGTTTTCTGCAAGCACATTCTTCTTCAGAAGAAAATTCGGGATGAGAAGGACAGAAATAAAATTTATCGATCTGCACGTTATAAGGAAGGATCATTTCGTTGATCTTGTTATTAACGGAAATTACTTGTTCTTCTGTAATAATCCCTCGGGCAATTCCGGCTTGATTTGAAACAACGATCAACATAAAATGAAGATCATTTTTTAAAACTGCTAATCCTTCCGGAACTCCGGGGAGAAGAATTACTTTTGATGGGTCTCCGATGTAACCGGGATCTTCGTTAAGGGTTCCATCTCGATCTAAGAAAACGGCAATGTTCATATTTTAGATTGACAAAACCGTTTTATATAATTCTATATATTTTTTAGCGGAAGATTTCCAACTGAAATCAGACTTCATTCCGTTTTTAATAATTTTCTGCCACGATTTTGCATCATGGAAAATCTTCACCGCCCGCTTGACCTCTTTAAGCATTGCGGCTGATTCATATTTCTGGAAAACAAATCCGTTCCCTTCTCCGGTCTTTTCATCAAATGCAAAAACTGTATCGCCTAAACCGCCCGTTTCCCGCACGATCGGAATTGTTCCGTAAACCAAACTATACATTTGATTTAATCCACATGGTTCAAACTTAGAAGGCATTAACAGCATATCGGAACCAGCTTCAATTAAATGTGCCAGGTCATCATTGAACCCGAGGTAAGAAGCAAATTTACCGGTGTGTTTTTTCGTCAATTTCTCAAATGCAGATTGATATTTTCTATCTCCAGTTCCAAGAAGCACCAATTGCATATCCATCTTCATTAATTCTTCAAAAGATTCGATGACAAGGTCCATTCCTTTTACATCGTTCAATCGAGAGATAATTCCTATTACAGGTTTGGTTTCATCAAATTGAAGCCCGAAGCGTTCAACTAGAATTTTCTTATCGTCCAACTTCTTAGCGATCGTTTCAAAAGAATATTTGTGGGGAATGAATTTATCTGTTTGCGGATTCCAAACTGCCGTGTCGATTCCATTTACGATTCCGGAAAGTGTTGCTTTCCGTTTTGCCAAACAAGGTTGCAAATCCAATCCAACTTCCTTTTTACCAACAATTTCTTTTGCATATCCTTCGCTTACAGTTGTAAGATAATCAGCGTACTGAATACCATTTTTAATGAAATTAAATTTTCCATTTAATAAAGCACCTTTTTCGTTAGCCAAAGATTTCGGAAGTTCAGTCTTATCAAAGGTCGATGCTGGAAAAATTCCCTGGTAAGCCAAATTATGGATCGTAAAAATACTTTTGATTGAATCGAAAGGAGCTTCATTTGCATAAACATTTTTGTGATATGCCGGGATTAATCCGCATTGCCAATCGTTGCTGTGAATGATGTCCGGAATCCAGCCTAAAAGTGTTATTAACTGGAATACCGATTTTGCCATTAAAATGAAGCGCTCGTCGTTATCTTTGTAATCGGCTCCGGAGATTGGATCAGTATAAAGGCTTTTTCGGCTACCAAAATACTCTTGATTATCTAGAAAATAGATTTGTACGCGAACACGCTGCGAAGGTAAAAATGAAGAACGGAGCGAAAAAACGACATCCTTATCCCCTATTTTTACAGTGATATCTTTTAAACGTACAACCTCGTGAATTTTATATTTTCTGCTGTCAATAGCTCCATATTTTGGAACTAGAATTCTTACTTCGTGTCCTAATTCAGTTAACATTTGCGGAAGAGCTGCCGAAACGTCTGCTAACCCGCCGGTTTTCATGAATGGAAAAAGCTCTGAAGTAACGAATAGAATTTTTAATTTTTTTGAAGATGTCATTGGAACCTTGGTTTTATTTATCGCAAAAATAACAAAATTTAAGATTTTTTCCTAAACGGAAGTAATTACACCATATGAAACCGATCTAAAACACGCTATTTCTCTCATTTAAAATCATAACACTTATTTTCATATTATCACACAATTGCGGTTAGATTGGTTACATTCAAAAGAAATCTTTTTATATTTCTCTACCTTTTTAAGAAAGTTTATGAGAAAATCCGCTTTACTAATTTTTAGCCTGATAACTGCTTTGCTGATTTCTTCCTGCGGTTCGTCAATTGATTCAACCAGCGGCAGATACAAACATACCGAAGAAGAAAAAGTAAAGGTGATTGAAAAACCGGAAAGACCGCTCATTGAAGACTTTGATTTCTCTCCTTACTTCCTAAAAGTTGAGGAAGAGAAACCCAAAACCGAAATTTCGAATTCAACCGAAGGCGATCTCTGGTGGAATTATCCGAAGTCAGATAATTCTCAAAAAATACCGGTGCGTTTGCCTGGTTACCGAGTACAAGTGCTTGCAACAGATGATCTTGATGAAGCCCAACAAATGCGCTCAGAGATTTACTTCAAAACCAATAAAAATGATATTTACATCTCGTTTCAGGCACCTCTCTATAAAGTTAAAGTTGGTGATTATGCCACGCTTTCCGGAGCAAATAATTTAGCATTTAAGTTAAACCAACTTGGATTTTCTCCAACACAAGTTATTGCTGATACCGTAAATCTTCTTCAAAATGCACTGCCCAATAAAAAATAATGAAAACACTTCTAAAAAATCCTGCACAAATTGTTACGGTCTCAACCGGCGGGAAAAATTATAAACGGGGAAAAGATCTAAACGAAATAGCGGTTCTGGAAAATCATTCAATAATTTTTGAAAACACTATCATAAAAGATTTAATCCCGAATGCTTCTATTACAAATGAATCAAGTTATAAGATTATTGAGGTAAAAGATAAAGTTGTTCTCCCAGGATTGGTTGAATGTCATACACACACAGCTTATGCCGGTTCACGGGCGAGTGAATTTCGTTTAAAACTATTAGGCAAATCCTATGAAGAAATCGCTAAGTTCGGCGGCGGAATCAATACGACGGTTTCGGCTGTTCGAAATTCAACTTTTGATGAATTAGTTAAACTTATTTCTCCCCGGATAAATTATTTTATCGCTCAAGGAATTACAACTCTGGAAATTAAAAGCGGGTACGGACTCGATTTTGAAAATGAAATAAAACTTCTTCAAGTTATTGAGCATCTCCAAAAATTATTTACGATCACGATTGTGCCAACTTTTCTAGGTGCACATACAATTCCTACTGAAATGAAGGGAAACCGAAGCGGTTACATTTATGAAATTACACATAAAATGATTCCCTTTATTGCTGAAAATGGTTTGGCAAAATTTTGTGATGGATTTTGTGAATCCACAGCCTTCTCAGCTGAGGAAATAAATTTAATTTTTTCCCATGCTCAAGTCTACGATCTAGAATTAAAGTTACACACGGAACAATTCAATTCTATTGGCGGAATAGACACTGCATTACAACATCAAGCAATTAGCATTGATCACCTTGAAGTGATACAAGAAAAAGATATTGCCAAAGTTGCGAAATCGGATATGACTTCTGTTTTACTTCCGGGTGTCTCTTTCTTTTTAAATTATGATTACGCTCCAGCCAGAAAATTAATTGATGCGGGCGCCATCGTTGCACTTTCAACAGATTATAATCCAGGCTCTTCCAATATTGCTAATTTGAATTTTATAATGAGTCTTGCTGCTCTAAAAATGAAGATGACGATCGAAGAAACCATTTCGGCCGTTACAATCAATGCAGCCAATGCGCTTCTGTTGAGTGAAAAAATCGGAAGTATAGAAATCGGCAAGCAAGCTGATTTAGCGGTTTTCAATACAAGAGATTATGCCGACATCGTTTATAATGTCGGGACAAATTTAAATGAAATAACAATTAAAAACGGTGACGTGATTTACCAAAATAAATTATAAGAAAGGTTAAAGCGGAATTCACTTATGAAAATTATTGAATGCGTTCCAAATTTTAGCGAAGGAGTAAATACAAAAACATTTGAAGCAATTAAAAATGCTGTAGCTCCGATCGAAAATGTAAAACTTCTTAGTTTAGAACCGGACAAAGATTATAATCGCGTCGTAGTAACGTTAGTCGGTGATGAAAACGGTATTGTAAATGGTGCGGTGGCTGTTTCAAAAGCGGCTGCAGAATTTATTAACATGAGTAATCACAAAGGAGAACATCCACGTTTAGGTGCGATTGATGTTGTCCCATTCATTCCAGTAAAAGATGCTACTACTGATGAATGTGTAAAACTTGCAGAAAAGTATGGAGAAATAATTTCAAAAGAATTGAATGTCCCGGTTTATTTATATGAAGATGCCGCACGAAAAGCTGAACGAAAAAATCTTTCTGATATTCGTAAAGGTGAATACGAGGGTTTGGAAGAAAAATTAAAAGACCCAGCTTGGTTTCCCGATTTCGGGACGAACGAATTTAATCCGAAACTTGGGGTAATTGTAACAGGATCCCGTTTTTTTCTTGTCGCCTATAATGTGAACATTCAATCCACTGATGTGAAATTTGCAAAAGAGATTGCTGAGATTTTGCGAGAATCCGGCAGACCAAAAAGAGATGAAAACGGAGCAATTATTAAAATTGATGGAAAAGCAATTAAAGAGCCGGGACGATTGAAATGTTTCAAAGGCATGGGGGTGAGTTTGGAGAAATATAATCTCACACAAGTTTCAATAAATTTAACTAACTATAATATTACACCGATGCACATCGCTTTTGAAGAAGTAAAACAAGAAGCGCATCGATTAGGAGTTGAAGTGGCGGGGAGTGAAGTTGTCGGACTTGTCCCTCTTAAAGCAATTTTACAAGCCGGGCAATTTTACGCTAATGGAAAATCTTTAAATGAATCTGATCTTGTAAACCTTGCAATTGAAAAATTAGGATTGAGCAGTTTAAATGCTTTTAACCCGAAAGAAAAAATAATTGATTATATGATTTAAGACTGGTAATTAGTCAACAGTTACTGATAAAATTTTAAGGAGATAAAATGGAATTATCAAAAACAATTGAAAATTATTTAGACGAACTCTCTTCAAACTCCCCTACTCCCGGTGGAGGAAATGTTTCTGCGTTATGCGGAGTACTGGCGTCTTCACTTGGAACAATGGTATGCAATTTAACGTTCGGTAAAAAAAAATATGCTGAAGTTGAGAACGAACTAACTGTCGTAAAAAACAAACTTGAACTCTTCAAACAAAATTTCCTCGATCTAGCTCAAAAGGACAACGAAGCTTTCGACAAAGTTATGCTTGCATTTAAACTTCCTAAAGAAACCGATGAACAAAAAAACGATCGATCAAAAGCAATAGAGTCTGCCACCATTGATGCCGCCATGGTTCCTGCTGAAGTAGTAAATGCCGGGAAAGAAATGCTGCCGTTATTAGAGACAATCATTGCAAAAGGGAATCAGAATTCTCTCTCCGATGCCGGTGTGGCTGTTTCGTTAACGAAGACTGCGGTTGAAGGAGCGTTTTTAAACATTGCGATAAATTGCGCTTCACTTTCAAATCAGACTATCGCAAACGAGATTCTCATCCGTGAAGAAATGAAATATCATGAAGTAAAAGAAAAAGCTGAATTTATTATTGCTTCACTTATCAAAAAAATGAGTGTTAATTAAATAGAAATTTCGATCTGCCTACGGTGGAATATTTAAGAATGCAGTCAAAAGGAAATTAATATGAAAAATTTCAAAATAGTTTTATTAATGACAATGCTGTTTTTCTGTTTAACTTCTCTTTTTCCACAACCGAAAGTTAAACTTGGGATCGACGTTTTGAAAGAAAGAAATTTCGATGTACTTAAAGGCAAACGGGTTGGATTAATCACCAATCCCACCGGTGTTGACCAAAACTTAAAATCCACCATCGATATTTTGTTCGAATCAAAAGAATGTAAACTAACAGCGTTATATGGACCGGAACACGGCGTTCGTGGTGATTTTACCGCGGGAACTGAGTTCGATTTTTACACCGATCCCAGAACCAATCTTCCCGTTTATTCAGCTTACGGAAAGACGAAAAAACCAACTCCCGAAATGTTAAAAAATATTGATGTACTTGTTTACGACATTCAAGATATTGGTTGCCGCTCATACACATTTATCAGCACCCTTGGCCTTGCGATGGAAGCCGCCGCAGAAAATAATATTCCTTTCGTCGTTCTTGATCGTCCGAATCCACTTGGTGGAATTAAAATTGAAGGTAATCTGGTTGAAGATGGATTTATTTCTTTTGTTAGCCAATATAAAATTCCCTATGTACATGGATTAACTGTTGGAGAGTTTGCGCAACTTTTGAATGAGGAAGGACTGATGGGAAATAAAGTTAAATGCAACTTGACAGTGATTCCCATGCAAGGGTGGAAACGTGAAATGAATTTTGCTGCAACCGGCTTAGAATGGATCCCAACTTCGCCGCACATTCCGCATAAAGAAACTCCGGAATATTATGTCGCAACTGGAATTTTAGGAGAACTCGGTTTTATTTCCGAAGGCGTTGGTTATACAATTCCATTTCAAATATTCGCAGCTGAATGGATAGATGGTCAACTTCTCGCACAAAAAATGAATGCTTTAAATTTAAATGGGGTAATTTTCCGTCCAATCACGCTTAAACCTTTTTACGGGAAACACGAAGGAAACACATTACACGGTGTACAATTGCATATAACTGATTATACAAAAGTAAATTTGATGAGCCTCCAGTTTTTATTTTTACAAGTGCATCACGAAATGTATCCGGATGAAAATCCTTTTACCAATTGTGAAACTTCTCGATTAAAAATGTTTGATAAGGTTTGCGGAACCTCCAAAATAAGAGAGCTCTTTACCAAAAGAATGAAATATGAAGATATCCAATCTTATTTAGAGAAAGATGTTGCTGGTTTCAGAGAACTTGCGGAAAAATATTATTTGTACCTTAATTAAAAATATTACCTTCGCATTGCTATTTTGAACTAGTTGATTATTTACAAAATATCTCCGAGGAAAAAATGAAGGCTTCCGGAATACTATTTCTTTTAATTTCCTTTCTTATCGTTTTAGGAATTAATGGCTGTTCTAAAAAAAATTCCGATTCAATTAAAATTGGAGTGCTTCTTCCCCTTACCGGTTCGCAGGCAAATTTTGGAGAGATGGAAAAAAATTCCTATGAAATGGTTAAGGAACAGATCAACGCAAATGGAGGAATTGCGGGGAAAAAACTTGAATTTATTTATGAAGACGATACCGGGAAACCGGATGTTGGCAGAGCAAGTGCAGAAAAGCTGATCAATATTAATAATGTACCGCTTATTGCAGGCGGGTATAGCTCCTCTGTTACATTTGCCGCTTGCGCTGTTGCTCAACAGTATAGAGTTCCTTTCCTTGTAAACACTGGTTCAGTAGATAAGATAACCCAACCGGAAGATTTTAATTTAACCACGGATGACGGTGATAAATTTTACGTCTACCGTTTGAATCCCGCGGTATCAGAATATGCTTCCGGTTTGGAAGGACTTTTATCTACAGTTGTGAAACCGGCTTCGGTATTTATCATCCACGAGAACACTGCTTTCGGCTCCGAGGGTGCGGTATCTTTCAAAAATGCCGCAGAGGCTTTGGGTGTTCATGTACTTGACGTAAAATCATATTCGGCAGGAGTTATTGATTTCAAACCTTTGTTAGAGAATGCAAAAAAATTAAATCCTGCTATGGTTTATATGATTTCCTACGTTATGGATGCAGCATTATTGATGAAACAATCGCGTGAAATTAATTTCACACCAAAATTATTTGTTGGCGCCGGCGCAGGATTTACAATGCCGGCATTCAAAGAAAATGCTGGGAATGCGAGCAACTTAGTTCTTTCCGCTACTTTATGGCATCAGTCGTTACCGATAAAAGGTGCTGCCGAATACTTTGATAGTTATGTTAAAAAATATGGCGGCGAAGGTCCCGATTATCACGGCGCTGAAGCTTATGCCGCAGCTCAGGTTATTGTCGATGTTTTAAAAAGATGCAACGGGGATTACACAACGGAAACAATAAAATCCTCTCTTGATAAAACTGATCTGATGACGGTTTTTGGTCCTGTAAAATTCACCTCGTATGGAAAAAAGATTCACCAGAATAAGATGGATACTTTTGTAGTTCAGTGGATTGAGGGACATTTAAAATTAGTCTGGCCGAAAAATCTTGCCAACGCAACTTTCGATTACCCGATCGATTGGAAAGTTGCATGGAAGTGAATGGTTTGAAATCAGAATACAGAATTCACAAGTCAGAAGAATTATATTCCGAATTCTTACTTCTGATTTCTATTTCTCATATTATAAAATATTCTGATCCTTTTGTGTTGAATATTTTTATTAATTATCTAAGTTATTAAAAGAAAAAATTTATAAAAGAATTAATAGAGGAATGCAAAATTGGATCTGGTCTTTCAAACGTTAGTGTATGGTCTGTTGATCAGCGGTTTGTATGCAATGATCGGGATCGGCATGACCCTAATCATGGGTGTGCTTGGAATAATAAATCTTGCACACGGCCAGTTAATGATGGTTGCAATGTACATTACCTGGGTGCTCTGGCAATATACCGGGATCGATCCTTACCTCTCTATTTTTATAACGATTCCATTTATTTTCTTTTTAGGACAAGGTATCAGCCAGTATCTACTTTATCCTCTTATAAAAAAAGAATCTATTCTTCCGGAAAACCAGGTGCTGATGACTGTTGGAATTGGAGTAGTTCTTGTCGAATTAATCAGAGCAATCTTCTCAAGCGATTATCGCTCAGTAAGAACAAGTTACACCGATGCTTCAATTCATCTCGGGCCAATTTTTTTAAATGTTCCTCTTGCAATCGCATTTTTAATTTCGATCTTTTTTACGATAGGACTTTTCATCCTTTTAACCAAAACAGATCTCGGTAGATCGATTCGCGCAACAGCGCAAGATAGAAGCGCCGCAACACTTATGGGAATAAGCGTGAAGAAAATTACAATTCTTACATACGGAATCGGAAGCGCGCTGGTTGGCGCCGCTGGCGTTTTACTTTTACCAGTTTATTATTTATTCCCCGATGTCGGTCCCATCTTTACTGTAAAAGCATTTGTGATTACATTACTTGGCGGACTCGGCTCCCCTATCGGTGCGATCATTGGCGGATTAGTACTTGGTGTTTCGGAAACCGTTGGCGCAACTTATCTTTCTATGGGTTACAGAGATGCAATCGGACTTGTGATATTTTTACTTGTTCTGGTTTTCCTTCCGGGCGGATTGAAACGAATAACAAAAATTTAGTAAAGCATGTATCGTAACGAAAAAATAAAATTATTTGTAATCAATCGTATCGAATGGATCATCCTCGCTTCAGCGATTGCTACACCGTTTATTTTTAATTTCTCTCCTTACTTCCAGGGGCTTCTCATTTTTGTTTTGCTTTGGGTCATCATGGGAACTTCATGGAACTTGCTCGCCGGATTCACCGGACAAGTTTCGTTCGGGCACGCGGCTTATTTCGGTATCGGCGCTTATGCTGCGGCGCTTCCTTATTTGCATTGGGGAATTTCTCCTTGGTGGGGATTACTAACAGGGGGAATAACAGCTGTAATTCTCGGTTACGTTCTTGGGATAATGGTTTTCCGTTTGCGCGGTCCATACTTTGCACTTGGTACTTTAGCTTCTGCTGAAATTTTAAGAATAATTTTTGGCGAAGAAAAATGGCTCTCCAACGGACACAATGGAATTCTCTACATGACCACCTGGGTTAGTAAATATCCCTATTATTTTGTCGCACTCATTCTAACCATTGGCACAATCCTTTCTGTTAAAATTGTAATGAAGAGTAAAGCCGGATATTATTTTCTATCGATCAGAGAAGATGAAGATGCTGCAGAGGCGATCGGCATCGACACGAAAAAATATAAAAACATCGCAACAATAATTTCTACATTCTGGGCAGGTATGGCAGGCGCGTTTTATATGATCTACATGGGATTTGTTGATCCCGAAACCGTTTTTGCACTTCATAACATTTCCATAATTACAATTCTCGTGGGAATAATAGGAGGCGTCGGAACGATCTGGGGACCTGCAGTGGGTGCGGTTATTATGGTTTTAGTGCAAGAACTTTTCCGCTCTTCTTTTTTCGGATTAGCTCCTGATTGGGTATCAAGATTTCATGCAATGGCTTTTGGTTTGCTCGTAATTTTCGTTATTCTTTATGTGGCAGGCGGTGTTGTTGGCGATTGGGATTTAATTGCGAAGAAATTCCGTTTGAAAAAATCGGCGGAGCAATAACTATGGGTAAACTTAAAATAGAAAATCTCACAAAAGTTTTCGGCGGATTAACAGCAGTGAATGATGTATCTGCAGAAATTAAAGAAGGTGAAATTTTCGGTTTGATCGGACCAAACGGAAGCGGTAAAACAACGGTCTTCAATCTGATCAGTCAATTTTATCCAGTTACCAATGGGAAAATAATTTTTAACGGACACGATATCACAAAGAAAAAAACTTACGAGATAGCAAGACTTGGAATTGGAAGAACTTTTCAATCAGTGAAACCATTAAAAAGATTAACGGTTGAAGATAACATTATGTCTGCCGCATTTGCACGGGAAAAAACTTCTGCTGGAGCGAGAAAAGTTGCACAAGATGTTCTTGAGTTTTGTTTACTCCACGATGTAAGTCATATGAACGCCGGAGGTCTTCCGATCGCCGGAAGAAAAAGATTAGAAATAGCAAAAGCGCTCGCTACGCGTCCTTCCCTTTTATTACTTGATGAAACTACCGCCGGATTAAATCCGTCAGAGTTGGACACCGCAATTGACATCATAAAAAAAATAAGAACCGAACTTGGAATTACCATCGTAATTGTTGAGCACATCATGAAAGTGATCATGAATATTTCGGATCGAGTTCATGTAATGGCGCACGGTTCAACTATCGCGGAAGGGACTCCTTCAGAAGTTGCAAAAAATCCGACTGTGATAGAAGCATATCTCGGTTCAGAATTTATTATGGAGAAAAGGTAACATGCTTAAAGTTGAAAACATGAGCATGAGTTACAAAGACCTTCAGGTATTGTGGGATATAAATTTTGAAGTTGCAAAAAATGAGATCGTTGTGCTTGTTGGGGCGAACGGCGCCGGAAAGTCATCAGTGCTAAAATCAATTTCTGGACTCGAAAAAATGCAGAATGGAACGATAGAATTTAATGGAGAAATTTTATCAGAAATATCTCCAGATAAAATCATTAAACAAGGAATTGTCCACGTACCAGAAGGAAGAAAATTATTTAACGAAATGACCGTTGAAGAAAATCTAATAATGGGCTCGTTGTTCGGAGCTGCAAAAGAAAAAAGAAAAGCTTCACTCGAAGAATGCTATTCCCTTTTCCCCCGGTTAAAAGAAAGGCGAAAACAAACTGCGGGAACCTTGAGCGGCGGTGAACAACAGATGGCTGCAATAGCAAGAGGATTAATGTCGCTCCCGAAATTATTAATGCTCGATGAGCCAAGTCTCGGTTTATCGCCGGTTCTTGTTAATGATATTTTTGAAATAATTAAAAAAATTAACAAAGAAGGAATCACAATCTTGCTTATCGAGCAGAACGTGCAAACGACACTCACCTTTTGCCATAGAGCATATGTTCTTGAAAACGGGAGAATAACAATGAGCGGCACCGGAAATGAATTATTGAATAATGAACATGTCAGAACCGCTTATCTTGGAATTTAGAACTAATCTTCCAAACATGTTGTTAAGATTATAACAATCACATTTACTGTTATCAGTATAATATTATTCATGGTATAATTCGAAGGAAATATGAACAACATAGATTTAATAAATAATTTTTACGAATCATTCGCAAAAGCAGACCCTGAAGGTATGGTTATTTGTTACGATGAAAACATCGTCTTTTCCGATCCTGCATTTGGAGAGCTAAAAGGTAACAACGCAAAAAATATGTGGCGAATGCTGCTCGGCAGAGGGAATGACATTAAGATTACCTTCGAGAATGTTCAAGCTGATGACAAAACCGGTTCTGCAAACTGGAGAGCGGAATATGTTTACAGTCAAACCGGAAGAAAGGTAATAAATATAATATCGGCACAATTTGAATTTAATAATGGAAAAATTATAAAACATACCGACAGTTTTAATTTATGGAGATGGACGCAGCAAGCGCTCGGTTGGAAAGGTTATCTTTTAGGTTGGTCTCCGTTTATGAAAAAGAAAATTCAAAAACAGACAAATCAATTATTAAAAATCTATAGTAAGCGATACGGTTTGAAATAATTTTCCAGAAGCCATGACTGAGTTAGAACAATATATACAATCATATTTCGGAATTCGAAAAGACGACATAGAACAAATCGTTTCGTTGTTTAAACAAACTGAAATTAAAAAAGGTGACTTCTTCTTAAAAACCGGAACGCGATGTGACAAGTTAAGTTTTATTAAGTCGGGACTTTTGAGAATTTACGTTCAGACACCGGAGAAAGAAGTCACTCAGTGGATATCTACAAAAGGATATTTTGTAACCGATCTTTCAAGTTTGGTGTTCAATACTCCGGCGCGTTGGACAATCCAGGCTTTAACTGATACCGAACTCTTTACCATAAACAGAGAAGATTATAACAGAATCGGAAAAATTATTCCTCAATGGTACGAACTTGAAAAACTTTTTATCGCCCGTTGTTTCACAATTTTGGAAGATAGAATTTTCAGTCACCTTTCGATGAGCGCCGAAGAGCGTTATGCTTTTTTTTTCGAAAATAATAAAGAACTTTTCAACCAGGTACCACTGCAGTACATCGCTTCAATGCTGGGGATGACCCCAGAAACCTTTAGTCGCGTAAGAAAAAAAGCTCTTCAATAATTTCTTGATTTTTGTCAAGAGTAAAGTTCCTTTCCTTCCCCAATTTTTGATTGTTATTAAAAAGCTTTTCGAAGCAGAAATTCAACAATCAATAAAGGAATGAAAAAATGAAATACTTAAGTTCAATCGCGTTTTTAACTTTTTTAAGTAGCGCTTTATTCGCAAAGGAATTAAAAACAGAAATCTTAATAAACGCCGCACCACAAAAAATTTGGAAAATCCTTACAGATTTTGAGAACTATCCAAAATGGAATCCGTTTATTACGTTCATTAAAGGTGAAGCGATCGTCGGCAAAAAAATCAGCATTAAAGTTGAGCCACCAAATTCCAGAGCTATGACTTTTGAACCGGAAATACTTGTCTTTGAAACAAACAAAGAACTACGCTGGCTTGGTCATTTTTTGTTCAGCGGACTCTTTGACGGTGAACATAAATTTGAACTTATTGATAATGGAAACGGTACAACAACATTCAAACAAAGCGAAGATTTTGGCGGTATCCTTGTTCCCTTTTTCGGAAGCTCGTTTGATGATACTTTGGAAGGATTCAAGGCGATGAACGAAAAATTAAAAGAGTTGGCAGAAAAAGAGTAGTACAAAAAATTCCTTGTCAATTTTTCGGTTGTGAACTCATCTCTCGAAGATTAATTTTGCATTAAAAAAAATTATGCTTACAAACTCAATCATGTACAAAGCGCTGGTAAACAAAGATGTTTCCTATGAAGGAATTTTCTTTGCAGCGATAAGAACCACCGGAATTTTTTGTCGCCCGACTTGCAACGCAAAAAAACCAAAAGAAGAAAACGTAGAATTTTTTAAATCAACAAAGGAAGCTATTCTAAAAGGATATAGACCTTGTAAAGTATGTAATCCTTTGGAAAAACCTGGTGAGACTCCGTCTTACATTAAAGAAATTATGGAGTCTTTAAGCGCAAATCCTTCGATCAAAATAAAGGATTGGGATTTAATTCAAAAAGGAATTGAACCAAGCAAAGTGAGAAGATGGTTTTTGAAAAATCATGGAATAACGTTCCACGCGTATCAACGGATGTTCAGAATCAATTCTGCTTTCAAAAAAATTCAGAATGGTGAACAGGTTATCACAGCAGCCTTTGATGCCGGTTACGAATCGTTAAGCGGTTTTAATGATTCCTTTAAATCAATCTTAGGTGCATCACCTTCTAACAGCAAGAACAAAAAAGTCATAAACATTACCCGGCTTGAAACTCCATTGGGAACAATGTTTGCCGGAGCAGCTGAAGAAGGAATTTGTCTCCTAGAATTCTCCGATCGCAAAATGTTGGAAACTGAATTTAAATATTTGGCTAAAGCTCTGAATGCGAATCTAATTCAAGGTGATAACCGCCACTTCAAATTATTAAAGAAAGAACTGGAAGAATATTTTGATGGAAAGAGACAGGAATTTACTGTTCCTTTATTCACAGTTGGGACAGAATTTCAAAAGTCCGTTTGGAAAGAATTGCAAACAATTCCTTACGGCACAACACGTTCCTATTTGGGGCAAGCTACTTCGTTGGGGAAAGCGACTGCAGTACGAGCAGTCGCAAATGCCAATGGAATGAATCATATTGCAATCATTATTCCTTGCCATCGTGTGATTGGAGAAGATGGAAGTCCGACTGGATATGGTGGGGGCATCTGGAGGAAAAAATGGCTGCTGGATTTGGAAAAAGAAAACTGTTCATGTAAAGTAGTTAGTTATTAAAAAAGAATTTTAATGATAGAATTGAATAGAATACTCAAGCAGTTTGATATAAACTTTCCTGTTGAAGAGTTAGAATATTTCGGATCAAACAGTTCAATGAAAGCAATCAAAAAAGACGACTACTTTTTTAGTCCCAATAATACGTGCAATGAATTGGGATTTGTAACAAAAGGTCTTCTTCGCTCTTTCATAGTTGTTGACGGGAAGGAATTTAATATTGAATTCTATTTTGAAGATCAGTTCGTTAGCGCGTTTACAAGTTTTCTTACACAGCTTCCTTCCGACTGGACAATACAAGCGTTAGAAGAATCGGAATTAATTGTGATAAATCGCGATCTCCTAACGGATTTGTATGAAAGAAACAATTGTTGGGTGTCTTTCGGCAAAAATATTTTTGAACGTCAGACAATAAAAAAATGCAGTCGAGAAAAATCGCTCATCGGAGATAACGCAGCAACACGCTATAAGATGTTCCGCGAAGAATATCACGAAGTTGAAAATAGAATTCCTCTTTACCACATTGCGTCATATCTTGGCATCACACCCGAAACATTAAGCAGATTAAGAAAAAAATAATTCCTTGATGTACATCAAGGTTTTCCTTTTACTCATAGTTTATTTTTGAAATATTAAAAATGAATGATACATAGAAGGATAATTATGGAAACAATCAAAATCCCGATTACCGGGGATGAAATTTCAAATTTAGCTGATGAAGAAACTAAATCACTTTCTTTGTTTTACAAAGCATTTAATTACAGAGATATGGAATTGATGGCGGAATCATGGTTGAAGACTGAAGAAATTTCAATGGATAATCCAATTGGTGGAATTCGCAGAGGTTGGGAAGAAATATCAAATGGTTATGACAAAATTTTTAACGGCAATGCGGAAGTCTATGTCGAGTTTTATGACTACAGTATCCATAAAACTGCTGATATGTTTTTCGCTACCGGAAGAGAACGAGGTTATTTCAAAACCGAAGAGAATATTATTAACTTAGCGATACGAACAACCAGAATTTTCAAAAAGATTAATGGTGTGTGGAAACAAATTCACCATCACGGCTCAATAGATGAACCTGAATTATTAGAAAAATATCAGAAAGCTGTGCAAAAATAGAATGCTCGATTTTAACTTAACATTACAATCAACTAAAGTTCTTTTACGTCCGATAATACCTGCTGATTATTTTTCGTTTGAAAAACTAACGAACGATAAATCAATGTGGATATACTTTACAAGCGATCTTTCAGAGAAATCCGAACTAAAAAAATGGGTTGAAACTACTGTTAGTGAGAATGAAAAGAATACCCGATTAGCTTTTACGGTGATTGATAAATCTACCAACCAGCCAATTGGATCAACAAGTTTCTTAAATATTTCAGTTCGTGATAAAAGAATTGAAATCGGTTCGACTTGGGTTTGTAAAGAATTTCAAGGCAAAGGCATTAACGATCAGATGAAATATTTGATGTTGCAATACTGTTTTGTGACTTTGAATTTCGAAAGAGTTGAATTCAAAACTGATGTACTAAATCTTCATGCCAGAAATGCGCTAATTAGAATCGGAGCGAAAGAAGAAGGAATTTTAAGAAGTCACACCTTAATGACTCATAACCGCCGACGGGACACGATTTACTATAGTATATTAAGGTCAGAGTGGGATGAATTAAAGAATGATAGTAAAGATCGTTTAATCAAAAAATAATTTGTGATTTCCGCCGCTCAATTCTATCGAATTTTTCTCGATAGTAGAGTAAATTCTAATGGATTTATCATGACCGATGCAGATAAAATAAAATGGTTTGACAGATGTGTAAAATTCCAACTCAGCGGATTAATTTTTCTTGAGATGAAATCGAGAAAAAATAAAGTTGGCGTTTGGGTGATTGAAGATACCAAAAATAATACGGTTTTAAATTCCAACATGGAATGGGAAACAGAACCTCCTCTGACGAAACGGGATGAGGCTTTTCTTATCCGTACAAGATTTGACCTAGAAACTGCGATCACTATGTATGAACAATATAAAATGTTTGCAGAAACTTAATTCAGACAAACATTTTATTGTTAAAATTTATGCCGCTGTTTCCTCAGCATACACTTCCGTTAAATATCTGTGAACCGATGCTGCACATTTCCTACCTTCAGCAATAGCCCAAACTACAAGCGATTGCCCGCGTCTCATATCGCCGCATGCAAAAACTTTATCAAGTGAAGTTGAATGCACTCTTCTAACATTTTCACGTGAATAGCCGTAGGGATCTTCATCACCAAATTCAGCTTTTACATTCCCACGCTGATCCAGTTCCATTCCTAAAGCAACAAGTTCGTCGATCAATCCTTTTTTCTCCGGATGAACAAAACCTGCAGCAATTAAAACCAACTCAGCCGGCAATTCAAATTCGGTTCCTGGGATATCAACAAATTTGCCATCTTCAAATTTAACTTCTGTACAAATCAAGGAGGTTAATTCACCTTTTTCATTTCCTCTAAATTCTTTAGTATTAACGCTCCACTTTCTTACAGCGCCTTCTTCGTGACTTGTTGAAGTACGCATGATCAAAGGCCAGTAAGGCCAGGGAGTATTTGATGGACGGTCCTCAGAAGGCATCGGCATGATTTCTAACTGTGTAACCGATTTAGCCCCTTGTCGATTTGAGGTACCGACACAATCCGAACCGGTATCACCACCACCAAGAACAACTACATTTTTTCCCTTTGCATTTATAACTCGGTCGACTTTTTCTCCTGAATTAATTTTATTTTGAAGTGTTAAAAATTCCATTGCAAAATAAACTCCACTCAACTCCCTGCCCGGGAGTTGTATATCTCTGGGCCGCTCCGATCCACCGGCAAGTACAACTGCATCAAATTTTTCTAGTAATTCTTTTGCTGGAATATCAACTCCAATGTTAACATTAGTTTTAAATTGAACTCCTTCATCTTCCATTTGTTTTAACCGTCTATCAAGAATACTTTTTTCCATTTTGAAGTCGGGTATTCCATAACGAAGCAAACCTCCTGGACGAGCATTCTTTTCAAAAACCGTAACCGTGTGTCCGGCTCTAGTTAACTGTTGTGCTGCTGCAAGTCCGGCGGGACCTGACCCAACAATTGCAACAGTTTTACCGCTAAGCACGTGGGGCATTCTAGGTTTTACATTTCCATCTTTAAAACCTTTCTCAATTATTGTCCGTTCGATCGCTTTAATTGAAACCGGTTTCTCATTTATCCCAAGTGTGCAGGCTGATTCACAAGGTGCCGGACAAAGTCTTCCGGTAAATTCGGGAAAATTATTAGTGGTGTGAAGATTATCAAGTGCCTCTTTCCAATGACCATGATAAATCAAATCGTTCCATTCCGGAATATAATTTTTAACCGGACATCCGGTATCTCCGTGGCAAAATGGGATACCGCAATCCATACACCTAGCTCCCTGGATTTTAGCTTCTTCTCTAGTAAAAAGGATTTCAAATTCTTTGAAGTGTTTTACACGTTCATCTGCTTTGTCTTTTTTCAGAACAGCTCTTTCGAATTCCATAAAACCGGTTGGTTTACCCATTGTGTACCTCATCTAAAACTATTTCATTGTCTAGCGCTTTTTTCGCTGCTTCTTCTTTTTCAATTCTCGCCAAAGCTTTTTTGTATTCGCCCGGAATTATCTTCCAGAAATTTTCCTTTTCCTTTTCCCATTTCTGCAAAATGCGCTCGGCTCGTTTGGAGCCGGTATAATCAAAATGCTTTTGTATCAGATCATGAACTTCTTTTACATCTTCTTCTTTTATCAAATACTCAACATCCACCATCTCATGATTGATATACTTATTGGCATCTTTTGAGCGATCCCAGATGTAGGCAATACCACCGGACATTCCCGCTGCAAAATTCCTTCCTGTTTTTCCGATGACAACAACTCGACCACCGGTCATATATTCGCACCCATGATCACCAACACCTTCAACAACTGCAATTGCTCCTGAATTTCGCACAGCAAATCGCTCTCCAACTACTCCATTGATGTATGCTTCCCCACTTGTAGCGCCGTACAAACAGGTGTTCCCGGCGATAATATTCTCAGCGGCATCAAACGTAACCGTGCTCGGAATTTTTACGATTACTCTTCCACCTGATAGTCCTTTTCCGGTATAATCATTTGATTCACCGGTCAGATCGAGTTCAACTCCTTTGGCTAGAAATGTTCCAAAACTTTGCCCTGCAGTTCCGCGAAGTTGGATTTTAATAGTACCGTCAGGTAATCCTTCATCACCATATCTTTTTGCAATTTCACTTGAAAGCATGGTTCCGACACTTCGATTAACATTCCTAATTCTTGTTTTAATAAGTACAGGTGTTTTATTTTCAAGAGCTGGCATCGCTTCTTTTATTAGCTCATGATCAAGCTGCTTTTCAAGTTCATGATCTTGTTCACGAGTCTTGTACAAATTCGTATCGTACAACGGTGTTGGTTTGAACAACGGTTTAGAAAGATCAATACCACGGGCTTTCCAATGATCATTCATCCTTATTGGAATTATTTTTTCAGTTTGTCCAACCATCTCAGTTATCGTTTTGAATCCAAGTTGTGCCATTAATTCTCTAACTTCTTCAGCAATAAAAAACATGAAATTTACAATGTACTCCGGTTTGCCGCTAAATTTTTTCCGAAGTTCGGGATCCTGAGTTGCAACACCAACGGGACAAGTATTGAGATGACATTTGCGCATCATAATACATCCTTGTGTTACAAGGGGTGCCGTCGCAAAACCAAATTCTTCAGCTCCCAGAAGAGCTGCTATAACAACATCACGTCCGGTTTTTAGTTGTCCATCAGTTGCAAGAGTCACTCTATCTCGTAAACCGTTCAATACCAATGTTTGGTGAGCTTCGCTCAGTCCTAATTCCCAGGGAGAACCTGCATAATGAATAGAAGAAATCGGACTTGCACCCGTTCCTCCGTCATGTCCGCTAATTAGAATATGATCTGCATGTGCTTTTGCAACTCCTGCAGCAATTGTTCCCACTCCAACTTCAGAAACAAGTTTTACACTAATGCGTGCTTTAGGATTAATATTTTTTAAATCGAAGATAAGTTGTTTCAAGTCTTCGATAGAATAAATGTCATGATGCGGAGGCGGACTTATTAAAGTTACACCCGGGATGCTGTATCGAACTTTTGCGATAACTTTATCAACTTTATGTCCGGGAAGTTGTCCCCCTTCACCCGGTTTTGCACCTTGCGCCATTTTGATCTGAAGTTCGTCTGCATTTACCAAGTAATTTGCCGTAACACCAAATCGTGCAGAAGCAACTTGCTTGATTGATGATCTTAGACTATCACCATTAGGAAGTTTAATAAATCTTTCTGGTTCTTCACCTCCTTCACCGGTGTTGGATTTCGCTCCAATCCGGTTCATGGCTATAGCAAGAGATGTGTGCGTTTCTTTTGAGATTGAGCCAAAACTCATGGCACCGGTTGAGAATCTTTTTACGATTTCACTTGCGGGTTCAACTTCTTCAAGAGGAATCTGATTACCCGAGGTGTCTAAAGTAAATAGACTTCTTAAAGTTACTCTTTTTTTATTTTGATTGTTGATCAGTTCACTATATTCTTTAAACGTTTTGTAATCACTTCTTTGTGTACTCAATTGAAGTTTTGAAATAGTCATGGGATTCCAGAGATGATGCTCACCATCACCACGGTAGTGATAGAGACCTCCAACATCAAGTGAACTTTGGTCTATTTGTGGATCAAGTGCGTGCATATGTCGGCGGATGGTTTCCTCCTCCAACATTTCAAGACTTAGTCCTTCAATTTTTGTAGGGGTGCCGGTAAAATATTTTTCAACAATTTCACTATCCAAACCATCGGCTTCAAAAATTTGTGCTCCGCAATAAGATTGAAGTGTGCTAATTCCCATCTTACTGAATATTTTGAAGAGACCCTTACTAACCGCTTTTACAAAATTCTTCGTCACGGTTTTGTAATCCATGCCTTCGGGAAGAAATTTGTATTCCGTTAAGTAAGCCAGAGTTTCATAAGCTACATAAGGATTAATAGCATTCGCTCCATATCCGCAAAGTAAAGCAAAATGATGAACTTCTCTTGGTTCACCGCTTTCAACAATAATTCCGGTTTTGGTTCTTAATCCTGCTCTTAATAACGCGTGGTGAACACCGGAAGTTGCAAGTAGACAAGGAATTGCGGCGTGGCTTCTGTCGGTACCTTTATCGGAAAGTATGATGAGAGAAATTCCGGATTTAACAGCTTCAACTGCTTCCTGACAAATTTGATCCAAGCGTTCACGCATGTCATGCCGAACAAATGGATCGAACAAGAGAGGAATGGTAATAGACTTAAAATGTCCCTTGGCAATAAATCTTATTTTTTCCATCTGTGAATTTGAAAGTAACGGATGCTCTAACTCAAGCCGATGAGAATGCTGCGGAGTTTCAGCCAAAAGATTCTGCTCCGGTCCAACGTATGTGGTCAATTCCATTACAAGTTCTTCACGCAACGGATCAATTGGTGGATTTGTAACTTGCGCAAAAAGCTGCTTGAAATAACGGAATAACATCTGAGGTTTATCAGAAAGAACTGCTAGAGCCGCATCATTTCCCATTGAACCAACAGCTTCTTGACCTGAGGCAGCCATTGGGAGCATTACTTTCATTAAGTCTTCTTTTGTGTACCCAAAAATCCTTTGCCGGATCAATAACGTGTCATAGTGAACTTTGTAAATATCGTCTGGAGCAGGAAGATAATCCAGTTTAACCATATTTTCCTTGACCCATTTTCTGTATGGTTGACGTGTAACGATATCTTTTTTAATCTCTTCATCGGTAATAATTCTTCCCTGTTTTAAGTCGAGAATGAACATTTTCCCAGGTTGAAGTTTACCCTTAACTGCAACATTTTCAGCATCAACACTAAAGGTACCAGCTTCTGAAGTAAGCACCACAAGATCATCTTTTGTAATAACATAGCGGGATGGTCTCAAACCATTTCTGTCTAAAGTTGCTCCAATAATATTGCCATCCGTAAACACCACTGCTGCCGGCCCATCCCAAGGTTCCATCATGGTTGCATGATATTCGTAAAAAGCTCGTCTATCGGGATCCATCAAATCATTCTTCGACCAAGCTTCCGGGATCATCATCATCATCGCGTGTGGGAGACTACGACCACTCATAACTAGAAGTTCTAGTACAGAGTCGAAAGTTGCAGAATCACTTTGCCCTTCCATGATGATCGGGAGCATTCGTCTTAAATCTTTACCGTAATAAGGAGACTCCATAACATGTTGACGCGCTGCCATCCAATTCTTATTCCCCCTCAAAGTATTTATCTCTCCATTATGTGCGATCATTCTAAAAGGATGAGCTAAATCCCAAGTAGGAAAAGTATTGGTTGAAAATCTCATATGAATCATTGCCATAGCAGATTTCATGTCTGGTTCGTTAAGGTCTTTGTAATATGCCAAAATTTGAGGGGCTAACAACATGCCTTTGTAAATCAAAACTTTACTTGAAAACGAGGGGACGTAATATTTACTTCTATCCAATTTTAATTCCGTTCGTACGCGCTGATCAATAATCCTCCTGATTAGATAAAGTTTTCTTTCAAATCCATCTTGATCAACTATTTTTTTATTTGCCCCAATAAAACAATGTCGAATAAAAGGTTGAGTGGATTGAGCTCCTTTTCCAGGAATGGAAGGATTTACAGGTACATCTCTCCAACCTAAAAACTTTTGATCCTCATCAATAACGATTTTTTCAATAATATTTTCAACAGCTTTTCTGAGTGTAGCATCCTGGGGGAGAAAGGTTACACCAACACCATAACGTCCTTCCACGGGAAGATCAATATTTTTTTCACTTGTAACTTTACGCATGAATTCATCTGGCATCTGGATAAGGATTCCCGCACCATCTCCTGTATTTGGATCGGCACCAACAGCTCCTCGATGTTCCAGGTTTTTTAAAATATCCAAACCTTTTTCGATGATAGAACGAGATTTTCTTCCCTTAACATCAGCGACAAAGCCCATACCGCATGCATCATGTTCAAAAGCGGGGTCGTACATCCCCTGCTTTGTAGGACGGCTACTATTTATTTCATATTCATGTTGTTGTTCATCTAAAATTGACATACTCGTTACTCCGGTTTCACAATTCGTCTTAAACCTATTCGCAGGGAAAACTTTGGAAACACCTCTACTAGAACGGGATTTCCTAATGTATTAAGGAAAATGAATAAATTTATAAAATTTTCTTTGGCAATTTAATATTTACTCGGAAATTATCAAGGGGGAATAGAGAATTTACCTCAAAAGATGAATTCATATTCAGAATAGATGCATATAATCAAGTTCTTTCAATCGAAATTGAGAGGAATATTTGCGAATCCATGACAGCGACCAAATTCATTCAGAGAAGTTAAAAAAAATTACTCTATTTCCCTTCCTATTGTTCTAGGATCATTAATTTTTCTCAACGTGATTTGTTAATACTTTTACAAAGTATTTCAAATTACTACTAACAAAAATAACCAAGAATAAAGAAAATAGTATTAAAGATCAGAATTATATCACGTTCATAGAAGTAGATGATTGTCCTGTTGAAATTGAGGAAATCCCTCAAATAAAAGGAGATGCGAACTCGGTGATGGTTTTACAGTATGAGTTAATAGCTAACCATCCGTATGAGCATTCTCAAGGAGATATCCCCTTTACGGATTTTGCGCTAAGAAATCATATTACTAAAAAGAGTTTTGTTAAAAAGCTGGAAATATTTTTTTTCAAATGATAATTGGTTCTAAAATTCAATTCCTTTAATATTTAATACCAATCCTTTGAAATTGGATTCAAAATTAGAATCTGTAAAAATATTGGTATCGTAATATTCCAGTACAAAATGATTTGCAAAGTAACCAACAATTGGGTCATCAGCCAACAGACTAAATAATTTTATTAAGCCTTCCGATGAAACTCCGAGACCATCTGTTTTTCTTTTGTTATAATTTTTCTTGCGCTCTTTTATTAATCTTATTTGAAGCTAATTAAGTATTTACTTTTTGACATAATGTTCATTCTAGGTGTCAGGTCGTTATGCCAATGAGCTCCTATCTCAGCTTTTGTCGTAACTTTTAAAATGCATGGGTGATACTCTCCACGAAAAGTTGTTAAGATCGCATCTATTGCAATTCCTTCAAACTGATCCGGATAGAAGAGATAAAAGTAAAGAAGTTCTTCTAATGTACACCCTTCTTCATCTTCTGCAAATTCGGCGATGGCTTTTGCTGCCGTATGTGAGGAATATTTTTTTGAATCATGGGTGAAAAAGATATACGGTTTTGTTACACCGGTTGAAACATTTGTCAATTCGTCCAGCTTCAAATAATTTTCAACTTTTGCTTGAATTATCAATTCTCGTGTCGGAATTCTTGGATCAACTAATACCGGAATTTCAAATCTATTCTTATAACTTGACGGGTTTGTGATGTTCTGATGATTGAAAGAATTGAGATAATTTTCCTAAGAAAAGTTGAGAAGTTTAGGAAAGCCAAGCTTGATTAAAATTTTGACTTGCTTATAGATAGATTCTTCTACCAAAAGATACTCCCCTTCTCGTAAAAATAATTAATGAATATTTCCCTCTTTTCAATTTTTCAACCAATCAATTGCTTTAGTTTCATCACTAAATATTTTTACGTTGTAACCCCTGTTCAAGCAAGCTGTTTCGTAGAAACTCGCACCATTTAAGGCCGGTGAACCAACTTGCACTAGCACGGCTTCTTTAATATTGTGATCAAATCCAATTGAATCAAATAGCTGTATCACGGAGTAAAGATCAAAAACAGAGTGTCCGTCAACTAACTTCGTTGTATCAGCAATAAAGTGTAATATATTTTCTTTCTTGGCGAGAGTTGCACATTCGATAAGCGCTTCTCTTAGTTGTTCTGAAGTAACATTGCCGGCATAGATCAACTTTATGATCTTCGACTCGTTGATTAGATTAACATCCCATGACATAGTTTATTCCTCAAATAAATTTTCTCTACCCAAAGTCCCAATTTATTTACCGAGTTTAAAATAGGTAAAGTCTATCAAAAAAAAGATGACTATTTCAATACCCTCAAATTACTCGACTCGATCAACACGCCTCCATCTACCGGATGCTGTTGTGGATTAATATCCAAAGAAACAGGATATCCGTGCTTCGCATCATATTTTACCACTAACGAGTCATGATTTGGATTTTTTATAATTCCGAACAACGAATCAATGGTATAATAATTACTCCCCGTTACAATACTTCCATCACTAACTTTTGTTTTACTGAATATCGTATCAGCCTTTACAACAAGTCTTACCATCACTCCTACATCAGGACAAAAACAAGTTTTCACTTGATCTAATGAATAATCGTGAAGATTATAAGATTTCCATAACTCGTACGGTGTTTGAGGTTGAACTTCGGAGACCGATTCTTTTTTGCATGCCGTAAGACACAAAACCATTATCATGAATAGAATTGACTTTAACATTGGGGGACTCCTTAAAAAATATCACTTATAAATAATTATTACCGACAATATCCATTTATAGATGAGTCGGGTAGAAATAAATGACTTACTATGATAAAATATAAGAAATCTTCCTATTCAAAAAGTGTTTTACAAAACTAGCTCAGGGATTTACCCCAAGCATAACTTGTTTGTGATTACTACAGATGCTCGTTTATATTTAACAAACACCTCTTCCATTCAGATGTGTTGAATACTGTTTATCTGAATTTAAGATATGTTCAACCAGCCACCTTTTTAGAAAGTCCATCAGCTCCAACGAAAGCATTGCATTTCCTCCTTCATATTTTTTGCGGAAGGATTTGACTTCATCAATTAGATCACTGTGAAGTTTTATGTGCGTTTTATAATTGGGGTAACTATGAATACTTAATAATTTTTCCTCAAATGAGAAATGGAAGACGGTATAGTCTAATAAGTCGGTGAGCAATTTTTCTATTATTTGTTTCCCCTTTCCTTCTTTCATCTTTTCGTGCAGCTCATTGATAATCTCAACTAGTTTTTTATGCTGTGCGTCAATCTCTTTCACTTTAACGGAGTAGGTATCATTCCAATTAATTAGTGCCATAAGAACCCTTTCGATAATTTTGAGTGTGGTTTTCCATTTATATTATCGAAAAGTTAAAAAAATATTTTAGTGAAAATGTTTCGTCGGATTTGCAAATGTATCTTGCGATTGAAGCAATTGGTAGAACTTATGAATCATTCTTTGATTTGATCCTCCTAGGATCAATTCTATTTAATCACTACTCCCCAGTCAGTAACAACAAACCCCTCTCTTTTGAATACCGGAATTATTGGAGTTAGCATTTCTCCCGCGCCATCGGTGGAGCCTTTTATAACATAAATTAAACGAAGAAGAGTATCCGGTGTTTTGGAAATATTTAATTTTATAACCTTGTTGATCTCATCAATAAATTGAGGATAGATGTGATAAAAAGGAGAGTCGTTCAGTCGTGGGATCCAGTAATCGGTGAAATCTTTTATCTCACTTCCATTAAAACCGATGTTAAGTAAGTTGACATTAAAGAATTTTAGAAGTGAATTTCTTTCAACTATCCAACCGAATTTATATTGGTAAGCATCGGGAGTTTTACATTCATAAAACAGATAGTCGTATCTGTTTTCAATTCTTCCATCCGGCTCTACTTCAACAAACCATTCATTAGAGTAAAAGGGAATAGATTCAATTACCCTTCCTCCCAATGGAAATTCCAACTTAACAGAAACAACACTTTTAACTTGTGGATACAGATAAATGTTTGGTTTGCGAACAACGATATAATTCGTTGTATCCTTCTCAACAACTTCAATAGGAGAAGATGAACTTTTTTTGCATCCCGTGGTTATTACAAATAAGATCACAACTACTATACTTACAAAAAGCAACAATATTTTTTTCACAACTCATCCTTTTTAATAAAAGAGCGAATGAAAATGTAATTGACTTTTAATCTCTGATTCTTAACTGAGTTCGGACCCAACACTCCCTTATTAATGCTTAATTTATTAAAAGAACCAGTATAGAGAAGAATCTTAAATCGTTGTAACAAACATAAATATTGCACACATGCCTAATGCGAAAACGCCTTTACCTTTGTTTCAACTTATCTCTTAAACACCATTGTCGAACTAATAAAAGCATTTTTTAAAACATCATATTCCGCTTTTTGTATTTCCATATATTCTAAAAAGATTTTTTTATTTAAAGGAAATCGTTCCATTAATTCAGCGCATCTTTTTACTATATATTTTAGTTCTTTATCATATGCCTTTTGCTGTTGTCTCTTTTCTGATAATATTATTTCATCTACTAGATTAATTCCCAGTTGCTTTCCACACTGAACTATTATTTCTCTTTTCTCAAGCTCAGTATTTTCACTTTCAACTTCATCTCTAAGATAACCATCATCAATTATTATTATTCCATTTTTGTTTAACACTTGGGAAACCTTAGATAACGTAGCATAATAATTACCAAAAACATTTCCAATTGAGCCTAAGATAACTACATCATAATTTTTTAAAGAATTTATTCTTAATCTAATGTCACCGATTTCAAATTTGCAGAGATGAGAAAGGTTAGAGCATAAGGACTTTTGTTGAGCTTCTTTTATAAACTCAGGTATACCATCAATCCCCAAACAGCTGCAATTAAGTTCGGTTGATATTTTAATTGAAACAGCACCTTTGCTGCATCCTAAATCGAGTACGTTAAGTTCAGAATATTTTTTTTGATGTTTTTTAATCAACGCAACAATTGTTTCAGGAGGAGTTCCAATTTCGTCAAAGTCTTGTAGGATGTAGGGCAAATAGGGTAATATTTCTATTTGCTTGCATTCCATTGATCTTGCGATACTTTCTTCTAACGACTTCATATACCTTATATAGTTCTTACTATCTGTTGACTGGCTGTCTCCTTAAACTCAACACTGCCGTATTAATTATTAAAACTTTTTCATTAACCCACGACTTTTGTTTTGGGCATTACTAACCTGCCCACATATTATTTCCTGTTGTAAAAACCTTACGGTTTTTCAAACGTTGCTGAATGGTACCATTCGTCGCACGTTTTGATCAACTCCACCGAAACCAATAAATTAAAAACTGTTGCTGCGTTGGACTGAACGGCGAACTTTACCTGGCTGTCATTCGGGAACTGAAGCCCTTTTATTAATGAGGCGTAATAATCAAATGCTTTCTTCGCCTCGTCTGAATATTTCTGATAGATCGGTTTTATTAGTTCATAATGCTTTTTAGCAGTCTCCTTATTTTTTACGATCAACCAATTTATTTTCGATTCATCGCATGCTTTTTCAGCCGCACTTCCGGTAATTTCGTTTTCACACTTAAATTTTTCATTCGCTTCTTCATCATTTTTTCTAAATTCATTTAATGTGTTTAAAGGAATCTCACGTATCTCATTCGCAAATTCTGCCTGCTGCTTTAAAAAGTTTTGATATACTTCCGAAGAGCCAAAAGTCATTAGTCCCATAAAAGATTGATCGGCATAAAGTTGATAGTTTGGTTGAGCTGAAGCGTTCTGCTGCATCGTTCTGCCCGCTTCTTCAACATCTTTTACCAGGGGATCAGTTACCTCTGCTTGTAAGCGGTTTAAATATGTTTTATACTTTGGATTGTCTTTGGGAAGGAGGAATTGCTCTTTAGCAACCTCAAAAGAAGCCGGTATCTTAAACAATTGATAGAACTCATTCCACTGAGCCAAATATTTTTTATAAAGCTCCGCATTACCTGCAGTTAATTCACCGTTACTTACACCCGAACCGGATGAAATTTGATTAACCGTAAAGCCCCCCGCGAAGATTGTACTGAAACAAAAAAATAAAACAATGAGTCCTTTTTTCATGATCGTTCCTTTCTTTTGAGTTATACTATTTATTTAAACCGTTGAATCTGATTATTTCTGTTACTTTAATTGAAGCAGACTATTTTACAAGTACAAATTCCACTCTCCTATTATTAGCTTTCCCCTCAGGGGTTGAATTATTATCCACCGGTTTACTTTCTCCAAACCCTATTGTTGAAAGACGGGCTGCATCAATTTTTGCGTCAACTAAGGCTTTCTTAACTGCATCGGCTCTCTGTTGAGAAAGTGTTAAATTAATTTTATCGTCACCGTCGCTATCGGTATGTCCCTCAATGCTTAGTTTTATCTTTGGATCTTGATTTAACATTTTTATAATCTCATTGATAACTCCCATCGATTGTGGTTTGAGTGTAGCCTTGTTTACATCAAAAAGGATTCCCCGTGTAACAATTTTTCCATCTTTATAAAGTTGGTCAAGTATGTTCATTCCGCCCCCTAAAGCTATCCGGAAGTTAGTAAACCGAATTGGTGCCACTCCAACTATTCTAACAAATTTTGGCTCATACTCTGTTTGGGGAACAACTAAAATTCTAAGTTGATCAACATAACATTTCATCTGACCATCTTTGTAAGCAATTGCGAGGTGCCTCCATTTTTTATATTCATACTTTTCAGCATCGGGATGATCTCCTTTCAGTTCTACATTCTCCATGTAATGTGTTGAAACAGTTCCCACATTATCAAATCGAATACCGCAATAGAGATTGTTTTCATCAAAGGGCATTCCTATTCCTATCCCGAAATCGTCGTCTTTTTCGGTGTAATAATCGCATTCAATTGTAAAATTTTTATCAAGGTATGTTGGAGTTTTTATCCGTGGAGCAACTACTGCATAATTCCCTTCTGTAATAACAAATACACTTTTCCCTTCAATTTTGTTTACCACTCCCTGCCCGGTAATTAACTTCCACATCGCCGGGAATTCACCGTCTCGCGTGTTTGAAAAATCATCTTCAAAAAGAATATTTTCACCCGGAACAAAATCATAATTCTGGTAAGCTTTCATTTGATCTTGAGCAATTACATGGAAGCAGAAAATAAAATAAAGGATCAAAAAGGAACTTATGTTTTTCATGTAGAATACTCCTATCGGGTTAATTGAATTTTCTTTTCAAAAGTTATTTTATAACTAACCACTTCTGTTTTAGGACTGACCAACACTTCGGATTCAAGAAGTTGCATACTCTGTACAAGATGGATGGTGTTTGTTCCCTAACAATTGAGTCACCCCTAATCACTCTAAACGTTTTCCCCCCATTACTTAATTTTAACAGGGATTAATTTAATAGTTGGCAACTGTATTGTCAAGTTCAATATTGCCGAAACATGCAGCTTATTTTTTGAAGAAGTGATCTATGAATAAAAATTAACGGAATTGAGAATAAGATTTTTATACTATTACGGGGATTAGACTGCAAATATGCAAAAAAGGGAATGTGAACAGTGAGGTATTACCAAAATTTTGTTAACGTTTTGGAGGTTATAAATAATAACCAAAACGAATCCAGGCAAATTCCTCATTTATGAAGTGAAGTATAAATTGCTAATAAGGATTTAACCAAGCGGCTAACGTAACGGCACTTTGCGATCTATTATAAAATGAAAAATCCCCTTCTATCTTTAGAATTATTTTTTGATACTTACTTACTTGCGGTCGATAAATATAAAATGAAGTGGTGGTGATTCCGGCATCGATACCCGTTTGGGTTGTATCTGAATAATTTGTTGTTGATACCAGGTTAGCTAAATTGTGGCTCCAGTTCAAACTATCGCTACGAAGTGTTGTGATGAATTTTTTAGTATGTTCATATTTTGATTGAAGTTCTCGTTCAGTATAAAACCCGTCTTCATGGTATAAACAAGGGATGGTGTCTTTTGCGGGATCATATGAATATTCTTTCCCCTCATTATCTATCATTATTCCATTGTAACTATATCCCCAGGCATAATTTACATATTCAACTTCAAAGATGATACTATTGTTGCTGTTCCTGACGTTATTGTTTACACTTGAATCCTTGCACGAAAAAAGGAGAAGCGCTAACAATAAAGGAATTATTTGTTTCATACCACACCTTTTCTAATTCGGATAATATTAAAAAAACTACTTTAAATTAGTTTAAGACCCATTCAGCGAGTTTCAACTAAAACTCAAAATCCTTATTAAAATAATAGGATGACTTTATACAAAAATCAACACCAAAACAATGATCATAACACAACCCCTATTGCAGAGGTAACGGAAATATCCTTAAATGCATTATAACTCAAGTCAATTCTAATTATTCCGAATATTCTTGATATCCCCGCGTACATTTCCCAATATGGTTTGTTCATGGAAGTCCCAGGTAAATAACTCGAATGGTTCCAGGTTTTTAACACACTTCCGCCGGTAATAAAATCAAGATAGAGATTTGAAATAAAATCCAACCCAAGCGCCTGGAATGGAATTGAACGCCAGTTATGTTCTAGGTGTAGCGCCGCCAATTGATTGCCTGCAAAGTGGTAAGGTTTTAAACCTTTAAACGCTCCCGGCGGTGAAAAGAAATCTAACGCCGTATTCGGATTAAATAAATGCTGTGGTCCATAAGTTCCGCTTACTATACCTGCGTCAACAATCACTTCTAAATAAGGAGCAATGAACAATTCCTTGTAGAAGGTTTTTGATTTAAGTAAGCCGGTAATTCTCAATTTTTTATAATTGAAATCACTTGCAAATCCTCTATTTGAAATGTCCAACTTTGCGCAGAGTCCGCTCTCCGGCAAAAATTGAATCTCCATTGGATCTTTTCCCAATAGAATTTCCAACGAAACTTTTCTATCGCTTCCTTCAGCCACATTAGGATTTACTTCCGGAATTCTGTTGGTATTAAAAATACTTTGATACTTCATTGCCGGTAAAGAAGTTTCTTTTTCAGAAACAAATTCTACTTTAGTTGAAAATGTTTTACTGAATTTTCGATTTATTCCTAAACTAAATCCACTGGCTAAATAATAATTGAAGTGGTCATTGAAACCGAGAGTCACGGCTATTCCGTTAAGAATATCTGGATAGGGTGTGTAATCGTCCCATGGTTTTGCATTATTAAAAACATTAACATCAAAATCAGTGATGAAAAAATCTTTCGGCGCAACATTAAGCGACAATTCCCCTTCAACTTTTTTTCTTCGGAAGGAATATCCGCCGGAAAGATCGATCGAAAGAATTTTTTGAAAAAAAGAAGTATTGATTTTCGGTCCCAGTAGTATTCCGGTAACACGGCTATTGCCAAAGGTGATATGCTTAAATACAAATGAGGAAACAGTTGAAAGAATACTGCTTGAAGTATCCGATTCATCTTCAGGAAGAAGGGATGAAAGCGCTCCTTTTATTTTGATTATTTTCTCCAGCGTTTTAGTGCTGTCCAAAGTAGCATACGCTTCAGTTTCGCTTTGAGTTAAAGGGATAGGTTGCAGCGCTTTGATTTCTTCCCTTGTTAGTTCATACGGTTTTACACCTTTGCCAGAAGTGTCGGGTGTGAAACCTCCATACTTTGATGGCACTGCATGTACAATTGAATCGGGGATTGTTCCGTTAATCTTGTATCCGGTAATGCAGCTTACTTCTTCCCATTGCATTTTATCCAAGGCAAGCAAACCCTGGAAGCTAAATTCAAACCCCGATTTGGTTTCGATGTAATTGGGGAACCAATAACCATCATACTTGCCAAACTGCTGTACAA
This sequence comes from Ignavibacteria bacterium, assembly GCA_037440065.1. GTDB lineage: Bacteria > Bacteroidota > Ignavibacteria > Ignavibacteriales > Ignavibacteriaceae > UBA1563. The sequence continues at coordinate 114,783 of JBBIUV010000017.1, forward strand.
ATTTTACCGAGAGATCATTCACAAAAGGAAAGCGAACTCCTTCGTTAATCTCAAGGTGAACGCTGTTTACGGCATACATTCCACTCTCAATCGTAATCTCCCCTTTTAATAAAGGTTGAATGGTTGAACGGGGAATTACCTTTATATGGTAGACATCACCGGATTCAGATTCCGAAATGTCTATCAATTTATAATCGTAATAATCAAAGGCATTATCAGCAAGGGGCAGGTAAATTTTGTTCATAATCAAGGTAAGCGTGTCTTTCGAGAAGTCGATGTAATAACTGTCTGAAATATTAAAGTCCATCGAATGAGTTACTTTTTTTTGATTCTCCGTTTTATGTGTAGATAGAATAAACTCCTTTTCCCAGGAGCCGATCTTGTTATATCCCTTTACGAAGGTTTCCTCAATCGCAGCAACTTCTCCCAAAGATTTCATTATTTTTTTTGCATAGGCGTTGTATTCAAAATTTACTAACCCTTTTCTATTCTCTCTTTTACGTTTGATCGCTTCGCGAATCACTCTGTAAGCAATATTCTCGCTTGCATAAACAACCACCTCCCTAAATTTCACTGCTTCAGGCTGCAATTTGATAGTTAGATTTTTTGTCCCGGGAAGAGAAACGGAAATCGTATCGGTTTTATAACCCACGTAAGAAAAAATTAATTTAAAATTCCCTGCATTTAATCTTAAAACGAATAGTCCGTCAAAATTGGAAGTAGTTCCGTTGGTGGTTCCGTCTATGCGGATACTTGCATAACCGAGAGGTTTGTTGGATTCTTCATCGAGTATTGAACCGGTGATCTCATATTTCTGAGCTAAACTTGTGCTTAAAAGGCAAACTAGCAAGAAGAAAGTTTTTATCACAGTTTATCCGATCAGTGTCTAGTTAAGAAATCAATAATTTAAAGTTACGCAATTCGCCAAATTGTTCAACTAGTTAAAATAAAACCGGTTGGAGGAAAGATTCAGGCGTAACTTGTTATGTGGTAAATTAGAACTAAAGAATTACGAATCAACTTTCCAACAATCCAACCTCATTGTCTTTACTTCTACTTTACTTCTTGCAGACTTTTCAAGAAGACTTCCGCTTTAATAAATCCTGTGAATCTTTCAACTTCATGCCCTTTTGAATCGATTAAAATTGTCGTCGGTACACCAATAATTCTATACTTTGTACGCAAAGCATCAACTTCCGGTGAAACGGACTTTGTCATATCAGCTTTTAGACCTTTAAATCTTTTTGATTCCTCAATCACTTTTGCGTCAGAGAAAGTCACCGCATCAAGTTCTTTACATGGGATGCACCAATCGGCATAAAAATCTATGATGACCGGCTTCCCTTCATTCTTAGCAAGCGTAACTTGTTCCTCGGTAAACTTCTGCCACTCAATCGATTTCTTTTCAGAAGGAATTAATGCAAAAACAGAAAGAGCAAAAATGATTAATGCAAAAAGTGTTTTGAAGATCCTGAATCCCATTAAGTTATTTGCAAGCTTATCAACAAACAATAGATAGAGTGCGGCAACTAAACCAAACACCGGAAGCAAATAATGCGCAATTTCTTTCGGCAAAATGGGAGAAACAAAATATGCTGCCATTCCGAGTAGTAGCCATCCGAAGATATGTTTTACCGCTTCCATCCATTCCCCGGCTTTAGGTAACTTCTTTATCTTGCCTGAGAAAATTGCAAGAAGGAAATAAGGAAGTCCAAGCCCCATTGCGAGCACAAAGAAGAGAAGAAATCCAAGAAAGACATCTGCTTTAGCTGCAACATAAGTTACTAATCCCAAAACAAAAGGACCAATGCAAGGAGCCGCAACGATTCCCATTGTTAAGCCCATAAAGAAAGCGCCGAACAATCCCCCTTTTGCTCCGCCAGCCATCATCACCAGCGAATTAGGAAGTTGAAACTCATAGACTCCGAACATACTTAACGAAAGCACGATAAAGATGAGCGCAATAAAAAGAATAACAAAAGTATTTTGCAGAAGCGCCCCGAACACTGCGCCGCTTAACGCGGTAACCACTCCAATTACAGAATACGTTAACGCCATACCAAGCACATAAAGCAACCCCATCATTACTAGTTTGCTCGTCTTCCCTTCCGCTTGTCCGCCAAAGTATCCAACCGTTATCGGAATAAGAGGATAAACGCAAGGAGTAAGATTAAGCGCGAGTCCACCGAGAAATACAAAAATTAAACTGAGAAGTAGACTACTTTTTTCCAGCGTTGAAAAGATTGAATCATCATTTTGTGTGTTCATTCCTTTCGGAGTCTCGAACGAAGTAAGTTCAGTCTTAGCAGATGTGTCTGATTCAACAGCAGATACAAGCGTTACTCCGCTGACAGGAACAATTAGAGTATCGGCTGCATCATTAGGCGGCATACACGTTTGATTATTGCACGCTTGATATTGAAATTGAACTATAACTTTATACTTCCCTTCTTTAATTCCGGCTGGAATTTTTAACGCTCCCTGCACTTCAACCTCATTTTCATAAACCGAAAGAGGTTTATCACTGATGTCGAGTTTAATTTCTTTTCCTTTTGGATAAACAACACTTCTAAAAGAAATTTTCTCTAGTGATAAAGCTGTTAATTTGGAGGGAATAAGAAAATCTTCGTTCGGTTTATTTGAGTTGATATGCCAACCAGGGCTTACAACGACTTTCACGGAAACTGAAACTTCACTCCCAGGACGAATTGTATCCTTTGTTGTTAATGATGCTTTTATAATAGCCTGCTGTCCACCAAACTGAGCGAATGAAGCAATCGGCAGTAGGAAATAAGCAAACAACAGTAAAAACCATTTACCTTTAACACCTTTGACTTTTGACCTTTGCCTTTTGACTTTCAACTCGTAACTTTTCACTTTATACGTTCTACTTTCCACTATTTCTTATTTTCTCCATCCTTGCACAATCGGGAAACGTCTGCCGTATCCGAAAGCTTTGTTTGATACACGCAGCGCGGGGGCTGCTTGTTTTCGTTTAAATTCATTAAGATCAACCAAGCGAAGAACTTTGGTAACCATTTCACGATCTCCGAGCACCTCGCTAATTTCATTTATCTCTTTATTTTCTTCTAAATACATTCGCAAAATTTGATCCAACAATTCGTACGGCGGAAGAGAATCCTGATCCGTTTGGTTAGGCTTCAATTCTGCCGAAGGTGCTTTGGTCAATATTTCATCCGGAATAATTTCTTTATCTCTGTTAATAAATCTTGCAATGCGGTAAAGATCGGATTTATAAACATCCGCGATCACCGCGAGCCCGCCGCACATATCTCCATAAAGCGTTGCATATCCAACTCCCATCTCCGATTTATTTCCCGTAGAGAGAAGAAGATATTTAAATTTATTTGAAAGAGCCATCAGCAAAAGTCCGCGTGTGCGAGACTGCAGGTTTTCTTCAGTTATGTCTTCCGGTTTATTACCAAATAACGGCTGTAGGGTTTCGAGAGTTTTATCAACCACAGGCTGAATAGAAATTTTGTTTGATAAGATGCCGAGATTCTCAATAAGTTTCTCGGAATCTTTCACACTCCCTTCGGAGGAATATTTGGAAGGAAGCATTACAACATTAACGTTTTCATTCCCCACAGCTTGCACGGCAAAGTATGTGACCATAGCGGAATCAAGTCCGCCGCTCAGTCCGATCAATACTTTTTTGAAATTAAGTTTTCTACAGTATTCTTTTATGCCGAAGATGAGAGCGTCGTGAATTTCTTCTTCAAAACTGCGTTCAACTTTCGTTACCGGCTCGTATTTTACTTTCGTATCATAAAGGATATAATCTTCGTCAAAGTTTTTTCCAAGCTGAATTAAGTTGCCTTCATTATCAAAACACATAGAAGCGCCGTCAAAGATAAGATCAGTCTGAGCGCCAACATTACAAACGTATGCTAAACCGACTTTATCTTTTTTCGTAAGCGTTTCAAGCATCTCCAATCGAGCTTGCCGTTTGCCGTAAGAGTAAGGACTCGCAGAAATATTTATCAGAAACGTTGCTTTCTTGTCAAGCAATCGTTCAACCGGATCGTTGGAGTAAAGCCGCTTTTTCCAATAATCTTTATCATTCCAAATATCTTCGCAAATTGAAATGCCGAGTTTTTCTCCCTTGAACTCGTGGACAAAAACATCCCGTGCAGACTCAAAGTAACGCATCTCGTCAAATACATCGTAATTTGGAATTAACGTTTTATGTTGAACAAATTGAATTTTGCCATCGTAGCAAAGAAGTGCTGCGTTAAAGAGATTAGTTCCAACAAGATCATCTTCTTCCGCTAAGGAGCCGAAGAGTAGTCCAACTGAACTTGTAATTGCGGCAATTTCATGTTCGGCAGAATTAACCGCTTCTCGAAATTCTTTTTTTTCTACTAAATCAAGAGGTGAGTAACCCGGTAAAGCAAGTTCTGGGAAGATTACAAGATCGGCACCGTCATTAATGGCTTTGCGGTAACCGTTAATTATTTTTTCTTTGTTCCCTTTAATATCCCCAATAATAGGATCAATCTGGAAGAGTGCGAGTTTCATAGAATTAATCTTTTTTTTAATTCAAAGTTAAAAAGATTGAATGAGACTGTGAAACTCCACAGGAAGTTGATGCTTTATGTTTGAGAAGTAATGGCAATCAACGATTCAATTTTAGTCCTTCAACTCTCATCTTAGTTTCATAAACCGCGTTGGTTTCATCCTCGGTTAGAAATAATGTTTTATAATCGCTTCCACCAAATTCTATGTTGCTTGGTTTTAATCCCGGGGTTTTAATTTTGTATGAAATTTTTCCGCTTGGATCAATAACATAAACTGCACCGCCGCCAAAATGAGCTACATACAAATTTTCATTTTTGTCGAACGCAATTCCATCCGGATCGCCACCAGGCAATTCTACAAAGGTGGTTTGCTTTTCAAGTGAACCATCTTTCGCAACAGAATATTTTAATACTCTACTCTTTGCCGATTCACACACAAACACTGTTTTAAAATCCTTTGAGAAAGTAATTCCATTCGGGAAAGCTAAATCTTGAGCAACAAGAACAACTTCCCGTGTATCTTTTTTCACCATGAAAACTCTTCCATCAAGCGTATCTTTATTGTAGCTTTTGGGATCAGTGAAATAGAGATTTCCTTTATTGTCAAAAGCTAAATCGTTCGGACGGTTAAATTGCTTTCTTGCGAATCCCGAAGCATAGACTTCAGATCTACCATCCGGAAAAATTTTTAAAATTGCGCCGATTCCATAATCACATGCGTAAATACTTCCATCTGCTCCAACAGTCAAACCATTTGTTTGGTTTATCGTTAACGGTTCATCTGATTTAGCAAGAAAGATTTCTGCTTTCCCATCGGTAACTTTTGTAATCCATCTCCCGTAGCAACTTGACGAATAAAGCGTTCCGTTTCCGTCCCAAGCCGGTCCTTCAGGAAATTTTTGATCTTCCGCTAATTTGGTCCAAAGCGGTTCACGTGTTGTCACATCAGACAGATTTTGTGCAAAATTCATTACCGTTACACAGACCATTAAGAATAATATATTTTTCATTTCTTCTCCTTTTTATCTTCAAAGATTGAATCATCAATCCCCGTATTTACTTTATAATTTTTGTAGGTCACTTTAACAGTACCTTTGGTGAGTTTAGTTTTTTTTCTTTGCGAATGTTCCGGATCGTCTTGATTTTCGCCATCCATCTGTCCCCCCATATTCATTTTGCTCACATCAAAACTGAAAATCATTTGCGAAGGAAGCGGTTGATTCAACTCAGACGAATATTCAAAATCAATAACAAAAGTGCCGTTCATCTTTGTGGTTGACTCAACTTTTTTAATTACATATTTTTTTTTGTCAATCCAAACCGTTGAAAGGATCACTTCATTCACTTCTCCTAACGGGATAACCTTTACTACCGCACAACTTATTCCTCCGACGGTTTCGTCTCTTTCATAAAAACTGGTGTGTGCTTTCTTAAATAACGAATGAGGAGTGAAATTCAATCCTTCTTTAGGAAGCATTGCAAAGCCTTGCGATTTGATCTTCACTTTATCGGGTTGTTTAAATAATATCTTTGCTTCGGTTGGTGGGACTTTTAAAAAATTAACATCCACAATTATCTGTGCATCAACTTGGTAATCCTTCACTTCACTGAATTTCTTTTTCACTTTATCGATGATGTCCTGTCCGTCTTTCGTCTGTGGGTACACGATCTGAACGAACAAAAACAGCGTTAATAAATATTTCATTCTGACTCCAATATTTCTAAAATCTTTATGTAAGGATATCTTTTCTCTTGAAAATGAAAAGGGTTATTCCGAAAAACCCAAGTATATGACCCGAAAGTACTAGTATGTTTTTCAGAACTTCATTATAACTTACCGGATCGTCAAATATTAATCTCCAGGTAGCCATATAGTTTGTGAACAAGTATGGACTTATCGTTCTGAAAAAATCAATATTAATAGCCGAAAAAATTGTAAAGATGATGATGACCGTCATAGTAGTAACAATTGGTCCGATTGCGTTTTCAACAAGAGAAGAAAAAAGAAAACCAAGAGATAACACAACACTCATGCTCAATCCAGCGGAGAGGTAGGCAAATCCAAACCGCCACAAAGCATCATCCTTAGTAAAAATGATTATCTTATCGCTCACCACGATCAACTCACCGGTCCCAAAAATCAAGAAACCCAATCCCAGACTGATTACTGCAAGCCAAAGCACAAGAAGGTTTGTATAAATTAAGCCAGCAATAAACTTTGCGCTTACTAACTTTGTACGAGAAACCGGTCGAGTGATAAGCATCCGGTATGTTCCGGCAGTTGCTTCTCCAGCAAGTAAATCCCCAGCAACAAGAGCAATTAAAAATGGAATGTGAATCGTTAAACTTCCAAGGATGAAATACGAAATCAGGTACCCGTTGAGTAAATTTCCAACGAAAACAAAATTCTGCTGAATGTTTTGAGTAAGACGTTCAAGGAAATGCTCTCCTTGGAGATACATAGCAAGCTGAATAACTGCAACCAATCCACCAATTGCCATAAATCCGATATAAGTTCTCCACTTACGAAATATTTTAGTTAATTCAATTTTAACGAGTGTATACATTATGCTCCCTTCTCGGTCAAAAGGAGAAAATATTCTTCAAGCGAACGTTTTGGAACGATCGAATGAACATTAATTCCCTGTTCAACTAAAAATTTATTTAAAGGTGCGATCTCTTCTTTTTCTAAAAAGAATAGTATCTGATAATCGCCGAAAGATTCAATCTTTTTGTGCCATTGAGTTTCTGATAACATTGTTTTTACTTTTTCAATTTCATCAACTTCAAAAGTAACTTTTAGATTTGTCGCGTTTAATAATTCTTGTGTGGATCCTTCAACAACGGTTGTGCCTTTATTGATTATGATCATCCGGTTGGCAACAAGTTCAACTTCCGCTAAAATGTGTGAAGAAAGAAAAATTGTTTTTTGCTTTTCTTTAGCGAGATGAATGATGAGCTCACGGATTTCTTTCATCCCTTGTGGATCAAGTCCTGTGGTTGGTTCATCGAGAATTATTAAATCTGGATCGTGGAGAAGTGCTTGCCCTAAACCAAGACGTTGTTTCATGCCATGTGAGAAAGTTTTCACTTTACTTTTCGCTCGCTTTTCAAGTCCAACAGTTTCAAGAATCTCCATAATTCTTTTATTTGAAGTGTCGCAGCCTGAAATTTGTCCAAGTATTTCTAAATTTTTATATGCCGATAAATAACCGTAAAAATCCGGTTTCTCAACAATGGCACCGATCCTCCTTAGAATTTCATTGCGTTTTTGTTTCAAAGGTTGATCAAAAATTTTTATTGTTCCGGAGGTTGGGTTAATCAACGTCATGAACATTCTTATGGTAGTGCTTTTTCCGGCTCCATTTGGACCAAGAAATCCGAAAATATCCCCCTGATAAACATTTAATGCCAAATCGTTTACGGCGGTAAGGTCTTTAAATTTTTTAGTAAGATTTTGAACTTCAATTACTTTTTGCATCCGCAATTCTTCCATTTAGAAATTTCAAATTGAAAACCCTTTTGTAAAAATAACGGTTTTAGCTAAATCTAACTTATTAAATTGATGAACGGTAAATTTTAAGGAAGTACTTTAAAGGAAAGGATTAAGGGAAATCTACTGAAAAACCAAAAGCCACTTTGTCAATCTTTTCATCAAAATATTCGCTGAACATATTATTGCCGGAATAAATTGAAAAGTAGAACAATATTCCTTTTGATTCCCAATTCCCGAATTTAATACCAAACTGGGATTGATTGGTAAAGCTGTAATCGGGAAGCCCCGCATAGTTAATATTATGAGCAAGAAAAATATTTACCGGTTTGTCAAATAGTTTACCAATTATCTTATCACTATGTATTTCAAACCCGGCTAACGCAGAAAATCTTTTTAAAGTTGAAGGACGGATGCGAAGCGAAAATGCAGCTCCGACGTAATATCTCAAATCATAATTTTGAAGATGAATGTTATTGGCAGCAACAAGTTCGGCAAAATCACGTGTGAATGGAATTGGTCCTCCAGGTTTTGTCCAATCCCTTGGATATGGATGCACCCAAAAATTTCCGTCAACTAAGTGAGCGCTGTTATGGATAAACCGAAATCGTAACGAAAAGAGGTCTTCGTTATAATGTTGCGAGTAGGTAGCGTTCCCGCCGAAAAAACCATCAACGGCATCGATCTGCAATCTAAGTTGCTGATAACCAATAACTGACGCGAATGCCATAAATTCAATTCCGAAATTCAATTTGCTTTGACTTTCCGGAAACTGAAAAGAAAGCAAGTCCATTGTATTTCCAATATCAACTTTAAGGTTTGCATTTTCAGGATAATAAAGCACTCCGATTTTTGCTTCTTGATTATTTGCGCGAAGCGGAAGGAAGTTCAGACCATCCGGTAAGAATTCGAACTTCGTTTGAGAAAAAACATCGGGAGAAAATTCTACTAATAAAAATATAAATATGAAGGTTGTAAAATAGATTCTCTTACGACTGGTCATTTTATATTTTTGCAATCTGTGAAAGGATTAAAACTACTGTCCCGACAGTTAAGACAAGAGTCAGACTAAAGTGAGTGAAAGCGATCAATTTTTTCAATTCCGGATCTAAGCGAGTGGGATGACTAGCACTTTCTTTAACTCTATAATCACCCTTTCTAACATCCCAACAATCAGACTTGGGCAAAGCAGGATAAAGATTTTTCTTTTTTTGCTGCTGATCAAATTTTAACAGCTTTAACTTATGTTTAGATTTTTCCAGATCATGCGAAATGGTTGTATGCCACCAATCCTCTGGTAATTTGAGCGTTCTAAGTTCACTTATTTCATTATTATCTAAAAAAATTTCATGGGTTATATCTTCATGTTTAACAAGTTTAAGCATTTATCCCTCGAATATTTGATTGATTATTGAATTTAGTAATTATATTTTGGTGGGTAAAAATAACAAAAAATAGAATCTATCAAATAAGAAAATGAAAAAATTATTATTGTTTGCATGCCTGGTTCCTTTCCTTCTTTTTGCACAATCACGACAATCAGAGAAAAACAATCCTCCAATTTATATCGCTTTTCTTTGGCATATGCACCAGCCGATTTACTGGCCTTACGAATCAATCGTAACAACACAAGCTCAAGGAAGATACCCTTATTCAGTCTTTGATATTCACAATGAGCGTCTTGGGCCATATAATTCATGGCCAAAAGACGCTGTACAAAAAGGAATTTCTGCCGGGCTACAAAATTTTGGAGCTCAAGTAAGTTTTACAGGATCACTGATTGAGAACCTGAATAATCTTGAAGCGAACGGAAACAACAATTTTAAGAACTGGAAAAGCAACTGGAATAGTATCAAGAATCAAAAAACATCTCTTGGGAATCCAAGAGTTGACATGGTTGGATTTGGGTACTTTCATCCGTTGATGGGACTAATTGACTATCGAGACATCCGCAAACAGATTCAGCTGCATAAAGATATTTTTGTACAAAATTTTCCAGGAACATATTCAAAAGGAATTTTCCCGCCGGAAAATGCCTTTTCAAACAGAATGATTCCCGCTTTAGTTGATGAAGGAATCGAGTGGGCTTTGGTGGACAATATTCATTTTGAAAGAGCGGTGAAAAGTTATCCTTTCGATAAAGGAGGAAATCTTTACGAACCTAACAAAGCCGATATTCAAAATGAAAATCCGAACGACTGGATTCAACTCAATGGTGTCTGGGCGCCAACAAAAGTTTCCGCTAAATGGGCAAGACAACCGCATTACGTGGAAAATGTAAATCCCGAAACCGGTGAAAAGAAAAAGATGATTGCAATTCCGGCAGACAGATATTTGGGAAATGAAGACGGACGGGGTGGTTTCGGTGCATTAAATTATGAAAATGTGATGAGCCAATTTGAAAGCAGTAACAACGATCCACAACATCCCATTTTACTTGTTCTGCACCACGATGGAGATAATTACGGTGGCGGAAGTTCGGCTTATTATGGTTCTAATTTTCAAAATTTTGTTGATTGGTTAAAATCTAATCCGCAAAGATTTGTATGCACCACCATTCAAGATTATTTAGGAATCTTCCCTCCAAATCAAGATGATATTATTTACATTGAAGATGGGAGTTGGAGCGGCGCCGATAACGGCGATCCTGAATTTAAGAAATGGCTTGGCGATCCCGGAAGTGATGGTTATAGTCCGGACAGAAATAGTTGGGGAGTTATTACCGCTGCAAAAAATTATGTAGAAACTGCAAATCAAATTAACGCCAATGATGCGGCAACGAATCAAGCTTGGAAATATTTACTTGTTGGTGAAGCCAGCGATTATTGGTATTGGGATGGATCAATCGATGGAATTTGGGACTCTCATCCAACACGCGCAGCAAATCTTGCTGTACAAACAATCCAGTCACTTGCAAAGTCGGGCACAGATTTAACACCGCCAACAATTTTTTCACCTCAACGCGAACCTTATAATCCGGGCGCAACTGAGTGGCTAATTTCTCAACCTTCAGATTTTAATATCTGGAGTTACGTTTATGATATTAGTGGATTGAAATCCGTTACGCTAAAATATCGAACAGATAATGACGGTGTAAATCCTTCAACTTCAATTCAAAATGAAACATATGCCGGTGGCGATGAAGTTTCAGCATGGCAGAATATTGAAATGACCGGTAAAATTATTCCTTCCAAAACTTCTCCATTACCATTGGTTAAGGCAAAAGAATTTTCTGCTGAAATAAAGGGACTTAAAAATTATTTGGTCGATTATTTTATTGAAGCAATTGACAGCAACAACAACATCGCCAAAAGCCCAATAAAACATGTATGGGTAGGAGATGGACAAGGAACCACCCCCGGAAATTCTTCGCTCACATGGTTACCGGAAAAACCTAAAAAAGATGATACACTTACAATTAAACTTTTCGGAGTTAATCAAGGTGCAAAATTGCATTGGGGAGTTAATGGATTTAAGGAACCGATTAATGCCTATTGGCCATCCGGCACAACAGTATTTACCGCAGGAAATTCAGTTGAATCACCTTTTGTAAATACAGATTCAGCAGGAGTCATTCAAATTAATGTTGGACCATTCAATAATCCTCTCCAAGATGTCACTCAAATTGATTTTGTGATTCATTACAATGATAATACATGGGATAACAATAGCGGGAAAGATTATAAAATTTCTATTGGTGATACAATTCCGACTCACGTTTCATTCATTATGGATGGTTCACTTGATTCCGGTGCCATACTCATTGCTTCAGGAAATGAAACAAATCTTTATCGTGCATGGAATGGAAGCGAATTGTACGTGGCATCCGAATCAGCGAGAGATTTGGGTAAAGATGTTTTTATTTTTGTTTCAACCGATCCAACGACTCTAAAACAAACTCCTTGGGCAAAGCAAGGTAAGGTCGGGAGCTGGTTTGCTTATCTAGCTAATGAAAGTTCAAATAATTATTGCGCGTGGTATGACCATACCGGGACTGTTAACTCGACGGCCAATAGCTACCTTGAAGGGACAATCAATCTTTCTCAACAATTTACTTCGCTTCCGGAAAAAATTTATATCGCTCTTGGGCAATATCAGACTTCAGACAATGGACAGCTGCTCTCCCAACTTCCTCTTCCTACCACCGTTGACGGAAATATCGATGCTTCGGAATTTTCAGAGTTCAAGTTTTCAGTTACATCAACAGATGAAGTAGAAAACGTTCCACTAAAGTTTTCACTGGACCAAAATTATCCGAATCCTTTTAATCCTGAGACAGTGATCAGTTGGCAATTAGCGGTTCGCGGTACAGTATCATTAAAAGTTTTTGATGTACTTGGGAATGAAGTTGCAACTTTGGTAAATGAAGAGCAGGAAACGGGATTTCATCGTATTAATTTTAATGGTGAAAACCTTGCTTCTGGAATATATTTTTATCAGTTACAGACCAATAGATTTATTCAGAATAAAAAAATGATCCTTCTCAAATAAGATTTATAAAAACAAGGTGTGCTATGAAAAAGTTAATAATCTTCTTCTGGTTATCCTTCATCTTTTTAACTCCGGTTCTGCTCACACAAGATGTTGAGCAATTTGGACTTAAAGCAAAACATCTTACTTCACTTAAAATTGGTGAAGGTATCATCGCCGTGGGAACAAACTCCAACGGAGTGTTTTGGCAAAACCTTTACTCCATTACGGATACCGGTTGGAAACAAATTGAATTAAGCGGGGTGAATGTTCAGACTGTTTATCCGCACAAAAGCGGACCGATCGGGTGGGCAATTGGTATGGGAGCAAAACCAAATCTCAATAATTCCGAATTCATTTTTTGTAGTTTCATGGGGCAAGCTGCACGAAAAATGAGTTACGGGATTGACACAAACAACACGGAAGAAATTACCGAGATCGATGGATTTCCCGATCCAACAATTTGCGGTGAAACATTCGCAATTGGGGGACGACTTCTTTATCGAAGATATTTTAATGATACAACTTGGCAGCCGATCTACAATCTTACAATTGAAGGGAATTTTGCATCACTTAAAGCAAGAGAGGAAAATGCGTACGTCTATGCCGGTGGTGGAGAAGGTTTTGCGGGAATGTTGTTGATCCGTTCATCAGATAAAGGGAATTCATGGGAAAGTCTTTCGCCTATGTGCTACGTGACGGACCTTGACTTCTACGGAGATTCAATTCATAAAATTATTGTAACCGATCGTTTAAAAATTGTGCGCTCAATGGACTCCGGATTGAATTGGTCAACAGTTTTTTCAAGCGATTCTATTAGATTTCAAAAAATTTCCTTCAGCTGCGATGGAAAATTTATTTATGCTATCGCGAATAGTAATTTTTATAATCTGCCGAGAACTTTTCTCTTCTCCAGTTCCGATGATGGGAATACATGGAAGATAGATCAACTGCCGATTTATGATATCGTCGTAGGTATGGATTTAGATTATGAGAATAGTATCTATCTCGCCACTATTAGTGATGGAGTTTTTAAATTGAAATCTCCGATTGTGAATGTTGAGGATTACTCACGATCTGATTTACCCACTTCTTTTCAGTTGAACCAAAATTATCCCAATCCATTCAATCCGGAAACTGTAATTAGTTGGCAGCTGCCAACCGACAGCTATGTAACATTAAAATTATTTGATGTTCTTGGAAATGAGGTTGCAACCTTGGTAAACGATGAACAAAAAGCAGGCCTGCATAAATACAAATTAGTCTCTGCAATTGCCGGAAAGAATTACCAGTTAACCAGCGGAGTCTATTTTTACCAATTAAGAGCCGACAATTTAATTCAGAATAAAAAAATGATTCTACTTAAGTGATTTATTTTTTCACTTCAACTAAAAATAGTAGAGATATTTTATTTTGAATACTCCAACTCTATCTACAACGTGCATACTTGCCGGTAAAATATTCCCGGACGCATCAAATTGCTGACTTCTATCTCTGATCTCATTTACTGCAAAATAGATCCAACTTTTCGGAGAGAAATTGTACGAGAATAAAAATCCGAAGATCACCTGCTCAAGTTTATCGGAAGACTTCACAAAAACATTATCCAAATAGAGGCGGATCCTTAAATCGTTTACCGGAGTAAGGGTAACAAACGGTCTCGCGTTATAAGTAATTTCTTCAACATTCCCTTCCGGATTTCCTTCGACGAACATATCATACGATGTTCCGACGTCCATAATTGAAAGAGCTTTCCACTGAAAATATGTGCCAGCCCATGAATAAGATGCGAGATAATTCCTTGAAAAATTGTAAGTCTTAGTATAACCTCCGTACAAATTTCCATTCCATTTGGGAGAAATATTAAACCATGAACTAAAAGTTAATTCCGAGGCAAAATATTTAACGTCAGAATCTTTCTGATCTCCAAACGAATAATCAATCTCATAACCCCAATTATCACGAAGCTGCATATTAATTCCTAAAATACCACTGTAATCGGTATAAGCATCAACCTTTTCATAAGTGAATGCACCACCACCATAAATTTGTAATTGAGCAAGATACCCTTCGTCATAATACCAGGTAGGACCGGTAATACCGACAAACGATCCAGTTCCCCTCCAGGGAACAAATCCAACATCGCTAATATCAAATTTATTCCCTACATACCTAGTACGTAGTAAGGTCATCCATTGAGGTGAGAATTTTGTAAATCCGGCTGAAAGAGCAAAATCACCTTCGGAGTTTTTGAAAGAGCGAGCAATCTGATAAGCTAATTGCCAATCCGATTCTCTGAAAGCTCCATCAACATCAAGCACACCGGAATTATTTCCCACAGAATTTTTGCCTACAAAGAGAACTCCAATATTTGAATTGTCTAGTATTTGTTTTTTAAATCGTGCCGAGCCGAAATACGCACGTGGTTCCTTTTGATTAAGTCCGCTGTTATCCGTGTACTCGGTTTCTCCCGTCATCGCAAGGAATCCCCCATACTCCCAATCGTTAATTCTTCCAAAAGCTTTTGTTCCAAAAATTAGCGGAACTTCTTTTCCTCCCGGAAGTTTTTTACCTATTCGTCTAGAATAAAATAATTCCATCGGGCTGTAAAATCCTGAGTTTTGTTGTTTCCCCGCAGGCATAAATATTTCATTCCCTTGTGTGAAGAACGGTCTTCGTTCGCTAAAGTAAGTTTCGTAACGTGAAATATTAAATCGAAATGGATCAGCTTCAATCTGTGCAAAATCGGGATTGACCGTTAATTGATAAGTTAATTTCGGAGAAGGATTGTATAAAATATCTAGTCCGGCATTTGGATCATTTTTATATTTTCCATCAGGCAAGTAGGTGATTTTAGAAATAGCGAGTGGATACAATTCTAGATTTAATCCTTTAGCTGTAGGCATGAAATTATCGAAAACAAGTTGTCCAAATTTGGAAATTCTTTGTCCTTCGTTCTGTTCATAATCACACCAATAAAGATCTTCGCTGTTCCTTGGAATCCACCTGTCAAAATCCAATCCCCAACTTCCTGCTTCATTGTATTGAATTGATTTATAAGGAATTTTCATTTCGACGACAAAACCCCAATCATAAACTTTTGAATCGGCAAACCAGATTCCATCCCAATTATAATCGCGGTTTCTTCCGTCATCTAAAAGTCTGCAATCCATTTTTGAGCCTGAAGCAGTAACCGCAAACTTGTACGCGGTCTTTTTATCATTGAAAGTATCGATCATAAACGACACAATATCGCTCGAACTATATTGATCCAACACTCCGGAGTTTGTTTGAATATTTGAACGGTCATCATAGTTAATCATCAGACAATAAATAGCATCATCTGTAGTTAATACCTTGGCCACAGTCTTTCTAGAAGGTTCTTTTGCAAAGTATGGAGAGAGCTGAAAAAATGTTGAAGTTGAATCGGCTGAGCTCCAGCCTTGGTCTATAACTCCATCAATTAAAATATCTTTATCCGTTTTCTTTAATTGTAGAAACTTCTCAGAATTTTTTGATTCGGCAGTTAGTAGAGATGTGAAAGCAAAAAGTAAAATAATGATAAACATAGGCGTTCAATCGATTAAGTTTAAGATTTTATTTTTTATTGGAAGTAAGCTAAAGACCTCCCCGAATTAGATTAATTCTTTTTGGATAAATGGGGATATAATCGGGTGAGCGGTCACGAATTGAATTATAAGATAAAATTAGAATTCTCCTGCTTTAAAAAAGGTTGTGAAGGCTGAAAAAATTTTTCTGGTTATATTTGTTTTAAGAAAAGAAATTATAAACTAAATAATATTCAAGTATTGCCAAATTATAAACTACATATTCAATACGACGGGACAAATTATTGCGGATGGCAAATCCAGAAAAATCAACCATCTGTTCAGCAGACGCTAAAAGATGCCATTGAAACTTTGATCCGTGAACAAATTGTACTGAACGGGAGCGGCCGGACGGACAGCGGGGTTCATGCATTAGGACAAGTGGCAAATTTTAAGTGTGAACAACAACTCGATTTATATAGATTCCGATATTCACTTAATAACACAATTCCATTTGATATAGCGGTTACAAAAATCGAAGAAGTTGACTCGGAATTTCATTCTCGCTACGATGCAACAAGCCGGACATATCTCTATTTTATTTCAAAAAATAAAACTCCCTTTTTCAAGAATTATACTCATTTCCATTATTCACCACTAGATATAAACTATCTCAATCAACTTTCCAAATTGCTGGTTGGAGAAAAAGATTACACCTCTTTTACGAAGCACGAAGCTGAAACCGAAAACAAAATTTGCAATATTATGGATGCACATTGGCGGACAGAAAAAGATTTTTCAATTTTTAGAATTGAAGCGGCAAGATTTTTGCACGGAATGGTGCGCACAATCGTAGGGACACTTTTGGATTTTCATAAAGAGCAAAAACCGATTGCAGATTTAACAAGAATTATTGAAACCAAAGATAGAACACATGCCGGCGAGGCTGTTCCGGCCAAAGGATTGTTTTTATATAAGGTAAAGTATTAACATGATCTCCTTACAAAATAAAACTGTTTTTATAACCGGAGGTTCACGCGGTATTGGTGCGGCTTGTGTGAAGCTGTTCCATCAAGCGCGAGCTACAATTGCTTTTTCTTATAAAGAAAATAGAAGTGCCTCTGAAACTATAATTAATTCATTTTCAACTAATCTTCCAGTTTCTATTAAAATGAACCTCTCATCCGAGATTGACATTATTGAAAAAGTGAATTTAATTCTAAATCGTTTGGGCAGAATTGATATTTTAGTGAACAATGCCGGGATCTGGAAATATGGCGAAGCTGATAAGATGTCGTTGGCGGAGTGGAATGAAACAATCCAGACAAATTTGACATCTACTTTTTTAGTCACGAGAGAAATAACCCCTTCCATGAAAAAAAATGGATTCGGTAGAATTATAAATATTGCATCAACAGCCGGACAGCGCGGTGAACCTTTTTATTCACACTATGCCGCCTCAAAAGGGGGAATAATCTCTTACACTAAATCGCTCGCAGCGGAGCTAGGTGAATTTAATATTACAACAAACTGCGTAGCTCCCGGCTGGGTGAACACAGATATGGTCTCCGGTGTTTTTGTTGATGAAGATTACAAGAAAGAAGTTGAGAATATTATTCCAGTACGACGAATTGCCGAACCGGAAGATATTGCCGGGCCAGTGTTGTTTCTAGCATCTGATTTGGCGCGTCATATTAATGGTGAAATTTTGAACGTTAATGGCGGTAGTATTCTCTGCGGGTAGATTAAGTTCGTCTGAAGTAGTTGTTTTAGCCGATTCAATTTTTTATACTTCTCATATAAAAGTAAAAGTTTTTAATCGCATAATTAAATTTTCATGTACAGAAAGGTTCATGTATGGATTTTCTTGGGAATCTGCATCCAAAAATAATTCACTTCCCCATTGCTCTATTTATAATTTATGCTTTATTAGAAACAGTCGGCTTCATTTTTAAAAAAGAAGTTTTTACAAAGGCTGCTTATATAATTTTAGTTCTTGGAATTGTAGGCGCATTCGGTGCAGTTCTGACCGGTCATCAAGCAGAGGAAGCTTGGAGAAATTGGACGAGTGAAAGTAAATTTTTTTTAGAAGAACACGAAACCTATGCAACCATTACGCTATGGTATTTTTTCGGACTCGCAATTCTCAGAACAATGTTTGTGATTAACGTTGAGATAAAAAAGAAGTTCATAAAACATGTGATGAAAATGAAAATCGGATTTGTTGTACTTGCTCTTATCGGTTGTTACTTTGTATATGAAACCGGCGAACATGGGGGTAAATTGGTATACAAGTATGGCATTGGAACTTCTGTAGATAAGTCATCTGGACAAATTCAAAATGAAGACGGAGATTAAAAAGTTTTGAAAAAAATTTCTATCCCGATTTATCTTTTGCTAATTGTTCTCCTACCTGGAGTGAATTTGGCACTCCGCTTTTTCAATCTTCCAAATTATTTTTTCTTTATTGGATTCAGATTTTACGGGATCATCTTGCTTGCCGGAATTTTTCTTTATTTCTACGGTGGAAAAGAAATTTGGAGGCAGTCGCTGCTTTCATTTTCGTTTAAGAAGTTTTATCGGCATATCTTTTTTCTTTTAGTTCCCCCGGCAATTATAGTTGGCGGTTTGTTCCTCTTAATTAAAATCGAGTTAGGCGACCCCGATTATTTTTACGAATTTGGATTGTCATCTATTGTTGACTTCCCCATTTATTTTATCTGGAACCTTCCGCAGTTTTTCATTCTTTATACCTTTCTGCAATCGATCGAAACCTCCTTCAGATTGAAAGTAATACCGAATTTCATCTTGCTCTTCTTTTTCTTTTTCCCGGAATTTTTGAACTTTCCCAAAATTTCGTTTAACATTTTTTCAATAGTTAGTTTTGTTTTAGTTCTTTTAACCTTAACTCTTTTTATTTATAAGAAGAAAAATCCGCTGACGTTCAGTTTTTATATTTTCACATCGATCTGGATGGCGTTGTTACTCTTTGGTAGTTCTTCCGAGACATTGCTGCAAACGTTTTTAGCAAAAACGTATACTTCGTGGGATGGCTTTTTCGAGATGGATAAAAAAATTGTGCAGTACATTTCACCTTCATATTTCTTTATCTCTCTGATTCCGGTAGTATTTCTTAAAAGAGAAAGTTAAAAGATTGATACTTTTCTTATATTTGTCAGAGAAAATTCTTTAGCAATGAAAAAATATTTTATCATATTAGTTGTTTCCATCGCCTCTTTAACCTCTGTGGTTCATCCCTCAGATAAGGCAAGAGGAACTTTTCTTGCTCTTGGAGTAGGTCCGCGCATCCCCACATTTGATTTCCAAAATACTACTATGCTTGGGTACGGATTTAACGTAGAGATCGCCTACACCAACAACGAATATCTTCCTGTATTTCTTTTCGGAAAAGTTGGATTTGAACAATTCCCGGGCGCACAAAGTTTTTACCAGGTATCAACATATTCGCATTTCTCTACAAGTTTGTTACCTCTATCTTTTGGCGCACGATATTACCTTGCACCAATTTTACAAAATGTTGTTATCATTCTTCCAAGTATAGAATTCGCAGCTACTTTAACCGTTTTTCAAAAACTTCATCAGTTTAAAGTAACTTCAGGTAAAAATAATTTTTTAGAAGAAGGATCAAAACTTGGTTTTACTGTTGGTGTTGGAGCCTCAATGTTTTTAATTGAAATGCTTGCCTCGTACAATTATCTTGAGAATAACCAATACATCTCGTTAGATATGAAAGTTAGATTACCTTTGTATGTAAGTTTTTAGAGGAGAATATGAATTACAAAAATCTTTTGGTCGACATCGATGCTAATGTTGCTGTTGTAACTCTTAACAGACCGGAAAAATTAAATGCATTGAATAACGAAACGTTGAATGAACTTTACGATGTTTTTCTTTCCCTCGAGCATAATGCTGAAGTGCGTGCCGTAATATTAACCGGTAGCGGTGAAAAAGCATTCGTTGCAGGAGCTGATATTTCAGAATTAAATCAACTCTCTCCTTTAGCTGCAAAAGATTTTGCCGAAAAGGGACAAAAAATTTTTTCATTTATCGAACATCTTTCCAAACCGGTAATAGCCGCGGTAAACGGATTTGCTCTCGGTGGAGGATGTGAACTTTCTTTAGCATGTCACATTAGATTAGCTTCCGAAAATGCAAAATTTGGACAACCGGAGATAAATTTAGGTGTTATTCCTGGATACGGAGGGACTCAACGATTAACACGACTTATAAATTTTTCAAAAGCCCTTGAATACATTCTTACCGCTGATTTTATAGATGCAAATTCCGCGCTGCAATTAGGTTTGGTAAATCATGTCTTCCCCTTAAATGAACTGATGGTGAAAGCGAGGGAACTAGCTGGAAAATTTTCTACAAAACCTGCTCAAGCTGTGCGCCTTGCTCTTAAAGCTATTCAATCTGTTAAAGAGTTACCGCAAAGCCAGGGTGAAACTTTCGAAGCCTCCCTCTTCGCCCTAACAACAGGAACAGAAGATTTTAAAGAAGGAACTTCAGCGTTCTTACAAAAACGGAAACCGGACTTCACTCATAAATGATCTCAGAAAATTCTCAGCAATATACCAAGCCGAAGAATAGAATATTTCGTCTTGCTTTTCTTTTTTTATTTGGTTTGGCAATTTTCCTTTTAACGCTGAATATCATCCTTTCTTTTTTCATGCCAAAAGAGATTAATGATAATTCCCAGCAATTAACATCGAGCAAAATTAATCTGCTCTTCCATAAGAGTGTTGCGGAATTTTATTTAAGTGATGATTATTTGAAAAAAATAAAATCACCGAAAAAAACAGAAGATTCGTTATTATATACTTACCGTTTAACGCTTCCTTATGATGTTCCAGCTCCGGTATTTCTTCAAAGTGTATTTAAGAATTTTGATGAAGCGAATGTAACCATTTCGTCAGTTGAAACCGCACTAAATAAAAAATCACTTTTGGAAATTTCATCAGGAGATAAAGAAAAGCTTTACGCGGAAATAATCCAGGATACCTCACTTCACCGTGATAATGGAAGTCTTGCCTTTGCACTCTCAGATTATGAAAGTCTTACGAAGGAAGAATTAAATAAATTGTTAGCAGAGCCGGAATCTTTTGCTTTTCTCTTAGAACCGAAGAAAGAAAGTTCAGAGTTTACGACAACAGTTTTAACCGCCAGGAAAGAATATATTGTTGAATTAACAGGCACAAGCCCAAATTCGGAATTTATTCTTGCAGAAAATTTCCCAATTGTTCGGAATAAACTGGCGATAAATTCTTTACTGCGATATTATCCTAGAAATAATTTTTTCTTTGTGGATCAGAGATCAACTTTATTAAGTTCTTACGCATATGAAAAAGTGAGGAAGGAATTTGCAAGACGGAAATACAATCTTTTCGCATCAAATTCATTTACAAATCTCTCCGAAATAAAAGAAGATGAATTAGCACGCAACCTTTTTAATTTAGCTGATAATTTAACTCAAGGAGAAGTTAAACTTATTATTCTTCAGGCGAATCATTTTATTAATTCAACCGCAAAAATTAGAAGTTTGAAAAAAAGAGGGATCAAATTTATTCCGGCATCTGTTGCTGTACAAAAGATCAAAGAGAAATAGCAACATTTCCACTTTCGTTCAATTCGACAATTTCATCAAAATTAAATTCACCTAACTTATCAGCAAATTGAGTTTTATCTCCAACCAGTACGGCAACTATTTCGTCATCCAGAATATGTTTCTGTGCTGCGTTTACGGCATCATCAATAGTAACTGAACGAATATTTGGGATGTACTCATTGAAATATGAAGGTTGAAGATTGTAGATATAGAGCGTATTCAAACCGGCTGCGAGCTGGTAATATGTTTCAAAATTGCTTGGAAATCTTCTTATAAGTGAAAGTTTCGCCGCCTCTAGTTCATCACTCGTGATTGTTGCTTTTATTTGATTAAACTCATAAAAAATATCTTGTACCGCTTCGATAGTATGTTCAGATTGAACAGAAGTTGTTAACAAAAAATAGCCCTTCTCTTTCCTATAGGAGAAGAGAGAATTGGCTCCGTAGGTAAATCCCTTTGTCTCCCTTAATTTATAATTGATACGAGAATTAAATTGCCCGCCGAGAATTGTGTTCATAACCGTCTTAGCATAAAAATCACCATTGCTTCTTTTATTGGAAAGATTTCCAATGCGTATTTCTGTTTGCTGTGAATCCGGTTTGTTCACAAAATAGAGACGACGTTTTTTTAAGATCGGATTGAATTCCGGAAGAGGCGAAGGTTTTGCAATTCCAAAATTATCTATGAACTGATTTACATATTCTTTAAGTGTATCGGAACTAAGAGAACCGGCACAGATAAATCCGGCCCTATCCGAAGCAATGTGTGAATTGTAAAAATTTTTCACATCTTGGTTCGTAAGTGATTGGACGTCTTTTTCTTTCCCCAAAGTAAAATGACCGAGTTTATTCTCACTTCCAAAAACTTTTTCTTCAAAGATTTTATCGGCGATGGTATCAGGTTCATCTTTTATTTGCATCAGTTGAGCGAGTACTTTACTTTTTTCTCGAAGAAATTCCTTTTCTTCAAAGTGAGGTTTATTCAGAATTTTATTCAGCAGGGAAAGAGTTTCTTTAAATTTTTCCTCCAGCGAAACCAAAGTGAAATACATAAACTCATGGTTAATTGAAATGTGAATTGAAGATCCCAGCATTTCAAACTGATTGTTTAACTCAAGCGAAGTTAATCCTCCCGCTCCTTCATCAATTAAAATAGCGGTGAGATTTGCGAGCCCGCTTTTCCCATCAGCATCAAGTACACATCCGGTTGACACGATCAGAGTGAATTGCCCCATGGCAGTTTAGTTTTTTGAATGAACAATCCTTTCATTCCGCCGTCTGAAACTATTTGCTGAATTTGAGGAAGATGAAATTTTGTTTGTTCAACAATTTGCGGTGGAGTGGTTCTATCAAATATTATCATAGCTTTCCTTCCTTTCTTTTGGGACAAAGCGAAGGTCAATGTGTGATTTATCAAAATACGTAGCACATCTTTTCACTGAAGCTTTTTCAACACTTTCATAGGAGATCAGTTCACTCGAAAAATAATTTGGCTCCCCTAAATAAAAATTATAATGGTTCAAATGATTTGCTACCGAATCAAGACTCTGCATGCCATAAATAAAATTAGCTTTAATTCCGTACTTCGAACGGAGTAATTCTTGGGAAGTAACATTGCTGGTAAAAAGGTTATCTAATTCCGTAAGAATAACTTTTTTAATTTCTTCTAAAGATTTCCCCGGTTTTGCGGTTGCTGATATGCAAAAAAATCCACCATACTTACCGGAATATTGAAATGCTGAAACTTGTAATGCAAGTTCTTTTTTGAGAACTAAAATGTTATGAAGTCTTCCGTTTTTTGATCCGGTGAGTATGTCCGACAAAATATCCAACGCAAAATTGTTTTCATGAAAGATTTTTTCAGTTTTCCACACAAGTAGAATTTTCTCTAAGCTAACTGAATCAAAAACAATTTCACTTTTCGATTCAACAAGTTCACTCTCTTCATAATTTAATTGAGGAACATCGTCGACTGAATTAATCCCGCCGAAATATTTTTCGACCAAATCTTTCGCAACTCCGGTTTCAAAATCGCCGGCTATTACCAAAGAAGCGTTTCGAGGCTGATAATAAGCATTGAAAAAGTCCTTCACATCTTTTTGTGTGTAAGATAAAATATCGTTCATGTATCCGATGGTAGGAGCGTGGTAAGGATGATTTTGGGAAAAGAGCAGCCCGAAAACTTTTTCCCAAGTTAACCCGTATGGTTGATTATCGTACCGCTCAAGTCTTTCGTTTTTTACTACATCAATTTGGTTCGACAGCGTTTCATCGGTTAGTGCCTCGAGAAAAAATCCCATCCGGTCGGATTCAAGCCAAAGCGCTGTCTCAAGA
Source organism: Ignavibacteria bacterium (assembly GCA_037440065.1). Classification (GTDB taxonomy): domain Bacteria; phylum Bacteroidota; class Ignavibacteria; order Ignavibacteriales; family Ignavibacteriaceae; genus UBA1563. The sequence goes on from JBBIUV010000017.1 coordinate 138,797, forward strand.
AAATCCGACGGTATTTTCTCAAAATAATTAGTTACATCAAAACTTGTGGAAGCATTCAAAGTGCCTCCATTATCCTGGATAAATTTAAAATATTCCCCCTTTTTTATATGCTTTGAACCCTGGAACATCATATGTTCGAAAAGGTGCGCTAATCCTGTTTTGTTCTTTGGATCGCAGCTTGAACCGACGTTATACCAAAGGTTAACCACAGCTATCGGGAGCGCGCTATCTTGATAAAGAATTACTTCCAAACCGTTTTGAAGAGAATACTTTTCGTAATCGAGCGAGAGAATTTTCATTTAACCTTTCCGTTTAATACAACATGAAGATACCACTTTTACTCAAATCAAAAAAAAATCTTTTTTTACATAACAAAAAATTAATTTGAATAAATGGTTTAAAAGAGTGAAATTTAGACGTTCAAATTTTACTAACTAAATAGAGGTATTCTAAATTATGAAAAAGCTACTTTTACAGATGCTTTTGTTCGTAGTGTTCTTTGGAATGACCCAGATATTACAAGCGCAAGGACTTACAAGCGCTAGTATAAATGGTAAGGTTTCTGCAATAAATGGAGAAGAACTTCCTTCCGCTTCAGTTATGGCAGTACATATTCCAACGGGAACCGTTTATGGAACGTCTACACGAATGGACGGGAAATACAATTTGACCGGTTTAAAAACTGGCGGACCCTACAAAATTACTGTTTCATTTGTTGGGTATCAGACTCAAATAAAAGAAAATGTTTATCTTGAGTTAGCGCAAAATTTAATGGTTAATTTCAAATTACCGGAATCTTCCGTAACTCTCAGCGAGCTTACTGTTACTGCAGAAAAAAGCGCGATTATGAGTCAAGCAAGAACCGGATCAGCACAGAACGTGTCTGAAAAATCGATGCAAGAAATTCCTACTACATCGAGAGATTTCCAATCCTTCTCTAAATTATCGCCTCTATTTTCCGGTAGTAATTTAGGCGCAGCCGGACGTTCTTCAAAGTATAACAACATTCAGATTGACGGTACTCAGTACAATGACCTCTTCGGTCTCGGTTCAACCGGTACACCTGGTGGACAATCAGGAACCAACCCGATCAGCTTGGATGCTATAAGTGAATTCCAGGTCGTTATTGCCCCCTATGATGTTAGACAAAGTGGTTTTACCGGTGGTGGTATTAATGCTATTACCCGTAGTGGGACCAACCAATATCACGGTTCGATTTATGGATTTGGAAGAAACCAAAATATGTCCGGTCAATACACCGGTTATGATGGTAAAAAAACAAAGAAGATGGATGAATTCAAGGATTACCAATTTGGTTTTAGGGCCGGTGGTCCAATCATTCAAGATCAATTATTTTTCTTTGTGAATGGTGAAAAAACAATTTATTCTTATCCACAACCAAATTTATCGCTAGCTGACGGATTTGGTGGAAAATCAGTAGCAGAATTATTGGCCTTGGGTGATCAATTTGTTGCTGCCTTAGCCGCAAAAGGGTTTAATGCTGGAAGTGCAACTTTGCCAACTTTCGAACAACCAAGCTCAAAACTATTCGTAAGATTTGATTATAACTTAGCAGAAAACCATAGATTGACAGTACGTAATAACTTTGTTGATGCTGGTTCCGACAAGCTTTACAACTTTAGAGCTGTAAACAATCTACTCTTTAGCACTCAACCTTATTTAATGAGCAATATGACTAATTCATTAGTTGCTCAATTAAACAGTACTTTTGGAAATACGATGGCAAATGAATTGATCATCGGTTACACAACAATTCGCGACAAAAGAAAAGGTAAATCAGCAGATGCACCTGAAGTTTTGATCAAAGAATTAAACGGTACCTTTTCAATGTTCGCTGGTCCTGATAGATTTTCATCAGCAAACAAATTAGATCAAGATATTTTTGAGTTCACTGATAACTTCACTTTATTCATGGGTGACCATACTTTTACTGTTGGTACTCATAATGAATTTTTCTCTTTTAGTAACCTGTTCGCTCGCTCAGCTTTCGGTTATTATGAATATAACAGCTTAGCAGATTTTGCAGCTGATAAAATCTCATTTTACCAAAGAGTGTATTCACGTTTTGGAAATCAACGTGATCCATCAGCAGTTCCTGCTGCAGAGTTCAGTGTAAATCAATTTGGTTTCTATGCTCAGGATGAATGGACTGTATTACCAACATTGAAAGTTACTGCTGGTGTCCGTGTTGATATTCCAACAATTCCTACAACTCCTGCAAAAAATGATTCTCTCCCACTTTATTTTTCTCAATACAGAACAGACAGAATCCCAAGTGGAAACTTACTTTGGTCTCCAAGAGTTGGATTTAACTGGGATGTTACTGGTGAAAGAACAACTCAAGTGCGTGGAGGAATTGGAATTTTCACAGGTCGTATTCCTTACGTTTGGATGTCAAACAATTTTGGCAATACAGGTATGTTCACAGCCGAAGTTAGAAACAGCGGACAAGGTATCTTGTTCAATCCTGATCCGAAAAGCCAATACATTGCTGGTGATCCTGGAACAGGTTCCCCAAGATTACAGTCAGAAATCGACGTTGCAAATCCTGACTTAAAGTTACCTCAAGTAATGAGATTTAATCTTGGTGTAGATCAAGAATTAATTTGCGGATTCGTTGGAACTGCAGAATTCTTATATTCAAAGAACATCAACGAAATGTTATATCGCAAAGGTAATTTAGTTGCATCAACAAGTAAAATTGCTGATGGTCGTCCAAAATATGGCGGAACAAACAGTGGTGGTGGAAACTTCCTTGATATTATGGAATTGTATAACACAAATTCCGGTTATCAATATAATATTAGTTTCCAACTGCAGAGAAACGTTACTCGTGGTGTTTCTATCAATACTGCTTATGCTTTCGGACAAGCTAAAGACAAAAACAGCCTAAACTCATCACAAGCTCAATCAATGATGAGATACAATCCAATTGATATGGATCCTAACAACCCTGCATTAACAACTTCACAATGGGAAGTTAAACACAGAGTATTCACTTCTGTTTCTTATGCAGCTGAATTCTTCAAGAATGCACCAACAACCATTTCATTATTCTATAACGGACAAAGCGGTTCGCCATTCTCATTCATCGTAACCGGTGATTTAAACAATGACGGTTTCGATAAAAATGATCTCTTCTATATTCCAAAAGACGCAAGCGATATTTTGGTTGGAAGCATCACTGGTGGAAACTTTGTTGCTGCGACAGCTCCTGGAACCACTGCGGCAGACTTAGACGCTTTCATTCAAAATGATGAATACCTCAGCAAAAACCGTGGTAAAATCTCAGAAAGAAATGGCGCCCGTGAAAAATGGCAGCAATACCTCGATTTAAGAGTTACTCAAGACATTCCGGATTTATGGGGAATGGGAAGTTTCCAACTTTCTCTTGATATCTTAAATTTAGCTAACTTCCTTAACTCAACATGGGGTAAGGTTGAGAGCGCTGGTTTAGGAACTTATGAAATCGTTGCGTTAAAAGGCTTTGTTACCAATAATGGTGTAGCTAATACTCCGGTATATAGCTTCTCCAAACGTGCTAACAACTCCGTCTATTCACTAAGCGATCTTTCCTCCCGCTGGAGAATGCAACTTGGTGTCAGATATACGTTATAAAAACTTAGTCATTTAGAATCAACAAAAAAGCCATTCCAATAATCGGAATGGCTTTTTTATTTGGGTAATGTAATGAACCGGTTAAAATTTTCCGGCGAACGTTTTCAGTGATCTTTTAATGAATCAACTTTAAAATTCTATCAGTTCTAACTGAACCTAGTAAACGGAAAAGTTCAGAGAATGGAATTTCTCTGTCCCATGAAAACAGCGACATGAATGCTTCACCAACTACCATATCGCGGGAAACAAATCCCCAGAAACGTGAATCGGCAGAATCATCTCTGTTATCACCCATCATAAAATAATAATCTTTTTGAAAAGTGTAAGATGAGATTGGTTTTCCTTTTAAGGTAATAGTTTCACCATTCACTTCAATTACCCTTGCGGCAAATTCTCTATCAATAATCGTTCTCCACTCTTCAACATTCGCAATAGTTATCGGAATTGTCATCCCTTTTTTAGGAATTACGAGTGGGCCATAATTGTCTTCATTCCACAATCTCCCTTTCGGAAATATCTGTGTATTAACTCTATCTTTCGGAAGTGGATAAGGGGACAAATATTTTATGTAGGGGGGGATCCAGAATTCTTTTCCATTCACAAAAACAACTTTGTCACGAACTTCGATTGTATCGCCCGGTAAACCAATACAACGTTTAACATAGTTTACATTCATGGCAATTTGTTCTTCGGGAATCGGCAGTCCGGGAATTCTCTCATCCGCACGTAATTGCTCCTTGTTTCCCGGATATTCAAATACAACGATATCACCGTGTTGTGGATCTTTAAATTTCAAGAATGGCATAGTGAAATAAGGAATTTCTATTTCAGTAAAAGGAATATACTTTGGCGAACTTGGTCCGTAGACAAATTTATTTACGAGAATAAAATCTCCAACAAGAATCGTGTCTTCCATCGAGCCGGTTGGGATGCGGGTGTTCTGAATAAAAAATGTAATAATGAAAAGGGCTGCAATTGCAGCTGAAAAAAGTGAGCGGAAAAATTCTATAAATTTTTCACTAAATGTTTCAGGTGCTTTTCTAACTTTCTTCCCAAAGGGATGAAAAATTTTATCGATAAGCGTTTTAAATTTTTTCAGCCCGGTTTTAGGAGATTCATTTTCAGGTTGTATGGCCATTCTTACTTTCGTTATTATTTAAGTGATTCAAATTTTTTCTTTAACAGATCATTAACTACTTGAGGATTCGCTTTTCCCTTCGTGGCTTTCATCGTTTGCCCGACGAAGAATCCGAATACTTTTTCTTTTCCGTCAAGATATTCTTTTACTTGATTTTCATTGGCGTCAAATATTTGCTGAATGATCTTTTCTATTTCAGAAGTATCGGAAATCTGGACAAGATTTTTTTCTTTTACAATTTCTTCCGCGGTTTGCTTTGTCTCCAGCATTACGGCAAAAACATCTTTGGCAATCTTTCCGCTAATGATTCCTTGTTGAATGAGATTAATCAATCCACCGAGATTTTGCGGAGCGATTGCAAAGTCCTTAACATCAATCTTTTGTTCATTCAGAACTTTTAATACTTCGCCCATCACCCAGTTAGACGCTGCTTTGTAATCATTTGTTACGTTTGTTACTTGCTCAAAATAGTTGGCGAGTTCTTTGGTTTGCGTTAATACTCCGGCATCATAAACGGGAAGCTGAAAATAATTCACGAAACGTTCATGTTTTGCATCCGGCAGTTCAGGAACTTCAGTCTTTAATTCATCGAACCACTCATTATTAATTTCGATCGGAACTAAATCGGGATCGGGAAAATAACGGTAATCATGCGCTTCTTCTTTGCTTCGCATCGAATAAGCCTCGTTGGCATCCGCATCCCATAAAAGAGTTTGCTGAATTACTTTTCCGCCGTCTTCGATCAATTCGATCTGCCGGTTAATTTCAAAATTTATTGCGCGTTCAACATTTCTGAATGAATTCATGTTCTTAATTTCGACTTTTGTTCCGAGTTCTTTCTGACCAAAAGGACGAACGGAAATATTAGCGTCACAGCGGAGAGAACCTTCTTCCATGTTGCCATCACATATTTCTAAATATTGCACAAGCTGTTTGATCTTTGATAGATAGAGATATGCTTCTTCCGAAGTTCTCATATCCGGTTCGCTTACAATTTCCAAAAGTGGAACGCCGCACCGGTTCACATCAATGCTGGTGGTGGTTCCTCTATCGTGAATTGATTTTCCGGCATCTTCCTCCATATGAATGCGCGTAATACCGATATTTTTTTTCGTCCCGTCTTTCTTATCAATTTCGACTGAACCGAATTCGCAGATCGGTTTTTCAAACTGAGAAATCTGGTAACCCTTGGGAAGATCGGGATAAAAATAATTTTTTCTAGCAAAGATTGAGTTTCTGTTGATGGTCGATCTTGTTGCTAATCCCATCAACACTGCAAACTCAACAACTTTTTTGTTCAATACCGGAAGCACACCAGGATGCCCAAGACAAATGGGACAGACATTACTATTCGGTTCGTTTCCAAATTTAGTAGAACATCCGCAAAATATTTTTGTGTTCGTTAAAAGCTGTGCGTGAACTTCTAATCCTATTACCGCTTCAAATTTCTGATTCATTAAAATTCTTATATAACTTATTTACTCGTAAATATTTTGTAATCCCATGGTTTCAAATCGACTGAAAATGCTTTCCCTACTTTAACTTTTTTCTTTGCGAAATAATCTTTTCCGTTTTTCATTTCTGGAGCGGAAGCAAAGTCAACCTTAACCGGTTCTTTAGAAAGATTCGCCACAACAAACACTTTTTCTTTTCCATTGTTTCGAACAAAGGAAATTACTTTATCAGATGCTGAATTTTTCACTTCCTCAAGCGATCTCCCCTTTTCCCCAGCATCTAAAACAGAAAAGTCTTTCTTTAATTGAACGAGTTTTTTGAAGAATGGAAAGAGACTTGATTTTTTCCACTCAATTGGATCTCTCTCAAAAAAATTCAAACGTTTGGTTAATTCAGCTTCTTGTCCGTTATAAAGCAAAGGCATGCCTGGCAATGTAAAGGCCAAAACAGAAAAGGCTTTTACGCCGTCTCCAAGCCGCTCAAACTCAGTTCCATTCCATGAATTTTCATCATGATTGGTTATAAATCTCATCCGGAAAGCATTTGGGAGATATTTTCCGCTTTCTTTTTGAACCGATAGAAAAATCTCGGAAACAGGTTTCTTCCCTTTCGCTATTTCATTAAAAACATGGTACAAATCCCAAGAGTAAGTCATATCAAAAGCAGTTGTATGATTTACGGGACTTTCATCTTCAGCGAGCATAAAAACTTTTTTATGTGCAACTAATTTCGGATAGAGATAACTCCAAAATTCATTCGGAACCATTCCGGCAACATCACAACGGAATCCATCGATGTTGTACTCATCCAGCCAATACTCCATCGCGCCGGACATATACTTCCATAATTCTTTATTTTCAAAATTAAGGTCGATTACATCAGCCCAATCAGCAACCGGCGGAACAAATTTGCCGGTTGAGTCTTTAGTGTAAAACTCAGGGTGTTTCTTAGCGAGATCATTATCCCACGATGTATGGTTTGCAACCCAGTCAATTATTACATGCATTCCAAGTTTATGAATTTCGTTTACTAACGATTTAAATTCATCTTTAGTCCCAAGCGAAGCATCAAGCCCATAATAATCTTTTACAGAATAATAGCTTCCAAGCGTCCCTTTTCTATTTATTTCTCCAATCGGGTGAAGTGGCATGAACCAGAGAATTCCAACGCCAAGTTCTTTTAAGCGCGGAAGATGAGTTCGAAATTCTTTAATCGTTCCCGAAGGAGTAAACTGTCGCAAATTCACTTCATAAATAGTTTGATCATAACTCCATTCAGGCGCAGTTACTTTTATCTGAGCCTGAAACGGGGTTGTAAATATGAAGAAAACTACCAAGTGGATTAACAAATACTTTTTCATCTTATTTTCCTTTAACGGATTATTTTTCGATTCCAACAAGCTCAACATCAAAAATTAAAAGTGATCCAGGAGGAATAACTTCTCCGGCTCCGGCATCGCCATATCCCAATTCCGGACTTATAAATAATTTCCAGCTATCTCCAACTTTCATCATCTGCAATGCTTCAGTCCATCCTTTAATCACTGAATTAAGTTGAATGACCGCAGGCTGATTTCTCTTATATGAATTATCGAATTCCGTTCCGTTAAGTAATTTCCCAATATAATGGACTTTTACTTTATCTGTAGCTTTTGGAGAAGAACCATTGCCGGATTTAACCACCAAATATTGTAATCCACTCGAAGTAGTTTGTATTCCCGGTTTAGTTTTATTTTGAGCAAGAAAAACTTCAGCATCCTTTTTGTTTTGGCTGCAAATGCCCTGAGCTTCTTTCATTTTCTTTTCATACATTTCACGCTGAAATTCCATCAAAACCTTGTTAATCTGTTCATCTGTAAGAAGTTGCTTACCGTACATTCCATCTTTGAAACCTTTTGCAACAATTTCAGAGTCAACATCGAGTTTATTTGATTTAAAATCCTTTGCAATTCTTAAACCAATACTATAGCTAGCCTTTTCTTTAGTAGTTTTCAAATCAGTGGATTTTGAAATTTTTTCTCCGCACGAGAAGAGAATTAACGAACTTAATATGAGTAAAACGGTCTGTTTCAATTTTTTTCCTATGAATTATTTTTTATTTTGTCAATATAAAAAAATTAAGTGTTATTCTTCTGATAAATTTTAGTCCCTAACGCTTGTTTTAAACATAAAATATCACCATTGAAATTGAATTATGAGCAAAAAATCAAAAATTATTCTGAACATTGAACTTGACGAACACGAAATTCCTCAGACCATATCCTGGCAAGCAGATGACGCCGGATTTGAAGGAGAAAAAGTAGCAGATGCCATGATGCTTTCACTCTGGGACAAAGAAGAGAAATTAACCTTCGGGATAGACCTTTGGACTGACAAAATGCTGGTTGAGAATATGAACATTCTCTTTCACCAAACATTTCTAAAATTGGCAGATACGTATAACCGCGCAACAAATAATTTTGAGGTAAGTGAAATGATAAGAAAACTTGCCGACGACTTTGCGGAAAAACTTTCATTACTGCAAAAATAGATTTCACAAATCAAAAAGAGGTTCACATGAAAAAAGGAATACTGCTCATCGTTGTTCTTTTAAGCTTTACTACTCTTGCGCAGAACTTGCAGCTTCATTATGATTTCGGCAAGGATAGAAAGTATGTTACATCGACTTTTGAGATGTTTAAAACCGATGAATACGGTGCTACATTCTGGTTTGTCGATTTCGATTTTAACCATCCGGGGAATAAAAGCGCTTCTCTCGGATATTTTGAAATAGCTCGCTATATATCGCTCCCGCTTCCAATAAAAAATATTTCCGCAACAGTGCAGTACAACGATGGAACAGCTCCATGGGGACCGCTTGGTCACGTATGGCTTGCTGGTTTAAGTTATCCTATCAATCTCGGTCTTTTTGTTTTAAACACCGATGTTCTTTATAGGAAAGATTATTTTTCCGAAGGAAGCGATATCCAGCTTACCGGCGTTTGGTTTATTCCGATTATGGATGGGAAAATACACTTTTCCGGCTTCTTCGATCTCTGGTCTACAAAAAACTTTATAAAGGATTCACGAGATTTTGTTTTCTTAAGTGAACCGCAATTATGGTTTAATCTTGGTAACCATCTGGCACTTGGTGGTGAAGTAGAGATAAGTAACAATTTTATTCCCGGCAAAACTAAAGTACAGTTTAATCCAACTTTAGGTTTCAAATGGAATTTTTAATTCAGTTAAAATAATACCCAACCTTTAACAACGGAATGAAAAGTAATTCGCCCGTGTCTTCAAGCGGGCGCATTCCGGCTATTTCCCAGGACATGTGTGTAGAGCGAATCCTTAATCCTATGCTTATCATTCCATTACTCCCAGCCTCATTAATCGTGCTAAGATTTTCATACTCTAGAAGAACAGAAGAATTTTCAGAAGGATCTATTTTCAAGCCTGCCATCAATATAAGAATAGGATGTGCCTCTTCAGCAGCTTTTAAATAGCCAAATCCGAAGTGAAAACTATTCTTCCCAGCAGAAATACTTACAACATCTCCAATAGAAAAAGCTTTTCCTTTTGGTGAATATGTGCCATAAATGGAAGATTGAACCGAGTTATAAGTCACTACTTTTTGTTTGAATCCGATTGAGAATGATTCATAAAACTTTGTTGTTACGGGGAAAAAACTGAACGCGCTTAGATGAGTAGAAGAGGTGACTGCATAAGAATAATTCAGCAGTAGCAGTTCATAATCTGAAAAATATGAGGTGTTTTCAGGCATGGTGTAAGCGGTGGGCATAAGCAACAACTCATGGTCTGCCGGAGCAAAATTTTGAGAATAACCTCGCATCCCAAGAAAAAGTAAAACTGCTAAAACTAATTTTATATTCAATTTATCCTTAATTAAAACCGAGCTTTAATTTGAAAAAAATAGTTTATTACTCCGTCATTCCAAAATTATAGTATTTCTCTAACCGATAAATTAAGAACCTTATTCCATCTCTTTGCATTTATTTTCTCTCAACCATGTTTTTGCCTCCTTAAAAGATCTAAACTCATTCAACATGATTTTACTTCCGCTAAGTTTATCCTTATATCTGGCTAAAATTGTTTTACCTGCTTCGGAGTCAAAATAAAGAAATGCTTTTTTAGTTAATCCCGCTTCTTCCAGTTTTGGAAATATTTTTTCGGCAAGCCAATCCATTTCACTTGATTTCAATTCGAATAAATCCCGCGCATCCACAAATATTCCAAGTTCAGGGTACTCTTGTTTTAATTCGATATATTTTTCAACTGCTACTTTATGACATTTTTTAAATGCTTTAGTGGTGTGAAATCCTTGCTTAACAATCAATTCCAAACAAGGAATTGAAGAATCAAAAGATAAAATTGCCGAATCACTCTCAAAAAGTATCATTGTGTTCCTCAATGATTTTAAGTAGTTATTTGATCAAGATGAATTTCTGCAAGAGTATTTATCAAATGTTTGAGAACAACTAATGAGAACATAAAATTTAAATAATTTAAAGTCAATCGGAATTTCAGAAAAGATATAATTTCCTGCATTCAAGTAATCTTTCAACACCTTTGCAAAGATTAAGTGTTGGTTGTTATAAATAGCATTCGTTTGGTTATTTTAAACCATCAAAAGAATGAAGTATAAGATGAGAGAAACTGTTTTAATTATTGACGATGAAAATGATTTAAGAAATCTTTTAGTTAGACTATTAAAGCTTGAAGATTTTTTTACGTATGATGCAGAAAATGCCACTCACGGTTTGGAGATTTTAAAGAAAGAAGATATTTCTGTTGTTATTGTTGATGTAAAACTTCCTGATGCCGATGGGATTGATCTTGTGAATAAAATTAAGGAGATCAATCCGATTTGTGAAATTATTGTCTTAACGGCATACGGTACGATTGAGGATGGAGTCCGCGCAATAAAAGAAGGGGCTTTCGACTACATCACAAAAGGTGATGAGGACAACAAAATTATTCCGTTGGTGCAACGCGCTTCCGAAAAAGTACAATTGAAAAAAAGAATCGAATTACTTGAAAAAAGCGTTGGTGAAAAATTTAACTTTGATGCGATTACAGGGACTTCAATTCCAATTATGAAAGCCAAAGAATTAGCATCAAAAATTGCTGTTACGGATACTCCCGTTCTTCTTTTGGGAGAAACCGGAACTGGTAAAGAATTGTTCGCACAGGCAATCCATTATTCGGGCATTAGAAAAAACTATCCGTTCGTTGCAATAAATTGCAGTGCTTTCGCAAAGGACCTTCTTGAATCGGAAATGTTTGGTTATAAGACCGGCGCTTTTACCGGTGCCCTAAAGAATAAAAAAGGATTATTCGAAGAAGCGCATCTAGGAACTTTATTTTTGGATGAAATCGGGGAACTCGATATTTCTCTTCAAGCAAAACTTTTGCGAGTGCTTGAGACAAATGAGTTTATAAAAACAGGTGATACTAAAACCACCAAAGTTGATGTTCGAATAATTGCCGCAACAAATCGAAATCTTGAGGCGGAAGTTGAAAACGGAAATTTCCGATCCGATCTTTTTTACCGTATCAATGTAATGCAAATCGAACTCCCCTCTTTGAAAGAAAGAAGAGATGATCTAAATATTTTGACAGAATATTTTGTTCAGCATTTCAGTAAAAGATTGAAACGGAACATTACAAAAATTTCCAAAGGTTTTTTGGAACGCATAAGACTTTATGAATTCCCCGGCAATATTAGAGAGCTTCGCAACGTAATTGAGAGATCAATAATTTTATCAGAAGGAGGCATCCTTTCCGAAAACACACTTCCTAAAGAATTTTTTCATGAAGAAGAAGTTGGGAAAAATACTGCGATAAAATTGGATGAGGTTGAAAAAAATCACATCTTAAAAATTCTTGAAAGTGTTAACGGAAATAAGACCAAAACCGCGGAAATCTTGGGAATTGGTTTAACTACTTTGTATAGAAAGCTCCAGACTTATGGTATTGAATAGATTAGCTATATTTTATAATGAACCGAGATATCTCACGAATATAATGACTTAGAAATTCCATTTCAGATAAATTGGATTTCAACTCGTCTGAAATTTTAATACCGATGACACAAAAGACCACATCGTTGTAAACCAACGGGTAATATCTCGCTTCTACATTTTGTAATGTATCTGTCGATTTTCCGGTTTCCCTTTTAGACTCAAACGAAGATTCAGCCGCTAACCACTCTAACTCATCAAACCTAAAATTGCCAACTATATGTGGTTCTCTTTCAAGTTTATACTGATCAGCTGGAAAGATTATTACACTCTCAAATCCGAAAACATTTCTTATCTGTTGTAACGCATTCGTTAAAATTTCATCAAGATTCTTTCCTTCCGATAGCGCTTTCAAAAGTAGATAAAGGGCGTTCGATTTCCTTTCCTTCTCGGTCATCAAGTTCTTCTGTGTTTTAAGTCGTGAAGTTAAAACACCGTTCGTAACTGCTACAATAAAGAACATGAACAACATCATCGCGTCTTCCGGTTTTGCAATTCGCATGGTAAAATGAGGTGGGATAAAATAATAATCCCAAGCAAATGCACTCACTACTGCAGAAAGAATAATTGGTCCCTTTTCAAAATTAAAGAGTGGGAGGAGAAAAATTATTAGCAAAAGAATTAAGGACACTGTTTCGTATCCAATACTCTCTTGCACATTATATAATATTACAATTATTACAAACATAAGAAGAGTTGAAAAGTAGTATTGATTACTTTTCGAAATGCTTATGGTCTTGTTTTGGAGATTCATACTATTCTCTTTTTAACTTTCTATAAGCAAAATTCATGCAAATCAAAAAGCCAAGATATTTTTCTAAATTCGGCTAGCGGTAACGACCAACCATGCCAAATTGGAAATCAACCCTACCATTTCGGAAGGGTTTTACCTTCCAAATAACAAGTGATGCAAACTTGTCAAGATGTTATCTCATTTACGGAAAATGTTTTAGGGGGTAAATAAACTTATCAAGAACCTTATGGCATTGAATTGGACTAGTCAGTTAAAAAATGGGAAATGAAATGGAAGTTTTAGTAGTAATTCTTGGATTAGCGGTTTTCTTTTTAATGTTCAAATCAATTGATTTCTTCGAAAAGTTATAGGAGTACAAAAATGTTTCTTCTTTTGGCAATCAGTATAGTCACCTTCGGCTATCTTTTGTATGTGTTAATGAAACCGGAAAAATTTTAGGTAATAAAAATGAACACAGAAATTTTAGGTGTAACGGTAATAATACTCTTAACATTCGTGCTCGGTTATCCTCTCGGGAAATACATCAGCAAAGTCTTTCGCGGAGAAAATATTTGGAGTGATTTTCTTAATCCTCTAGAAAAATTTGTCTTTAAAATATCTTCCATCAATCCAAATGAATCAATGGATTGGAAAAAGAACATGAAAGCTTTGTTGCGCCTTAATATCGTTTTTTTTATTTGGAGTATTATTCTTTTGATATCACAAAAATATATTCCGTTTTGGAATCCCGTTCAAATCGGAAATATGGAGGCGACACAGGCTTTTAACACTGCTGTCAGTTTTACAACGAATACAAATCTTCAACATTATTCCGGTGAAACTGGCGCATCCTACTTCACTCAGCTCTTAGTATTTTGCTTTTTACAATTTGTTACCGCAGCGAGCGGAATTGCAGCGCTTGCCTTACTCTTTAAAGGAATAATGCAGAAACAAATAACCGATCTTGGAAATTTTTATAATCTTTTTTTAAAAAGCTGTACAAGAATATTATTGCCTCTTTCATTTGTGGTAGCAATCATTTTGCTGCTCAATGGAACACCAACAACTTTTGAAGGACTACAAAAAGTTGTGACTCTTGAAGGAGATACAACTCTTGTTGCCACCGGACCTGCAGCTCCAATGATTGCGATCAAACAAATCGGAACAAACGGTGGAGGATTTTTTGGGCCAAATTCTTCTCATCCGTTTGAGAATCCTAACTATTTAACCAACATAGTAGAAAACTTGTCGATTTTGCTTATCCCGATAGCGCTGGTTTTTGCATTCGGATTTTATTTAGATAAGAAAAAACTTTCGTGGATTTTCTTTGGAGTAATGACAATTGTATTTCTCACTTTTGTTAGCAGTACAATATTACTGGAAACGAAGGGAAATCCAGAGTTAAAAAAACTTGGGATAACGCAATCGATGGGAAGTATGGAAGGTAAAGAATTGAGATTTGGCTCCGCCGCATCAGCGTTATGGGGAGTATCAACAACTTCAACTTCCAACGGTTCTGTAAATGCAATGCACGATAGTTTTACACCATTATCAGGAGGAATTTTTCTCCTTGATATGTTGATCAATGCAATCTACGGCGGAGTTGGGGTTGGGTTTATAAATTTCTTCATGTTTGTAATCATAGCCGTTTTTATTGGCGGATTGATGGTCGGGAGAACTCCCGAATTTCTCGGAAAAAAAATTGAAGCAAGGGAAGTAAAAATCGCAGCGCTGATTATTTTAATTCATCCATTCTTGATATTAGTCGGTACCGCAATTGCATCCTTCACAGCAGCGAACAACTCATCAATCGGCTGGTTGAGTAATCCCTCATTCCACGGCTTTTCTCAAATGTTTTACGAATTCACTTCTGCAGCGGCAAATAACGGCTCCGGTTTTGAAGGACTTGGAGACAACACTACTTTCTGGAATATTTCAACCGGGATAATAATGCTCTTTGGAAGATATATTCCGATCATCGGACCAATTGCAATTGCCGGTTCGCTCGCATCTAAAAAAACTGTCCCTTTTTCCGAAGGAACTTTGAAAGTAGACAGTATCGCATTTGGTGTTGTCTTATTAGGAGTAATAGTTGTTGTAGCAGCTTTGTCATTCTTCCCGGCTTTGTCGCTCGGACCATTAGCTGAATATTTTACAATGTAAACCAGATAGAGAAATAAATAGATGAAACGTAAAAAAACTATAAAATTATTTGAAGCGAAATTAATTAAGGAAGCCGTTGCGGAATCTTTTGTAAAATTAAAGCCGGCATTGATGCTGAAAAATCCGGTGATGTTTACGGTTGAAATTGGTACTGCAATAATGCTTGCGATAACGTTCTTGTCGATGTTAGCCCCGGAAAGTGGAGAGGGGTGGTTTGGATATAACTTATCAATTACTCTTCTTCTTTTTTTAACAATTATATTTGGGAATTTTGCTGAAGCAATTGCTGAAGCAAGAGGAAAGGCACAAGCAGCTTCATTAAGAAAAACAAGAGAAGAAACCGAAGCCAAATTATTGCTGAGAGATGGTTCAATAAAAAGTGTCAGCTCATCCAACTTGAAAAAAGAAGATGTTTTTGTTGCTGAAGCCGGAGACACAATTCCAATTGATGGCGAAATAATTGAAGGAATCGCATCAATAGATGAATCAGCAATTACCGGCGAATCGGCTCCGGTAATTAGAGAAGCCGGCACCGATCATTCAAGCGTAATCGGCGGAACAAAAGTTCTTTCGGATAAAATAAAAGTTGAAGTTACTACGCAGCCAGGTGAATCGTTTCTTGATAAAATGATTTCACTTGTAGAAGGAGCGAACCGTCAGAAAACACCGAATGAAATCGCATTAACAATTTTACTCGCAAGTTTTACTCTTATCTTTTTGATGGTGACGGTTACTTTAAAACCTTTTAGCAGTTATGCAAACACAACAGTTACGATCACCGCATTGATTTCATTATTTGTCTGTTTGATTCCTACAACAATCGGCGGATTGCTTTCTGCAATTGGAATTGCCGGAATGGATAGAGCGCTTAAAGCAAATGTAATTGCCAAAAGCGGTAAAGCCGTTGAAAATGCGGGTGATATTGATGTTGTATTACTTGACAAAACCGGAACAATCACAATCGGGAATAGAAAAGCGACAAATTTTTATCCGCTTAATGGAGTTGAAAATAAAGAATTCATAAAGCATTGTTTTCTTAGTTCACTTTCGGATCCAACACCGGAAGGAAAATCGATCGTTGAACTTTCGCAAAAACTTGATCCGTTTGTAATGACAAATAAATCAAATGGTAGTAAATTTATTGAGTTCACTGCTGAATCAAGAATGAGCGGAATTGATTTAGCTGATGGAACACAAATCCGCAAAGGTGCTTCGGATGCAATGAAAAAGTGGTCTAGTAACGGTGAAGTTGATGAATTAACAAATTGCATAAACGAAATTGCAGCTAAAGGTGGAACTCCTCTTGCTGTTGCAGTTAATAAAAAAACGGTTGGGGTTATTCAACTTGAAGATATTATTAAACCGGGAATCAGTGAACGCTTTGAGCGGTTGCGGAAAATGGGTGTTAAGACGGTGATGGTAACGGGCGATAATCCGTTAACAGCAAAATTTATTGCGCACCAAGCAGGAGTTGATGATTTTATTGCCGAAGCAAAACCAGAAGATAAAATGAATTATATCCTTAAAGAGCAGCGGGAAGGAAAACTTGTTGCGATGATGGGCGACGGTACAAACGATGCTCCTGCACTGGCACAAGCTGATGTTGGAGTTGCAATGAATTCCGGTACTCAAGCTGCAAAAGAAGCGGCAAATATGGTGGATCTTGATAGCGATCCGACAAAGCTTTTAGAAGTTATTGAAATTGGGAAACAACTCTTAATTACTCGCGGGAATGTTACAACATTTTCTATTGTAAATGATGTTGCAAAATATTTTGCAATTGTTCCGGCATTATTCGCAGCTACAATTCCCGGTTTGAATGCTTTAAACATTATGCATCTTCAAAACTCCGAATCTGCAATTCTTTCAGCAGTAATTTTCAATGCGTTTATTATCCCGGCATTAATCCCACTTGCGCTAAGAGGAGTAAAATACAAACCGATTGGCGCAACCGCGTTATTAACAAGAAATTTATTGATCTACGGTTTAGGCGGATTGATCGTTCCGTTTGTTGGAATTAAAGCGATTGATATTGTCGTCTCATTGTTTTTTTAATTGAAAGATTATAAAATGAAAATCTATAAAGACATAAAACTTCACTTCCTAACGGTGTTAATGTTTGGACTGCTTTTCCCACTACTAATTTGGGGAATAGGGCAAGTTTTTCCGAATCAAACAAATGGATTGCCTATTTATAACAATGGAAATGTGATCGGATTTGAAAATATCGGACAAAAATTTCATTCCGATAAATATTTTTGGGGAAGACCTTCTGCCGTTGATTATAATGCTACATCCACTGGTGGTTCAAATAAATCAACCACAAATCCGGAATATTTAGAAGAGGTGAAAAAAAGAATTGATGAGTTTTTGTTAAAAAATCCTGAAGTAAAAAGAAGTGACATCCCCTCTGATCTAGTCACCGCATCAGGTTCAGGAATTGATCCGCACATTTCTCCACAAGCTGCTTTCATTCAAGTACCGAGAATTGCCAAAGAAAGAAATCTTGATAGACAAAAAGTAAAACAATTAGTTATCAACCGTATTAAAAAACCATTGCTTGGTTTATTCGGTACAGAGAGGGTGAATGTTTTGAAATTGAATCTTGCGTTAGATGAATTAAAAAAGAATTAATTTAAGTACAACAATTTATTTTTATGGAACCGCAAATATCCATATCGGCAGAAAGGTTTTTAAATCTCATTCGCGCCTCTAAACGGGGCAAATTAAAAATATATATTGGAATGGCTGCCGGAGTTGGTAAAACCTACAGAATGCTTCTTGAAGGAAAAGAACTTTCTGAAAACAAAGTTGATGTTGTGGTCGGTTACATCGAAACGCACGGAAGAAAGGAAACAGAAAAACTTGTAGAAGGGCTTCCGATAATTGATAGAAAAAAAATATTCTATAAAGGAAAACAACTTGATGAAATGGACGTTGACTCAATACTACTTCAAAAACCTGTGGTAGTTTTGGTTGATGAACTTGCGCATACAAATATTCCCGGTTCTAAAAATGAAAAGAGATGGCAAGACGTAACTGAATTAATGGAAGCAGGTATAAATGTTATCAGCACGGTAAACATTCAGCACATTGAAAGTATCAACGAACAAGTTGAAAAGATAACAGGAATAAGAATAACGGAGCGGGTTCCCGATAGTGTAATCCATTCCGCAGAAGAAGTTGTAAATGTGGATTTAACAATTGAGGAATTGATCGACCGGTTAAAAGAGGGCAAAATCTACGATATGAAAAAAGTCCCGATCGCATTACAGAACTTTTTTCAAAAAGATAAATTATTGCAGCTTCGTGATCTGGCATTAAAAGAGGTCTCTCGCCAGGTTGAAAGGAAAATAATGAGAGAAATTCCTCTCCCCTCGCGCGAAAGACTAAATGCTATTGTAACAGCAATAAGTACAAACAATACTTCGGGGAAAAAGTTAATTAGAAGATCATCACGGCTTGCAGCAATTTATAATTCAAAATGGTTTGTAGTCTACGTGCAAACCGACAAAGAAAAATTGGATATGATTGACACGAAAACACAACGATACTTGCTAAACAATTTTAAACTTGCAGTAGAACTTGGTGCTGAGGTAGTGGAATTAAGCAGTAATGAAATTGCAAAATCAATTGTGGAGTTTGCTAAAGAGAAAGAAGCAGCTTTAATTGTAATAGGCAAACCTATCTTCTCTATTCTTTATCGATTAAAACCTAAAAACTTTTTCCGCGAATTATCATTTTTAACTTCAAAAGAAAATATAGATATTTTAATGGTGTCTGCAGATGAAAACATTAAAAAGTAAAATCAGTATCGGAGTCATCTTCCTCTTTGCAGTAATATTACTGTTGAGTGTATTGGGAATAATGTTCATTAACCATCTCACTCTAAAATCAAAAGGAACAATTGTAGAAAATTATTCCTCCGTTAATTATATGATGAATATGGTTAATGAATTGGATGACATCAACATGTTCCATATTAAATTTCTTCAGCAAAAAGAAAATGTTGATAGTGTACAACGGAACAAATACCGCGAATCAATAAAATTCTTCGAGAAAAATCTTCATCTTGAAACAAAAAATATTACAGAACCAGGTGAAAGCGATATAGTTGATCAGCTGATCTCAGCTTATAATGATTATTTAAATAACTACACCATTCTACTGGATAACTCTCAGCTAAAAGCAAAAGATTTTGAGCTATTACAAGAAAGATATTTAACAGTTAAGACGAAAATTCTCGACATTTATAAAATCAACATGAAGGCTATAAACCATAAGACGAATAATTTACAAACCACAGCTGATGATGTTACCTTATACATGTCCATTGTTGCAACTCTAAGTATCCTTATTACCTTATCATTCATTTTTACTTTCCCATCAAGTATCGTTGAACCGATAAAAGCACTTACTGAAAAGATAAAATCAATAAGCGAAAAAAATTATGACCAAAAGCTAGAAATCCGTTCTGAAGATGAGCTTGGAGAATTGGCGAATGCTTTTAATGTAATGGCGGCAAGATTAAAACTTTACGACGCCAAACAAATCGATCAACTTTTATTTGAACAGAAAAGACTTGAAGCCGTAGTTCATAGTTTTGAAGACGGAATACTCTTTGTTGATGAAAACCGGAAGGTAGTTTTAGCGAATAGTATAGTACTAGAACTTACCGGATTAAAAGAAGAAAATATTTTACATCACTACCTCCAAGAGATAGCAGCAACTAATGATCTAATAAAAGAGATTTCAAAAACGGTTTCCGTAAAACATCTTGATGGTGAAGTTGATATTAAACCGCTGAGAATTGCAAACAACGGGAAGGAATACTTTTTCAATATTGAGACCGAAGAAATAATTACCTATTCAGAAACAGAAAAGAGAGAGACATTTATTGGTAATCTAATTTTGCTTAGAAACATCACAAAATATCAAGAACGCGATAAAGCAAAAACCAATTTACTTGCAACAGCTTCTCATGAGTTAAAAACTCCGTTGTCCTCCATAAATCTGAGTATAAAATTACTTGACGATAAACGCATCGGTATTCTCAACGATGAGCAAAAAGAGATTATTAATTCCTTAAGACAGCATAGTAACAGACTCTCCAGAGTAATTAATGAACTGTTGGACTATTCGCAAATTGAAACCGGCAATATTAGACTCAAGTTCACTTCGGTAAAACCTGATATCATTTTAGATATTGGAATTACCGCTTTGATGATGCAAGTTTCAGAAAAGTATATCGATCTGAAAACTAACATAGAAGAGGATTTACCAAATATTCATGCTGACCTTGAAAAGTTGGTTTTTGTCTTTATTAACATCTTAAACAATGCCATCAGGTATTCGAAAAAAGGAGATGAAATTAAAATAGAAGTTATGAAAGTGGATAACGAAGTTCAATTTTCTATTAAAGATAACGGACCGGGAATTTCAAAGGAAGATAAAGAAAGGTTGTTTCAGAGATTTACCCAAGTCGGTGAGATATCAAAACAAGGCTGGGGTTTAGGATTGGCAATTTCACGAGAATTTATCAATGCACAAAACGGTAGAATATGGGTTGAAAGCGAATTAGGAAAAGGAAGCAAATTTATTTTCAGCATTCCGGGAGTAACTAATTTGTCTAAATGACATTCCTTTTTACGCAAGATAGGCGCTAACTAATTTTTCTTTACCAAGAGTATTTACCAGAAGCGCTTCATCATAGCTTGCCGGTTTTTCATTTTCGCCGAAGAAGTCTGTGTCGTTTCGATCTTTTTGCGTAATTGATCTTGCTCTCTCGGCAGTAAGCACCGAAAGTTTTTCAACAATAATATTGTTTCCGCTTTCCGCATCAACCTTCCCTTCTATTACGTAGGGTCCCATTGACATCGTGAGTTCCGCGTATTGTGCATAGGCTTTCGGGAAGATCACGGCTTCAAATGTTCCGGTTAAATCTTCCAGCGAAAGAAATTTCATAATCTCCCCTTTACTTGTTTTTACCCGCTTTGAAGCCATATACCAGCCGATCATTTTAATTTTCCGGTTGTGGTATCTGAACATGTCGGCAGATTGAATAATGTCTTTTGCCTTAACTTCCGTATCAAAAAACTGTAACGGATGCTGCGTGATCATGTAGCCGAAAAGTTCATACTCGTAGAGACTTTTTTCTTCCGGAGAGAAATCGGTTTCCGTTACCACCTCTTTTTCCAACTGAACGGTTTCGTTAGCGAACAGATTATTATTGTACTCATTAACTATTGTTTTGTTTTTGAAATAGAGATCAAGCAGGCGAAGCAGCGTTGGTCTTGTTAACCCGAAGCAGTCCATTGCGCCGCACTTTATTAAAGACTCCGTTCGTTCATGCCCCAGCCTGGTGCGGGCAAGAAAATCGATAAGGGAAACAAAGTTCCCGTTTTTATTTCTTTCTTCTGCAATTATTTCCGCCGAACTTTCTTCAAAATTCCTAATTGCAATAAATCCGACTCTTATTTCATTTCCCCTTCCCAAATATCCGTAAACACTTTCATTCACATCGGGAAGCAGTAATGTTAATCCGCACCGCTGCGCTTCGGTAATGTAAACTGCAGTTGAATAATAACCTCCGCCGTTGTTCAATACTCCAGCCATAAACTCAGCCGGGAAGTGAGCTTTTAAGTAGGCAACCTGAAACGAAAGCAATGCGAATGAAGCGCTGTGAGCTTTGCAGAATGCATATCCCGCAAATGATTCTATCTGTTTCCATAATGATTGCGATACGGCTTCAGGATAATTCCTCTCTTTGCAGCAACTAAAAAAACGGTCACTTAGCAATTGCATCGCTTTGTGCGAACGCATCTTCCCGCTCATTGCTCTTCTCAGCAGATCGGCTTCTTCAAGCGTTAAACCCACCACGTGATGCGCTACTTTTATTACATCTTCCTGGTAAATCATCACGCCGTAGGTTTCTCCCAGAATTTCTTTCATCTTTGGGACAAGATATTTTCTCCGCTTCGGATCTTTGTGGCGTTCAATAAACTCTTTCATCATCCCGCTTTCTGCAACACCGGGACGAATGATCGACGAGACTGCCGTGAGCATTTCAAACGTGTCGCAATTTGTTCTCTTCAACAGCGACCGCATTCCCGGACTTTCGATATAAAAACAGCCTATTGTTCTCCCCTCGCGGATCAACTTACGGGTCTCTAAATCGGCAAATACCTGCTTGTAATTGAAGAGGTTGAATCCGGTGCTCTTTATTGTTCGCTGGACCTCATCATATATTTGGGGAACTTGTTTACCGGGCGGGCGGTAATCAGCCATGTTAAAGAGTTTTGTCTTGCTTGGTTCCATTTTCTTTACACATATAGGTGAACATTTGCGCACTAATATATAAAGGAACTTGAAGAGAATCAAGAGCTAAAACGAGTGGAGAACTTTTTTATTTAAAACTTTGCTTTATTTAAGTGGCGGACATTTCATTCCCCGGCAATTCGTCTTACTCAATCACTTTATTTTTACTTCTTCAGTAATAATATTGCATTTGAGACAGGTCGTTCCCCCATTAAATCACTTGGATTATTAATTACCCCTTCACCTTTTATCCAAAGAGTTGTAGAGCCTCCTCCATCAAGATTAATTGCATCAACTACTCCAAGACAAATTAAAAAATCCTGCGCTTCAATCAGATTCATTCCGTCAGCTTTGGTGCTTCTTCCATCAACAGCGATAAATAAAATATCATTTTCTGTTGTGCATAATAGTGTACGCGGATGCCGGTTTGTCACAAATTTTATATCAGGCAAACTTGTCTTCTTTCCATTCAACAGAAGCAACGGACCGGAAACCAGCACTCCTTTTTCTTCTTTTGATGCTTCATAAAATTGTTCGGACTTAACTTGTTGAATTAAAACTTGATCATCCTTAGTAATAATTACTGCACCGTTAAGAACACTTTCCGGTTTTGCCCATTTTAATTTAGGCGATCTTGTTTTGTTGATAACGGAATCGTTCACTTCCAGATAACAAACTCCGGCGATGCTGTCCATATCAAAGTAACTGCCGTTAAGTGCGGCAGCCGCGTTGTTTATTTCTCCAAATGAGCTTGTGGTCATCAGCTCCGGTTTGTTATAACTTAAATCGAAATGATATTTGCCGGAAGAGGTTTTGGGAAGGACTAAGAAACTTATTATTTGTTTGCTGTTAAAAAGTGTATCTGCTGTTACCTGAAAATATTCAAGCGAATCGTTTGAATACTTCCTCTCATTATTCGGGAAGAAATTACTTTGCCCATAACCCGCAAGAGATATGAAAAGGGATAAGATAATTATGAAATGATTTTTCTTTAGCATGGGTTTTGTTTTGCTAATTTATTTTCTCTTTACAATATTATATAACCAACAATGTTTTTTATTTGACCTCGTAGAGGTCATATTATTGTAAAAACAACTCTCTCACAAACTTAATCCTCTTAGAGGATTTATAAAATTTCTTTCAATAAAAAACAAGGAACATTTTTTCTACGCACCCGCATTTGCAAAATGTCAGCGGATTTTATTTTTCTGTTGACTCTTTACTTATTAAAGAAGTTTTGATTTAACCATCAAAGTATTGAAAAAGTATCGTGATTTACTAATAATCATAATTTGAGAATCTAATTAGTTTAATGATTAATTTGAAAATTGGTCAATGTACGTTTTCCTTAATTTAGCAGTATGTTTTTGGTCTGTATCACTAGATTGACCTAATAGCAATAAGATTATTACGAATACACCACCTATGAAACTTACATACACATATTTCCAGTCTATATCATATGCTAAATCAAATTGTGGTAGTGAAATTACTAGAAGTGATCCCCATAAAAATAAAAAGAACCAACTAAATATTAGATTTATTTTTGAGACGGAATATTTTGACGGTCCTATTATAATTTCTAAAATAGCTTTGCATTTTGATTTTGATTTGCCTCTCTCTAAAAGAGTTTTAAAGACAGGACCAACAACCGAATCTTCAAGTAACTGTACATGATTTTCCCAATTCTCTTGCCAATACTTACTTCCCTTGTTTGCGAGACCCCAGCCTAATGAAAGAACAATGCCAATTATAGAAATAATGTAACTAAGAAATTTTTTTTCAACTAAATCTATGCTTGAAGTTTGTAAGGCAAAATATCCGGCGAATGTAGCACCAGCGATTGCCCAAAAATATGCCGTTCTAGTCCAATACATTTGAATTTCGAATTGCCTAGTTGCCAACATTACTTCAAATGCTTTTTCTGTTTTGGTGCAAGTTGATGCTGTGTCTTTAATTCCGAATTTTTCTTTGTATTGTTGTGGGTCAATTTGTTTTGTTTTTTTCATAATTTACTTTATCAAGCTTAGAAAAAATATACTTTAGGAAAACAGTAATAACTAATTGGGTCAGCAATTGTTGCCTAACTTTCCAATATCTGCCAAAGTGAACATTAAGCCTTGAGTATCATATTTTTTCATTAACTCATCAATTTTTTCTGACATATATTACCTCTTTTTGTAAAACGTTGTTCCACTAACTATCAGCTATCCCAATTGACCACAACGTCTTTTATTAAAAAATGTTTTTATTTACACGCCTACTTTAAATGTTTTTAATCAATTAAAGCAAGAGATATATAATAATTAATTTTATTTGCCAGCAGTCCAAGAATATCCACATTGCAAACAAGTAATTTGTACTTTTCTAGAACCAATAAAGCCACCTAATAAACCGACCCCACCTGTTAAAAGCCCACCTACAGCAGCTTTACCAAGACCAAAACCTTTTTTATTTGCAGTTAATTGACTGCTTCCGCATTTAAAACAGTGAAGTACATCATCACTTCTTTCAACATTATTAGTTTTGGCTTGTACTTGTTCTTCTAATTTCATAATAGATTGTTCTTGTATTTTTCCATGAGACTTAATTTCTTTTTTATTTCCGCTACTAATCTTTTTTGAATATTTCGATAAATATTGAATTCTTTCAAATTTTTCAAGTGCTTCAGGAAAAGGTTGAATTGAATATTTTTTTAATAATTCCGATTCACTAAATCCTTCATTGATAAACCTTTTATCAACACTCAGTTCGTATTCGCAATCCTTTTTTGTTTTAATTGCCGCTAAATAAGTCAATTCTTCATCAGAAAAATTTTCTGATTGATATTTATCTTTAAGATCATATTTAGTTATCTGAAAATGCTTATCAAATAAATCATAATAAGGTTGTGCCCATTTCTTTTTGTTATAAAGATCACCTTGTGTTAAACCCATTATTACTAAAGCTACAATTGTAGTTCCCAAAAACACAAAAATTCCAAATTGCCAAGTATCAGTCAAAGCACAGATTAGTAAATAAATTATCACCCAGCCTATCAATCCATTATAAATGATTTTTTTTTGATCTTCGTCATCAAAATTTAAATATGTTCCCATAGTATAATTTCCAATTTGTTCTTAGATTTTTAATTACAATTGATAACCTATTTTTTAAGCAAAGCTTAAGGTAAATATTCAATCTAGATGGAATCAATGATATTATTTCAAATAATAGGATTTCTCAATAATTCTTATAACCTCATACAACAGGCCCATTATTATAAAAATAATTAGATGTTCTTTCCCAAATTGTTTATGTTTATTTTTCATCGCATCAGATTTTCCCAATATTTCATCAAACTCCAAGTTGGCCCAAAGACCGAGAAATCCCATAACGGCAGTAAGTATAGTTATCGTCCATTCAATATGCCCGTATTCATTCAACATATAAAAGCATAGAATTATGTTACCGATGTTGAAGATTATCCACAGATAGCCATAAACGGTTATTTTAGTTATCACATCTAAAATATTTATGAAATCTTCTTCTTTATTTTTCATTTTCTCACCTTTTCAAAAATAAATGTAATTTCTCCTAAGGATGATAAAAAGTCCAAACACTCCCATTCATCATAGTCAAAAATCCCCCGCCACTCATCAATAATCCAATTTTTCTTCCATCTATTGACAACTGACCAATGACCACTGACTTTTGACTAATGACTTATGCCTATTGCTGACTGCTTCGCCAAAGGCGAACTGCCGCGTGCTTACTGTGCCGGCTGCGTTAGTTCATCCGGTGGCGGTGTACTTGCGTCATCACCTGGCTTCCCTTTTCCGCCACGATCTTTGGGAATCGGATTAAATTCCACAAGAAAAAACAAACCTACGTCATCTGGCAATTAAAGCGAATATTTATTTCTTCGATAAATTGAAAATCATTTATACAACGAACATTCATATTTTCGCACACGTTGGGAATCTTAATTCTATCGGAATTGGCAGCCGTTATCTTTTCTTCTTTCGTAACAACGCAGGCGCCTTCGCTCATTGCGTAGGCAATTACCCATGGGTCAGCTAATGAACGCTGTTTTACATTATCAACAAGTAATCTATGGGCGGGATTGGTGGCGAAAATATTGCTCAAACATTTGGTAACTGATTCATTTAAATTATACACCGGAATTTTACTTACCTTTAGCCATTCAGCCAGTTCATCTTCAGTGCGGGTAATTTCTTCAAAAACTTCTTTCGGAATGAATATTCTGTTTTCTGAACCTAACATGTTTAACACATCCCAGTATGAGGGGCAAATCGTAGGCGAATAATATTTTTGCCAGGCTTGAATGAGTACATTTGTATCCAAACAGTATTTCTGTTGCCGGGTACTCATGCATTTATAAATGCTTCAAGCTTAGAAAAATTATTTACCTGTGTATTGAGCAGCCTGCTTGCCTGCGTTGGCTCAATATAACCGCCGCGAAAAGCATCCAGGACAACCTGGGTAAAAAGAAAACTATTTTTATTAACAAGTAGTCTATAATAATCAGGTCCCCCTTTTTTCTCCTTTTGTTTTGCTTTCTTTTCTACTTCTCTTTGTAAAAAATATTTAAATTCTTGGTCTGCTGTTGCTTTCAATCTGTTGTAATTAGGAAATGAAATATGCTTTAAATTGTAAGCCCTTACTAATAAAGCAAAAGCGCTAACGCCAAATAATTTTGCTGTTTTAAAAACATCGTTGAACGAATTATAAACCGTGTTAGAAATTTGATTCATCAATGCTAAAGGCATAAGAGCATTCGCGGCAACCTCGTTGCAAAACAATTCTATCGGGTTAAGGTTCTCCTTTTTAGTCAGACCAATTTCAATTTCATTTGAGACACCCGATTCTGCTATCCAGATATGTGCTAATTCATGCACTAATGTAAAAAGTTGTGGAGCATTCCAATCGTCGGAATTGATAAAAATAAAGGGGGCATATTTATCTATAACTGCAAAGCCCTGTAATTCTTCGTTATCCAATAACAACTTTGAATGAATAAAGCTTGTACGGGAAATAAATATTCCTTTAGCTTCAGCTTTGCTGATCCATTCTTTTATCGGATTGTCTGTTGTGTAATTTCGGGGTGAAATTTTAAGTGTTTTTAAAATATCGTTAGCAACCTCCAAAGGATTTGAATGAATAGAATATTTCCCAACAAAGGATAATTGTTTCTCGTTATTTTCCTGGTACACATCACTAATCCATGCTTGCTTTTGTTGAATTTCTCTAATAATAAATAGAGAAGCCGTGCTAAGCGGTTTGGCGTTTGGCTTACGAAAATCTTGTAGAGGTTTAAAGTCACGGGGTACATCAGGTAAGAAAAAAAGAGCAAAAGGTCTTCGGTAAGCTTTTGCCAAAGTTTCTGCCTGCCGAATGGTAGGTTGAGTTACCCCTTCTTCCCATTCTTTTAGCTGGTCAGCATTTTTAGAAACTTTTGCGGCTGCTGCCTCCAAAGACATCCGTGCGGATTCTCTTGCCCATTTAAGAACTTTGGGTGTTATGTAGGCTTTGCCTGCCATTGTTTATTCTTTCTTCATCCATTAAAATATACATCAATTACAGCAATCATATTTTTATATAATTGGTATCATAAATCTAAAACCATTTATACATATTCCCAAGAACAATAATTAAAAATAGAGACACGCCACAATGGCGTGTCTCTATTTTATTCTTACTGCACGGGCGGTATTGGCGGTTCAGGCGGAGTATCCTCTTCTTCTTCGTTCTTCCGCGTTCCGCTCAGATCCTTAATTACACGCGCCGCTATATATTCATTATACATTTCCGGATTCTCTTCCCGCGGGATTTCCATCATACGGTCGATATCTCCTTTAAGTATATCATCAGCGGTCTTGAATGCTTCATCCATCGCAATATGAGCACCGGACTTTTCATTCCCTCCCCCTTTGTGCGCTTCTTTTGCACTCAAGTAGGCATTAATGTTAGCTCTAACCGCGGTAACCTTTGCGGCATCAACACCGTAATCGCTAAGGTTATCCTTGTTGCTTTCAAGCAGACCACAGAGTATTTCAACTTTCTGCTCAAAATCAATTTGGTTCAATTTGTTTAGAGAAGCGCGCGTTACCTTGTAGGTAAGTTTTTTCATTTCCTCAAGATTATTTTTCCTCGCGTAAACATGTAGCCCGCCGGTTGCAGAAACCACAGAAATAACAAGATCGGTTTTTGCCTTCTCCTTTGATTCAAACTTACCCGCAACCGCCTCCTCCTTCTGTTTGCTTTTTGTCTTTATCAATCCCACCGCGGCGGCAAAATCACTAAAAGCCGTGGCAAGCGCCGGAATTGTTGCAATCAGCTCAGTAGACCGCTTTCCGAAAGCAATTACCGAACCGTACATTACTAACTTGTTCTCTTGATGGGGTGTCATTACGACCTCCTATTTTGTTGTTTTAATACGGTAGATTCGGGCACTTCCCGCCTCCCGTTTAATTTCCTTACCGAAATACCCTCCCTCACGGACGGCACCTCATTTACTAAAAAAACAACCATTTTAGCTTATTTTCCCAACTTTTTACATTTTCGCACTAAAAACAAAAGACTTCGCACACTATATAAATCGTTCCGCACGGTTTTCAATTCGTCTCGCGTCACATTTAATTTAGTCCGCACGACTTACAAAATGCTTCGCATCACTTTCAAAACACCTCGCACTATTTTCATTTCACCTCGCATCACAATTCAACTGCACCGCACGATTTTCAAATTACCTCACATCATTTTCAAAACGCTTCGCACAGTTTTCATTTTATCTCGCATCACATTTAAAACACCCCGCGCTATTTTCATTTTACTTCGTACAATTTTCAAAATACCTCGTATGCTTTTAAAACACTTCCCATCATTTACAAATTACATCGCGTCATTTTCAAGTTACTTCCCGGCATTACAAAATTGGTTCGCGTAACTGAGCAAGTTAATCCCTTCAATTTTCTTTTTTATCCTGGAAAAATCATTAGGTGTCATGGGGGTTTTATGATCTATAGTACGAGAAATAATATTTAAATCTTTGTGAGGACTTATTGGATCGTTAGAACTAAGTTTTGTGTTTTGAGAGAATTTATTCTTCCGAATAAATTTATTAGAGAATGAATGGGATATTATTTTACTATCGCCATCTGTGGGTGAATTTTTTGAAAAAGGATAACTATTGTTAACCCATTTAGATAATCTATTTCGTAACCAATCTAACAAATAAAACATACCGCCCGGTCAAATTGTTATTCTGATAAGCGAAACTAAGAAAATTTTTTATTATACAAAAGACAAAATTAAAATTCGATAATTTTTGTCAGTGAAATTTTATGGTTATATAATTTTTTACAATTTGATTAGCTCATTCTACCGCGCTAACACTTTTTTCCACCCCAAACAACTTATATAACCTGTAATTCAAACTATCATTCAACGCCTGGAAACTTGCTTCGATGATATTCTCAGAAACACCCACGGTTGACCAGCTTTCATCGCCGTCGCGCGAGGTTATCATTACTCTAACTTTTGCCGCGGTGCCGTGTTTTTCATTCAACACACGCACCTTGTAATCAATAAGCTTTATCGTTTTAATTTCGGGATAGAATCTCTTCAACGCTTTTCTCAACGCGTTATCAAGCGCGTTAACCGGACCATTTCCTTCAGCGGCAGTATGCTCTTCTTCACCGTTCACTTCAACTTTTAACACCGCTTCCGTTCTATCTTTTCCGATATGATCGTTTGTAACATTCACTTTGGAGTAAAGAACTTTGTAAAAAGGAGAAAACTCCTGCAGTTCATTTCTTAATAGAAGTTCAAACGAAGCTTCCGCTCCGTCATATTGATACCCGTCGTATTCAAGATTCTTAATACTCGCGACAACTTTTTTACTTACTTCTTTTTCGTTAAAGAGATCGATGCCTAATTCTTTCGCTTTATACTTCACATTACTTTGTCCCGAAAGATCGGAAACTAACACGCGTTGTTTATTGCCAACCGTTGCGGGATCAATGTGTTCATACATGCGGCTGTCCTTTAACACCGCGCTAACATGCACTCCCCCTTTATGGGCGAAAGCGGACTTTCCAACAAACGCTGCCCGCGAATTCGGATTCAAGTTCATCACTTCATACACAAAATTTGAAAGTGAAGTAAGATGATCAAGACTTATCTCCTGCTTCGTTTTATACTTCAATTTTAAGAGAAGATTAGGAATGATACTCGATAAATTCGCATTGCCACATCTTTCACCAACTCCGTTAATTGTTCCCTGTACATGCACCGCCCCCGCTTCAACAGCGGCTAAGGAATTTGCTACCGCAAGTTCTCCATCATTATGCGTATGTATCCCAAACGGGACTTTAATTATTTTCTTCAGGTCTTTAATTATTGCGGTTACTTCATGCGGTAGCGTTCCGCCGTTAGTATCACAGAGAACAAGAACCGACGCTCCCCCTTTCTCAGCGGCAAGCAGCATTTTTTTCGCAAACTCCGGATCATCTTTGTACCCGTCGAAGAAATGTTCCGCGTCATAAATAACTTTTCGTCCTGCTTGTTTTAAAAATTCAACCGAACGGAAGATCAACTCTTCATTCTCTTCATCTTTTAAACCTAAACCAATTTTAGAATGAAGTTTCCATGATTTTCCGAAGATCGTAACTGCTTCCGTTTCCGATTTTAGAAGCGCATTTAAATTTGCATCCGCTTCAAGATGCTTCAACGAACGCGCTGTTGATCCAAACGCGCAGACTACGGCGTTCTTAAGATGTAAAGATTGAACTTTTTCAAAAAATTCTTCATCGCGCGGATTGCTGCCTGGCCAACCCCCTTCAATAAAATCAATACCAAACTCATCCAAACGCTGTGCAATTACAAGTTTATCTTGTATGGAAAGATTCACGCCTTCGCCCTGTGTACCGTCGCGTAAAGTTGTGTCGAATAATTCAATTACATGTTTCATTTCAATTCCTCAAGTTTAAGCGATCATATCCGTTTGCCGCGCATATTCAAATAAATTTCCGGCTTCAAGTATCGGCAGAATATCTCCAAGCGGTTTCAATTTATATTCTTCGTTAGTTGTTAGATTTTTTAACACATTATTTTCAAGATCGATTTTCACTTCATCGCCGGTTTTAATTTTATCGTTCAATTTTTCTACTGATTCGTAAGGAACAACGAATCCTCCGTCAACTGCATTTCTAAAAAAGATTCGTGCGTATGATTCGGCAACGATTACTTTCGTCCCCGCTACCTGCAATGCGAACGGTGCATGCTCACGTGAAGAACCGCATCCAAAATTCGCCCCTCCAATGATGATCGGATATTCAGTTTCAAACTTTTCAGCTTCAACATATTTAATTCCGCCATTCGGTAAACCCGATTTTTCCATCGGTACGGAAGAGAGTGCGTACTTGCCGTACATTTTTTTCTCTTCCGGATCAGATAAACTGTAAACCAAATGTTCCGCCGGAATTATCTGATCTGTATCGATATTATTACTTAATACAAACGCTTTACCATTTATTACTTTTTCCATTTCGTTCCTTTTCAATTTCAGTTTTCAATTATAAAAAGTCTCTCGGATCGGTGATAACTCCGGTTATTGCTGAAGCAGCTACGGTTAACGGTGAAGCTAAATAAACTTCCGACTGTCTGCTTCCCATTCTTCCCGGAAAGTTTCGGTTCGTGGTTGAAATTACAACTTCATTATCCGTCGCTCTTCCGATTGTATCAGCCGGACCGCCAAGACAAGCCGCGCAGCTTGATTGTGCGATTGTACAACCTGCTTTTTCAAAAATATCTTTTAAAGAAATTCCGCTTATGGTTTCTATCTCAAGTTCTCTTGCAACCTCTGTTGATGCAGGGACAATGAATGTTGAAGTTTTAACTTGATTTCCTAAAAGTATTTTTGCCGCCGCTTGAAAATCCGATAACTTTCCGCCGGTACATGAACCGATATAACACTTTGTGAGTTTTGTTCCGGCGACACTTCTTACGGTTCCCATGTTGTCCGGACTGTGCGGTTTTGCAACAACCGGTTCCAATTCAGAGGTTTTATATTTCCTAATCGAATGATATTTTGCATCTGCGTCACTTGTAAAGATTTCATATTCTTTATTCGTTCTTTCTTTAACATAGGCTTCGGTCACTGCGTCTGCAGCGATGATACCGTTCATTCCACCAGCTTCAATTGCCATGTTTGTCAACGTCATACGTTCTGTCATCGAAAGTGAAAAAACTCCTTCGCCGTCAAACTCCATTGCGCGGTAAGTTGCGCCATCGGTGGTAATATCACCGAGAATTCTAAGGATCAAATCTTTCGCCATTAAGTATGGAGGAAGTTCACCTTCAAAAATAAATTTCATTGATTCAGGAACTTTCTCCCAAATTTTTCCCGTACCGAGAATGAATGCTGCATCGGTATTTCCAACACCCGTTGCGAACATTCCAAATGCGCCTGATGTACACGTGTGCGAGTCGGTGCCAAATAAAACTGTTCCTGGAACATTGTAACCTTCTTCTGCTAACGCGAGATGACATACACCTTTATATTTATCAGTGCCAACATCATAATAATTATCAACACAATATTGGTTTGCAAACTCCCGAAGAAGTGAAACGTTTCTGTTTGCCTGCGGATTTTTAGTAAAGATATAATGATCGGGGAAGATCACTAATTTATTCTTGTCCCAAATCTTAGCGGCTTCTCCGAATTCTCTTTTCCATATTTCAATTGTCGGCGGACCGCAAACGTCGTGAGTCATCAGCACGTCAACGTTAAGCCAAATATTTTGTCCCGGCTCAACAAACGTTTTCCCGGCGGATTTAGCTAATATTTTTTCTGTTATTGTCATCTTCATTTAATTTTTTCCCTTACACAGCTTGTGATATTTCAGATAAATAAGAATTTGGAAGTTCTTCTTTCGCTTTAAAATATTGTTCTTGATGATTTAATGCTTGAAGAAATCCCTTTGCACTTGCTTCGATAATGTCTGTGGAGATTCCTCTTCCGGTAAACGTAATATCATCTTTTTTGATCTTAACGATAACCTCTCCAAGTGCCTGGCGACCGGAAGTAACCGAACGCACGAAGTAAGATTCCAACGAAACTTTTGTATTCAATGCGCGCTCGATAGCGTTAAACGTAGCATCAACTACACCGTCACCCGTTGCCGATTCCTGCAGCATTTCTTTTTCTGTTTTGATGCGAACTGTTGCTGTCGGAATTGAATTTGTTCCGGAATGGATTTGCAAATAATCAAGTTCATAGGATGATGATGCAAATTTGATCGAACTTTCTTCCATCAATATTCGCAAATCGTCATCGTAAATTTCTTTCTTCTTATCAGCAAGTAATAAAAACTTCTCGTAAATTTCGGAAAGCTCTTTCACTTGAAGATGGTAACCGAGTTCGATCAAACGTGATTTTAATCCATGCTTGCCGGAGTGTCTACCAAGAACAATTTTTGTTTTTGGAACTCCGACGGTTTCAGGCTGCATTATTTCATAAGTTTGTCGATTCTTCAACATTCCATCTTGATGAATGCCCGACTCATGCGCGAAGGCGTTATCACCAACAATCGCTTTGTTTGGCTGAACAACTATTCCGCTGAAAGAAGAAACCATTCTGCTTGAATTAAATATTTCTTCTGTTTTGATCTTAGTGAAATACTTCACTAAATCTTTTCTAACCTTTAACGCCATAACAACTTCTTCAAGCGAAGCGTTACCGGCGCGTTCTCCGATTCCGTTAATAGTACATTCGATTTGCCGTGCGCCATTTTCAATTCCCGCTAACGAATTTGCAACTGCCAAACCAAGATCGTTGTGGCAATGCACGCTGATAATTGCTTTGTCGATATTCTTCACGCGTCTTTTTAATTCAGCGATCTTAGCGCCGAACTCCGAAGGGAACGTATATCCGGTTGTATCTGGAATATTGATCGTTGTCGCACCCGCTTCAATTGCGGTCTCAACAATATCTACCAAATAACCGATGTCGGTTCTTCCCGCATCTTCAGCAGAGTATTCAACATCCTTTACAAAAGATTTTGCGTAAGCGACGGAATCATAAGTCATCTTCAAAATTGTTTTTCTTTTGGCTTCCAACGATTTACCATAACGATCGTCTCCAAACTTTCCAAGAATATGAATATCCGATGTACTTGTAAAGGTATGAATTCTTGGTTTCTTTCCGTGTTTCAAGGCGTCATAAGCAGTTTTAATATCTTTTTCCACCGCGCGCGAAAGTCCGGCAACAACAACATTAACTTCATTCGCTATCAATTGAACAGCTTCAAACTGCGCGGGCGAGGAAACCGGAAAACCTGCTTCAATAATATCAACATTTAGTTTTTCTAGCTGTCTTGCAATCTCAACTTTTTCCGAAATGCTTAGCGATGCGCCTGGAGATTGTTCACCGTCTCTTAACGTAGTATCGAATATAAAAATTCTGTTCTTATCCATTTTCTTCCCTTTCGAAGTAAAATTATTTTTAAACTTCCACGGTTGATTTTTTTTGATATAAAACTTCTTCTAAAGATTTTAATACTTCATCCCGCATGGAAGTAGTTGATACAAGTCTCATTCCATCCGAATAAATATCCGCTGTTCTAAAATTTTGTTCTAGCGTTTTTGCAATTGCTTGCTCAATTGCAGAACCAATTTCCGGAAGATTAAAAGAATAGCTAAACATCAAGGAGATTGACGCAATGGAAGCAAGCGGGTTTGCTTTATTCTGTCCGGCAATATCTGGTGCACTGCCATGTACAGGTTCGTACAAAGCATATTTTTCACCAAGACTCGCGGATGGAAGCATTCCCAAACTGCCGGTGATCATTGCTGCAACATCGCTTAAAATGTCTCCAAATAAATTTTGTGTCAGAATCACATCAAACTGTTTTGGATTGCGTACCAATTGCATCGCAGCGTTATCAACGTACATATCACTCAACTTCACATCGGAGAATTCCTCATCATGAATTTGATGAACAACTTTGCGCCAAAATTGAGAACTTTCCAACACGTTTGCTTTATCAACCGAAGAAACTTTTCCAGTTCTTTGTCGTGCAACTGTAAAAGCTTTTCTCGCAATGCGCTCAACTTCTTCTTTCGAATAAACTAACGTGTTCCAACCTTTATTTTCATCATAACCGCGAGGTTCACCGAAATAAATTCCGCCGGTTAATTCTCTAAAGATTACAATGTCAGTTCCTGATAAGACTTCCGGTCTCAGTGATGAAGCATCAAGAAGTGCATCGTAAACTTTTGCGGGACGGATGTTTGAGAATAATCCGAGTGATTTTCTAAGTTTCAATAAAGCCGCTTCCGGTTTTAAATGATGCGGCAATGATTCCCATTTAACTCCGCCAACCGCACCGAGGAATACCGCATCCGAATCATAACATGCACTAAGTGTCGTATCGGTTAAAGGAGTTTCATTTGCATCGTAAGAACAGCCGCCAATCAAATGGTAGCTGTACGAAAGTTCTATGCCCGTTTTTTCCGCTACAAACTGAAGAACTTTAACAGCGGCATCGGTTACTTCGGGACCAATTCCATCTCCCGGTAAAAGAGCAATTTTATATTTCATTTTAAATCCTATTCGTAATCGTAGAGACTTGCCATGGCAAGTCTCTACATGTTCATACTAATTATTTAGGCGTCAACTTCTTCTTTTTTATTTTGATTGAACAACCAGCTCATCATTCCGCGGAGTTTTGCCCC
Organism: Ignavibacteria bacterium; assembly: GCA_037440065.1. Taxonomy (GTDB): domain Bacteria; phylum Bacteroidota; class Ignavibacteria; order Ignavibacteriales; family Ignavibacteriaceae; genus UBA1563. The sequence goes on from JBBIUV010000017.1 coordinate 175,004, forward strand.
GACCGTTTCGATTGCGTGTTCGGTGTTACTTTTTCTAAGTTGAGCGAATTTTGGTCCACCGCTTCTATATTCAGCTAACCATTCGTTTGCAAATTGTCCGGACTGAATTTCAGCAAGAATTTTTTTCATTTCATTTTTAGATTCTTGCGTAATGATTCTCGGTCCGCGGGTCATACCACCATATTCAGCAGTATCGCTCACGGAGTAATTCATTCTTGACAATCCTCCTTCATAATAGAGGTCAACGATAAGTTTCATCTCGTGCATACATTCAAAGTAAGCAAGTTCCGGCGGATAACCGGCTTCGGTTAACGTTTCAAATCCTGCTTTAATTAATTCAGCTGAACCGCCGCACAATACCGCTTGTTCACCGAACAAATCTGTTTCTGTTTCATTCTTGAAGTTCGTTTCAATTACTCCTGCACGAGCACCACCTATACCTTTAGCCCAGGCAAGTGCTAAATCTTTTGTGTTGCCTGAAGGATCTTGATAAACCGCGATCAAACAAGGAACGCCTGAACCTTCGGTGAATGTTCTGCGCACTAAATGTCCCGGTCCTTTTGGAGCGATCATCATTACGTTTACATCGGCAGGAGGGACAATTTGTTTGTAATGAATATTGAATCCGTGTCCGAATGCCAACGTTTTACCGGATGTTACATGCTGAACAACATCAGTGTCATAAATATCTTTTTGGTTTTGATCAGGTAAAAGAAGCATGATAACATCAGCCCATGCGGAAGCATCAGAAACAGTTTTTACTTGCAATCCGAGAGCTTCAGCTTTTTCCCAGCGTGCGCTGCTTTGACGCAAACCAACACAAACATTCATTCCGCTATCTTTTAAATTAAGCGCGTGAGCATGTCCTTGACTTCCGAAGCCAAGCACAGCAATTTTTTTATCTTTTAGAAAATCCAGCGATGCATCGCCATCATAATAAACTTTCATTATATTTTTTCCTTTTCTTTTGTTGTAGAAATTTTAGGTTGAATTTTTGACTGCTCGCCTCGTTTTAGTGCGACAGTTCCTGAACGTGCGATTTCTTTAATTCCGTATTGCGAAACTACGTTTATCACCGCATCAATTTTATCCGGCGGTCCGGTTATCTCAAGAGTTAATGTCCTATTATTTATATCGACTATCTTACCGCGGAAAATATCACAGATGTTTGTCAGTTCCGGTCTCGTTCCTTTTTGATAAAAAACGGTGATGAGAGCAAGTTCACGTTCAACTCGCGGCTGCCCGGTCAGATCAACAACTTTAATTGTGTCAATCAAACGATTTAATTGTTTAACAACCTGCTCAATAATTTGATCGTCGCCGGAAGTAACTAAAGTCATTCTGGAAATTTCAGGTTCTTCAGTCTCTCCGATCGAGATGCTGTGAATGTTGAAACCTCTTCCGCTAAACATGGTTGCCACGCGGTTAAAAGCTCCAAATCGATTTTCGACAAGTACAGAAATTGTGTGTTTCATTTGTTATACCATTGTTTTGGGATTTAATCTTTTTGTCATCATTTCACCGATAGACGCTCCAGCAGGAACCATCGGGAAAACCATGTCTTCTTTAACAACTTTAAATTCGATAAATACAGGACGATCGTTAATTGCGAACGCTTCATCTAAAACCGAATCAACTTCTTTCGGATGTTCAACTGAAAAAGCTGCGAGACCAAACGCTTCTGCAACTTTTCTGAAATCAGGATTACTTTTTGAAAGATCAGTGAAGCTGTATTTCTCTGCATGGAAAAGTTCCTGCCACTGACGAACCATTCCCAAGAAGCTATTGTTGATCACGATAAATTTAATCGGAAGTTTGTTTGCAACAGCGGTGATCAACTCTTGAATATTCATTTGAAAACCACCGTCTCCGCTGATCGAAATTATTGGTCGGTCCTTAACACCAAAAGCAGCGCCAATAGATGCCGGAACTGAAAAGCCCATTGTTCCCAATCCACCGCTTGTTAAGTGCGAGCGCGGATGAACAAATTTATAATGCTGCGCAATCCACATTTGATGTTGGCCAACATCGGAAACAACTACCGCATGACCTTTAGTCTTTGCAGAAATTTTTTCAATTACAAATTGAGTTCTCAACATGCCGTCATTCGGATCAAGATCGAATGGACATTCTTTTTTCCATTTTTCAATTTGCTTCCACCAATCGGTTATCTCCGGACGTTCATCCATCTCGGCAGCAAGTTCTGCAAGAACATGTTTAACGTCTCCAACAATCGGCAGATCAACAAGAACATTTTTGTCGATAGCAGTCGGATCAACATCAACATGAATTTTGTAAGACTTGGTAGAAAACGATTCTACTTTTCCCGTAACACGATCATCAAAACGAGCACCCAATGCAATTAAAAGATCGCAACTGTTTACAGCCTGATTTGCCCAATACGTTCCATGCATTCCGAGCATACCAAGTGAAAGATCGTCAGTCCCCGGGAAAGCGCCTAAACCTTGAAGAGTCATGGTTACCGGTAAATTATTTTCCTTTGCAAGAAGCGCTAACTCCCTTGTTCCACCGGACATAATAACTCCACCACCAACATAGAGTAAAGGTTTCTTCGCCTTCTTCAGCATTTCTGCTGCTTTTTTAATTTGATTTTGATGTCCCATAAACGTTGGTTTGTAGCCGCGTATATCAACCTTTTCAGGATATTCAAATTCACAAACAGAATTGATTACATCTTTAGGAAGATCGACCAAAACCGGACCGGGTCTGCCTGTAGAAGCAATAAAGAATGCCTTGCGAATAGTATCTGCTAATTCTTTTACATCACGAACAAGAAAATTATGTTTTGTTATGGGTCTTGTAATTCCCATTATATCTGCTTCTTGAAAAGCATCATTTCCAATTAACTTTGTTGGGACTTGTCCAGTAAATATCACAACTGGAATTGAATCCATATAGGCATCAGCAATACCGGTCACAGTATTTGTTGCTCCGGGTCCAGAGGTTACAAGCACCACTCCGACTTTACCAGTCGCTTTTGCATAACCTTCTGCCGCATGTATTGCGCCCTGCTCATGACGGGTTAAAATATGCTCGAGGAAATCGACATCATAAAGTTTTTCATATAATTTTAGCACAGCTCCACCTGGGTATCCAAACACATATTCAACCTTCTCTTTGTGTAAGCATTCAAAGAAGATTTCTGCACCGCTCATCTTCTGTTTATGGTCTTTCATAAAGTATCCTTTCTCACTTCTTTCATTTTTTTATTTCAAAATCGCACCGGTATTAGCAGACGTCACTAATCTTGCGTATCTGCCTAAATAACCTTTTTTAATTTTTGGTTCGAACGCCGGGAGTTGTGCCAACCTTTTCTGAATTTCTTCATCAGTCAGCTCAACGCTTAAAATTCTGTTAGGAATATCAACAGTTATTAAATCTGCTTCAACTAAAGCTGCGATTGGTCCACGTTCAGCAGCCTCTGGAGAAACGTGTCCGATGCAGGCACCGCGTGTTCCGCCTGAAAATCTGCCGTCGGTTATCAATGCAACTTTATCACCAAGTCCCATTCCCATAATCGCTGAAGTTGGTGATAGCATTTCCGGCATTCCGGGTCCACCTTTTGGACCTTCATAACGAATAACCACAACATCACCTGCTTGAACTTTTCCAGCCAAAATATTTTCCATCGCTTCCTCCTGCGAATTAAAAATTCTAGCCGGACCGATATGATTCATCATCTTTGGATCAACAGCGCCGGTTTTTACGATTGAACCATACGGAGCCAGATTTCCAAAAAGAATTGCAAGCCCGCCCGTTTTTGAATAAGGATTTTCAACCGAACGAATGACAGATGAATTTTTAATATCTGCTCCGGTAATATTTTCACCAAGTGTTTTTCCGGTAACGGTTAATCTATTTAAATCAAGAATTCCATCCACCTTGGAAACTTCATTTAAGATTGCTGAAATTCCACCGGCTTCATCAACATCTTCCATGTGAACTTCTTTTGTAGCCGGACTAACTTTACAGATGTAAGGTACTTTTTGAGAAAGCGTATTTAGTTCAGCAAGATCAAAATCAATTTCTGCTTCGTTGGCAATTGCCAAAGTATGGAGAACTGTGTTCGTGCTTCCTCCCATTGCCATATCGAGCACGAAGGCATTCATTATAGATTCTTTGGTGATGATATCTTTTGGCTTAATGTCTTTTTCAACTAAAGTAAGAATTTGCTTTGCCGCTTGTTTTGCTAATTCATGTCGTTTGGGGTTGAGTGCGAGGATTGATCCGTTTCCGGGGAGTGCCATTCCGAGTGCTTCCATTAAGCAGTTCATTGAGTTGGCGGTAAACATGCCTGAACAAGAACCGCACGACGGACAACCAAAATTTTCTAATTCATTTAATTGTTCGTCGTTTATTTTGCCTGATTGATATTCCCCAACTCCTTCAAATACGGAAATGAGATCTACTTTTTTGCCTGATGGAGTTTTACCGGCTTTCATCGGTCCGCCGGAAATAAATATTGTTGGAATGTTTACACGAACGGCTGCCATCAACATTCCCGGAACAATCTTGTCGCAGTTAGGAATGCAAACCATTCCATCCAAACGATGAGCTTCAACAACGGTTTCAACACAGTCTGCAATTAATTCTCTACTAGCAAGTGAGTAGCGCATACCGATATGCCCCATCGCGATACCGTCATCAACACCAATCGTGTTAAACTCAAACGGAACGCCGCCTGCTTCACGGATAGCTTCTTTTACAATTCTCCCAAATTCTTGAAGATGCACATGTCCGGGGATTAAATCGATATAGGAATTACAAACTCCGATAAAAGGTTTTTTAAAATCTTCATCGCTCTTAATTACACCGGTAGCCTTCAGCAAACTACGGTGCGGAGCTTTATCAAAACCTTTTTTAATTAAATCAGATCTCAAGATGACCTCAAGTTTATAAAATTGACAAACAAGAAAAACCTTTCGGCTCTCGTCAATCCCGAAATCTTAAGTATGTGTGTGTGGTAGTCTTTTATTTTGATTTGGGATTGACTTATTATTAGCCTAGAATAATAATGCTAAGGAGGCTAAGAATAACAGAAATCCCAATAACGACAGAAAAAATCGATAGGGTTATTATTGGAGAAATCACAACACTTGGACTACCGGGGATGCTGGCAAATCCATAAAAATTGTTTTGTGCGATATATTGTGATTGATTTTTCATTTTTTTATTGATGCAAAGATAGCTGAAGGAAGTTAAAGTGTCAAGTTTTGAGCTTCTTTTTTTTAACTTTTCTGGAAAATAATTAATGTGAGTGCATATCTTTCCATTAATAATTTAATACAATCTTATCACAGAGCTAAAAAAATAGGTTTTTTAAAGATAAAACGAATTATTTGTGTTATGACTATTTCGTGAGATTTGCTTAATCTTGGTCGAAATTCTAATTTGCATCAAAATAATTTTGGAGTATTAAGTGAAATCGACATTTTTTTTTCAACTGTTCACGATCATCCTTTCAGTATCATTTTCTTCTCTTACCGCACAAGTTTATAAATCAGATTCTCCTTTTGCACATACTTATTCCATCGTAGCCTATGATGAACAAACGGGCGAAATGGGTGTGGCGGTACAGTCTCACTGGTTCTCTGTTGGAACAATGGTGACTTGGGGCGAAGCTGGAGTTGGTGTTGTGGCAACACAGTCGTTTGTTAATCCCGCATTTGGACCAGATGGTTTAAAATTATTAAAAGAAGGAAAATCTGCTGGAGAAACCGTTGCTACTTTATTACTAAGCGATAAAGGAAGAGAGTTCAGGCAGCTAGCAATATTGGATGCAAAAGGAAATGTTGCTTCATTTACCGGTAATGATTGTATTCAACCAGCAGGAAACATCACCGGGAAAAATTTTTCTGTACAGGCAAACTTAATGTCAAATGATAAAATCTGGCCAGCCATGGCAGAAGCATTTCAAAAGTCGACTGGTCCCCTAGCAGAAAGATTGCTTATTGCCCTTGAAGCGGCTGAAAAAGCCGGTGGGGATATTCGTGGAAAACAATCTGCTGCAATGCTTGTTGTTCGTGGAAAATCAACCGGAAAAGTTTGGGAAGATCGGTTAGTAGATATTCGAGTTGATGATAGTCCAGCTCCTCTTCCAGAACTGCGGAGACTTTTAAAAGTACATCGAGCCTATGATCATATGAATAATGGTGATTTGGCGGTTGAAAAGGACGACATGGATTTAGCGATGCAGGAATACTCTTCGGCAATGAAAATGTTTCCCGATAATCTTGAAATGAAATTTTGGACAGCAGTGGCGCTAGCTAACAAAGGAATGATGAAAGAAGCGGTTCCTATGTTCAAACAAATTTTTAAGAAAGATAAAAATTGGAAGACTTTAATACCAAACCTTGTTCCCAATGGTTTACTTAAGGTAAATGAGGAAGATTTAAAAAAGATTCTTGCCGCTTAGAATAGAATCAAACTAGATCATTTTTAATTCGCTGGAAGAAGACTCAAAACAAAGTTGAAAAGTCTTAGAGGTCAATCGACAAACATTTGCTTTATTTAAGAGTTCTCCTCCCGGCAAAATAACAGCTAATTTAGAACTTTAAAGTTGAACTAAATTTATACTCGACTTTAACTTCATTTTCGAAATTGGCAGAAATGGAAAGACTATCCTGAGCTGCTTCCAAAACTTTAAACGCCACGTAACCATCAATCGCTTTGATCACCCATATTTCATTCGGAACTAATTTCACACTTCCGCAATCCACATTAATATTCCATTTTGAAGTATCAATAGTAGTAACGCCGGCCAAATCATTACCGGTTACTTTGTACATTTTACCGGAAGATGGTCTGAACGCAAGTAAGAGATCATAATAATTTGTGCCGCCTGTAGATTATTCGCACCAATTTATAACATCGCCATCAACTTTTGCTTGGTCGAGATAATTTGCGGCAGAACCAGCTACTCCTTCGGAGAAATCGACTCCCCAATGATTCATCGTTAGAGTTTTAGCCCCTGTGGTAGTATTCGTCGGATTACTTTCATCTTTTTTACACGAAGAAAATATTAAAGTTACCCCAATAGCGACAACGAAAACACGAATGAGAACTTTCATCTTGAACTCCTAATAAATTATTAATATATTTTTTTGTTTTCCCCTGGACAAAAACAATACGCACATCAATTGACATTGAACTAATTACTTCAGTAAAATCATTTTTTTTGTTATATATTTTTCTCCTGTACTTAGGCGATAGAAATAGACTCCACTACCCAAATTAAATTCGCTGGAATTAAAAGATATTTTATGATTCCCTTGTTCCACATATTCATTAACCAGTTCAGCAACTATTTTGCCAAGTAGATCATAAATTTTTAGCGAAACGATTGATGGCTCTTCTAATTGATAGCTGACTATTGTACTTGGATTAAATGGGTTTGGATAGTTTTGGGAAAGGATAAATGACCTCTGATTAAGACTCTCTGAACCAATATTTGTTAACTTGTTTTTAGCGTAACTTATGATTTTAGTATAATCGAAAGCGTTGGCAATGTCAGTGTCAGAACAAATTAAGATTATATCGTCGTTCACCTTTAATGAGTTTTGATGCCGCCCGATAAACTCAGCTGGGAAGACTGCCTTACCTTTTACTACTCCTTGATTATTGATTTTATACGTTGTGAAATATGTGGAAACAGTAGAAGAACGAATGGAACCTGAAATAAGTATTTCATCTCCATCAATAACAATGGTAGATGAGGATGGTGGGTAATTCCCAAAACTAAACGCATCAATCCACTTGGTTCCCGTATCAATGAACCGCCAATTTTCGTTTCCTGTAGTGGAATAATAAACTGCAAACATGGGGGTTGTTTCTTTATATTTTGACAGTCCGGACACAACCACACCGGATCCAAAACTTTTTAAATCTACTGCCTGATCTTTGTCAACAGCGTTATCAAACGTTTTAGACCAGAGCAAATTACCATCTGAAGCATACGCAAGGGTTAAGGCATCGTAAGTATTGGGATGAAACTCTACTCCGCAATGTCCAGCTATATAAGTTATTCCGCTAGTTCCAACTGCAATTTTATTTCCGGAAATAATATTTTTTCCTGAAATAGTGAATTCATCTTTCCAAATTAGAAGTCCGTTTATGTCTATTTTAGCAGTAAAAACGCTGTGAACACCGTTGCGAAATATTGAGCCAGTTATAGTGGAATTTCCCGATTCATCAACTAAAGCATCGTTTAATATTGCGGTTTCAGCGGCTGGAATAGTTATCGGGAAAGGGACAAAATCCCAAAGCTCGATTCCTTGCGGATTAAATTTTATGATTTTGGGACCGAAGTTATTATTATCGTTATCGTAAGAAACTGAATAGAGGAAAATATTTCCGGCAGAATCAACTTCAATTTTTCTGTTATTAATACAGTTATGCACGAACTGAAGAAGCGAATCTCCTGAAGAATTCAAAACATAGACATACAAATCACCAAACACATAGATGTTATTGCTCTTGTCGGTTGTAACACTCGGAGCTGTGCCTCCACTACCGGTGGAGAAGTATTTTGTAAATTGATGTGCCCCTTGAGAAGAAAACTTATTTAATATACAATTATAATTTGCAGCACCTCCGGAATTAGTTCCAACTGTTAAAATATTATTTTGAGTATCCATATGCGAGTCTGTTACATAGGTTCTTCCCCCTTCAAAATGCCATGAAGTAGTCCAGTTTGGATCTTGAGCAAGTATAGGTAAACAGAAAAAAATAAATAGTATTGAAGATTTTACGTAGTTGTGTTTCATTTTAGTCGCCTCAGATTTATTTAACCAACAGCATTTTTTTTGTTGAAATAATTGATCCGCTAATTAACTGATAAAAGTAGAGACCACTTGATAGTCCTGCCGCATTAAAATTAATTTCGTACTCACCAGCAGCTTTTTCTTCGTGCACAAGTTCCCTTACTTCACTCCCTAGTATATCAAATATCTTCAAGGATACAGTTGAAACTTTTGGAACTGAGTATTTTATTGTGGTAGTTGGATTAAATGGATTCGGATAGTTTTGGTGCAAAACAAAATTTTGTGGAATTTCTTTCACTGGCTGTATCTTTTCAACAGAAGTTATTCCTCCGTTACTAGTATATAAAATTCCATAGCCTCCGCTAACGACCCAACCGTGGTTTGCATCCAGAAAATTAATCGGCTCAAAAGAACTTGTTGGAGCTAAGATATTTTGAGTCCATGAAGCTCCACCATCAATAGTTTTAAAAAGATCTACCCCTGTTGAAACCCAACCGTGAGATTGATCTGAGAAAGAAACATCATAAATTCCATAATTACTGCGGTTAAAAATCGTACTCCAACTAATACCACCATCAACACTTCTGGAAAGTTTATCTCCATACGTTATCAAAATTGTATTTTCATCAAAGCAGATAATTTTTTTTAACTGGCTTTTAAGTGAATCAATATAAATAACATTCCAAAGTAAACCGCTATTATAAGTTTTTAATACCACGTTCTTCCCTATATGAGCTCCATATGTACCTCTCCCGACCGCGTAACCAACTTCCCTATTTGCAAATGCAATTCCATAAAGATGTGCCACAGTTGGAGTTGATTGCAGTCCCCAAGTTTGTCCACCATCAAGAGTTTGAATAACAGTACCGTTTGTTCCGGCTGCCCAACCGAATGTAGTATCCACAAAAAATATTGAATTGAAATTTTGAACAACATTATTATTTTGAAGTCCCCAACTGTTTCCCCCATCTGTAGTTCTTAACATATTATTTTGAAAATTGTACCCGCCAACAATCCATCCATTGTTTACATCTTTAAACCAAATGTCTTGCATATTTTTTATTAAACTATTTTCCATGAATTTCCACTTCTGTCCGTCGGGTGAATGAACTACTCCCTGCCACTGCATCCCCCAGATGCGTAAAGGATTTTTTAGAATAAAAAGTTTTTCAATATTTCTTGTATAAGTTTTTTTAATCCAAGTAACGCCGCCATCGGTAGTTTTGGCAATTCCTATACCTTCACCTTGCGAAGCGCTATACCAACCTTTTAATGAGGAATTGAAAAAAAGTCGGTCAACCCCAAAGGGGATGCTGTCGTTTTGAATTGACCAGTTTGTACCGTTATCGTTGCTTTTATATAGTTTTCCGCCTCCGGCAATAAAAGCCGTGCCTGAAGATAAATATGAAACAGAGTATAAAGTTGAACTACTTACTTCCTTTTTAACCCAGTTAACTCCTCCATCCGAAGTCGTCAGCACAGTACCTATCCCTACCGTAATACCGTCATTCTCATTTTTAAACGCAATATCATATAGCAAATTTGAAGTACCGCTTGTTTGGTTATTCCATGTAGTTCCACCGTCAAGTGTAATAAAAATAGATCCTTGGGCGCCGACGATCCAACCTTTTTGTTGAGTCGTGAAAGTTACGGAAGTTAAAAATGTTCCTAATAATTGGGAACTCCAGGTATTCCCTCCATCAGTAGTTTTTAGTATGACTCCCTGTATGTTACCACCAGTTGTAAATCCCGAGTAACCAACTACCCAACCAAAATTGTTATCCCAAAAGAACGCGTTCTTAAAATGAACATATTGATTTGTTGATAAGGTTAATCCTGAGTTTAATTTTTCCCACGAAGTTCCCCCATTTGTAGTTTTTAATAAAGTATTTTGTTGACCAACATACCAACCAAGTTGATTATCTGTAAAATACAACCTCCCACCAGATATGGCAGCAATTTCTTCGGAGTACCCTAATCCAGTTGTTAAGCCAAACCATGTTTCTCCACCATCTTCAGTTTTATAAATTGAATGCCCGACTCCCGCAGCGTATCCAATAAAATCATTCACAAAATAGATATCGGAGATAATGTTACTACTTTGATAATACCATCCGTTTTGAGAAAAAGCAGTTGTCGTAAGTAAAAATGCTATAATCAGTTGTTTGTACATGATACGTACCTTTGAGATTTAATTGATATAAATATCTTTTTTATCACGAATTCAGCGCTGGAAAATGTTGAACGAAATTTTCTTGATGAGGCTCTCGTAGTTTTTTCCTTAACAAAATTTTCGGCTTGCATATTGGAGGTCTATTCATAATTTAATCAGTTCTTAAAACCAGTGATTAGTTTCTCTTATTTTTCCGGGATACTCGGATCCACATTCTTTACAATATTTTGCGTAAGGATTACTGATACTTTTATGGCATGAAGGACAGGAATCGATCAATTCCGTTCCGCATAAAGAACAGTATTTGTCCGGCTCTAGTTTATTGCAAAAGAAGCTGCACTTAGGACACAGCTTATAAAGATGCTCAATTTTAAGTGATTCTGTTTCCATTTTAGTATTTAATTTTTTATAAAAATCTCATAAAACTTATTTCCACTAACAATTATTAAGTCAAGAATTATACCTTTCTAGAAGCGATTAGTATGATCGAAATTTTAGTTCTTTCGCAACTTTCTTGTTTTCAATCAAAGTGAGATGGCGTAACCCTGTGCAACATTGTTGCTTTACAGGGTAACATTTTACTGATAATCAATTTTGAATTGCTTATATTTTATCATGAGATTCAACCTCTTCATCTTGCTGATGTATTTTGCATGGAGCTTTTGCTACTCGCAATCCGAGCCAAAATGGAAATGGGAAAGAATAAATTACACCTTTCCAGGTGACGTTAATATATTGAGTGTAGTTTCCGGAAATGATTTCTGGGTAAGAACCACTGAAGGGGATTTAATCCATTACAAAAATGGGGAAGCAAAGACTTACAGAACGATTATATCCCAAAACTACACAAGATTATGTTTTACTGCAGTTAAGCAAGATGAATTCATCGCCTCAGCAATGGATATCAAATGGCGGACGCATTTCTATCATTTCTCAAACGGGAAATGGACCGAAGATTCTTTCGTGTTCCGACTACCGATACAATCGATACACAGCATAAATTCTAATAGAGCTTATGCCGCTGGCAACTTTGGGACACTTCTGAAATATGAAAATAAAAAGTGGGAAGAATTAAAAACACCACTAAAATCACATATAAATTCTGTTGAAGTTGTCTCACCCCATGAAATATTTCTTCTAACAAATTCTGAAGGAGTTTTTCTTTTCGACGGAAATACTTTCAAAAACATTCCGTTTCCAGAAAAGAACAAATGGGATATCCAACAACTCAGAATGCTTTCTAAAGATAAAATTTTTGCACGGGATAGTAAAAGAAAGCTCTACCGCTACAAAGACAGTAGATTTATTTATGACAACGACGAGAAAAATAAAATCGTTTTTGCTACACCCGATAATCCAACTTACCGCGATATTGTTTTGATGACATCTCACAGTAGTGATTTTCCTATGCGCATTCCTTCTATCTACATGTTTAACGATTTAAAAAGTTATCACAAAGATTCTATTCTTTTTGCGGAACGAGGTGGTGTAATTTATAAAGCCGGAATTACAACCGGTAATTATTTTACTAATTTTAGCAAAGTTTTGGGTATCGAAAGCGATAACTTTACAACTAATCATATTGCCGCTATTTATGATTTTGATAAAAATGGATTGCCGGATATCTTGTCTGTTAGTCGAAGTTTAACTGAGAATATTTCATTTTATTATAACTCTGCCAATGTTCCTTTCCAAAAAGAAGTGATGCCTCCTTTTAATAGAGAACAGACTTTGGGACCATCCGCAGCTTTTCTCGACTACAACTGCGATACCTACACCGATTTTGTCATTGCAAATTCTGATTCGGATGGAATTTCTCTAATTCTTTTTGAGAACAATAAAAAAGGGAATTTTATTAAGAGAGAAACTATTCCATTATCAATTTATGGGAATTTGCATCAACCGGTGAATCTAAAACCTGTTGATATAGATGCAGACGGAAGGATGGATATTTGTGTAACTTATTATTATGGTCCGGCTGAGCAGACCGGATATGAATTTATTATCAAGAATTCATTTTTTAGCGGGTTAAGTGAAATTGATACAACAACAAAGTCTTTAACCCGGTCATGGAATACACAATCACTTTTTGCCGATTTTAATAAAGATGATTTGAACGATTGGATTATTGCTAATAAGTGGCGGAAAAACAAACTACTCATCAATAAAAATGGAACATTTAAAGATGAATCTGAAAAGAGAATACATCCATTGAATCTTTCCGAAAGTATTGGGACTTGTGCCGCCGACTTTGATAATGATGGAGATCTTGATGTTCTTATCATTTCCGATCATTCATTTATTTCATTACTGAAAAATAATGGGAATGGTTATTTTACTGATGCAACCGCCGATTTCGGTTTGGATAAATTTACGCCGGGTCATTCGATTCTTGCCTATACAACGGTCGCCCTCGGAGACTTTAACAATGATGGTTTTACCGACATCTTTTTAGTGGACGCAAATTCGAAGAGCGCAAGAAATTTTTTACTGCTGAACCAGCAAGGAAAATGTTTTATTGATCAGGCTAAAGAGATGCAGATAACAGCTCCTATTTTGCAGTACGCAATCGCCAACGATATGGATGATGATGGAGATGTTGATATTTTTTGTTACGGTATTAACGGGTATACTCTTTGGCTAAATAATCTTGACAATAAAAGTTTTTTGAAAATTAGACCACTCGGTGTAATTGCAAATAGCGAAGGTTGGGGCACTAAAATTTGGGTTTATGAAAATGGACATCTCGACAATCGCAATTACTTAAAAGGATATAAACAACTTGGGTCTGAAATATTCGGGAATACACAAAATTGTGAAAACGTTGCGCACTTTGGGGTTGACCCTAATAAATTGTACGAAGTAAGAGTAAAATTTTATGGGGGAAAAGAAATTGTTCTGCGTGATCTTAAACCGGGACAAAGTTACAACGTAAAGGAATTGAGTGATTTAGCAACTTTCTTCTACTCTCTCCCCAGAATTGCCGTTCGCATATTTAGAAGTACCGAAGTACAAATATATATCTTCATTACCCTCATAACATTTTTCATTTTATATTTTGGTACAAAAAACGGGTTGTACTATTATCATTGGAATACACCACTCGCTCTTTCATTTGTTTCATTGAGCATTTCTCTTTATTGGTTAATTCTTTTACTGACTTTAAACTCACCTTCTTCTTTTCTTAAATATTTTTTGCCCGGATTAATGTCCGTCGTAAGTATCGTTATTCCAAATCTTGTTTTTCTTTGGATTACCCATAACCAACATGAAGTTAAGTCATCAGAAAAAATAAAAGACGATCTTCTCGATGAACTCATGCAATTCTCTCACGGTGCATGGGGTCTATCAAATTTAAATAGTCTTCAACTCCTCTCGGAACATGCAGATGATAATTTGGATGATACAAAATATATGGATACTTTTTCCGAGCGTATGCATACATTCCAAGAAATGGTTCAACCTAGGTTGTTGTCTATCGTTGATTTAGCTACAACAATTCATCTTGGAAAAGAATCCATCGATCATATTAAACGATCGATAAATTTTCTCATTGAAATTGAACATGCGGATAACTCTACTTCATATCACAACTTCGCGTCCGAATTCAGCAACATCAAAGAATCATTAAGTGAGTTAAAAAAGATTGTCTATGCTTCTTACTCATGTGATCCGATATTGGTTATTAAAAATACCTGCGCGTCACTTGAACATATGTTGACAGAGAATAACGTTTTACTTAATAAAAGTAAACATTTTGAAGGTGATCACGCAGTCCTTATCAAAAATTATGAGTTAGCTGATATAATCGACAATTGTCTTCAAAATTCTGTTAGAGCGTTGAAAGAAAACGAACCTAAACGAATAGCAATCTCAATTTATAAACGGGCACCAAAAATTTGTATTGATATTACAGACAATGGCTCGGGAATCAATAAAAATGATTGGGAGAAAATATTTGAAAGTGGTTACTCTAAAGGGGCAAGCTCCGGTTTTGGATTATTTTCTGCACAAACAAAATTAAAAAAATATGGGGGAAGAATTTTTGTAAAATCAAGTGTTCCCCGAAAGGAAACTACGCTTACTATTGAATTAAACGAAGGAATCATGTGATGAAAACTCGGCTCTTAGTAATCGATGATAATAAAGAATTTGTAAATGATTTTTGCCTTCTCCTTCGAAAAGATTTCGATTGCGCTTATGCATACAATAGTAAAGAGGGACTTGAATTAATAAGGAAGAATAATCCGGATGTTGTTCTGCTCGATCTTATGTTACAAGATGGAACAAATGGACTTGAAATACTTAAAAAAATCCGGGATGAAGATGATGAATTGCCTGTTATTATCGTTACAGATTATGCTTCCATTGATACCGCCGTTGAGGCTATGAAACTTGGAGCCTTTGATTACATTTCCAAAACACCAAATCTGAAAGAACTAAAATTTATTATCGAAAAAGCGCTTCAACAAAGAATTTTTTTAAGTAGAACTAAATCCCTCGAAGAAGAAACATTAAAACCTTACTCTCGAATGATCGGGAATAGTTCGGCAATGATAAAATTAAAAGAAATCATCACGTTGTTTTCAACAAACAATAATACGGTGCTGATAACTGGAGAAAGTGGAACGGGGAAAGAATTAGTAGCAAGACAAATTCATTTACAAAGTGATAGAAAACTTAAACCGTTCATTGCTATCAACTGTGCTGCCGTACCGAAGGAATTATTGGAAAGTGAATTATTCGGGCATGAACGCGGGGCGTTCACCGGTGCGAATACAAGAAAACTTGGCAAGTTTGAGCTTGCTAACGACGGAGTTCTATTTTTAGATGAAGTAGCCGAACTTGATTTTACTGCACAAGTGAAACTCCTCCGTGTTTTACAAGAAAAGGAATTCGATCGTGTTGGTGGGACAACAAGTATTAAAACTCAAGCTAGAATTATTGCAGCTTCAAATAAAAATCTTGCCACGATGGTAAATGAAGGAAAATTTAGAGATGATCTTTTCTATCGGTTAGATGTTCTTCCGATTCACGTTCCACCGCTAAGAGAACGTAAAGATGATATTGAAGAATTAATTTTTCATTTTGCAAAAACCGCTTCAATTGAGATGAAGGTTTTCTTTAGTGGATTTTCGCCTGAAGCAATTCAAATATTAAGAACATACGACTATCCCGGCAATATTAGAGAATTACAAAATTTTATAACTCGTGCCGTGCTGCTTGCTAAAGGGGAAAATATTAAAACGGAACATCTCATGCGGCAGCAAATTAATTATATGATAAGTACTCCAACACAAAATATTCCGGAGACTTGGCAAGAAATGGATGAAATGAGAAGAACCTCATCTGATAATGCCAGTAGATCAGTAGAAAAATTATTTCTTGAAAATCTGTTGAAAAAATTCGGCGGCAACATTTCCCAGGCTGCACTTCATATTGGAATCAATAGAACCAATTTGCATAAGATGATTAAAAAATGCGAGATAAAAGTTACAGGTGAGTTGTCTTAGAAATTTTAGTCATTAGAGCTGAAATTAGTTTTATTTAACATAAATTAATTTTTTGATTGAACTTAGGTCACCAGCTTGTAAACGACAGTAATAAACTCCACTAGACAAAGCATGGTTAGATGGATTAAAAACTAGTTCATACTTACCAAATGATTTCTCTTCGTGCAATAAATCCGCTACTTCATTACCAAGGACATCATACACTTTTAATGTAACCATACTTTTACCAGGTATTTCAAAATATAGTGTGGTGGAAGGATTAAAAGGATTAGGATAACTTTTAATTAACAAACTTTGGAGTTCTTCAGATGCAATATCATACTCAATATCTGATATTTGATAACAACTACTTTGTTTCTGTTTTACAGAAAATGTAGATGAGCCTTGGGGATTAAATGAAAAAAGTACTACTCCTAAGTATTTAGCAATTGAGGTATCTTTTGGGGGCGAATATTTTCTATAAACATATATCCGATAATTACCTTTATTTAATCCAATTATCTGAGTAGTGAGATCATATGTACAATTGCAAAATGCAAAATTATTGCTCGTATCTTGTTGAGTTAAAGTAATATTATACCCTTCAATAATTACAATGGATTTTGGCCTGAATAGACAATTTTCCCATACCCTGGTATTCTTAACAAAGACTGTGTCATTTATAACTTCGACATATAATGAATCACTATAAACATCAATACAATTTACTATTATCAGTAAGAATGTAACAATGAAAAATTTTGAATTCATGCTACCACCTTTTATCTCATTTCAGATACAACAATTTATGTGTATAAACATTTTTCTTGTTCGATTTACTGTCTGATACCACTACTCTTAAAATATAAAATCCACTGTTTACTGAATTTCCGAAAGAATTATTTCCGTTCCAGAAATATTTTTTTTCGCCCGATACATTCGTAACATTCACAATTTCTATAACTTTTTGCCCCAAAATGTTATAGATTTCTGCCGAAACGTTAGAAGATGAATTCAAAAATAATCTAATTGTAGTCATACTGTTAAATGGATTTGGAAAAACCGATGTGACGGTTGAATCAGTTACATTCTTGTCTTCATTAATATCAGTGAAACCGCCTTCATCAAGTGGGTCTTTCATAAAATGGTATTCGTCATTGGGTTCTAGCGCAAGGAGAGCAGAATAATCGGTCAAAAGATTATGATATAGAGATAATTTTACAATTGAAGCGGTATCTATTGGTGTTGCACCAAATAAATCTTTAATATTTTCATATCCCAGCATCGATTTGACTATTTTGTTGAAACTTGTAGTATCATGCGGGACTAAAAATGTAATTTGCGCAGAACTGTCCGTATTTGTTTCTTCAAATCTACCGGAAACATTAAATATGATCTGATTTTTTGCGCTTGAACTACCAAGAAAGAATCTCGGTTTATTTGGATCGGCAAGTTTACCTATTTCACGGATTTCAAAAATTTTACCAGCTCCATCATCAACAACAGCATTAATTTTTAGATCATTCAAGAGTGGTACCGCATTAGGAGAAAACACAGAAGAAATATAAGGCCAATCATAAAGGTGTTTCTCAAGATGCATCCCGTTACTTGTATCGGCTAATTTTTTAAGAAAAAAGCCGCTGCCGTAATAATCAATTTGACTATCCGAAATGTAATTTGGAGTAAAAATACTGTTATCAAGTAGATTAACCGTTAGGAATTTAGGAGTAATTCCTGTATAACTTGAAATATATTCCGTAGCCAAAGTTCCCGCATCTACTTTCGAGATAAGCGAATCTGAATCACTTAGAAGTAATACTTTAGTAAATTTCGTTGAATCAAACTCTTCCTTTATTCTTTTCAAAGTTGAGGTTAACGTAAAAGGATTTTTGTTAGAATTTACTCCCAGCAATGGAGCTCCTTGTATCGTTTTCAGTGCTCCATCATCCCGTAGTGACCAAATACCGGTAACGACAATTAATCCATTTTTTATTTTTTTAGAAATGACTGCAGCTTTACCAGATTGATCCATCAATTCAATTTTCACGTCCGGATCAGAGTAATCCAAAAAGTAGGCAGCGTTACGAGTAAAAGATTCTGGAAAATCTTTGCCAATATTTCCCTCAATATTTCTGTACAAGGTTACAGCATCATGGGTATTGGCCTTTACTCTTAAACCATTTATATAATGTGTTGCTAATTTTTCACTTCCTTCACGGTTAAGATCAAAGTAGGTTAAAAATCTTCCGCCTCCTGCAAACAAAGAGTCTAGTCTCACTATTAAGCCATCAGCGGTAGACTGACTTATCGGGTCATCATACCCGTGTCTATAGGCTGCAACCACATCAGATTGAGTAATAAAATCAATTGATTGTTCAATAAAATTAAATTCAGTTACATGCGTGACGGATGACAAATTCGGAAATTTCCAATTTGTTGAAGCATCAAAATCGCAAAATAGAATGTTTGGAGTATAAATTTGATCAATTCCTTTTGCATAATCACTATTCATAAATGTTGAAAATGTGTTATTGACATTTTCTGGTGTAGCTTGAAGAAATGAATTTGTAAAGTTAACAATCTTCTCATTTCCAGAAACCAGTAATTTAAAATTGTCATTCGACTTTAATGCACTTTCAACTAATGATTGATATGCTGGTAAATTTTCTGGTAGATTTTTACGGAATGACCCACTGAAATCCAAAGCCACGAGAACATTATTGGAGGTAGTGTCGGCTTTTACATTAAAAAAGTTTTCGGGTAAAATTCCAAGTTGAAAGTATGTACTATCACTTTTGTCGTGATAACCGTTAAGATAATAACCATTCGTAAATTTTGTATTAAATTTTAAGTTGAGTGAAAAATAGCCGGTAATATCATTTAATTGGAGGTGTTTGTATTGATAATTAAGTGTATCCAAAAGTTTAACAAAATTGCTGCCTGGTAATTCAGAAATAGTCGGAATTCCCCATATATCCTTCTGAGTTCTATAAAGGATTTCTAGTGGTTTTTTTGTTGAGTTGTTGGAGAGCAATAATTTAAGCGGTAATTCCGCCGTAGCTTGGTTACCATACCATTTTGTTGGAACAATAAATGTGATTTTTACTTTTCTAATTTTCCCCGCAGCTAAAGGATAAATCCTAAATTCATATTGACTTCCGTTCTTCGCTAAGAAACCTGGATCATAATGTGCTGCAACGATGCTATCATAAATACCTCTTGCGGTCCATGTATCAAACATTCTCGCCTGCATTACACTATCGCCGATCCACAGCCACATATCATTAATGACAGCATCTTTAGGCAATTCAAAGCGATGAACAATTTCTAGTAAATTAGAACTGAACTGATTTCGTTCTGAATATTCAAGATAGAGAGATTGTTCTACATAACTCCCAAATGGTTCTACCACCAGTGTTGCTTTTTCTATGTAACCCGGTTTAGATCCATGGGTTGCATTGTCTTTTACAGTAAGATCATTTGTTCCCATTACAAAAGAAGATAAAAATACGAATAAACCAAACGTTCCGAAAAGACTAATCTTCATTGTACACCTCACTAATTAAAATTATGGTTTTAATTTACAAAAATATTTTGGACTAGACTAAAGTTGTTGGTCTATCTATTCGCCGATATAAAATCAATAAGTGCATTGAATGCTGCTTTTTCGCTTGGTGTTAATTCCGGTTCAACAGTGTTTATTGCGATCATTAGCCAACGTGTGTTTAATTTCTTTCGTGCTATTCCTACTTCTTCTTTGAATGAATCCCGGTCACGGAAAACTATTTCATAAAAAGCAATGGCTGCTTTAACACAGATAAGATTATGGAGTTTATTGTTGTTACAAATCGGAATTAGAGAGGCGCTGTAATCTTTGTGCTTCATGCAAATTTGAATTGCCAGAAGACCTGCTTGTTTGGCAAAATCAATCTTCTGTAATACTTGAAGATTGTTGTCCGAAGCGATCAGTACCAACCGATCAATGTTTTTTTGAATATCCAGTTTTTTGGAGTATGCTTCTGTGTATGCTTTATTAATTGCAGCGTTAATAGCTCTGTCTAAATTTAACTTTGCCCGTTCGGATTCCTCTTTCCCTAGCGTAATATCACGAGATATTTTTATCACTTCATTATAATCTCCCGCATCAGCCAATTCTTCTATCGATTTCTTTTCTGAATCTTTTGATTTTTGTTTGTTTCCCCAAGGCATCATTCTACCTGTTCCGGTTTCCTTAATTTGTGCTTTAGCTGTATCTACAAACTTCTTTGTTCTTTCATCTTGAACGACAACCTGGATTCCGTTAATCGTCAACTTTTCAATCAGAAATTGGTAGAGTTCCAAATTCACTTTAAAACTAACTAAAATTTCATTCCCTATCTTTCCATATTTAAATGGTGTAACTATAAGATGAGGAAGTTTCTGGGCTAAAACTTCTATGATGCTTCCCATCGTTTTAAGTTGCTTTTCATTTACGAGAGTATTTATTTGTTCAAATTCCACAAAATTTTTCTTTGTTTAGAGATATTGATTACTAATTTATCGAAATTTTACTGTAGGAATATAGGGAAAAAGATGATTTGCCCGAACAAAAAAAATTATCACTTCTGTAAAAAGAAAAGCCCCGTAGTTGCGGGGCTTTTCTATCTTTTTCGTTTTTACAACTTTACTTATTTAACTTCTTGATTTCAATCTTGGAGTTTGAGGTTGTCAATTTTATCGTTTTTCCCCCACCATTCAAATTGATAGTCCCTCGAATTTCTTTTTCATCTTCATCAACATTGTAACTATCAAATTTAAACTCCGATGCAATTTTATATTTCTCTTTCAAATCTTTTCTAGAATGAACTTTTATGACTGCTTCAATAGTTGCTTTTGCGTTCTCGGGAATCAACAGTGTAATGTTTCCACCGGAAGAAGATAATTTACTATCGTCGCTGCCGTCAGGAGTTAATTCGGCATAAACATCGCCACCAGAAGTATTTGCGTTTAAGGCTCCGTAGATATTATCAAGTTTGATATCTCCGCCGGATGTATTAACTGAAGCACTTCCTTTTGCTCCTAATAATTTAATATCTCCCCCGGATGTATTTAACTTTGCTGTTCCTGCAACATTGCCTACTTCAATATCTCCACCTGAAGTTGCAGAAGAAAGATCGCCGTTTACTTTCCCGATTTTAATATCACCACCAGAAGTACTGACTTTTAATGATTTATTCGCACCGGCAACAACAATATCACCACCGGAAGTAGCAAATTTACCTTCTCCGCTTACAGTTCCAACATGAATATCGCCACCGGCTGTAGTTAATTTAAGATCACCATCGATATCGCCGGTTTTAATATCACCGCCAGCCGTAGTCATTGAAACGTTCCCTTTAACTGTTTCAACTAAAACATCTCCGCCGGCTGTTGAGCCGTTAATATTTCCACTAAATTTTCCAGTGAAGGAGATATCTCCACCACTTGTTTTCACTTCATGGTTGAATTGTTCAGGAGTTTTAATTAAAAAGGAAGCCCCATCATTATCTTTTAATTGAACGGAAACAGTACTCCCATCTTGATAAACTTTCAGGTCTTCCAACTCCGACTTGCTTAGTCCAAAAACTTCAACATAAACTTCTTCTTTGCTCCAGGATTCTACTTTTACATCTCCAGTAACTCTTACGGATAGACTCTCTCCTTTTTTCACTTGAAAGTTTTTCGTGAATTTCTCCTGAGCAAGTCCTACTTGCGCTATACCGACCACAAAAATAGCAGTCAATATCAGATAAAATAATTTGTTCGTTTTCATTGTAGTACTCCTTATGATTCTAATTTAGTTAACATGGTTTTTGCACGAAGTTTTATATAACTGTTATCGTCTTCCTGCATTCTATTCTTTAAAACATTTTTTATATTCGGATCGGAAAGACGTTTAACGTCATTCTTTTCATTCAAACAGTTTATTGCTTGAATTCTTAATCCTGAATTTTTATCATTCTGTAAAACATAGACTATTGCATCGCTTATCTTATCATCGAACGGCAGATTACAAAGAGCATTCATCGCTTCTTTGCGGACACCCGGATTATCGTCATACATCATTGCTTTGATGAGTGCATCTTTAACTACACCGGAAGTAGTTGATGTTTTTTCAGAATAAATCGCATTAACAGCTTTCAATCTTATGCCGGGATTTTCATTATCGATCAACGATTTTGCCAAAACTTTTTGAATTTCAGCATCGTTGACATTCCCTTTTAGTTTAACCGGAATTGTCTGTTCGTAAGTAATTTCAACTTCACCATTTTCAAGATCAGTATTCACAAATTGTAGATTCGTGAATTTGGAATCGGCAGTTACAAGATTATTCCCAGATGCCATTTGATTTCCAGCTTTATCAAAATAGATGAAATAACTTGCCAGGACCATTAACAATACTGCAGCAAAAGAATAGGCAATCTTTAAATTTGTTGGCGATGGAATCGTGAAAAGTTCCCAGATTTTTTGCAGAGTAAACTTCTTCCTCTTAAGATTTCTAATTTCTGCAAGAAGTTCCTGACGCGATTCAAACAGTGTATCTTCGTCAAGTTCTTCAACAAGATTAACTTTAACAAGTTGATGCAACCGCTTTAATTCTTCAAGTTCATTCTTGCAAGATTCACATCCAAGCAAATGGCGTTCAAATTCATTTCTTTCTTCTTTCCTAAGCTCGTTATAGCTATAAAGAATCAACTGTTTTTTATAATTTTCGTGTTCCATACTCTTCTCAACATTTTATATAGTTTTTAATTTCAGTCTAAGTTTTTCGGTTGCAATAAAGAGATATTTTTTAATAGTTCCTTCGCTGCAATCCATCATTTTTGCAATCTCTTTTATCTTATAATCGTGCATATGTTTCAGCATAAATGCCATCTTCTGTTTTGGAGCAAGACTATCAACCGCATTTTGAATATCTCCCTTCGTCTCTTCGTTGATAAATTGCTTGTCAGGTTCATGTTCCTCCGGTGAACGAATATCTACTGTTGGACACATTCCCTCTTCATCGGGAGAAATGCTCACTTTTTGATATCTTCTATAACTAGCCTGGTGAGTTAGACAAACATTCATAGTTATCCTGAAAAGCCAGGTCGAAAACTCACTTCGGAATTCAAACCGTTTAAGTCCTTTGTATACTCTCAAAAAAACTTCCTGGTAGATATCTTTTGCATCGTCGGAGGATTTACAATAATGCGCAATCATAGAAAGAACGTTTCTATCATGCCGATAGACTAAAGTTGTGAACGCCGAATCGTTTCCTTTCCGGGCTTCGATGATCAGGTCATTGTCACTTAATGAAGATAAGTCTTCCAAAACTTTAACTCCGTTTTTATTACTTAGACTAAAATAAGATTTAAAAGGTTGTAAGGGATGGGAAAATATTTTTAGGTGAAGGATTTTAAGGTTTAGACTTAAGACAACTAGGAAGTGAAAGATTTCTCTTTTTTCTCAAATGATTTTGAGATTCATCATTTTTTTACAAAACATTTCCGGGAAATGAGTTTGTGATAGCTGAAACCCACCCGCTTTTTGTTGCGGGCAGGTTCCAAATTATATTATCAATTCTGATTATTGTTGGAAGTAAGATAATTCTCTATCCCCTCAATACCCATCTGACCCAAACCAGCAAAGATTTCTTTTGCCGCTGTTTCCTGGTCTTCTTCCACATCAAACGTCCACTGCCAATCTACCACAGACTGGTTATTTTCGCTCTCCTTAACTTTCATGATTCCAAAGATGTTTTGAACCGGAATTAAATGCTGTTGTGGAATAGCATAATGTAATTCTCTTTTGTCATGATCAACTTTCAAAATATCTTCGGCAAATTCCTTTCCTCCTGAGGTACAGTATCGCTTGTCTCCATCTAAGCGACATGCTTCAATAGGAGCCAACCACCTGTCAACTCCCTTAACTGCACCAACTACTTCCCACACTTTTTCTGGTGTTACATTAATTTTTACTGACACCTTTTGTTCCGACTTTTTCATTTTGTTTTTCCTGTATTTGTTTTTTTAACTGAATGATTGATTTATTGCTAACTTTTTAAACTGCTTTGCAATTGGTTTATAAGTTTTTTTCGACACGGCTCTTCCGGTTTCTACATAATATTTAAGACCGATAAGAACATCCGCAAGTTTTTTCCTGAACATCCCTTTAGCAAGTCCCGCCATAAAAGCCGGTTTTGTCGTGAACTCAGCAAACAGATCAACTTTGGTTTGATTATTTTTTATCGAAGTTAATTCGAAGCTGACTTTCAATTCTTTTACCATCGGCATATTCCCATCAACAATATCAACGGTAAAACTTTTCTGGGTAGTTGCTTTCACAATTTTTTCCCGTACAAAGGTTTTAGAATCCATATTGCAGACCCGTTCGCAACCAACTTCACCCGTAGAACCGGTAACAAAATGTGAGCCGTCTATGTTGGGATTAAAAAGAAACGTTTCACCGAATCTCGTGTACAATGTATCCCAAACCTTTTCTCGGGATTCGTTCACAATTACGGTAATATTAAATGATTTTGAGTTTTCCATTTTTAGTTCTCCTATGTTTTATTTGTTTTTAATTACAAAACAAAATTAGGAACTCAAAATGTGTCGCGTTTTGCCGGTTAGTTCAAAGATTTGTCTTTTCGGTTCAACCGATAATTTGATGGAGTTTGGGAATATTTTTCATGGAAAGATTTTGAGAAATGAGCAAGATCATTAAACCCGCATTCGTAGGCTACGTCGCTTATTCTTTTATCAGATAAAACTAAAAGTTGCGATGCGCGTTCAAGTTTCTTTTCTTTTAAATAATGGGCAGGACTAGACCTAAACACTTTTCTAAATTCTCTTTTGAATGTTGATAAACTTAGATTCGCTAACCCTGCAAGATCTTCAACGGTTAAATCTGAAAAAATATGAGCTTCTACAATCTGTTTTAAAGAATACGTAACCGGAGAAAATAAACTTGAAAGTATCTGTTTAACTGCCGGAGCGTCGCTCGTCTGGTTAAGAAGTAGAATCAGCTCTTTCAATTTTAGAGTAAGTAATTCTTCATTTACAAGATCCGGATTTTCAAAGTAAAAAAGGATTCCATCAATATATTTCAACAATAGGAGATTGCTCTTAAGTTTTACCATTCCTGGGGAAGTAACTGTTTTGCTGTTATTCTGAAGGAATTTAGGAAGTTCATTTTCATAAACCTTCTTCAACACTTCGGGATGAAAATGGATTGCCACCGCATTGTACGTTTTTGATTCAGCAGAACTTAACATCTTTGCGATATAGTTTCCGCATTTCATTATAACTGATTCTTTTGCTGGAATTTCCATTTTTTCAACTTCAGAAACGGAAATACTAGTGCCTTCAATTATATAATGAAAACAGGCTTCATTAGGCATCAGGTTTGTTTTTTGGAACGGCGGCGTAAGAATGATTTTTTCAAACGTCATCTTTCCGAACAGATCATATGTTTTATGTTCTACTATCATTGGTACACAAATTAACAATTGCCATTGATTTCATTTGTGATTTTAGATCATTTTTTATTGATTTTGGACTATAACATTCTTGCTGATGTTTACATGATTTACTTAATATAGGAGAAGTTTACAAAAGTTAACTCTATTTACTCTTCACCACATCACTCACTTTTGAAATACCAACTTCGTTAAATGCTTCTATTGCAAAGTAATATTCTTGTCCTACATTCAAAGCGCGTAATTCTAATTTTGTTTCACCGTCCGCCCAAACCTGGTAAGTCTGGTAGAGTTTATCTTTTGCAATTCCCCAAAGTATATTGTAACCGATAGCACCTTCAACTTTATTCCAGTTGATAAATGCATTTCGTTCATCTTTATCTCTTTTTACATTTAAGTTTGCTGGAGTTGCTGGAAGATTACCACTTCCTTTTCCAAAAATTCTTATATCACTTATAGCAAGATTAGGTGTAGGCATATAAACATTTTCGTATTTGATGAACCGTGCGGTAACTGGTTTTGGTAGTTCAAAGTAGCCGTTAGGTCTATTTTGTTTTTCTTTTGAGAGATCAACAATTGTTTCCCAATTTTCCCCATCGAGTGAAGCATAAAATTTATATTGCGTGCAAACTTTTGTTGTGTCATTATCAAAGAGATTGGATTTGTAATCAACAAAATGGATTTGCACCCCTCTCACTTCACACTTTTCTTTTAGATCGATTGTGAGCCATTCACCCGCTTTATTGTTTTGAGCAACCCAAAATGTTCTCGGATTTTCATCAGTAACATTCGCGACTTTAAATGTATCAAGAACCGAAGAAGCTGCGACTTTCTTTTTGTAAGAAAGTAACATCCATCCGGTGAAGAGTGCGTCTTTAGTTGTAAGTTTTCCTTTCGGTAGATAATGTGGAAAATCTCCGAATCGTGTGTTCGCATAGAATAAATCATCCTTATCAAAAAAAGCAGGAAACATTGCAATACGCCGTTCAAAGTTCCAGTTGATTGCGATCCAGGGAGTTCCTGTGTTCCAATAATTGCCATAATTATCTTGAAAGGTATTTCCATGTCCTGCGCCGGTCATAAATCCGCCAGGCTTATAAGAAATGGGATTGTTGGGCGCGTATTCAAAAGGTCCAAGCGGATCGTTGCCAACGTAAGTTCCGTTAGCATAAACATTGTATTCGGTTCCCGGCGCCGCGTATTGCAAATAATATTTATTGTTATGTTCCGTCATCCACGCACCTTCTATGAATGGTTTTATTGTAGAAGTGTGATTCGGTCCAAACCGTTCCCATCCATGAACTTCAGGATGGAGATAAAGAAGTTTTTTTATTTCGCCGGTGTAAACAAGTCTTTTGCTTTTATCAAGTTCGCTTCCGTAAATAGGATGAACATTTGAAGAACCCCAATACATAAACCATCGATCGGTTTTATCATCATGAAAAATTGCAGGATCCCACGGGCCTATAGTATCGGGCAATAAAGGAAGCCATCTGTTGTAAAATTCTAGTTTTCCTTTTTCTGGTTCAGTTGAAAAAAAAATAGGACGCTGTTGGAATGTAGATTGAAAAAGATAAAGTGTATCGCGAACAGAGAGCGCCGCCGGAGCACAAATATCCTCCATCGGCCATCTACTTGGCTCAACAAATTTCCAGTTGATTAAATCCTTTGAATGCCAATACCCGCCGGAGATCGTCACAAACAAATAATATTCTCCTTTATGATTTACAATTACAGGATCGGCACCGCTGCGGTAAGAAATTTTATCATTGATCTGTTCCCAATTGTATTTGTAGCCAATATCCATGGGATTACAATAGGTCTGCTGTTCAAGATTTTGAGCAAAAGTTACCGTTGACACAAAAGTGAGTAAAATGATTTTTGTTATAATTGATGTTTTCATAATACCAATGTTTTTTATTGAAACTATCTGTAATTCATTTTAATTTCGATTATAAAGCTGATACACTTTTGCATCAATCTTCTCATTATCTTCAGTAGAATAGATCTGTTCTTTCACTCCGAATCCCATTCTGTTTGCAAAAACAAATTTTACTTTTCCATGCGCAGTTGTCGAAAACACATTTAGAATTTCGGGATGCTGAGTCATTTTATCATAAACCCAAATTTCATAATCAGCAAAAATATTTGCCGGAAGATGGTTCATTGCTTCACTTATTATTTCGTCCGGAACTCCATACACTATAAAAACTCTTGCTCTATCAGTTTGCCAGCCGCCCAAGTAAACATTAGCAAAGGTAAATCTTTTAACATGTTCTTCTTTAAATTCATTTATTTTGGTCGTAGGATCCGGATCTCGTTTTTTCCAAAAATTAACTAGAAAGACCTCCAAATCTTTATCTGAATCAAGATAGGCAAGTTCATCCTTCTCCTCGGTAGTGGCGATGTATTTAATGAATGACTCCACTTTTTCTTTATTCGTCATTGGAGATTGAATACCTGAATAATAATTATGCTCCGAAGTGCTGCACCCGTTTAAAAGAATTAAAAACCCAACAAAAAAAATGATATGGAGATATTTTTTCATTAACCTTCCTTATAAAATATCTTTTAAGAATTTGGAAAATACTTTTACATAACGAAAACGTGACGTTCTAGGTAAACTACTAGAAGCGAAATGAAAAGAATAAAAGTTTAGAGTCTCACCCATCAGATTAATTGTCACGGCATTTTTAGACAAGGAAATAAAGTTATCTGATATCTTAATTAATTATATGCTAAAGTTATAAAAGTTGCATCAAAGGAACAAAACATTCGTGAGAAGAAATAAGAGACCGCTAATTTTTTTTGTGTTCAAATCAACAATTATTTATTAATGGGAGATATCTTGCTTGCTTTTAGATATTCCCGAAACTGAGATCGAGTTGCAATCACTTCGTTGTGTGATAAATCGGAATGGATGGAAATTAGCCGATTATTTTCCAGATGAGATTGAATCATTTCTTTCTCTTCTGTTTTTAGAAAGGGAATTTTCAAAGAATCGAGACCATTCATGAGCTGTTCTGTTTCTTCCACCGTTCCTCCATGGTCAGTGTAGATATTTATAAATTTACCATTGAATTTTTCTATCCAGTTTAGAAATTTTTCTGTTTCGCTATAAAGTGCATCAAATAAAATAACATCAGAAATATTTTTTGTTAATCCGCCTTGATCCACTGAATACGCGATTGCACGATAGGCTCCGCTGTGGCCTGCTAAAATAATATCCCCGACATTTGTGGCAGAAATTATCTTTTTCTTCTTCAGAAATTTTAAAACATCAGTCACTAAATTTTTCAATCCATCTTTATCCTCCATCTTTCCACCGAAAGAATCCGGTGAGTTTTTTGGTCCTTCCGGGAAAACAAAGATTGCGTTTTTGTTACTTTCAGAAAATTGTTCGATCAGTTTAAATTGTGCGCAAGCACTATCAATATTATTGTACCACCCGTGGAAATAAACAACAATGTTTGTGCTGTTGCTCGACTTAAATCCTTTCGGAACAAATATTAAAACACTACTGTCGGAATAATGTTCCTCTGCAGAAAACAGTTGATTTTTATAAGTATGTCCAGATATTCTTTTAGTATGGGGGAAAGGGGCAGAAGAAAATTGCGGAATAAAAACTTTACCAAGATTATTATATCTCTCAATCAAAGATTGTGAAAATAAGCCATTAATTGAGACAAAGAATAAAATAAATCCTGAAAGATATTTTATTTTCACTGTTGATTCTCCTATCCGGATTTGTTTCGTCTGTTAACAAATTTTTAATAGTGAAAGTAAAACTCTCATTTATTTTACAGAAAACAAAGTCTGTTTTAAGGTCTTATTTTCTTTTATTGTACCCGACTTCTCCGTAGGGCTGAAGTTTCTCCATCCACATTTCTAAAAAAACTTTTAAGTCATCTCTATAATCAAAAGTAGGATCTTCATTCGGTTCAAGTAAATCGACGATTTCAAACACAAAATTTTCTTCACCAAATTGACTATAATCTTTTTGCAGTTCACTGTTCACATGCAAACCGCTTCTCAATTGAAATTTAAAGCTGTTAGATTTTCCGTGCAAGTTAAGACTACTGCCAACAAAAATTTTTCCGTTTACTAAGTTTCTGATTTGGTAAATTCCCATTGGTGGGAGCGTTTGTTTGTATTGTTTTTTCAATTCTTTTTTATCGATCATTGTTTATTCCACCGTCAAGATAGAGTTGATCTGATTTTCTAATTCCCCCGAGAAATCTGTAAATGATTCCGGTTGTCTTCTGTTGATGTATAACAATAACATCCCTATTATCATAAAGTTGAGCGTATTTTTTTTTATTTCTACCTCTTTTTTACTTAAAACTTTCGTAGCGATGCAACGTTCCCATTCATTTTTAGTTAATCGATCCATAAAATTGGAAATTAATTTTAATGTTGTCTGCTTGCTTGAAACTTCGTTTATTCTTTCTATAAAGAAAAGTTCAAACGTACCGGGATACTGAATAAAATATTTAACATACGCTTTGGCGATTGCTTTAAGTTTGTCAAGGCCGGGATTAATTTTTTCAGTTTCAGAAATAACAAAAGCCTGACATTCTTCCTGGAAATCAATCACACATTCAAAAATAAGGTCTCTCACATCTTTGAAATAATTATAGAGAGTAGCATAGGAGTATCCGGCACGTTCTGCGATGTTCCGCACACTGATATTTCGCAAACCTTCCCCTTTCAAAATTTCCTTTGTTGCTTGAATGAAATAACCTTTCATTCTTTGTTCTTGAATCTCTTTATTACCCATAAAACTTCTTCCTATTAGCCAATTTTATTAAATTAACATTGTTAATATATTGAACTCGATTATAATTCCCAAAAAGACTCCTCAACCCAGTGGAATTCCTAACCAATTTTACTTCGGGAGTAATTCAGATTTAATAAACTTCCATTTTATCTTTCTCCGGCAGTTTTGATCTGGAATTATTAACTTTCCTTTATAAGATTGCACTGAAAAGGAATAATATCCATTTTTTCTTTCCTTGCTGTTGACAAAGTGCATTTTTTATGTTAGGTTTGCCCTACTTAAAAAATGAAAAACAAGAAAACAAATATTATCAGCACCATGTGCATGGGAACCACAACTCCACCCGACATCGGAAGTTGGTAATAGCATAATACTATTTAAATGTGTAAAAACCGACTTCCTAAAAAGAAGCCGGTTTTTTTTTGTGCATAACTTAATTTGGACTTACAATGAAAATACTAAAATTCGGTGGCTCATCAGTTGCTTCCGCTGAGCGCATAAAAAACGTGATCGAGATTGTGAAGGAATCTCTTAAAAAAGAAAAGAATATTGCTGTTGTTTTTTCTGCTTATCAAACTGTAACTGACAAATTGATAGCTGCTAGTCATCTTGCCGCTAAAGGTAATCCCATCTACTTGGAAAATTTAAAAGAATTAGAGAATAAACATCTTTCTATTGCAAAAGAATTAATTTCAGTTAATAAGCAAAGCAGCGTCATTGCAAACATTAAATTTCAGTTAAATGAACTTGATGATATTCTACACGGAGTTTTTTTAATAAAGGAATTGTCCCTTAAAACACTTGATTATATTTTAAGTTTCGGAGAAAGACTCTCAGCTTATACCATTAGTGAAGCGCTGAATGACCGGAAGATTCAGAGTAGCTTTTTAGACACACGCTCCCTAATTAAAACTGATGCACAATTCGGAAACGCACGTGTACAATTTGATTTAACGAATAAAAACATTCAAAAATATTTTGCCGCCAATAAAAAATTACAAATCGCAACCGGTTTTATTGCTTCTACGTTAGAAGATGAAACCACAACGTTAGGCCGCGGCGGATCTGATTTTACCGCTTCGATTTTAGGTGCTGCTTTAAATGTTAAAGAGATTGAAATTTGGACAGATGTTGATGGTGTACTTACTGCTGATCCGAGAAAAGTTAACAACGCTTTTACCGTAAAACATTTAACTTTTGATGAAGCGATGGAACTTTCGCATTTTGGTGCTAAAGTGATTTATCCGCCAACCATGCAGCCTGCGCATGCAAAAGGGATTCCGCTTCGCATAAAAAATACATTTAATCCTTCTTCAGAAGGTACACTCATCAGCAAGAAAAAAATTGCGAACGATTTTCTGATAAAAGGTATTTCCTCTATAGATGCAATTTCTTTGGTGTTGGTTGAAGGAAGCGGCATGGTAGGTGTTGCTGGTATTGCTGAAAGAATTTTCAGTGCATTAGCAGCCCATCATATAAATGTTGTATTGATTACGCAGGCTTCATCGGAGCATTCAATCTGTTTGGCGATTCCCCCGCGGGACGAAAAGAAAGCGAAAGATGCAATCGAGAAAGAATTCAAATTAGAATTACTTGAAAAACAGATTAGTGAAGTTAAAGTTGAAAACAATTTTGCAATCATTGCCATCGTAGGTGAGAATATGCAGAAGACTCCGGGAATTGCCGGACGCGTTTTCCAAGCGCTAGGAAAGAACGGAATTAACATCGCTGCAATCGCGCAAGGTTCATCGGAGTTAAATATCTCGGTGGTAATTTCTAAAAAAGATGAAGCAAAAGCGCTCAACGCTTTGCATGAATCTTTCTTTTTATCAAAGACAAAATCGCTTCATCTCTTTTTAGTTGGTCCGGGCTTGATCGGGAAAACATTTTTAACCCAGTTAAAAAATCACCAACAAAAATTGGCAAATGATTTTTTTACCTCGGTGCATGTTTGCGGTATTATCAACACAAAGAAGATGCTCGTAAGCAATAAAGGAATTCCGCTTGATAAATGGGAGAGCGCCTTGACCGCTTCGAATGAAGTTTCAAATCTTCCGGCTTTTGTAAGTGCAATGAAAGAATTCAACTTGCCCAATTCAATCTTTATTGATTGCACCGCAAGCGAAGTCGTAGTTCAATATTATTTAGATGTTCTTTCCTCGAACATTTCCGTGGTTACACCAAATAAAAGAGCTAACACAAAATCTTTTCTCTTTTATAATTCTTTGCGTGAAACCGCTTCAAAGCATAATGTAAAATTTTTATATGAAACCAACGTTGGTGCAAGTTTGCCGATTATTGGAACAATTCAGGATTTGGTAAGCACCGGCGATTCAATTACAAAGATAGAAGGAATTCTTTCCGGCACATTGAGTTATATTTTCAATTCATTTAAGGCCGGTAAAAAATTCAGCAGCGTTGTTCACGAAGCGAGAGAAAAAGGTTATACTGAACCTGATCCACGCGAAGATTTAAACGGGAAAGACGTTGCAAGAAAATTATTGATCCTTGCCCGTGAATGTGGATATCAGATGGAGTTAACCGATATAAAAGTTGAAAATCTTATTTTCCCGAAAGCTCGTAAAGTCAAAACCGTTCAAGAGTTTTTCGGCGTCTTAGAGGAAAATGATGAAGAATTTGAGAAACTCCGGATGAAAGAAGAAAAAGAAGGAAAGGTTTTGCGGTATATCGCTAAATTAGAAAATGGAAAAGCTGAAGTCTCTTTACAAGCAATCGATAAAAATCATCCTTTCTATTTTATGAGCGGCAGCGACAATATTTTAGCAGTGCACACATTAAATTATATCAACAGTCCTTTGGTAATAAAAGGTCCAGGAGCCGGAGCCGATGTAACTGCAGCCGGTGTTTTTGCCGATGTTCTTAGAATTTCAAATTATTTAAGTTAAGAAAAACAAAAAGGAAAAATCATGTCAACACAAAAAATAAAAGTAGGAATATTGGGCGCAACCGGTAGCGTCGGACAAAAATTTATTCAACTTTTAAGCAATCATCCATATTTTGAAATTTCAGAAGTTGCGGCGTCAGATCGCTCAGCCGGAAAGAAATACAAGGATGCCGTCAATTGGTTTTTACCAACTCCAATTCCGAGTGCAATCGCTAATCTTACCGTTAAAAATTGCGAACCGGTTTTAGATTGTGGAGTTGTTTTCTCTGGATTGGATGCAAGTATAGCAGGAGAGATCGAAGAAGCTTTTGCGAAGGCGGGTTATCATGTAATTTCAAATTCAAAAAATCACCGATTTGATAAAGATGTTCCGTTATTGATTCCTGAAGTAAATCCGGACCATCTTGGATTAATAAAAGTGCAAAAATATGGTAAGGGTTCGATCATAACAAATCCAAATTGCTCAACTATCGGAATGCTTCTTGCATTGAAACCACTTGCAGATTCATTTGGAATAGAGCAGTTAAACGTGGTAACGATGCAGGCTTTATCTGGCGCGGGATACCCCGGAGTATCAAGTCTTGACATCATCGATAATGTTATCCCTTTCATCGGCGGCGAAGAGAATAAAATGGAAACCGAACCTTTGAAAATATTCGGAAAATTTAACGGAAAAGAAATTGAACAGAGCAACATCAAAATAAGTGCTTCATGTAATCGTGTTGCCGTTGTTGATGGACATCTTGAATCTGTTCAAGTAAAATTGAAAAATAAACCATCAAAAGAAGATATAATTTCGGTTTGGCAAAATTTTAAAGGAGAACCACAAGAACTTGATCTTCCGCTTGCACCGATTCAACCAATTCATTATTTCTTTGAAGATAAATATCCACAACCTCGCCTTCATAGAGATATTGATAAGGGAATGGCTGCGGCAGTCGGCAGACTTCGTGATTGCAATTTATTTGATTATAAATTTTCGGTCCTTTCTCACAACACCGTTCGCGGTGCTGCGGGCGGAGCAATTCTTTGTGCCGAATTGATGAAAGCAAAAGGTTTACTTTCGTAATGAAAAATCTATTTAAAGCAAAAAAAGTAAAAGTCTTCTCCCCCGCTTCCGTTTCAAACGTTGGAGCGGGATTCGATGTTTTCGGATTTGCATTGCATATTCCAGGGGATGAATTACTTTTGAAGACCGTTGAAAAGCCGGGAATACACATCACTAAAATTACCGGCGATTCACACCATCTTCCAAGAGATGCAAAAAAGAACACTGCTGCGGTATCACTTAGAGCCATGATGGATGCTGTTGATGGTAAGTTTGGTGTTGAAATCGAACTCCACAAAAAAATGCCGTTAGGCAGTGGACTCGGCTCAAGTGCTGCAAGTGCCGTAGCTTCAGTATTTGCTTTGAACACACTCTTAAAGAAACCTTTTTCGAAAGATGAACTTTTGCTCTTTGCTTTAGAAGGAGAAAAAATTGCAAGTGGGAGTAGCGCTCACGCCGATAATGTCGCTCCTTGTTTATACGGAGGTTTTACTTTGGTACGAGGTTGTTCCCCTCCAGATGTAATTTCTATTCCAACCCCAAAAGATTTGCACTGTACGGTCATTCATCCTCACATTGAAATTAAAACTGAGTTTGCTAGAAAGATTTTGCGTTCGCAAATAAAACTATCTGATGCAGTAAAACAATGGGGAAACGCCGCTGCGCTGGTTGCCGGTTTAATGAAACCTGATTACGACCTTGTAAAAAGATCGATTGAAGATTTTATTATCGAGCCGATCCGCGGTGCGCTTATCCCGAATTATTTTCTGTTAAAAGAAACTGCACTTAATAACGGTGCACTAGGATGCAGTATTTCAGGTTCGGGTCCTTCTGTTTTTGCGTTAAGCAGAAGCGAAAAAGAAGCAAAAATAATTGGAACAGAAATGAAAAAAGTACTTTCAAAAATAAAATTGAGGAGCGACATTTTTATTTCTAAAATAAATCATGAAGGTCCAAAAATAATTTCTCTATCGGATACGCTGTGAAGTTTTACAGTACAAATAATAGGCAGACGCAGGTTTCTTTCCGTGATGCTGTTTTAAAAGGAATTGCAGACGATGGTGGACTTTTTATGCCAAATCAAATTCCAAAACTTCCGAAAAGTTTTTTCAACAACATAGAAAAATATTCTTTTCAAGAAATAGGATTTGAAGTTGCGAAACTTTTTATTGATGCTATTAATGAACAAGATCTTCACTGGATAATCGAACGTGCAATCTCCTTTCCAGCTCCTCTCGTGCCAGTCTCCGAAAATATTTCTGTGTTGGAATTATTCCATGGACCAACGTTAGCGTTTAAAGATTTTGGCGCACAGTTTCTTGCTAATCTGAATGAATTCTATTTAAAGGATGAAGAAAAAGAAACTTTGATTCTTGTTGCAACATCTGGTGATACCGGTAGCGCAGTTGCCAATGGTTTTTACGAAAAAAAAGGAATCAAAGTCGCGCTCCTTTATCCAAGTGGAAAGGTAAGCAAAACACAAGAGCAGCAATTAACTACACTCGGGAAGAACATTTTTGCTTTTGAAGTTGAAGGAGTTTTTGATGATTGCCAGCGGCTTGTAAAACAAGCGTTCCATGATAACGATTTGAAAAATATTTTTTCGATGACTTCCGCAAACTCTATAAACATCGCACGTTTGTTGCCGCAATCATTCTATTATTTCGAAGCCTATAAACAAGTAAAAGATAAATCACTTCCCTTCGTGGTTTCGGTTCCAAGCGGAAATTTTGGAAATTTAACTGCCGGTTTGATGGCACAATTTTCCGGTTTGCCAATTGCAAAATTTATAGCAGCGGTTAATGCCAACGATATATTCCCAAATTATTTAAATAGCGGTGAATATAAACCGAAAGATTCGATTCAAACCCTCTCAAATGCAATGGATGTTGGAAATCCGAGTAACTTCGCAAGAATTATTTCATTATTTGAAAATGATGTTGAATCAATCCGGGATAAAATAACAAGCTCAAGTTTTAGTGATGCACAAACATTATCAGCTATAAAAGATGTAAAAGAGCAATTCGGTTACACAATTGATCCGCATGGCGCCGTCGGCTATTTGGCATTAAAAAAATATCTAGATAACAGTGCGAATAAAAAAGTAAATGGGGCAATTCTTGAAACTGCTCATCCCTCCAAATTTTCTGAAACCGTGGATGAAGTTCTAAATGAAAAAACCAAAATGCCAGAAAGACTTTCGGCTTGTTTGGCGAAAGAGAAACGATCAGTTTTAACACAAAAAGATTATTCTTCTTTTAAAGAAGCATTAATAAACACAATTGCATAGAGGAAAAGAAAATGGAAAATAAAGTCATCACAATTCTTGGCAGCGGAAATATAGGATTATCAATCGCAAACGGATTGGTGCACGCAAAGTTGGTATCGCCTAAAAAAGTTATTTTAACAAGAAGAAATACCGAGCTTTTAAGAGAATTCTCGTTGCAAGGTTTTTCTGTTTTGGATGATAATAAAAAAGCTGTTTCACAATCAGATATTGTTATCATTGCTGTTCAACCTCAGCAGTTAAATGATTTACTAATACAAATCAAACCGGTATTGAAAGCAAAAAAACATACGGTGATTTCAGTCGTTTCAGGTGCAACCGTAGCAGCTATCAAAAAAATTCTCGGAACCCAAGTAAAGATCGTACGAGCGATGCCAAACACTGCAATTGCAATTCAAGAATCAATGACATGCCTTTCCTCCGATTCACCGGAAGCGTTAACGTATGCTGAAAAGATTTTTAATACTCTCGGAAGCAGTTTAATAATAAAAGAAGAGTTGATGGGACCGGCGACCGCTTTGTGTGCTTGTGGAATTGCTTTTTTCCTTCGTGCGATTCGTGCCGCTTCTCAAGGAGGAATAGAAATCGGATTTCATTCCGAAGATGCAATTATGATGGCAGCACAAACCGCAAAAGGTGCAGCATCGCTCCTGCTCGAAAACAAAAATCACCCGGAAAGTGAAGTTGACAAAGTAACTACACCAAGAGGCATTACTATTTCCGGATTGAACCAGATGGAGCATAACGGCTTCAGTTCAGCACTAATAAAAGGAATTGTAACTTCGGCTGAAAAAGCTGCCAAGATTTACTCATAATTATGCAAACTAAAAAAAATAGTAATTGACAAATGGTTTACGGTGCACTATCTTTGCACTTACAAAAATGAAAAACAAAAATTTAAATATCGAAATTAAAAATATGGCAATGTGCCTCTGTTGTATGATGATGTGTTGTTCATCGACTCGGATGGTCTTGGCCTAAATATACAAATAGTTTAATTAAAGCCCTTCCGAAGTGAAAACTCGAGAAGGGCTTTTTTGTTTGTTCTTATTAAATATAAAAAGCTCTTATCGAGAAAGGTTGAGGGAACAGGCCCTATGAAAACCTTAGCAACCATCACATTAAAAGTGAACTTTGGTGCTACTTCCTGCCCGATCCGTTTTATACGGATGTTGTGGAAAGATGAGAATACAGGTGTTAAACCTCTTCGGAAATCTTTCCTGAAGAGGTTTTTTTTTGCACATAACTGAACTTAAAAACAATAACTAAAATAAAGAGGAATCAAAATGAGTACTGAACAAAGACCAAGAAACTACAGATTTGAAACGCTGCAACTGCACGCAGGTCAATCTCCCGATTCGGCAACAAATTCTCGAGCCGTTCCAATCTATCAAACAGCTTCATACAATTTTAACAATGCTGATCATGCAGCTAATTTATTTGGCTTAAAAGAATTTGGGAATATTTATACGAGAATTATGAATCCCACCACTGATGTATTTGAAAAACGCATTGCCGCCCTTGAAGGTGGAGTTGCGGCTTTGGCTACTTCCTCAGGACAAGCAGCACAACTTTTAGCTATCACCACAATTGCACAAGCCGGTGAAAACATTGTTTCAACCAGCTTACTTTATGGTGGAACATACAATCAGTTTAAAGTCACCTTTCCTCGACTTGGAATTGATGTTAAGTTTGTTTCGGGTGATTCCGCCTCAGAATTTGAAAAACTAATCGACTCCAAAACCAAAGCTCTCTATCTTGAAACTATTGGGAATCCAAGATTAAATATTGCAAATATTAAAGAGATTGCAGATGTTGCTCACAAACACAATATTCCGTTAATCGTTGATAACACGTTTGGTGCAGCAGGTTATATAGCTAGACCAATCGAACACGGAGCAGACATCGTTGTAGCATCAGCAACAAAATGGATTGGCGGACATGGAACTTCTATCGGAGGTGTTATTGTTGATTCCGGTAAATTTAATTGGGGCAATGGCAATTTCCCAATTTTCACCGAACCAAGTCCCGGTTATCACGGATTAAAATTTTGGGAAGTCTTTGGAGCTGATGGACCATTTGGCAATATCGCATTTATTATTCGTGCTCGTGTTGAAGGATTGAGAGATTTGGGACCTTGCTTAAGTCCGTTTAATGCTTTCCTTCTTTTACAAGGCTTGGAAACTCTTTCATTACGAATTGAAAGACATGGACAAAACGCTTTGGAATTAGCGTCTTGGTTGGAAAAACATCCTCAAGTGGCATGGGTTTCTTATCCCGGATTAAAATCTCATCCTTATCATGAAAATGCTAAAAAGTTTTTACGCAACGGTTTGTTCGGATCAGTATTATCCTTCGGAATTAAAGGTGGACTTGAAGTCGGTAAAGCTTTTATCAACAACGTTCAACTTGCAAGTCTGTTGGCAAACGTGGGTGATGCTAAAACACTTGTTATTCATCCGGCATCAACAACTCATCAGCAATTAAGTGATGCTGAACAAATTGAATCCGGTGTTACTCCAGATTTAATTCGTGTTTCTGTTGGTCTTGAACACATAGACGATATCAAGGAAGATTTTGAAGAAGCTTTAAAAGCGGTTTCAACAATCAACCAATAATTTATTATTCAACGTGGAGTTGTTTAAAAAATGCAGCTCCACAATTTTTATAAAGGAAGTTAGACGTTATATGCCTCAAAATTTTATTAAGACTCAGGTCTCAAATGTAATTAGTGCCATTCAAGAAGATGACAACAACGCAAAAGCGGTATTTAGTGCAAAGACAGAATTGCAAACCGGCCTTAAGTGTTCTGCGCAAATCAGAAATTTTTCATTTCAGATTGATGAGCCGGTACAACTTGGCGGAACAGATGAAGGCCCAAACCCGGTTGAACTTGTTCTCGCTGCTTTGGGCACTTGCCAGGAGATCGTATACAGCGCTTACGCTGCAGTGCTTGGAATTCATCTCAATTCAGTTAAAGTGAATGTAAAAGGAAATTTAAACTTGAAAGGATTTTTCGGTCTCGATGAAAATATTCATCCGGGTTTTGAAGATATTTCTTATACCACATTCATTGATAGTCCAGCGAGCAGTGAACAATTGAATCAGTTAGTAAAAGTGGTTGAAAAACATTGCCCGGTGTTGGATATTCTTACTAGAGAAATTCCAGTGAAAGGTAATGTGAAACTTACAAACAGTTTATTTAGCGTTAATTGATTTTGTATTTTATAATCGCTTATAAAATTTTTTCCAATGGGAAAGTTGCAATAAAACTTTCCCTTCATTCTAATTTTTAAAAGTATAAACAAAACAAAAATGATTACTCCAAGAACAAAATTCAAAAAACTTTACTCTCAACAGAAACCTTTACAATTGGAATCAGGAGAGATTTTGCCGATAGTGGATGTAGCTTACCAAACCTACGGCCAACTAAACGAAAGCGGCACAAACGCGATTCTGATTTGCCATGCTTTAACCGGTAATGCTCATGCTGCGGGGATAATCGATAAAGAAGAGGTTGAAAACTCAAAGTCGCAAGAATTCCTTTACAAGTACAACAAAATGAACCTGCATAAAGCAGGTTGGTGGGATTCACTCATCGGTCCTGGAAAAGTTTTTGATACAAAAAAATATTTCGTAGTCTGTTCGAACTTTCTTGGCGGTTGTTACGGTACATCAGGGCCAAGTTCGTTTGCTGCAACCACCGGAGAACAATACCGGATGAAGTTTCCCCATTATTCGGTAAGAGATATGGTAAAAGTTCAAAAAGAGTTACTTGACACCCTTGGAGTAAAAGAACTTGTAACGGTTGCCGGTGGTTCTTTGGGTGGAATGCAAGCTCTTGAATGGGCAATAATGTTTCCAGATTTTATCAAATCGGTTATTCCCATCGCTACAGCGGTTCAGCATTCTGCCTGGGCCATTGCCTTTAACACTCTTGCAAGGCAAATAATTATTAATGATCCT
This sequence comes from Ignavibacteria bacterium, assembly GCA_037440065.1. Taxonomy (GTDB): domain Bacteria; phylum Bacteroidota; class Ignavibacteria; order Ignavibacteriales; family Ignavibacteriaceae; genus UBA1563. Next base: position 215,919 of record JBBIUV010000017.1, read on the forward strand.
CAATGGCAAAATGGAAATTATACCGAGCAGCCAAAGGCACTTGCATCTGCTAGAATAGCAGCTATGATTAGTTACCGTGCACCCGAAGATTTTAATCTGAAATTCGGAAGAGAATTAGAAAAGTCAACCCAAAACTCTTTTGACGAAAAATTTCAGGTTGAGAATTATCTTCTTTACCAGGGAGAAAAACTAGTAAAAAGATTTGATGCAAATACTTATCTCTACATCACGCATGCGATGGATTCTCACAACGTTGCTTCACAAAGAGGATCGCTTGAAGAATCGCTTGCTAAAATTTCTGCAAAATGTTTAGTAATTGGAATCTCTTCCGATATTCTTTATCCTCCGGATGAGCAAAAGAATATTGCTGCATTGATTACAAATGCCGAATACGAGGAAATTGACTCCCCTTTTGGTCACGATGCATTTTTAATTGAATTCGAGCAGGTGAATAATTTTATCTCTTCTTTTCTTCAAAAAAACGGATTAGACTGAAATTCATTAAGTGAAGAAAATTCTCTATTTTGGGAATAAGAATTAGATTTTTTTTACTTATCGAAAGAAGGCTAAATGAATTTTGAAGCCCTAAAAGGTTTTCACGATCCATGTTTTGTACTTGACGAAGAAAGCACAATTTTAAAACTAAATGAGGCGGCAATGCAATTTTTTCCGCCGAATTCATCAAATCTTATTGGGGAAAATTTTTCAAAAATCCTCGCTCAAGTTTCTGTCTCAAAGTTTGATGAAGAATTTCGAAAAGGGATCAAAACTTCCAGTTGCTCTGAATTTGAAATTAAGATGCAATCGTATGATTCAAACATTTACGACGTAAATATTTTTATTTCCCCCTATATAAGCGATAAAACCGGCAAACCGCACGTTTTACTGGTTGGAAAAGATTTTACGCTCGAGAAGAAAAAGGAATCAGAATTTTTGCGATTTTACACTGTGGCACAAAATACCGTAAATCCACTGCAAATAACTGATTTAAATGGACATATGATTTATGTTAATCCCGCATTTGAACGAGCAAGCGGTTATAAAAAAGAAGAACTCATCGGACAAAATCCAAATATCTTCGGGAGCAAAAAACATTCGCGCGAATATTGGGAATCTATGTGGAAAACCATTTCATCGGGAAAAGTCTGGCTTGGAGAAGTTGAGAACCAGAAGAAAAGCGGTGAATCGTTACATACACGTTTGTTAGTCTCCCCCATCATCGATGAAACGAATAAAGTTGTTGGTTACTTCGGTATTCACCATGACCTTACCGATAAAAAGATGCTGGAAAAGCAATTGATTCATACACAAAAGATGGAAAGCATCGGAACTCTTGCCGCCGGAGTTGCGCATGAAGTTGGCAATCCGCTGGCTTCAATTTCCGCTTTAGTTCAAATTGTTCAAAGAGAAACTGAAGATAGTTTTATTAAAGAAAAACTTGAACTCGTGAAAAAACAGATCACCAGAATTTCAAAAATTATTAGAGATCTGGTTGACTTTTCACGTCCTTCCGATTACGAACTGAAATCAACGGATATAAACGATAATTTAAAAGAAGCGATTGAGATCGTAAAGGTTGGAAAGAAGACAAAAGATATAAGCTTTATTTCAGCTTTGGATGAATCACTTCCTTCTGTTCCATTGATTGCCGACCAAGTGCAACAAGTTTTTGTAAATATTTTGATCAATGCCGTAGATGCCATCGCTGAGAAAAAAGAAAAATACAAAAGTGATGAGGAATCTTTTATAAAAGTCAGTACTTCCATAAAAGATGCAAATATCAAAATCATTTTTGAAGATAACGGAATAGGAATTCCGGAAACCTCGTTAACAAAAGTATTCGAACCTTTCTTTACAACTAAAAAGGAAGGAAAAGGAACGGGGCTTGGACTTTGGGTAAGCTACGGAATAATAAAAAGCTCTCACGGTGATATTAAAGTGGAGAGTAACTACAAAAAAGGAACAACTTTCATTATTAACTTTCCTCTTAATTTAATTTTATAAGGTTCAAATGCCAGCGAAAATTCTAGTTGTTGATGACGAAAAAGATATAAATGATTCCCTCTCCTTCATTCTTGAAAAAGAGGGATATTTAGTTGAACAAGCTGAAAACGGTAAAGTTGCATACGATAAAATTTTAAGTTCTTATTACGATTTAGTTATAACTGATATCGAAATGCCTATGATGAAGGGGACGGAACTTCTGGAAAAAATTTCGACGATTACTCCGCAGACTCTGGTAATTATGATAACGGCGTATGGATCATTGGAGACTACAATCAAAGCGTTACGTAATGGTGCACAAGATTATATCTTAAAGCCCATTGAGTTCGATGAGATTCTCATTAAGATTAAACGCTTGTTCGATATGAAGAATCTGATTTTAGAAAATCAACTTTTAAGGAAAGAAGTTCAACGGAATTACGATTTTTCAGAACTTGTCGGTAAATCTCACGCCATGAATAAAGTATTCGAGATGATCCAAACGGTGGCAGAAACCGAAAGTACCGTTTTAATTACCGGAAACTCAGGAACCGGGAAAGAACTTGTCGCACGCGCTATTCATTTCAACAGCAAAAGAAAAAATAAACCGTTCGTTGCCGTAAACTGCGGAGCCATATCGGAAAACTTGATCGAAAGCGAACTCTTCGGACATAAACGGGGAGCTTTTACAGGCGCCATATCCGATAAAGAGGGATACTTAAAAGCAGCCGATGGTGGAACGTTATTCCTTGACGAAATTAGCGAAATGCCTTTGCAATTGCAGGTAAAACTTTTACGTGTTATTCAGGAAAAAGAAATTACTCCTGTTGGAACAACTTATTCAATACCTATTAATGTCCGTTTTGTAGCAACAACAAATAAAAATTTGCAAAACGAAGTGGCATCGGGGAAATTCCGTGAAGATCTTTTTTATCGTCTCAACGTTGTAGAATTAAATCTTCCTTCTTTAAAAGAGCGCCCGGAAGACATTCCGATTTTAGCCGATCACTTTGTTAATAAATACCGGAAAGAAATCGGTAAGAATGTAAAAGGAATTGAAAGTGCCGCTATGCGTGCATTGCTCCATTACGAATGGAGAGGCGAAGTGCGGGAGTTGGAAAATATTATTGAACGCGCAGTTATTTTTGCAAAAGGTGAATTTATTACCATTGAAGATCTTCCGCAATCGATGCACTTGTTAAAAGATGTGCTTATCCCCGAAAAACCAGGTTCACTCGATGACTTTATTAAGAAAGTTGAACGGGGATTTATTCTTAAATCACTCGAGACAAACAATTTCGACAAAGACAAAGTTGCCAAGCAACTCAACCTCGGACTCTCAACTCTTTATAGAAAGATCAAAGATTACGGGTTGGAGCAATAAATTAATTCCACAAATCGAATTCATCTGTGCATACAATTGAACAAATCTGCCTTAATTTGTGTACAGTTATAAATGCATTCCATTCTACCACTCAATTTTAGCCTATTTTTTTAGGCTCGATATTTGCTAAATTTTTGCAAGAAGTAAAAGGAAATTTGCCATGAAAAAATATTTTTTACCAATCGCAATCATAGTAACGATATGCTCAGTTTACGGATGTTACACGCAAGTTGATTTTCGTGACCGTCACAGAGACGATTATGAATATTCGAGAGATCACGACCGGAATGACGATTATTCCGACAATGATTCTCAGACTTACTCCGATGGTGAATCGGATGTAGTTATAAACAACTATTATGGCGGTTATTACCCTGGCTACAGAAGATATTTGTGGCATAACTATTACCCGACCTTTTCAATCGGATTTTCTTACGGTCCGTATTGGGATAACTTCTGCTACGACCCATGGTATTACGGATATTATCCGGCTATTCCGGTCATTGCATACTATTCCCCATATTACTATGATAGCTATTATTATGGAGGCTATTACAACAATTCTTATTGGAATGGCGGCGGATCAATTTATAAAGAAAGAACCACCACAGCTTACCGCTTAAGAAATAATGACGGAGGAAGAGGAACCACAACGCTGCGTGACAGAGCAACCAGAAACCTCATTCAAACATCCATTTCAAAAGACAGACAAAGAACTGAATCTTTAAGACGTGATGTTTTGGAAAGAACCCGAGAAACGAGCACGGTACCTCGTAATCGCGATCTTAACAATTCAGGTAGAGACAGAACCATTATTTCAACCGATCGTCCTACACGCTCAAGTGAAGTACAAGATGCAGTAAAGGAAAAAAGAAATTCAGATCGACCATCAGATAGAAACCGGGAAATTATTAGAAGAGATAGACCTACTGAAACTTCTAATCCGGAAGAGGTAAGGACAACTAAACCGGATAGAACCGGAAGTGATTCGCCAAACGTGGATACTGAAAGAAGACGACAAGAATCAACATCTCCGAGTAGAGAAAGTTCCGGAGAAAGAAAAAGAGAAAGTTATTCTACTCCGCGAAGAGAATCTTCACAACCGAGATATGAAGCTCCTAGAAGCAATAGCAGCGGTTCTTCACCAAGATCATCTTCAGCTCCATCTAGAAGCAACAACAGCGGAGGCGGTTCTAGAGACCGGAGAAGATAATTATGAAAGCAATAAAACTTCTATCTTTTGTTGTGCTTTTATTTGGTTTTCAAGGTTGCTACACTATTATCTGGACACCGGACATCGAATTTCCTTCGCAAGATAAAAGTGAAGGATCAGATTCCTATTATGAAGATTGTTACTATGCACCTTATTATGATACTCCCTGGTGGTACACAATTCCTCCCCCAACAACTTTTGCACCTATATTAAAAGAACGGAAGGATGAAGCAAAAAAATTGAGAAACGATGCTGAACCCAGAAGAGGAAATCCAGAAAGACCAAGACTACCTGATGTTGATCGTCCAACGAATCCTCCTGTAATTGATACTCCTCCACCATCAGTTTCTCAACCTACAACCGGTGAAGATGCTTCATCAAAGAAAACAGAAAATACTCCACCGAAAAAAGAAAGAGGAAATTCTTCTAATTCACGCGAAACAAGAAATAATGACGGAGGCAGATCCTCCGATACTCCAAGGAGATAAATAATATGAAATTTATTAAAATATTTTTTCTAACAGTAATACTGATTACCATTACAGAAGCACAAACAATCGGTGATGCTTTACGGCTTTCGGAAAGCGGGCTTGGTGTGGGGGCCAGAGCATTAGGAATGGGAAACGCTTATAGTGCAATCAGTGATGACGGTTCTGCGATGTATTTTAATCCCGCTGGTTTGGGATTGATGAAAAGATTAGAAGTTGCTGGTGGATTGGACTATTTCAATTTTAATAACGATGCTACATTGTTTAATAATAAAATGAACTACTCAAGCAGCGCTACCAACTTTAATCAGATTAGCTTTGCCTTCCCATTCCCAACCTTGCGCGGAAGTCTAGTTTTTGGAATGGCATACAATAAAACTAAAGATTTTACATCTGCCACAAAGTTTGACGGATTTAATATTGGGAATAATTCAATGATCCAATATTTAGCAACAAAAGGTTCCGTGCCTTATGACCTCTACTTAACAGATGATAACGGAAAAGTTAATGTAATTAAAGGAAATTTGAACCAGAGTGGAACAACCTTGCAAGAAGGTGGATTAGAGAGTTGGACATTTTCAGGTGCAATGGAGATCTCAAAAAATTTATATTTTGGTGGTTCACTGAATGTAAACTCAGGCAGTTTCAAAAGTAATAGAGAATTTTACGAAGATGATACCAAGGGAATTTATGATACAATTGAAACGGCTCCCGGAAATTCTTCAACAAAAAATTTCATCACTTTTTATAGAAACGATATTATTGATTGGGAATTAAGTGGCTGGGATCTAAAACTTGGCACGATGTATCAGCTTTCAAAATTTGCCCGCTTCGGCGCTACAATTCAATTCCCCAAAACATTTACAATCAAAGAGGCGTATGATTTTAACGCAACCTCTGAATTTAGTGCAGCACAGTATGAAAGTACCTATAGCGATAAAGTTGAATATGATATCACAACCCCATTTGCTTTTACCGGTGCCGTTTCGTTCAATGTAAAAGGATTAATTGTTTCGGCAGAGGCTAATCTTACTGATTATTCTCAAACAAAATTTAGTAATCCGAAAGGTATTTTGGCCACTGATCTTGCAAGTTTGGATAAAGATATCAAAGAATTTCTTAGGGCTGTAGCAACCATTAACATTGGCGTTGAGTACACAATTCCGGAAGTTGGAATTCGGGTTCGCGGAGGATTTATCTCTCAGCCTTCTCCTTACAAAGGCGATCCATCTAATTTTGGTAAAAAATATTTGACCGGTGGTGTAGGCTTTTTAGCAGACGAAACTTTTGCAATTGATGTTGCTTATGCTCATGGTTGGTGGAAAACTTACGGGGATAATTACGGAACAAATTTATCAAGAATTTTCCAGGACATTTCTAGTGATAAAATGTTAGTGACTTTCAGTTATAGATTTTGATAAATTTAGGGTAAAAAAAAGCGTCACACTGTGACGCTTTTTTATTGAACTATTTGCTTATTTAATCATTCCCCTGTTCCCCGCTCCTATATTTATCTTCTAAAAAATTCGGCAACTACTTTTTCCCAATTAACATCAGAAAGTTTTTCAAGCTGCCCGATGTAAAGTTGACTTTCTTCAACATACTCCCCTTCTTTCTTCTCAGTTCTGATAAGTTCTTTCATCATGATATTGAAACGATCGATGTCCTCCTGATAAAAAGCAACTGCCGATTTTCCAATCTGAAGTTCTTTGATCTCATTATCAAGATTTTCAGCATCAAGGGCGCAAACCCAATTTCTTTCGTATGGAGTAATTGTTAGCGCTGAAAGATTTTGTTCCAGAAGCGTATTTATTTTAGAAACTTTTCCGCTGACTGGAGACAGAAATGTAACACTACGGATTCCTTGTTTAACAGTAAACAATGGTTGTCCCGCCTTGATATTCATTCCAAGGTTTGGAAGTTCAAGGGCTTCAATCTTTCCGATTAGTTTGTTTGCGAAATCATCAATACCTACTTTCGCAATTCCTTCCTGATTCATATTAACCCATGTATGATTTTTTGCGATAAAGACTCCACCGGGAATAGAGAATTCTCCTCTCGTGAAATCATCTGCCGCTGACAAATGAGTAATATGAACTTTTGGTTTTAATTGTTTTTGAATTTTGTCCTGTCGTTTGATCAAAGACTTTTTAACGAATGCTAATAATTCGTCTTCTGTAAAAGGTTTCTGAACATAATCCATCGCTCCGTATTTCATTGTTTCAACGGCGGTTTCAACAGAAGCATAACCTGTAATAATGATTACATCAATATCGGGACGCATGTGTTTTACCGATTTTGTAACTTCAACTCCATCCATCAACGGCATTTTAAGATCAGTAAACACAAAATCATAATGATGTTTTTGAATAAGCCCAAGAGCCTCCTGGCCGGTCTCCACAGTATCAACTGAATAACCGTCGAGGACAAGAATTTTTCTAAAACTCCCTAGGATGACTTCCTCATCGTCAACACAAAGAATTTTCGCTTTAGGGTAGGTTACTTCAGCTCTTTTCAAAGTCTTCGCTTCGTTGGTAAAATCTAATTTTAGACTTTCCTGTAAAACGAGTTCGCGTTCTTTCTTCAACTTTTGTTCGGTTAAACGCTTTCCGAACATACGGATTAAAATATCCGCAATGATGAAGATTACGACTGCAAGTATTAATAATGGCATTTTATATCTCCTCAGAATTTATTGGTATTAGTTTTTTCATAGACATTAAAGCAGTTCCGAACTGCACATGATCAAATGTTTTTTTTCAAATTCAATATTCGCCGGAATTACCCGGTAGATCCAGCCTTCAAAGTATGGATCCTTCTCAATTAAGCTTGGATTCATTTTGACGTTTTCATTTACTTCAACAATTCTCCCTGAAACCGGCGAAAGCATTTTATGTGTTCTTTCATCGGTAGAAACAATCGAGAGACAACTAATTCCTTGAATAATTTCTTCATCGTGTTGTTGTAATTCTATCTCTTGAACAGTCTCGATTGTTTTTAGAAAAAGGTCGCAAACGCCTATCAATACAGAACCATCTCGTTCCTCAAACATCCAGCTTGCGTAACCAAGTCGCAGATATTTTACCGGACAATTAACATAAAGTAATTCCACATTTTGATTTTGCATTGAAAAAGATTTTTGTCTGCTTTTTATTTGCTGATATCTATTTGCTCTAAAAACAGAATTCAATAACTCATCAACGGTAAACGGTTTGGGAATAAAATCAATCGCACCCATGTAAAGCGAATTAACAGCATTCTCAACTGTTGAATATCCCGTCGTCATGATTACGGAACTATCAATACTTCTATTGTGCAGTTCATCTAAAATTTGAAATCCATCACCGTCAGGCATCATAATGTCGCAAACAATTATCGGATAATAATTTCTCGATATTTTTTCGATTGCCGATTTAACATTTGCCGCCACCTCAACTGAATAGTTATCTAACGCGCAAATTTTTATCACCGCATCTTCAACTACCGGTTCGTCATCAATTACTAATATGGTGGCAGTAGTATTCATCATCTCATCTTATCTTTGCTGAGCGAGCGGAAGCCGGATAATAAATGTCGTTCCTTTTCCCACTTCGCTCTCTACGGTTATGGTTCCATTGTGATTATCAATTATTCCCCAAATAACCGCCAGCCCAAGCCCTGTTCCCTTCTGACCTTTAGTAGAAAAGAAAGGTTCGAAAATTTTTGAAAGATCTTCGTTACTTATTCCTGAGCCTGTATCAGAGAATTTTATTTCGATATATTCACTCAGCCCTGCAGAATCAACAAATTCCCATCGTTCCCAATTATTTTTCTCGGAAGAACAAACTTCATAAATTCCCTGCCCATTGGTGTCGAAACCAAGAATTGGCGAGCTGCAATCGGGGCAATTTTTTTCTTGCAGAATTAAAGAGCTATTGCAATCCGGGCAAACATATTTTGCATCTTTCGCGATTGGAAAGCCGAGATCAAAAACATTCCTGTGTTTTCCGTAAACCGGATCAAGATGAATGATCCCTTCATTGTTATCAGAAACCACTTTTACTTTTAGAGAAGGAAATCCACCAATCTTAAATTCGTTATCGATTAGACTGTGTCGTTTTGGACAAGTTGCTTTTTTTATTTGGGCAAGTCCGTAGGGAGAGAGTGATATTTGATGAGTAACCACCTTCAACGTTCCACCGTTTTCTCCAATAGCATCGGCAGCGTTTACAAAAAGATTGATAAACACTTGCTGTATTTGGTTTGCATCAACCGTAATTTTGGGAAGAAATTTATCAATCTCTTTAATCAGTTTTACTTTGTTAAGTGAAAGTTGATTTTCAATTACACTTACCGATTTATCAATAATTTCATTGATGTCGGCATTATTTTTTTTAGGAACCGTTTGCCTTGCAAAATCGAGAAGACTTTTTACAATCTCTCTGCACCGCAAAGTTTCTCGCACAATTACTTTAAGATCATCCTGAAACTCAGCATTGTCTTGTGTTCGTTTGAGAAGAAAACTGCTGTAAGTTAAAACTCCGGTTAGCGGATTATTTATTTCGTGAGCAACACCGGCTGCAAGTCTCCCAAGGGAGGCCATCTTATCAGATTGGAAGAGCTGCATTCTCGCTTCAGAAAGTTTCTTTGTCATATTATTGAATGAGCGAGCAAGCATTCCTATTTCATCTTCGCCCATGTCTTTTATTGAATAGTTCAAATTTCCCATGCTCACTTGTTTTGTGGCGCCAAGCAAATTATTTACAGGAAGTGAAACCCAGCGGCGTACAAAAAATCCAATGAGAAGTCCAACACCGAGAATTGCAACGATCGCAAACACAACAATTTCCAACTCACTTTTTTGAATTGTTTTATCAACATCGGCGAGAGAAATAGTTACATCTAAAACTCCAAGCACTTTCTGGTTCTTCGGATGAGCGTGACACTCAGCCTGCCAGCAAGATTTTTCATTATAGATAGGTGTGATTATTCCAATTACCCGGCTTGAGTCGGGATGCATCCGGAAAATTCTTGTTCTTTCAGTAATTGATATTTTTTCTAACGGTGCGTTTGCAGAATGGCATGCATAACAACTTTCAGTTTTTTTATCCACCATGCGATTGATTGTAGTTGAATCGGAAGAATAAATAACTTCACCAACTTTATTAAGAATGCGTACATCACGGATTTGTGGCTGGGTGCCTATCGAATTGATCACTTGCTGAATTCGGTCCCGCTGATTCAGCATCATATCAAATCGAGTACTTGATATAACCGTTTCACCAAGTTGATTTGCGTGCCGTTCAACTTCAAGCAAAAGGCTTTTGCTGTGTGATTGCACATTAAAATAAGCAAACACTCCAATTATGGTGAGTGAAGTAAGTGCAACAGCAAAAACTAAACGAAATCCGATTTTCTGAAACATTACTTTATACGTCATTTCAATTTATTCATGAAATTATTTTCCACTCAACGTTTTTCCCGGTTTTTGTTTCGGGTAAACAAAATTTTCATGACAGTTTGTACAAACCGGCTTAACTGCAAAATTCTTTTCAAGATGACAATCTTCACAGCCCAGCTGCAAATGCGTTTCGTCCAATTGCAGACCGGTGATCGAATGTTTAAAGTTCTCACCATTCCAATTTTTATGACAACTTGTACAAGTAGTGTCACGTTTAATGTAAGGAATTTTTGAACCATGGCATTTTGCACATGACAAATTTATATGATACTTGTTAAGTGTCCAACCGGTTTTCTTTGCGTGATCAAATTGATCTGCCGGCTTACTGAGATGGCAGGTTGAACATTTATCATCTTTATGACAGGTGAAACATTTCTTATGATGTTCACTTAAAGTTTTACTGGCTTTAATAATCTTTAACTTTTCATCTGAAACATTACTCTTATCATGACATTTTAAACACGTTTCATTTTTGTGGCAGCTCGTGCATTCTATCTTAAATTTCTTTGTGTGATCATCATGGAAAAAGGTTACCATTTTTCCTTTTTCGTATTTTGTATCGAAGACGATTTTTGCCGGTTCAATCAAAGCCGGATGAACCTTGCTGACACTCTTCTTTGCAGCTTCTTCCTTTTTGTAATCTTTTTTGTTGGTCATTAACGCATGACAAGATGTGCAATTTGTGTCATGGCTCCATTCACGATGACAGGTAATACACTGGCGATGATAAGCTGCTTCGAGATCAGGTTTACTGATGTCGTTTCTATTACGCGACGTTTGATGACAATTTTTACACGGTTGGATAGGACCGCTTGTATTATAGTGATGACAAGTTTCGCAACCGCCTGACATGATAGACATTTCTGCATGAATACGGTGTGTAAACATTACCGGCAAATATTTTTTTGAAAGTTCTCCTAGCGTTACAACTTCAACAGTTTTATCGGGTGATTCATAGACCGTTTTCATTTTCTCTCGCGGGCAAGCAACCAGGCATGGATCATCTTTTGTAGGCACATCACAAGTATGGCAAGTTTTGCAACTGAGCTTTGACTTCGCATGATCTTTTCCCATATTGTTTTGTGCTGACAGTGGGAATGAAATTGCAAACACGAAAAAAATTAATAATCCTTTTTTCATTTTCTTGCCCCTTTGATTGTGTATTTAGTAGGTTGCGCTGTACCTGTACCAGGTAAACTGATCACCGGGAAATTCAGCACAAAAAATCTATACAGAAGAACTAATATTGCAACAAATCCAACAGTAACAGATATTTCTCCAAACGATGGGAAGTAGGATTCAGTTGCATACGGAGGTGTATAAGCAACAACAAAATTATTAATCCGATTTAAGAGAACTCCAAACACCACTAATGCTGATGCAATAAAAAGAAAGAGAGGTGATTTTAAAACCTTCGGTGATAAAAACATTCGTAACGGAATAATAACTCCGAACAAAAGTTCTATAGTAAACATCACACTTGCGGTATTGAATTCTTTTAAATAGACAAAAGTTTCTCTAATAAACATGTCGCCAAGTTTGAAAGCAAGATAAACACCGAGAAGTGGTGCAATCATCGAACCTAATCTTGAAAGTACGTGCATCTCCGGTTTTAATCCGAGTGAACGCGATGCTATTAGTGATTCGAATATTACCATTGGAAATCCAACACTTATTGCCGATAACAAAAATAATAATGGAAGTATTGGCGTTTGCCACAACGGATGCATCTTCGGTCCGGCAATCACCATCAACGTTCCAAGAGATGATTGGTGAAGTGTTGAAAGAACCACTCCGGCAATAATAAAAATGAACATCGTTTTTGAAAGACCGGTGTCTATTAATCTAAGAAGTTTATCTACAATTTTGTTTAAACCGGAAAGAAATCCAGGAAGACGAACTTTGCCAATAAATCGTTCTGTAATTACCGGGAGAAATTCGATATAAAGAACCGTCAGATAGATCATTACACAAATACCAACTTCAAACAGTGCAGAACTTCCGTTCCACATAATAAGAGGATGCCAAATGAAATACCATCTTCCAATATCAACGAACACGCCCATTGCTACAAAAGTATATCCTAGCATCGCTGTTAACAGTGCGGGACGAACGATCGCGTGATATTCCTCTCTGTGCATCACATGTCCGAGTGCTGCGGTTGTAAAACCGCCTGCTGCAAGAGCTACACCGGCAGCGACATCAACACCAATCCACAATCCCCATGGAAACTGGTTGTTTAGATTTGTAACAGAACCGAGTCCAAAGAAAAATCTCCCCATAAGAAACACAATTCCGTTTACGGCAATTATCATTAACACAATTACACCAGGGGTAAAATATTTATGTTTTACAGGGGCAGGATTTACAAATTCGTGGCTCATAATTTTTCCTCCTCTTCCATTTCCTTGCGATGTTTTGTTATCCACATAATACCTCCCAATAATGAGTACAACGAAACCGGAGGAACAAAGTATGCAAATATTCCATGTTGAATTGATTCAGAGACACCAGGTGCCGGATTTGTCCCAAGTTTCGGGAAATCAAGTTCTTTGAAATCCTTGCTTGAAAGATACATCCACCCTGTTCCGCCAACTTCATGTTCACCAAAAATGTGATTGAAATATCTCTCGGGATTTCTTTTAATCCTTTCGCGGGCAATTTTTACAAGTTCATTCCGTGGACCATATGTTAGCGCTTCCACCGGACAGATATTTACGCACGCGGGCAGCTTCCCTTCCTTAGTTCTGTTAAAACAAAAATCACATTTCATAATTAAGGGATTGATTGCTTTATCATATTCAAATGCTGGTATCTGAAAAGGACAAGCAGCCATGCAATAACGGCATCCGATACATTTATTCGTATCCCAAATTACGGAACCGTTTTCTTCTTTTGAAAAAGCACCGACAATACAAGCTGAAACACATGCCGGGTGATCACAGTGCATGCATTGTACTTTTACATCAACCGGTAAATTGGAATTATTTTCGGCAGGATATTCGTTAACAACGGTGAGAGCCTCAGTGCCAGGTCTTCTTTTTTTATTAAAAACACTTCGGTCTTCATATGAATTAAGTTCTCCAGCTGGTAAGTCATGGGCTGATTTACAAGCCCATTCACAATTTCTGCAACCGACGCAAACAGTAGTATCGACTAATACTCCCAGTCTATCTTCAGATAGAATATTTTTGGGTGCAGCTTTTGTAGAGTTCGAAAGTCCTGCAACTCCTGCTCCAATAACTGCTGTGGTTTTAAGGAAATCACGGCGGCTTGTACCAGACATATTATATTCCTTTCAAGATGTAGATTAAATTTTCAATGAGATAAAAAAATCAATTGCAATTTTAAATACAATATTATGCCATGCATAAAAAGGCGTTATTACGAAAAGGAATCTCGATAATTTGTGATTTCTTATATAGTTATAGAGGGAAATATTAATTTCTAAAACTTAAATGTGTGTTGAAAATTCCCAATAGTGGAAATTAATTCATCATTTTTTAAGGACAGAGAATAAATAATGATTTTCAATTTTTATTGGTTCAACATAGTTTGTAAATAGTAATTGATGCTGATCAAATCTGATTAACAATTATCAATTGAATATTTGTCATTTATCTTGCATTAGCAGAAATTTTTTCTGACGATATTTTCAACACCGTGTTGATGAGTTTTTTTACACTTTTTCACTTCAGTACTGTATAACAATTCTCCATAAAAACTGTAACCCTTTTTTATTCAAAGAGATAGTGAAGAGTGCAAAAATCTTACATTGATGGTATGTTAATTGAGTCTTAACCATCACATGAAATAAATAAAACATCAAAAGGAGATGATCATGATTACGTTTTTATTAGTACTCATTTTAGTTTTTGTGGGAGTTGATCTACTTGTCAGACTCGTTATCGATCCACTGGCATCCGGCTCAGTAAAGAAGAATAAAATTCGAAAATCGTACACCTCAAAATTCGACCCTACAATCAGTCTTGTAAGCGAAACTATGTATGATGGTGGGAAACCACATAGTGAGGAAAGATCAGAGATAAAAATTGATAAAGCCGTTAAGGACTCAAACCCAAGTTCACAAAAATAAAACATTACTTAAACATTGAATCACATTAATAGGTTACGAACATGGTTGCAATTTTTGTTCTGGCGGCATTTCTACTTTTCATTGCAGTTGATCTGATTGTATTGAAAGTTCAGGGGAAATATCATCCGGCGTTTGCGCCTACTTATCAGCCAGTTGATTTAGCATTGTTTGATCAGAATAGTTTCATAATTCCATCAAATATATTTTTATCAAAAGGACATACCTGGCTTCAAAAAGATAAACATGGATTATTAAAAATCGGGATTGATGCTTTCGCAAATACGGCACTGGGGAAACTATCCCTTATTAAATGTGCTATGGAAGGTGAATTTCTTCATCGCGGAGACGTACTATTTGAAGGGACATATGGTAATAGCGATGTAAAATTTCTATCTCCGGTTAGTGGAGAAGTAAAATTTGTCAATACAAATATTATTGGTAAAACAATCTCCGATCCTTACAAACAATGGGGAGTACAAATATTACCAAATGATTTTTCTGAAAATTTCAATAATATATTTAAAGGAAAGCATGCCTCAGTCTGGTTGAATAATGAATTTTCCAAACTGAAACGTTTTATTGATAATTATCTATTAGATACTTCAACTGTAGGAACAACGATGTATGATGGGGGTAGATTATCCAAAGATGTTTTTACCATACTTTCCAAAAATAATGTTGCTGATTTTGAAAAAGATTTTCTCTCACTTTAATCTGGACTAAAAATGCTAAAAGAAAAAGGAATACTCTTTGATGAAACACTCTGTATAGGATGCGGTTCCTGTTATCAAGCGTGCAAAGAGAAAAATAATTTACCTGCAACAAACAAAGATTTTTTAAAAGATCATCTTTCAAATAATACCTTTACAACAGTTGAGCAGTACGGTAAAAAATTCGCACGAAAACTTTGCATGCATTGTACTGAACCATCATGTGTATCGGCTTGCCTTGTTGGTGCTTTTTCTAAAAGTGCAACAGGCGCAGTACTATACGATGCGGAAAAATGTATTGGTTGCCGATACTGCATGCAGGCTTGTCCACATAAAATTCCTCGATATGAATGGGCAACAACAAAACCAAGAGTTCGCAAATGTACGTTGTGCGATGACAGAATAAAAAACGGATTATTAACTTCTTGCGCAGAAGTGTGCCCTACCGAGGCAACGTTATGTGGAGAAATTGAAGAACTTGTTCTCATTGCAAAAAAGAGATTGAGCGAGCATCCAGAGAAATATTATCAAAAAATTTACGGGCTAAATGAAGCTGGTGGCGGTCACGTTATGGTTATTGCTTCCGTTCCTTTCGAACAGTTAGGTTATACACCAATGCTACCCAAAGAACCGATGCCGGAATTTACAATGCGAGCTATGGAAAAGATTCCGCCAGTTGTTGCAGTCGGTGGGGTGTTTTTATCCGGAATGTATTGGCTTACTAAAAGAAAAAATCAACTTGCTATTGAAGAAAAAAATCACGCAAAGGAAATTAAGAATCATGAAGGCTAACGAAATTTTGAAACCTACATTCTGGAAAGTTATTTCGGTGATTATTGTAACCGCAGGTTTGTTTTCAACTTATCTAAGATTTTCTCGTGGACTTGGAGCTACAACAAATTTGTATGATACAGCTCCCTGGGGTTTGTGGATCGGATTCGATTTTCTGGGTGTGGGACTTGCTGCTGCTGGCTTTACAATTGCTGCAACAGTTCACATCTTTAACATTCATAAATATGAACCGCTCGTAAGACCCGCAATCCTCACTGCTTTCATTGGATATTCTCTTGTAGTTTGTCTTCTTGTAGTTGATCTCGGACGGCCGGAAAATTTCTGGCATCCGTTGGTGATGTGGAACATTCATTCGGTGATGTTTGAAATTACCTGGTGCATAATCTGTTACACTACTGTTCTTACTTTAGAATTCGCCCCGGTGGTTTTGGAGAAATTCAACTTAAAAGCTCCAATAAAAATTCTTAAAAAAATCTCGATTCCAGTAGTGATTGCCGGAGTTTTGTTCTCAACACTTCATCAATCTTCATTCGGATCGCTTTATTTGATAGTGCCGGGAAGGTTGCATCCGTTATGGTATTCATCATTACTACCCGTTCACTTTTATATTTCTTGCATAGCTGCAGGATTATCAATGATCATTTTTGAATCTTACCAAGCCACAAGAGCATTTACCAAGGAAGAAGGTTTCAAAAATACCGGTTTAAAGATGGATATTTTATCTGGAGCTGCGTTCGTAGTTCTTGTTGTTTTGGTTGGTGGATTTCTTTTAAAAATTTATGATTTTATTATTACCGGAAAACTGATTTACTTAACAATCCTTTCGACGGAAACATATCTCTTTTATTTGGAAATAATCGTTGGTACAATTATTCCATTTTCTCTACTCATTCAAAAGAAATTGAGAGAAGATAGAAAATGGCTTTATATCATTTCGGTTTCAGTTATTTCCGGATTGATATTGAACCGATTAAACGTTAGTGTCACCGGTTTAGCAGCCTCCTCCGGTGTAAACTACTTCCCCTCTTTTGATGAAATAAGTATAACGCTGATGCTTGTTGTGCTGGCGGTTTTCGCTTTCCGGTTAATTGTAAAAAACTTTCCGGTTTTTGTTGACGAGGAAGAGAACACAGATATGTTACATGATGAAAATAGACCACAAAAGAAAATAATTCTAAGTGAATGAAATGAATAACAGTAGTGGATACCAAAGTAGTAACTATGAAAACTTAAAATGCATCTGGATGGCTTCGCAAGTAGTCGAATATAAATTGTGCGATAATAAATTCGATTGTGATAACTGTTCATTTGACAAAGTTATAGGAAATATTGCAACTGAAAAAGAAGCTCATCTTGCTGATGAAGTTACGATTCCCAAAATTATTCATAACAAATTGCGCAATATTAAATACGATAACAAGATAATCTATTTGAAAAATAGTCTTGTGGCAAAAGAAATTTATCATAATACATTTTATTTAGGAATCAATCCGATTTTCGTTTGTTTTCTTGATTCAGTGCATACTGTAATGCATTACGATAGTGGCAAAACGATTCATACCGGTGAAGACATAATCCGTGTTTTTGGCGCGTGGGGAACGGTTAGTCTTTCAGCTCCCATGGATTTATCAATCTATGATAAAGTTAACGATCCCCCGGATGATGCATCGAGCAACAAATGGTTCGCAATAATCACCGCATCACAACATGATATATCAAATGGAATTTTATGTGAAGACAAATGGAATGAAATGCGTCAAAAAGCTTTGGGAATTATCGAAGGAATCAAATCGTGTTATCCTAATATTGGGAACACGATGCATGACGGTGGGACTGAAATAAAAACTCTTGATCAACTTGTTGGGAATAAAAGATATATCAACATTTTAAATAGTCTTATAAGACCATAAAGTTAGCTTTGTTCTCTCTATCATTTCGTTTCAACAATATTTAGTAATGGTTCAGTTTCACCCACTATTCATCAGCTTAACAAGAGATATTTCATCAATCCAATTGTAATTAGAATGAGTAATGTCTAATTTTGTACTACCCTTTAACGGGATTATATGAAAACAAAAGTTCTAAATAAATTAAGCGTCCGGCTGATAATTTCAATCTCTTGTATTTTATTCAGCATTCTCTCGGTTTATACTTATTTCATAATTAATAATCTCGATAGTTATTTAACGGAAACAAGATTTCAGAGCGCCTACAACATAAGCGATCTAATCAAAAAATCAACGCGCTACAGTATGCTTTTAAACAGACGCGAAGATGTCCATCAAATAATTAAAACTTTAAGATCTGAAAGCGGTGTAGAAGAAATCCGCATTTACAACAAACAAGGATTAATAATTTTTTCAACCAATCCTTCCGAGATCTTAAAAAAAGTAAATGTCAATGCTGAAGCTTGTATTGTCTGCCACAATAGTACTATCCCTCTCCAAAGTTTAACTCAACAAAACAAAATCCGCATTTATAAAAATTTTGAAAATAAAAGGGTGTTGGGACTAATCAACCCGATCCAAAATGAGCCCGATTGTTCCAGTGGAGATTGCCATGCCCATTCTCCGAATGTTCGTATTCTTGGCGTACTTGATGTTGTTGTATCGCTCGAAGATCTTGACTCAATTATTCAGAACAGCACAAGAGAAGTCATCTTAACGGCTATTCTGATCATCGTTGTAATTTCATTTTTTTCAGGATTGTTTATTACTTTTTTAGTAAATAAACCAATCAAAAAACTTTCGAAAGGGATTGAGGAAGTCGGGAATGGAAATTTGGAATATAAAATCGAAGTAAATTCTAAAAATGAACTTGGACAAATGGCTCGAAGATTTAATGAGATGTCAACCAAACTTGATGAAGCTTATAAGGAAATTAAAAATTGGTCGGAGACGTTGAATGATAAAGTTACCGAAAAAACAAACGAGTTAAAAAACATTTACAACCAAGTAAACCAAATTGAAAAACTTGCTTCACTTGGGAAATTATCAGCCACTGTAGCCCATGAATTGAACAATCCCCTTGCCGGCATTTTGACCTACAGTAAATTAATTGCTAAAAAATTGCTAGCAACGCAGAAAGATTCGGAGTACTCAAAAATTATCGAATACCTTGAATTAATTTCGCATGAATCTGCACGCTGCGGCAAAATTGTTAAAGACTTATTGATTTTTTCTCACGGTGAACGTGATGAATTTGCGCATGAAGATTTGGTTAAAATAATTGATAAAAGCGTTACAGTGATTCGTCATCATCTTGAAATGCATGGAATAACTTTGGTAAAAGAATATGAAGAAATTCCGAGAGAAATTTTTTGTAACGCACATAAAATCCAACAAGCGCTTATGTCGTTGCTCATCAATTCCATTGAGGCAATGCCGCATGGTGGCAAAATAGTGATTAAAATAACGAATGATAAAATCAATGTCGTAATTAGAATTATTGATGAAGGAACAGGCATTTCAGACAAAGATTTACCAAATATTTTCGAACCGTTTTATTCAACCAAAGAAGCTTCAAACGGTACTGGACTTGGACTGGCAGTAGTTTATGGAATTGTTACAAATCATAAAGGACATGTGGAAGTTGAAAAAACTTCAACACAAGGAACTACCTTTAAAGTAGTGTTACCTCAAAACGAATAATCGAAATTAAAAGGATGTTTTATGGCCAATAAAGAACGTATTCTTATTGTAGATGATGAAAAAATTGTACGAGAATCTCTATACCATTGGTTTGAGGAGGAAGATTATATTGTTGACATCGCAGAGGATGGGGAAATTGCTTTAACTAAATATGAAAAAGCAAAATACGATTTGCTTCTCGTCGATATGAAAATGCCCGGTATGAGCGGATTGGATTTGTTATCAAAGATAAAAGCGATTGATAAAGACGCTCTCATTATTCTCATCACGGCGTTCGCTTCAGTACCAACCGCAATTACCGCTTTAAAAAACGGTGCATATGATTATGTTACAAAACCCGTTGATCCTGACGAGTTAGCACATCTTGTAAACAAAGCACTTGAACAAAAAGCTCTAAAAATCGAAAACACTCAGCTGAAAGAGAATATTGATGAAATTATCAAACCTGATAATTTGATCGGTGAAAGTTTCCAGATGAAAAAGATTTACGAACTGGTTCACACTGTTGCTCATACTGATACAACCGTAATGATAAGAGGTGAAAGCGGAACCGGGAAAGAATTGGTTGCAAAAGCAATTCACATCAACAGCAGCAGAAAATATTTTCCAATTATTCCGGTGAATTGCGGTGCATTAGCCGAATCGCTGCTTGAAAGTGAATTGTTTGGACATGAGAAAGGAGCTTTCACCGGCGCTCAATTTAAAAGAAAGGGAAAGTTCGAAATGGCAGACCGGGGCACAATTTTTCTTGATGAAATTGGATCCATTTCATTAAAAATGCAAATCGAACTTTTAAGAGTTATCGAAACAAAACAATTTAACCGTGTTGGGGGGAATGAATTAATAAAAAGCGATTTCAGGGTGATCATTGCAACCAACGAACCGCTCGAAGAACTTGTAAAAGCGGGAAAATTTAGAGAAGATTTATACTACCGGTTAAATGTTTTTACTATCGTTATCCCACCGCTGCGTGAAAGAAGAGATGACATTCCTTTGCTGGTTAATTTCTTTATAAATAAATTTTCAACGGTTATGAACA
Organism: Ignavibacteria bacterium; assembly: GCA_037440065.1. GTDB lineage: Bacteria > Bacteroidota > Ignavibacteria > Ignavibacteriales > Ignavibacteriaceae > UBA1563. The sequence goes on from JBBIUV010000017.1 coordinate 236,714, forward strand.
AACCGGTAAAAACTGTTTCCAAAGAGGCAATGGATTTTCTATTAAACTATGATTGGCCCGGGAATGTCCGCGAATTGGAAAATGCGATCGAACGCGCCATGGTAGTTGGTAAAACGAATTCCATCATCGTTGATGATCTCCCCTTCCATGTCTCAAAGAATAATTTTGATTTGGACGGAGACACCAAAACCCTTTCTTCAATGGAAAGAAAGTACATCAACAAAATCTTAAATGAGAATAGTTGGAACATTTCGAGAACTGCGCAAATACTAGATATCGACAGAGTTACCCTTTATAACAAGATTAGTAAATACGGACTACGTAAGTCTGAGAATTGATGGATATTTTTATTGCTCCATTGAAATTTTACAGCGCATTGCTGTTACAAAACCTGGTTACGGAATTATCTAAAAGGTTTTCTTCCGAAATCCATGTCATCGACCTAAAAGTTAATCTGGACAACTTCTTTTCCATTGAACGGGAACAATACTATTCAACCCAAATAATTGCCGAAGCAATGCACCTTACAGATGAATATAAAGGGAAAATAATTTTATTAACCGACGTTGACATTTTCGTCCCGGTTTTGACTTTTATTTTTGGTGAAGCCCAACTAAATGGCAAGCATGCTATTCTTTCCGTGTGCCGCTTACACGAAGAATTTTATTCGGGGATATCAAACAAAAACCTTCTCTTCGAAAGGACAATTAAAGAAGTTTTACACGAACTTGGTCATTGCTATGGATTACGTCACTGTATCGATTGGGATTGTGTTATGCATTCTTCGCCGGGGATTGAGGAAGTTGATATCAAGGGAAACACATTCTGCCGCAAATGCATCTCAAAAGTTGAAGATTATAACTATTAGTTCTGAATTTGAAGCAATTCGTTATTAAGTTTTGTAAAATGCTTTCTACCCTATCAAATCACAATAGATTCAAATCAATTTCGTCCTAATTGCGGATATTTTCCGTTAAAGACGATCGAATATTAGTTCTGCTACTGTAATTTATTGGAAAGTTGTTCCCCGAAATTTATATTTGATTTAATATTTACCATTTTTTAATGAAATTATCACAAGACCAATTAATAACTTCGTATGAATTTTTCCTAAAAAACAAGATTCAGGGAACAGCAAAAGATGAAAATTCAAACCGGTTTTTGAGTTTTTGTTTTGCCCTTCCAAATGAATTTTTAGGGGAGAATTTAGACTCTCTTTTAAAAGATTCCCCAGATGGATTTTATTCGTGTTCGAACAATGAAGAAATTTTAGCGACTGGAAATATTTTTTCAATAGAATCTGCTGGTGTTAAAAGATGGAACGATATTGAAAAGCAGTTCAATACATTTCCGGTGCCACTATTGAATACTGAAGAAGCTAAATTTGACGACTTACCACTATTTATAACTGCTGTAAAATTTAACGACACAAATCAAAGCGAGGAGTGGACTGACTTTAAAAATCTAGAATTTTATATCCCAAAATTCCTTATAAAAACTGATGCAGAATCTCTTCTTTGCCGATTCAACGATTTTATAAGTCCCGAGTTTAGTATTGACAGTTCTGTTGCTGAATTCAGCAATTCACTAAGTAAGATCTTTAGCCGCTCAACTAAAAACGAATCAACTTTCAGCTACAAAAGTAGTTTTGATCTTAATGAAGAACAGAATGTTTGGAAAGTAAAAATTGAAAAAGCTCTTTATGCAATCAAGGATAATTTGTTCTCAAAAATCGTTCTGGCAAGAAAATTTTCGTTGGAAGCCGATGGACCAATCCCCGTTGAGCTACTCCCAGGTAGATTGAAAAGAGCAAATCCACTTGCAAATATTTTTTTTCTCCAGAAAAATAATTCAGTGTTTCTCGGAGCTTCTCCAGAAATTCTGGTTGAATTAAAAAACAAAACCTTACGAACAGAAGCTATTGCGGGTTCTAGGAAAAGAGGAATCAGTTCAGAAGAAGACAAGCAACTTGCAGATGAATTGTTTAAGTCTGATAAGGAACGACTAGAACATAATTCTGTTGTAGATTTTTTAGTTTCTAATTTAAACAACACTACTGCAAATGTTCAGTATGATAACATTCCTACGATTAAAAAATTGGCTTCAATACAGCATCTCTCTACGGAGATAACGGCTACATTGCAAAACGATTCTTCATTCTTTTCCATAGTTGATAAGATATTCCCAACTCCAGCGGTTTGTGGATATCCAAAAGATAATGCGATGGAATTTATTTCCAAACTTGAAGATTTTGACCGCGGTTTGTATGCCGGATTAATCGGCTGGATTTCTCCATCCTCAGCAAAGTTAATTGTAGCAATCCGTTCGGCACTGATAAAGAAAAACACGATATTTGTTTATGCAGGTTGCGGAATAGTTGAGGGTTCCGATCCGGAGAGTGAATTTGCAGAAACTGAAACAAAATTTAAGACAATACTTTCGGCGTTTAATGAAAAAAGTTAATAAAAATATTTTATGGGCTACAATTTTTTTAGAGCAACTTGCAAAACTTGGTGTTAAGCACATTTGTATTTCACCCGGTTCGCGAAGTACACCATTAACGCTTGCTGCAGCCTACAATAAAAAATTCAAATGTTTAAATATTGTCGATGAACGCTCGTCGGCGTTTTTTGCTACGGGAATTGCACGTGCAACTGGAACTCCTGTTGTACTAATTTGTACTTCTGGAACAGCCACGGCGGAATATTATCCGGCAATAATTGAAGCTTATCAACAGAGAATTCCATTGATCGTTTGTACTGCAGATCGGCCGCCGGAACTTATAAACAGAGGCGCTAATCAAACGATCAACCAGAAAAATTTGTATGCAAATCATATCCGTTTTTTTGTTGATGCGGGACTCCCCTCTATTTCAAAACAAAAACTATCATTAATAAAAAAAATAGCCGTACAATCGTTTGAAATTTCTTCAATTAAAAGTAAAGGTCCGGTTCACATTAACTTCTCCTTTGAAAAACCTTTCGAACCTGAAACCTACACAGATAGAATTCCGGTTGATTTCGAATTGAATTATAAAACCAAAGATGAATTGGTCTTTCAATTACAGGTGAATCAAAAAAAAGTAGAGACTTTAATTAAAATAATCTTGAAAGCTAACAAAGGTTTGATCATAGTTGGACCGGATGAATTCAATGGTGATTTTCCAAAGTTGATCAATGCTGTTGCGAATAAAACCGGTTTCCCGATTTTTGCAGATGGAGCATCTCAACTACGATTTGGTAAACTTTCTAAAAATAATGTAAATGCCAATTATGATGCTTTACTGCGTTCGGAACCTTTCTTAAAAGACTTTTCTCCCGATTTGATCCTGCATTTTGGAAGAACAATTACTTCGAAAGGATTAGAGCAATTCCTTGAAAAAACTTCAGCACCGAAATATTTAATAAACGAATTTGGTGATTGGTTTGACCCAACAAACAGTGCTAAGGATGTGTTGGCAATTAAACCAACCGAGTTTTGTAAGATGTTGTTGAACTCAAAAAAAACAGATGCGATATCAAAAGAGAAAAAAGAATGGCATGAATTTATATCTAAAGTCGACTTAGCAGCAGAAAAAATTAAAGAAGAACTTTTCACAAGTTCTCAATTTCCGAACGAACCTAAAACTATTAATTTATTATTAAAGAATCTTCCGGACAGGGCAAACATTATGCTTTCCAACAGCTTGCCTGTACGTGACTTTGATTTCTTTGCCTCGAATTTTGATAAAAAGATTACCGTATTCCACAATCGCGGAGCAAGTGGAATAGACGGAATAACCTCAACAGCATTGGGGATTACTTCAGTCTCAAAAGCCCCAACGATACTGATTACTGGTGACCTGGCATTTTACTACGACCTAACTTCACTTCTTACTGCAAAGCAATACAAAATTCCTTTAGTAATAATTTTAGTGAACAATAATGGTGGTGGAATCTTTCAATTTCTTCCAATTTCAAAATATCAAAAAGTCTTTGATCAGTTTTTTACGATGCCCCATTCATTATCATTCAAGAATTTTGTGAAAGAATTTGACGGGAATTATTCTCTTATTAAAAAACAAAGTGATTTTGAGAAAAGATTAAACGATGCTTTAACAGCTAAAAATTTCTCAGTACTCGAAATAAAAACAGATGCTGTCTCTTCGCTTCAATTAAGAAGAAAATATTGGAAATCGGTTTCAGAATTCTTTACAAACAAAAAAGCCGCAATGTAGTTTTGCGGCTTTTATTTTTCTTATTTCAGTTCTTCTCTAAACCTTGATAAAAATCTTTTTAGCATAAAGTATCCACATTAAACCGAGCCAAACCACAACATAAACTAGCGCCCAGGCTAATGATGCATGCAATGGAGCAAGCCATGATAAAAAGAATTTTTCATATAAAAATGATTGAAGATCTACATTTACTCCGGCGTTATTAGTAACTTCAATTAATCCCATCAATCTTCCAACAATGCCTGATAAGAAAAAGACAGTTATTGCGTTCGTACCATAAACCACAAACGGTTTCGTCCACCAGGTAATTCCCTTCACATCAATAAACCAAAAGCAGAGTGCAAAAAAGTGAAGAGCCATTCCGGAATTGAATAAAACATATGAGCTTGTCCATAAACTTTTGTTTATCGGAAACCACATATCAACTATCGTTGCGAGAACAATTCCTAAATTACCGAAGACAAACATCCAAACAATTTTTGTGGTTTTGTCATTGTTCGTTCTAAGCCACGCTCCGAGTAGAACACCGCTTAACGCAGTTGATATAGCTGGAATTGTACTTAACAAACCTTCAGGATCCCATACTTTGGTGTGTTTCCATAAATGTCCAGGTAACAAAAGATTATCCAACCAACCGGAAAGATTTGGTGCGAATAACGCCTTTCCCGCAGCATCAGTTATCACTGGGATATATAAATTCGGCATACCATAACCGGGAACAGGAATTAGAGTCATGATCATCCAATAGAAGATTAATAATCCACCGGCAATATATGCTTGTGTTTTCCAATTCGCTTTTAAAAATATAAAAGATGCAAAAAAGTAAACAACAGCAATTCGTTGAAGCACACCAGGGATTCTAATTGTGGACAAATTAAAATATGGGAATCCATGAAGCACCATCCCAATCAGAAAAATCATTATTGCTCTTCTAAAAATCTGCAACACTAATTTTTTCTGATCGTCACCTCTTTCTTTCCGTTTGGTAAGAGAAAGAGTAATAGCTACTCCAACAATAAATAAAAAGAAAGGGAAAATATAATCAGTGGGGGTTACGCCATTCCATGCGGCATGTTCTAAAGCCGGATAGATGGTTCCCCAACTGCCGGGATTATTAACCAAAATCATCCCCATAATAGTTATACCCCGAAAAACATCAAGCGAAATTAAACGATCCGATTTTGCAGCTTCCATACTTCACTTCTAAGTAAGTTGATAAAAAATTCTATCAAACTTAATCGAATTAATTCATCTGTACAAATTGAATTTTATTTTGCCGGACTTGATCTAAATTTAGCTCGAATGATTTCAACAATTGCTGGTAAAATAGAAATTAAGATTACCGCAAGAATAGCAAAGCTGAAATTTTCTTTTATGAAGGGAAGGTTGCCAAAATAAAAACCGAGAAAAACAAGTAACCCGCTCCACAATAAAGCTCCGGCGATGGAGTAGGAAATAAATTTCGCATAATTCATTCTTCCAATACCTGCGGTAAACGGAGTGAACGTTCGAACAATAGGAACAAAGCGCGCAATGATGATAGTTTTTCCGCCATACTTTTCAAAATACGCATTAGTTTTTTCGAGGTATTCTTTCTTAATCATTTTTCCGGAACTTCGTTTTAAAATTTTTGTTCCGAGAAAGTGTCCAATCCAATAGTTTACGTTATCACCCGTTAAAGCTGCAATAACCACAAGAAAAAAACAAAAATAGACATTTAAACTTCCCAACGCAGCCAATGTTCCCATCGCAAATAATAGTGAGTCTCCCGGTAAAAAAGGGGTAAAGACAAATCCGGTTTCAGCAAAGATTACAAAGAATAAAATAGCATAAGTGAAAGTTCCATACTGTGCAGTTAATTCCCCTAAATGAACATCAAGATGTAAAAATATTTCGATAAGATTTTGAACAATATCCAAATTGCACCAAAGTTGATTAAAAAATTATTGAGTAATTGAGATTCTCACATCCAAACCGGCTTCATTTATAGTTGAAGCGGTAACTCTTGCCGCTCCCTCTGGAGCAATGGATGATCTTTTGTAAAATACCGAGAGTGTAACGCGTGAACTGATAACATATTTTATTCGGGGTTCAAGTGAAGTTCTCGTTGTTCCGTCTTGAGGCGTTCCCTCTTCTGTAAACTGATTCATATCGAAAAATACGGTTGAATTTTTCGTGTTTGAATATGAAAAACTAAATTCAATATCATTCTTTAAAGCGATTCCGAATAACGGTACTTCGAAGCCAGACTTGGAATAGTTTAAAGAAACACCGATTTCGCGAGAAAATGTTTCTGTGATTTTTTGTGTGGTTACACTCAGGTCGTAATTAGTTCGAGTTGAGTATTTAACGTTGCCGGAGAAGTTACCATCCCAGAATGAATTTAAAGTAAGATTCAAACCAACGAGAGGAGAAAATCCGTATGATATTTTTTGAGAGGATGTTGTCTGTTTTCCATCCGGTTCAATTCTCCATCCTTCTGTATAATTAGCGCCATAAGCATGATCGAGACTAACACGTTTAGCGAAACTTTTAAATATTGAAAACTTTTCCAAACCATCCCATGTAATTCTCCAGTTTGGACGTGGGACATATTTCATAAGATTTTTTAAAAAACCAACCTTTGATAGAAGCGGTAAAGTTTCAAATCCCTGCATAAACGCCTGAGAAAGATTTTCACCCTTGTTGGCTGCTTTTGGATCATATAATTCGTTAACACGTTTTATTCCACTCTTAAACATCGACAAAAAGAAAGTTGGTGGTAGCGAGAAGAAGGTTCTATCAAGCGTTCCGGAAGAAGAAATACTCTTAATACTAGTAATTCCATTTTCATCAGATCGAAGGGATGTAGTTTTATTCATTGACCAACCGGTCTTCCAATTCAAATCTATACGAGCGCCTTCCCACAAAGGACGGGAGGTTTTTAAATCAATTGAATTCCTTTGACTATAATTATCAGATAAGTCTCCATTTGGTGCTCTTGGACCAACACTATTATTGAGACCAATCATGTATAATCGTGAAGGACCTTCATTCGCATTGTATTTCAATCCCCAGAAATTCTTAAATCCTGATCTTTTCCCAAGAATACCGTTTGATGAAGAACTATTGTCATTAGAGAAACCGACACTTATTGTTTCATAATCAAAGAAGAGCGTTCTTGCCAAGGTTTTTAAAAAATAAACTGCCTTAGTTATTGCAGTTGGTCTGCCGGCCAAAGTATCCACAGAAACGGTTGAATCAGTTTTAGCTAATGTTGGAATTACTAAATTTGGATCATTTTTCTGAGCATCTTGATTGCCCTCATCAAAATTTCTAGTTCTTGTGGGAGAAACAGCAGCCGTAGTTTTTTGTTGATTCTTGCTCTCATCTTCTTTAAATAACGGAGCTGCAAGTGCTTTTAGCTTCAACGAAAATCCTAAATTAATTCTGTTGGAATAACCAACACGCCTTCCAAGTTCAACCTGTCTAAAATCATTATCCCATTGATATGTAACACCATAACCAGCAGTTAAGGTGAAAAAATTTTTCAAATCCCAGAATGAAGGAAGCCGAGGAGAAGTCTTGAAATCAAAAACTTGTTTGTAAGAATAATCTTTCCCAAAAATAACACCGCCTAAAATGTCTTTCCAGATTTCGCGTTCCGTTCTTTGGTTGTTGTAAGCATCAGTTTCAAGATACGAAAGCGTTGAAGCGATATCTACATTATAGGTTGTTCCAATATTCCAGAAACCGTTATCAGTAAGTTTCCAAGTATAATTAAATCCTCGCGAAGAAGTAAAGTCTCTTGAAACAATTGTTTTCGATTCGCTGTTCCGTTGTGGTCTTGTAACATTGATGTTCCGGTTTCGTTTTGCAGAAACGTTCCACGCGATAGACTGAGGAGTATAATAAAATTTTGCGTTACGGTAATCACTCATCAACGCGAGTACTGTTCCCAACACCGGGATGCTTGAAGGATAAAAGAAGTAATCATTTCCAAGTTGAAGAGAGTAGTTTGCCGAAGCATTCCAAATCCAACTTGTTTGAGAAAGCGTGGTTGGATTTCTGCTGAAAGCCTTATTATAATTAAAATTGAAAGAGATGGCATTCCAAGTATCACGTATTAACCAATAATTTGAAGGAATATTCAACTTGATGTTGGAGATATTCCACGAATCTGAAGTTGAAAAAGTTTGTGATTCAGCCTGAATTTCTTCAGCTGTCTTATACTTCGACTTTCTGATCGATTCCTCAACTCGAATATCCGTACCTGGGAAATAAAGTGGTTTACCAAGAGCCTCTGTCCTTGAATAAGTAACTCTCAAATTACTTCCGGGCATATCAAACGGAAGAAATTTTAGGACATTAACATCCGTTGACATACTCCAATTTTTAGCATCAACCCTCGAACCGAACCGATCATTCAAACGATGAAAGTAAGGATCGGTTTGACTCATATTAAAATTAATGTTCATCAGATCTGCAAGTTTTAGAGAAGTTCCAAAACTATAAGCCCAGCCCGGCGTATCATCGGCTCCAATTACACGAAGCTCATTCACCCAAACTTGCCCAGAAATAGCCCCCGTCGCCCTATTAACAATAACAACTGATAAAAATTTAATCGCGGTAAGAGAAGGATTTCCTTTCACAACATAAAATTGGTTTTCTTGCCCGGCAACTTTTTGGACAAATTCAGCAGTAATTTGTGTAGTATCGCGAGCATCTTTCAGTGCAGTCAATTCACTGAAAAGTATACTTACTTCATTCCAACCGGGAGTTATGGGTTGTTTATAAGCATAAAAATTATTTGTGTCGGCTCCAAATCGGAAATAGACATCGGCATTTTGTTGGTTTCCACTAACATATGAGACGGAACTTGTTGTAACGTTTTCCTCGCCATGGATGAATAATTTCATCTGTTTATAATTAAAAACATCAAGGGGACGGAAAAGATATTTTATCGCTTCGCGCGATTGCCCCATCGGAAGATCAGTTAATGTTAAATTTAACGATTGTTCATTTCTAAAAATTTCTTCGTCGGGACGACTACGATCTCTTTCTCTTTGAACTCCCGGAGGACTTTGATACGCCGGATAATTATCTTCAATGTTTACAACTGATATCGCTAGAATGCTGTCTTTTAAATCTTTTTTCTGCCATTGATTACCGACTAAATTAAAATCAGCCATTCTGAAATGAACTGTGTCTGTTGCATTCGTTACGAACAGTCGAAGATATTCAACAACAGAAAAACTAGGATTTCCATATGCTAAAGAAGTATCTTTTAACGGAATGCGGTATAGATACCAATTATTCGTTCCTCCACCGGCAATGTATGGATTTTTCAACGGATCGGTACTTAATGGGATTTCATACCGGTAATAACTATTTAATTGATCTAGAAATCCATTGCGGTTTAAATCTTCCGTATCAGGAAATCTACCGATATCAGTCAATGCTGCATTTCCCTGCGTTCCATTTATATTAACATAATTAGCCATCAGGGCTGATCCGGAATTCGTATAAGAGAAATTATCATGGCTTGGATCACCATCTGTAGAACCTGAAAAAGCTTGTTCAGCAGCATCCAGCATTCCATCTAAACCATTATCCTCACCATTATCGATAAGATCATTTTTATTTTTATCTTCTGTATCAAGTACACCGTTTGGAATTACGTCTTCGCTTATTTTTCCTAAATCGATATAGATTTTTGCATCCTCGGATTTTGCATCAACTTTTAACCAAAATTCTAAGAACTCAATATTTTCATCAACTAGATTGCTTGCGGTTGATGAGAGTTGTTTCATCATTCCACCCCATGTCCATGGTTTATTGACTGTCGACATATTTCTTGAATAGTTATATGTTCCCGGAACATCTGGAACATAAACATAATCAAGCACAGTAACTTGCTCATCGCCACGAGCAACTTTCTTTTCGGGCCAGATGTATTTTACCATTACATCAGATGGTAAAACATTGTACCAAAAACTTTTTCCCTTATACGTCATTGTTACTGAATCAGTTGGAGTTGATAATCCCGATATTTTTTTTAATTCGTCGGGAATACTTAGATCTTTCCACGAAGTATAAGAAACTCCAATTGGAATAATTCGTTTTGAACCTTCAAAATCATCAATGTAAGCAATACTCTTTCCCTCGTCAGAAGAAATAGTACTTTTCTTGGTATTTGGATCAGGATTCATGTAAGCAAATTCACCGCTTAAACTGATTGTCGACAATTCTCGTGTTGGGAAAATTTTATCGATTGCCTTTGTAAGAAAAGGAAGATCCATCGAGGTGCTGAAATCAATTCCGTAGATGGAATTGCTTAGCGGTTCTTCACCAATCCGCACTTTGTCACTCAATGTCTGTTGAGTCAAAGTTAATGCAGAAAATCCAAGTTTTGTTCTTTTGGAAAAGTCAATCTGTCCGCGAATACCAAAAAGTGTTTTGGATGCAAGTTGAAAAAGATCGTTCTCTTCGTAAGTTATTTTTAAGTTAGCACCGGGAACAAGCGCTGCATCGTTTCTAATTGTAAGTTGGCCTGTGCTGTAATCCATATAATAATCAATCCCTGCGGTCAAATCTCTTCCGTTAAGATTTACTTTTACAGAATTCTCCACAAGCGTAAAACCTAGCTGATAGACTGCAGAAGCTTCACCAGAATAAGTACCGGTCATTATGAATTTGTCTTTGATATTATTTTGCCGGGCAAATGTTACTGTTTCGTCATATACGCTCAAGTACTGAAGAGTTGAATCTGGAGTATGTGGGAATTTAGGCATATTCCTACCAAAGGGTTGAAGCACTGGAAAAATGATTTCTCCAGTAGCTGGAATTATGGTTATACCTTGTTTAAAGTCAAAAACACCGTCTGATTGTCCTTGGCCATCTTGACCAGTGAGATCGAGTCCAAATGCATTAAGTAATTTAAGTTCATCAAAAATTTGTTGTGGCTCTTGTCCTTCAACTTGATACTTGATATCAAAAACAAAACCTTCCTTTTTAATATTCCGTCCGTTGATGGGGTAGATATTTTTAAGGAGCAGATTCCATGCTTTTTTTTGCGCCGGTATTAGATTTTTTGGCTTTACAAGTTTAAGTACTAACTGTAAAGTCGTGTCACCTGAGGCCTGATCGAAAAACTCACCATAAAAAATATCATCATCTTGTCCAGTTGTAACACCATCTCGTTGGTAAGCAACCGCAATAATATCTGCTTCTTGAATTTGGGATTTGAATGTTATCTGGCCGGTATACTTATTCAATATGTAATCGACTTCTTCTGTTAAAAGAATAAATCGTCCTTTAGCAATTTCTCCATCAACTTCTTTTGAAGTTCTTATTTCATTACTATAAACTTCATTCTGAGGTCTATTCGGCAAATCGATCAGTGCAACAGCGTTCCTTTCGTTTGCACTTCCGATCGTCTGGTTGATAGATTTCCAAACCTCTATTTTCTTTACAAAGTATTTCTGATTAATTATTGGAGTTGCATTTGCATAATACTTATTGAATAAATTATGTTCATCTTTATCCAATGTGTCTGCATAAACTTCATCAATAAAATAGTGATTACGTGAGTATTCATAAGCATGAATAGTAAAGTCTTGAGTTGTTGTTCCTCCGCTTACTGTCTTTTCTTTTATTTCTCCTTTTTTCTGGCTGGCAAGAGTTGTAAGCGTTAACGGTCCCATTTTAAATGTTGCTTTAATTCCAAACAACGCTTCGCTGCCGCCAACAAGCGGAGAGGTTTGTAGTGATACGTTTCCAGCTTCAACACTCTGGACTATTTCATCTTCATAACCGGTGTATTTTATTTTTAACTGGTTCTCATATTCAAATGTTCGTTCGGTATTCCAGTCAGCGCTAATTGTAAGCTTATCACCAATTGTACCATTAACGTTTATTTGCACAGTTTGTTTAAAGTCAGGTTCATTGCGTGTATTTCCTAAACGGGAAGCAGTAACACCTTCGGTAGTTTCGTTACGCCATGCACCATGGATATCAACGGCTCCACCGATTCTTAGATTTATTTTGGGTGGGCCGAAAATACTAAGGATACCCACGCTTGGAAGTGGAATTTCAAAATCGGTAATATCTTTTATCAATTCCCCCAAACCTCTTTTTGAATCTTTCAATTCATATTGATAAGCAAGTGCGTCCCACATTTCTTCCTGTCGACTTTTCAATCGGAGTTCAACATATTCCTCTATAGGAATTGTTAAAATAACTTTTGTAGTAACTTCCCCGATTTTTTCTCTTATCTCAACATTTTTCCCAGTTGAATCGATCTCAACCACTCTTCTCCTAACTCCTGATGATGGTTGAGCAATCAGTTTTGTTGCTTTTTGATCGTATAAAGAAATGGTGGGGGAATCTTTTCTTTTATATTTGAATTGTTCAATTCTTGCAGTAGAATCCCTTTGGAGCGAATCTAGCCGGATAGAATCCATCCGTGCAAGTTCTGCTTGAAACGCAAGAGTATCAGCAACTACCGGAGCTGCAGTTTTTTTACCCTTGGTAGTTATCAGTGTAAGAGTTTTAGCCGAATCTAATAGCTTAACAGTTTTATTTGTATCTGCCATCGGATTAAATAACGGTAGAGTAGTTACTGAATTAAAATTTAAATTGAGTGTATCATTGGATTTAGGTGTTGAACTGGAATCACTAACGGCATTTGTTAATGAAATAGATAAATCATTTTTTGTTGAGGAACTGTCTTGCGGTTGAAGATCACCTGATTGATAATTTTGTCCTTCCTTAGTGTCAGAATGTTGGTTCAATTTTTCAATTCTGAAAGCAGAATCGAACCATATCAACGGAACAACTTTTGTGGAACCTGAACCTGAAAAACCCATAAGAAGATAAAACAAAAAGAAAACTGCAAAGCCTGCAGTTACTTGAAGTAATAGTTCAAATAGATGTACAACAAGACGTTTAATAGGAAAACCTTTGAGCTATGAAATTATTTAAAAAGAGTAAAATATGTTTCGATAAATCCTCTCAATTGTGTGTAGAAATATAAAGAATTCAGATTAAAGCAAAAACTATCTTTTTTGCATTTGAAATTAATAGAAACCGTACGAATAAATTAAGGTAAAATTTTAGCACCGCGAAAATAGATCTTAGTCATCAGGTTTCGTTTTTCGAAATTAGCTTGCAAAATTCAATTCGTTAATGCTGAATTCCGATTCCTAATTCGTAATTTTACGCAATATCCGCCAATTCAGTTTCGACTGAAATAATATCCACTACCTCCCCATCCTCAATAATTACAGCGCTCAATCTATTGCCTGTGTAAACAGAAGTATCCACATACACAGCGTTGCTCACTTCGTCGTATGTAACTTTAGCATGACGGGTATGTCCAACCACCTGCAGTTTTCCTAAATTCAAAAGAGGTTCTCTATTCCAAACAACTCCGGTGGACTCATTTATATGCTTAATGCAGAAAGTCTGAAGAAATGCACCGGTTACGGGTCTGAATCCGCGAAACTCTTTTGCATAAGTGTTTGCAATGCCGGCGTGGGAAATCAAACAATCTTCAAAGTTTAGAAACATCGGAGCTACATCAATATAATCCAAATGTTTATTTAAATAATTTGGTTGCTTCTCATAAGCGGAAATGGTTTTATCATTTCCGTTGTACCGCCAGGAATAAACGAATGGATGAAGTGGACGAGTGTAAGAATACAAAAACATCAAATCATGATTCCCCTTAGTAAATTGAATTCCTTCATCGATAAGCAATTCAAAAACTTCTACCGGGAAATTTCCCCGATCAACTAAGTCACCGGTGGCATACATCATGACATCATGATACTGCTTACGGACTTGTTTAATTAATTTGCGTAGAGTTAAATAACAACCGTGGATATCACCTATAACCGCAATCATCAAGGCTTAAATGTAGTTATTCTTTTTAGCAAATTCTGTTAATTCATCTCTAAATTTCGGGTGGGCTATACCGATAAGAGCATCGGTACGTTCACGAATTGATTTGCCATGAAGTTGAACCACTCCATATTCGGTAACAACATAATGAACATCGGCGCGGTTAGTTACCACACCTGCACCAGGCTTTAAGAATGGAGCAATTCTTGAGATCGAAAAATCTTTTGTAGTTGAAGGGAGTGCAATGATCGGTTTACCTCCTTTTGAACGAGCAGCACCGCGGATGAAATCAACTTGCCCGCCGAACCCGCTGTAAATTTTTGTTCCAATAGAATCGGAGCAAACTTGCCCTGTGAGATCAACTTCGATTGCGGAATTGATAGCAACCATATTGGCGTTTTGAGAAATTACAAAAGGATCGTTCACATATTCTTGCGGATGAAATTCAATCATCGGATTATTGTGGATAAAATTATATAACCTCTGCGAACCAAGCACAAATCCCGCAATCATTTTTCCCTGGTGCAAAGTTTTTTTAGAATTAGTGATTATCCCTTTTTCAACAAGATCAATAATTCCATCCGCAAACATCTCCGTGTGAATGCCCAAATCTTTTTTGTTCTCTAAAAATTTTAAAACGTTATCAGGAATTATCCCTATCCCAAGTTGAAGTGTAGAACCATCTTCAATTAGTCCCGCAATGTTCTCCCCTATCTTTGAGTAAATCTCCACCCAATCAGAAGAAAGATTTCTTTCAGATTGTGGAAGTTCCGGTATCGGTTCATCCATCTCTACAATATATTTTATTTTGCTGATATGAATAAAGCTATCTCCTAATACGCGGGGCATTTGTTTATTAACTTGTGCAATGATGACATCCGCTTTTTCCGTTGGTGATTTTGTAATTCCAACCTCTACTCCGTAAGAACAAAAACCGTGTTCATCGGGGGGAGAAATATGAATTAACGAAACGTTCGGTTTGATAATACCCGTTGAGAAAAGTAACGGAACTTCATAAAGGTAAACCGGAATAAAATCTGCATCACCTCTTGCAAAAGATTTTCTCGCTTCAGTTCCCATAAAAGTTGCATAATGCCGAAAATGTTTTTCCATCCCGGGTTCGAAATAAGGAAGTTTACCTACAGAAAGCGCATGAAAGAGTCTTACATTTTCTAGTTCATCTTTTCTGGCAACCATCGCGTCAATCAGTTTAAACGGCATCGCACAATTCGAGTGGATAACGATGTTATCATTTGACTTGATTACGCTTACCGCTTCTTCGGCGGAAACTATTTTTTGAGAATAATTTTTCAGAATACTCGAAGCATACGTTGGTTTAGCAGCTGCATCGGTCATCATAAATTCATCTTTATTTTAATTCGTTGAAAAAAAATGGATTCGCCGGAACTCGACATTAAAAGTTTCCGCAATAATTTCATTTGAACAGTATCCATTGTGAGTACAAATTCCTTTAGACAATCCGGGATCATCAAGAACAGCGGACGAAAGTCCATTATCTGCGATATCTAAAAGATAGTTAAGAGAAGCATTTGTCAATCCGTAACTTGCTGTTCGTGCTACCAGTGCGGGCATATTCGGAACACAGTAATGAATAACATTGTGCATCGTAAAAACAGGATTTGAAATAGTTGTGGGTCTGCTTGTTTCAACGCAGCCGCCTTGATCGATCGACACATCAACAATCACCGCTCCCTCTTTCATCGTCTTTACCATTTCTTCAGTAACAAGATGAGGAGTTTTTTCTCCTTTCATCAAAACAGCACCGATAAGGACATCTGCAAATTTTACTCCTCGTGAGATTGTATATGAGTTTGCCATGACTGTAGTAATTTTACGCTGAAAGGTTTCATCAATTTTTCTTAATCGATTTAAATCTCTATCCAACACAATTACTTGAGCACCGCGACCTAGAGCCGCTTTTGCAGCGCTCGTTCCGACAACTCCGGCTCCGATTATCACAACCGCCGCCGGTGCAACACCGGTAATTCCACCCAGCAATACTCCTCTACCAAAATTGGTTTTACTTTCCAGTAATCCTTCGGCAACTTGAATTGCCACAGGACCCGCAATTTCACTCATCGATTGCAGTACCGGAAGTCCGGCTTCGTTCTCAATTAATTCATAACCTATAGCAGTAACTTTTTTTGCAAGAAGATTCGAAAGCACTTTCTTTTCGCTTACAACTAATTGAAGAAAAGAGAAAAGAATTTGATTTTCCTGGAGATACTCTGATTCTTCTTCAGAAATTCTGGCAACTTTTGCAATAATTTCCGAACGTTGAAAAACCTCTTCAGTTGAATAAACAATTTTGGCTCCGAGAGATTTATATTCATCATCAGAAAAATGACTTGCTTCTCCCGCCCCTTTTTGAAGATAAACGGTATGACCTGCTTTGATTAATGCATCAACTCCCGCGGGAGCTAACGCCACACGTTTTTCTTCAAACTTACCTTCTTTTGGAATTCCGATTCTCATAATTTTGCTCTATGGTTAAACTGATTCAACATTTCTTCGTTTTATTATTTAGAGATTTCTGAAAACTTTAAAGAAACTTATTAAAATTAATTAATCAAAACAATTCTAAATCGATAAAAGAAGTTCTCTTCTCCAAATTAAATTTTCGACAAGCTTTTTTTGGTTCTTAAATTTCTGCATTTCCTGCAGCATATCTTTTAATCTTTTGTGTAGTGGTTTTCTCAAATTCCTGTTGACGGATATAAAATTTCTTGATTTGTTTAAACGATGCCAATTGTTCGTTTGTCTCTTTAATCACTTCACTTATTTTTTGTTGAATAAGTTCTTCAGTGATCGGGACATTATTCTTTTCGGAATATTCAATAAATGCTTCTGCATCAACAAATATCTGCGCGGCGATTCTTTCATCGTGCTTTTCATCTTTTTCGCCAAAGACTAATGATTCCAACACGTATGGACTGCGGTGTAAAATATCTTCGATTTCTTCAGGAAAAATATTTTTCCCGTTATTTGCAATTATTACATTCTTCTTTCTACCGCTGATGTGGAGAAATCCATCTTCATCAAAATATCCTAAGTCACCTGTTTTGAACCAGCCATCCTCAAAAGCTTCAGTGGTAAATTTTTCATTCTTATAATAACCAAGCATAATACTCGGACCCTTAGCAAAAATTTCACCAACTCCTTCGTCGTCCGGTTCATTTATTTTAATTTGAATTCCAGGTAACGGCAATCCGGCAGCATTATCTTTATAATTATCAAGTTGATTAAGAGCCAATATCGGAGAGGTTTCCGTTAAACCATAACCTTGTACAAAATTAAAACCGAATTCTCTCAAACCTTTTGATACTTTTGGATCCGGAGCAGCACCTCCAGCAATAAATAGCCGAACTGATCCGCCAAACTTATTGTGCAATTCGTGAAATATTTTTTTCTTTGAATTTTTCCAACCGGCTTTTGCGGCAAAATCAGTTATCGAGATAAGCGGTTTCATTATCACCGATTTCACTTTATCTTTTTCGATTGCTTTATAAATAGCGCGGAACATTTTTTCAAACAACAACGGAACTCCAAGCAACATGGTTGCATGAACTTTTTGAATATCTTCAGTAACTGTCTTTAATGAACGGGCAAAGTGTACTGATGCGCCGCTGAAGACAGGACATAAAAATCCACATGTGCATTCGTATGTGTGATGAATTGGTAACACCGAAAGAAATTTGTCTTCCGGATATATGAATAACATTTTCGTCATGCTCATCAAATTCGCCACCAAATTTGATTGACTTAACATTACTCCTTTGGCTCTACCTAAAGAGCCGGATGTGAAAATAATTTCGCCAAGTTCATCAGGATTAATTTTAGGTAATTGATTCGCACTAATTGGTTGAGTTTTAGAAATCATTTCAGGCATTGAGAGAAAAGAATCGGATTTCTTCAAATCCATTGTGATAAAATGTTTCAATCGTATCAAGACATCTTTTTTTTCGGACAACAATTGTTGATACGAATCAGAAAAAATAATGGCTTCGGCATCCGACTCATGAATAATATTTAGAATTTCGTTTGCCGTAAGATTTTTATCAATTGGAACAACAACATAATTAAAGGACATCAAAGTTAAATAGGCGATTCCCCATTGTACTCGGTTTTCCCCAATCAACGCTACATGAGTTCGTTCTTTTATCCCCAACTGCTGTAGAGTAGTCCCAAATCTTAGAATATGCTCCATCAATTCTTGGTAAGAAACTTTTGGAATGGGTGTATCCGCTAAATCTTCAAGCGCAATTTTTTTGCCATACTTTTGAGAAGATTTTAGTACCATATCCTGCAAAGAGGAAATGAACGGAACCTCATAGAGCTTAATATTTACAGCCATCATAACTCCTTTGTGAGTTGTTAGTGGAAAGCAGATGCTTGTTTGTGCAAGCATCTACTCTAATTTTTGTGTTAAACAATTTCCAAACAGTGTTCGAGATCTTTCAAAATATCATCACAATTTTCAAGTCCACAGGCAAGACGAATTCCACCGGGATGGATTCCCGATTCAATTAATTTGTCGGCTGGAACTGCTGAATGCGTCATAGAAGCGGGATGTTCAATTAAAGTTCGTGTATGCCCAAGACTAACAGCTAGCGTCATAGTGTATGCATTTTTTGCTGCGAAGTTCATAAACTTTTTACCTAACTCACGCATCTCTTCATTTGAATTACCTTTTAAAGCAAAGAAAAGCAGTCCACCCGGAGCAAAATTTCCATTAAAGTTTTTCATCTGCTTTTTTGCCAATTCGTGATATTTAAAGGAAGGCAAACCCGGGTAATTTACCAATTCAACTTTGGGATGTGAAGAAAGATACTCGGCTATCTTTTGAGCATTTTCAATTTGTTTACTTATACGAAGTTGTAAAGTTGGCAATCCGTATGTTAAAACTGTCCAAGCCGCTTTTGTATTTAACACAGCACCGAAATCTTTTCGGTATAAAACTAGCGAATCGTAAAAAGATTTTCTACCTACAACCACACCTCCCATGTCCGTCCCAAATCCGCCAATACCTTTGGTTAAAGAATGGATTGTAAAATCGGCACCAAGTTCGATCGGTCTCTGGCAATATGGAGTAGCGAATGTATTGTCAACAACAATGTAGATTTTTTCTGATTCATTTCTCTTTGCATTTACTTCATCAAGAATTTTTCTGATCGTTCCGAGATCGATAATATCCAAATTGGGATTAGAGGGGGATTCAAAATAAACTACTCTTGTTTTAGGAGAAAGGACTTTATAAATATTTTCCGGCTCGGTAAGATCAACTTGATTATTTTTTATTTGATATCTCGGATACCAATTATTCAGCAAAGAAAATGTACAGCCGTAGAGAGTTCGATGAGAAATAATTTCATCACCGGTTTTTGTTAGAATTCCGAATATTCCGGAGATAGCTCCCATCCCGGTAGAAAAAGTTAAAGCCATTTCACCTTTTTCGATGTAGGCAAGATTTTCTTCAAGAAGATCTTTATTTGGTTCACCAAGTCTATCGTAGATGTAAATCGGCCGCGAACTTTCCGTCATAAAATCAGAGTGAGCAAATTCAGAAAAACCCTCGGCTCCTCGTTCAACTGAATCAAGCCGAAAAATTACTGAAGAAGAAAGGGGTGCAACTACGTGATGTGCGTAATCCCATTTATTCGATTGATTTTTTCCATAAATGAGATGTGTCTCCATTGAATAATTTTTGTCATCAACGGATTCATTAATAACTAAAGAATCATTTTCCTTTTCCATCGTCTTCCCTGTGAAAAATTGTGTAAAAAAATGTGTTTAAACTTAGCTATTTCTTTCCTAATTGGGAAACTATGCAGAGGGCTGAAGAACTTTAAGCTCGTTATTCGATATTATATCATCAATATTAAAGAGAAAGGTTAAAAAAAATTATCCCCTACTACCTCGCACTATTCTTTCACACCACCCATCATAATTCCTTTGATGTAATATTTTTGAAGCGCAAGAAATACGATCACGACCGGAATAATCGTTACAACAGAACCTGCCATCATTAATTCAGGATCTTTAGTGTGTTCTCCCATCAAGTTCGCGAGCGATACTGGAAGTGTGTACATCGAATTGTCGGTAAGAACTATTAACGGCCACAGAAAATCATTCCACGTTCCTAAAAAAGTAAACAAGGCAAGTGTTACCAAAATTGGTGTACAAAGCGGTAGAATTATTTTTCGATATATTTGAAAATCGGTTGCCCCATCTATTCTTGCTGACTCAACAAGGCTATCCGGGATTGATATTGCATATTGCCGGATCATAAATATCCCGAAGATATTTGCCAACCCAGGGATTACAATAGCCATATATGTATTGATGAATCCCATCTGTTTTAACATAAGAAACAAAGGAAGCATTGTTACCTGTGCAGGAATAATCATCGAACTTAAAAGAAAGGTAAAGAGTTTATCTTTCCCTCTGAATCTGAATTTCGCAAAAGCATATCCAGCCATCGAATTGAATAGAAGCGATACTGTAGTAACCAATAAAGAAAGAACGAGGCTATTTGTAAAATTTGAGAGTGCGTTAAGTCTTGTAAATAACGTTTGAAATTGAATTAACGTTGTTACATCAGGAATAAATCTAGGAGGATAAACGCTTGCATGCCCATCAGCCATTAATGAGGCAGAGATCATCCAGATGAACGGCGCGATGGTAAGCAGTCCGGAGATACCTAAAAAAATATGGAGAAAAATCTTTTTCATACTACGCATGCTTTAATTTTTTTTGAATAAGAGATTGGATTACTGTTCCAAGAAAAATTATAAAAAATAAAACAAAGGCAATTGCAGCGGAGTACCCCATATTCCACCAGCGAAAACCTTCTTGATACATATATTGAACGATGCTCAACGTTTTATTCAAAGGTCCACCTTGCGTCATGATGTATGGTTCGGCGAACAATTGGAAGTATCCGATCATTGTAATGACACTAATGAAAAGTGTCGTTGGAATCAGCATCGGTAAAGTAATAGAACGAAACTGCTGCCACCATGAAGCACCTTCTATTGTGGCTGCTTCGTAAAGATCAGAGGGAATATTGTTCAAACCGGCAATGAAGATTATCATGTTGTAACCAAAATTTTTCCAGACTGACATTAACACAATTGCCGGCATCGCCCAAAAAGGATCACCGAGCCAATCAACCGGATTCAAATGAATAAACCCAAGTAGATAATTCAGCAAACCAAATCGTGGATGATAAATAAATCGCCATACGATTGCTACAGCAATTAACGTAGTTACCACCGGCATAAAATAAGTTAGTCGGAAAATGCCTTTAAACTTTACAAGTTTTGCATTCAACAACATTGCAGCAAAAAGAGATACAAAAACGGACAGTGGTCCGGCAAGAATTACAAAGAAGAAAGTGTTTTGTAAGGCAGTCCAGAAAAGCGGATCTTCAAATAATTGTGTGTAATTGCGCAAACCAATAAACCGTGCGTTCGAAAAATTTCCAAGCGAATAAATGTCGAAATCGGTAAAGCTGATAACAAATGCAGAAACAACCGGAATAAAAAAGAAAGCAAAGATGGCAAGCATCGCCGGTGCAAGGAAAAAGAAAATTGCTTTGAGATTATTATTCTTCATAAACTTTTTCTGTACTTAATTGGTTTCTGTTTTTCGTCATTTAAGATTTCTACTGATCATCCATCTTCTTTTTTCTAGAATTGTATTTACGTCACCATCCATCGCCTTCATCGCTTCATCAACTGGCATTACACCGCGAGCATTGTATTCTGCGTATTGCTGTAACTTTGAAAAAACGATTTGTTCCCATTCGGGAATTTTTGGTGTAGCAACAACATTTTGGAATTGTTCATAAAAAGCTTTCAAATAAATATCATCTTTCAGTGATGGATCATTCCAAGCTTCTTTTACCGCTGGCAAATCATTTATTAAGTGAAACAATTCAACTTGCACTTTTGGTGTTGAGAGGTATTCTATAAATTTCCACGCGGATGCTTTTTTCTTTGAATGCTTAGACATTACCAAACTTGATCCACCTGCGAGTGATACTCCCGGATATTTTCCATCGACCATGTTAGGTAAAGGTGCAGTCATCCATTTATCGGCAAGATTTCCCGTCATCCATTTTTTAAATTCGTTAACATTCCATGGACCCGAGATATACATATTTAAATATTCGTCGGCAAATGCTTGATAAATATTTGTCACTTGCGAAACGCTGATCGGCGCAAGATTTTCTTTTATAAAATTGGTGAGGAATGAAAACGCCTTTTGAAATTCCTTCGACTTGAAATTGCCGTAAGTGGCATTATTCTTTAATAGATTTGCATTTGCCTGTAAACCAAAAATTATAAACGGCGCCCATTCATTGGTTGGAATGTAAATCGGATATTTATCAGCCGGTTGTGCCGCTTTAATTTTTTTCGAGCAATCGTAAAGTTCTTCCCAGGTTTTGGGCGGAGAATTATAACCAGCTTTTGCCAAAACATCTTTTCTATAGAAAAGAACTCTTGTATCAACATACCAGGGAATTCCAAATGCCTTGTTTTCGAGAACATTCGTGTCCCAAATTCCTTCAAAATATTTT
Source organism: Ignavibacteria bacterium (assembly GCA_037440065.1). Classification (GTDB taxonomy): domain Bacteria; phylum Bacteroidota; class Ignavibacteria; order Ignavibacteriales; family Ignavibacteriaceae; genus UBA1563. The sequence continues at coordinate 259,420 of JBBIUV010000017.1, forward strand.
TCTTTTTTAATAAGAGTTGATTTTTGAATCCACGGATCCAGCTCTTCAATTGCGCCGAGCGCTGAAAATTGCGGCACCCAAGTATTCCCAAGCTGATATACGTCAGGTGAGTTATCACTTGCATAGGCTGTTACAAGTTTTTCTTGTGCAGCCGTCCAGGGAACCATTTGAACTTTTACTTTGATTCCCGGATTTTGTTTTTCAAATTCGGGTACAAGTTTTTGAACGAATTCCCCTTCCGCACCCATCGCCCAAAAATTTACTTCTGTTTGTAGATCTTTTTTTTGATTGCATGAAAGAAAAAGAGCAGAGAAAATGAAAAACAAATAGCCCGCGGATTTCGCTGATAGAACCGATTTCAACGGAATTATAAAATCATGTTGGAGAAATCTTTTCTGATTCGATTTTTCTATTCTTCTCAACAAAGGAATTTTCATTTGAGTATTAACATTTTCTTTGTTTCCGTGAACTGGTTTGTTTTTAACTGATAGAAATAAATTCCACTCGAGAGATTATAATCAGTAGATTGAAAATTCGTTCGATAGTTTCCGGCAGTCTGCATACCATTTACAAGTTCAGCAATTTGATTTCCAAGCACATCGAATATTTTTAACGTAACAAAACTATTTGTTGGAAGTTGATAACTGATTGTCGTTTCCGGATTGAAAGGATTAGGATAATTCTGGTTCAATGCAAAATCTGTCGGTGTCTCGTTATCTGTTTGAACATCAGTTGGATCGGGAACAAACCCAATTTTGTTGAGTGCACTATCAATCTCTGAATTCTTCATAAAATTATTCCAAAGTAATTGAGAACGATAATTCTCAACCATTCCGATAATCGGACCTTGATCGATGGCTAAATAACTTGATGCATACCAATTTTCTTTAACATTGAAAGCATCTTTGAAACCGTAAATTCCCCAAATTCTGTCGCCATAAGTCAAATAGAAATTTTTAAAAGCCATTATTGATTCATTCGGTGTATAAGGCATTGAAGATAAAGCGGCAGTTGGTGAAATGGTTCCGTTATCACGCGATACTTCATGCACTCCATAACCAAACGGATCATCACTTGCGGTCATTCCCCAAGTAAGAATATTGTAGCCGGGCATGCCCTTTGGATTTGCTTTTGCATATTCTCGCTGAATCAAGGAATGGTGTTTATTGTTAGTAAAATAATTAGTAAATGAATCTTTTTTATTTCGCGGATCAAATCCTAAAAAAGAATAGTGAGCAAAGAATAATGGTCCGCCGTAATCCCAGCCAACATCAAGTTTATAACCATAGAAAGTTTTTCCATTTTTATAATATGAGTTACCCGCCCAACCGTTTTTAAAAAGTGTTGCCGGAACACCGTGTGTTGGAGATGCAATTCCAAGAATATAAACAATCATCGCTTCGTTCCATCCGGCGACTTGCATATTCATTTGCCAAGCATAATTTGGAGACCAATGCCAGTATAAAAAATTGCTTGATGTTGTCCTTCTGTACCAGTCAAATTCAGCCGACTCCCATAAACGGGTGGTTACTGCACGGATTGAATCCTCAGCGGCATTGTTTTGATCGAAATACTTTCTTGCAGTTAATAAACCTTGAAGCATGAACGCTGATTCGACTAAATCACCACCGTTATCATACGTTCCAAAAGGAATTACAGTTCCAGTTTGTCCGTTTAACCAGTGGGACCACATTCCATGAAAACGATCAGCTTTAGTTTCGAGAAAATTTACAATTTTTAAAATTCTTTCAGTTCCCTGTTGACGAGAGATAAACCCTCGTTCAATGCCGACAAGAATTGCCATAACACCAAATCCCGAACCACCGATGGTTACGGTATTTCCTGATCCATAACGTTCGCGAATTAAACCGGAAACAGGATGTGCATAATCCCAGAAAAATCTAAAAGTCGATTCTTGCAACATCGTTAAAAGTTCCTCATCGGTTAACACTCGCGTGGTTGCGGTAACTTCACTGCTTAAACTTGATTCTTGAAGACTTCCGTCAATCGCAGAAACTTTGTAGGTGTCGCTTACGTTTGGATTGCTGACAAAATCAGTAAAAAATCTATCTTCCTTTTGAGTCGTTCCAATCTGAGTGTAATTTCCATTCTCAAGTTTGTAAATTCGGTATCCTGCAACACTTTGTTCCGAATTGAAATCCCACGATAAATCTATGTGTTTATAATAACCTTTAGCAACAACGTTTTGAGGCGTACTTGGTGGAGTGGCAGGTACTGAAGAAGCCATCCGGACTTCATCAAGATAAAAAATGTGTTGAATGGCATCAGCGTTATTCTGTCCGAAGAAAATTGTTTTAATCATTGTTAAATCAGCAGAACCGGGATTCGCTTTGAAAATTGAAATCGGTACTGCGACTTTGAACCATGTATTCAGCGGAACATTGGATACATAATTTGATAATTTTTGTTTGGGTGTTTGTTTGTTATTTAAATCTTCCAAATAAATCACGGGAAGATCGGCAGCACCAATGGATGTTGTGGTGTATGCCATAAAAATGAGTGAATCTTTAGTCGTAGCATCTCGGCCGGGCCAATCGATTCCTGCAACTGCAATTCCCCAATCTCCTCCGGTCATTGATGTATATTTTAAACGAAGCGCGTTTGTACCGGAATATTTAATCGTGGTTTCGACCGGGAATTTATTGGTGTTTATTAATTCAAGCAAGCTTCCGTTGCTAGAAAATCCCCAGCTTGGATCGTAGTATGAAGCCGTTGGGCTATCATTGAAGAAAATGAAATCTTGCGCAAAGCTATTCACCGACAAGATAAGTAAAGAGACACAGATCATTTTTATATACTTCATCATTTTCCTACTTTCTATTTTTTTGCTACGACCTTAAATTCCAATTCATTCTGATCAAGTACAGTTTCATTTGATTTTAACAATACTTGAATTATATTTTTTCCCAATTTCATTTCCTTCGGAAGATTAAAAATCAATGATTCCCAATAGAAAAATTTGTTATCGTTTTCTTCTATTGTAAAATTTTTAATTTCTAAAAGTACCTTTTCTTTCCAGCGAAAAGATAGAGAGCAGTTTTTAAATGATTTGTGCGAATCATTAATAACCCAAATATCAGAATTGAATTTCGCTTCCGGTAAAAATGCATCTTGTCTAAGTCGGATAGAAAGTAACAACGGTTTAAATGCTTGCTGCAATGCTTGATAACCGGGTTTTTTCTTTCCGTAAAAATCAACGACCGACCAGGTAATTGAAGGCCAGCAATCAATAAACATAAATTGAAAAATTCCGGTGATACCGTTATTTTTTTTACGTCTGTAAAACTCTGTTGCAGTTTTCAGAAGATCAGCTTGATATGCTTGCGAGTTTTTTATAAACTCACCAACATTTTTCCCACGCTCGATCTTGGCGATATTGAAAGTCTGATCGAATTGGAAATTATGATATTCCCATTCCTTCCAATCATATTTGCTGATTGCTTGCGGCCTTAAAATTTTTTTTAGAGAAGAAAGTTCCGGAACTGCTTGCGCTCCAAATTCAGTTACCAACGGACCCATCGGTGTGGCAGCATAATGTTCTTTCTTCCCCCAATACCAACCGTCATATGGATGTTCTTCATAGTTTGAAGCCATTCGGATAACTCGTGATTTATCTTCACTCAAAACGGCGGCATGTAAAAGTTTATCCAGCGTCTCAATCTGTTCTCCCGGTTCATTGTGGCAGCACCAAAATGCAATTGAAGGATGATTGTAAAATTGTGTTACCATCTCCTTTATTTGTGCAACTGCGTTCCGCGCAAATGCTTTTGAGTTGTCATACGTCCACTGAAGCGGGAAATCCTGCCAGAGTAAAATTCCCTGTTTGTCAAATTCATCGTACAATTCTTTCCGGTTTACATGAGCATGCACACGAACGACATTAATATTTGCTTCCCTAATATCACTTACAAGTTTTTTAATTTTGGTGGAAGAGAGTTGACTTAAAAATTGTGTCGGAATAATGTTTGTTCCGCGGAGAAATAGTTTTTTACTGTTGAGATAAAAATTTTGTCCATCATCTAAGCGAACATCTTTTATTCCGAATGTTTCAAATCGCGTGTTAAATAATTCAGAAGATATTTCAAGTTGATAAAGCTCAGGTTTGCCGGTATCCCAACTATACCAGAGTTTCGGATTTTCAATTTCAAATGAATATGAGAATGAACCATCTTTTGGTTTTACATTGATTGGAATTTCTTTTTGCAGAATTTTCTTCCCGCAATTAGTAACACTGATTTTAGTTAATGCTGTAATTTTACGAGATAAATTATTCAGATATGATGCGGTTATTGTTACTTTCGCCTTTTCTTTATTGGCTGAAACGACATTGCAAACTTTAATATATTCAAGGAATATTTTTTCACCGATCACCAATTCAACATCATTCCAAATACCGCCGGTATTCTGATCCTGTCCGAATTCATAACTCCATCCGCCGGGACGGCAATCGTGATGATTAAAAATTCCCTTGATCAATTGTTTTTTAAGAGGCCAGACTTCCCCCGGAATTTCTTTTGGTGAATTAACTTTTACAACCAAAAAATTTGTTCCGGTTTTTAATTCCTTCGAAACATTAAAAACAAATTTTTGAAAATAGCCTTCATGCCTACCAAGATTTTTTCCGTTCAACCAGACTTCGGCAAAATAATCAACTCCTTTAAAAACGAGAATTGAAATGTCATCTTTTATTGAATAATTTTTCAAATCGAAATTAGTTGCAAACCAAATTGAACCGTTAAAATTTTGGAAACCTTCACACTCCCAGTTTGAAGGAACGGAAATTTTGTTTTTAGGTTTCTGTTTTAAATGATTTTCAAATTCTGCATATGAATAGTTACTCTCAGGATCAGTTACATAGTTCCATAATCCATTTAGCAAAATATTTTTTGTTTTGGAATTCATGCTAAATTCTTTTTTCGCTTTCTGAATCAAAATAAATTGCTTTAGAAAGGTCTATTGCAAATTCAGAAGTTAATTTATTTGAAGGATTCTCCCGCGCAGAAATTCTTGCGGTTATCTGAACTTCGTCAAGAGCAAAGTAAATAAATGTTTCATTTCCCATCGGTTCTACAAGATCAATTTTAACATTGATTTTTGCTGCCTGAGAAGAAGCAATATGTGTCGATGCATCGTAAATATCTTCAGGTCTAATTCCCATCCAAATTTTTCTGCCGACGAATTTTGATAAACTCGTTTCATCTGCCTCAGGTATTTCAAAAGTAAGTGACCCTTTATCGCTTGAGAAAAAAAGTTTATCGTGATCTACAATTGTCCCGTGAATAAAATTCATTGCCGGACTTCCGATAAATCCCGCCACAAATTTGTTCACCGGTTTTTTGTACAATTCCATTGGAGAAGCAACTTGTTGCACAACTCCTTTGTTCATCACTACAATGCGATCTCCCATTGTCATAGCCTCAACTTGATCATGAGTTACATAAACAATGGTTGCTTCCAGCTTCTTGTGCAATTTCGAAATTTCAGTTCTCATTTGCACTCTAAGTTTTGCATCAAGATTACTCAGAGGTTCATCAAATAAAAATACTTTCGGCTGTCGAACAATCGCTCTCCCCAAAGCAACCCGCTGTCTTTGACCGCCCGACAATTCTTTTGGTTTTCTTTTCAGATATTCTTCAAGTCCCAATATTTTTGCTGCTTCATTAACTCTTTTGGTGATCTCTTCCTTTGGAAATTTTCTAATTTTTAACCCGAAAGAAATATTATCAAAGACGGACATGTGGGGATAGAGTGCATAGTTCTGAAAAACCATCGCGATGTCGCGGTCTTTTGGTGGCACCGAATTGACAAGTTTCCCATCAATATAAAGTTCTCCGGCTGAGATATCTTCCAATCCGGCAATCATTCTGAGCGTGGTTGATTTCCCACATCCGGAGGGTCCAACAAGTACGACAAATTCTTTATTCTCTATTTCAATAGATACATCGGAAACCGCACGATTTCCTTTGTCGTAATCTTTACAAATATTTTTAAGAGTTACATTTGCCATAACACAAGGTTTTATTAATGATAAAATATATGAAACATAACCATAAACCGGATCACTGTTTTTTCAAGTAAACTACTACGTTACATTCATTTTTGTTTTGCGGCTCAATAAGATTTGATGTTTGTTCAATTCCGTCTAAAGAAATTTTTTCAACTCCATTGGAGCCATGTCCATCATTTATAAATTTTATATGATAGGTACAATTTCTGAAAACTCTTTTAACCGAAAATGCACCCCATTCTTTAGGAATGCACGGATCAATCAACAAACCGGAATGAGTTGCACGGACGCCTAAAATCCAATCGACCACAACTTTAACAAACCAGGATGCAGAACCTGTGTACCACGTCCAGCCCCCCATTCCATAATTTGGAGAATCGGGACCATCAATATTCCCAGGTGTTACAAATGGTTCTGCAACATATTCATCTGGATTCATTCCATTTAAAATTGGATTCAATCTTTTGTATGCTTCATATGCCAGATTACCATTCTTCAACACTGCATAAGCCCAAATTGCCCATGTAGCTGCATGCGAATAAACTCCTCCGTTTTCTCTTCTCCCAGGCGCATAACGTGATAGATAGCCGATATATTTATCGGGAGTACTGTAAGCCGGAAAATGCAGCAACGCTCCATTTTTTTTGAGAAGATATTTCCCAACTGATTTCATTGCTTGCTCTTGCTTTTCTTTGGAAGCAATTCCACTAATCACCGACCACGTTTGAGGATTTAGCCAGATGAAAGCTTCATCATTTTCTTTACTGCCGATTTTCAGTCCCGAATCTTTTGTAGCACCCCAAAACCATTCACCGTCCCAGGCGTTTGCATCAAAAGAATTTTTCAAAGCATTTGCTTTTTCAGTATATCGATTGGCTGCTTTATTCTCGTTCACAGATTTTAAAATTTCTACAAAGCGTTTTAAAGTGGTATAAAAGAATTGGGTTAACCAGATCGATTCACCCTTCCATTCCAGTCCCACAGCACTTAAACCGTCATTCCAATCACCAGCTCCAATGAGAGTTAAACCTCTTTTGCTTATACGGGTTAATACTTTATCAAAAGCTTTCAACGAATGCTCAAGCAGTGTACCAACTTTGTCAGAATTATAATAGGGCTCAACCGATTTTAGAATTTCGTAATTTCCGGTTTCTTCAATATAATGTGTAATGATATAAGGTAACCACAACAAATCATCCGTCATTTCTGTACGTAGTCCCGTTTCGGTTATCGGATGCCACCAATGCAAAACCGCCCCATCTTCAAACTGATGTCTTGCATGAAGTTTAATTTGCTTTTCTGTATAAGATGGATCAATTGCTAAATAAACCAAACTGTCCTGCAGCTGATCACGGAAACCTAATGCGCCGCTTTGCTGATAATATGCAGTTCTTGCCCAAAGTCTTCCTGCAATCGCTTGATACCTAAACCATTTATTAACCGCAAGATTCATCGCATCGTCGGGTGTTTCAATTTCCAATGTTCCTAAAAAATTTTTCCAAAAATTTTTTACTTCAGCTAAAGCTGAACTGATTTTTGCTTCTGTATTAAATTTTGCAACTGAGAGACTTATCTCGTCCTTCTTCTCTTTCAAACCAAAATAGAATGCGGCTTGTTCAGAAAAATTCGGATCTATTTTAAGTTCAATTTTAATGGTTCCAATCGAATCGTTCCACTTGCCGGTTTTCTTTGTGAGTTTTTCATTCATCAAGCCTTGCGGGGTAGCAAGTGTATTATTCTGCCCGATAAAAGCTTCTTTATCGCCTTCATAATCGGTAATTATTCTATTTGAAGAGATGAATCCGAAGTAATTATATTCAATGTTCCAATGGCCGCGATCACCGAGAGGGATTTCCCACAATCTTTTTGTTCCGATCATCGCGTTTGTATTCTCATCGAATTCCGTTTCAATAAAAGTTTTATGAAATTCTCTATGAAAATCAGCAGATGAACCTAGACACCATTCAAAATAAGAGAAGATTGAAAGATCAATTTTTTCTTTGCGGGTGTTTTCGATTTTAAAATCCCAAACTTCCAAAGATTCTTTCATCGGAACAAAAACCGTCAGAGTGATCTTTACGCCTTTATATTCTGAATTAAAAACGGCATACCCGAAACCATATCGCACTTCATAATTATCAAGCGGAGTTTTCACAATGTTCCAGGTCGGACTCCAAACTTCTCCAGTTTTATTATCCTTTATGTAAAAATATTTTCCCCAGTTATCTTGTATCATATCTTGATGCCAGCGGTTAAGCCGATTAAATTCTGAATGAGTTAACCAGCTAAATCCTCCTCCTGACTGTGAAATGACAAGCCCGTAATCTCCATTAGAAATAACGTTGACCCAAGGTTTAGGTGTAAAAGGTGTTTTAATTATATATTCATTCCCATCACTGGAAAATTGTCCATATTTAGTTGAGTATGTGTTCATATTTTTTTCGATGTTTAGTTAAACTGAGCCGCCGGTAATTAATTCCGTTGGCACTGTGATATGTTTGAATTCATTTAATTCTGTTTTGTTCATCCGCTGGATTAAAATCGTTGCTGCCTGTTTTCCAAGTTCATAAATGGGCACATGCAAAGTTGTTAATCGAGGGTTAAGAAATTGCGAGGCGAAAATATCATCGAACCCGGCAACACCAAAGTCGGTAGGAATCTTAAGATTCAGTAACCTGGCTGAAATATAACAACCTATTGCCATCATATCGTTCGCGGCGAAAATTACTTCCGGTCGATCTTTTAATTTTAATAGTTTTGTGCTCGCTGCTTGTCCGCCAAGAGTTGTAAAATCTCCCTCAATTATCCAATTTTTATTAACCGGAATTCCATTATCCTCTAAGGCATTTTGGTAACCGCGCTGACGCTGAATCGCATCATTGTTTTTCAATGGTCCGGAGATGTGGGCAATCTTTTTAATTTTTTTGATGTTGATTAAATAATCAACTAAAGCATAAGCTCCGTTGTAATTATCAATGCTGATTGAATCACATCTATCAAAATCTCTTTTCCCTGAAATAACGACTGTTGGCAGCTGATTAAGCTTGAGAATTTTTCTAATTTCATCGTCAATAGCCGGAGTCATCAAAATAATTCCACCGACAATTCCCCGGGTCATAAAATCAATGATTGCCTCAGCTGTTGACCGCTTACCATGCGAACTGGAGAAGATGGTATAGTACTTATGTAAGTAGCAAACCTCATCTACACCGTGAATAATTTCCATAAAAAATTCGCCGTGAATGTCGGGCATAACCAAACCAATGATATTAGATTTCTTTGTAACAAAACTCCGCGCCAACAAATTTGGTTTATAATTTAGCTGCGCAGCCATAACAAGAACTTTTTCTTTTGTCTCTTTGGTTACGGATGGTTCATCATTCAACGCTCTGCTAATTGTAGCAATGGAGACTCCGCACTTTTGTGCCAATTCTTTAATTGTAATTGTCATTTTTAAGTTTTATTTTAATGTAATCGTTTTCATGTAAAGAAATTTATCAAAATATTCTCATTTTATCAAGTAATATGAAAAAAAATTAAGGGATGAATTGCTATGAAATTTAAATTCAGCATCTGTTTCCTCATTACTTTTTGGTTTATTCCTAACACTTTCTCACAACAGATAATTAGCATCGATGATTTTGCAAATACTCAAAAATGGAAAATTATCACATCTGATCTGGTGGATGTTTCAACCTCAACTGTTCCGGGAATCTCTGGAGATTGTTTGAAACTTGATTACAACTTTGTCGGCGGTTCCGGTTACGGTGGAATACAAACTCAGTTTCCTCTATCGCTTCCGGCAAATTATGAATTCTCTTTCTACTTAAAAGCATCGTCACCAAACAATAATCTTGAATTCAAACTTTTGGATGAGGAAGGAACAAGTGTTTGGTGGACTATTTACCGCGATTACACTTTCCCGAAAGATTGGGTGAAAATAAAAATTAAGCAGCGCCATATTTCCAAAGCCTGGGGACCGACCACTGAAGGAAAACCATCACACATTGATAAATTGGAATTTATGATTTCCTCAGTAAACGGCGGCAAGGGAACGCTTTATATTGATGATTTCACGTTTACTCCACTTGATTCGGCACAAAATAATAAATATACACCTGAAGTAATTTTTCCAGTTGGAACAACTGCTCTGTCGAAAAATCTTTTTGACAAAAATTTTAAAACTGAATATTCGTCTACTTCTAAGAGTGAATCGAATTTAATTGTAGATCTTCACCGGACACGTGAATTTGGCGGATTAAGGATCAATTGGAGGGAAAAGAATTTTGCAAAAGATTTCACAATTTCTCTTTCTGAAGACAATATAAGTTGGCAAAACGTTTACACCTTAAAAGATGGAAATGGCGGGACGAATTTCATCCCGCTGGCGGAAGCAGAAGCGCGTTATATAAAATTTGAGTTTAAAAAATTAGAAAATGAAAAGGGATATTCGATAAAAGAAATTGAACTGCTCAATCTCGATTTTTCGTCATCTCCAAATAACATTTTTAAAGCAATTGCAAAAGAAAAACCACGGGGATATTTCCCAAAATATTTTTTAGATGAAGCTTCTTACTTTACCGTTGTTGGTGTTAACGGCGATAGAAAAGAAGCATTAATAAATGAAGAAGGTCAAATTGAAGTTGATAAATCATCCTATTCTCTTGAACCTTTCATCATTAACAGCGGAAAATTTTTAACATGGAATGAGACGCAAAACAGTCAAACGCTTGAAGAAGATTACCTCCCTATCCCGATAGTAAAACGCACTTCCGACAATCTTAAGCTAACAATAAAGACTTTTGCCGACGGAGAATCGGGAAGTTCATTATTAAATATGTCCTATCAGTTAAAAAATATATCTAAGGAAAAACAAACCGGTAAAATTTATTTCGCAATACGTCCGTTTCAGGTGAATCCATCCTATCAGTTTCTAAACACTCAAGGAGGTACGGCTAAAATCGAATCTATAACTTATGCTGAAGAGAAAGTCGTGATCAATAATGAAAAAGCAATTTATTATTTAAATCAACCGGGTAATTTTGGTGCGTCTGGTTTTGATCAAGGTGATATTGTTGAATTAATTGCTCAAAATAAATTGCCGAAAGAAAAAAATGCAGAAGATAAACAAGGTTTTGCATCTGCAGCTTTTGAGTACCTGTATACATTGGCACCGGGAGAAGAAAAGATTTTTTATTTTGTTGCACCTTTCCATAGCTCAACTTTAACATTACCAAAATTTGTTTCAGCTGCTGAAAGGAATAATTATTTTAACACCAAACTCAAGGAAATAAAAAAGTTTTGGAAAGCAAAACTTAATGTGCTTGATATAAAACTCCCGCCGAAATACCAAAAATGGATAAATACTCTTCGAACAACATTAGCAAATATTCTAATCAACCGCGATAGTGTTGGCATTCAGCCCGGTTCGCGTTCTTATGAAAGATCATGGATACGGGACGGTTCCCTAACTTCTTCTGCTTTGTTGAAACTTGGAATCACAAAAGAGGTAAAAGAATTTATTGATTGGTATGCTTCGTTCCAATATGCAAATGGTAAGGTTCCTTGCGTTGTTGATAAACGTGGAGCAGATCCGGTTCCGGAAAACGATAGCCACGGACAACTTATTTATTTGATCAATCAATATTTTCTTTTTACAAAAGACACAACATTCCTTAGATCAAAATTTACGAGTGTTGTTCAAGCTGTAAATTATATGGAATATTTGATAAACCAGAGAAGAACTGATAATTACAGAACTGTTGATTCGTTAAAGGTTTTTTATGGATTACTGCCAGAATCAATAAGCCATGAAGGCTACTCTGAAATACCGATGCATTCATACTGGGATGACTTTTTTGCAATCAAAGGATTGAAGGATGCGGTTGAAATTGCAGCCGTTTTAAACGAGAAAGAATATCAGAAAAAATTCATTTCTATAAAAGATGAGTTTTCTAAAAATCTCATCAACTCTTTGAAACTAGCCATTAAAAACAAAAAGATCGACTACATTCCCGGGTGTGCAGAATTAGGAGATTTTGATGCTACGTCAACGGCTATCGCACTTTATCCGTGCAACGAAAAAAGAAATTTACCAGAACCATTTTTAGATAATACGTTTGACCGGTATTTCGATTTCTTCACCAAACGCCGAGACGATCCGTCTTTCAATTGGATAAATTATACTCCCTACGAAATTAGAACTGTGGGGGCTTTCATCTACTTAAATCAACCTGAACGGGCACATGCACTACTAGACTTTTTCTTCAGCGACCAGCGCCCGCCAGGTTGGAATCATTGGGCTGAAGTCGTTTGGAAAGATCCGAAAACCGCCAGATTCATCGGAGATATGCCCCACACCTGGGTCGGCTCAGATTACATTTCCTCGTTGCGCTCATTCTTTGTTTATGAAGATGAACTGAATCATTCGCTCGTGCTCGGCGCCGGTATTTTAGCAGAATGGTTAGATTCTAAGGAAGGGATAAGTTTTAATAATCTTCAAACCTATTATGGTTCAATTTCTTATTCTGTAAAAAAAGAAAAAGAAAAAACGTTTAATGTTTCTGTTAGCGGTGCTACCGAAATTCCGGTTGGAGGAATTGTCTTAAAGAAATTTCCACTTACTGAACCAATAAAAAAAGTTGTACTAAACGGAAATGAGCTTAGGCTTTCGAGTACCGGGGACATCGTTATTCAGAAACTTCCCGCAACAATTAAAATCATCTATTAGTCTTAAAGCCGGTTCGAGGTATCCCGAACCGGTTTTAATTTCTTAATATTCTAACTTTTAAACTTCAGTTACAACATTTTTTCCATGTTGTATCTATTCCGATAATCGATCGGTGACATTCCAGAAATCTTTTTAAATACATCCCTAAATGCTTTGTTATCAGTGTAGCCAACATCATACATCACTTCGTTAACGGTTTTTCTTCCCGTTTCCAATTGTTTTTTTGCAGCTTCTATTTTTACCCGCTGCATATATTCAACAACGGAATTAAATGTGGCTTTTTTAAATCTCCGCTCAAGAGTTCTTCTTCCGATACCAAAAATCTCAGACAATTGATCAACCGTAATTTTTTCTTTGAAATTAGTTTCAATAAACTCCTGTGCTTTTTTCACCGGTTCATCGTCATGGTCTTTCAATCCTCTGAACATCATGAAAGGAGATTGACTTCCCCTTTCAATATCTATTTGAAACATTTTTGAACAGCGCACCGCAATTTCTCTTCCGGCGTATTTTTCAATCAAATATAAAACTAGATTTGAAGAAGAGAATGCACCTCCGCTGGAATAGATACCTTTGTCATCCGTGAGTATTTTATCAACTACAAGATTGACTTCCGGGAAAACCATCCTAAAATCATTTGCTGCTCTCCAGTGGGTTGAGCACTGTTTTCCTTTCAATAATCCGGTTGCTGCGAGCAGAAAGGCACCTACACATAAACTAGCCACTTCAGCGCCGCCTTTATATTGTTTGATAATCCAGGGAATGAATTCTACGTTTAGCTCTAATGCTTCTTTCAGATTTCCTTGCATCGCCGGAACGATTACTAAATCGGTCTTCACAACATCTTTCAATAAAGCATCCATTTTTATAGAATATAAACCGTCATTTATCTGAACAGTTTTCGTCAATCCAACCATTTGGACATTAAACAGTGGCGGATTTCCATCAGCAGCTGAAATATCATTCACTTCTGTAAAAGCGTGCCTGGGAATTTCTATGCTGCTTAACCGTGCCCTTTCAGGGACTAAAATTGCTATATTTTTCATGGCTCAAAACTAAGAAAACGTTTTGACGCAATCAACCCCTTACATTGTCGTATTTACACTTCATCAAACTTAACGCGCGATATTATGTTTGCAGATAATTTTTAAGAAGGCAATCAATTGGAAAAATATTTATTAGATCGTGACGTAACAGTATTTTATGTCCAAGCGGAATCTTTTCCTGAGGGAATCATGGATGCATTTCAAAAATTACATACCTTACTTCCAAGTTCGGAATTAAGAAACTTTTACGGAGTTTCTAATGTTAATGATAAAAAAGTCATAATCTATAAAGCCGCAGTTGAAGAACTCTATGAAGGTGAAGCTCAAAAATATGGTTGTGAAACTTACACTATCCGCATGGGGGAATATATCAGTATGACAATTACTGATTTTAGAAAATCACCCCAAAGCATCGGCAAAGCTTTTGAAGAACTACTCGCTAACCCCAACTTTGATCCGGATGGTTCATGCATCGAACAATACTTTAATGATACCGACGTTAAGTGTATGGTACGATTGAGCTCATCTAAAAAAAATAATTGGTGAACCATAATTTAACAATCCAAACCGAAGACAATATGAGAAAATTAAAATTACAAGTACAAATTTCAATTGATGGATACATTGCCGGCAACAACGGTGAAATGGATTGGATGGTATGGGAATGGGATGATGAAATAAAAAATGTAGTAAAGGAAATAACAGAATCGGTTGACTGCATTGTTATGGGGAGAAATCTTGCTACCGGTTTTATCCCTTATTGGGAAAAAGTTGCTTCAAATCATAATGACCAGCAATATCAATTTGGGAAAAAGATGCATGACACTCCCAAAGTTGTATTCACAAAGACGCTCGACCAATCAGATTGGAAGAATACCGTTTTAGCTAATGGCGATCTGGTTGAAGAAGTTATAAATTTAAAACAACAAGAGGGCAACGACATTATTGTTTACGGAGGCGCAACGTTTGTTTCTTCATTAATAAAGGCTGGACTAATAGATGAATTTCACTTATTTGTTAATCCGGCAGCGCTTGGGAACGGTCTATCAATCTTTAGTGAATTAGAAAATGCGCAGAGTTTTACTCTTAAAAAAGCAATGGCATTTGAGTGCGGTATCGCATTACTTCAATACAAAAAAAAATAACAAACTACCTACAATCAAATAAAGGAATATAAAATGAAAATCGTGAATCCCTACTTAAACTTCAACGGTAACACAGAAGAAGCATTCAATTTTTATAAATCTGTTTTTGGCGGTGAGTTTACGATGCTGATGCGATATAAAGATGTTCCGGATCAAAATATTCCGGAAGATGTAAAGAATCAAATAATGCATGTTGCATTACCACTTGGGAAAAATAATATCCTAATGGGAACAGATGCTGTAGAATCGATGGGTTTTACAATAACTTCAGGGAACAATGTTCATATCTCAATCCATACTGAAAGTCGTGAAGAAGCCGACCAACTTTTTAACGGTTTATCTGCCGGAGGGAATATTCAAATGCCGATGGCTGATATGTTTTGGGGTGATTATTATGGTTCGTTCACTGATAAGTTCGGAATTCATTGGATGGTTTCGTTTACAAGTCCAAGATAAATTATATTTAAAAATTTCCGTAATTGATTGACCTTAAGGAGAAATAATGTTGAGTAAATTAAAAGTATTGTGTTATAGTGTTTCTGTTGATGGATTTGGAGCCGGGATAAATCAAAGCTTAGAAAATCCAATGGGAATCGGAGGCATGGTTTTACATAATTGGGCATTATCAACGAAGACATTTAAAGCAATGCACAGCGCAATGCTTGGGGGAACTGAAACTGAAGGAACAACCGGTATTGATAATGATTTTGCAATCAAGGGATTTGAAAATATTGGTGCATGGATATTGGGGAGAAATATGTTTAGTCCCTGTAGAGGCGCTTGGGAAGATTATTCATGGAAAGGATGGTGGGGAGATAATCCGCCATATCATACACCTATTTATGTTTTAACTCATCATTCCAGACCGTCTATTGAAATGGAAGGTGGAACAACATTTCACTTTATTACCGGTGGAATAGAAGCTGCACTAAAATTGGCAAGAGAAAATGCTAATGGGAAGGATATTCGGTTAGGAGGCGGAGCTAACACAATTCGGCAATATTTGAGTTCGAGGTTAGTGGACGAAATGCACATAGCCGTATCGCCTACCTTACTTGGAGTTGGTGAGAGTTTATTGCGAGACATAAATTTAGTTGAACTTGGATATCAATGCGTTGAATATGTGCTATCTGAAAAAGCAGCACATTTTGTTTTTAAACTAAATAAGAAGTCTGATGCTTAGAACTAAATAAATTTTGAATTTAACAAAAAGGATTAAGGATGAAAAAACTAAAAATAATATTCTGGATAACAACAGTAATAATTTTTCTTTTTGAAGGAGTAATGCCAGCCTTAACATTTCACACAGAACTTGCCAAAGAAGGAATACGCCATCTTGGATATCCGGAATATTTTGGTAATGCGTTAGTGGTATTTAAGGTATTTGGAGTTTTAGCTTTAATTATTCCGCAAATTCCAAGGCGAATTAAAGAATGGGCGTATGCCGGTTTTGCATTCGATTTTATTTTTGCGAGTATAAGTCATTGGGTTATTGATGGTTTTGGCGGATATGTAATTTTCCCGCTTATATTCATGTTAATTCTTTCAGCATCATACATTACACGTCAAAAGATTGTTACTCAACAAAATAACATTGTATCATAAAATCATATTCAATAATAACAAACTAAGGAGCTACTAATATGGCAAAGGAAAAATCAGATTTATTAACAGCAGGCAAAATTGCAATGCAGCTAGGAGTTTCGGGAGCTGTAGTTTCTAAAACAATCAAGACTCTCGGTATCAAAGCGGATTTAGTGAAAGGCGGATGCAGCTATTACGGCGCTGATACAATCAAAAAAGTAAAAGCGGCAATTAAGTAATTCAATTTGTCTTCAAACCAACTATGAGGGAAATATGAAAGGAATACTTAAAAGTATAGGGGCAGTTCTTGCCGGATTTATTTTTATCGGCATAACACATAGTAGCACTGATGCAATTCTTGAGAGTGCCGGCGTTTTACCGAAAGGAAATCTTTTTGTTGATGCGTGGCTAATTCTAATTGTAATTGGTTACCGCGCAGTTTTCAGTATTGCAGGCTGTTATATCTCCGCTTGGCTAGCACCTAATTATCCAATGAGGCACTCACTTGCACTTGGTATTTTAGGAGCAATATTTAGTACAATCGGAGCAATCACTTTGGGTCATTTAGGTCCGGTTTGGTATGCTTGGACTCTCGTAATAATCTCTATTCCGATAGGATGGTTTAGCGGTAAGTTTTACGAAAAACGTTTGCAAAAAATTCGTACAGTTACAAAATAATGTTGATGGGAACTTCTATTCATTGTAATTCGAATACATTTTAAAATTAACTAGTGAAGGTATCAATGAGAAAAATAATTGTCCAAGAGTTTATTACATTAGACGGAGTCATGCAGGCACCTGGCGGACCCGAGGAAGATTCATCAAGCAACTTTAAATTCGGCGGTTGGACTGCGCCGTATTTTTACGAGGCTGACGAAGCAGCTGGTGACTTCATGAAAAGATGGATGGAGTCTACGGATATTCTTTTAGGCCAAAAAACATTCGAGCTTTTTGCCGAGTACTGGCCTAAACATGCCGATATGTGGCCGGGAATCATTGATGTCACCAAATATGTGGTAAGTGATACCATTCGTCAGTCAGAAGTGAACAAGTCGGGTTGGAAAAACTCAGTGTTGCTTAAAAACGTTGATGAAATCAAAAAACTCAAGAACTCAGAAGGTTCTGCTATAAAAGTTCACGGCAGTGGTAATCTAGCCCAGACACTATTCAAATACGATTTGGTTGATGAACTATGCTTGATGACCTTTCCTATTACACTCGGTACGGGCAAGCGTTTGTTTGGTGAGGGTACCATTCCCGCAGCGTTTACAATGACAGACAGTCTGATTACATCAAATGGTGTGATCTTCGCCTACTACAAGCGAGCTGGAGAAGTAAAGACAGGTACTATTGGAGGTTAAGCACAAAGCTGATAGATTGCAAAACTAGAGGAAGAGAAACAGCATGAGAAAATTGAATGTATTCAATTTCATAACACTAAATGGATATTTGAAGACCCAAACCATATTGCATACTGTGGTATGGCCATGGAGACCAAGAAAACAAATATTATGGCAATTTATTACAAGTCGAAAACATTCTTAGATTGGGCGGAAAGCGAGATATATTTATTTTGTTGGTTCAATAGATAACAATTTGGACTAATAGAAAATATGAATCGTTTTAATAGAGTCACCGCAATCTTGCTTCAACTACAATCAAAGAAAATAGTGAGAGCTAAAGATATTGCAGACCGTTTTAGAATAAGTATAAGAACTGTTTATCGCGACATTAAAACGTTAGAAGAAGCCGGTGTGCCGATTGGTTCTGATTCCGGTGTTGGATATTATCTTATCGACGGATATCGTTTGCCGCCGGTTATGTTTACAAAAGAAGAAGTAACGGCATTTTTTACGGCTGAAAAACTGATCGAAAAATTTACGGATACTTCGATTGATACAAATTTCAAATCCGGTATGATGAAAATAAGAGCTATTCTAAGTAACTCCGAGAAGGTATTACTTGAAAATATTGAAGAAAATATTGAAGTTATCAGAAACAAATCGCTTTTAGATAATTCCGGAAACTCAAATAGATTTCAATCTCTTGTTGAAAGTATCTCGGAAAAAAGAACGCTCAATATTCGTTACCACACTTTTTATTCAGATGAAATTAAAGAGCGGAATATTGAACCTATCGGCGTATTTTTTGCAGGAAATCACTGGCATACAATTGCTTTTTGTGAATTAAGGCAAGATTACCGCGATTTTAGATTGGACAGGATTATAGCTATCAACAAAACCGATACATTATTCAAAAAGAAACACCCTTCTATTAAAGACTATCTTCAGAAGATATCTAAGGAACAGAATTTAGAGACCATCATTATTCGTGTTGATAAAAATATTGTTCAATATTTAAAAGAACAGAAATATTATAATGGATTTGTTGGAGAGCAAGAAATTGGCAATGCCGTGCAAATGACTTTTTTAACTTCATCAACGGAATATTTTATCCGTTGGTATTTAATGTTTGCAGATAAAGCGGAAATCGTCACTCCGGAATCACTAAAAGTAAGCTTAAAAAAAACACTACTTAAAATAAATAGTAAAAATTTTCCGAATTCGTAATTAGCTGCTGACATACTGTTGTCATTCGCAGGGATTAATTTTGTTTGAAAGTTTTTTACAAAATAAAAGAAAGGAAAAGTTATGTCACTAATAAAAATTTTCGCAAATGAATTAGAACTAGAAGGAGCTTCAACCAGAAAAATGCTGGCAATTGTTCCTGATGATAAATACGATTGGAGACCTCATCCAAAAAGCATGACCATTAGAGCATTAGCAACTCATATTGCAGAAATACCAGGTTGGGTAGAGCATGGAATGGTGAATGACGGATTAGATTTTGCCACAACTCCCTACAATCCAAAAGTTATCAACAATACAAAAGAATTAATGGAATATTTCGAGGAATGTTTAGCTAAAGGTAAATCTCAGTTAGTTGAAGAGAATGAAAGCAAACTGAACGGCAGATGGGTGATGAAAAACGGAGATATGGTACTTATGGATCTTTCAAAAGCTGAAGTAATAAGACATTCATTGAGCCAATTGATCCACCATAGAGCACAATTAGGTGTATTTCTCCGTTTACTTGATATTCCGATTCCAGGCGTGTATGGACCGACTGCCGATGATTCAAATCATTGAGAGAAAGTAATAGTAAATACAATCAACAAAATGCCGGATGGGAATTGTTCATCCGGCATTTTATTTTAAAAGTGATGTTATTCATTGTCGGTAAGTAGCTATAATATTTGAATTAAGAGATGATAAGTACGCTCACAAATAAATTTAGGACAATGTAATATGGAACCAACTTCAAAGAAATTTAAATCAGTGGATGAATATCTTTCAGCTTTACCAAAAGAAGTAAAAGCCTTAATGCAAATCATCCGGAAGACTATCAAGGAAGCAGCCCCGCAAGCGGAAGAATTGATTAGCTATAATATGCCTTCCTTTAATTTAGAGGGGAGATTGGTTTATTATGCTGCGCATACTAAACATATTGGAATCTATCCAATGGCATCGGGAATAGAAGCTTTCAAGAAAGAGTTATCAATTTATAAAGGAGCAAAAGGTTCGGTACAATTCCCGTTTGAAAAACCACTCCCCTTAAAACTTATTACCAAAATTATAAAATTTCGGGTGGAAGAGAATCTGAATAAAGCCAAACTAAAAAAGTATAAGAAAAGTAATGCCAAGCATTAGAAACAAAATCTCACTCCACAAAAATATTCGATCAATTTTTTTTACTTTAAAAATTGTTTGAGGATCTTCAGCCCGGACGATTCCGGCAGTATATATTGTCTCCATAGTTGCAATAATGATGAGTAAATATGCTAGGACATAAATTTTGTCGATCAAGACTAAATAACTGACTGCGGGGAGAGCATCAGAATACGCTTGCTGCATAAATACAATTGTCAGAAGTGCGGTGATGGGAAGAAAAATTCGCGAGTCAACACGGAGAGGATCGAGTAACAGTGCACCAAGACTTGCAAATAAAACTATAAATAACGGGAATAAGAGTTTCCAAATAAAATAATTTGTTGGTCTTGATACCCGGAGTTCAAACTTTATAGCGGAATAGCTATAAGTTTTATCACCAATTTTATAATCGCCAAAATTTGTTTTGTAGGGATGATATAAATTAGAAATCACATAATCTTTAAATATCCAACCCGGGATAGCCAAATCATCTGTAAAACCTGACTCAACGGTATCAGCTAAATAAACTATTTCACTGATATCGTGCAATGAATTTTCCAAAACAACACCTAATCGTTGTTCATCAAGAGGATATTTTTCAAATTTAAAATTTTCGCGGAACCTCCCCTCCACACGAACAACTTGATAAAAATTACTGTCTGGTAATAAAATTGGAGTTTCATAAGCATTTACCTTTGTCATCCCCCAATCTTCTACACCGTTCATAAATTCAATTTTTTCTGTCGGATCAATTTTCCCCTTCCATTTGAACCAGACATAAAAATCCATATAATAAGTATTGCTCTCAGGATTTACTTCATAGATATTCTGTGAATAAAATCCAACTTTTACTTGTTGGGCTGTTGGAGGAATTTCAGTCAATTCCCTATAAACTTTTTTATCTGTCTCCGAAGATTCTTTAAGCGGGTATGCTGAAGTTGTTTTTAGAGATAGTGTAAACACTAGCATAAGTGAGGCAATAAAGTGAATATGTCCAAAAGATATTTTTCGGATTACTTCTTTACAAATTGATTTATATTCCATACCTCAAAGACTCGCTTAAATTTTTGATTAATCTTCTTCTTCATAGTCTATCAACTGCATTAGTAACAAAATTGTTTTTAATAAAAGTTCCTTTGAGAAAAGAGTTAACTCAAGCACATCATTTCAACAACAAGAATTTGATAATGACAAAATTAATTTTTAGCACGAAAAAACAACTGCTTCAATAGGAGATTTCTTTTTTGTAAAAAATCACATGATTTTTTACAGTTTCATATTTTCGGTATACTACGAAATTTGAAGATTCAATCTGAGTTTGAAGAACTTTGTAAGTTATAGGATTTTCCCCACAGACATTAAATACAAATACCTTCATTAGTTTTAGAAGGAAATAACGGATACCTTTTCTCGCCACACGATCCAGGAATTTTCTCTCTCCATTTTTTTTGATAATCACGATGAATAATCCACCTTCTTTTAAAATCCTATCTATTTCCTTAATTAAAAATCTTGTATCCTCCACGGCTTTAAAGATATGCGAAGCAAGAACAATATCAAATTGGGAGGGCTTGAAATTCAGTCCATAATTAAAGTCTGCGATTTCAAATTTAAGATTCTGTAAATGAAAAGTTTTTGCTTTTTGTCTTGCTTTGCAAATCATTTTTTCGGCATAATCTAATCCCGTAACTGTATAATGTTTCTTTGCAAACGCTATTGAGTAGTTCCCGGTTGCACAACCGATATCAAGAAGAGAAGTATTTTCAGTGTTCTCATTCGAGTTAACTTTTGCTACAATTTGATCAATTTCTGTAGCATAGTCAGAATCGATGAGGAATTCATCCCAGTTCAAACCATGGAAATTCCAATAAAGTTTTCTTAGCGAATAGAGAAATCGAATACTAATTAGTTTTGGAACAAAGATCATTAAAATTGAGAATAATTTAGGTAGCAGATTTGCTGAATCATATTTTTAGGTAGAACTTCACCAAATTTAACATTAATTATTTGTTTTAAGAGGCGGGAAATAAAAAAGCTTCAAATAGAATGTATTTGAAGCTTTTTTAAGTGGGCTCAGAAGGACTTGAACCTCCGACCCGCTGATTATGAGGAAGTTCTTCAGCTTCTAATTATTTGTTTTTTGCTTGATTTTCAAGCTTTTTAGTTGCCACCTTGCCCTATTTTACCCCTCTCAGATTCGATTTGGGGGGAAGTTTGGGGGGAAGCTTTTTCATTCAAAACATTTCTTAATCTTTCAATGTTATTCTTCGCATAAAATTTATAAGTCGTCTGAATACTTCTGTGATCTGCCAGAGTTGCAACATCGTAAAGACTGACTCCAGAATTTGCCAATTTTGAGATGAATGTTTTTCTGATCTGGTGCAGACCGTAATATTTAGTAATCCCTACTTTATCCTGAGCACGATACCAAAATTTCAAACCGTTTTTACTGTAAACAAATACTTTACCAGTTGCCTTCGGCCCCATTTCTTTCAGCAAAGAAATTATGTTATCAGTTAGGGGAAAAATAAACTTTCGATCTTTCTTTACATTCTCAATACAAATATTTTTATTCTCAAAATCGATTTGTTCCCACATAAGAGCAATCGCAGATGATCTTCTAAGTCCTGTAAGTTCGAGTAGTTTTATGAAGTAGTACCCATTTTTATTTGTATCCATGAGGTGTTTTTTTATGTTTTCAAAAACCTCTTCTGGTATCGTTTCTATCTGCTTGTTTTCACTTTTCTCTATAACGACATAATTATGCTTCACTAAGTTTGCTTCTTTTAACCAATTAAACATGCTCTTCAAAGTCCGAGAATAAATTGATTTAGAATTTTGAGATAATTTCTTCCCGTTATTTTCAATTGATGACAAGTATTTACTGAATTTCATGAAATCTAACCGGTCAAAATCAGCAACGTATCTTTTTTTAGTTGCGTTTACCAAATGAGTTTTGGCTAATCTGACTGCTTTGATTGTTCCCTTAGAATGTTTTTTAATTTCGGAAAACATTGAGGCAGCTTCATCAATAGTCATACGGTTTTTAATCATGCTTTCAAGGGAATAGTACTTGTCAAGAAGATTAGCTTCGAAAAGTTTCTTTCTTTCCTTCGCTTTTCGCAAACCCTCTCGATTATTGGGCAAGGAAAGTGCCTTGTCTTTTTTTGTCCCCACAACTTTATCGTAATATCTGAGATAAAGTTTATTCCCCCTAACTATTATTGATGCCATCGAAATACCTCAGCAGTCGTCAGATTTCATTCAATTATCGATGCCGAAACAACTCGCAGATTTGCTGCCATATTAGCATCATATTTTGTTAATTTTAAAGATACTCGGTTAACTAGGTTTACACTTTTTTTATCAATAAAACGTATTCTATTGCGATCATTCTTTGGCATTACTACTCCATTGCCCTCACTATATTGTAAGAGGGTCCCAAAGTAGCTCTGCCCTCCCTGCTCAAGGACAACTACGGCATCCCCTAATTTTACGCTTCTTTTCGAATCAATCAAGAGCACGAAATAAGATAATTTTTTTTTGGGGACTAAATGACCAAAATAATCCATATAAAGACAGTACATTCCTTCGATTTTGTGATATGGCAAAACTATTTCATCTATTAATTCATTAAATTTCATATTATCATAAATCGGATACTTATTTACTAGTTCATTTCCCTTAATTTTACCAGTTAACAACCAATCCATTGAACATCCCAGCTTTTCAATTCTCAAAAATATTTTTAATCCAGGCTCTCTTTTCCCACTAAAGTACTGACTTAGTGAGGCTAGTGACATTCCCATTTCTCCTGCAAACTCTGTCAGTGATGGATAATTTTCTAGCCCAAATTCTTTTATTCTTTGACCTATACCTGACATCATACAATCCTACTTTCTACAAAATAAAAATTTTCTTGCTTAAATCAATCAGTTTACATATGTTAATGCGCGATCTTTTTAGTATGTTTACATATCACTCGCATTTATAACCGAATTAATTAACTATCTATAATTAAGAATAATACTGATCAATGTCAAACAAAAAAACAAATAAATTACTTCTATCAAAAAGAGAAGCTGCAAAGTTATTGCGATGCTCACATAAAAAACTTGATATTTTAGTAAAAAAAGGGTTTTTAAAAGTTTTGATTAATTCTCCAAAGGGTTTTTCAGTAAAAATTCCCATCACTAGTATCGAGTCATACATAGAGAGTAATTCTTATTATTTCTCAAATTTAAGTTAACATCTTAATAAAAGGTAAAAATGATAACCACAATTGTTTCGCTCTTATTTACAAACTATGATTTTTGTACAATTACTTATTATATGTCAGTGCTTTACTACACAAATTACACTATTGAGAATGTAACCTCATACATTCTCCCCTTCATATCTTTTGTGGAGGGCTAGATGGCAAAAGACCCTGCTTTCCCCTTTTATACACAAGATTTTCTTGTTGGAACGATGTTTTTAACAGATGAAGAGACCGGTATCTTTGTGAGACTCCTCTGCATCCAACATCAACATGGTGGATTAATCGATAAAAACACTTTCATCTCAAAAACAGAGAACTACCCCAATCTCAAAGTTAAATTTGTAGAAACTGAGGATGGTTTTTTTAACAAGCGTTTAATGACTGAGATGGTTAAAAGGCAAAACAAGTCGAACAACCTTTCTGCGAACGCCACAAAAAGGTGGGAAATCGAAAAGCAAATGCAATGCAAAAGCATAGCAATTGCTATGCCCTATGAAGATGAAGATGTAGATGAAGATGATAATGATATTGAAAATGAAATTAAATCAGTCAAACTTGAAGCGGAAAAAAGAAAAATATTTAGAATACCAACGATTGCTGAGATATTAGATTACGCGAAGGAAATTAATTACGTTCTTGATGCTGAACTTTTCTTTGATACCTACGAGGCAAATGGCTGGAGGGTCGGGAAAAACGAAATGAAGAATTGGAAAGCAGTCATCAGAAAATGGAAAAAAAATAACTATCACAATGTTAATTACATCGAAAAGAGGTTTGCAACTCCAAATGAGAATGGCGAATTTCATAAATTACAGATATTTGTTAGAGATGAGACTAATAAAATATCCCAATTACCTGATCAACTAACATACGGAGAGGCTGTTAATCTGTCAGAAAAATACAACATTGATGAACTTACAAATATTTTCAGAGCCATGGAAAATCGAAGCGATCTGTTAATAAAAAATAATTCCGTTTACTTAACCACCAAAAACTGGCTTGAGAGGACGAAAAACTCAAAATGATAGACTATGAAAAACTAGTTATTAGTGGATATCTAAAGGCTGACAGAGAGATACAAATCGAGATACTCCCCGAGCTTGACGCTCCAGGATTATTTCTAAATGAAAAGTACAGGAAAATAATTGTTGGAATCATTAAATGTTCAATTGCAAAGTTGGATGTTGGACCAATTTCAGTAGCGAATGTTCTTCATGGGGAATTGACAGTTAATGAGATCCTCGAGATTTCGCATTATACACAGAGTGCAAAAGATCTGAAAGCACACCTTTCTATACTCCAGGCTCAAAAACACAAAAGAGAATTGATGGTGATAGCGAAAGAATTTTCTGATACTTTGAATGGCTCAACAGTTGCGGATGATCTTGATGAAATTAAGAATCATACGGTCGTTAAAATAAACTCAACTAATGTAGCTGACAAATCAGAATTCATTGATTTCGATTTACACAAAACTAAGATAACCGAACAAATGCAGCGGGCGGATGGAATCCAAGGTTTTTCTTGGGGTATAACCGCCATCGACAAGATGACAAGCGGAATTGTACTTCCTCGAACTTACGTTATTGGTGGTTTGAAAAAGTCCGGCAAAACGAGATTTGTTATTCACACAATTACAAAACTCTTTGAGAAAAATGTTCCAGTTGCTTTTCTTAGTTTAGAAATGCCAGCTTATGAGGTTACTAAACTCACAATGGCCTCAATGTTAAATCTTGAAGACAATAAATTTGATGGACCCTATCTTACTAAAGAAGATAGAGACAGGTTTGATAACCTTACGCTGAAGGATAAACCCATAGCTGTTGAATGCAAATCCTCATTGAAACTAACTCACGTGTTGTCTAGAATTAGACTCTATTCCAAGCTTGGTTATAAAGTTGTTTTCATTGATTACCTACAACGAATTCAGCATGACCGGAAACGCCAAGCACAGGAACTTGAGGAAATTTCTATCCAAATCTCTGATGCTGGGAGAATCAACAATATTGCGATAATCCTACTCAGCCAACTTAACAATTTAGGAGAAAAGGAAATTCCGAATGTAGCCCATCTGAAAGGTAGTGGTGGCATTGCAGAGAGCGTAGACAGCATTATTCTTTTTGACAATGTCTATCGAAGAACAAAAAACGAGGAAGACAAAAATTGCATTGATCTTTACTTTGAGCAAAGATATTCACCAAGTGGAATGAAATCAATTTTTGCCGATTTGGGTGCAGTTCAGTTCAAGGATATGACAAGAGCTAATCGTAAGACTGATTCGGAGATGAAATTTTGAGAATGATGTTAATTAAATTCTATAAAGACTTGCAAGTCGAGGAAATCACAACTAACAACCAAAAAGATATAGACTATTTTCTTAAACACGGATACCGCCCACTATCTGTGAAATTTGTACCTGGTGATCACAAAACTCTACCAAAATCTGTCGATGAAAGAATTATAGTTACAATAGAGCATTTAATTAACCATGTAAAGGACTCTAGAATCTTTGGTGCAGCAAAGTTAAATGCCCAAGTGACAACACCCGACATTAAAATAAAAAAACGGAACGATCCTTTACTATTAATTTGGTACTCTAAATTTGAGAGGT
The DNA here is from genome assembly GCA_037440065.1 of Ignavibacteria bacterium. Lineage (GTDB taxonomy): Bacteria > Bacteroidota > Ignavibacteria > Ignavibacteriales > Ignavibacteriaceae > UBA1563. The sequence goes on from JBBIUV010000017.1 coordinate 286,535, forward strand.
TCCATAAGTACTTGAGTGAGGATGAACTTAATGAGGGAATGTTTTCGCTCGTGCAATATAAATCAAAACAACTGAAAGGTCTTGAATGAAAACTTTAGCAATAAATATTGAATCAAAAGGTTACTTTTATAAGCAAGAATTGCGAAATGAAAATTTCGCAATTTACAGTCAATGGTTAAATAATGATTTGATTGCTTACGAACTAATTAGAATAAGAAAAAATAAAGAGAGTATGCGTTTTGGGAAAATAATCGATGCTTCTGAAAGTTATCCAAATGAACGTCAATGGGGTGTTCGAGGATGGACAATTAAAAGTTTCAATGAAGCCAACAAAAAGTTTCTGTCTCTTACTGAAGAATTGGCAAATTCGCATTCACCTAGAAGTGTAGAATCCATTTGTTCTCTGAATCCGATACTAAGTGTGGGTTTACAAAGATAACGGCTAAAATACTCTTAGGCGTACTAATTTTTGTTTGCGGGAAAAGAATAGCTCTCAGAAACATTGAGACACTTATACAAGTCGATCTTTCTTTAATGGGCAAAATCCTGAAGAGCTCCGTGTAAGGTCATTCCTCTTCCGCTCCATCGGTTTACCCCGTTGGTACCTGCTGCAAAATGTCAATGCCCACCTCGCTTCGCTCGGTTCGCAAAAATACCGGCAACCTAATATAGGGCAAAGCAAAACTTTCTTTTCAATTGCTAATCGCAGATTGAAACCGTTTCGCTTTATTGCCAGAAAACAATTGAAAGTATTGGAAGTTTTTTTAATCGCAAATCGCAAAGGCAGCGGAAGGGGGGAAAAACTTAACGGTAGTACGGTCATTCACCTAAAATTTACTTGTTCCAACAAATTCAGCAGTAAATTAAATTTTAGGCTCATTTCCCTTTACATAATGCGGTCTTATATTGCGGACTTAATAGGGGAAGTAGAAGTGTCCACAATATAAATCGACATTATGCAAACTACCTATTTTTCCCCCTTCCTTAGCTGCAAATACAAATGAGTTTGTCATGATTTTTCAACACTCGTTCCTCGTTACCAAAAATCCCGCCAAACTCTGAACCCAAATCAATGTTCGTTATCATGCCTTTTGGATGAACTAATCGTTTCACCAAAAGCAACGCCGACGCACCGGAAAACAAATGAGGCTTGTACATGGTTTTCTATTCCCAAAACACCCGCCAAACCTCCCGGTATGCTCCGATTCTATTTTCACCTTCTGTGATAAATATAATTCATGCTCCAGAGGTACGTGCTCCCCCTTTTTGTGCCCAAATGCGGAAAGAGCAAAGTACTATTTTGCCATGCTCCTCTCTTTTTTTATGCGATTTTAAGAGAATATCACATCTTTTCATGCTAGAAACATAAATACATTTAACTTGTTTTATATAAACATATTAACATCTTTTTATTCACTAGCTATCGATGTTTAATTGAGCAATTCTATACTTTTTAAAAGAGTAATTTTCACTTTTATGTCCTTGACGATTTTCCGATAAATTACATGCAGAATTGTCTAAACTTAGTTAGGAATAATGGTTGCTTTTTCAAAGATTTATTTTTCGATTTTTGGTGGTATGCTCCGTGAATTTAGCAATCTTTTTCTAGTGGAGAGGAACTATGTGTCAATAATCGCCTCCCTTGCGCAATGCTTTCCATCTGTATTCTAAATCTTTGCCTCATATTCCCCTACTCTCTTTTTTAGTTCAATTATTACTATTTTAGTCATCATTAAATGAGTAACTATGTCAAACTTACGCATCGGCACCTGCAGCTGGAAATATGATTCTTGGAAAGGAATTATTTACTCCGATTTAGCTGAACAAAATTATCTCAAAGAATATTCTCGGCATTTTAACACCGTTGAGATTGATCAATGGTTTTGGTCCCTCATTACTCAGAATAAAGTTTTACTTCCGAAAGAGAACGACGTTAAGTCTTATGCCGCTGCTGTCCCGGATGACTTCAAGTTCACAATTAAAATTCCGAATAGCATATCGCTCACCCACTTTTATAACACTGACAGAACAAAATTACTCAAGCCTAATCCCCACTTTCTTAGTGAAGAACTGCTTAATAAGTTTTTAGGGACGCTTGAACCGATGAGCAGTAAAATTGGTGTGCTCATGTTCCAATTCGAATATCTGAACAAGCAGAAGATGAGCGGACTTGATGAGTTCTTGGATAAATTCGGAGCGTTCGTTGAAAAGTTAGACAAACGTTGCACGTACGGTGTTGAACTTCGTAATCCCAATTACTTAAAAGGACCGTTCTTTGAATTCCTCGAAAGTAATGATCTTGCAATGGTTTTTCTGCAAGGCTACTACATGCCTCCCATCTGGGATGTCTTTAAAGAATTCAACAGCCACATCAAATCAACTGCACTAATAAGACTCCACGGTCCCGACCGTTCCGGAATTGAAGAGAAAACAAATAACATCTGGAATAAGATTGTTGAACCGAAAGATGAAGAGCTAAAGAAAGTACACGAGATTATTCATTCCTTGACCAATAAAAATGTTGATCTTTACGTCAATGTCAACAACCACTATGAAGGCAGCGCCCCGCTAACGATTGAAAAACTTAAACGGCAACTAAAAACATGACAGTTTTCTAACTCCTCCCCTTTTACAAAGGGGAGGCTGGCCTGCATCGAAAGGAAACTCAAAGAATACGAAGTCAAACAAGTCCCGCTCATTACAAAAACCACAGATAACACCGCCATCGCCAGAGCGATCATAAAGTCATTCCATACACACCAGAACATTCCTAATTCTTGAGGTTGCTAAAGCATTAATCAAATCATTTCTAGGCTAACCCCAACTCTCCACTCTTTACTATTGCCTATTTCTCCCTCTGATCCTAATTTAATAATTGTGTTTCTTTTCAGTGATTCTGTCAATAATTCTTTTATTACAACCGAATTTGTTTAACAACAAATCTCCCGTTTTGGTTTATTATCGCATTGTTCTTCAGAGCACAATTCATCCCAAGTTTCATTGCTTCTTCCACGTTTGTCCCAATTCGATTATAACCAAATAAACGGGCAACTTCTCGAATCAAATCTTCTTTTGGGAGACTAATTTGTGTAACCAAAACTTCCTTAATTCCATTTACGATTTCTTCTTTCGCAATATCCTCTACATTACGCTTTTGATCATCTTGTCCAGATATGCGAAATATTTCATAATGATTTGGATCTTGATTACTTCGCCAATAAAAATAAGATCCGTTTTGCTTTGTTTTACTAAATTTCAATTGGTGATAAATACTTGATAAATAATCATTTAGCCTAACACCTAAACGGGAAATGCCCCATGCATTTAATATTTTTCTTGATAAAAGATCATGACTAATTGGCGCCTCAATTTCCATAACACTTTGTATTTGGCGTTTCAATTTAGGTTCTATATGTGGGGCAAAAAACTCGTCAGAATTATTGAGAATATTATTTTCAAGAACACAAGATTCGTAAATTATATAATCTTGAGCTTTCTTAATTACAAACTGTGTAATACCTTGAGTTCCCATATTTGTTAGTTCAGCTTCTCTTGCATTCTCTATACTATTAGTTTCTATTCTATCTTGATGATCTTTTATATTGTTCGTATTGTTCAGTAGCCTAATAATAGTATTGTCGATGTCTTGAATTATTTTTTGTGAATTATCCCACCAATCTGGTGACCAGAGTTTATAAATATTCCATCCTAACATTTTTAGAACATTAGGTTGAACAACTTCTCGATCGCCTGCTGTTTTTGAAGAATTATAATTTTCACCATCTGAAAGAACTCCTAAAATATATTCGGTTTGTTTATGGGGGTTGACTATACCAATATCAATACGAAAACCAGAGCAGCCGATATTTGTATGAACTTGATATCCAAGTTTTTCAATTTCTTCTGCAACTTTTTTTTCAAAATATTTAGTAATTGTTTTTTTGACTTTGCTTTTCTGAGGTAAAGCCCTTATGCCCTTCTCTGTATATGCTAGAAATGCCTTAAAACCAAGTATCTCTTCAGATGCTGATCGTGATATATCAATTTGATCTGAACGAAGCGTTGAAAAAACTTTCATCTCATACCTTGCTCTCGAAATAGCTACATTTAACCTTCTCCATCCACCTTTTCTGATTATCGGTCCGAAACTTAAATATACCTTCCCCTCCTTATCAGGGCCATAACCCACCGAGAAAAGAATTACATCTCTTTCGTCACCTTGAACATTTTCCAAATTTTTAATAAAAATTGGTTCATATGATTCTATTGCAATTTTTTCTAATTCTGGATTATTCTTGTATTCTTCATTGAGTAAATCCTCAATTAAATTTTGTTGTACTGAACTAAAAGTAACAATACCAATGCTCCTTTTAGATAATTCTGGATCTACTAACCGTTTCTTCACTTCTTCAATAATTGCTTTTGCTTCAAAAACATTCACTCTTGTTTTTCCTCGATCATAAAATCCTGGAACAAATACATTTGTCACTTTTGTACTTATGTCATCGGGTGAAGGGAATGTCATTAATTTGTTGTCATAAAAGTTTGAGTTGCTAAATGCAATAAGGCTTTCATGTTTACTCCTATAATGCCACAACAGATGTTTAGATGGCATGGATAAGGCTAAACAATCATCCAGGATGCTCTCCAAATCTTCCATATCTGCGTTGTCCTCATCAAAGCGATTTGTAGAGAAAAAATTCGTTGGTGGCATTTGTTTTGGATCGCCAACTACAATAACATTTTCTCCTCGCGCAATAGCTCCAATGGCTTCACAAGTGGGCATCTGTGAGGCTTCGTCAAAAATGATTAGGTCAAATTTTGACTTATCCACTTCAAAATATTGTGCTACTGATATTGGACTCATTAACATACAAGGGCACATCCTTGGCAGCAAATTTGGAATTGAATCAAATAGTCTACGAATCGAAATCCCTCTTCCACCGCTTCGAATAGTTTTCTGAAGAATTCCTATTTCGGAATTATTGGACGCTTCGCTGGTGAATGACGGAATTTTTGATGCAAGCTTTGCAAAAAGTTCAGCTTTTGTAAGTTCTTCAAAATATTTGCTTTGTTTTTTAAATTTATTAATCTTTCCGTCAAACATTTTGCCATTGAATATTGACAATGCTGGATCTTTGGAAATAATATTATCGGCGAAAAGTCGGTGTAGAGATTTTTTGAATGATAACAACACTTCTTCGTTTTTGAGAATACCGCCTTCATATGCATTTACAAGCGGTAGAAGTCCTACATTAATTGCGATTTGTTTAACCCTAGTCCAAGTTGTCCAATCTTTTAAAGATTCAAGATTTTTTAACCATTTATCAGCTCTTTGTTTCCATACCTCCGTCCAGCTAGCTAAGGTATCTTGTTCGTATGAAAAATCAATTTTTAGTAAATTAGTCAACTCAATTTCTAATTCTTTCTGTTTATTCTCATTCTCATTTAAGGTTAGAAGTATTTTCCCTTTGCCTTTTAGAAAAGTGTTATTTCCTTCAGAGAGTAAATCTGCTAACCGATTCTTTATTTCTTTAACTTTTAGCACATCGTTAGTTAGTGATAGTAAAGCATGATGAATTTGAAGAATTGTTTCACAGATTTGAATTATTGTTTTCCATTCTGCATTTCCGTCATTCCACAAAAAATCTAAGTCCTTCGAACTTGGTGATGAAGCAACATGTTTTTGTTCATTTTGGTACAGAATAATCTTTTCTAAATGATTTTCAACAACTGCATTACTTATTTTATTTCCTTTTGATAAGCTTTGGAGTGACTTTATTATTCTTCTTTGTGATAAATATTTGGGAACAGCCCACTTTTGAGATGCTACTTTCCATTCCCCCAATTTAATTTCGCTTTTGTAATCTAAAATATTTTTAACGAAAGTATTTAATAATTCTTCTCTATAACTATCCCGAATGATTCCATGCTTAGCTAATTGTATAATATTATTAAGGTTCCTGTCAGGGTAATCAATCTTGACTAATTTACCAGGCGTATCTGGCAAGTTTATTAAGAGCTCTACAACTTTCTTTAGAGCGCCTGTTTTTTCTTTGTTCAAGACTGGTTCATTAATTTCAATCAAGTCACAAAACCCCTTAATTGAAGATATCTTTTCACTTAACAGTTCAACATAGCTTCTAATAGTTTCAAGACTGCTGACTTTTATTTGTTGAGTATATGCAGTCGTACTTATTTCTTTTAGAGGATGATTATATGGGTGCCCACATAGCCTTCCTGCATTTTGCAATTCTTCAACAATATCACTGAGTTCAATAAATTTATCCTTTGTTAATTCTTCAATAAAATTATTTTCAAATTGAATGTTATCATTTGCATTTTTAATGTTCGCGACTTCTGCAAAAGATTCAAATAGTGAAAAACCAAATGAATGTTTTTTATGTAATGCTTTAACATATTCATTTAATTCTGTTTTTTGGTTTTTAAGACGTTCTGCTTCAGATGCAAATTCTTGAGGTGAGGTTTTTCTTAATACTTCAGTTGTTTTTTGGAGCTGTTCTAATATTGATGATTTTTTAGATTTATTGGAATGTAGTTCTAAGCAAAACGGATCAAGTCCTATATCAGTCAGTCTTTTTTGGACAACAGAAAGTGCCGCCATTTTTTCCGCTACAAACAAAACCTTTTTCCCCTTATAAAGTGCATTTGCTATAATGTTAGTGATTGTCTGGGATTTGCCGGTTCCAGGGGGTCCATGTAGGATAAAACTAGTATCTTCTGCAGTAGCACAAATTGCTTCGAGTTGCGTCGAATCAGCACTTATGGGTAATGCAATCTCAGAAGGATGGTATTTACTATCCAATTCAATTTCTGTGTCGATCCCTCCGTCATTCCATTCCAATTTTCCTGAAATTAAACTTGCAACAACTTTACTCTCTTTAAGTTTCTCTGCGTTCTTATTTAAATCGTTCCACATAATAAACTTGCTAAAAGAGAATATTCCAATAAAAGCATGTTCCTCCAAATCCCATCTGGATTGAGACATTATCGCTCTTCTGATAATGTTGAATATTTTTACCACGTCAACACCGCTTGCATCACGCGGGAGTTCATCAAGTCCTTTTATCGTTATTCCAAAATCTTGCTTGAGCATTTCCAATAAAGTTATGTTCATTATAGTATCTTCTTCACGACTTCTAATTACATAACCTATCTGAGCAGATTTACGGATTATTTCAATTGGTAAAAGTAATATTGGAGCATAACGAGCTAATTCACTTTGTGAAGATTCATACCACTTTAAGAACCCCAACGCCAAATACAATGTGTTCGCGCCGTTTTCTTCTATCGATAAACGAGAAGATCTATAAAGTTTAATTAATCCAGATTTTAATTCTGATTCAGTTAAATATGTACGAAGACGCTTGTGTGCAAGATCATATTTTAATAGATCTACAATCGGATCGGACATATTCATAGTCTGATATACTCCCGATTTTATATTTGGATTAACCCATTCTACAGGTTTTGCTAATACTTGGAACTCGTCTCCGTTTGCAAGTGCATCCTCAAATGTATTTAGATTTATCGATAATAATTGTATTGTACTTTGTGTGGTTCGGAGATTCAAAAGGTTATTTCTAAGGCTTAAATCAAGCAATTTACGTTCCCATAATTTCTGTTTTGTAAATTGATTATTCTCGGATAATTTCGTCGTTCCAACATCAATAATATTTTCCGGAATAAGATTTTCTCTAATCTCAGTAACTTCTTCTTCAATAATCTTCCACCCACTTACTGTTTTTACTCTTTGTGGAAGTGGTTTTATCCCGCTAAATCTCGATCTTTTAACATCGACGAATAAAATAAATTCTTCTTCATTTACTAATCTATAATTTGCTCTATTTATTGATTCGTCAAATGCTTGCATCATCCCGGCATTCATACAAGTAGCTTCAACCAGTACAATTTCATTAATTCCTTGGGCAGTCCGTTTTTTAAGTAGAGAAACATCATAGTTAATACTATCAGCAAATGTTTCATTAATTAGCCAAGCCCCTACAAATGCATGTCCATTAATTATTATTAGCAATGGATTTAATCCTACCGCCTCAATACAACTTGCATATAAAATTGATATGTCAACACATGTTGCAAGTTTTTGTGAAAACATTGTATCGCACATTCTAATTCGTTGACCAAACTTTTCAAAACTCGCTGGAGGTGAACAGTAGACTATTTCTAGATTGGCAATAGCTTCATAGATTGCGCCTAATTGTTTTTTAACTCTGTCAACACTTAAGCTTTGATAGGCATCAAATGAGGGATTCCCCGTCCATTTTTCAAGTATTATCGAAGCATTATGCAGAACTTTAGATATTTCAGGATGATTTGGAGTTACAAAAGCCGACAACATTTCCGGTAAAATTCCACTTCCATTCCATTGATCATAGGCTAAAACTTCAACGTTGTATATTTCGCGAAATATTTCCACCCCATTTGACAAAACCGAAAGCAGTAGTTCACCTGCTAGTTTTTCTGTAAGTTCCGATAGAAAACTAGATGAAAGGTTTAATCCCTTAACTTCAATTTCAAAACTCTGTTCTTTGGGAAGTATTTCTATTCTATGCTTCCAGTCGTTTGAAAATTCAGGCATGCTTGAGATAACAATTTCCAAATCGGAAAAATCATTGTCAGAAATATTTTCAATAATAAGTTTTCTAACGATAGGAATTCTATTCTGTTGGATTGCAAAGTTTGCAACCGTGGTATAAATAAATTCGATTTTTAATGTTTTACTTTTGTCTATCATCTTTTAACTTTTTAAGTTATTAAATACTTTTTTCAGCCAAGATTATTTGTCTAAACAATAGCCGATGAATTGTGATATATAACAATCATTTCATGATGAAAAAACGCAGTCCGGTAGATTTGCTTGTTAGGTACGTTTTTCGAATTAAACATTTTATACATCAACCTTCATAAATTTATTTAGTCTTATCAGAAAGTTCTTCAAACTTTGCTGTCATTGTGGGATTCCCATGTATTAATTTTTTTATAGTTAGATCTTCTGTCTTATTATTAGCTAATCGTAGATTATTTTCTGAAGATATCAATGCTTCTTTAGTTTTTTGAAGATGATCAATGGTTTTATCAATTTCGTCAATCGCAGTTTTAAATTTACGACTCGCTAGTTCATAGTTTCTTGCAAATCCCTCCTTAAACGAGTTTACATTTTCTTCAAAATTTGTAATATCAATATTTTGATTTCTCACCAAAGCTAATTCGGCTTTATACTTCATTGAATTCATTGCAGCATTGCGTAGGAGTGTGATAATTGGTATGAAAAATTGGGGTCGAACAACATACATTTTGGTGTATTTGTGAGAGACATCAACAATCCCAACATTATAAAGTTCGCTTTCCGCTTCCAAAAGCGTAACGAGAACTGCGTATTCACAATTCTTTTCTGTACGATCTTTGTCCAATTCTTTAAAAAAATCTTCATTTCTTTTTTTTGTAGCAGTCTCGTCTCCCTCATTTTTCATTTCAAACATAATTGAAATGATTTCATTGCCTATTTCATCTGTTTCCTTGTATATATAATCACCTTTACTTCCAGACTTAGAATCGTTGTCTTTTTCAAAATAAGCTTTTTGAAAAGCTGTTGCACGTAGCTTGTTGAATTCGGTCTCGCAATGTTGTTCAAGCGTTTCGCCAATCATTTTAGTTGAAAGTTTTAGCTTCATGTCTTTACGAAGAGCAATTTCTTCATCTTTCATCTTGATGATATCATCTTTTGTCTTGAGTTCAGCGGCAAATTTTTCGTTTAAAGATTTTTCAAGTAATTGCTTTTCCGTTTCTTTATTTTTTAAATTATTAGCGAGCTCGTCACGTTCTTTTTCAATTTTTTTAATTGCTTCTGCTACGCTAAGTTTTTGCTCAATATTTGCGTTATCATTTTTTGCTTTCAGTATAGTTAATTCTTGATCCTTTTTTGAAAGTTCTTCTTGAAATGAATTTTTTAGATTTGCTTCAGCTAGCTTAACAGCGTTTTCCTTCTCTTTATCCGCAAGGTTTAATCGCTTTTGCAATTCTTCTTCAAATTGATGATCTCGAACTTGCTTTAGAATATCAGCGAAACCAGCCTCATCGATTTTAAAAGCCTTTTTACAATTTGGACAAATTATTTCGTTCATATTGATTCCGTCGTTTTTTATTTGATTTTAATCCTTTGGTTCATTACTGACAAAGTAGCTAATGGCGTTGTGGCTAAGGCGCAGCCAGAATTATAATACCGAATTTGTTTATTAATTTTATAATTAGAATATACTTCCTTTTACAAACTACGCCGAACAACAAAGCCAAATCGGAACTACAAACCTTCAAACTTCACAAAAGCCTAATGCTAAAACGCTTTCGGCTTGAGGCACCGGTTATATGCCATAGAACCTCTACCTTTCAATAATATGATTGAAAAATCTAAACTCATTTCTAGAAAGTAATGTTTGAATTAAATTAAAACTAAAACCGTTCTCACGAAGAATAGCACTTACCAAAACTACTTTTAATTTTTCTGTCAAATAATATAGTTCAGCACCGACTAATGCTTTTTTTAATGCTTTGGGATCATAATGCGTGTAGTAATTCCTACTGTCTTTAGTTTGCTTAATGAATTTATCCTTATCAATAACAATCTTGTCAAAAGTTTTTGTATTAAATTCTTTTATTAATAATTCTAATCGGAAATGTAAGGGGGGTTCATTACTATGGATTAGACGACCATTTATAAACTCCAAATGTTTATCTGGAATCGACTCTCTAATTTCAGTTATTCTTTTGCTATGTCTATTTTCAGGAATGACATTATTCTTCCTTGTTCTTCGATGAAATGTTTCCAAAGCTTGAACAATATTTAAAAAACGATTCTCACTGAAGATACCTTTATTGTAGAAGGATTCCATCAGTATTTTTCTAATTGGATCTAAATTTTCCTTATTACTATACCATTTCACTATTATATTTTTGAAATACTTTTTAATATCTTTATAATTAAATAGAAATAGCCACAATGACTTTGGCTTTATGCTTGTAGATACAGAAATGTTATAATATAACTTAATCTCTGTATCGATTATTTGTTTACCGAATTGTGTTTTCTGATTTTCGGAATAAAGTGTAATAGCTTTTGGATATGATACTTCATAAGTTCCTAAAGTTATGAAATCTTGAAAATGATGCAAGTATTCTAAAATGTTCTCTAGTGTTAATTCCGTTTTGAACGCTTCAAATATTATTTGAGCATTCTGATTTAATTCATAATCATAGATATGCCCAAATCCAGGATGTTTTGCGGTGAAATTTATTTTTGCAGAAACATTATCATTGATTCCAAAGTCAATTGGTTTAGGTAATTTATATTCTAACTTATACTTAAATTTCTTGTAATCTGACTGCGTTAGTTTAAAACCACTAATCCCCATCCACTCATTTAGATGTAAAAGCTCAGCTTTTAGGCTTTTGAAATGCATTTCTGATTCGCTATTAAAATGTGCTCCTTCAAAGATGTATAGAGCATCAATAACTTGTGTTTCTGTTCCAGGGAAACTCATTGAGAAATTAACTTCGAAACATTTAAATATAGTTATCAATTTCCCGTTGGTTGTTTCACCAAGTAGAATATCTCCTTCGAAAGGTTCATTGAGCTTTTTCCTATTACGGAATGAGCCAACAACTTCTAATTGTATTTTGCTTTTTGAATCAAATTTCAATGTGCCATATAACTTATTATTTGGCACATTTGGCAAAAACCACTTCCCACGATATTCAAGATTAATATTTAGCATATTTTCACATTATTTTTATTAGTATTTAACGGCCGTTATGCTAAAATCCAAATCTGCCGAATTAATTATTTAACTCTTCTCATCCTGATTTTATTTCAGTAAAATTCGCTATTTATCATAATTGCCTTGTGCACTCCAAATAACGTTCTTTTAAAAGTTTACTTATACCTTGGCTCTTTCATTATTTGTGATGACATTCGCTTATAAACCTAATGTCAATTCATCATCATCATTGGTGCCATTCATTGCAAATTGAAAAGATTTTTCAAGAGTCTTAATCCCGATACCGTCAACAGCAGCGAGCCTACTAAGACTTCTTATTGAGTCATCGAATAATGCTATCCTGAGTTTTTCTATATAATTTGATTTCAACTTTGTTCGATCCTTTAACTTGGCTACATCGGTATTTAGAAAAATATTCTTGAACTGTAAAAACAGATCATCGTAAGCATAAGGGTCATACTTATAGATTTCAACGGGAATATGAACTTTTGAAAGATATTTTGTCATAACACTCAGAGCATAATTTTCATTGATACCACCCTTGGAGGCTCCAAGTACTGGAAATGCAATCGACGTAATTCCCTTTTCTTTATAAGTTTCGATAAATTTTTCAAGCCCTTTTTCCAAATACTCAATTTTGGATGGATATTTCCAATCTTGTTTAGTCGGGAAATTGAGTACCATTTTATGACTGTCGACTTTATAAATCCATAATGTCCCAATTTTAATCATGTTTTGTTGACATAGCTCAAAATACTTATAAAACATCTGCGGATATCTGAATTTAAATTCTAACGCAATTCCGGCACCCATGACTCCAACACAATTAATAGTATTCACTAAAGTCTGGCAATTTGAAGTAAATATATTCCCTTTAAGAATTTTAATATTAGAAATAGAATCTACCATCAGTCTTAACCTCAATTTTATTATTTAATTGTGTCCGTATTTTGCTGGCAACATAATTGTCATAAACTACTATTGTAATCACATCCTCAAATTTAATATTATTTGGTACTAATACTTCAGCACATCTTTTCCTTTTCCCGTCAATAAAATCATTCCAATATGATGTGGTGTTCAAACAGGCCCAATCTAAATTTACTAGATCAGTAAGCTTAGAATAATATTTTGTAGGTCCAGAGGCGGCATTTCCATCTGAAAAGATTGTGCCTTTATATTGAAAAATTGAATTAGCATCAAAAACTAGTAAAGCTATTTTATTTTGCATTTCCTTTCTGACGTACAACATTGGATTTTTAGGATTAAAATAGAGGGGGACATACGAGTGAATGGACAAATTATTTATTGGATCTAGTCTCTCGCGTCTTAGCTGGACATCTGGATCCGATATATCCTTTTTTATCATACTGGATTCATGTGCTAAATGATTTGACACTAAACCATTTTTATAGATACTCGTAATATTATTAATATGAGTCATATGAAATAGGTAATTTATACCTAACTTCTTTAATTCTGGGGAAACAACCTTTGTTGTTGGGTCTTTTCGAATACTACTCGTTGCTTGGGATTTATAGGGCTTATTTGTTTTTGTACCTGGTTTCTGGGATTTACCCTTCATCTTGTAGGTGGCGGCGTGTTCAACCTTTTTCTTCTCAGCTATCGAATTTGGTTTTTCTTCTTTTGCTTTCTGATCATTTTTATTTTCTTTAAATCCACCTAACAACCAGATAATGAAAATAAAAATCAATAAGGATATTAATTGATACACAGTTTTCATTACCTGATATTGTGGCTATATTTTATAAAAGATATGTTCTTCGACAAGTAATATTCACCCCTTACACCCTTCACCCCGCGTTCCCTGCAGAATTTTGAAGACCGTTTATTAATACCAATTATTAATTCTCTACTGTTCCAACTCACTAGATCAGTACCACCCGTAGTAATTATGAATTATAATGTAATAACCATGTTCAACTTACAATTTGTCTGCTCAACTGTCAAGTGTTTTCTCATTTTTCCCAAACTCCCAAAGTCTCATCATCTCACCCATCCTCCCTCCTCCCGTGCTGACCTGTGGCGAGCGAAGTCGAACCAGTCGAGAGACTACTTTCTACTCCCCGTCTTCTGCTTTTCCTTTGAATACTGCCACAACGCTCTATCCAACGTTCTCATCTCAACCCCATTCCTCTTTGCAATCTCTCTACAGAATTTTACATATTCCCACCAGAATTCATAATTGTATTTCGGAGGAACAGCCACACCTACCGACCACAAAGCTCTAAAATCTAAGATCGGATAAGGATCAGTATGGAAGAGATGAAGGATCACAGAAGCTGTCGGCCATGACACTCCGTCCAGTTTTGTTAAAATTTCAATTCTCGCTCTTTCCGTCTTTGCACTAAAAACAAACTTTGTCATTTCCTTTACAAAAGCTTCTTTATTTTTCTCAACATGTCCAGCGCTACGTGGGGCTTTCCAGTAGGCTATCTTTTTTAAATCATCCTTCGTTAAATATTTTCTTTTAATAACTTTTCTCTTTATTGTTAACGTCTCATCTTCACTGATTTGATAAGAATATCTTCCACAATTTCACTAATCCGGCTTTCACTAAATCTCAATTTGAATTTCATTTTTGTTTCACTCCCTTAGCAACGCTTTCAATATCTTATTATTCATTTCTAAAAAAATGTAATCTAAAAAAACCTACCATAAAGAACATTTTATCTAAGCACCCACATTTGCCGAATGTCAGCGATATTAATTTTTCTCTTGCCTGCCCGACTCTGGCGGGTTTATCCGCCTCGCGGGACTTTTTACTTACATATCCGCCTTTGGTGGATTAAAGAGGTTAGGCGCACGTTAAGATAATGGTTTTTTAATAAATGATATTGCTTTTACGTATCGAAGCATTTCCTGACGATTTGATTCCTGATAATCTGGTTTTGAAACGTGAACATTAATCGAAAAACCATTTCTATAAAATACTGCTGTCATATTATTTTGGTTTATCTCCTGTCCTTCAAAGTAACGAGTGAAATATTCAACACACGCAGCTTCTCCTATTCCAAACTTATTTAGTTTGGTAGCCAAATTTAGGTATGGTGATCCGGATGGATTTTTTATAAAAGCATCAAGGCAAGAATTAGGATCATGACATTCAGTAGTTTTATCAACCTCAATTACTACAATAAATTCTTCATCTGCATCACTAAAAATATACGAGGAACTTTGAGAATCTCCGTATTGCGCGCCGAGAGAAAGCATGGCAGCGGGGAACGTAAGCAACCAATCTGCCGATTCAGTTGTGATATAACATCTTCCTTTGTCTGTGTAAATTGATTTAAAAGTTGAACAGGAACCCAAAAATAATAATGTGATAATGCCAAGAATAAATTGTCTTTTCATAAGGTGATCCTTTTCTTATGGGTGCGCCTAACTCCCTGTATATTAAAATATATTTTCCGGCGGACTTTAATCCGGTTGGACTTAAGTTCGCAAAAAAAGTCATCTACTTTTAATTAAAATTCTTTTATTCGTTTTGTCTCTGTTGGAAATAATTTTAGGCAAGGTAAAATATAATTTACCCCGCATTTTAGCATTTTGGAAGTATGTAAAACTATCTCAGAAATTAAGCACCTCGTTCCTCAATAATTAATACACTTAAAATAATCGAATTAGTCATTTCTCCCAAGAAAAAAATAATTAATTATTCACATACAATTATTGCACCACCCTCCCTCTCCTTTTCCCGTTTTAATCATAATCTCTGCATCCCTAAAGCTTCCAGTTAGATACTTCCATCCAGAACAGAACGCAGTGAAGTGAAGAATCAAAATTATCAGTCAAAAAAATTTTCAGACTCTTCTCCGCCTCCGGCCGTCAGAATGACAATTGCAAATACCATTGCGTAAGGTGCTTAATAATTCTTAACCTTAACCTAAATCCCTAAACAAATTCGATTGAAATTTTTTCTATTGACAGTTCAGCCGGTATTGTTACTGGTTCGGAGTTGCTGTTGCACTCAAACGTTAGTTTGCTTGGGTGGAGCGTTAACTTATAATTTTTCAATTCTTCTTGATTAATTGAAAAACAATACAGAAGTTTTTGAGAGGGCGTGGAAACTATTCTACATAGAAATTCTTTCGTTTCAGAAAGAAAGGAATATGACGAAGGTTTATCGTCAATCTTTTTTGAGTTTGCGGCTAATTTTGTTTCATTTACAATATAGTTAGCGGAAAAAGGTAGCAACTCATATATTCCTATGAATTGATAAATAGGAATTTTGGAAGCAATGCTTTTCTTTTCGTTAAAACTTAAATTTCTTGCAGTTTCAGATTTTAACAAGCTATAAAATTCTCTTGCTTGAGCGAACTGATTTCCATTTAAGATTTCAGTGATCTTTTCAACAGACAGTTTTTCTCTGAAAAAAGTGAAAGTAAATATATCTTGTTCAGTCATTTGTATGTTTGGTTCTTTTTTCATCATTTTAATTTTGTAATACTTATAAAACACTTCTATTCGGAAAACCTGATCAAATCAATCAACTAAATGTGCGGCAATCTCATTTTTAAGAATTTTATATAAATACTCAAATATATTTTGGTATTTTACTTTGTATTCATCAATGTCCACATAATCTAATTCTTGCATTAAGTAATTATGCAATCCGGGAATTATTCCTCCATCCCTCATATCCCTTCCAACATTGGAAAGCGCTCTTTTTATTCCAACTGCCTCAGTTTCTGATAACTTCCCTTTTTCTATGTAACCAAATTTTAATTTCTCATAACAAACATTCAAAGCACTATTTACTAATGAATTTATTTCAAGTTCCTTTTTTCCGTCATACTCTATATCTGAAAAATTTCCTTCTCCAGTTCGAACTTTTTTTATCTTCATTACTAAACTATTCAAAGGAATTGCCGCAATATAACTCGACTCTTTTTTTACACATTCAAAAACCGAAGAAATGATGTCCTTTTTGTTATAAAAGACTTTCATTGGGAGAGAGGTAATAAATTCCGAATCGGGGAGTTTTCCAAGTTTTATCAGTTCATTTGTCTCCAGAATAAAAACAGTTCCCAGAATTACTTTCTTATGATAGTTCTTTTTTTTGATGAGATAATTTATAGAATCGAGAATTTTTGAGAAGAAAGGGTCAGATTGACGGAGAAGTTCTGAGGTATACTTTTCACAACATCTCCCTACTATTCTATTGAGGAAAAATAATGCGTGTTCTTCTGTTTCTATTTTGGGTATCCATTCTGTAAAAGCTTTAACTATCCGAACAAAGCTTCCATCCTCATTTCTCTCGAATAATGGTGCGATTGAGTCTAACGTAAGTTCTCGAAGAGTTGCGTCCTCTACAAGTAATGTTCTACTTAAATTTTTATATCTGTACTTCAAATAAGCGGAGGAAAAAGAATAGGCTTGTTCAATTAAATAATTGACCTCCATTCTATTAGTCTTGTTCTCAACCAGAGACGACAGAATATCTAAGACGGAATACTTGCTTTTCATATGATTCAAAACTACAAAAAAGTTTTTTTTTACAAAAAAAAATTTACAGTTTTCCGAGATGGGGATACTTTTAAGTATATGATTACTTGATACCATTTACTGGAGTATTTATGAAAAAATGTATCTTACTATTTATTCTATGTAGTTTTTTTGGTTACGCACAGTCGGCAAAAAATCCTTACCCAATAATTTTTGTTCACGGTTTAAATTCAAACCATGAAATTTGGGGACCAATTGCTGCCGAATTTGGTGGTAGTAATAAAACGTTTCATGTATGTTTAAACCACGATGGTGATAATACAAAAGCGTCATTGGATAGTGATATCTTCTATGTGGGTTGGAGTGGTTCAACCCATGAAAATAGGATGTACGCTATTAATTTTGATAATACTAAATTTCCAGTCGTTGGTCATGAAAATCATATCCTGAGTAACCAAGCCGCTATTGTAAAACAGGGTAAAGCACTCGCCGAAGTTATCAGACAGGTCCTTGCTCTTGAGAATACCGATAAAGTTATACTAGTTGGTCACTCAATGGGAGGTTTGGCAATACGGGAATATTTACAAAGAACAGAAAATGGAATCCACAAATGGTGGGTAGGTTCTGATCCAAATGCGGGACACCATGTTGCTAAAGTGGTGACGGTTGGGACACCACATCAGGGTTCAAATTCAAGTTTGGGTTTGCTAAGTTGGATAGTAGACGAAAAAAATGATGCTGTTCGGGACTTAAGGTACACTTATTCTGATGCCCTTGGATCAAAATATCCTTCCCCTTATTTATATGGAGGGAGTGAGATGATATTTGAAAATTATAGCAATGTAAGATATTATAACTTTGATACAAATTGTGATGGTTATCCGAGCGATAGTGTTTTGGGGCTGAATTCAGAAGTAAATCCTGCAACGTTTAACGAAAACATGAAGCTCCCACTAGATATTGCTTATACTTGGATAACTTCCTTAATACCTAATGGGCCCCAAATATTGGCCGAGGATGATAAAGACGGTGATGGAGTTGTGAAAACGAAACGGCAATGGTTAAATGATGGGAACAATCCTCCGAGTGCTACACCTCTTGGTATTACTGATACCTTATTTACAAATAAAATTCATGCTAACAATTCTCTTCTAAAGACATTTTGTAGTTATTCAGGGTCAAGCGAAACAGAGGATATTAATGTACTTACAAGGGGGCTTGATGAACCGGCTGCAAAGGAATTAGCTTACCATATTAAAGTTGGACAAAGTGTTCAAGGAAGAATTACTTACGGGATGAATTATTCCCCAAATGATGATGATGCTTTTGTGATTACTTCAACAGGTTATGAGAACATATCTGTTACGATTGTAAGTAATAATGCGCCTCTAACGTGGTTTGCAATTAGTGATGAGCAGGGAAATAATATCGACTACCGTGATTGTACCAAAGGAACTGGGACAAATACCATTACTATAAGTAACGTAACTCCCCAAAATAATTATTATATATGGGTAAGTGGGAGTGCGACTTCGGATAGTTACCTAAATCCGTACACTGTTTCAAGCTCAATTCAAGGGCTAAGTTCACCAAATATATCTCCAAATTCGGGAAAAGTAAGTGATAAATTTGGATTTACCGTAACATATAAATCTACACTGTCTGTTGTTCCAGATTTTGTCAAACTATTCGTGGATGGTTCTCCATTCCCAATGACAAGCCAAAGCACGGATTGGGTAAATGGTGTAGACTACTCATGTTTTGCTTTCTTTACTGCCGGTCAACACAGTTATCATTTTGAAGCAACTGCAAACGGAATAACTTTTCGCTCCCCAGTTAATGGTGAGCTGAACTTCAACGTTTCCAACCCCACGCTTGGTCCCTTAGCATTATCGCTCGTACCGAACCCTGTGAATATAAGTTCACAGGTTACAGCCTCAGTTCATACATCCAAACCAAATTATCCGATTGGCTTTTATGCAAATCCAACTTCGGCCGATTATGGAATTTTTTTATCTCCAAATCCCATATATACCGATAATAATGGAAATGCTTCTATTATTTATCAGGCAGGTACTACTACTGGAAATGTTACGATAACGGCAATGGATTGGATAGACCATTCAAATTTTGACCAAAAAGTGCTTCAAATTGTTAAACCGGCACATACATTAAATATTAGCCTATCCCCACAACGTAAATCCCCAATAAATGGCACAATACAATACGCGATAAACTATACTGTAACTCAAAATAGCCAGCCGTACTATAATTTCAATGCAACTTTTAATACTGATTTTGGCGTTTGGACAGATAATAATAGTCAAACATATACATTTGATTCGCAAGGAAATTATATCGGATCAAAAACTTTGATATGTAACAATGATGGAGTTGCACATATAACGCTGGAGATAGAAGGAAATATTGCGAGCCTTACTGTACCAATTCAATTAAATCCACCGGCATTTACCCCATATAAAACTTTATCAACACCTGGTATAACAAGTTTGTCACTCAGTCCAAATGATGATAAGATAGCATATACATCAAATGATTTTTATTTGCGCAAATATGATATCTCTGATGACGCTTTCGTAAGTTCTTTTGGTCCTTATGATACTCCCGGATCAATAGGTTCAGCAAATATGGATTTAAATAAAATTAGATATAGTCCCGATGGAACTAAGATATTTATTATGGGGCGCGGTGGACGAATAATAAATGCCTCCGATGGCACCACAATAAGTGAGAATAGAAATTTGATGATAGGTTCTCCAGACCAGGGCGACGCACAGTGGATTGACAATTCAAACATTATTATTGCTTATAGATATGCTGGAGTGTCAACAGATTGTAGGGTAAGTAAATACAATACTTCATTATCACTAATCAGTACGATTCTCACACAGAAATTTACAAATGCAAAAATTAGCGCATTATCAAATTATGTTGTTATATCTCTTACAAATATAGATGCAACAAATAATAGTACATCTTATGTCTATAATAAAAATAACTTGTCTTTAATAGGAAGCTTTTCTCCAACGAGTAATGGGGGCAAACATTATGCAAACGCGATTTCACCAAATGGTGCCAATATTGCGATATATAATTCGAGATACCAACTTATACATTTGCTAAATAGCTCAAACTTAGCTGAACTATCAACAATACCGACTTCAAATATGGATGTATATCATTTAACCTACAATCCAGTTCAGACAAATTATTTTGCAGCTCTTAGTTATTCAAATATTGTATTATGGAATGCTTCTAACAGTTTACAAGAAAAAGTCGATGCGTCAAACGGAATAACATTAGGTTTAGAGGGGAACTGGCTAAGTGATGGTGAAGTGCTTGTTGTTGGAGGTGGAACGGGTTTAAGTTCTGGTACCAACTTATTATTTTACGCACCTTTTGATATTGGACCTCCTTCGATTACCATCTCATCACATCCAGATAACTTCAATACTTATTTAAGTTCTATTCAAGTATCAGGTTCAGCGAGTGACGACAAATCCGTAGCGAGCGTTCGTTATCAAGTAAATGGAGGTAGTTGGAATTCCCTCACATTAACGAACGGGAATTTCTTAGTACAAGTAGCATTAATAGTTGGTTTAAATACAATTCAATTTGAAGCGAAGGATAACGTTGGGAAGAAAACATATAAAACAATTAGCGCAACAAGAATAGACGTCCCTGCTGTCACATCGCTTCTGGCACCCAACAATCATTCGGTTAATCTGCCAATCGTTGATACACTTAAATGGTCTAAAGTGCAAAATGCGACTTTATACAAAATTCAGATTGCAACAGATTCTTTATTTACCTCGCTCGTTCTTAATGATGCAAATGTTCCAGATACGATTAGGATAGTAACAGGCTTATTAAACAATACTAAATACTTTTGGAGAGTACAGTCTATTAACCCCGCTGGCTCATCAAATTATTCGGATTGCTTTAACTTTATTACAATAGTGCCATTTCCTAATGCACCTACTCTATATTCTCCAGGCGACAATCAAGTAAACGTTTTAAATTATGGGATACTAAAATGGTTTAGAGAACCAAATACGACAGGTTATCACTTGGAAATATCTGAGGATAATTTATTTACTTCAGCTGTAATCATAGATACAGTTTTAACAGACACTTTGTATCATTTTGATAAATTAAAACTATTTACAAAATATTTTTGGCGAGTTAAATCTTTCAACATTGCTGGAACTAGTATTAATTCTAATGTATTTAGCTTTAAGACAGTCTCATCGCTTTTGTCTGTCCCGTCTTTGTTGACTTTCCCAAATACTATTAATAATGATTCCTCAAATCTGATTCTTCCGATAGTGACATTATCGAATAATGACCTCATAATCAATTCTTTCACAAGAAATACTTCAATATTTCAAACAAATACTTCGATGCCGGTTGTAGTAAGACCCAATGAAACCCTGAATACGAAAATTATTTTCACCCCAAATTCATTTGGGCAATATGCTGATACATTAGTGATAACATCAGATGGTGGTTCTGCAAAGGTAGCTCTGATTGGTACATCACCGTATCCAGTCCTTGTTTCAAGTTCGTCAGAACTCTCTTATGGAGCTGTTGCTCGAAATAGTATAAAAAAGTGGGAGGTGAAAATCACCAATACTTCGATCAACAAATTAATCGTTGATTCAATCTACACAAAAACATCAATGTTTACAGTTGATAAGAATAATGGCAATGTCGGAACAGATACATTATCTTTGGATGTAATGTTCAACCCGACAATTATTGGTGAATTTACCGATACACTTTATTTACGCAATAATTCAGAAACTACACTGGTAAAAATTCCTTTGCGTGGTACAACTCCAACACCAGTTCTTGTGGCGGAAAAATATGTACTTAACTTCCCAAATACAGCAAAAGGAGATTCATCAAAGCTTTTCTTAACCATTAAGAATAGCTCGCTTAGTCCTCTGTCAATCAGTACGATTAACTTAGGTACTACATTTTTCAATTATGAGCAAGCGACCCCCATTCATGTTAACGGTGACGATAGTTTGCAAATTACTGTACAATTCAAGCCAACTGACTTAGGAACGGTTACCGACACACTTAAAATCACTTCGGATGGAGGCGATGCCTCAGTTATTTTGACAGGTACATCACCGTATCCAGTATTTGTTTCAAGTTCAACATCGCTATCGTATGGGGCGGTTGCACGTAATAGTACGAAAATAATGACAGTGAAAGTCACTAATACTTCAATCAACCAATTAAACATCGATTCGATCTACACAAAAACATCCACATTTATTGTTGATAAAGTTAAGGGAAGTATTGCTTTAGACACCTTAGCATTGAGCATAATGTTTAATCCAACAGTGACTGGAGTTTTTACCGATACGCTGTATTTGCAAAACAATTCAGAAACTTATCTTATTAAAATACCTCTATCGGGCTCAACACCAACTCCAGTTCTTGTAACACAACAGCATGTCTTAAATTTTCCAAATACTGCAATACATGATTCATCTTCGCTATTCTTAAGTATAATAAATAGTTCTCTTAGCCCACTTTCATTAAATGAATTTAAATTGGGCACTGATTTTTTCAGTATTGAACATGCGACTTCAGTACTTATTAATGGAGATGACAGTCTACAACTTAAAATTAGATTTACACCGAGTTTCCTTGGAACAGTTACCGATACCTTGAATATTACTTCGGATGGAGGCGATGCCTCAGTTGTTTTGACAGGGACATCACCATATCCAGTACTTGTTTCAAGTTCTTCAGAACTCTCCTATGGAGCTGTTGCTCGAAATAGTATAAAAAAGTGGGGGGTGAAAATCACCAATACTTCGATCAACAAATTAATCGTTGATTCAATCTACACAAAAACATCAATGTTTACGGTCAATACGAATAATGGCAGTGTCGGAACAGATACATTATCTTTGGATGTAATGTTCAACCCCACAGAGGTTGGTACATTTTCTGATACGTTGTATTTGCAAAATAATTCAGCGACTACTTTGGTTAAAATACCCTTAAGCGGGTCAACTCCAAGTCCACAAATAGTCACAGGATTAAATTCAGTTTTTTTTGGTCCAACAATATTAAATGATTCGGCTAGAAGCAATTTAGTAATTCGAAATACATCCATTACCGAAGCAAAGATTGGAACTTTAGCTGTTGGCAATTTCTTTATTATTCAAAATGATTCGGTAACAACAATCGCTGGCATGGATAGTACAACTTTAAAGCTGGTTTACAATCCATTAACATACGGAATACATTCAGATACCATAAAAATAGAATCAGATGGTGGAAATCTTGCTGTTCCGGTTAAGGGGGTTTCTCCTTATCCAGAATTATTATTGCCACAGTCTGAGTTATCATTCGGAAGCGTTGGTGTGTATGATAGCTTAAAAATATATTTAGATATAAAAAACAGTTCAATTAATACTCTGAATATTGATTCTGTTTATACGAAGAGCCTTTATTTTACCACATTATTGCAAAAAAGTAACGTTGCGCAATTCGATTCTTCAAAGTTGACTATAACTTTTTCTTCATCAACATACGGTAGTTTCGTTGATACTATCTATTTTAAAAGCAATGCTGAAGTTACTTTGAGTAAATTATCCCTATCTGCTTTCGTGCCATATCCATATCTATCTGTAAGTAAATCCGTGATTGACTTTGGCGAAGTAATAAAGGATTCTTTGAAACAATCAACAATTGTGGTTAAAGATACTTCAATAAGTAGATTAAATATTGACTCAATTTTAACTTCAACCAAGTATTTTGTTTCATCGATGAGTTCGCCTAGTCCAATTCTTACAAATAAAGACTCGGCAATCGTTCTCATCGAATTTAGACCAGATACTATAAAACAATTTATCGATACTCTTTTTATTTTTAATTCCTCTCAAGTAAATCCATTTAAGATAGCACTTTTAGCAAATGGGATTGTTTCTGGAATTCAGACAGATGCCGATTTAATTCCCGACCATTATTCGCTGAGTCAGAATTACCCTAATCCGTTTAACCCCACAACAGTTATTCGGTTCGGATTGCCATTTGATTCAAAAGTCATAATTAATGTCTATAATATACTTGGTCAAGAAGTAAAATTATTGAAAGATGATATTATAACTGCTGGAAATCATGAGGTTCAATTTAATACCACAAATCTTTCAAGTGGAGTGTATATTTATCGATTAAGCGCTGAGTCAATCAATGGGGAACAGAAGTACTCTTCAAATAAAAAAATGATCCTATTGAAATAAGATAGAACCATGATCTTCAAAAGCCACCTAATTGAGTGGCTTTTTTATTTTTTAATAGGTACAAACTCTTTTCCATTCCATTCTTTTATTTGGTTTATAAGAGATTGTATGTATTCTTTTGTATCTGTAAAAGGACGTGGGAGAAGTCCTTTTGCCACTAAACTATCTCGCTTTATTCTAAAAAGACCCTGTACAGATGCCATAAAATAGTTTTCTTTTAAATTATATTCATAACATATCCCTCTAGTATCTTCATGATCCTTAATATTTTCGAGACTATGCCAGCTAAATATTTCACCATTAATTTGAGGAGTGTCCCCTGAAAACATTGAATATTCATAACCCAATTTTTGTAAATAATCAGTTGTCGGTAAAAGAAAGAGTTTCTCAATTTTTGTGTTAGGAATGTTTAAAAGTTTATAATCGTCATTTGAGACGATTTGTCCAGAAAAATTGTCAGACTTGATGATCAATAACGATGATTTTAAAAGTGCATTGTTACATATTAAAAAAGCAATGCTACACGGAGATTGACTGGAGGTTAATATTTTTGAATGAATAAAATATCCACAGTTCCAGAGCGAATCACTTATAATTTTTTGTGACTTTAGGTCTATAATTAGTGCAACAGAGGCGTATGAGTTGCTATTATTTGCGGCTGCTATAATACACTTTTTGTTTTTATAAATTAATGTATCGTATATATTCCATCCGTAAGGTGGACCCATCTTTTCTCTTCGAGATTCAACTACTTTCTCAAACTTTAAAATCCGAATTATCACACCTTTACTACTTAAAAAATATAAAGCGTGAGTCAATGAATGGTCAAATAGCTTAACACTACTATTTGAACAAAACAACACTTCATTTTCTCCGTCTTCATTTATATCTATAATTTTAATTCGCCTTTCCAAAAGTGTAGGATCTATTATTTCATATTTACTTACACGCATATTGAGCCTCCACAATACTTTCCCACTTTTGTTCACAATATTTATCCCACTTTGGTGGAGTTCATACCCATATGGATTATCATCATACTCATAAAAATAAAAGAAGGAAAGCATGCTCAAAACTAATATTAGTAAGGCAGTTACTACTTTATTTCTTGCAACGGTTTTTCCGGTTTTATTAATAATGGAGAGTTTTTTAATACCAACAACATTTCGGCGGTTAAGCAAGTCCTCAATATTGGTAACAGCAATAATCGAAAGGTTTCGATTCGGATATTCTTTTTTTAGCTCACGTAATTTTTCTTCGGCAGCGATTTCATCCTCTTTTGGAAGCACAAAGGTTTTTACATCGGAGTAAAATACAAGTTCAACTTTCTTTGTAATGCTTTCTTCACCAATGGAGGGAATTTGTCCTTCAGATAAGACGCTCCCAGTAAAACAGACTCCTTCGTTTACGGTAAGGCTTACCGGTGCATTATAAAAAAGATGAAGTTCTTTTAAGTAAGCAAGCGTTAACGCAACACCGAGAGAATCACCAACATAAAACCCAACCCGCTTATCAAACGATACAATTACTTCGTGGTGAGTAGAAACATTTTTAATAAACTTCTTTGCATAAGCAATCGCAACACTCCAAGAAGTTTCTACTTGCTGCTTTATTCTCGTCTCAATTTCCTTTTCGCTTGGGATAAGATGGAATGTTTTCTGTTTCCCTTTTAATATCTTCACTGTTATTGAGTCGAGCATTCCGTAAAGCTCTACGTCATCGGTTCCGATTTCGAGTAAGGGAAAAAGATAGTTGTTTTTCTTAAGGGGAATAACTTCTGCTCCATTTAAAACATTCTTAAGCTCTTCCACTTTTATTTCAAATGAAAGGAGTGCTTGTTGTAAACTGCCCGCAGCCTCGAGAAATATTTGGGAAGTGAGAAGAGTTCTAGTTGTCGCAATTATCCGGTTATGTTTTTCTAGGGGAACGCAGGCAACATCGCACATGTTAAGATACTTTGAATAAGGAGCAATCAGTTCGGTGACGTAAGCTGGGAGAATATTTTTGTTGTTGGTGGAGAGTAAAAGAGAAAAGAAATCGCTTAACAAAGAGAGTTTTTTGTAATATGAAAGAGACGAAGACAACGCACGTTGAATCTCGTTTCTCTTTTCTTCAATTACCCAAATAGATTCACTCATAAGTTTTTCATATTTCTGTATCTCTAAATTACAATTCTAAAGTCTCATTGCCATGATCCAATTCCAACAAAACTTAATTTTGTCTTTCTCCCCCCTCCTTTCCCTTCTTAATTATACTTGCCTGCCTTAGGTTGAATCATAATCTTATTCTTAATCCCCTCACAATCCTAAAAACTCACATTCTCACCGTCCCCGCCTCCTCCCAAGCAACTTGTGGAGAGCTAGGTCGAACTAGTCGAGGGATCGCTTTCCACTAGCGAATAATATCAGTAGCACTAACACCCCTCCAAGCATTCCCCCAAACCAAAACTTTTCACAAAAAGGAATTTCTTCTTTAATATTTTTCTCCGTTTCAATTTTCCAAGTATCAAGCTGTTTAATTTTAATCGTATCCAAGTGCAAAAAACTTTTTTCAATATATCTTTTTCATTTATCTCGATTTCGAGTCATTTGTAAACTTGTTCACATCTGTTACTATCATTAAACCTTGTTTAGACATACAGCTTCTCTTTTCGAATTAATTTCAACCTCTGATTCTCTCCTTTCTTCGCGCTATTGGGAATAGAGCTGAAGGGGTTTTCTTTTGGGTCAATTTAACTTCCATTCCTTTTTATGTCTTTAGTACAATCGTTCCTTCATCACCATGATTGGTCTTCGAAGAGGGGTTATAAGTTCATCACTTTCTCTAAAGCACCGCCAAAAGCACAACGAACCTCTTTTTTATGGGAGAAAAGCAATTTTTCCATCAGCTCCACGTTTGTAAACACAATAAAAAGTACCAACCGCTAATCTCCTCTCCGGCATTTTTTATCGCATTTACTTCACGATGGAAAACCAACGGCAATCCCTATAAAAAAGATGTTCTAATTTTATTGGCGGACTTGAAAAAATCGAAAGTGAAAAGCAGTTTAACCTCTCAATCGCTTCGATACCATTCATTTGTTGGTGTTTACGGTACATCCAACGCAACAAGACATAAAGTTTTAAGATAAAAATATCTTCACTTTGACCTGAAAACCTCCCTCATTTTTCTCTATTCCGAAATTTACAATAGCAAAAGCGAATCAGCGATAAGCGAACGGCAACGCAGTTGAAATTTTATCCCTCTTTGAAAAATGTATTCCTCAAAACCGTCAATCTCTTTTCGGGCATCATCTGAATCTCAAATAACCTTTAATCTCAATTATCTCAGAAATTCTAAATACAAGGAACTGCAAAATGAAAAAGTCACTTAAAAACCAATCTAAAAAAAGTAAACAACAAACTTCTAAAACATTAAACAACGATACTCTTGAAATCAAAAGAGTTCCTCTTTTTGATTTCATCAAGAATCAACTTGGAGGAATTGAATTAACACCGGAACAAATGAAAGAACTTGAACCGGAAAGACCAACGATCAATTACTCAATGTTCCCGATAAACCCGGATGAAGAGTATGAATATGGTTTTTAATCTCTCAATCTCATTTAATCGCTCAATCACTTTTTTCAATCCCTTAATGAAAGGCAAAGACAATGACTAATCCCAAATCTGTAAAAACAATCTCATGGAAATTCAGAGACCTTCAAGAAAGTTATCCCGAACTTGTTAACTGCCAAATGAAGATCACTTCTCCTCAAGACGTTTTCGTTCAATTCTCTTTTCTTTTTAGAAATGAAGTGAAAGA
Organism: Ignavibacteria bacterium; assembly: GCA_037440065.1. Lineage (GTDB taxonomy): Bacteria > Bacteroidota > Ignavibacteria > Ignavibacteriales > Ignavibacteriaceae > UBA1563. The sequence goes on from JBBIUV010000017.1 coordinate 314,913, forward strand.
GAAGTTCGTAGTCTTTTGGCTCAACTCTCAGAACAGAGTGATCGGGTTTGAGGTAGTCTCAGAGGGAACGCTTGATTCTTCCGTAGTACACCCGAGAGAGGTCTTCAGAGGAGCGATAGTCGCAACCTGCAGAAATATCATCATCGCTCATAACCACCCTTCGGGAAATCTTGAACCGAGCAACGAAGATATTTCAATCACTAAGAAATTGGTGGAATCGGGGAAAATCATCGAGATCAATGTCTTCGACCATATCATTTTTACAAATTCGGGTTACACCTCATTCGTTGAAAAACGATTGATGTAATCGCAAAAAAAATTAAGCCGGAAGCATAATGCTTTCCGGCTTTCATTTAATACAAATCTAATTTCAATTAATTACAAAGGAACAATATCATGAACTACTCAGAATTCTCAGCACAAATCTCAAATAAGATCATTTCAATTTTAGAGACCGGAAAGCTTTCCTGGAGACAATCCTGGAAGGTTTCACTTCCTCATAATTTTGTCAGTAAGCGCCGGTACAGCGGTATGAACCTCTTCAGCTTGTTCGGAACAATGATCGACAATAACTTCACTAATCCGGGATTTTTAACCTTCTTACAAGCTTCTCAAAAAGGATTGAAGATCAATAAGGGAGGCAAAGGAAGTCAAGTCATCTTTTGGAAAACGGATCAAGTTTCGGAAGTGAATGTCAATACCGAAGAAATTGAGTCAAGAAGACGGATGATAGCGAAGTTCTATTATGTTTTCAATATCTCTCAAACGGATTACACCGGTGAACCGGAAGTGCAAATCCATGAAGACGCTCAGTCTTTACTTGATTCCATCATCCTTGAAAAGAATATCATAACTTCATTCCATCCCATCAAAGCTTCTTACCGTCCAAGTCTGCATGACATCATTATGCCGAGTAGTAAACAGTTCACTTCTCCGGAGGAATATTATTCAACGTTCTTCCATGAAATAATTCATTGGAGTGGAAAAGAAATGAATAGAGAGCTTAACGCGGATAATAAAACCATCGCTTACGCTAAGGAGGAACTTATCGCAGAGTTCGGATCAAGTTTTCTTTGCGCTCTTTGCGGAATTGAGAATACGTTCGAGAATTCCGCAGCGTACATCCAAGACTGGATCGAGTACGGGAAACTTGATAAGACCTTCATTCCCGGGGCAATTACCGCAGCTTCTAAAGCGGTTGAGTTCTTAACGAAAGCTTATTTCGAGGCTAAGGAACTGAAAGAAGCTGCTTAACTATTTAATCACATTTATGCTTCCCTCTTGATCGAGGGAAGCGTTATTTAATAAAAAGGAAATTAAAATGAACAGACAAGATCAAATTGAATTTGTAAAGGAATTAATTCAGAGGGTTGAATCACAGATCTGTGATAAGATCAATCATGGGAAAGTGCCGGAGGATTGGATCACTACTCATCTTAAGTTGTATGTGATTGATAAGTTTGTAAGTCAGACTCCAATCTTACTTGAGAGCAAATCATTCTTGAAAAAATACACTAACGATATTTTAATTAATGATCTTTAGTCGGGATAAAAAAATACTTGACTTTCTACGAGATGTCGATTATGTTTGCACCACGATTCATTATGCTTACCCCCCATAGTGAATCTTCCCACGCCCGGTAGCCCTCCACCGGGCATTTTTTTATCCTTTAAGTTTGAGAAATATAGATGATTACCGTTTGGTAATCTGTTAAAACGTTTTTAGGTTTGATTGTTCGATTAATTAAGAAAACTGGAGATAAAGTTTTTTTGTTAGTTTTAATTTCTTCTACTGTACTCACTGGGGGGTTAATAAATTTGTTAACCCCACCCCTGTTTGTTTCTTTAAATGAGAAACATCAAAAAGTTTATTCGATAAATTCTATTAAGAATATTTTATTAAAAACGGTACTCATAAGGCAATTAGATTTAAAAATCTTGTGGGATGCTATCTTGCAATGTCGTGTAGATATGTATTTCAGAATAAGTAAATCCGTTCGGGTAAAGTAATAGTTAGACAGTTAGTGAGTAAAAAATGAGAGAAATATTAGAATCAATACTGATTGGGTCAGTTGTAGAGTTGAGTAATGGTGATGAACAAATAATAATAAATTCTTTTAATAATGCTGTCGAATTATTGATTCAAAATGCGCGAATATTCCAAGAATTGCCAGAGGTGGTATATATTTCTAACGATTCATTAAACAATGCTGAAAAGAAAGCCGGAACAAATGTGGGACTGGCAAAAGACTTTGCCACAAATTTTGGCGAGAACAATGAAAAAACGATTAAGTTTTTCGATAGCAAGGCAGTATTGCTTCATGATGGATTACACGCATCAGCTTTTGGTAGTATGAGTTATATCTATCGATCAAAAGGTCTTCGTATTTACTTGTTTGACAACAAAGAAGTAAAAGTTGTAACTCCATATTGTTATATAGATCATAATGGATTTCAATTAGATAATGAATTAGTAGATGAAATCATGGTTTCTGATATAAACAAGCCCGATATATTGCGTCATTATTTCAGCATGTTTACAGAAGATTTTAATGCTAAGGATGAAAAAAGATTCGTATGCCAAGATATTATTAGAATTCTGTGTAATATAAAAGAGCCATTTCACAAAAATTTCTATTTAGAATACCTTTTAATACCTCCTGATGCTGATAAATTATCAGTCTTTTCCACTGAAGTTAGAAAAATGTTTTGGGATATATGTTTATCTCAAGACTTTTTCATGAGATGGGGAAGAGATGTGCAAAACGTAGTTATGAATATTCTTTCAATAACTGGTATTACACCAGCTCCAAATCAATTGGTAGCATTCATCAGAGAGAAACTTAATGATGGCAATGCCAAGCTGGATACAATCCTTGAAAGATTGAGCCAACTTGAAACTAATATTATTACCTTAGTAAAAGAATCATCGGCATCTGACATAAGTAACATGTTAGAATTAAAACCAAATATATTCGGACTTGGCATTAATGGGAATGAAATTTATGCAAGACTGAAAGAATGGTGGGACAAAAAAACCGCCTAACTCGCAACTCAAAGCAGCTGCTTTAAACGTTTCGGAATTTGTATAATTGAAAAGTCGTGGAACAAAAGAAAATTGCTTTATGAAATTAGTGAACAAAACAAATTTATAAATAAATATTGGGGTTGGCTTTTCAGTGTTGCTTTGTTGTTCTGTGCAGCGCTTTAGTTCCAATGCCGTTATACCTGTTATAAATTATTTCTGGTTTTCTTGGTATATTAAAAACTAATTAATTAAATAAACTGTAATTATGAATCGATCGAGATACTTTAATTATATTGAAGAGAAACTGGGCGTCCTTGCCTTTAGAATAAACATCAAGGGCAAATTAAATATCTTAGACTTGCATATGCATTCAGAAGATTTTTATCTCCATTTCTTAAATAAGTTATATTGCTGGCAACTTGTAAATATGAATAAAAAACTTCAAAATGTAGAAGCTATTGATTTAATTGATGATACTAATAAGATAATAATTCAAGTTTCTGCAACCAGTACTAAAGCGAAAATTGAATCGGCATTGAAAAAGAATATAATGCAGTCTTTAACTGGTTATACATTTAAGTTTGTTTCAATTTCGAATGATGCTAGCAAACTACGCAAATTAGTTTATGAGAATTCAAGTGGAATAAAATTCGAACCAGCAAATGATATAATGGATCTATCTTCTGTACTTGATGAAATAAAATCTAAAGAAATCCCCTTTCAAAGAATTATATATTCCTTTATTAAAGATGAATTAGGGGCTGAAATTGATATAATAAAATTGGATTCAAATCTTGCCACAATAATCAATATATTATCAGAGGAAGATTTGAACAAATTTGATACGGATTTGACAATCAACAGTTTCGAAATTGATAGAAAAATTGAATTCAATAATCTTGACATCAGTAAAATTATAATCGAGGATTACAAAGTACATTACAATCGAGTCAATAAGAAATATGAAGAATTTGACAAGCTAGGTAAGAATAAAAGTAATTCAGTATTGGCAAGCATTAGAGGTGAATATATTAAAAATATAAAAATAGACAATGACGATGAATTGTTTTTTAAAGTTATAGACAATGTTCAGAATTTGGTCACTCAAAGTGCGAATTTTATTTCAATTCCATCTGATGAATTAGATCAGTGCATCCATATCTTAGTGGTTGATGCGTTTATTCGGTGTAAAATATTTAAGAATCCAGAGAATTATAATTATGTTACTTCCTGATAACATACGTCCAGAAAATAGCATTTATTATAATGGTGCTAAAGTACTACAATGTCTACAAAAACAGAATAATCAAAATATGTTGGACTTGTATCAAAACGTTAAACAACTTACAAATATTTCTTTCCCAGTTTTTATATTATGCTTAGACTGGTTATTTTTAATTGACATCGCTATCGTTAACAACAATGGAAATATCGAATTATGTTTATAAAATCATTAACAATTCTTAGTGATAGTGGAATCATCCGAGAAATATTTTTCAGAAAAGGAATCAATCTAATTGTTGATGAAAGCCTAGATCAAATAACCGGAAATAATGTTGGCAAGACAACAGTTTTAAAACTTGTTGACTTCTGTTTAGGGGCTAATCAAAAGAATATATATGTCGATCCTGAATCAAAGCGTGATGAATATACTTTGGTTAAGGAGTTTTTAATTCAGAACGAAGTTATAATTAAATTATTGTTGACAGATAATTTAGATGATAATGACGCAAATCAAATATTAATTGAAAGAAACTTCTTATCCCGCTCAAAAATTATAAGAAGAATTAATGGTGATAATTTTACAGAAGAAGAATTTGAAAGAAAATTGTTAAATCTTATTTTTCCAGATCATTTTGCTGAAAAACCAACGTTTAGACAAATCATTTCACACAATATTCGATACAAAGACGAAAGTATTAGCAATACATTAAAAACCCTTGATAAATATACATCAGATGCAGAATATGAGACATTGTATTTGTTCCTATTTGGTTGTGAATTTACAAAAGGAAACACTAAGCAAGAAATATTATTAAATCTACGCCAAGAAGAAAATTATAGAAATAGACTAGAAAATAAACAGACCAAAACTGCCTATGAAGCCGCTTTAGCAATTATTAATGATGAAATTACTGAACTCAATGAAAAAAAAGCCAAATTGAATTTAAATGAAAATTACGAGGCAGATTTAGACAGATTAAACGATTTAAAATATAAAATAAATCGAACGAGTTCAGAAATAAGCAAGCTTAATATCCGGAAAGAAATTATTAGGGAAACTGAAAATGATCTAAAATCAGACACATCAAATATTGACTTAGATCAACTTAATATGATATACCAACAAGCTACTTCTATGCTAAGTGGTATTCAAAAAACATTTGAGGAATTGGTTCAATATCATAATACAATGATATCTGAAAAGGTGAAATTTATATCAAGAGAGCTACCAAGTTTAGAAAGTAACATTAAAGGCAAAAAGGAATATCTAAACTCATTATTAAAGGAAGAGATTGAGTTATCATCAGTCATATCAAAAACCGATACATTTGAAGAGTTAGAATATTTAATTAAAGAATTGAATGACAGATTTAGAAATAAGGGTGAGTACGAGAACATTATTCAACAATTAGAAGAAGTTGAAGGTAATATAAAAGAATATACCAAACAGCTGAATGAAATTGATAATGAGTTGTTTTCAGATAACTTTGAACAGTCTGTAAAGAATCAACTTAATAAGTTTAACAAACATTTTTCATCTATATCAACAATATTATACGATGAGAAATATGCACTGAAACATGATATCATTACAAATAGAAAAAATCAACGCATCTATAAATTTAGTGCATTTAATACTAATCTCAGTTCCGGTAAAAAACAAGGTGAAATATCTTGTTTTGACATAGCATATACATTATTCGCGGACGAGGAAAATATTCCATGTTTACATTTTCTTTTAAATGACAAAAAAGAACTCATGCACGATAACCAATTAGTGAAAATCGCGGAACTTGTGAACAAAAATAACATACAGTTTGTAGCTTCAATATTAAAAGATAAACTCCCCGCAGAACTAAACAGCGAAGAATATTTTATCGTTAAACTTTCCCAAGAAGATAAATTATTTAGAATAGAAAAACATTAATAACATTCAATAATATATTTTCAAAATCATTACACGAGTTTAAAACGGAAATAGGTATAACATCATTAATAAGTAAAGAGTCAAGAGAAAAATAATTTCCCCCGACGTCCCACCAAACCAATCATGCAGAAGCAGTTTTGATGCTCACTATATGTGTTCTTGTCATCTTAATATCCCATTTAATCTTGTTTGGCAAAGGATCCTAATAACTGCTAAACAGTGTTGATTTTATGTTCAGGTAGGCATTCTCTCCCATCCAAATTAATCGCTTCTTCATCAATGATTTTAAGCTTAATAATGTCAAGCTTGCCAAGTTTTTTGTAATTTGGGGGGAAGGTTTGGGGGGAAGATTCAAAACAATTCAAATTCTTTAAAACTAAAAAACCTTATAAGTGATTATCTTACAAGGTTTTAAGTGTGTGGGCTCAGAAGGACTTGAACCTCCGACCCGCTGATTATGAGTCAGCTGCTCTAACCAACTGAGCTATGAGCCCATAAATTTTTCTCAATTGATGTTCAAAATTAATCCTTTTCTACCGTTTTAACAAAACTTTCTAAAAAATCTTTCCTCTTTCTCAATACTTGGAAACAAATTATCAAAGTTAAAAATTGTTGACCATCCACTAAAAACTTCCCCTTCAAAATCGATCGAAATAATGACTTTTAAAGAAAGAAAATTGGAATAATTATTGATTGTCAACTGCCAATAATTAGTTTTGTTAAAATTAGGGCTGCAAAAAATTTTTGCTGCAATCTGAGAGAATAAATAAATATATTTGTTTAATTTACATTAACACAAAATAGGATTCTGTATGAAAAAATGTCTTTACACTTTCCTTTTGATTCTACTTCTTCCGGCATTTTCTCCGGCTCAAAATATTAATGGTAGAATCACCTCAATGTTTTATAGCTTCCAGCGTTATGACAGCCCGGGAAGTTCAGCTAAATATTTAAGAAACTATGATATGGTTTCTCTCAATGTAAATAAAAACAACTATTCTCTCCGTACCCTATTTAACTACGAAACCGATTTCTTCGAACAACAAACTAAGGATCCAAGAGTAAGATTTTATAATCTGTTTGTTGAGGGGAGAAATCTTTTTGATGTTGCAACTGTAAAAATCGGAAGGCAACCGATCATCAATTCTATTGCAGGCGGAGTGTTTGACGGTGCTACGGTAAAAGTGAATTATTGGGATATGCAGTTTACAGGTTATTATGGAGCCAATGTTCCTGCATATCAAAAACTTGAATTGATTAATGACTGGTCAAACAATGATATTTATGGCGCAAAAGTTACCTCTTCAAAATTGACAAACTTTTTCTTCGGCTTAAGTTATCTCCATAAAAACTATAAACCGAAGGATTATACTTCGCTGAGGCTTGACTCATTGTTTAACCCTTACACAGCTACAATTAAACGTGATGCAAGCACTTACGATTTTGTGTCTGCTGAAGCAAGCTATGATAATCAGAACGGATTTTCCGTCGACACTAGATATAATTTTGACTTAAATTATATAAAAACCTCTCTGTTTGAATTAGAAGGACGATATAATACAAACGAAAAATTAGGTCTTCTCTTCTATTACAATTACCGCGAACCGATGCTAAAGTACAATACGGTCCTTTCAGTTTTCGATGGACAAAATTCGCAGGAATTTGAAATTGGGGCCGATTACAAAATATGTCCTTCCCTCACGATTCTTGCAAAAATTGGTGATGTAATCTATAATGATGAATCTTCTCAACGCATTTCCGTTGGATGTAACACAACATATGGCTCACTTTTCTATAGAAAGAATTTGGGTTATGCCGGCGAATTGGATGCAGTTTCACTGTCAACTGGATATTCTTTCATGGAAGGATTTTTAACACCTTCAATTGGTGCCGCTTATTCTCATTACAAATTAAATGCGGATGATCAGACACATAACCTGATTTCATTATTGGCCAACCTAAATGTTCGTCCGTGGAGAACTCTCTCTTGCGATGTTCAAGGCCAATTCTTAAATAATCCTTTGTACAAACATGATCTACGATTAATGTTTAAAATTAACTATTGGTTTAACTCTAATTTAAACGTGATGTAATATGAAAATAAAACATTTTTATACCCTGCTTTTTCTAACAGTGACTGCTGTAATAGCATTTGCTGCATTCTCGGTTCAGCGAACACAAAATGACGGTGAGACGGGAAATAATAAATCACGTATCAAATTTTCTCATCAATTTCATTCTGAAATAACGGATTGCAAGGGTTGCCACACCAAAGCAGCTGATGCAAAAACCATGAAGGATGATTTGTTACCAAAAATGGAAAACTGTGCAACTTGTCATGATGTTGAAAATACTGATGAATGTAACAAGTGTCATTATGATTCCGTTCAAGAACCATTGATTCAAAAAAAATCAACCATCATTTTTAATCATAGTTTTCATGTTGGTAAAAATGTTGAATGTACCTACTGCCATAAGGGACTTGATAAAGTAGATTACGCTTTTGAATCTGCCGGAAGCGTTCCTTCTATGGAAACATGTGCAACTTGCCATGGTGAAAAGAAAACCGCATCATTAGCATGTGAAGCCTGTCATATTTCAACTGCAAATCTTTTACCGAAATCGCATAACGTAGTTGATTTCAAAAAAAGTCATAAGTTCTTAGCTGAAAAACCAAATGCAAATTGTGTAATGTGTCATGATAATAATTCATGCGAAGAATGCCATACCGGAACAACCATGTTAACAGAAACCGGAACATGGACAAACTTTTATGCTCCTTACAAACCTCACACTTTTGTTGATGGAACAAAGCAACAGCAAATTTCAAGAGTGCATGATCTGAATTATCCATTCACTCACGGAATTGATGCAAAAGGAAAAGAAACAAATTGCCAAACTTGCCATCAAGTAGAAACTTTTTGTGTAAGCTGTCATGAAAACAAGGCAGGTGATCTTCATTATTTAGGTATAGCTCCAACTAACCACAAGAGTCCTAACTTCACAACGTTTGGTGTTGGTTCGGGCGGTGGTGAACACGCAACGTTAGCCAGAAGAGACATCGAAAGATGCGCTTCGTGTCATGAATCAAGTGGAGCTGATCCGGTTTGCATTACCTGTCATGTTGATAATCTACCGGGCAAAGGGAATAATCTTAAAACGCATCCAGTCGGTTTTATGAAGAACGAACATGGATCCTGGCATGATTCTGACGGAGCCGTATGTTACACGTGTCATATCGGAGCTTCGTCAAATGGAATTCCGGGAGTCGGGTTCTGTGGTTATTGTCATGGAAGTCAAGCAAACTAAGTTGATTAACTTAAAATTTTGGAAATAATTATGAAAAAGACATTACTTATCTACTTGTTATTAATTTTTCCTGCTTTGTTTTTGCTCTCTTGTAGTGAAGAGAGTTCACAATTAGAAGCATTAGAAAATCTTAACATTCACCAACCGGGTGTAATGGATTCAACTTCCGCTAATTTCCACGGGAAGTTCTTTGTACAAAAAAACATGAAATTTACTGATTGCCAAAAATGCCATGGTAAAGATCTTAAAGGTGGTATCACGATGGCAAAAAGTTGTGGTGAATGCCATTCTCTTGCAACAATTCACTTAAACTTAAATGGAGTTCAAGATACCGCATCAACAAATTTTCATGGAAGATATTTATTACAACACAGTTTAGCTGATTGCGGTCAATGTCACGGTAAAACATTTACCGGTGGTGCAAGCAGCCCTAGTTGCGCAAAATGTCACGAAGCAATTTCTGTACATAAAACAAATTTGCTCGATCCGGCATCAGCAGATTTTCATGGTAAATTTCCTTTAATCAATAAATTCTCTCAATGTCAATCTTGCCATGGTAATAATTTTCAAGGTGGAATTTCAAGCCCAACTTGTGCAAGTGCTGGATGCCATAAATCAATAGATGTTCATAAAGAGGGAATAGTTGATACAGCTTCAGTTAATTTCCACGGTAAATATCAATTTAAAGACGGACTTAAAGATTGTTCATCATGCCACGGTGTAGATTTTAAAGGTGGAATCCAGAGTCCGGCCTGCACTACTTGTCATACAGCGCTTTCAACTCACCAAGATGGAATCGTGGATCCAAATTCACCTAATTTTCATGGGAAATATGATTTAACAAATGGATTTGCCCCTTGCCAAAAATGCCATGGAGATAATTTCCAAGGAAGTGTAACAAGCCCAAGTTGTTCTAATTGCCATAAATCGATTGATATTCATAAAACAGGAATTACTGATCAGAATTCTGCCAATTTCCACGGAAGGTATAAATTAAAATCAGGTTTTGCCGATTGTACTTCATGTCATGGAAAAACCTTCACCGGTGGACTCCAAAGTCCATCATGCGCAACTGCTACCTGCCATGCGACTATAACGGTACATAAAGCTGGAATTGTCGATGCGAATTCTCCGGATTTTCATGGAAAATATCCGCTAGCAGGAGGAAAATTTACGGCTTGTCAATCTTGTCATGGTGATAATTTCCAGGGTGGATTGAATAGCCCAACATGTTCAACTTGTCATGCCTCGATCGATGTTCATAAGTCGGGAATCGTAGATTCCAACTCTCCTAATTTTCACGGAAAGTATAAATTAAAATCAGGGCTCTCAGATTGCACTTCATGCCACGGAAGTTCATTTACCGGTGGAACACAAAGTCCGTCTTGTACCACTTGCCATTCAACGATCGATGTCCATAAATCAGGAATCAATGATCAGAATTCTCCTAATTTCCATGGAAAGTACCCACTCACAAATGGATTCACACCATGTAAAACTTGCCATGGAGACAATTTCCAGGGAGGTACTAACGGTGTTGCTTGTACAACCTGTCATGGCTCAATCACTGTACATAAGACAGGAATTACTGATAAGAATTCAAGTAATTTCCACGGAAAATTCTTAAAAGCGGACAATTGGAATATTTCAAAATGCTCAAGTTGTCATGGATCAAATTTCGCCGGTGGAACACAAAGTCCTACCTGCAAAACTAGTGGTTGTCATACAAGTGCTCAAGGTCCCGCAGCATGTAATACTTGCCATGGTGATTTTAACAATCCATCCCAAGTCTCACCTCCAAGAGATTTAAATGGAAATACTTCTACTTCTTCCCCCGGAGTTGGTGCACATGTGAAACATTTATCCGCATTTGCAAATGGAACTTCACTTGCATGTTCTGAATGCCATTCTGTTCCAACTGATGTTAATACTACCGGACATCTGGGGAGTGACGGAAAAGCAGAATTAAGTTTCGGAGCTTTCACAAATAAATTAGGTGGAACTTCATATGATTTTGGAAATAACAAATGTGTTAATACTTATTGCCACGGAAACTTTGAATTTAAGAAATCTGATGCCTCATCCGTGTCGCAAAATCAATACACAGCGGATAAAATGGTGGGCAACAAAAGAGCTCCGCAATGGAACTTGCTTGACGGCAGCGAATTAAAATGTTCAAGTTGTCATGGTAAAAGTGATACCGATCCATCACCAATTGGGCATGTTTCCTACACAATTGACCAATGCGTATGGTGTCACTCAACGGTTGTGGATGCATCCGGTACAATAATTGATAAATCTAGACATATAAATGGAAAAGCAAACGTATTTGGAACAAAAATCCGTAAATAACTACTACATAAATCAAAAAGGTGAAAAAATGAAAAATATCTTGTCCTTCTTGCTCGTAATTCTCTTCGTTTCTTTTGTGAACGCACAAACGGAAACCGCTAAAAAACCTCATGCATTTGTCGGATCTGCTGCATGCGGAATGTGTCATAAATCAGAAAAACAAGGGAAACAATTAGACATTTGGAGCAATTCAAAACATGCTCAAGCTTTTAAAACTTTACAAAGCAAAGAAGCAGATGCTCTTGCAGCAGAAAAGGGATTCAAAACCCCAGCTGCTAAAACAGAAGCTTGTTTGAAATGTCACGCTGTTGGATACAATGCTGATGCTTCTTTACTTGGAGCAAAATTCAAAGTTGAAGATGGAGTTCAATGTGAAACCTGTCATGGCGCCGGTGCTGATTATAAAGATATGAAAGTTATGAAAAACAAAGAAGACGCAATCAGCAAAGGATTAACAGCTCATGCCGATGTAGAAAAATTCTGCGTTACCTGCCATAACAACGAAAGTCCTTCATTTAAAGGTTTCAAGTATGACGAAATGTGGGCAAAAATTAAACATTCAATTCCAGAAGCAAAATAACTATTATGGAACAACAAGAACTTCATCAGTCAGCAAGCAAATTAGCCGATTTAACATTTAAATTGCTAACAAGCTGCCACGAAAAAGAAGAAAGACTTGCAAAGCAACATAACTTAACGCAGGCAGAATTCAGATGCTTGCGTCAAATAAATGAAATCGAAAACATCAATAACAAAGAAATAGCTGAACGAATGGACTTAAGTGCCAGCCGTTTAACTAGAATTATTGATGGTTTGGTTGCAAAGGGATATGTGGTTAGAGAAATAGAACCGAACGATAGAAGAAATATGCGTTTGTATCTTTCTGAAAACGGGAAGGAATTTACTCGTAAATTAAATGATGCATATGTCGATATCCATTCTCAAATCTTAGGTGATATCGATAAAGATCAACATAAACCTTTAATAACTGCTATGACAGGTCTTCTTACCGCCGTTGAAAAATGGATGGCACAGGAAGAAAAATAATGTGAAATAATTATTTGCCGCTTATTTGCAAATAGGCGGCAAGTAGTTTTGCTTTGGTCTGCATTAAATCTTCTGAAAGAACTTTAACTTCCCCAAGTACCGGCATAAAGTTGGTATCACCGTTCCATCTAGGCACAATGTGAAAATGAAGATGCGCATCAATACCGGCCCCGCTAACTTTTCCTAAATTCGCACCGATATTAAATCCATGTGGTTTCATTGCAATTACTAATGCCTGTTGAGCAAGCTGAAGTTCGGACATGATCTCGCTGTTCTCTTCCGCAGTTAGAGAAGAGAATTCACTCAAGTGGCGATTTGGTACGATCATTAAATGACCGTTATTATAAGGATAAAGATTTAGAATCGTAAAAGTTAATTTCCCTTTGCGTACAACTAATACAGAATTTTTATCTTCACTTCTTTCCTCAGCCGCTGAACAAAAAATACATTTTGGTTCTTCTTTTAGAGTTTCTGAAAAAGAATCAATATATTGTGAGCGCCACGGTGACCAGAGTTTTTCCATAATTACTTTTTACTTTCTAATATCGCTACGTTCAGTTAAGGTTCATTTTAAAACAAAAGATGCCATCGCCAAAAGACGATGGCACCAAGAAATTAATTACTATGCTTCTAGTTTGGACTTTTTGTACTCTTCTACGATTTTCGTCTCTATTTCTTTTGGAACATCTTCGTAGTGCGAGAATTTCCTACTATGATTTCCTCTACCGGCAGTTAAACTGCGCAATGTTGACGAGTATTTGTAAAGTTCAGATAATGGAACATTCGCTTTGATTATCTGAAAATGTCCATCGCTTTCCATTCCAAGAATTTTTCCTCTACGACTTGAAATATCACCCATAACGTTACCCATGCATTCTTCAGGCATTTTCACTTCAAGTTCATAGATAGGTTCAAGAAGAACCGGTTTTGATTCTGTAAATCCTTTTCTGAAACACATTGATCCTGCAATCTTGAAGGACATTTCATCTGAATCAACATCATGGAATGAACCAAAATGCAAGGTCACCTTAACATCCACAACTTTATTACCGGAGATGACTCCCTTTTCCATCGTTTCAATTATTCCCTTTTCAACTGCAGGAATGAAACGACCCGGAATAACGCCACCTACAATTGCGTTCACAAATTCAAATCCTGCGCCTCGAGGCATTGGTTCCATTTTAAAATGAACATGTCCGTATTGCCCCCTTCCACCCGATTGTTTTTTGTGTTTATATTCAACATCATCAACTCTACCGCGGATAGTTTCGCGGTAAGGGATTCTCGGTTCAACAAGATCAACATCAACACCGTAGCGCTCCTTAAGGCGTTTAACAGCTAAGTTTAGATGAAGTTCTCCTTGACCAGAAATTACAGTCTGTGCAATTTCGGGATCGTATTTAACATTAAAAGATGGATCTTCTTCATGTAAAGCGTGTAAACATGTTGCAATCTTATCTTCCTCCCCTTTTGCCTTAGGAATAATTGCGCCACGGATAATGGCTTCCGGAAATTCAATTGGATCAATAATGGCCGGTAAGTTTTTTGAAGAAAGCGTATTGCTGGAGTGCGAGTCTTTTAGTTTTACGACTGCTCCGATATCTCCGGCTCCAATATGCGTTACTTCTTTTCTTGTTCTTCCATTAAGAACGGAAAGCTGACTTAAGCGTTCACCTTTTCCATTTGCTTCATTAATAAGATCGAGACCTGAGCTTACTTTACCGGAGTAAACTTTAAAGAGGGAAAGTTCGCCAACATGAGGTTCCGAAACAATTTTGAAAATAAACATCACCGGTTCACCTTTAGGATCAACACGGAGTGCAACTTTTTGATTTTTATCTTTTAATTTAACTTCAAAATCACCTCTATCAACCGGATTCGGGAAAAACTTTTCAGTAAAATCTAAAAAGTTATTTACTCCAACTCCTTTCGCTGCTGAAGTAGCAAAAACTGGTGTAAGATTTCTTTTAATAATTGAGTCCTTAATTCCGATTTCTAAATCTGAGTCGGAAAGAGTTCCAGCTTCAAAATATTTGTTCATCAACTCTTCGCTAAGTTCAGCTACTTTCTCAATCAATTCGGTTCTTAACTGTTCTGCTTTAGCTTTTAAATTATCAGGAATTTCTTCCTCGCTAACTTTCTTGGATCCCACTTCACCATACGTGATCATTTTCATCTTAACAACATCAATAACCGATGAAAAACCTAATCCTTCTTTTGCAGGGAAGGAGATAATAATAGCGCCATCAGTAATTCTTTCTTTTGCCTGTGCAACAATTTCTTCAAAACGCGAATGTTCGTTATCGCATTTGTTTATAATAATCGCTGAAGGAATGCCGTATTCAGTTACAAAATGTGCTGCAGCTTCCGAACCAACTTCAACTCCTTCAACTGCTTTAAGAACCAGCACCGCCGTATCGCAAACTTTCAAACCGGCTTTTACTTCACCGATAAAATCGGAGTATCCGGGAGTGTCTAAAATGTTAATTTTTGTGTTTTTCCAGTCGAGGTGCATTAGGGAGAGAGAAATAGAGAATTGGCGTTCAATTTCGTTTGCTGAATAATCTGAAACGGTGTTCCCTTCAGCAATACTACCAATTCGATTTGTTTCACCGGCAGTAAATAAAAACAATTCGGACAGCGAAGTTTTGCCGGTTCCTCCGTGCCCGATTAATGCAATGTTGCGTAATGATTCTGGACCATATTCTTTCACGGTTTACTCCTTTATTTGGATTAAAGATTTCAATCCCCCCGCAAGGCGGGGAGATAGTTAGAATTTTAGTCTGTGCACAAAAGCCGCAATTCCTTTTTTAACAGCAGTTAAATTTGTTGTTAAATTCTGTACGGGAGTCTCAATTCCTTCCCTAATCTTCTTCTCCAAATCCAATAACGCTTCTACACGAGATTTAACAGTATCAACGATCCACGCAATGGAATCTATCTGTTCTTTTACGTATGAAGTTATATTGTTAACCGACTGGGTTAAGGTATCCAGTGATTGAAGCATAGGATGAATCTCGTCCGCCATACGACTGATATCGGCTTGGATGCTCTCAAATGATTTTGTTATGCGGGACAAATAAATGACCAAAGCAATACAAAGCGCAGAGGCAGATGCCAACAGCAAGACTTGAAAGATTTGAATTATCATACTTTTTTTATGTTACGACTTTTTTGCGTCTTTATAAGCATCGACGCCTGCTTTAAAAGCATTTTTAATCTTATCGGTTTCTGAAGCAACAACTTCTTTACCTGTAGCAATGGCTTGTCCGGCTTTTTCTCTTGCTTCGGAAAAAACTTTTTCAGCGTCTTTGATCAAAACATCAGCTTTTACTTTAGCATCGGCAACTAATTGCTCTGATTTTTTTTTACCATCGTTATAAATGATGGAAGCTTTTTCTTTTGCTACATCAAGATATTTTTCTGCTTCATCAAGAAGATCATCGGTCTTTCCTTTAATATCCTGGCGCAGTTCTTTACCGCTTTTTGGAGCATATAGGAGGGCAATAGCTGCTCCAACTATACTTCCGGTTAAAAAGCCGATCAATAAACCTTTACTGACATTACTTTCTTTTGTTGACATAACGTTCTCCTTTTTTTAGTTCTTTTCGTTCCATTCTTTATGGAACAATAAATTTGTTGTTATAAAAATTTTTCCATTTCATCAGTTAAGTGATAATTTCCAACCTCTTTTACACCATTAGTTAGACGTTCGAAATTGTCGTTTATCACTTTTGATTTAATGGTTTTTCTCATTGCTTTTCTATCGATGCAGTATACAAAAGGTAACGATTAACACCGTCGCCTTCCATGAATAAAACTTTGGGATTATCAAGGATTGAAATTTTACCATTCGCGAAGGTTCTTGTTTGACCGCCGGGTGGTAGAACATTTTTTTATATTTTTTCATTGAGAACTTCATTCAATATTTTATTGTTCGATCGTTATTTTCCCAAATCTTTTTTGATAAAGCAGAACACTGATGATGCCTACTAAAACTGCGAACCACAAGGTCACAATCCTTATAAGAAATGTGGATGCAAAAGCTATCTCAAGTGAATAATGCTTTTGTTGAAGTAATACGGTCAATGAACCTTCAGTAACTCCTAAACCACCGGGCAGCATTGAAATTGCACCAACAATAGTTGCAAATGCATAACTGAACGAAGCCCAAAGCAAAGAAATTTCTACATGAAAATTAGTGAGAATTAGGTAATATCCCAAACATTCAAAAAACCAGGCAGTTAAACTTAATAACGACATTTGGAAAAGCGGTTTTGGCTGAAGCATCTGATATGAACTTTCATAGGCAGACTTTGCATGCTCCGTATATTTTTTTATCAACTTGATTTTCGCTAAAAAATTGATAAAAGTTTCGCCAATATTTTTATTTGTTAACGCAATGGGAACTATTACAAAAAATATTCCCACCGCAATGATTATTGCCCTTCCAAAATTATATACATAACCGCCAATTAACCCGATAAAGATGAGAGAAAGGAAATCAGTAATTCGTTCAGCAAAAATTATTGGAGCGGTTTTGCTAATCGGTTCACCGGAAATTTGTTTTACCAAGTATGCTTTTAAGAGTTCTCCCATTTTACCGGGAGTTACGCTCATTATTAGTCCCGACATAAAAACAGAGAAGGAATCTAATTTTTTTATATTTACTTTTAATAGCTTAAGATAAAAATCCCATTTGAGAAACCTAGTTACATAGTTAGCAAATGATAAGCTCAGAAGTAAAGGAAGAAGCAGCCAGTTGAATTGAGAGAAGGTTTTAAGGACTTTGTCGAAATCAGTGTAGAGAGAAAAGAGAAGATAGATTAATCCGGCAGCGGCTAGTGAAATGAAGATATTTCTTTTTACTTTAGCAAACATTTCAAAGTACTTTCAGCATCGCCTGATATACTTTGGTTAGGGGAAGTCCAACAACATTATAGTAACAGCCGTTAATCTTTTCTATAAATATCGCTCCGTAATCGTCTTGTATTCCGTAAGCACCGGCTTTATCCATCGGACTTCCGCCGACAACGTATTCTTTAATTTCACTTTCTTTGAGTTTTCTAAAAGTTACTTCCGTTTTTTCGTACTCGTTGATCATTTTGCCGTTAAGGGAATTTAAAACACAAAATCCGGTATAAACAAAATGTTTTCTCCCGCTAAGATTTTTTAACATCGCAATAGCTTGTTTAGGTGATGATGGTTTCCCGAGAATTTTTCCATCAATTACAACTATCGTATCGGCAGTAATAATCAGACCTTTTTTATTCTCCTTTTTTGCAACTTCCATTTTTTGCGAAGCCAGTGATTTAGCGATAGTCGAAATTCTTTTTTTTGAATCGAATTCTTCTTCAAAATGACAATGCAAAATCTCCGGATGCAAATTTATTTGCTCTAATAATTTCTTCCTCCGAGGTGATTTTGAAGCGAGATAAATTCTAACAGTTGATGGGATCATTCAATTCTTCCTATCGTGCAGCCATGAAAATAAAAATCAAGAATTTCGTTATAGTTTTTTCCTAAAGATGAAAGATTCATAGCTCCCCATTGGCACAATCCAACACCATGTCCACTTCCCTTTCCGTTCAGTGTTATTTTTTTAAGATCGCCTTTTACAACTTCTGTCGAAATTGTAAACAAAGAAGATCGCAGAATTCCTTTTGTATCTTTTCTAATGAAAAAATTTCTGATTTCGGTAGCTTTAAGAATAACATCATCTCCAGCATCAAAACTTATACGAACTTCTTTCGCTCTACCGGAACCAAACACTTCCGAGATTGCCAAATCTTTAACAACTTTCTGTTTTTTTGTTAGAAGATTCTTTTCTTTTAATAATTTTATAAGTTCGGCTTGGGTATAAGATTCTTTCCAAGAAAAAGTTGGTGAAATTTCACAATTAGGTCTTTCTTCACCATCTTTCTTGGAGGACAGATATTCGTCTACCTTACCTGAAAAAACATTCGCCGGGTCTTCCAACATTCCACCGCATGCCGAATGATAAAATATTTCAGCGAGTTTTTCTTTAAATTTAAGAATTTCGCCCGACGTTGTGCTAACAGCTATCTGATCTAGTTCAGTATAATTTCCGCAACCATCAAACACCTGATCTCGAACATCATCGGTTATATCGTAATAAGTGTTACCTTTTTCCACTTTCATTTTCGCAAAAGTTCGAGCACAAACTGCAAAAGCTTTTAATGCTTCCAATCTTTCCGGTTGAGTTGATTTCACTGCCATTTCCGGGTGCAACACTCCAAGAAGATAATCCTCAATCGACAAGCGATTTAAAACTAATATTTTATTATTATCACTGTAGACAATTAAAAAATCACCCCTATACTTTTTCCCTGAAAAAAGAATGACACTTTCAGAATCGATCGGCTGGAATAAAAAAGTTATACCGTCGAATTCCCGATTGTTAAATTTTGTGTTAACTCCACCGCCATTAATTTTAAATGTTAGCTCATCTCCTTTTTTTAACTTTCCAACTTCTTCGTTATCAGAAATCATTTTATACGTACCATTCGTTTTGAATGTTACTGGATTTTGATTATCGCTTAGGAGAACTCGGATTTGATCTTTTTCACTACTTACAATTTTATATGCTTTTGGAGAAAGGTTTAATTTTGTTTCTTCAATTTTTCTAACCGTGGAGGAACAACTGCAGGTTGAAACTACATAAATTGAAAGCAATAAATAGAGAAAAAAGTATTTTAAATTAGTAAGGAGAAAACTCTGGAAAGAAAAGGAAGTAGGCACAAAAACTATCTGAACATCGCTTTTATGCTTCCCCACGTTCTTTTAACGCCGGAAATATTATGTGAAACGCTTACTTCTTTTGTATAAGAAGTAGTGTTGTCGTAATCAACTATTTTTATGCGGTAGATAAAAATTACATCGGAAACTTTATAAGCATTTTGATCAAGGAAAGAATAGTATGAATTTGGTCCTTGCGGTTTGACTGATTCCAAAACCGTGAACTCACCGTTGTAAGTTTTTCTTTCAACTAAAAATTCTTTAACATTTTTTTCGTCCGAAGTTTTCCATTCAACTCGGACATTTTCTCCCTCATTCTTAGCATTGATGAAATCTAGAAAAACTCCACCAAGTACCGACGAAATTGAAAGAATTGTTAAAAATATAAATAGTTGCTTTTTCATGGGTGAAATATATTACCCTTCGGGCTCTTTGTCAAGCAATAAATCTCATGGTCTATAATTTTTATGGGAATGTGACGAATGTGTTAAAAATAATCTTTTTCATTTCTAAGGAAAATCTTTATATTTAGGACAATAGGAGAATTAATTATAGCTTTATGATATTATCGAACTTTCACCTCTTCAGACGAATTAACGAGTTACAGAATTCTGTCTCAAATAATTCAGTAGAATTTCCAAACTTACTTTGTGAATTTATTGCTACCGAATTTCAACTTCAGTCGGCAATATTATTTAAAGTTAATAATAACAATCAACTTGTTTTCCAAGGGAAATCGCTCTCTGCTCGTAAATCCTTTCTCCCAAATGGGCTTTATGAGTGCTCCTACTGTAAAATTCATCAAGGCGTAATTGATAAAGTATTATTCGATTCTGATGCAAAATGTGAGATTCAATCAACCGATTTTGTGATTTATGAAAGTTGTGTATTAATTAATGCTTCACCACAAAAATTCGTTCTTAAAGTAGCACAGAAAACCCCTTTTACTCAAGGCGATAGGGAATTTTTAGAACAGTTTGGCGAATTTTTAATACCTTATCTAAGAACGATTTCCGGTGCGGTTCCCGAGCCCGAATTTAACGTTACAAAAATTGTTGCGGATTTAGCCAACGAGTTCCGTACACCAACAAACAGTATCATCGGTTTTGCTTCCCTTCTGAATGACGACAAATTAACCTCCAATCAAGCAGATTATGTCCTGACAATCCGGGATAACGCACAGAAGCTTCTTTCACTTTTAAATGATTTAATTGATTTTGCGCGCGTTGATGTCGGTGGAATAACCGAAACCCAAACTGAAGTTAATCTTAAAACAGCGATAGATGATTTCACGGCACAACAATCGGAAAAATATAAGACTAATGGATTCTCATTCGTCTCTTCGGTTGATAATGATCTTCCACAAAACATAAAGATCGATAACCAAAAATTAAAATTAGTATTTTCAAATTTTTTATCTTATTTACTTTATCATTCTTCAAACGGAGAAGTTTCGATTTCAGCAAAACTTGCTGATAAAAATCATATTACCATTAGCTTTACAAATAAAAATGCTTCAATGCCGGAAAGAAATTTTCTACCAAAAGCATTAGACATTACAGCCCAAAAACAATTTAGTTTTACTTCGTTAAGTTATTTACTCGCAAAAAAATATGTTGAATTGATGAACGGTTCTGTCGAAACTCCTTCAAATCGTGAAAGGGCAACAACCATTCGCTTTAATCTTCCTGTGGATGTTGTACATGAGCATGACATTGAGACAAAAATTTCGGCGCTTCCGAAAGCATCAGATGGGAAAAATAAGGTTCTCGTCATTGAAGACGATTACGCAACGTCCAAATTGTTGAGCAATTATTTAAATAAATGGGGATACGAACCGGTAATTGTAAATGCCGGTCTGAAAGCACTCGATTATCTTGAACGTGAACAAGTATTGGCAATAATTACTGACATCGTGCTTCCAGACATAAATGGTTTGGAACTTTTGAAAAAAATAAGAGAAAATAAAGCCACAAAATTTATTCCGATAATTGTTTGTTCCGTTGAAGCTGAACAGCAAAAAGCATTTTTAATGGGAGCCGTTGAGTATTTTGTTAAACCGATTAAGTATAAAGATTTGGTTGAGGTTTTAACAAGTTACAAATTGAAAAAAGATTCAAATATTCTTTGCGTGGATGATGACGTTCCAACTTTGAATTTAGTAAAGGAAGCAATTGCATCTGTTGGTTATAATCCGGTCGCTCTTTCGCATTCTTCAAAAGTGATGGAAACAATAAAAAATATTCAACTTGATCTTGCGATTGTCGATTTGGACATGCCAGAGATTAATGGATTTGAATTAATAAAATTGATCAAATCGGAACCTAAGTTTACTAACCTACCGATTATTATTTATACCGGCAAAGAAAACTTTGAAGAAGATTTGAAAAAAATTGATGGATTGTTTACCGATTTGTTGAGCAAGAGAAGCACAAATATCGAAGACCTTGCGAGCACAGTTAACGCGATGATAAATCGATATGATGAACCGACTCCGCCTGAAGAAGCAGCTAAGCAAACAGATGTACCAAAAATCCTTTTAGTTGAAGATTACAAGCATTCACAAATTATTGTTACCCGTTTACTTAAGAAAAATAATTTTACCTCAGTCGTTGTTTGTGAAAACGGTGCTGAAGCCGTTGATCAAGTGGGAAAGCAACATTTCGATCTTATCTTAATGGACATGCAGATGCCTGTTATGAATGGATTTGAAGCTACGGAAAAAATCCGCACAATGCCGGAGTACAAAGAAATTCCGATTATCGCGCTAACCGCTTTCGCAATGAAAGGCGACAAGGAGAAATGTCTGGAGTCCGGCGCAACCGACTACATTCCCAAACCAATTGACAGTACCGAATTTGTTGATAAGGTTAGATTTTATACGTCGGATCAATTCATAAAAAAATAATATCCTTTCTAAAAGTTTTAAAATGATAAGTGAAAATCCCAGAGTCAGATTTGCGCCAAGTCCAACCGGCTACCTACATGTTGGTGGACTAAGAACCGCGCTTTATAATTATCTTTTCGCAAAAAAAAATAGCGGCACTTTTATCCTTCGCATTGAAGATACCGATAGAACACGTTTAGTTGAAGGTGCAGTTGAAAATCTAATTACCACCCTAAAATGGGCCGGACTTGATTATGACGAAGGTCCCGGCAAAGACGGCGGTTACGGTCCTTATGTTCAATCTGAACGTTTAGATTTTTACAAAAAATATACCGATGAACTTGTTCAGCAAAAAAAAGCTTACTACTGTTTCTGCACATCGGATAGATTAAAAGAATTGCGTGATGAACAACAAAAAGGCGGGCTGCAATCAAAATACGATAAACACTGTCTTCGTTTATCTGAAAATGAAATCAACGAAAAACTTAGCAAAAATGAGCCATACGTTATTCGGTTAAATGTTCAGCCGGATGAACTCATTCATATTAATGATATCATTCGCGGCGATGTTACTTTTAACAGCAATGTAGTTGATGATCAAATCTTGTTGAAAAGCGATGGTTATCCAACCTACCATCTCGCAAACGTTGTTGATGATCATTTAATGAAAATTACACATGTAATTCGCGGCGAAGAATGGTTGTCTTCAACTCCAAAGCATATTTTACTTTATCAATTTTTCGGATGGGAAATTCCAAAGTTTGCGCACCTCCCTCTTCTCCTGAATCCAGATAAATCGAAATTGAGTAAGCGACAGGGGGATGTTGCAGTTGAAGATTACAGGGCAAAAGGATATTTAAAAGAAGCGCTCGTAAATTTTGTTGCACTCCTCGGCTGGAGCGCCGGAGATGATAAAGAATTTTATTCTCTCGATGAATTATGCCAATCATTTTCGTTAGAACGAGTAAACAAAGCCGGTGCAGTTTTCAATATTGAAAAACTTCAATCGATGAACTTCGCTCATCTCCAAAAGAAAACGGATGAAGAATTGTCAGAATTATTGAAAGATGAACTTGCTTTATCATCTTTCAAAAATTGTTCAATTAGTAACAACAAGTTGCTTCTTATAGTTCAAGCAATGAAAGAGCGAATAAACTTTGTAAAAGAGATTATTCTAAACGCCGGTTATTTCTTTGCCCCTCCTCAAGCGTATGATCAAGATGCGATTAAAAAAAGATGGACTACAGAAAGCGCTGCGCTTCTCCAAAAATTTTCTGAAGTAATTAATGCCATCGAAAATCCCGCAAAAGAGGATTATGAAAATGCTCTGCACAGAGTTGCGGAAGAATCTGCTGTAAAAAATGCGGCTATCATTCATCCTCTCCGTTTAGCGGTTTCAGGGGTTAGCGGCGGACCCGGATTGTACGATATTTTCTTCATTCTTGGTAAAGAGGAAACGATCAATCGAATAAATATCGCTTTAGAAAAAATAAAAGTTTGATTTTGGTTCTATTTCGCCCATTTCTCAATTATGAAATGACAGAAAATTCGGTTATTTTAGTACACGGAATTATTTCTACTTATAGGATTTGTCATTATCTACTTTTTCTCCTCCCTTTTTTCGTCTCAAGAGAACGCGAGAACTATTCTTCATAGGTTGAAATTTAATTCAAGGCATAATATCAACCAGATGAAAGTACACACTACATGACCACATCCTTCAATGAATTAGGACTCTCTACAGAAATGCTTCAAGCAATAAAAATGAAAGGCTTTGAAGAACCAACCGAAATTCAGAGTAAAATTATTCCCTTAATTCTTCAATCAGAAAATGATTTAATCGGGCAAGCGCAAACCGGCACCGGAAAGACTGCTGCCTTTGCTTTACCGATAATAGACAAATTAGTGACTAAATCAGGTCATCTACAAGTTTTAGTGCTAGTTCCAACACGCGAATTAGCTATTCAAGTTGCTGAAGAATTTAATTCACTCCGTGGACATAAAAACATTCACGTCGCTCCAATTTACGGAGGTCAATCATACGATATTCAATTAAGAAGATTGAAAAAAGGAGTTGATGTTATCGTCGGAACTCCCGGTAGAGTGATAGATTTATTAAAACGCAAAATTTTCTCGCTGGGTAAAGTTTCCTTCGTGGTTTTAGATGAAGCGGATGAAATGTTGAACATGGGATTTATCGACGACATTGAAGAAATTTTGAGCGGAGCAAACGAAGAAAGGCGAACACTGCTCTTCTCTGCAACTATGCCTGAACGAATTTCAAATCTTGCAAAAAAGTATATGAAAAATCGCGAAGTTGTTAAGGCAAAAAACGCCGGGCAAACAACAACGTTAACCGATCAAATTTATTTTGAAGTTCGTGAAGCCGATAAATTAGAAGCGCTTTGCCGCATCATCGATACAACCAATGAATTTTACGGAATCATCTTTTGCAGAACCAAAAATGATGTTGACTACATTACTTCAAAATTGCATGACCGCGATTATGACACGGAAGGTTTACATGGAGACATCTCTCAAGCGCAAAGAGAAAAGATCTTAAATAAATTCAAAAAGAAAAAGACGAACGTGCTTGTTGCAACGGATGTGGCTGCAAGAGGCTTGGATATTGATGATCTCACGCACGTAATTAATTTTGCTTTACCTCAAGATCCTGAAGCTTATCTCCACAGAATCGGAAGAACCGGTCGCGCCGGAAAAGAAGGAACTGCAATTACGTTTGTTTCTCCTGAAGAATACAGAAAGTTGATGTTCATTAAAAATATAACAAAAACTGAAATCCGGAAAGGGCGCATTCCCCAGGTTCACGAAGTAATAAACTTTAAAAAAGACAAAATTGCAATAGAGATTAAAAATCTTATCACTAAAGGTGTTGCTTCAAATTATGTCTCCCTTGCAAAGGATCTACTCGAAAACAATTCCCCCGAAGAAATTACCTCTGCACTGATCCAATATGCATTTCAAAATTCACTTGAAGAAGGAAGTTATGCAAATGTTCAAGACTTCTTCGAATCAAAAAGTATGAGTTCGCGCGGCAGAAAAGAATCACGCAGTGGTAGAGGTGGCAGAGATGATAATTTTAGAGAAGGAAGAAGAAGAGATGACAGCAGACGTGGGGAAAGCAAAGGAAGAGATAACAAATTCCGCGAAGGTCGTGGACGCGATGAAGCTTTTAGAAGTGAAGGCAGAGAACGTGGTGGCAAAGGTCAGGAAAGATTATTTATTGCTGTCGGTAAAAAAGATGGATTAAATCCTAAAAAATTAGTCGATATGCTAATGAAAAAAACCAATCTTGAATCGCGAAGAATCGACGCGGTGCAAGTAATGGACAGTTATTCATTCTTTTCTGTTTCCCCTCGAGATGCTGAGGTAGTTCTGGAAAAATTGAATTCAAAAAAGAAGGGTGACCGAACTGTTGTAGAACGTGCAAAACCTTCAAAATAAAAATTAGTAATTTTTAGCAAGCCCGGACGTTATGTTCGGGCTTTTTTATTTTAAATTTCTGTAAATTAACAGCAAAAAAATTAGAAAACTTATGAGCGAACACAACTACACTGAAGCATTATCCGAATCAACCAAGAAAAAGAATTTCATCTACGAAATTATTGATGAAGATTTAAAAACGAATAAATGGAATGGTAACGTTCATACCCGTTTCCCGCCGGAACCAAACGGTTATCTTCATATCGGACATGCTAAATCAATCTGTCTAAACTACGGCATAGCAAGAGATTTCAATGGACAATTCAATCTTCGCTTTGACGATACTAATCCCAGTAAAGAAGAACAGGAATATGTTGATTCAATTATTGAAGATGTTAAATGGCTCGGTGCTGAGTTTGAAGACCGTCTTTACTTCGCGTCTGACTACTTTGAACAGATGTATCAGTTTGCAGTTGAGTTGATCAAAAAAGGAAAAGCTTATGTTTGCGATTTGAATGCAGATGAAATCCGTGCCTCACGCGGAACCTTGACAGAACCGGGAAAAGAGAGCATTTATCGGAACCGCACTGTTGAAGAGAATCTCGATTTATTTGAACGGATGCGCAATGGTGAATTTAAAAACGGTGAGAAAACTTTGCGTGCAAAAATTGACATGGCTTCGCCTAATATAAATTTGCGCGATCCGATAATGTACCGCATCGTTCACGAAGACCACCAGCGCCAGAGAAATAAATGGTGTATTTATCCAACTTACGATTGGGCACACGGACTCGAAGATTCGCTTGAAAAGATCACTCATTCAATTTGTACTTTGGAATTTGAAAACCACCGCCCTCTCTATGATTGGTTTCTAAATGAACTCGGAATTTATCATCCCCAACAAATTGAATTTGCAAGACTTAATTTGAATTATACTGTAATGAGCAAAAGAAAGCTGCTTCAACTCGTAAAAGAAAATTATGTAGAGGGATGGGATGACCCACGAATGCCAACAATTTCAGGTTTACGTCGAAGAGGTTATTCACCGGAAGCTTTGAGAGATTTTGCTGAAACTATCGGTGTTGCAAAACGAGATGCTCAAACAGATATTTCTTTACTCGAATTTTCAATTCGAAATGATCTGAATAAGAGAGCCACGCGCGCGATGGCAGTGCTTCGCCCGTTAAAAATAGTTTTAAACAACTATCCTCAAAATCAAGTTGAAGAGTTGGAGGCGGTTAATAACCCGGAAGATGCTGAAATGGGAAAAAGAAATATTCCTTTTTCACGCGAATTGTTTATTGAACAATCAGATTTTATGGAAATTCCGCCAAAAGGATTTCACCGCTTGGTTCCTGGAGGAGAAGTTCGTCTTCGCTACGCTTACATCATCAAATGCGAAGAAGTAATTAAAAATGAAAATGGTGAAATTGTTGAACTGCGATGTTCATTTGATCCCGAAACAAAAAGCGGAACAGGAACGAGCGCAAAAAAAGTAAAGGGAACAATTCACTGGGTTTCAGCCCAACACGCGGTGCCCGTTGAAGTGAGATTGTATGACAGACTCTTTACGATTGAAAATCCTGCAGCTGATGACAACTGGTTGAATTATTTAAATCCAAATTCACTTGAAATACTTTCTAATGCGTTAGTTGAACCCTCACTAGAAAAAGCGAAAGTTGGAGAACATATTCAATTTGAGAGGAACGGATATTTTTGTGTTGATTCGAAATTTTCTCTCCAGAAAAAACTAGTTTTCAATAGAACAGTCACTTTGAAAGATAGTTGGAGTTCAAAAAAATAAACTGCAACAAAAAAGCTGTAAAAGTTTTTTTATTTTTTTGTTCGTTCGCTTTTAGGATTACCAATTAACGGACTTGCATTGATGGTTTCAAAAGTAACTTGAACTTCATCAAGCGTTTCTACAAGTTGCTTCAAGATGCTAAGGAATTGTCCCTGCTGAGTCACAAGAAAATCGGAGAACTTTTCTAACTTTGGCAGTACTTCATTTAGATTGGTAATCGTCTTTTTTAGTGGCTCCATAATTTGCTTTCCATCCGGATCGATCATTTTGCTGGCAAGCCCCTCCGGCTTACTGTAAGCGGTCAGAAGAGTGTCTAAACGAATAAGAGAATGATTTACCAACCCTGTCATAGTTTTTAATGAATCTGAGATATGCACAGCATTCAGCACTAGTGAGGCAAACGGACGTTTTCCAGATTTATCCGGTGTTGAAATACTTTCAAAATCACTGTTCAAATTATCAGTTATTTTTTTCATCCCTTCGGCGGCATCAGCCATATTTACTAGCGCACGGAAGAAGGCCCCTTTATCGACATTATTATCTTTATTTATATTTTCTGAAAATGCGGCAAGATTATAAATAACTGTATTTAAGGGATCGCCCGTTTTTTTTACCATATTTTTTGCCAGTAATTTTTCACCTTCCGGTATATCGATGGCGGGAATCAAACTACCATCTGGAAGAAGTGAAAGATTTTCCGGTCCCTGCAGAAACTCTATGGTGCTTGTGGAAGTGATGGGGTTAATACTTTTGAACAATGCTGAACTACGTACAATTTTGTTCCGGAATTCTTCGTAAACCTTAAAATCCGCTAGAATATAATTGTCATCAGTTAAAATGAAGTCAGTGATCACACCAATTTTAAATCCTTTGAAATAAACCGGTGTTGAAGCTGATAAGCCGGAGGCATCGCTAAACTTTGCTTTAAACAAATACTTTTTATCTAATGTTTTGCTGTTATAAATCAAATATCCCGTTGAGATAGTGATTATTATGAGCGCAAGAATTAGGAAAGAGCCCACAATTTTTTCCGAATAACGCATTTTAAATTTCATAATCTACTCAGCATATAATTTAGAAATTAGACCAGTAACATAATCTGAATTTGAATTTTTCATTTCTTTGAAAGTGGAGGAAGAAAATAATTCTCCTTCCTTCAGCATGATTACCATATCGGTCATCTCATACAAATGTACATTTACCGATTCACAAAATATTTGAATTATATTTTCTTCTTTTAAGTTCATAATTTTTTTTAAAACTATTTTTTTAACATGCTGACCACAGTTCATACATGGATCATCATAAATAATAATTTTTGGTTCTGTAAGATAAGTTCGTATAAATAGGAGAGCTTTTCGAATTGATATAGTAAGTTTAGCTGGTCTTTCTTTCAATATATTTTCAGCTAAACCAAACTCTTCCATGTAACTCATGATTTTTTCCATTTTTAAATCATGAGTGAGATCGGGAAAATGAAAATCATAAGGAACCAATAGATTCTCGAGTACATTTAGGTTTGAAAGCAACCCACCGGATTGAAAAACAAATCCAATTTGTTTCCTGATGGCTCTCTCCTTTTGATGAAATGAAGTAAATACGTTGCTTCCATCTAACTCAACACTCCCATTATCGGGACTAACTAATCCCGCGAAGATTTTTAATACATTTGAATTTTCTTCGGGACGATCAGAAATAAATCCGTAAAGACCTGGCTCAAATGAATAGGTAAAATCACTTAGAATTAGATTTTCTTTTTTATAACTGATATTCAATGCTTGAAGTTTAGGTATCATAATAAATATATTATCGCTGTTATGATAATATCAAAAATAATTATCCATGTAAGTGAAAGAACAACACCTTTAATAGTACGTTGAGGAACTTCGGTTGAAGCAAAGTCCACTTGCAAGCCCTGATAACTGGAAACCACCGCGATAACGAATCCAAAAAAAAGTGACTTTGAGAAACTTGAAATAACATCACGAATCGCTAATTCAGAAAATAATTTGTACAGAAATTCAGAAACCGGTATGGGAGCAAACATATTTGCCATGATCCAAGTACCTGCCAATGCAGCAGCGTTAAAATAAATAGTTAGAGCAACCATTGAAAGAACTACTCCAAGCACCCTCGGAACAACTAAATAAAGCACCGGGGAGATTCCGAACGAAACTAACGATTCCACTTCATGATTAACAACCATATTTCCTAGTTCAGCAGCAATTGCAGTCCCCGAACGAGCCGTAATAATAAATGCTGTTAGTAATCCTCCTAACTCTCTTATGACCACTATAACGGTAATTGAATAAAGTAAATTGCTTCTTCCAAATTGAGGTAGAATAACACTGCCTTCCAAAATAATTATTCCCCCAACGGCAAGGGCTATAAAAATAACTAAAGATACTGCTTCAAATCCGGTGAAAAGAATTTGTCTGATCAAGATAAGGCGGGTAATTTTTCGTTGAAGAAAAAAATTCTTCAGTTCGTAAACAATTTCGAATACAAAAGAGAATACAGCAATCGTTTTCGTAAAAAGCGAAATAACCTTACTTCCTACCGCAATGGAAATCTTATGCACTATTCTCCTCTATATTTATGTTGATCTTGAAACACCTAGATCAAATTAATTTACAACTTCCGGCTTTACAAAAAATATTTCCAACTAAAAGTCTTCACATTTTTTGCTGCCTAAATCTATAAAAATAATTGTTGTTTTGCACCGTAAACAAGAATTATTTTTTCATCACATCCAAAGCTTTTTTAGCTGCATCAAGGAGGAATTTTTCACTAACCGGTGAGCCAGTTGCATGTTCCATCCAAACATCCGGAGATACACTTCCGAATGTAGCCATTCTTTCAAATTCTTTTCCAAGATTTCCGGTTAGTTTTATATGTTCATCAATTTGAAAAGAGATTATATGTCCGAGCGGATAATCGGGTAAATAAAGAAAAGAATCAATCATGTGTGAATAAATACCGAGCAGCACTACATCTTTTATTTTGAAAACTGGAGCGTTAAATTTATTCCATATATTTTTTGAGATAGTTAACACAGCTTCCTTCAACTGCTCTGCATTAGCATCCGGATGCTCGTACATCCAATGCCAAACTTCCATATCAACGAGAGATACACCAGCGATTTCATAGACGGCCCAAAAATCTTGAAGTGCTTGTAAAGCTTCTGCATTTTTGTCTTCCGATTGTAAATCCAATAACGCCAAATCTCTGCTTTGAAAAAGAAATGCAAACGCTTCGGTAAAAGCAGTGTTCGGAACACCCTGAAGCATATAATGATCAATTAAATTGAGAGAAAAAGTTTGTTCAACATTGTGCCCCAGTTCGTGAATAGCAATATTGTAACCTTTGTAATTCATTCCGGATTTGTCAACTCGCGTGCGAAGATGAGCTTTTTCAGAACGCATCCCTGCGCCCCATGCATGACCTGAACCACGCGCAGCATCAACCTCAATATTGTTAGCCAAATAATCAGCTTTCTCTTTTGTAAATCCAAGTTTTGTTAAAAGGTTTGGGATATCCTTTTGGAATGAGTTGGGAGTTTGATATTTTTTTGAAACAATTTTATCTAAGTCGGCTTCAGAATATTTACTCTTCGGTTTAAATCCGTTGTACCAAATATCAAAGGGTTCCAGTGGTCTGCTTAATCGTTTTTCAATTAATTGTGCAGTTTGTTTAACAAGTGGAGAGGATAAAACAGATTCAAATATTTCTTTAACACGAACTTCCGGCATTTCACGGTTTTCGTTAAACTTTCTATCAATCAATGTTTTAGCTGTTGGCGAGTAAGGATCAGCCAGTTTTGAAGCGTTGAAATCATCCAACAATATTTGATAGCGGGTGTTCGGTTCAGCTTTTTCTGAAAAAGTTTTTTCTCCTTTTTGATTTTCAGTGTAGTCTTTTATGGGAGAAATTTTTACTTCATTGGTAAACGGATTCCAATCGACCGCTGGATTATCAATTACACTTTCGGGAATTGTTTGTGTAACAATTCGCTCCATAACTTTTTGAATGATTCTTTGTTTCTCAAATCCAACCTTTTCCAAAGAATAATTTGCTTTCAACTCATCTCGTAAATTCCAATGAGAAAGTAGGCGCATCTTCTCGGGAAAAAGTCTCTCTCCTTTTTCGTTTAAGACGTGGTGCATCCAAACATTATAACCGGCAATATATGCAGCAGATTTTGCAGTTGCTTCAGCGATTGCCAAATTAACTTCGGCAGGAATTCTTTTTGCAAAACGATGAGCCAAGCGCGTTTCCGCCCAATCTTTACGCGACCATGAGCCACTTTTAGATAAACGTTCTTCCAACGTTGTTAATGGGAAATTAAGTAGAACAATAAATGCTATTTTGTTTTGGAAAAAATCATCGTTTATGTGAGCGGAAGGTTCGTAACCGGCAAATATTTCATCAACCGGAAGAATTGGTCCTAATTCCAGATCAGCTTGCTGTTTGTATTCCAAACTCAATTTATTGAAGTGGCCATCTGTTTGTTCCATAAGATATTCAAATCTTTTCAAGAGCTGATCGTGTGTGTCGGGATCACCGGCATAATTCGCGAGGATAAAGTCTTCAAAATCTTTTTGGCTCCCGTCAGTTTCGCGCCAGAATTCTGAAACTTGTGCAACTCCCTTTTCAATTTTTAACTTTTGTGTTTCCCCGTACTTTTGAATTAATTGCCGTTTCAACTTTTGAGTTGAATCATCAATCCATGTTGGTTTTAAAGCTTGAGCTTTCATAAAAGTCAATCCGAAGAAAATAGTAAAAAGTAATATTGATAAATGAATTCTTTTCATAAACAACCTTATGGTTTTTCGTTTAGAAATTTTTGAATTTCGGTACGGCATAATTCCATTTCACAACCGACCGCTAAGTGCCCGCAATCATTTTTTAGAAGAAGAGTTTTAGCGTTTGCTACTGCCGCAAAATCAAGAGCCGGTTGCGGATTCAAGAGTAAATCTGTTTCAGAAACAATGATGAAAAGTTTTGCTTTAATTTGTTTCGCTGTTTCTTCAAATGAGGAATCATAATTGCGCGTGATGTCATGCTCAAACATGGCTTCAAGTTGGGTTAGATAACTTGAGGAAGTAAAAATTGGAGATGTTCTTTCAAACTTTTTTTCTATTTCACTGAATTTATCTGATGGATAATTTCTATTTGTATTTGCCGGTGTTCTTGCTAAAAGTTGAATAACAATATTCAACTTCTTTATAATCTCATCTTCATGTTCACCATACTTTTTACCGGAAGTAATGATCTCCTTCATCAACGAAAAAATAATTTTTTCGTTTGAAGTGAGCTTTGGTGATGCGGCGTATGGAATTACTTTATCCATAAAATCGGGATAAGCAACCGCAAACTCAAACGCTTGCATACTTCCCATGGAGCCGCCGATAATCGCAAAAAGATGATTTATTTTCAGAACATCTTTTACCAATTTATATTCAGATTCGACCATATCACGAATAGTGATCTTCGGAAAAGAGATTTCGGTTGAGTAATTTGTGGGAGAAGTCGATACTCCGTTTCCAAGCGCATCAACAACAATAATAAAATAATTTGCTGAATCGATTAACTTGTCCGCACCGAGAAGACTGATTACATCTTTACTTACGCCCGCAAACCAGGTGGGAATAAGAATTGCGTTGGTGCTGTCGATATTGAGTGTGCCGAATGTACGATAACCAATTTTACAGTCGTAAAGAATTTTTCCGCTTTCTAATTTTAGATCTCCAATCAAACCTAATTGCTGCGTACTTTCTGCAAAATTCGAGTGAAGAAATAGAAAAAGAAAAACGAGAAAGAAAATTCTTCTTAACATATCAAACCTTCACGGCACTTCGTCCAATGCTATAGTAAGTGTAATGAAGTTCTTTCATCCGCGATGGTTCGAAAATATTTCTTCCATCGAAAATAACTTTGTTCTTTAATTTTGAAGAGACGAGAGAAAAGTCGGGATTTCTAAATTCATTCCACTCGGTAAAAATCAACAATGCATCGGCATTCTCAAGAGCTTCATATTCATTATTCGCATAAGTTATTCGGTCTTGTAGATAAAATTTGGCTGATTCAGAAGCAACCGGATCGTGTGCAGAAACAGTCCCACCATGTTTCAATAATTCATTTATTATTACAACAGACGGAGCTTCACGCATGTCATCGGTGTTCGGTTTAAACGCCAATCCCCAAACGGCAAAATGTTTTCCTTTTATATCATTACCAAAATGACTCAATACTTTATCTATCAAGACAAGTTTCTGAGCTTTATTTACTTTATCTACTGCTTCTAAGATTTTTAAGGGTGAATCATTTTCAGAGGAGGTTTTTATCAAAGCATTGACATCTTTCGGAAAGCAAGAACCGCCATAACCAATCCCCGGGAATAAAAATCTTTTCCCAATGCGGTTATCTGTTCCCATTCCACGCCGGATCATATCAACGTTGGCGCCGACTTTTTCGCAGAAGTTTGCGAGTTCATTCATAAAAGTAATTCTCATTGCTAAATATGAATTTGCCGCGTACTTGGTAACTTCAGCACTGGCAGTGTCCATTGCCAAAATCGGGTTCCCTTGTCGCACAAATGGTTCGTACAATTCTTTCATTTTTTGCATAGAATGTTCGTTGTTCGTACCGATAACAATTCTATCGGGTTTAAGAAAATCATCAACAGCAAAACCCTCACGTAAAAATTCCGGATTCGAGACAACATCAAAATTTTTAACTCCTGCTTTTGCAATTTGGTCTGCAACCCGTTTAGCGGTTCCTACAGGCACCGTACTTTTATTCACAATAATTTTGAACGTTTTGTCATGCTGTTCTTTTAATATTATCCCAATCTCTTCGGCTACTCCCAAAACATATTTCAGATCGGCGGAACCGTCATCATCTTGTGGAGTGGGCAAACAAAGAAAAACAATTTCTGAATTTAAGATTGCATCTTTTAGATCTTCTGTAAAAGACAATCTCTTTTTGGCAATGTTTCTGTAGAAGATAGTCTCAAGCCCTGGTTCATAAATGGTAACTTCAGCATTTTTTAATTTCTTTAATTTTTCCTGATGGTTATCAACACAAATAACGTTGTTACCCATTTCTGCAAAACAAGTACCGGAAACAAGTCCAACATAACCGGTTCCCACAACAGCAAGATTCATTCAATACTCCAAAATTTTTACAATAATTATATCTGAACGCACTAAAATTAACTAAATTTTAGCCGATTAGAAAAAGAGTTTGACATTTCAACTTCATTTTCAAAAAAGCGTGACTGTTTTTTCGTGCAAATTCAGTAATTTTAGCTAAAGAAAATCCTAATCTTAGCTTACAAAGGAAATAATCATGAGCATTCTAGTTGATAAAAAAACGCGTCTGGTGGTTCAAGGAATTACCGGCGGCGAAGGTTCTTTTCACGCAAAACAAATGATCGAATACAAAACAAAAGTTGTTGCAGGCGTTACACCTGGTAAAGGCGGAACAAAGTTTGAGGAAACCGATATTCCAATTTATAATACCGTTGCCGAAGCAGTAAAAATTGCAAAAGCAAATACTTCGGTTATTTTTGTTCCACCGGCGTTCGCCGCTGATGCTATTTTAGAAGCTGCAAATGCAGGTATCAAAGTTATCATTTGTATTACTGAAGGAATTCCGGCAAAAGATATGACCATGGCTTACAACGCCATCAAAAATAAAGATGTTGTTTTGATTGGTCCAAACTGCCCCGGAGTAATTTCTCCAGGACAAGCAAAAGTAGGAATCATGCCAGGTTTTATTCATAAACAAGGAAAGATCGGCGTTGTTTCTCGCAGTGGAACTTTAACTTATGAAGCCGTAAAACAATTAACAGATTTGAACATTGGGCAATCAACTTGTGTTGGTATTGGCGGCGACCCGATCATCGGCTCACAATTTATAAACATCATCAAAATGTTTAATGATGATCCGGGAACTGAAGGAATTGTAATGATAGGCGAAATTGGTGGAAGCGCTGAAGAAGACGCTGCGGCTTTTATCAAAAAGAATGTAAAGAAACCGGTCGTCGGATTCATTGCCGGAAGAACAGCGCCTCCCGGAAGAAGAATGGGACACGCAGGAGCAATCATTTCAGGTGGAAAAGGCACTGCTGCTGAAAAAATGGCCGCAATGAAAAAAGCAGGAATTAAAGTTGTTGAAAGTCCAGCTGAAATCGGCATCACAATGAAAAAAGCTTTGGAAGAAGTTTATGGTGCGAAGAAACCGGTTAAGAAGATCGCGACAAAAACTACTTCTAAGAAAAAAATTGTTGCAAAGAAATCAACTAAAAAATAAATTCTAAAATTTCTAATATTCTAAAGCGTCATTCGCTAACAACGGGTGACGCAATTTTTATGTTTAACAAATGGAGAATAAATGACAAATAAAACCTTCGCAATGATAAAACCGGACGCAGTAAGAAAAAATCTTGTTGGTCAAATAATTACAAAATTCACAGAAGCCGGATTCAAAGTTAAAGCAATGAAAATGACCCGACTTACAAAAGAATCAGCTCAAGGATTTTACGAAGTCCATAAACAAAGACCTTTTTACAATGATCTTGTTGAGTTTATGAGTTCAGGTCCGGTTGTAGCTTTAGCTTTAGAAAAAGAAAATGCCGTTGCTGATTACAGAAAACTTATCGGGGCAACTGATCCGGCAGAAGCTGAAGAAGGAACAATACGTAAATTATACGCTGACAGTAAAAGTGAAAATGCGGTTCATGGTTCAGACTCTGATGAAAATGCTGCAATAGAAATCGCTCACTTTTTTTCTCGAAACGAATTACTAAATAACTACACAGATTAAAATTGCTCCGCTGGCAAAAAATCTCTTCACAAACAAAATTCCAGAATGACCACTGGAGTTACCAGATTGACGAATTTCAATTAGAGAATGGTGAACGTGGTGTTTATCATTACGTTCACTCTACCGGTTCTTCAATGGTTATTCCCGTTACTTCGGGTGGAAAAATTTTAATGGTAAAACAATATCGCTACTTAAACGAACGCGAAAGTATTGAATTTCCCTGCGGTGGTTTGGAAGATGGGAATTCATATCAAGAAAATGCTTTAAAGGAACTCCGTGAAGAAACCGGATTTTCTGCCGGAACAATTTCTGAAATTAGTGAGTTTGCACCATTTACCGGCGCGGCGGATGAAATCTGCAAAGTTTTTCTGGCGAAAGATTTATTCCCTTCTCCCCTTCCTAAAGATGCAACTGAAGAATTTGAACTTCTCGAAATGTCTCCAAACGAAATTGAAGACCTAATTAGTAAAAATATAATTTGGGATGGACTAACGTTAGCAGCTTGGTCGCTGACAAGGAGACATTTTCAAAATGAACTATAAATTATTTCTCATTTCGTTTCTTTTTCTTCAAACTATTTTCTGTCAATCCAACAAAATCAAAATAAGAACCGGTGCTGAGCTACTTCTTTCAGAAAATATTGATCTTGTTGAGGGTCAAAATCTCGGAATTATTACAAACCATACGGCTCTCCTTTCCAACGGAACTCATCTTATCGATGCACTTTATAATTCGGAATTTAGGATTAAAATTGTAGCATTGTTTGGGCCCGAACATGGCATTCGCGGACAGGCAAAAGCCGGAGAAGCGATCGAAAATGGAATCGATCAAACAACTCAAGCGCCTATTTATTCACTCTACGGAAAAAACAAAAAGCCTACTAAAGAAATGCTCAGGGATGTTGGAGTTTTGGTTTTTGACATGCAGGATGTTGGCGCCCGTTTCTACACTTATATTTCTACACTTTATTATTCGCTGCAAGCAGCGGCAGAAAATAATATTCCGATTGTTGTGCTCGATAGACCAAATCCGATTGGCGGAAATTATGTTGACGGACCGATTCGTCAAGATACATTAAATTCATTTGTAGGAATCGCTCCTATTCCCATTGCTCACGGAATGACATTCGGCGAGCTGGCAAATTATTTCAATGATGAAAATCTTTTAGGAAATAATCTGCACGCAAAACTTGAAATTGTAAAGATGAAAAAATGGCAAAGAAATTATTTTTTTGATGATTTGTCTCTTTCATGGATTAAACCCTCCCCCAATATTACAGATTTACAAACCGCGTTGGTTTATCCCGGAACATGTTTGATTGAAGGAACAAATATTTCAGAAGGAAGAGGAACATCAAAACCATTTTTAACAATCGGGGCGCCATTTATCAATGCAAAACAGTTGGTAAATGAATTGCGGAAATTCAAATTTAAAGGATTGACTTTTGCACCGACTACTTTTACACCGCAAGATATTCCAAACGTTGCTGAAAATCCGAAATACAACAAAATTATTTGCAACGGCATTGAGATAAATGTGATTAACAAAAACAAGATTGAATCGGTAAAATTTGGAATAGCACTGCTTTATACACTACATAAATTATATCCCAATAAATTTTCCTTTAAAGAAAAATCATTTGACCTACTTTCGGGTGATTCAAAAACACGAGAACAGTTGTTAAGGAATGTCACACCGGATAAAATTTACAAGTCTTACCATGAGGAATTATCAAAGTTCAAAGAAATTCGAAAAAAATATTTACTTTATTAAAGGATACAAATGAAAAAACTACTTGCACTAACCATATTACTGTTTTCTTTTTTTATCGGATGTGGTAAAAAAGATGAACCGGCAAAAGAAGAAAAAACTTTTTCCACTGCGTTTGATTCTTCCGAAATAAAAGCAGTTCCGATTACTGATGGCTCCATCTCATTGGTTGATTTGAAATATGGATTGACGAAAGGTTCGGAATATCATTACCGCCTCACCAGCATCACGGATGATAATCAATCAATTAAAGCCGATACTTCTATCGCACAAAATATTAAACAAGCGCTCACGTATTTGTTAAAACTCAATGTAAAAGATGTTGATAAAGACGGCGTAATGGAAATCGAGTTTACTTTTACTTCGGTTAAACTCGATGCAACGGGAAACGGAAAAACTTTTTCTTATCAATCAGGCAACAAACTTTCCGGTGATGATAAAAAGAATTACGCAAACTATGAAGCTGTTATCAACAATCCTTTTACAGCAAGAGTAGCTCCAAAAGGTGAAATCTTTGAATTTTTCAGAACAGACAGAATTGCAAATAAAATTATCGAATTGGGCGGATTGAGAGATTCGGTTTCCTTGGAAGAAAAGAAAATGCTTCAGCAGCAAATAACAGAAGGTGCACTTCGACCACTACTCATGCAGGTGTTTAGAAAATTGCCGGCGCAGCAGGTAAAAAAAGATTCTATGTGGACATTAGCAAATCCTCCGGCTCAAATGCCCTTTTTTGAAATGACAAATACATTGAATTTCAAAATAACCGGTTTTGAAAAATATAAAGAAAGTAATCTCGCGGTAATCGAAGCAGGTTTAAGTTCACAATACAAAATCTCCGAAAGAGCCAAACAAGCAAAGGTCTCTGTGAATTCACCTTCCTACAAAGGTGAAGGGAAAATTTATTTCAACTTGACAAGGGGTTTGGTTGAAAAATCAAAAACAAATAATTATTTAACAATTGAAATGAGTATGATGGCTCCAGCAAGAACAGGCGGACTTCAAAAAGTAACTCAACGACAGTATACAAAAACAACAAACATTCTAGAATTACTATAAATTCTTATTGTAAGAATTCTGCACTCTATTCTTAACAAAAAAGCCTGAGTATTTACTCAGGCTTTTTCTTTTCACTTCACTCAATCAGCTTTTTATTTTAATCCTCGTTTGTCTAACAAAGCATCAATCTTTGGTTCTCTGCCTCTAAACTGTTTATAAAGAACCATCGGATCATCGCTGCCTGCATTCTTTAAGAGATTTCTAAATGCTTTTGCAGTTGCAGGATCAAATACATCATTTGTTTCTTTGAATGCTGCGAACGCGTCTGCATCAAGCACTGCTGCCCAAACATACCCATAATATCCGGCGGCGTAACCGTCATCAGCAAAAATGTGTTGAAAATTTGTGCTTTGATAACGGGATTCAATTTCAGGGATCAATCCATGTTTGGATAAAGATTCTTTTTCAAATTGAATGACATCCTTCTCTTTCACATCGGTGATGGAATGCCAATCCATATCCAACAGCGATGCAGCTAAATATTCAACAGTTTCAAATCCTTGATTAAAATGTCCGGCGTTTACAATTTTATTGATTAATTCATCCGGCATCACTTTACCGGTTTTGTAATGCTTTGCATACATTTTTAGTACAACAGGGTCTGATGCCCAATTTTCCATTATCTGCGATGGTAACTCCACAAAATCAACCGGGACGCGTTTACCGGATGGATAGACGGAAGTGGCGATCAAATAATGAAGTGCATGTCCAAACTCATGGAACAACGTATTCACATCATCAAAACTTAACAGAGCCGGTTTATCTTTTGTAGGTTTTGTAAAATTACCAACGTTGTAAATTACCGGAGAAATAAACTTACCGTCCATGTTTGATTGACTTGTAAATTCACTCATCCAGGCGCCGCTGCGTTTACTGTCGCGCGGGAAATAATCGGTGTATAAAACACCGAGATGTTTTCCATCTGCTTCTAAAACTTCAAAAACTTTTACATCAGGATGATAAACGGAAATATTTTTTTGCTGAACAAATTTTAACCCGTAAAGTTTGGTTGCAACTCCAAACGCCCCATCAATAACATTTTCAAGTTTAAAGTAGGGACGTAACATTTCTTCATCCAGCGCATATTTGGCAGTTCTAACTTTTTCAGCATAAAACCACCAATCCCACGGTTGCAGCTTAAAGTGGCCACCTTCAGCATCAATAATCTTCTGCATGTCGGCAACTTCTTCTTTTGCTTTTTGTTGGGAAGGGGTCCAGAGATCATTTAAAAATTTGTAAACAGTTTCCGAGTTCTTCGCCATATTAACAGCTAATTTAAACTCGGCATAAGTTTTATAACCTAATAAATTAGCTTTCTCTATACGAAGCGAAGCCATTTTTGCGAGAATTTTTTTTGTATCTAATTCGTTGTTGTTGTTACCCCTGCTGGTGTAAGCTTTAAATAACTTCTCTCTTAAATCTCTTTTAAGCGAATATTTAAGAAACGGAGTCCAGCTTGGTCTTTGCAGTGTAAAAGCCCACTTCCCTTCCAAACCTTTTGCTTTGGCTGTTTCAGCGGCACCTTGAATTACACCTTCCGGTAGTCCAACAAGGGCATCTTTATTGTCTATGATGAGTCCAACTGAATTTGTTTCTTTCAATATATTTTCTGCAAACTTTACGCCGAGAAGGGATAGTTCTTCGTTAATTTTTTTGAATTTCTCTTTTTCTTCTTTATTAAGATTTGCTCCACCGCGAACAAAATCTTTATAATAGTTTTCAAGAACTACTTTTTGTTCGGTGGTAAGATTCAGCTTATCTTTTTCCATGTAAATACTTTTTACGCGAGCAAACAATTTATCGTTGAGATAAATCTCATCGAAATGTTTCGAGATCATGGGAGCTGTTTTTTGAGCGATTTCTTGCAACTGAGCATTTGTATTCGCACCATTTAACCCGTTGAAAACATTGTTTACCTTAGTAAAAAGTTTTCCGCTTTTTTCAAATGCGGCAATGGTGTTCTCGAAAGTCGGTTTTTCTTTATTATTAACAATTGCTTCAACTTCAGCTAGTTGCTGCTTCATTCCTTCTTCATAAGCAGGCATAAAATGTTCATTTTTAATTTTATCAAATGGAGGTGTTCCAAAAGGAGTTTTCCATTCCGTAAAAAAAGGATTGTTCATATTGTTTTTATCCGATTGCGATGTGAATGCACAAAATACTGTTAATAGAAATAAACCAATAATTATTTTCATAAAATAACTCCATGAAT
This sequence comes from Ignavibacteria bacterium, assembly GCA_037440065.1. Lineage (GTDB taxonomy): Bacteria > Bacteroidota > Ignavibacteria > Ignavibacteriales > Ignavibacteriaceae > UBA1563. Next base: position 356,567 of record JBBIUV010000017.1, read on the forward strand.
GTTTATGAATAAGTTTCCGAGCTAAAATTAAATACTCAATTATATTTTTTGAACGATAATTTTCATTCCTTCTACTTTGATGACTTTTATCTTCGATCCCCTTTCGATAAAATCACCTGCTGTCACTACGTCATAACGATTATCATTTATTATCGCGGTTCCGGCGGGACGGAGGGTTGTGAAAGCCTCTCCCGTTTCATTTAAAAGATTTTCGTAAGAAGGGTGAGAAATAAAACCATCTTGTGCTGCGTTCTCGTTCGATAAAATCAATTTGTTAAAAGTTGTCGTTTTAGGGAGATATTTAACCAACAAAAACATAATTACTACTGATGCAAATACTGCTGTCCCAAGCTGAATTATTGCAGTGTAAAGGATGTTCGAGTCAAAATAATATTCGGCGTTGAAAAGTGAAAAGAAAATTGATCCAACCACAAGGAGTATTCCGGCAACGCCTGTTACACCAAATCCAGGAATTACAAATATTTCTACAAGCAGAAGAATGATCCCTATAACAAACAACAGTATTTCAAATACCGAGGCAATTTGCAAAATGAAGGAAGAACCAAAAAAAAGTGCAAGCGCAATAAGTGAAACTGTTCCTGCTAAACCCCATCCGGGAGTTTTTATTTCTGTGTAAAGACCAACCAACCCGATCATGATAAGTAATGAAGAAACAATTGGATTATTTAAAAAGCGAACAAAAGTTTCAGCCCAATTTGGCTTTTCTTCAATAATAAGTACATTGTGAATATTAAACGCACTTAACACTTTTGAAAGATTTTCAACTGTGGTATCAGATATCTGGTATTTGAAAGCTTCCGATGAGGTTAAAGTCACCAGAGTTGTGCTGTCATCCAAGCCGGGAATAACCACTCGTTCATCAACCATTGCTTCGGCAATGTCGGTACGTCTCCCGTTTTTTTCCGCAGTAGAACGCATTTCCGAACGCATGTAAGATTGATATTTTTCCGATTGTTTCTGCCCGGTTTGATCAACTACGGTAGTAGCACCGATAGAGCTTCCGGGAGCCATTGCGATTTTTTTACACGAAAGGGTAATCAATGCGCCTGCGGAAATAGCCCGGTTTTTTACGAAGGCGATCGTTAATACTTTACTTTCAAGGATTACATCTTTTATTTGTGTTGCGGCATCAACTCTGCCGCCAAATGTGTTAATCTCAAAAACAATTGCTTGAGCATTCTGCGATTCTGCGTCGGAAATAACTCTTCTAACAAATGGAGCTAACCCTAAATCAATTTCCCCTTCAATTTTTGCGTGAAAAACTTTTTGAGCGCTGCTATTTGGTGACACAGTTAGAAGCATTAAACAAAAGGCAAACACAATTCTTTTCATTTTCAACCTGAGTCATATTCAAAGTTATTTTCGCTGGAAATATACAAAGAGTTCTCGAAATTATATTTTACCCTTTTACCGCTCATGTAAAAGTTGATCGAAGGAGAGAATCACTAAAAAGCATTATTCTTGAAAGGTTTTACCACAAACAGAATTTTCCTTTCTAATTTGTGTTAAATAATTCATGAACCACTTGACATTAAGCTCCCTAAGGCTTACTTTTACAACCAAAATTATGAAAAACATCACCGGAACATATTACCTCTTAAACTTTATGACCAAAAATTATTTTTGGTGGTGGTTTAGTACGCGCGGTTGTACATCCCAGTGATTTTTGAGAAATAATAAAATTTTAAAAAACCCTTCTCAGAACCAACTGGGAAGGGTTTTTTGTTTTTACTAAACGATATAAAAAAATGACAATAGAAAAATTTTCCAAATTAGCAGAAGAATTTAATCTGATCCCGGTATACGAAATTATTACGGCGGATTTGTTGACTCCCGTTCTTGCTTACTTAAAGATTCGCGAAAACGGTAAACAGAGTTTTTTGCTGGAATCGGTTGAAGGATCGCTCAACCTTGCCAGATATTCATTTATTGGAAAGAATCCGGAAAAGATTTTTTTCAACACTGATCTCTCGCTATCGGAAAAGAGTTTGAGCGAAGAAAAAACTTTTGAAAAAAATATTTTCGAGTACATTAAAAATGAACTGAAGAAATACAAACACCCGAAAATTGACGAACTACCTGATTTCACCGGCGGCATTGTTGGTTTCCTTGGGTATGAAACCATTTCGCTTATCGAAAAAGTTGTTCCGCGAAACGAGACTGGATTTGAAAATTCAGATTCAATTTTTGGAATTTATAAAACCATCCTCGCTTTTGATCACTATAAGCACCAGATAATTCTAATTTCTAATGTAGACGTAACTAAGTTCCCATCGATCGAAGAGGCATTTCAGTCGGGGAAAAATGAACTTGCGAAACTCCGCGCTGAATTAAAAAAGCCAGTTGAGTTTTCTTCCGATTTTTCCTTCGAAAAAGAATATTCCACCAATTTTTCAAATGATGAATTTTACAAAATGGTGGAAGCAAGTAAACAGAATATTGTTGAAGGTGATATCTTTCAAATCGTTTTATCAAAAAGATTTTCCACCACCTACACTGGTGATCTCTTCAACGTTTACCGGGCACTTCGTATAATCAATCCTTCTCCATACATGTACCATTTAGAATTTGAAAATGATTTTACCGTAATCGGAACTTCACCCGAAGATTTGTTAAAAGTAAAAAACGGAAAAGCTCAACTCCTTCCTATCGCCGGAACTCGCGGAAGAGGGAAAACAACCGAAGACGATAATCGACTTGAACAAAATCTTTTAAATGACCCTAAAGAACTTGCGGAACATACGATGTTGGTCGATCTCGGTCGTAATGATCTTGGAAGAGTTTGTAAGTACGATTCGGTAAGAGTTTCCGAGTTGATGAAGATACAACGTTACTCACACGTGATGCATATCGTTTCTAAAGTTGAGGGAGAACTTGCAGAAAACAAGGATGCGATTGACGCTTTGCAAGCATGCTTCCCAGCCGGAACCGTTGCTGGGGCACCCAAAATCCGTGCAATGCAATTGATTTACAAATATGAACAACTCCGAAGAAATGTTTATGCGGGTGCGGTTGGATACTTCGATTTTTCCGGCAATCTTGATATGTGCATTGCCATTAGAACATTATTTGCAAAAGGAAAAACGTTGTATTGGCAAGCCGGAGCCGGAGTTGTTGCCGACAGCACCCCCGAGCTTGAAACAAAAGAAATTAAAAACAAAGCCGCAGTACTGCTAAACGCATTACAATATGCAGAGGTGATTGATGAAAATATTAGTAATTGATAATTACGATTCGTTTACTTACAATCTTGTGCAGCTTGTAGGGAGATTCGAAAAAAATATTCTTGTGAAAAGGAATGATGAAATTACCGAGCAAGAAATTGAAGAAGTGAACCCGGATAAAATTATTGTTTCTCCCGGACCAGGAAGACCTGAAGATTCAAACATTTCTCTCACCGCGATTCAAAAGTTTGGGTTAAAAATTCCTGTACTTGGCGTTTGTCTTGGGCATCAGGCGATCGGAATTTCGTTCGGTGCAAAAGTAATTAAAGCAATACAATTAATGCACGGAAAAACTTCTCTCATTCAGCACGACAATAAAACTATTTTTAAAAACGTTCCTCAAAATTTTGAAGCAACAAGGTACCATTCGCTCATAATCGAAAAAGAATCACTTCCCTCTTCGCTTGAAATTACCGCACAAACAGAGGATGGCGTGATAATGGGTGTTCGTCATAAAACCTTTCCGATCGAAGGAATTCAATTTCATCCTGAATCCATTTTAACTGTTGAGGGAAAAACAATTATAAAAAACTGGTTAACCTTATGATAAAAGCGTTTTTAGAAAAGATAATTTCAAAGCAGCATCTCACGTTTAAAGAATCATTTGAGATAATGAAAAGTATTATGAACGGTGAAGTAAACAACTCACAGCTTGCCGGTTTACTCATCGGTTTGAAATCAAAAGGAAAATCGGCAGAGGAAATAGCAGGATTTGCTTCTGCGATGAGAGAAAAAAGCATTAAAATAAAAACGAATAATACTTTAACTATAGATGTATGCGGAACCGGTGGAGATAATTCGGGCACGTTTAACATTTCAACTGCCGTTGCCTTTGTTGTTGCCGGAGCTGGTGTGAGTGTCGCCAAACACGGTAACCGTTCTATTTCAAGCCTCTGTGGAAGCGCCGATGTTTTGCAGGAACTTGGGATCAATATTAATTTAACACCGGAACAATCGGAAAAAGCGTTGCATGAAATTGGAATCACATTTTTATTCGCTCCAAACTATCATCCGGCAATGAAATATGCCGCTCCGGTAAGAAAAGAACTCGGTATGAAAACTATCTTTAATATGTTGGGACCACTAACAAATCCGGCAGATGTAAAACATCAACTTATCGGAACATTCAATAGCCAAGCCGCAGAATTGATGTGTTCTGCCTCCGAGTTGTTGGGATTTGAAAAAGTTTGTTTCGTTTGCACAGATAACCGCTTTGACGAAATTTTATTAAATGGCGACACCACTGTTTATGAATATAATAAAACCAACGGTACGAAAAATTATAAAATATCAAATGAAACATTCTCATATCCGAAAGTTTCAATAGGGGAAATTGCCGGAGCCAATGCGAAGACAAACGCCACAATTATTTTGAATGTTTTAAAAGACAAAATGTGCAACGGCGCTTTTTATACAATCTGCGCAAATGCGGCTATGGCATTGTACTCTGCAAATTATTCAAGCGATCTTGATATCTGTAAACAAGCGGCTGAGAACTCAATTCTTTCCGGCAAAGCATACGATAAATTAGTCACGTTGAAGGAATTCGCATGATGAATTTTCTTGAAGAAATTCTAACAGTAAAGAAACGGGAAGTTGCGAGACTTAAACAGAAGTTTTCAACCTCCTCTTTCACTAATTTTGATTTCTACTCGCAAGACTCACTCTCTTTCGTATCTGCGTTGCAAAAAGAAAATGTTGTTGCGGTAATCGCGGAAATTAAAAAAGCCTCCCCATCAAAAGGTATTATAAAAGAGGATTTCAATCATTTAAAAATAGCCAATACTTATTTCTCGAATAATGTGGATGCAATTTCAATTTTAACAGATGAGATATTTTTCCAGGGGAACATTAGTTTCTTAAAAGAGATTGCGAAAATAAAAACAAAACCACTTTTGAGAAAAGACTTCATCATTGATGAAATGCAAATTCACGAAGCGAAAGCAAACGGTGCAGACGTTATTTTATTGATTTGCGAAGCGCTTGATAAAACCAAAATTGCAGAACTAACGATGTGCGCCAAAGAAATCGGTCTTGATGTACTACTTGAATTACATTCTGAAAGACAGCTTGAGAAAATTGACCAAACCATTAACAAGATTATCGGAGTGAATAACCGAAATCTTGAAACATTTGAAGTCAGTTTGAATACTTCGATTAATTTGAGACACCATTTTCATGATACAACAATTTTTGTCTCTGAAAGTGGGATAACTTCTAAAGATGACATTATGGAATTGAAAAAGATAACCACAAATGCCGTTTTGGTCGGTGAACATTTTATGCGGAAAGAGGATATCGGTTTGGCAATTCAAGAGTTTAAGAGCTGGTGCACGGATGAAAGTTAAAATTTGTGGAATAACCAATATTGAAGATGCTTTACTTGCCGAACAACTTGGAGCGGATGCAATCGGTTTTATCTTTTACAAGGCAAGTAAACGTTACATCTCTCCGGAAGCTGCAAGAACAATTTCCAACATTCTTTCAGCTTTCACTTTAAAAGTGGGAATTTTTGTGAATGAGAGAGAAGATAAAATTAATGATGTCACGACAACAGCAAAACTGAATTTAATTCAACTCCACGGAGATGAAATGCCAGAGTTAGCTGAGAGCTTAATGCTCCCATCAATTAAAAGTTTTAGAATGCAAGACGCTTTTGATTTCTCCGTTCTTGACAAATATCCGTCTGCAAATTTCTTGTTGGACACATTTTCTCAAAATGAATTTGGTGGAACCGGGAAATCGTTTGACTGGAGTATTATTCCTCAACCGATTAGGAGTAGAATAATTATAGCCGGTGGAGTTTCAGAAAAGAATGTGGAAGAGATTTTCACTAAAATTAGTCCCTATGCTGTTGATGTTTCATCATCACTCGAAATATCACCCGGTAAAAAAGATCATGACAAAATGAAAAGTTTTTTTCAAATAATAAATCAACTAAGGAGTAAATAAATGTTAATTGTAATGAACCTTAACGCAACAGAGGAACAAGTTGCCAGCGTGCGAAATAAAGCAAAAGACAACCAATGTAGTTCGCATATTATTTATGGTGAATCAAAAATAGCAATCGGAATAACAGGTGAAACGAGAAACCTTTCTACCGACGATTTTATCTTAATGGAAGGTGTTGTGGATGCGATGCGCGTTTCCAAAAAATTTAAACTGTGCAGCCGCGAGATGAAAGCTGAAGATACAGTTATTGATTTTAATGGAGACAAAATCGGGAACGGATTTTTACAAATTATTGCGGGTCCCTGTTCTGTTGAGAGCCGCGATCAACTTTTCGACATCGCCGGTCAATTAAAAGAAATGGGGATTAAATTCTTCCGTGCCGGCGCGTACAAACCCCGCTCAAGTCCGTACGCTTTTCAAGGTTTAAAAGAAAAAGGATTGGAACTTCTTGCCGAAGTAAAAAAAGAATTCGGCCTTCACATTGTTACCGAAGCGAAAGATACTGAAACACTTCCGCAAGTAATTGAAGTTGCGGACATTATTCAAATCGGCGCCCGTAATATGCAAAATTATTCGCTACTTGAAAAAGTTGGGCAAACACAAAAAGCTGTATTCTTAAAACGTGGAATGGCCGCTTCAATTGAGGATTTACTCATGAGTGCCGAATATATTTTATCGCAAGGAAATTTCAACGTCATTCTTTGCGAGCGCGGAATTAAAACTTTTGAAACATGGACCCGCAATACGCTTGATTTGAACGCAATTCCAGTTCTAAAAAAACAAACACATCTTCCGGTATTTGTTGATCCTTCACACGGTATCGGTATCCGTGATAAAGTCGCGCCGATGGCTATGGCAGGTGTTGCATGCGGTGCAGATGGTTTGATGATCGAAGTTCATCATAATCCCGATAAAGCATTATCCGATGGAGTGCAATCACTAACTCCGCAGCAATTTAAAGCTTTACTAAATAAAATTGAGCAGTTAGCTCCAATAGTAGATAAAAAATTTTAATGGTTATGGAAAAGAAAAACTATTTGTTCCCGGATTCATCAGGACATTTTAGAAAATACGGCGGTAAATTTGTCCCCGAAACGTTAATCGCTCCGCTTCAAGAATTGGAGGAGATGTATCTTAAAGTAAAAGATGATCCTTTCTTTCAAAATGAATTGATGCAGCTGCACAAAGATTACAGCGGAAGACCGACACCGCTGACCTTTGCCGACCGCCTAACAAAACATTTCTGTAAAGCAAAAATTTATTTGAAGCGGGAAGATTTATGCCATACCGGCGCGCATAAAATTAACAATGCCCTTGGACAAATTTTACTCGCAAAAAAATTAGGGAAAAAGAGAATTATTGCGGAAACAGGCGCCGGACAGCATGGAGTTGCCGTCGCAACTGTATGTGCAAAATTCGGAATGCAATGCGTTGTTTACATGGGCGAAGTAGATACGCATCGACAAAGTTTAAATGTTTTTAGGATGAAACTTCTTGGGGCAAAAGTTATTCCGGTTACTTCCGGCAGTAAAACTTTAAAGGATGCCACAAATGAAGCGATTCGTGATTGGGTGACAAATGTAAAAGACACCCATTACATCATCGGCTCAGTAGTTGGTCCGCATCCGTATCCGATGCTCGTAAGAGATTTTCAATCAATTATTGGACATGAAGCGAAAATTCAGATCCAAGAAATTGAAAATCGATTACCCGATTACCTTGTTGCTTGCGTTGGCGGTGGCAGCAACGCAATCGGAATTTTTTATCCTTTCATTGATGATGAAAATGTAAAACTGGTTGGTGTTGAAGCAGCGGGTCACGGTTTAAATACCACAAAACATTCGGCAACGCTTACGCTCGGACGAGAAGGAATTTTTCATGGAATGAAGACGTATCTTCTGCAAAATAAGGATGGACAAGTTGAAGAAGTGCATTCAATTTCAGCCGGACTTGATTATCCCGGTGTTGGACCGGAACATAGTTTTTTAAAAGATATTTCCAGAGTTAACTATGTTTCAGTTACTGATAATGAAGCTCTCGAAGCGACTAAATTATTTACACAACAAGAAGGAATTCTTCCGGCGCTTGAAACCGCCCACGCAATCGCTTATTTAAATTATTTGATGCCGCAAACTTCAACCGAAGAAATTGTAATTGTAAACATCAGCGGACGCGGAGATAAAGATTTGAACACCATCATTGATAATTTGGGAACTGCATTATGATCAAAGAGTATATTGAAAAAATAAATGCCGAAAATGAAAAAATTCTTTCCATTTTTCTTACTGCCGGTTTCCCGCGTAAAAATGATTTTGTAACTCTTGCGGAAAAAGTTTTACAAGCCGGTGCAGATATGCTCGAAATTGGTATTCCGTTCAGCGATCCTTTAGCTGATGGACCGGTAATTCAGTTTTCCTCGCAAGCCGCATTGGAAAATGGTATTACTATTCAGGATGCATTCAACTTTGCTGAAGAAATCAGAAAGAAAACCGATAAACCGCTTATCGCAATGACATACGCAAACATTGTTTCAAATTATGGGATAGAAGAATTTGTAAACGATGCTTCATCAGCCGGATTAAATGGAGCCATCATTCCCGATTTATCTCTCGACGAGTACGACCAGTTCATCACTTTTCAAAAAGAAGATTTTGATATTGTACTGTTGGCAACACCGACGTCTTCGAAAGAAAGAATAATTGCGCTCGACGAGAAAAGCGGCGGTTTTGTTTATTACGTAAGTGTAACCGGAACTACGGGAACACGAAACGGTTTCACCGAAGGTGATATTTCAGCAATGAAAAAAACTCGCGAACTTATTTCTCACCATAAAATGTTAGCCGGATTCGGAATTTCCTCACCGGAAAATATTTTACAGATAAAAGATTATTGTGACGGCGTAATTGTAGGTAGCGCTGTAATTAAAAAGTTGATGAATGGTGAAAGCTACGATGCAATAGCGGCTTTCATTTCAGAATTAAAAAATAAATGTAAAATAAATGACTAATTTGTTTTTTTTCTTAGTGTCCCTTAGTGCCTCTGTGCCTTAGTGGTGAAAAAGCCTTTACCACCTAGACACTTAGTTCACTGAATAGCACTAAGAAGAAAGTTAATTAGTAAATTCATAAAGACAAGTATCGCCTATGCGCTTGAACGGTTCTTTGCCAAATCCTTCAATATCTTTTTTCAACGTTTGGATTGAGCGTTCAATTATAAAATAACCGTCATCGGCAAGAAAATCATTTTCAAAAACATATTTTACAACTTCGTAAATAGAATATTGAAAAAACGGCGGATCAGCAAGAATTAAATCATATTTTTTCCCACTCGCAAATTTTGCAAATTGAACAGCATCACTTTTTACAATCTCACATTGCTCATCAACATTTAGTGTTTTAATGTTTTCTGAAAGATTTTTGTAGATAGGATAATTCTTTTCTACAAAAGTTACTTTAGCCGCGCCACGGCTGAGGCTTTCAAATCCCAAAGCGCCGGAACCGGAAAAGAAATCCAGGACAGATATTCCGTCAAAATCAATTTTATTATTTAATAAATTAAAAATCGTTTCTCGCACCCTATCTGTTGTTGGGCGAGTAAGGTCAGAGTCGGGCGCTTTGATCATTCGTCCTTTTAGTGAGCCGGAAATAATGCGAAGTTTCATTTATTCCAATCGAAAGGTTATTCCCGCAGCTGCGGCAAATGCATGTGCTTTTTCGTGGAAGTATTTTTCGTTTTGAAATTCTTTAGAAGTATTCAATGCAACAAAAGGATTAACGGAGTAACAGGGAATTTGAAGCTGCTCTTCTATTTGAGTAACAAACGCCACGGTAACTTCATCCCCACCAAAATAGCATTTATCAATTTTGTATTGAGATACGTCAATCGGGATTTCTTCTTTAAATATTGTTTTAATTTGATCTACAAATATTGCTTTATTTTTTAGTGGAAATACTTTCATGAAGATCGGCTTTTGCTCGAAGAGAAGTTCAACAGAAACCAGCGGATCATCAAGATAAATGCTGCAGACGAAGCCTTGTTTTATATTTTGATCAAGAAGTTGGATACTTTTGTCAAAAGCAAAATGATTACAATCCACGGTAGAAAGGATCAAATTATTTCGGTCACAAAAAGTGTAGAGTAAGTCAATCAATTTTTTCTTCATGGCCAGAACTATTGCTTTTGACTCTTGAACAAAAATTGATTTTTCCATCTCATAAAATTGAAATTGATATTCCGATTCAGTTTTATGAGGAAACAGAATTGAAAACTCCCACCGGAATTGATCAACTAAGTCATTCTGTAAAAGTGTATTGTCATACGGAACTTGAAAGAAAGTAAAACAATTGAGTGGTAAAGAAAACGCTACTTCAGTAGTAGAAATTCCGCCGTTTATCAGAATTTCATTAAAAGCGCTTTGAATTGTGAGTATTAATTTTGTCTCTTTATCAGAGTCAAAATTGAGCGGTTCATCAAAAAAAACTTCTTCGAGACTTGAAACAACATATTCACTTCCCGAAAAAGTAAGTTCAACTAATTGAAGTTTATTTTCTGAGAGATTTATTCCAAGTCTGTTCGGTAAATTTTGCATGCAGATTATTTCATTTTCTTTTCTTAAATATAGTGCAACTAAGTGAAACTTTCCAAAGCGATACGCGAATTTACTTTAGAGTAAGAAAATCTTTCAGCTTTGAGATTTTCTTTTCTCCAATCCCTTTAATATTCATCAGTTCATTAAGAGATTTTATCTTCCCTACCCGAATTCGATAAGCGTAAATATTTCCCGCTGTTTTTTCTCCGATTCCAGGAAGTTCGGCAAGTTGTTCAATTGATGCAGAATTTAGATTTAACTTACCTGAAAAGGTTTTTTTTATATAAGGTTGCTGTTGAATTTTTTTTGCGATGAACGGTGTCTTGTTGATTAGGAGTGGATCATACTCCGTAGTTGAGGTATCAAGATCTAGGTTGTTAAAATATGCAAAGAGGCTGTCTTCCTTGGCATAAGAAAATTTCTTTGCTGTTTGTTCCTTAGTCGAACTATAATACTTCACCCCAAGACCAATAACTAGCATGGAAAATACAAAAATAAAAATCTTTATTTCTGTTTCGGTTAAAGAAGTCAATCGGGAAAGTTTCTTTATCAAACTAACTTTCCCGATAAAACTTTAAAACAAGAACTAGAGCCCGAACCTCTTAAAGAAATTTTTATCATCACCACTCCCTGAACTAATTTTTATGTTAGGCATATCTAAAAGTTCTTTTAACAATTCTCTTTCTTTCACAGAAATTTTCTTCGGAACAAAAATATTTACACGAACTAATTGGTCTCCTGCGCCATGCTGATTTAAATGCTGAATTCCTTTTTCACGCATGCGAAGAAGTTTTCCGGGTTGAGTTCCGCCGTCAATTTTCAATTTTGCTTTGCCGTTTAGTGTGGGAACTTCAACTTCAGTTCCAAGAATAATTTCCGGAAAACTGATGAAGAGATCATAAAGAATATCATCACCTTCTCTCTTGAAATAATCATGTGGAATTTCCTGGAAGACAACAATGATATCACCGGCTGGTCCGCCACGTAAACCGGAATTTCCTTGTCCTCGTAGCGTCATATAATTTCCATCAGAAACGCCTGCCGGAACATCAATTTTTATCGTTACTTCTTCTTGTTTTCTTCCATCGCCTACACATGCCCGGCAGGGCTTATCTACGACAGTTCCTTCACCGTTACAATTTGAACAGGGTTGAATATTTACAAACTGTCCAAAGACAGAACGAGAAACGTTTCGAATTTCTCCGGTTCCGTTACATACAGAACAGGTTTTTGTGGAACTTCCTCCATCTGAACCGGTTCCACTGCACGATTCGCACTTAACATGTTTTTTTATTTTAATTTTCTTTGAGACACCACTTGCAATTTCCTCTAGTGTTACTTTTAAAGTTACACGCAGATCAGACCCAGGCGTTCCGGTTGATCTTCTTCTTCCTCTTCCACGCGATGAACTCTGACCAAAAAAATCATCAAATATAGAGGAGCCGCCGAAAATATCGGAGAAATGTGAAAAGATATCGTTCACATTGGAGAAACCGTGGAAATCTTGTCCGCCGTGTAAACCGCTGTGTCCAAATTGATCGTAGCGTTGTCTTTTTGTTGTATCGCTAAGAACTTCATATGCTTCAGTAGCTTCTTTAAATTTTTCTTCGGCTTCTTTATTGTCTGGATTTCTGTCCGGATGAAATTGCATCGCAATTTTTCGATAAGCTTTTTTAACTTCGTCAGCAGTAGCCGTTTTAGCTACCCCTAATACCTCATAATAATCCCGCTTGCTCATACGTTCTCTTCTTTCATTGTTGAATCAGATGCAGTTTGTTCTGTATGAAAATCTTCATTTACAATTACTTTTGCGTGACGAATTACTTTATCTTGATAGATGTAACCGGTCTCTAATTCATCAAGCACAGAATGAGGCGGTTGATTTTCATCTTTTTTCTGAAGTAATGCTTCGTGGAAATGAACGTCAAATGGTTTTCCTACCGCTTCAATTTTCTTTACACCTTGATCATCAAGAATTTTTACAAGTTTATCGTAGATCAATTTGATACCTTCCGAGACAGACGAATTTTCTTCCGATTCGGAAAGATGTTTTAATGATCTCTCAAAATCATCTACTACCGGAAGAATTTTCTTTATAAAATTTTCAGCAGCATATTTAAAAAGATTCGAGAATTCATTTTCTGTTCTTCTCTTATAATTGTCGAACTCAGCAACTTTCCTTAACAGTCTATCTTGCAATTCCTTTTTTTCATTGTCGGCTTTAATAAAATTTAATTTCAATTCTTCCAATTCCTTTTCAATATTTTCAACAAGGGGATTACTCAACTGTTCGGTTGAAGTAGTCTCGCTTTCCGTTTCCTTAGAAGTGGTGACTTCTTCATTTTTTACTTTTTCATTTTCCAAAGTATTAAGTTCATTTACTTCTTCTGACATTCATGATCTCCAATTTATCGATGTGTAAAATAACCTGTTAAAATAGTAGATACGTAATCTACAATCGCTATAATTTTCGCATACTCCATCCGCTTTGGACCAACAATACCAAGGGTTCCTACGCTTTCTCCAAATTTGTATTCCTTCGTAATCACACTGTAATCTTCCATTTTCATGCTGGGAATTTCTCTTCCGATCGAGACCGAGACTTCTCCCTTTTTTCCTTCGGAAGATTGTTCTAGAATATGTACGATTACTTCTTTTTCTTCAATCAATTCTATAACACTCTGTATCCGGCTTGGAGTTTCAAACTCGGGTTGTTTGATCAAATTTTTAGTTCCTGAAAGAAAGAGTTTATCTTCTTTTTTAGAATCGTAAAAAATTTTGTCTACCGAATCGAGAAATAGTGTCATCACCGGTTTCTCATTTTGATCGACATCTCTAAATCTATCACGAAATGTCGCTCTGATATCAGAAAAAGAAAGTCCGCTCAATCTTTCATTCAGCAGTTGTTGAACTGAGAGTATTTTCCCTTCCTCAAACTCGGTGGTATACTCAATCGTTATAGTTTTAACTAAGCCCGATTTAACCGAAACTACCACCAACAGACGTGACGCGGAAATCGGAACCAACTGGATTTTTTCCAAAATCCCGGTTTCCAAACTCGGATACAAAACGCAAGCGATCTGATTCGTAATGCTCGACAACAATTTTGATGCAAGCGAAAGCAATTCTTCTGCCTCGCTAAAAGGTTGATCAAAAGAATGTTTAATTTTTCTCTGATCAATTTTATTGAGGTGCTCCAATTCCATAAGGGAATCAACATAAACCCGGTACCCTTTATCGGTCGGCATTCTTCCTGCAGAAGTATGCGGGTGATTAATAAATCCGCTTTCTTCCAAATCGGACATAATATTCCGAACCGTCGCCGGAGATAAACCAACCTGGAACCTTTTCGATATATTCCTTGAACCAACCGGTGACGCTGTTAAGATGAATTGTTGAATTATGAGCCGGAGAATGTTTTTCTCCCTCTCGTTTAAGAGTGCTTCCACTAAAATTTTCTTAATTGTTGCTGCAAATATAATGATTTAGCGCGGATTTTTGAAGGTATTCTAAAATCCCGCTTTTACCGATCAAATTTACTAATCTATACGAAAATTAGATGCAAAAATCTTATTTTAGGTTTAGAAATTCAAATTTTTTCGTACGCTACCATAGAGGACAAAGATTGGAACAGACTTATAAAAATGCCGGTGTTGACATCAAAGCCGGTGAAGAAACGGTAAAAAAAATAAAAGGTTTTGCTAAATCTACATTTAACCAAAATGTTCTTAGCGATTTAGGTTTATTCGGCGGATTTTTCGAATTAAAAAAAGATAATTATTCCGAACCCGTTCTCGTCTCAAGTGTGGATGGCGTAGGAACGAAATTAAAGGTCGCCATCGCAATGAATCTACATTCAACTATCGGGCAGGATTTGGTGAATCATTGCGTAAATGATATCGCCGTTTGCGGAGCAAAACCTCTCTTCTTTTTGGATTATTTAGCTTTCGGAAAATTAAATCCAGAAACAGCCTCCTCTATTGTTGAAGGATTTTCCATTGCATGTAAGCAAAACGGTTGTGCGTTGATCGGCGGCGAAACCGCCGAAATGCCCGGAGTTTATCAAGAACATGATTACGATCTCTCAGGAACGATAGTTGGCGTTGTAGAAAAAAAGGAAGTAATCGATGGTAAAAAAATCACTAAAGGTGATGTGCTGATTGGATTTCGATCTAACGGGTTACACACAAATGGTTATTCTCTTGCTAGAAAAGTCCTTAATAAATTTTCATTCGATCAAAAATTTGATGAGTTGGAATTGCCTTTGGGGAATGAACTTCTGCGCGTTCATAAATCTTACTTGAAATTGATTTCCGAATTAAAAGTGAATGCAACCATCCATGGATTTTCTCACATCACCGGCGGTGGAATTGTGGGAAATACAAAACGAATTATTCCAGACGGTCTAGCGCTTAAAATTAATTGGGCTGCTTGGGAAGTTCCGAATCTTTTTAAATTGATTCAAAAAACCGGCAACATTACAGACGAAGAAATGAGAGAAGTTTTTAACATTGGTATAGGACTTATCGCCGTCGTTTCCAAAACCGAAATTGACAAAGTGATAAACACCGCAAATACATTGGGTGAAACCGCCATACTCCTCGGTGAAGTAATCTAAAAATTATTGTAAAGATTTTCATGTTTATAGATACTCACGCTCACCTTTTTTATCCTAACTATCAGGATGATTTGGAGAGTGTTCTTAAAAATGCCAAAGCGAATAAAGTAGATTACATTTTAATTCCCGCAACCGATCTGCCCACCTCGGACAAAGTCATTGAGCTGATCGACAAATATGATATGCTTTACGGAGCTGTGGGTATTCATCCGCACGATACAAAAGATTGGAGTGAGGTCCATCTTACGCGATTAAAAGAGTTGGCATCTCACAATAAAGTTGTTGCAATTGGTGAAATCGGACTTGACTATTTTTATGACTTCTCTCCAAAAGAAAAACAGATCGAAGCATTTCGCAAACAGTTAGCCCTTGCAATTGAGTTAGAGTTGCCCGTCATCATACATAACCGTGAAGCTGATGAAGATGTTTTATCAATCGTTTCAGAATTTTCAAAACAAGGTTTGCGCGGGCAATTTCATTGCTTCAGCGGAAGTTTGCAAGACGCACTCAAAATTATTGAAATGAATTTCTATCTTTCTTTTACAGGCAATATAACGTTTAAAAAGACTGATGATCTGCGCACTATTGCTTCTCAAATTGAACTTCGTCACTTATTACTTGAAACCGATTCCCCTTTTATGACTCCCGTTCCGCACCGTGGAAAAAGAAACGAACCTGCGAACATTCCTTTAATAGCTGAAAAACTTGCAGAACTTAATAATGTTTCAGTTGAAGATGTTGGAAGAATAACCTCATTTAATGCTTTTAAGTTATATGGTATGGGTGAAAAAGCAAATACTAGTTTCACTTACAAACTCGGAAATTCACTCTACATAAATGTTACCAACCGATGCAACGCCGCATGTTACTTTTGCGATAAGGACGGCGATGCTGTAATTAACGGATACAACTTAAGCATGCTAAAGAGTGAAGAACCTGTGGCAGAAATTTATATAAACGAAATCGGAGATCCGAAAAAATTTGATGAAATAGTTTTTTGCGGTTATGGAGAACCAACAATCCGCTTTGAAGTGGTGAAGCAAATTGCAAAATATGTAAAAGAAAACGGTGGACGAACCCGTTTGAATACAAATGGACACGGAAATATTATTAACAAAAGAAACATCACACCGGAATGTGAAAATCTTATAGACGTTATTTCGATCAGCCTTAATTCATCGGATGAAAACCAATATGCAGATATAATGAAAGTTGATAAAAGTTGTTTTACAGAAATGAAAAAGTTCGCTACTCAGGCGAAAGAATTTGTTGAGAAAGTTGTCCTGACGGTTGTTTCCATAGATGAAGTTGAGATTGAAAAAGCGAGAAAATTAGTAGAAGAAGATATTGGCGTTGAATTTAGGATAAGGAAATATTTTTGATGAAGAAAAAAATATTGTGCACCATCTTATTTGTAAATCTTTTCCTCTCCGCTCAAGTAACCCCTGATAATTTAAAAGCAAAATTAGACAGTCTAACATCTTCCACATTTTTTGATACCGCCACCGTTTCAATTGATGTTTTTGATCTAACCGCGACCAAAAATCTTTATCAAAAAAACAACAAATTACTTCTCCATCCTGCTTCAAATATGAAGATTCTAACCACGGCAACGGCTTTGTTTTTTCTGGGGAAAGATTTTGCGTTCGAAACTTCACTTCGTTACGATGGAATTATAATTGATTCAACTCTCTTCGGCAATTTGTATTTTGTCGGCGGCTGTGATCCTGATTTTACAACAGCGGATCTACGAGTCTTAGTTTCGTCTATAAAAGAGTTGGGAATAAACCGTATTCAAGGAAATATTTACGGTGATGTTTCCATGCTCGATTCACTTTTCTGGGGAGACGGCTGGATGTGGAACGATGATCCGTCAACTGATTTTCCTTATCTCACTCCGCTTACAATCAATGATAACGCGGTTAAAGTCCATGTCTTCTCATCCGAATCCAACGGCAAACCGAAAATAACCGTTGAACCGGTTACAAGTTTTTTCAAGATAGAAAATCTTGCGAAAACGGTTAACGATGTTCGAACTTCACTTGAAATCACCAGAGATTTTGTTCACCGGAAAAATGATATTATTGTAAAAGGTATTATCAATCAAAGCGATTCAATTTATAGTGATGAACTTAATGTTGTTTATCCCGAAAAATATTTCTTAACTCTCGCAAAAGAAGAAATTGAAAAACTCGGAATTTCGGTTATCGGAAATGTTGAAATATTGAATTTACCAGAGGAGACAGAACATCTTAAAACTTTTAAAAGAAAGTTTGCAGATGTAATCAACAATATGAATAAGCAAAGCGATAACTTAAGTGCTGAAATGACGCTTCGTGCTTTAGCTTTCAAGATTTATGGCAAACCGGCAACGGCTGAAAATGGAGTTCGTCTTGTAGATAGTTTGATTACAATTGCCGGGATGAATCCGCGAAACTACCGAATCGTTGACGGCAGCGGAGTTTCTCACTACAACCTCGTCTCAACTGAATTGCTAAATGCAATCTTAAAATATTTTTATCAACAACAACCGGAATTATATAACACATTAACGCAATCCTTTCCGTTAGCTGGTGTTGATGGAACTTTGAAAAGAAGAATGAAAAACACTTTTGCAGAAAATAATTTACGAGCCAAAACCGGTACTGTTAGTGGTGTTTCCTCCCTTTCTGGTTATGTTACAACAAAAAATAATCATCAACTTTCCTTTTCGATAATGATACAAAACCATGTTAGAAAAACCTACCGTGCAATATATTTTATTGATCAAATTTGCGCTCTGCTAGCCGAATTGGAATAACTATGTTTTTTTCATTAAACGGAATATCAATCTTTGTAAAAAAGAATTTTAGAAAAGTAGATCCGCTAAAGCAATCAATTCTATTTCTTCACGGATTTAGCGGTTGCTCAAATGATTGGAGTAAAATATTTTCTTTACTTGGTTCTGAATTTCAACTCATTGCAATTGATTTGCCGGGTTTTGGGAAAAGTGGCAAACCAAGAACTGATAAATTCTATCGAACAGAATTTTTAATTCGATTGATAGATGAAATTTTGTACGACCTACAGTTAACTGGGGTCATTCTCGTCGGTTATTCAATGGGGGGAAGACTTGCACTGAACTTCGGGCTAAGACATCCGCAAAAAGTGAAAGCCTTGATTTTAGAAAGTTCGTCTCCAGGAATTAAAAATAAGGCCGAGCAGCAATCAAGAATTGAAAGTGACGCTGAATTAATAAGCTTTATCAATATAAATTCTTTACATGACTTTTTTACATTCTGGCAAAATTTGTCATTATTTGCGACTCAAAAAAATCTCCCTAAA
The DNA here is from genome assembly GCA_037440065.1 of Ignavibacteria bacterium. Lineage (GTDB taxonomy): Bacteria > Bacteroidota > Ignavibacteria > Ignavibacteriales > Ignavibacteriaceae > UBA1563. The sequence continues at coordinate 375,294 of JBBIUV010000017.1, forward strand.
AAAAAACAGCAAGTTATTCTTACCGATAAAATAAAATCAAACTCAAAAATCGGGTTGATCAAATCGCTAGAAAATTTTGGACAAGGCAAAATGGAAAGTCTTTGGGATGATCTCTCAAAATTGAAGATTCCTACGTTGCTGCTTTCCGGTGCTTTTGATACTAAATACGCATCCATTCAGCGACAAATGGGAAAACTTCTTCCAAATTCTTCTCATAAAATTATTGAAAGTGCCGGGCATAATCTCCATCTGGAAAAACCCGAGGATTTTGTAAATTTGTTAAGAGAATTTTTGAAAATTATAAATGATAAAACGGATCATAAATGAAATTTAACTGGATAAAAGCCAAAGACTATAAAGATATTATTTACGAAAAAATGAACGGCATCGCAAAAATTTCGATCAACAGACCGGAAGTGCGTAATGCTTTCCGCCCTGAAACCGTAATCGAAATGTATGATGCATTTACCGATGCACGCGAAGATCAGTCAATCGGAGTTGTGTTGTTAACCGGAAACGGTCCAGCCAAAGACGGTAAATACGCTTTCTGTTCAGGCGGTGATCAACGTATCCGTGGAGATCAAGGTTACATTGGTGGAGACGGTGTTCCCCGTTTAAATGTACTTGATCTGCAAAAACTAATTCGCAGCATTCCTAAACCTGTAATTGCTTTGGTTGCAGGCTATGCTATCGGCGGTGGACATGTTTTGCACATTGTCTGTGATTTAACTATTGCTGCTGATAACGCTATCTTCGGACAAACCGGACCTAAAGTTGGAAGTTTTGACGGTGGTTTCGGGGCAAGTTATTTGGCAAGACTAGTTGGGCAAAAACGTGCGCGCGAAATTTGGTACTTGTGCCGGCAATACAATGCTACCGAAGCTTATGGAATGGGATTGGTAAATAAAGTTGTTCCCATCGATCAGCTTGAAGCTGAAGGTGTTCAGTGGGCAAATGAAATTTTAGAGATGAGCCCACTTTCTATTCGATTATTAAAATCTGCTTTTAACGCTGAACTCGATGGACAGCAAGGGATTCAAGAGCTTGCCGGAAACGCTACGCTGCTTTATTACATGACGGAGGAAGCGCAAGAAGGAAAGAAAGCTTATTTAGAAAAACGTAAACCGAACTTCAACAAATTTCCAAAGCTTCCGTGATGACTGATAAAAAATATTCAACTTTGGAAATTTGGTTTCTCGCTAGTCGGCCGAAAACTTTATTTGCAGCTTTTGTTCCTGTAATTGTTGGTGCATCACTAGCTTTTGCTGAAGGAAAATTAAATTTAATTGCATCAGTTGTGGCGCTTTTATGTTCGATTCTGTTTCAAGTTGGGGCAAATTTTACAAATGATCTATACGATTTTTTGAAAGGTGCCGACACAGAAAAACGGATTGGACCATTGCGCGTGCTTAATGCCGGATTAGTTTCAGCCTTGCAAATGAAAATAGTGATCATCTTCAATTTTGGATTAGCATTTTTACTCGGACTCTATCTCGTTTATATCGGTGGAAATTTTATTTTGATCATCGGGTTACTTTCAATAATCGCATCGCTAGCATACACGGCCGGACCGTACCCGCTGGCTTATCATGGGCTTGGAGAGATTTTCGTTTTTCTTTTTTTCGGATTTGTTGGGACCGTCGGAACATTTTTTGTGAACACAAAAGAAATGTCAGCGATCGCATTTATTGCTGCAGTTCCTGTAGGTGCATTGATTACCAACATTCTTGTCGTGAATAACTATCGTGATATAGAACAGGATAAAGTCGCCGGGAAAAATACACTTGCAGTAAAATTCGGAAAAAGTTTTTCGCAATATGAATATGCAATGTTGCTATTTTCTTCGTTCCTTGTTCCGCTTTTGATATTTTTGAAGTATGATTTTCGTGTTTGGATCTTTCTCCCCTATATTACTTTACCGCTTGCTTATAAGTTAATTTTATCAATTTATAAACTAAACGGAGCGCAGTTAAATTCAACGCTGGAATTAACCGCTAAGTTTTCTGCACTTTATGGATTACTCTTTTCTCTTGGTTTTATTTTATGAATTTCAAGGAGGTTTCTGCTTCCCGATTTATAAATTTTGACAACCACGAAAACAAATTTCTAATTGTTCATCATTCCTTAGTAGATAAATCGGAATTTTTTAAAAGTGACCCATCGTATAATGTTAATCAGGTAAATGGATTTTGCACTTTTACTTACGCGCAAATTTTTGATCTTGTAAAAAAAATCAGTGAGGAAAAATCGAATGAAGGATTTAAGAAAAATGATGTTGTTCCTCTTCTATTCAGTAATCCCTTCGATTTAATTTTAAATGTACTTAGTCTTTGGAAGTTGAACGTAATCCCGGTTCCGCTCAATAATAATTTACTAAAGGAAGATTTGACAAATGAGATAAAATTTTTAAAAGCAGAACACATTCTTTACGAAACTACCTTCGCAGCTCACTTTCTTTATTTAAAAACGCCTTCAATATCTCATGCTTCTTTCGAAACAGAGCCAACCAACAATCTTTCATTTGCAAATATTGCAGTTGTGTTATTTACATCCGGAACAAGCGGAAAGCCAAAAGCTGTTCCTTTGACTTTTACTAATTTGTTTAGCGCTTTCGAAGCCGGAGATTATATTTTTCAATACTCAAAAAATGATTCGTGGTATCTTAATCTTCCCTTATATCATATCGGTGGTTTTTCAATTCTTGCTCGTGCAATTCTAGGCGGATCAAGTATAATTTTACCAGAATCAAATGAATTAGTTTCACTAAAGCGTAATTTTGATTTTGTTAAACCAACATTGGTTTCGCTTGTCCCCACACAACTAAAACGAATTTGTGAAAATGGTATTCATCCTAATAAAGAGTTGCGTGCAGCATTAATAGGTGGTGGTTTTTCTGATGAAACAATTCTTCGACAAGCAGTAAATCTAGGATGGAGTATTTATAAAGTCTATGGATCGACAGAAACTTCTGCATTTGTAACCACTTTAACTCCAAAGGATATTTTTCAAAAATCGAAATCCGTCGGTAAGCCTCTAATGAATTTTGAGATAAAAATATTTGATGGGCAGAGGAATATTCTTCAAGCTGATGAAATTGGCGAAATCGGAATTAAAGCTCCTTCAGTTTTTAAAACCTATTTAAATAATAAAGCTGATTCAGATGTAGCTTTTTATAACCAATATTATTTAACCGGTGATTATGGATATTTTGATTCCGATGATTTTTTGTATTTGGAAAATAGAAGAACTGATCTTATTGTGAGTGGCGGGGAAAATATCACTCCGATTGAAATTGAACAAATAATCTTGCAGTATCCAAATGTTTATGAAGCTTGCGTGATTGGTTTACCCGATAAAGAGTGGGGTGAAATTGTTGCTGCAGTGTTTTCTTCAAAAGATGGGAATCAAATAGACCGTCTGCTCTTAAAAATGTTTCTTAAAAAAAAACTTGCTGCTTTTAAAATACCGAAAAATTATTTTCAGTTGGATAACTTACCTAAATCAGCAATCGGAAAGATAAAACGTTCCGATTTAAAGAAACTGTTTAGCAATCTTACATCACTTGATACTTAGCTACAGCTTTTTCGATTCGATCCATTAAAGCTACTCCAAGACCTTCAAGGGGAAAAGGTTCAATCAAAATACAGTCAAGTTGAAGATCATCTAATTTGTGTAGTGTAGAAAAAAGATTCGCTGCCGCTTCACTCAATGATCCGCTTTGAGATAAGATTATTTCCTTCTCAAAATTAAATTTCGAATCATTTCCTTTAAAAAATATCGCACCAATTTTTTCACTTTTATGGCTTTCAATATTCTCAAGCGTGAGCATCAAAATCGGTGTAATTGGTGAATAGTGAAATGGGAGTTGGCCCGGCGAATTTGGCCGATCAGTTTTTTTAGAGAATAAATTTATCTCACCAATTACTTCTCTAATAGATTCAACGGGTATTCCCCCGTGCCGCAAAACGGTTACTTCATCCTTCTCAATCAATAAAATTGTTGATTCAATCCCAACACTGCACTTACCACCATCAAGGATCATATCGATATTATCACCAAGTTGTTTTTCAACATGCCCTGCACGCGTAGGACTCAGTTGTCCAAAAAGATTTGCACTCGGCGCTGCAATTGGTGTATCACTTTTTTTTATTAACTCCAAAGCAATTGAATTATTAGGCATGCGAACTGCAACGGTATTCAATCCCCCTGTAACGATTGCAGGTACATTTTGTTTCTTTGGTAATACTAAAGTCAATGGACCCGGCCAAAATTCATTTATAAGTTCATATACTTTTTCACTCGGAATTTCGCAGACTGTGTGAAGCCGTTCTTCACTTTCGATATGTAATATAAGGGGATTAAATGTAGGTCGATTTTTTACTTCAAATATTTTTGCAACTGCAACCGGGTTCAATCCATCCGCCCCAAGACCATAAACTGTTTCGGTCGGGAATGCGACTAAACCGCCCCCACGGATTATTTCTGCTGCTTTGTTTATTTGATCTCTAATTTTCTCTATCATAATTTATAAGATTATTCCTACAAATATACTCACTTCTTAAGCTTGTTTCATAGCTTTATAAAAGTAAAAAGGAAGTTGTTGACTTTGACGTTTTGAAAGTGAATTTTCGCATTAGGAAATATTCTTATTTGTTGATTTTATTTATGAAAGGAAAGTTTCATGCAGGTTGAAGAGGATTTGGTATGGGTTTGCCAATATTGCGGAATACATAACACTGTAGATGTTGATCTGACAATAAACAGCAAACAAGATTTTGTTGAGGATTGCCGCATCTGCAGCAGGCCGAACCGTATAATTGTTTTAATAGATCAGGACGAAAACATTACTATCGAGTCAAGATATATTGATGAATAGTTTTCATCAACTTCAGATGAATTTGGATTTCGGTTTTTATCCGTTAATCCATAATCATTCTTAAGAAACTTGAACTCTCATCTTCATCCTCATTAGGATTATTCTTCTTATTTTTTTCTTTCTCAACATCATCCATTCTTACATTCTTAAATCGATCGAAAGTAAAACCTGGTGTAACCGAGTCATCTTCTTCCGGTAATGAAGCAGTTGGTGATTTTAAATTTACTCTGGCAATGGTGGGTTCGTCCAAATTATCACTTTTCACTTCATCAAAATTGAATAGAAAACTTCTCGGTGCTGCTTCATGTCTTATACTTTTCGCTTCAGAAGAAAATGGTGAAGAAGACGATGATTTAGTACTAAACGATTTTTTAGCATCATCAAAACCGGTGGCAATTACTGTGTAAGAAACATAATCATTCATTGATTCTTTTTGAACGCACCCAAAGATCATGTTACTCTCTGCACCAGTTGCATCAAAAATTACGTTGTTACCGTCGTAGATTTCCTGCATTGTTAGATTGCTTGAACCGGTAACATTCAATAAAACACTCTTTGCTCCTTTTATGCTGATACCATCAAGCAATGGGCTTGAAATCGCTTTTTGGGCAGCTTCAACGGCTCTGTTTTCTCCACTTGCAATACCACAACCCATAATTGCAATACCGCTCTGGTTCATCACGGAACGAACGTCGGCAAAGTCAACATTAATCAATCCTTCGACTGTAATAATGTCGGCAATACCGCGGGTTGCTTCATAAAGAAGTTCGTTTGGTTTATCAAATGCCGTGAAGGCATTGGTATTTCTATCGATGATCGAAATCAGTCTATCATTTGGAATAACAATAAGGCTATCAACAAATTGTTTCAATTCTTGAATACCGGATTCGGAGTTCAGCATGCGTTGTTTTCCTTCCCAGCGGAAAGGTTTGGTAACGATGGCTACGACTAATGCACCTAGACTTTTAGCAATGGAGGCTACGATTGGAGCAGCTCCCGTTCCAGTTCCGCCACCCATACCGGATGTAACGAAAACCATATCGGCACCGCTTAAAACTTCCGCAATTTTTTCACGGTCTTCTTCTGCAGCTTTACGCCCTACATTAGGATCAGCTCCGGCGCCAAGTCCCTTGGTCATTTTCGTACCGATTTGAACTTTATGTTGGGCGTCGTTACTTTCAAGTACCTGTGCGTCGGTATTAACGGCAACATACTCAACTCCGTTTAATCCTCGTTTAATCATTGATTCAACAGCATTACAGCCACCACCACCTACACCTACTACTTTTAGTGATGCACCGGAAGATGTTGAACGATCGATTGTAGCGAAATTAGCCATGTGATAACTCCATAGTTATTTTATAATTCATCAAAAAATTGACGGAAATTATTCCAAATCTCTTTTGTTTTACTTTTTCTTTTTTTTGTTTCTTTTTCAATCACTTCAATTGTTTCAACCTGGCTGCCGGGAATTCCACAGATCAAACCGGCAACGGTTGCAAATTCTGGTTTTTCTATTTCAATTAGCCCACCAGTAGCATTTTCTAGCGGAACACCAACTCTTGCAGGTAAACCGAAAACTTCTTCTGCCAATTCAGTGGTTCCGCGCAACAAAGAGCCACCACCAGTAAGAACAATTCCCGCTTTAATTTTATTTTTAAAACCTGCGTTCTTAATCTCATGATCGATCAGCGTGAAGAGTTCTCTCATTCTTAAGCTGATGATTTGTGTTAGTAAACTGATCGGGATTCGGGTGTTCCCTCTTGCGCCAACACCCTTAATCAATATTTGCTCTTCTTTGATGATCGCCGTTTCAGTAGCATAGCCAAATTGTTTTTTTAATGCTTCGGCTTCCTCGGTGATAACTCCGAGAGTTTCTCTAATATCGTTTGTAACTTGATACCCTGCAACACCAAAAACTTTTGAATGCTTAATTGCTTTACGGTGTATGATGGCAATGTCGGTCGTTCCTCCACCAATATCGATCAACAAAACACCAAGGTCTTTCTCGCTTTCGTCCAATACCGAAGAACTTGAGGCAATCGGCTGTAAAACTAGTTGTTGAATTTGTAATCCGGCTCGCTCAACCGATTTTCTAATATTCTGAATTGCGGGAATGGACGCAAGTACTACATGATTGGTTGCTTCCAAACGTGAACCCGACATGCCGATCGGATTTTCAATTCCATTTTGATAATCAACAAAAAATTCTTCCGGAATAATGTGCAGAATTTGCCTATCCGAAGGAATTCGGATTGTTCGAACATCAGCTTCAAGGCGATCGAGATCTTCTTTCGTAATTTCGTGTTCTTCATTCGTTATAGTCACATAATTTCGGTGACGCATACTGGTTATATGTTCGCCGGCAACCCCTACATTCACCGCTGGAAATTTCAACCCGGCACGATTTGAGGCTACCGAAACAGCAGCGTTTATTGCTTCAGCGGTTTTTGAAATATTCGCAACTAATCCTCTGTGCAATCCTTCCGAAGGAGCAACTCCAAAACCTAATATTTTGAATCTATTCTCCTCGGTTTTTTCTGCGATTACAGCACAAACTTTTGTCGTTCCTAAATCTAAGCCGGCAATGATCTGTTTTTTCATTTATATTCCCGCACTCTCATTAGCACCGACAAATATATTATTGGCGTATCGTAGGTCTATGTAATTTGCATTGGTCAAAGAGATCTTATTTCCTATCTGGTTTAATAATTCATTAAGTGTATAAATTTTTTCCGCTAAATTTTGTTTCCCAATAACGATAATTGAATTGGCGCGGGACAATGTTAGCAAAATGTCACCACCTTTGCGCAAATTAATTTCAGAAATCGATTGTGCTAATTTTTCACCCAATTTCTTAGAAGAATTTAATATCGTAAAAGCACTTTCCAATTCACCGCTTTGTTCAATTTCTTTTGAAATTCTATTTTCAGAAAAATTAGTTAATACCGGGAAATCAAGTACTTCTGTATTCGGAAGCACCGGAACAAATTTCTTCTCTGTTGTTACGAGAAAGAGTTTATCATTTAGCAATGCGACGGCTTCAAAAGATTTTTCTTGTATTTCCACTTTTACTTTATTATCCACATCCTTTACAGCAGAAACATTTTTAACGTATGGATGAGTTAAGAATTTATCACGCAGCGAAGCAAGAGAATATTTTCTAACATCACCAACCGCTCGGATATTTGCGTAGAGCAGATATTCTCTCTCCGATAATAGCTTGCAGCCTTGTAAATCAATACTTTGAAGCACTTCGCCTTCTGTTTTTTGGGATGAAAATAGTCCGATGAAAACTAAAAACAAAATTAAGAATGAAAACAACGTTATACTAACGATTTTATGCATAATTAAATAAAAATTTAATCTTTTAAAGTCTTAACAAACGCTTCGCCGAATTTCCAAATATCTCCGGCTCCTAACGTTACGATTATATCTCCATCTTTCTTTATTTCACTGAGAAACTTTGGAACATCATTTTTGTCCTTGATGTAATGAACATTTTTATGTCCAAACTTTTTTGCTGCGTCTGCAATCAGTAGACCAGAAACACCTTCTATCGGTTCTTCCCGAGCTGGATATACATCCGTACAAATAAAAATATCGCTGTTAAGAAATGATCTCCCAAATTCTTGATAAAAATCTCTCGTTCTTGAATAAAGATGCGGCTGGAAGACAGCTACTAATCTTCGATTCCACCCAGAACGAATCCCCGCAAGAGTTGCTGACGTTTCTGTCGGATGATGGCCGTAATCATCAATCACTAAAACTGCCTCATTATATTTAACTTCAAATCTGCGATAGACTCCCGTGAAGGATTCAAGGGCATGTTTTATTGTTGAAAATTCCAGTCCTAGTTCTATACCAATAATTACTGCTACGAGCGAATTTTTAACGTAATGTAAACCGGGATTGTTCAAAGTGATTTTACCAAGTTCATTTCCCTTGTAAACAACTGTGTAAGTACTTTGAAATTCTGAATGCTTAATATCAATCGCTCGAACATCAGCTTGAGATGTTGTTCCGTATGTAATAACTTTTTTATTTATACTCGGGAGAATGTCCTGCAAGGCAGGTTCATCTAGACAAAGAACTACAAATCCATAAAACGGTACTTTATTGGCAAAAGAGATAAATGCTTCTTTGATGTCCTCAAGGTCTTTGTAGGTATCAAGGTGTTCTTGTTCCAACGTGGTTATTGCGGCAATCGTCGGTGTTAGCTTTAAAAACGTTCTATCAAATTCATCCGCCTCAACCACAATAAACTCGCCGTTACCAAGCCGGGCATTTGTTCCGCCAAGTCCACTGAGTTTTCCACCAACGATAATGGTGGGATCAATATTTCCTTCAGTAAGCACAAGTCCAACCATCGAAGTTGTGGTTGTTTTACCATGTGTGCCGGCAATGCCAATTCCATATTTCATGCGCATGCATTCAGCAAGCATTTCCGCTCTTTTTATAATGGGAATTTTTCTCTCGATCGCAGCATTCACTTCAGGATTGTCGACAGTAACAGCAGATGAATAAACAAGCACATCGGCGTCTTTAAGATTTTCCGGTTTGTGTCCTTCGTAAACTTGAATTCCAAGGTCTTGCAATCTTTTTGTTACTTCAGAAAAACTTTTATCAGAACCGGAAATTTCAAATCCTTGGTTAAGTAGAATTTCAGCAATTCCGCTCATACCAATTCCGCCGATTCCGACAAAGTGTACTTTTTTAATATTCTTAAACATTTATTTCCTTTTTATAATTTCCATCTGCCAGACTTAACGCTCTCTTCGCAATTTCTTCGGCTGCATTTGGTTTGCCCATTGCCCTGGCATTGGTTCTAATAGTTTTAATTTGATCTTCATTTTTCACGAGCGAAAGAATTTCCGTTAGAAAGTTTGTTTCGATATTTTTTTCTTCAAGGAGAAACGCCGCATTTGAGTCAAATAAAGATTTAGCATTGTAATACTGATGATTCTCTGCCACATTCGGAGAAGGGATTAAAATTGAAGCTAATCCGAATGTAGTTATTTCAGCAAGCGTTGTTGCGCCTGCACGTGAGATTACAACATCAGCAGCTGAATAAACAAGCTGCATATCTTCAACAAAAGCCATCACTTTACAAGAATCTCCTTGCAAATTTTTGTACTGTTCATAATACAAAGATCCCGTTTGCCAAATAATTTGCAGGTTACTTTCGAGCAATGATTGCAACGATCGCGCCATCACTTGATTTAATTTTTTAGCTCCCAAACTTCCGCCTAAAAGTAGCAGTGTCTTTTTGTTTTTTGAAAGATCAAGCTTCTCTAAAGCATTTTCCTTATTCAAAAGCAATCCAACATTTCTCACCGGATTTCCGGTTACCAACAACAATTTATTTCTTTTAAAATATTTTTTCGAGTTTTCGTATCCAAGATGAATTTCTTTTGCAAACCTTTCGAGCAATTTTGTTGTGACACCCGGATAACTATTTTGTTCGAGCAAGATTATTTTTGCCCCAAAAAGATTTGCAGCAAACAACGCAGGACCGGCAACATAACCACCAGACCCTATTGCGACCTTTGGTCTAAACATCAAACAATAAATTATCGATTGAAAGATGCTCACCAATAATTTTACGGGGAAAAGAAAATTTTCAGCAGAAAATTTTCGTGCAAATCCTTTAATCCAAATAGGTTTAAATTTGAAACCAAGTTGCGGAACCACTCTTCCCTCGATCTTTGATTTCGTGCCAAGGAAAATAATTTCAGCTTCCGGTTTCATTAAACGGATTTTCTCCGCCACAGCAACTGCCGGGAAAAGATGTCCGCCCGTTCCGCCACCGGCAAATAAAAAACGATATGGAGTGGACGTTTTCATGCTGTAACAACTGCTTCTTCTTCAGCTTTTTGTTTTGAACTTGTAATACCGATGTTGATCAATATTCCAATTGAAACGCACAGAATTGTCATTGATGTTCCACCATAACTTAAGAACGGTAGCGGAAGTCCTGTAGTTGGAAGCAAACCGGACGCCACCGAAGCATTAACAAATGCTGAAATGATGAATGAAAACGAAATTGCAAATCCTAAGTACTGACCAAATAAATCTTTCGCGTTTTTTGCAATTACTATTCCGATGAAAAATAAACTTAAATAAACGAGCAGCATAATGACCACTCCGATAAAACCGGTTTCTTCACCAAGAATTGCAAAAATAAAGTCTCCATATGCTTCCGGGAGAAATAAGTTTCGTTGGTTACTGTGACCGAATCCAACACCTATCCAATGTCCGGTAGCCAATCCAACAATAGCCTGTCTCACTTGGTCGTTAATTGAGCCACCACCTTGTAAGCTTGAAATAAAAGTCATAATCCGTTCACGTGAGTGGTGAAATAACATTGCAATAGCACCAACAGCCGAACCTGCAACGAACACCGAAGCAGCAAGATGTTTTATTTTCGCTCCTCCTACAAATAAAATGAGAAAGCTTATGACCAATAAAATCAAGCCGCTGCTCACATTCGGTTGGATAAAAATTAATCCGGTAGTTACAAATATCCAGATGAGTGCATACTTCAAACCATCTTTGAATACTTTTATGTTTTCTCCTTTTTCTTCAAGTAACGCAGCTAGATGAATAAAAAGAGCAATCTTTGCAATATCTGCCGGTTGGAAACTGATGAATCCTAAATCTAACCAACGATGCGCTCCTTTAATTCTTGTTGAGACAATCAATGTGAGAACAAGCATTCCTAACACAATAATCATAACCGGCTTGGAATATTTTTTATAATAATCGTAAGGAACGAATGCGACTATCATCATAAAAATGATTCCGCCGAAGGCTTTAAACAAATGACTGTTGAACATGTGAAATTGATCTGCAAATTTATAGCCACTGTAAGTACTGCTCGCACTCATTACTAAATAGAGTCCAAAAAGAATTAAGAAGAATGCACCAAGGAATAACAAAACCGGAAGACGTTTCATTTTTGCAAGTCCTCCACAGCTTGTTTGAAAACCTTTCCACGATGTTCATAATTTTCAAACATATCAAAACTTGCACACGCCGGTGAAAGCAGTACAATATCGCCATCTCTTGTATCTCGATTGGCAGCTTTTACACATGCTTGCATCGAATCTTTCAATTCCACTTTAACAATTGAATGAAAATATTTGAAAACCGTTTCAGCAGAAGAACCAATCGCATAAATTTTTTCAACCTTTTCTTTCACTAATTCTTTAATTTGATCATAATTATTCCCTTTGTCTTGTCCACCAAGAATTAGAAACAACGGTTCATTAAAACTTCTCAACGCATACCAAACAGAATCAACGTTGGTTGCCTTTGAATCATTTATATATTTAACACCGTTAATTTCTTTTACAAATTCCAATCGATGCTCAACACCTGTGAACGAGCGTAGAGCTTCAATAATTTTTTCTTGCGGAAGACGGATGCAATTAGCAGCTATAATAACTGCCATTGCATTGGCGCGATTATGTTCGCCAGGTAATGAAATATCTTTTATATCACATCTAAAAACAGTTTTTCCATTTTCGTTGTAAATAATCTTTTCATCAGCTACAAAAGCACCGTTTTTAACTTCATTTGAAAGCGAAAATTCTTTAACAACTGCCTTGGTATCAAACGAATAGTTGTTTAGAATTTGATCATCACTATTTTTAATAAAAATTTGTTCACCGGTTTGATTCTTGAAGATTGATAATTTTGCTTTGGCGTAGTTGTCAAGATTATAATCGTAGCGATTCATATGATCCGGAGTAATATTCAATATCATCGAAATGTATGAGTTAAATTGCTGATTAAAATCTAGTTGAAAACTCGATACTTCAAGTGAAACAAACTCATCTTCTTTAACTTCCAATGCAATTTCGGAAAAAGCTGAACCAATATTTCCCGCAGTATATGATTTTCTTCCACTCACATTAATAACGTGATCCATCAATGAAGTGGTTGTTGTCTTTCCATTTGTACCGGTTATCGCAATAATCTTTCCACGACAAAAACGAGAAGCGAATTCAAGCTCACCAAGAATTGGGATATTCTTTTCCTTAGCTTGCAATACTACCTTCGAAGCAGATGGAACCCCCGGGCTTATGATAATAAAATCGCAATCGAAAACTTTTGTTGAATGCTGACCGGCTTCATATTCTATTCCAGCTTCTTTTAGAATAGTTAACGATTTATCGATTTTATTTTCATCAGCAAGATCACTTACAAACGGAATACCGCCAAGTTTTTTCACCAATAATGCTGCGGCTCTACCGCTTCTTTCGGCACCGAGGATCGTTATTTTTTTGTTTTTCAAATCCATAGTTATCTGATTTTAAATGAAGCCAAACTAATGATCGCCAAAATTATTGCGATGATGTAAAAACGAATTACAATTTTAGGTTCAGGCCAACCTACCATTTCAAAATGATGATGGATTGGCGCCATTTTAAAAACTCGCTTTCCTGTACCGTATCTCTTTTTTGTATATTTGAAATAAACGCGTTGAATAATTACCGATACCGTTTCCATGAAAAAAATTCCACCTAGAATAGGCAAAAGAAATTCTTTTTTAATCAACACCACTAAAATTCCCAACGCTCCGCCAAGTGCTAATGAGCCGGTATCACCCATAAAAACTTGGGCCGGGTAAAAATTATACCAGAGAAATCCAAGTGAAGCACCAATAACCGCTGCAACAAAAACGGTAAGTTCACCTGAACCGCGTAAATACATAATGTTAAGATAGTCGGCATACTTTATATTACCACTTACATAACTTATAATTGCCAAAGCAATCATAACAATCATAATATTCCCAATCGCTAATCCGTCAAGTCCATCGGTTAAATTCACAGCATTTGAAGTTGCAGTTATAATAAAAATAACAACCGGGATATAGAAATATGAAAAATCCAAATTCATATCTTTTAAAAATGGAATTGTTGTCAACGTATTTTTTCCGGCAAATTCCGGTGAATACCAGATAACAATACCTACTACAAGTCCGATGATTACTTGTCCAAGTAGTTTATAACGCGCGATCAAACCATTCGGTAATTTTTTTACAACTTTTAAGTAGTCATCAAGAAAACCAACAAGACTTAGCCAAACCGTTCCCGCCAAAATCAAAATGATGTAAGTACTTTTTATGTCGCTCCAAAGCAATACCGGAATTACGATCGAAGAAATAATTATAATTCCACCCATTGTCGGGGTGCCAGCTTTCGACCAATGATTCTTTGGTCCGTCTGCTTTTTTTGCTTCGCCAATTTGATGCTTTTGAAGTACTCTAATAATTCTTGGTGCAAAAAGTAGTGAAAGTAATAACGCTGAAATAGCAGCTAATGCACTACGGAAAGTCAAGAATCTGAAGATATCAAATCCAGGTGGATTAAAAGTTTTATTAATATATTCCAGAAAATAGTAGAGCATCAGTTTTTCAACTTTCTTTCTATTTGATTTACAAATTCTTCCATCTTCATTCCACGAGAACCTTTTACCAGTACAACTAACTCTTGTAATGAGTACTTGTCAAGAAAATTCCCCAGCCCTTCCCTTGTTGAAAAATGTCTACAGATAACTTTCTCCCCTCTTAATTTTTTAGCAAGATTTTTCATCTGTTTACCCAAAAGATAAACTTCGTCAATTTTATTTTTAAGAATTGATGTAGCTAAAAGTTGATGTTCTTTCTGTGACTCGGTTCCTAGTTCAAACATGTCTCCAAGGAGAGCAATTTTTTTTGGATAAAGCGAAATCATTTTAACCGCTTCAAATGCAGCTCTCATCGATTGAGGATTAGCATTGTATGTATCGTCGACCAATAAAACATTTTTAAATATCTTCGTGTTAAGTCTTTGTTTTACCGGTTTAATTTTTTCTATTCCATGTAGAATTTCTTTTTTTGTCAATCCCAATTTTAACGAAATAACAATTGCGGCGAATAAATTCTTAGCATTATGCTCTCCGAACAAAGGAGAAACACAATTAATATAATTTTTTTTATTCCGAATATGGAGGATAATTTTTCCGTTCTTCGTAAAACCACTAGTAGTTGTTTTTACATCGGAATCTTGCCTAATTCCGAACGAAATGTTTTTATACTTACTCACCAGCGGTCTTAATCTTGTGTCATCAGTATTGATGAAAACGATTCCTTTATTTTTCACAGTTTCATCAAAGAGAGCGATTTTTTCTTTTTTGACTCCTTGAAGATTTTTCAAATACTCTAAGTGCGAGGCACCGATATTCGTAATTAGTGCATAATCAGGTTGGAGAATTTTTGAAGAATAAGAAATTTCACCAAAATGATTCGTTCCGGTTTCAGCTATCAACACCTCATGTTTTTCATTGCACGAAAAAATAGTGAGCGGAACTCCGATATGATTATTATTATTTCTTACCGTCGCCTGCACCTTAAACTTTTCAGCAAGAAGAACGGAAAGAATTTCTTTGGTTGTAGTTTTGCCGTTGCTTCCGGTAATTCCAATAACTTTTGCCTGTAGTTTTTTCCGCCAAGTATTAGCTAAATCTCCTAAAGCTTGAATAGTATTTTCAACAGTAACAATGGTTCCATCACAAGCATCATATTTATTTAATTCATCTTCATTAATGAGAACAGCATTTGCTCCCTTATTTAAGGCCTCATTGACAAAGTCATGCCCGTTAAACTTTTCTCCTTTAATCGCAATAAAAATAGAGTTCGGTTTCACTTCACGAGAATCGATTGTTACGCGTCGCGCAGATTTATATCCATCCGGATTATAAATTGACGCCGTCGGCAAATTGAATAAATCTTGTAATGTGATGGTTATTTTCTTCATGGCTCTGATTTAATTCGCACTCAAATATTTTTCGGCAATTTCTTTATCTGAGAAGTGGTGTTTTACACTATTCACAATCTGATAATTTTCGTGTCCTTTGCCGGCAATCAATACTACAGAGGAGTCGGCGCTTTCAACTAAAGCTTTCTTGATTGCCTCTTCTCTATCCAAAATAATTTCGTAATTATTTTTCGAAATTCCTTTAACAATATCTGAAATGATCAACTCCGGATTTTCATTCCGAGGATTATCATTCGTTATCACAACTGAATCGCTTAACTCTGTTGCTATTCTTCCCATCTCCGGTCGTTTAGTTGCATCACGATTTCCACCACAACCGAAAATTGTAATTAATTTGTTCTCTTTCGACATCACTTTTCTAAGATTGATGATGGCTTTTTCTAAACTGTCCGCTGTGTGAGAATAATCGATGACCGCTTTTTTTGTTTTACCGGAAATTATTTCAAATCTTCCCGGAACAAGAGGAATGGTTTCAATTCCTTGCAAAATATTTTCTGTTGAAACACCCGACACAAAAGCTGCGACGAAAGCAGAAGCCGCGTTGTAAGCATTGAATTCACCAATCAATGGGGTTTTAACTAAATATTCTTTTCCTTCGTTCTTCAACAAGAAATTTGTTCCCGTAAGATTGAATGTGATATTTGAAATTCTAAAATCGGCATGCTCACTTTTTCCGTATGAAATAATTTTTGCTTTACAATCTTTTAGTAAATCGGAGCAATGTTCGTCATCGCAATTAATAACTGCAAATGCGTTTGGTGACAGCCCGTCGAATAATTTTTTCTTTGCTTCTAGATAGTTGTCAAAACTGTTATGAAAATCAAGATGATCTGAAGTAATGTTTGAGAATATTGCTACATTAAAGGGAATTCCGTTCACTCGTTCAAGAGCGAGTGAATGAGAAGATATCTCCATTACAACTGAATCACATTGTTCAGCAACCATTGTAAAAAACAATTCATGCAAATCAGATGATTCCGGTGTAGTCATAGTTGATTCAACTACTTTATCACCAATAATATTTGCAATTGTACCGATCAGTCCGATTTTCTTTCCGGCTTTTTCCAGAATATTTTTAATCAAATAAGTAGTGGTTGTTTTACCGTTGGTCCCGGTAATTGCATAAGAAAAAAGTTTTGAGGAAGCTTTTTTATAAAATGCGTTGGCAAGTTCTGCAAGAGCAATTCTCGAATTCGAAACTAAAATTCTGGCAGTCTTCTTCAGATGAAAATAATTTTCCGGTATCGAATTATTATCTTCAATTACAACCGCGATGGCTCCGCTGTTGATCGCATCGGTAATAAATTTATGTCCGTCACTGTTGAATCCCTTGATTGCAACAAAAATGGAATTGGCTTTTACGCGGCGCGAATCGTAGTAAATTCCACTCACATCTTTCCTCTGTACCTCACCGGTAACTTGAATTGCATGGACGCTATTTAATAACTGAGTTAATTCCATTAATAGAGCGCTATTCCGTTAGTTTCACTTTGTGCCGTTAGTTTACAGAACATACCTTTTGTAATTGACGTTCCTGCAGAAATACTTTGTGAAATGATTTTGCCGCTTCCTGATATTTCACATTTCACATTAAAGGATGAAAGAATTCGTATCGCTTCACGAAGTGATTTACCGCCAAGATCGGGCATAACTTTTTTAGAGAAATCAATTTCGTGGCCATCGTCTTGTGTTTGAATGGGAGAAGCAAAAACCAATTCCGTACTTTTAACATTTTTGTTATCAGCATATGAAAAATGTACCTCAAGCTTATTTGATGGCTGTTGTTTTACAGAACCTGGATTCAATTCGATGATATTTGAAGCAACTTCATGAAAAACCGGAGCGGCAACATCCCCTCCATAATAACTATTTTGCTTGGGTGCATTCACCAAAACATAGATTAAATATTTCGGATTTTCTGCCGGGAAAAAACCAATGAAAGAAGAGTTATAACTTTGTGTGGAGTATTTTCCTTCAACTAATTTTCTTGATGTTCCGGTTTTACCACCAGCAGTGCATGTACTGAGTTTTGCTTTTTTCCCAGTTCCCTCTTCAACAGCAGCAACAAAAAAGTCCCGCATTAGTTTTGATGTTGCATCTTTAATAACTTGTCTAATAAATTTTGGTTGAAAGGTAGTAACTGTTTTTCCATCATTAGACTCGACTTTTTCAACTAACTGAGGTTGGAACAGCTTTCCACCGTTGATAATCGCGGCGTAGGCAGCCGTCAATTGAATTGGAGTTACAGCAACTTCATATCCAAATGAGAGAGAGGATTTGGTGTAGTCAGTCCAATTCGCCGGATTTTTCAAATTCCCCTTTGCTTCTCCAGGGAGTTGAATATCGGTGTAATTTCCAATTCCGAAGTCTCTCAAGTAAAGATAAAACGATTGGGTATCCATTTTTTGCGAGAGTTTAGACATCCCTATATTGCTTGAATGGGTGAATACTTCTTTTACTGTCATCCAGCCTGAGTTATGCGAATCTTTAATTGTAACATTTTTAAATTTATAACTTCCATTCTCTCCAAACACTTTTTCATCGGGGCTGCAAATTTTCTTATCTAAAAAAGCAGCCAGAGAAATTGCTTTAAAAGTTGAACCGGGTTCGTATGTATCTGCAATTACTTTGTTGCGTCTAACGGAATCACTGCAGGTGTTATAAAGATTTAAATTGTAGTCTTCGCTATTTGCCATTGCAAGAATTTTACCATTCGTAGGATCCATCACTATTCCGATTGCATTTTCTGCAGCATTGTAAACCGTTGCTTTTTTAATTGCAGTCTCCAAAATAGTTTGGTAGGATTTGTTTATCGTAAGATGAATTGAATTCCCCGGTGATGGAGGATTGATGGATTCTTCCAAAACCGTGATCATCTCACCGCGTGCATCTCTAAGAATAATTCGACTTCCATCAACACCTTTTAATTCACTATTAAAATATTTTTCAATTCCGTCGGCACCGGAAAATGAAGCATTTACATATCCTAAAATGTGTGAAGCAAAATTGTCGTATTGATAAATCCTTGATGGATCTTCGTCATAACGGAGGCCATTGATTTTCAATTTTCTTAATACCAGCGATTTTTCAGAATCGATTTTTTTTGCAATACAAACGTTTCTGCTTTTAGCGGATTTCATTAAGTCAAGATAATATTTAACAGAATTTCCTAATTCTGATGAGAAGGCTTCGGCAATTTTTTGTTTGTCTATTTTTCGAGCTGACTTTACATCCACAAAAAAAGATATTTCGTTTTTGTTAAACGAAAGTAAAAGTCCGTTGGCATCATAAATTAAACCACGCTGTGCTTGAATGGTCTGCACTGCTTTATTTTGAACTTCGGCATATGCACCGTATTCAACATTGTGTAAAATTTGAACGTTATATAACCGGAAAACCAAAGTTAGAAATCCTAAAAAAACAAAAATGACTACAACAAGTAATCGATTATTGTTCATTAACTGATTCTCCTTCGGTTACATAATTCTGCACCCCACTTTTTGAAATCGAAATAGAATACAAAGGTGTTTTTTTCTCAAGTTGTAATTCAATTATTGCGATAGGAACGATCCTCTCTTCGGAGCTTAAAAACTGAGCGTCGGCAAGTAGTTTTGTTTGTTGATTTTCCAATTGTTTTATCTGTTCGTTCGTTATAACTATTTCTTTTTTCATAAAATCAATGCGTAATTTTAGTCCGACGTATCCAAGCAGCAGCAAAATTGCGGTTACAAAAATTACCATTACATGGAGAAGGTGATGTTCGTTTTTGCCACTCATTTTTTTTCTGCAGCCCTTAGTTTTGCACTCCTTGCTCTGTTGTTCAAGACGATTTCCTCTTCTCCGGGCAAAATCGGTTTCTTTGTTAAAATTTTTAATCTACTCACTTTACCGCAAGTACAGACCGGAAAACCGGGAGGACAGATACATGATGATTCTTCAAACTTAAAAAGATCTTTCACAATTCTATCTTCTAAGGAGTGATACGTAAGTATTGCAATCCGTCCGTTCGGCAAAAGAAGATCAACCGATTTTTTCAGAAAAGTTTTTAATGCCGTCAATTCATCATTCACATAAATACGTAATGCTTGAAAAATTCGTGCAAGCGTTTTCACAACAAAATATTGCGGCGTGAGTTGTTCGATCACTTCAACAAGGTCTGAAGAAGTTTTGAACATTTTAGAATTTCTTTGTTCGATGATTGCCTTAACAATTCTTCTGGAATTTTTCTCTTCACCGTAGGCAAAAAATATTTCCGTTAGTTCTTCTTCTTCGAAGGTATTAAGCACATCAGCTGCATTGATCGCTAGATTTTTGTTCATCCGTAAATCCAAAGGAGCGTCGGATCGAAACGTAAATCCCTTTTCCACATTGTCTAACTGAAAAGAAGAAACACCGAGATCGGCGAATATCCCATCGAATCCGTTGAGCGATTCCAGTTTTGCTACGCTATCAATTTGTGTAAAATTAAAATTGTACAATTTAACTCGGGAATCAGGAGCGAACTTTTTCCGGCAATAGTCAAACGCTGTTTCATCTACATCTGTAGCGGCTAAAAGAGCATCCTCATTTAATTGTTGTAAGATTGCCTCCGAATGCCCGCCAAACCCCAAGGTTCCGTCAAAATAATTTCCTGATTTGTTTCCAATGAGCATGTCAAGCGATTCATGCAATAAAACCGGTTGATGCAGTAACTCAGTCATTCCATTCTCATAACTTGAGATGCAATTTGTTCGAATGTTTCAGGCGAACCGGAAACGTAGTTATTGTAAACGGTATTATCCCAGAGTTCAATTTTTTTAAGAACACCAAGAATCAGAACTTCATTTTTGATACCTGCGTAGTCAAGCAGCGGTTGGGGGATTAAAATTCTTGATTGAGCATCCATTGTATCTTCCTGCGCATGCTGCAGCATCATGCGGATAAACCTTGCCTCTTTTTGATCAAAGAAATTTAGCTTCAAAAGTTTTTCTTCAATTAATTTCCATTGATCCTTGGGATAAATTTCGATGCATTTATCAATTCCCAAAGTCATAACAAAAGAATTATCAGCCTCCAACGAAACGTTTTTGCGCAAACGTGCGGGGATGCTTAATCTTCCTTTACTGTCGATCGAATGTAAAAACTGTCCTTTGAACAACTTATCTTTCCTTGATTATTGGAATTTTCAACCACTTTCTCCCACTACCTCCCAAAATAAGTGATTTTTTTTGGTAAAGTCAAGAAAAATCTTTAAAAAAGATTAAGTTTTTTTTCTGATAACTTATTTATTTTTAGGCAGTTAGCGAGATTTATGAAGGTTAACTCGTTGTAGACTATAAGGATATAGAAAATGAGTTAAAGTTGGTTGTTAAAAGAATCAAAAAATAGGAAGTTTCCCCCACCATTTTTTAATTGAGTCGCTGGAGTACACAAATGTAAAATCCGTCAAATCCATTTGCGGCGGGAGAAATTTTTCTTTCATCGATGAGTTTAAACTTCTGTCTATTCAATTCTGATGAAAAAAATCTTTCAATCTGTCCTTCATTTTCTGAAGGAAGAATTGAACAAGTTGAATAAACCATTTTCCCACTTGGTTTAACCATTGCCGAATAATTTTCTAAAATTTGCTGCTGAAGAGATTTTAACTCCTCAATACGTTCGCTAGTCAATTTCCATTTTGCATCAGGATTACGGCGCAACACTCCTAATCCGGAACAGGGAACATCAAGTAACACGCGGTCTGCACTATCCACAAGTCGTTTAATCACTTTGGAAGAAGTGATTGTTCTTGTTTCAATAATGTTGATGCCGTTTCTATTTGCACGCTTTTTTAATTCGTTCAATTTCCATTCTTCCGTATCGAGAGAAAGAATTTTCCCCTTATTTTGCATCAGTGCTGCAATGTGAAGTGATTTCCCTCCCGCTCCGGCACATGCGTCAACTACGCGCATTCCTGGTTTTACATCCAAATAATTTGCAACAAGCTGAGATGAAGCATCTTGCAACTCAAAGTATCCATCTTGAAAGTATGAAGTTTTAAAAAGATTTTGCCGCTGCTTAACCAACAGTGCATCGTTGGTAAAATCGAGTAGAGAAGTTTGAATTCCGATTTCTAAGAATTTTCGCTGTAAAGCTTCTCTTGAGATTTTCAATGTATTTGAGCGAAGAATAACCGGAGCTTCTTTATTTAACGCGGCAATTTCAGAATCCCATTTGTCCCCTAATTCCCTTTCTCCCAACTCATCAAGCCAATCGGGAATTGATTCCTTAATTTTTCTTTCGCTGAATTTACTGTTTTTTTCTATCGAAATTTTATCTTGGTTTATTGCAGAAAATTCATCCCACAGTGGCAGAGGAATATTTTTCCAGAGAAGATAACCGGCAAAAAGTTTCCAGAGATAATCGCTGTTTTCTTCAGCAGTAATGCGCATCATCTCGTTTAACATTCGCCAGTAGCGGACGATTGTGTAGGTTGCTTCAGCAATAAATTTTCTGTCCCGGCTTCCCCATTTTTTATTGGATTTCAACGATTGCTCAATAGCTTTATCCGCAAATTTTTTCTTAAAAAATATCTGGTCGAGGTTAAAGATAATTCCTTCACAAATATTTCGATGTAATTTTGTCATGCTTGTTTCTTTCGTTACATGATTAACTTTTTAATCGTTCAAGATTGAGATATTTAAAGCTGATTGAAAATCTTTTCAGTGAATGTTAGTTCCATTTTTTAGCCGATATTAAATAAGCGGTCCAAAGAATTAAATATTTTTGTCGGTATCACCATTCTAATATTCAAAATTTTGCTATTTTTTTGCTGTAAGAAAAATTATCACGTTTGAAAAAATCACATAACTTGTTACGAAGATGGTACCTATAATTTTATTTTTTTTGCTTTCATTCTTGAATTTTTTTTCTATTGTTATATATTTTTTATCTTTTACAAATAAATGGTAATTGAAGAAAACTAGAATACCATAAATCACAACAATCTTTACTTTTTCTTCGAAATATGTAACTTCTGTCAATTCCCTTAATATTTTTCTTAGAGGTGTCTCAACAAAAACTACGATAAAGTTAAGTAAATGAATTAAACTTAAAAAAAGTACAGCCTTCCATTCTGGGATATCATCTGAGTCAAATATTTGTGAAGAACGATAAAATTTATAAAACACGTATTCTAATAACATCATGTGAACATCCATTTTAAAGTGGTTTTTTATACCGGTATTTCTGTTGAGTTAATAAAATTCAAAATCATCAATTGTTTCTGCAAATATCCAATTCCGCCTAAAATAAGACTTTCAATTTATTACTTTCCACTATTCAACTGCCCCGACCTTGCCGCTTAAACTTCTTTTCCTCCGTTAGAATAAGTAGCAAAATATTATTTACATTTGCCATGTAATTTAATTAAAAAATTCTGCTGATTTATGTTTAACGGTACTGCAAAAAAATTAAAAGACTTATATCTCATTTTAACTTCGGATATTTCCGTAAAAGAAGTACGACAGCTGGTTACAAAAGATGCGGCTGCTTATCTCTCTTTTTACTCCAAATACGCTGAGAAAGCTCCTACAAAGCGTAAATCCATGGGATATTTGATACTCGCTAAAAATCTTTTTATTGCGTTTCTCCTAAAGCTGAATCCGGCTAGAAGATTTATCTATTTGGCGATTCTTTTTCTTTTCCTTTGGGGTTGGCAGCATGCACTCTGGTTTTATGTAGTGATCGGTTTTATAGGTGTAAATATTTTGTTGGCTTTTGAACTCGCCGACAAACTTATCATGCGTAATGAATTAGAGGTTGCGCGCGATGTTCAAATAAATGCTTTGCCGAAAGAGTCACCCCAAAATGAATTTTATGACATTGATTTTTTTTACGAGACGGCTCAAGAAGTTGGCGGCGATTATCTCGACTTTTCATGCGACCCAACCAACAACAAACTAAAACATATAATCATCGGCGATGTTTCCGGCAAAGGACTTGGAGCCGCTTTGTATATGCTTCAAATAAAGGCAGCATTCCATCTTCTGGGAAATTTTTTCCAATCACCAACACAAATTCTTTCTCAATTAAATTGTGAACTTTACAAAAAAATAAAAGTAGGAAACTTCTTTACAGCCTCTGTACTTTCACTTAATGAAGAAGGAAATTTCAATTTTGCCCGCGCCGGACATTTACCTCTTTATAAATATACACGAGCCTCACATAGTTTTGAATTCTTTCAACCAAAAGGAATCGGAATCGGATTGTCGAATCAAGCTATCTTTAATGAGAATCTTAAGGAAATTTTTATTGAGGCAAAAAGCGAAGATATTTTTGTTCTCTTTACAGACGGTCTTATCGAAAGCAGAAACACTTTTGATCGAGAATTTGGCGAAGAGAAATTAAAAAACGTCATCTCTAAATACTCGCATCTTTCAAGCAAAGAGATTAAAGAGGGTATCCTAACAGAGTTGAAAAGATTCGTTGGTGAGAACAGTATTTTTGACGACGCAACTGTTATTGTTATAAAGCGGAAATAAAACTCCACATTCGTTCACTCCTTTTGGTTTGGTTTTTCTTATTAATGTAATTAGTTTACTCTACGTAATCATTAATGTTTCACCTTTCATCATTTTCATCCCACAATCTGCCGGAAGCGGATCACAAACCGAGAATGCTGATTCACTAAAAAGTTTCTATGAACAAAAATTATCATTCATTTCATATTCCCGTAATGGGCACGGGTTATTCAATCGACACGCCGATTCGTGTCGCTCATTATGGCATTTCATCTGTTATTTCAATTGTGGATGATCTGCTTATTGAAAAAATCAGAAAATATTATTGTGAAAAATTCAACTTCCCATATCATCCTATTCTTCGCTTTGAACCGGATGGAAGAGCAAAAAGAATCAGCGCTTATTTAGATGTTGTTTCTAAAATCGTTCATCAAAAAGTAGAAGAGATAAAAAAACAACCGTTTTTTGAGCGCAACGAAAAAAGCAAATATTTTGAAATGCTGCCGGATAGTAGTCCTTTAAAATCAGCGTATGCAAAACTTCTAAAGATGAAAGATGATTTCGAACGAACGAACTTTGCAGATGAACTGACAAAACTCATTCATCCCGGTTCAATTGATGTAAACATAATGGCCAAACTTGATAAGACAAATTATGACAGAGCCGGAAGCATGTTGAGTGAGGAATTTAGCGATGCAAAAGCAGCGCTACGCGGATTTGCAAATAGCTGTTTAAGTTCTTCCGTTGTTTTCTCCGCCGGATTTAACCGTGGCTTGTACGGATACATTTCAAAATTTCAAGATTTTTATAGAGACAAAACAGGTGACCTAAAAAAGAAAATCACCATTAAGGTAAGTGATTTTCGTTCAGCTTTGATTCAAGGAAAATTTTTAGCTTCAAAAGGTTTGGAGATTAGTGAATTCAGAATTGAATCCGGTCTGAACTGTGGCGGACACGCATTTGCTTCACAAGGTTATTTACTTCCATCAATTTTAAAAGAATTTCGTGAGAAGAAAGAACTTTTAACATCACAGCTTCAGCCGATTGTGCAAAGCTTTTATGAAAAAGTTGGACTGGATTATCCTGAAAAAGCTAAAAAAAACGAACCGCTTATTACTGTTCAAGGCGGTGTTGGAACGGACGGTGAAGCAAAAAGATTGATCGAAGATTTCGGATGCGACTCCGTCGGTTGGGGAAGCCCGTTTCTATTAGTGCCCGAAGCAACTTGTGTTGACAGTGAAACTCTTAACTTGTTAAAGAACGCAAAAAAAGATGATCTTTATTTAAGCAACGCTTCACCTCTTGGCGTACCGTTTAATAATTTACGAAATACCGGTTCTGAAGTTTGGACGAAAGAAAAATCGACACAAGCTAAACCTGGATCGTCATGCCCAAAAGGTTTTCTCACTTCAAATAAAGAATTTTCGGAAAAAGCAATTTGTACTGCATCAACAGAATTTCTTATTAAAAAATATGATTCAATTTCACAATCAGCAATTTCTAATTCTGAAAAGGGCGAACTAAAAGAGAGAGCTGCTGAAAAAGTTTGTTTGTGCGTCCATCTTGGTAACAGTGCGCTCATGGCTCTTGGTATTCAACCAAGAGGTTTAACACCCCAAGCTATTTGCCCAGGACCAAATGTCGTTTGGTGGAACAAAGAATATACTTTAAGAGAAATGATAGATCATATTTACGGGAGAGGAGAATCTCTTGTCTCTACTTCACGTCCTCACATGTTCTGTCAGGAAGTTGAATTGTATGTTAATTATTTTGAAAATCTTTTAAAAACAACTGAACTCGACGGTGCAGGAATAACGTATCTTAAAACGTTCAAAGAGAATCTTGAGTCAGGTATGGATTATATTTTAGAGATCTCCAAAGAAATTGCGTATCAAAACGAAAACCTTGAATCGATCCCCTCTTTTATAGCAGCACAAAGAGAAAAATTGGAAATGATGTTTACACAAAGATTAGCTGCGTAGCATTTACCTACACAGCTAATCTTCTTTTCTCTATTTAACTTTATAATCATTTTCCAGCAAATTCTTTTTTGCTTCTTTAACAGAAACTTCTTTTAACTTCATTTTGCATTCCGGACACTTGGCTGCTGCGTCGGAAATAACATTCCAATCCATTGGACATTGAAACACTTTTCCATCTTTATTCATATCGATTGCCTTAAGATCAATTTTTCCTTCGCGAACAATTGAAACAGTTTCAGCACTTTTTTGTTTTTCCATTTTCATATTGTGCATGTCGTGTTTCATATCCATTTTCTTTGTTGAATCAGCTGATGCTGAATTCATCGCTACCACATCTTTTTCCATTCCATCACCGCAACAAGATTTGTGTTCTTGTGCAAACAAGTTTGATGGACTAAAAAAAGTCAATCCTGCCACAATTAAGGAAACGGCAAGAATATTTCGGGATTTTGTTGTGTTCATGTTGAACTCCTTTTTATTGTTTGTATTTATTACTTGAAAACATTTTACATTTCCATTCCGTTCATTTTATTGGAAGAAGCTTTACTTTGATCCTTCGCACCATGTTGATGATCCGAAGGAGTTCCATTTTTAAGTTGACTCTCCGAGTCGATCAAGAAACCTCCGGTTACGGCAATTTCATCATCTTCATTTAACCCCGAAAGAATTTGATATTTATCTCCGAAGCGATTCCCGAGAACAACATTGTGTGATTCAAACATTCCATCTCTGGTTTTTACCCAAACGACTGATCTTTTTCCGGCTATTATTACTGCGTCCGCGGGAACAAGGATTCCCCCTCCACCAACTTTACTAAATACTGTTTCTCCATACATTTGGGGTTTTAATTTACCTCCGTAACTCGACAGCTCACTTCTTACTTTCACAGTCCTCGACTGCGTATTAACAACGGGATAGATAAAAGTAATTCTTCCATTAAATTCCTCACCGGGATATGCACGTAAGTGAAGTTTTACCGGGCTTCCAACTTTTATGTTTGACAAATTATTTTCATTCACTTCAGCAATATTCCAAAGCGTTGAAAGTTCGGCTACATCATATATAACCGTACCTTCGCTAACATACATCCCTTCTTGAACTTTCTTTTCAATTACCGTTCCGCTTACCGGTGAAAAATATTTTACCGTGAGATTTATCTCCCTTGTCTTTTCAAGTGATTGAATCTGATCAGAAGTTAGTCCAAAAATTTCTAACTTCTTTTTAGAAGCTTTAACAAGAGATCCATTATTCAATGGGTTATTCAACGCAATTAAATATTCATTTTGCGCTTGCACTAAATCCGGACTGTAGATTTCAAAAAGCGGTTGACCCTTCTTTATATTGTCCCCCGTTTTATCAACATAGAGTTTTTCAATCCTTCCGTTAAACCGTGCCGATATTGTTTTACGATTGTTTTCTGCAAAATCCAAGTAACTGTAGACCGTAACTTGTTCTTGAAGGTTTTCTTTTTTTACAATTATTGTTGAAATATTTGCAAGCATTTGCTTTTTACTGTTAAGCGTCACTATGCTCGACATCTCCTGATCATTTGCCGGTTTTTCAATTTCGTCTGCAACTTTTTTAATCAAATCCATATTGCAGATTGGGCAAGCTCCAGGTTTGTCCGATTTTATTTCAGGATGCATTGGACAAGTGTAATATTCTTTTCGCTTCTCGAGGGAATGCTGATCTTTCTTATTTTCTTCAGACTTGGAGCATGAAGAAAAAATGAAAGCGAGTGCGAAAAGCGATATGAAGATATATTTAAATATTTTCATTTTTGTTCCTTTGTTTATACTTTTAAAATTTTTCATAATAGTTTCTAAAATTTCTTGAGTGCAGTACCCAACATCATTTCAATTTCAGCGAGTGACATTTGGGTGTCTGCTTTTGCCATGTAAAAATTCATTTGTTGCATCAGCAACATTCGATATGCATCAATCACTGTTGTAACACCTGTTCGGTTGTTTTGATATGCCGAGACTTGTGACTTAGCGGCATTGCTGTATAGCGGAATAACTTTGTCGCTATAGAGTTTTGTTAAGTCAAGAGCGGTATTATATTTAACGAGCGCAGCTTTTAATTGAGAATCCATTTCACGCTGCATATCATTCTTTTCAAATTCGATACTACTTATACCTGCAATTATTTCCTCCTCCTTCGCTTTGTATTTGTTGATAGACCAGGGAGCAAACGGAAGATTAATTGAAGCCATCAAAGAATACATGTATTCTGTCTTTGGCTCAATCATCATTACATCTACTTTTGAAGTTAGAATCATTCCACGAGGCATTCTCATGAACATTCCTTGAACCATTAAATCGGGAATCAACTCACGGTTGTTAGCTTCGATCATTGCGTTGTTCATCTCGATCATTCGATCCATCTTTTTTAAAGAAGGATTTGATGTCCTGAGAACTTCTTCTAATTCGGATTGAGAAGTTGAAAGTATCTCCGGTGAAAAATCTGTTAATGCAAAAACATCTTTTGACTCAAGACTGCGTCCAAGAAGTTTATTGATTTTATAAATCTCCGCTTCTTTTTGTTTTTCCAGAATTAGCAACTGCGTTTCATTCGATGCAATTTCACTTTGCAAAGAAAGCACATCAGCTTGATTGATCTTGTTTGTATAGTAAGAGGATTCAACCGATTTAATCACATCATTTATAAAAACATTATTTTTTTTCTGGACGTCGAGCTTTCTATCAATCAACCAGAGTGTGTAGTAAGACATTTTAACTTGAGCTGTAAGATTGATTTTATATATCTCGTAATTATTTCCTTCAACCAAAGTATTTTTTCGTTCAACTTCCGCCATTGCATTTAACTTTCCACCCAGCGGAAACATTTGCGATAAACCAAAGTTGTTCGAAATGGATTGATTGAGAAAATCAGTAGAATTTATAGGCACCTGAGAAAACTCAACAGAAAAATTCGGTGCTGGAAGAGTATTAACCGATTCGCTCCTCTTCTCCGATGCGGTTATTTTATATTGAAGTGACCTCAACTGGGGATTATTCCTTACAGCTTCTGCTACTAATGAATCAACAGCCTGTGCATTCACCTCAATCATTGAAAGGGAAATAATTATCAACATCAATTTTGTTGTGATCACATTAACTATTTGTTTTACATTAACCATCATCAATCTATTATTAAACATTGCTTTCTCCTTCTTTCATCCAGTCGGCCATTTTTGAAATTTCAAGCGTTCCTTTTTTGAGCGCGCGTTCTTTCATAATTGCAAATAATATTGGAGTTACTACAAGAACATGAACTGCTGAAGTCAATAGTCCACCGATCATTGGCGCGGTAAGGGGCTTCATCACGTCAGAACCGGTACCTGTTGCCCACATTATCGGAACGAGTCCTACCATTGAGGTGAAAACTGTCATCAGTTTTGGTCTTAATCTTAAAACCGATCCTTCAACAGTCGCTTCATAGATATCCTGATTAGTTATCGCTCCTCTCTTTCCCTTTTCGTGATCGCGAATTCTTCGATCCAAAGCTTCATGGAGATAAATAACCATCACCACTCCGGTTTCTACGGCTAAACCATATAAGGCAATAAATCCGACCCAAACCGCAACTGAAAAATTATATCCGAGAATGTAAACCATGTACATTCCCCCAATAAGTGCGAAGGGAACTGACAACATTACGACCGCTGCTTCCACATAATTTTTTAATGTCACGTAAAGAAGAAGATATATAACAATAAGAACTATCGGCATAATAATTTCAAGTGTTTGTTGAGCACGAACTTTACTTTCGTACTGTCCACTCCACGTATAGGAGTAACCAGAGGGAAGATTTAAACCTCCTTCAATTACTTTCTTCGCATCCACCATAACACTTCCCATATCGCGTCCGCGTGTATTCATAAAAACGATAGAACGTAACATGCCGTCTTCACTACTAATCATAGGTGGACCGGTTACTAGATTGATATCTGCCAATTCGGCTAGCGGAAGATAAGTTACACCGGATTGGTTAACACTTGTAAGTGAAAATTCTTTTTGATTGTCCGACGTTTGAAGAATAACACTTGCTTGAACAGAACTTCCCATTGAAGACATTCCACTAGAATTGCTCTTACTCATACCACCACCACTCATTGAACTTGATGAAGCTTGTGCAGCCATTGGATTTGCTAAAGCAATAGGTACAATTAAGTTTTTCAACTCATCAATATTATCGCGGTAATCTTTTTGATAGCGCATTCTAATCGGAAAACGCATTCTTCCCTCAATAACAACACCAAGATTTTGCCCGCCGATTGCAGTTTCAATAATATCTTGAAGATCGCGGATGTTTATGCCATAACGGGCGGCAATATCACGTTTAACTTGAATGTCTAAGTAATAACCATTCTGTACACGCTCAGCAACAACATCTACAGCACCATTTACTTTTTTTAATAGTTTTTCCGCTTTGATGGCGTATGCTTCAAGCGTGTCCAAGTTCGTTCCAAAAATCTTAAAACCTATATCAGTCCGCACACCGGTTGCCAGCATATTAATTCTATTGATGATCGGTTGAGTCCAGCCATTACGCACACCGGGAAATTGCAACTTTGCATCGAGTTCTGCCACTATGTCTTGTTTAGTAATGCCTGGTCTCCATTCACTTTTAGGTTTTAAAAGAATGATTGTTTCGATCATACTCAGGGGCGCATTATCCGTAGCGGTTTCGGCACGTCCGGTTTTTCCAAGCACATGATGAACCTCTGGAATAGACTTAATAATTTTATCTTGTTCTTGAAGAATTCTGTTTACTTCGGTGATTGATGCCCCCGGAAGCGTTACCGGCATGTAAAGAATTGATCCTTCATCAAGTGGGGGCATAAACTCACTTCCGGTATTAAGGATCATTGGAACTGTAATAAAGAGAGCGATTACATTTATTGCGATAGTAAGCTTTCTGTGTTTAAGTACCCAATGAATAACCGGCTCGTATAATTTTATGAAAAAGCGGGTTGTTGGATTTTTATCTTCCGGTTTGAACTTACCTCGCATCAACATTATCATCAAAACCGGTATTAACGAAATTACTACAATCGCTGAACCTAACATTGCAAAAGATTTTGTGTAAGCTAGCGGATGGAATAATTTTCCTTCCTGTCCGGTTAAAAGAAAAACGGGAAGAAAAGAAACTAGAATGATTAATTCAGAAAAGAAGATTGCTCTGCCAACTTGCTTTGCTGAATCAATCGAAATGCGTTTATATTCTTCCGGTGTTAACTCCCCTTTCTCTTCCATTGCTTTTGCCAAATTTCTATAGGCATTTTCTACCAGCACGATGGAAGAATCAACTATTACTCCAACAGCTAAAATGATCCCTCCAAGCGACATGATATTGGAAGAAATGCCAAACAGATACATTAAAATGAAAGCAATAAGAATTGCAATTGGCAGTTCGATTAAAATTCTAACGATGCTTCTAAAGTGGAGAAGAAAGATCATCACCATTATTGAGACGGTGATTGAGGCTTCAATTAAGGCTCGTTCGAGAGTTCCCACTGCTTCTTTGATCAACGTACTTCTATCGTAAGAAGTTACGATTTCGATTCCAGGCGGTAAACCGGGAGAAATTTCTTTTATTTTTGCTTTTACACGATCAATAACTTTTTGCGCGTTTTCTCCGGTTCGCATCACTACAATTCCACCAACGGTTTCTCCTTCGCCATTTTTATCAAGAGCACCGCGGCGAATATCTCCCCCCAATGCAACGGAAGCAACATTTTTAATAAGGATAGGAATTCCGTTTGAGGAAGTTTTGATAACGGTATTTTCTACATCATCTTTGGATTTAATATAACCCTGTCCCCGTACAAAATATTCTGCGTCACTTACTTCCAATATTTTGCCGCCGACTTCATTATTGCTTCTTTGAACAGCGTTTACAACATCGGCTACGGTTAAGTTATATGCACGAAGATCATTAGGATTGACATCAACTTGATATTGTTTTACAAATCCGCCAATGCTGGCAACTTCTGCAACACCGTCAACCGAGGAAAGTTTGTAACGGATATACCAATCTTGAATAGAACGAAGCGCCCCGAGATCGTATCCTTTTCCTTCAACGGTGTACCAATAAACATGACCGACACCCGTTCCGTCCGGTCCAAGAGAAGGGACAACACCTGATGGTAATTGCGCTTGAATTGTGTTCATTCTTTCAAGAACGCGTGTGCGTGCAAAATAAGTATCAACTCCATCCTGGAAGATGACAAAGACAAAAGACATTCCGAACATTGATGTTGCGCGGACAGCTTTTACTTTCGGCAAACCTTGTAATCCGGATACGATCGGAAATGTAACTTGATTTTCAACTATCTCCGGAGATCTTCCCATCCATTCTGTAAAAATGATTACCTGATTTTCTGAAAGATCTGGAATAGCGTCAACCGGAAGATTTATAACGCTGTAAATTCCGGCAGCGATAACCAACAGATAAATTAGAATCACTAGAAATCTATTTTGCGAAGACCATTCAATTATTTTTTCTATCATTAAAAACTCCAAATTCTATTATATCGATTTTGTTGATTATTTGACCATTATTGGGTAAATCAATCAACTTAAAATGTAAATACATTTAAAAAGAAATCGTAAACAGAGAAGCGAATTAAACGCTTCAATGCTTAGAATTTGGAAAGATCAAATTCTGAAGTTATGATTAGAGAGGAAAAGTTCGGGTGAAGTATCTGTTGGTGGTGAAGAATCAGAAAAAAAGCAGGGGAAAAAATCAGTTGAATATCCATCCAGTTGAATTGTAAGAGGAATCATATCCATTTGAACCAATTTTATAGTTGGTTCAATTTGGGCAAGAAGATATTCATCAGTGCCGATAATAGTAGCGACTTTTACTTCACAACATTTGTGAGGAGTTTGTGTTATCACTAATTCATCTGAAGATGACATTTCGTCTGAACATTTCATGTCGTCAGGAGTCTCACACATTCCGCACGAAGACAATGAAGCTGTGCGCTCCATCTGGCAAAAATGGAGTGAAACCGTAAATCCCGTATTGATTATAAAAAACAATACAGTCAACGTTATTAGTGATATGTTCCTAAAAAGTTTTGTCATCTCATTTGTAAAATTAGTCTAATTGAACTTATTGTCAAGTGGAAAAATTTCTCGTATGGAAAATACCAAACCAATCCAAGTGAATATTATATTTTTTTCTTTCTTTGTTTCATAATTTTAAGCAAAGCGGGAAAATGAAAAATTTTGTTGGTTTACTTCCGAAAGAATATTTATTATTGAAGTGTTTCTAAATAATTATTAGTAACCAAATCAAAATAGGAGTGTACTATGCCCATTTTAAAACCGTACAAAACTATACCGGAACTTTACGAATTTTTAACAGAAGATTATGGGGTAAAAATGGAAAGACCTTTGTTGAAACACAAGGTCAATAATCAATGGGTGGGTATTTCGTACTCTCAATTAAAAGAAGAAACTGAAAATTTAGCATATGGATTGCAATCCCTCGGAGTGAAACCTGGTGATAAAGTTTCCATTATCGCTGAAAACAGGCCTGAATGGGTTTACGCCGATATGGCAATACTTGGTCTGGGCGCAGTTGATGTCCCCCTTTATCCATCGCTCACAGCTGATTCAATTGAATTTATAATTAATAATTCTGAATCGCTGGGAGTTATCGTCTCCAATAAATTTCAGCTTAATAAAATTTTGAAGGTTCGGAATAACTGTCGCACCTTAAAATTCATTCTTGTGATGAATGAAAAAGATTCTCCAAATGAATCGAGCATTTATTCATTTCAATCGGTTCAAGAAAAAGGAGCTCGGGCAAAAGGCCAAAATCCTCAATTTTTTACCGAACAGCGCAAACGAATTAAAGAAAATGATCTTTGCACAATCATTTATACTTCGGGAACAACAGGTGAGCCAAAAGGAGTTTTGCTAACACACAAAAATATCGTTACAAATGTTCACGATGCACTTAAAGCTTTCCCTATCGGACCAGATGATGTTTTTCTTTCATTTCTTCCCCTTTGCCATATCTTTGAGCGAATGGCTGGTTATTACACAGCATTCTCTTCAGGTGCAATGATCTGTTACGCTACCAGCATTGAATCAGTTGCGGGAGATTTATTGGAAGTTCATCCGACAATTGTTACAAGTGTTCCTCGTTTGTTTGAAAGGATTTATTCAAAAGTTATCAAGAATATTGAAAGTCAGCCTGCGAAGAAACAAAAAATCTTCAACTGGGCAATCGAAACCGGAAAGAAATATCATTCGTCAAGAAAGAATGGTAATCCTCCAATCGGATTGTCGCTTCAACATAAATTAGCTGATACGTTGGTTTTCAAAAAAATCCGCGAAAAAACAGGTGGCAAACTTCGTTTCTTCATTTCCGGCGGTGCAGCACTTGCGAGAGAACTTGGAGAATTTTTTGAAGCCGTTGGTATTTCTATTATTGAAGGATACGGATTAACGGAATCTTCCCCTGTTATTGCAGCAAACCGGTTAGATAATTACAAATTCGGAACAGTTGGTAAACCGTTTGCTTCTGTAGAAGTTAAAATTGCCAGCGATGGAGAAATTCTTGCTCGCGGCGCTTCAATAATGCAAGGATACTATAAAAACAAAAAAGAAACTGAAGAGACCATCAAAGACGGATGGCTCCACACGGGAGATATCGGAGTATTTGATGCAGAAGGGTTCTTGATGATCACTGATAGAAAGAAACATCTTTTCAAAACATCAGGTGGTAAATACATTGCCCCAACGCCTATCGAAAATCTTTTTCTTGCAAGTAAATATATTGATCAATTCGTGCTGATCGGAGACAGAAGAATGTTTTTATCAGCCCTAATCGTACCCGATTTTGAGGCATTAAAAGAATACGCCGATAGCCATAACATTCCGTATAAAACCAACAACGATCTGGTTGACGTAAAAGAAATTTACGACCTGATGGATGAAGAATTGGGAAGGTTCCAGAAAAATTTAGCCAATTTTGAGAGGATCAGAAAATTCGCTCTACTTGATACACCATTCAGTTTAGAAACCGGTGAACTTACTCCAACCTTAAAACTTAAACGAAAAGTTATTGAAGAACGGTATAAAAATTTAATCGAAGGAATGTATCAAGGTTTGTAAAAAATTTGATCGAAAGAAAAGGCAGTTTTAATGATTTCAAAACTGCCTTTTTTTATTTTTATTTCTCAGCTTTGGAGTGTGCAATTCCTTTTATCGTGTTGACTAAATCAAGTTCTACTTCTTCTTCAGTAAAGAAAGGTTCTCCAAATTGCTTACCGATCTTGAATCCATAAAACTCAGCCCGTGCTTCAATAAACTTTATAAACTCAGGTGAACTGATATAAGTTTCCGGTTCTTTACTTTTGGGGTTAAAAAATTGAGTTGCATACGCTTTAACCGCTTTCATTTTTGTTTCAAATGTATCGGTAATATCAACGATAAAACTTGGTTCAAAAGTGTATGTCTGCATGTAATAAAAAAGTTTTTTAGGGCGGTAAGCATCCTGTGCTTTTTCTTTATCAAACGTTTTAACTTTTAACACTCCGGAAAAAAAGTAAGCTTGCTTAACAAGTTCACTTGTTTGAACATGGTCCGGATGGCGGTCGTTTTTGTAAGGAGCGAAGATAATTTTAGGTTTAAATTTGCGCATAGCACGTATAACTTTTGTTAAATTTTCTTTTGAAACAGTAACTTCTCCATCCGGTATATAGAGATTTTCTCTATTAATAATTTTGAGGGCAATTGCCGCTCGAAACGCTTCCTTTTGGCGTGTTTCTGAGGTTCCTCTTGTTCCCATTTCTCCTTTTGTAAGATCGATTAGACCAACTTTTAAGCCATGCGAGGTAAGTTTTGCAATTGTACCGCCCATTGAAAGCTCCGCATCATCCGGATGCGCTCCAAAAACTAGTGCGTCAAGATTCATTTATCACTCCCTGGTTTCAATTGACAGAAAAAGTATTTATTGTGTAACGAATTATACTACTTTATTAAATTTTTCAAAACAATTTCCTTCAATTTTCTCTTTCTGTTCAATTAGAAAAGACACATCTGTATAGAGAATTCTACAACCGTTCAAATTTCTCTCGGTTTTCGACAAAAAAGATTAAAAATGTTTGGCTCTTAATTTGCTAAGTAATAAGTAAAGCATTAAAAAGGTGAAGCCATGAAAAAAATATATATGATCTCCGTTTTATTATTCCTTACATTAGGAATTACTTCATGTGATGAAAGCTACATGAACGACTATTATGATAACGTTCCTCCAAGTCCTCCAACCGGAGTCCAAGTTCTTAATGGAGATAATCGCGTTGATCTTTCATGGAATGACAATCGTGAACGAGATATTGCCGGTTATAACGTTTACTACAGTGGTTCATATGACGGCAAATATGAATTGATAGGTACCACTCAAAATAATTATTTCATCGACGATGGAGCCAGAAATGGCATACTGAATTATTACGCAGTTACCGCATACGATTATAACAACAACGAAAGCGAATTAAGTCCGGATGTTGCTTACGCAACCCCAAGACCTGAGGGATTTAATCAAAGCATTTTTGACTACAATCAATTCCCAGATAATTCGGGTTACAGTTTTACAACATACTCTGTTGTTGCGTTCGATGATTCGAGTTTGGTAGATTTCTTCTTCGACGTTTACAACGGTACCCCTTACCTTGATGTTTATAAGGATACCGACATCCAGGATATGGGTTCAACGACGGATATTTATGATATAGCCTTTGCTCCAGAAACCGGTTGGTCCCCATCAAAAGATGCCGTTGCTGTTGTTGGACATACTTATGTTATTTGGACGTGGGATAATCATTTCGCAAAGATCCGGGTTAAAAGCATTACACGAGATAGAATAGTTTTTGATTGGGCATTCCAGTTAGTTAAAGGAAATCCACAACTAAAAGTATCCGGCGGAAATCAAAAACGAGGCATATTAGAAAGACCGATCAGAAGCAGTAAATAATGTTAGTAAAAACTGTGGGGATAACATAACCGAAATGTCAATCTTTCTCAAAATAAGATTGACATTTCTTTTTTATTTCGACGATTTTTGTGTTTAGATAAGTCTATAAGATTGTTTAATTTTCCTCAAAGTAATGAAGAAATTTGTAAAACATACCATAATCCCCTTTTTGCTGATTGTCTTGTTTACAGCAGTTGTATCAGAGGCAAAGTCGGTAAGCGGAATTCAAAATCAGAAAAAAGAGATTCAGATATTCTCGGATATTGAAAAAACTTTTTCATCCGGAAATGTTTCTTTGATTTCCCGCTATTTCCCCTCTCAAATTTATTTAAGTCTCTCAAATGGGGTAAATGGATTTTACAGCGGAAATCAAGCTTATTATATTCTACAGGATTTTTTTCAGATCAATCAGCCGATAAATTTTAAATATACACAAAAAAGTGAATCGGAGAACGGATTTGCTACTGGTCTCTTTACCTTTGAGAACAAAAATAAAAAAGAGACTGCACAAGTTTTCATTTCGGTAGAATTTTCGGGAGCCAAGTGGAAAATTTCCCTTATTACTATAAAATAGTAAGAGATAAAATATCGGCGTATCTACAAGGGGGAAAAAAATTATACGTTTTTCTTGCTTCAATTTTCTTTGTATTCATCTTTATTGGTTTTATAAGTCCAACCTTGGTGCAACATAAAAAGGAGACATGGAATGATGAACTGCAACGTAAATTAACCAGCATCCAAAAAACTTCACTGACACACTTTGAAAAAAGACAAACATCTCTTATTAATACTGCAAAGGCGATTTCGGATTTCGTAACAGAGAATAAGAATTTATCTTTGGTCTCCCTTAAATCATTACTGCAGGAAGAAAGATTTTTAGATTTTCAGATTTTTCTTTTGGATTCCACAAAGACCGAAATTTTTACAAATGTTCAGTCGGGAATAACTGGAAAAGAAATTTGGGAATCGAATGTAAAAGCAAAATCTACTTTTTTTAGATCTACTCCTCTTCAAACACTGCTCTGTTTCAGTGATCAAATTTTCATCCGAGGGGGAAAATATCAGCTTATTGTTTCAACAATTTTTGAAACCGATTATCTCAGCAAAACTTTTTCACCCGAAAATAATTTTTCGACTGAATTAGAAAATACATTTGAGTGTGGTATCGAAGTTTTGTATTCACCTTCGAAGGCAAAATCATTAGATGGACGCTATTTTTCATTCGAAATACCAAACAACCAGGGACAAAAAATCGGTTTGATAACCGTTGCAAAACCTACTCTTAAAGCCGAATTAAAAACGTTTAAAGAAAATACGGGTAGAGCTCAATCACTTTTTATTATTACCGGAATTATTCTCCTCGGCTTTATTGTACGGCATGAAACGAAACAATTAAAAATTCCACTAATAAAACCAACCCTTGTAATTGTTTTTCTGATTTTTCTACGCTGGATGTTGTTTGTTCTAAACTTTCCAGCCGACTACTTTTCTGAAGGATTAACTAATCCAAATTACTTCTCCTCCGCCTTTGCGGGAGGAATTGTAAAATCTCCACTTGAATTTTTACTGACTGCTTTCTTCTTTTGTGCCATAGTTTTTTATATCTATCACATTTCTAAAAAACGATTAGATGTCTTTCTAGAAAAGAAAGTAAAAAATTTTGTAGTACGGTTAGCGGCAGCACTCTTCTCACTTTTAATTTTGCTTCTCTCAATTCGCGGAATCGCTGCAGCAGTTAAAAGCGTGGTCTTCGATTCCTCACTCCGTTATTTTGACACCGTAGATATTATTCCCGGAGTTTCCCATCTTGTTATGCACATAGCAATTTTTTTAATTATACTTTCTGCAATTTTGCTTATCCAAATACTGATTAAAATATTTTACCTTGCATTACCAGAAAAGCTTTCGGAGTGGCAAAAAATAATATATACGGCCTCAATTTTTCTACTTACTTCTATCGTTTTTGTCTCGGTTCAAAAACAGCCACTTATTAGTACACTACTTTTCGGGTTTGCCACTGTATTAACATTGTTGGTCTATTTCATTACTACTTTGACCACTACTAAGACATTTAAATTTCTTCTTATTGTTTCTTTTTCCTCCTCAATCTTAACCATAAGTTTAATGAACTTTTTTAACACAGAACTTGAAAAAGAAGAGCTTAAAAGAACAGCTCTTTCACTTTCCCGCCCACAAGAGAGTTATTTGAATTTTTTACTAAATGAGTCACTTTCAAAAATTGTAGAACAACCAAAATTGATTGATTTTTATCTTTCTTCATCCACAAATTATTCGGCACTGGCACTGGATTTATGGCTCCAAAGTTCGCTGCACGATGAAAAAGTGTTATCAAGTATTACTCTGCTAGATAAACAAAAAAAAATCCTTGGATATTTTTCAACCGGAGTTCAAGAAGAACAACTGGTGCCACAAATTGCACAGGCGGCTTTAACTAGGAATTTGCAAATTTTTGATGTGACTGATAAAGCCAAACAATGGCAAAAAGTTTTACACGGGATTATTCCAATAAAAGAGCGTAACCAGCTAATTGGTTATGCGGCATCAACTGTTATTTTCACTCCAAAGAATGCATTGAACATTAATGCAACTGCAGCTTTATTTCAAAAACCAGAACTGAACTTCCGTTCATTAAACGAAAAAAATTTCAATGTCTTTTTGCTAGGTGAGGATAAAATTTATCCCATAGGCGGAAATGTTTTGCCTACAATTACTGATGCCGGTAGATTGTTCAAATATCTCTCGAAAGAAAAGGAAGGGTGGATTAATTACAAGGGAGCGTCGGATAATTTGTTGGGATTTGGTATCCTTCGTGCCAGCACGGGGAATCATCCCTATTTGGTTGTTGCCCAAAAAGAAGAAGATTTTTCATTCAGTCTTTTTAACTTTTTTAAACTGTTTATCGTACATTCAACATTTTTACTCTTAATCTTACTCCTCCTTTTTGTGGCTAAATTAAAAGGACAATTGCGGTTAACCTTTCGCGCTCAACTTTTGTTTGCATTTTTATTAATTGCAGTTCTTCCAATCATAGCGTTAGCCGTGTACAATAAAAACAGTGTAGAAGAAAAAAATATTTCAATGATTCAGAATTCTTTAAAGGAAAAAGCAACCCTGGCCGAGAATTATTTTGAGTCTCAATTAATTGGTAATAAACAAGAGGAATTATCGGAAATTTTTGAGGAAGCCAATAAAAATCTTCTCCTATCTTTTTCAGTGTTTGAAAATTCACAATTGCTCTATAGTTCGCAGGAGAATCTTTATGACGCAGCTCTTATAAGCAAAAATATTACTTCGTTCATTTTAGGGAAAAACGATCATTCGGAAAATGGATTTTTCCGCAAACAGTTTATCGGCAGCCACGAAGTTCTTTCTTTTTATAAACCAATAACAATTGGTACTCGCGAACTTATACTTGAAATAAATGATTATTTCAATCAAATACCGGTGGCGCTTAATTTTATTGAAGTGAACGTCTTTCTGTTTGGAGTTTATTCTCTTGCTATTGTATTAATTATAATTATCAGTTCACTCCTTGCCGATCAGATTTCTTCACCAATAAGAAGACTTACCCGTGCAACTCGTGCCGTGGCACATGGTGACTTGAACGTAATGCTCAATGATAATTCAATGGGTGAGATGAAAGAATTGATCCGCGGTTTTAATATCATGACGGAAGAGTTGAGAAAAAATCAACTTGAACTTGCCGAATTGGAACGTGAACAAGCCTGGAAAGAGATGGCAAGACAAGTAGCGCATGAAATTAAGAACCCCTTAACACCCATGAAACTTACGTTGCAACAATTAGTGGCAATGTACCGATCGAAATCAAAAAACTTTGATTCGCTTTTTGAAAAAGTATCGGAAACTATTTTGGCGCAGATTGAAACGTTAAGTCAAATTGCATCTGAGTTTTCCTCTTTTGCAAAAATGCCCTCACCAAACGTCAGTCGCATCGAATTAAAAAAAGCTTTGAACGAAATCATTCTGCTTTTCAATGATGAAAATATTTCGATTAACTTGACATTCAATGCTCAAACAGTATTTTTTACAGGAGATGCCTCTCAGTTTAAAAGAATGTTGATAAATCTTATCAGAAATTCTATCCAGGCAAATGCCGATGAAGTAATTTTTTCAGTTGATGAAGATGAGAAATATTTATTAATAAGTATTTCGGATAACGGAAGCGGAATTCCCGAAAAATTTCTTTATAAAATTTTCAATCTTAATTTTACAACAAAGTCGACCGGAATGGGAATTGGACTTAAATTAGCAAAGAAGTTTGCAGAAAGTATCGATGGGGATATCACCGTTAAAGAAACTTCTGTAAATGGAACCACATTTTTAATCCGGCTGCCGAAAGATACTTGAACAAATGGCAAGAACTACTTTAACCGAGGATCAAAAAAATGCTCTTGAAATAAGAAGACATGTAACCTTAACGGCTAATGCCGGTTCGGGAAAAACATTTGTCCTTACCCAACGCTTTCTTGAAATTCTTTTAAATACCAATACTTCGCTCAAACAAATAGCAGCCATTACTTTTACAGATAAAGCAGCGGGGGAATTATACACAAAAATTTCTAAAAGTATTTTGGAGGCTTCGTTAAAAGCTAAGAACAAATACGAATATTTGAAATATGAGCAGCTTAGAAAACAGTTGGTCTCTGCCAACATTTCTACCATACATTCATTCTGCACACAAATTTTACGGGAGTTCCCGATAGAGGCTGAGATTGATGCAAACTTTTCTCCGATTGATGCTTCACTTTCGAAAGAACTAATCAATCTCTCGTTGAATGAAGCTTTTAAATCCTTTGAAAGAAGTGAGGAGAAAAATATTGTTCTTAAATGGCTTATAAGAATTTTTGGTTCATCACAAAATTTAGCATCTCAACTTGAACATACTATAAACCATCGTAATTCAGTAAGTGAACTATCTAAAAAAGTCTATAGTAAAGAACCTGATGAAATTACTCGTTGGTTTAATACAAATCTTGAATCTTATCTCTCCAAAATTTTTCTCCATCAAATTGATCAGATACTTTTTCATGTAGAACGAATTAATTTATTTGCATTGAAAAATAATTCTCCCATTGCAGAAATTATAAAAGATCAACTCCAGAAATTAAAAGTAAGTATTTCCCCCCTAGATAGTTTCAAGAAACTCGTCACCATCAAAAATAATATATTAACCAGCGGATTGACGGTTAGAAAAGATGGTTATTTGGGTAGAAAAGTACCGGTTGAGTTGTTTAATGATATTACAGTTGTAGAAAAATATTTTGCATCTATTGCGGACTTTGATAATTTTTCAACCGATCCCAAACTCCATAAGCAGCTTGCTGTTTTCGGTAAAAACTTTCTCTTGCTGTTTAATACGGTTTTGGAA
Organism: Ignavibacteria bacterium; assembly: GCA_037440065.1. GTDB lineage: Bacteria > Bacteroidota > Ignavibacteria > Ignavibacteriales > Ignavibacteriaceae > UBA1563. The sequence continues at coordinate 417,872 of JBBIUV010000017.1, forward strand.
ATTTACGAAAGCAAAAAATATGAAATGGGGTACCTCGACTTCGAGGACATTCTCATAAAAACAAAAAATGTACTTGAACTGCCAGATGTAAGACAAAAACTTTCCCAAAAGTATCATTATTTGATGGTGGATGAATATCAAGATACAAATGAAATTCAGTATGAAATTTTTCTTCCAATACTAGAACGATTAAAAACCGGAAACCTTTTCGTGGTTGGTGATGAAAAGCAGAGTATTTACAAATTTCGTGATGCCGAACTTTCAGTATTTACTAAAACGAAAAACGATATAAATGCTGAAGAGGGTCTTAGTTTAATATTACCGGCAAGCTTTAGAATGGCACCGATGCTTTGTGCATTTACAAACCATCTCTTTCAAAATTTATTTGCGGATGCAAATCCACTTTTCAATGAAGTTTTACACACCGATTTAATCTGTGCAAAAAAGGAGGAACTCGAAGCTTCGATTGAAATTCTGCTCGCCGAGGAAAAACAAAATAGTAATTCCGATTCAGAATCTGAATTAGTTGCAAAAAAAATTGTGAAACTTATTTCTACTGAGATTTCTCAAATAAAACTTGGTGACATAGCAATCCTTTGTCGAAAACGGAGCTCGTTCCTTTCGCTTGAAGAAATGTTTTTAAAGTTCGATATACCCTATATTATATGGGAAGGAAAAGGATTTTATCAACAACAAATTATCTATGACTTTTTTAACTACATCTCGTTTTTAGCTAATACTTCAGATGAGACTGCATTAATTGGAATTTTGCGATCTCCCTTTTTCCTCCTTACTGATTCAGATATTTTAGCTATCAGTCTGAAACCGGGAGAAAACTTCTGGGATAAATTAATAGTAACTTCGAAAAATGATGAACATATTTCCGTAATCGTTGCACTTCTTCTAAAACATAAAAATGCGCTTCAATCCTCCGATCTGGTTACTCTACTTCGGACAATTAGCGAAGAAACCAATTATCTTTCTGTTATCGCAGCAAGAAAACGAGGACAAAAAGAACTTGCCAACTTTGAGAAACTGATCCACCTCACCAGAAACTTTTTTAAACAAGGATTCCGAAATGTTTTTGATTACCTAAGTTATTTGAAAGAAGCAATTGCCGACACCGCAGAAGAGGGACAAGCTCAAGTTTCGGTTGACGAAGACGCGATAAAAATAATGACGGTACATCAAGCGAAAGGTCTGGAATTTAAGGCAGTATTTATTTTTGAGTGTAACAAGGAAGGAGTTTCCGGTAATCTAAATACCAAAGCGGTTGAGGTAAACAAAGAATTTGGATTGATGGCAAAACTCCCGAACGAAAATAATTTCTCACAAAAATATGTAACGCCTCCCATTGTTGATCTGCACAATTTTCTTGAGGCAAAAAAAGAAATTGCTGAATTGAAACGACTTTTTTACGTGGCCATTACACGTGCAAAAAACCACCTCTATTTTTCAGCTACAATAAAGCCAAAAGCCAAATTTCGTCAAAAAAGTTTTCTTTATTTTTTGAGTCAAGGATTAAAATCTGATTTAACAGAATCTCAAATAGCTAAAGAAAGTAGCTTGGTATTTCTTGATCAAAATGAAAATCGCGAAGTAAAAGTAACCAAACCGGTAACCTTTGAGGTAAACATTGTAAAGGAAATTATTTTAACCGGTAATTTCCAAAATGAAAAACAATCACCATCAGAAAACTATGATGTTAATCTTACAAAAATCAGTGACGTTCAAAAAGGGGAAATTATTTCGGCATCCAAAGTTGCGATATACAATCAATGTCCGACCAAGTATCTTCTAACTTATGAGTATGGTTACAATGAATTATACGATGCATATAAAAATCATCAATTTCACAATCATCAGCAGAAATCCAATTATGAATTTGAAACCTTGGAACCGGAGGAAAATCTTCAACCGACGATAAAGGATAATTACCAGACTAATGTTATTCCAGCTGAAACAAAGGGGAAACTAATTCATTCAATATTAGAAAAGGATTTAGCTATTGGAGAAGTTGAGTTATTTCTACAAAATTATTTCGGTGCTCAAAAATTGAAAACATCCCAAGAGCATGTTGCAAATATTCAAACCATTTTGGTAAATGAACTTAGTAAATTTTATTCTTCTGAAATCTATAAACAGTTAAAGAATGAAGAAAATTATAAAAATGAATTCCAGGTTTATTTAAAAGAAAAAGATTTTTATCTATTCGGAATAATAGACAAGGTGATTTTTTCTGATCGATCCATAACTATAATTGATTATAAAACAGACAATGTTCCAATTGATAAACTTAAAAGTCGATCACAAGATTATTTTCTTCAGTTAACTTTTTATGCATTCATTTTGAAGAAATTATTGCCGGAGTACAACAAACTTATTTTAAAAATTATCTTTACAAAATTTCCTGATGAGTCATTTACTCATCACGTCACCACTGAAGAACTAGATCAACTTGAAAAATTTGTAATTGAAATGACCCAGAAAATAAGAAAGAAAGAATTTTCGAAATCACTGCATCATTGCAGGCAATGTCATTTCGCTGACAACCGGAATAATTGTATTTTTTAATTAAAATAAAGTGAAATTTATTAACCGATCAGCTGAGGAGTTATGAGACTTTTATTTACCATCGTGCTTATCGCATTATTCTTAACCGGATGTTCCCAACCGCCGGTACTTTATTACGAAACGCCTAAAGAACTAACCGATGCCCAACTACAGCAAAAATATATTGAATTCTACGCTCCCTATCTTAACAATGTAACTTTTTTTCTTGATCCCGGTCATGGAGGTGAAGACCGCAAAAATAAAGGTCCAAAGGGATTAGCTATTGAAGCTGATGTAAATCTTAGAGTAGGATTGGCTTTGAGAAATTTCTTACAACTCACCGGCGCCAAAGTAATTATGTCGCGCGATAAAGATACAACTGTTGCGCTAAAAGACAGATCACTTATTGCCAATAAGAGCGGCGCTGATATCTTTATAAGCATTCATAGCAATGCTCCCGGACAAGAAGGCGACAATTCTACTAATTATACTTCTACTTATTACCACGCAACGGAATCAGACTACGAATTTGAACCGATGGAAAAAGATTTAGCAAAATATATTCAACGGGACTTGGCTTATGCTATGCGTAATTCCGGTGGACCTGGTTCTTTCGATGGAACGTACTCTGATTACCACATATATCCGAAGCAAGGCTTTTCGGTTCTCCGCTTAACAACGATACCTTCGGTTTTAATCGAGGGAGGATTTCATACCAGTACCTGGGAAGAACCTCTTCTTGCACTAGAAGAATTTAATAGAATTGAAGCCTGGGGAATATTTAAGGGCTTATGTCGCTACTTTAAAGCCGGTATACCTAAAATAGTCTTTAAAGAGCAAGTGAGTAGAGGCAAAAAACAGATTGCTACTTACTCCATTTTAGATTCTACCTCAATTGATCAAAAATCGATACGTGTTTTTGTAGATTCTACGGAAACCAACGAATTTACTTTCAAGGAAAAAGAGAAAACCATATCCGTAGAACTACCGCAGTTATTAAACGAGGAAAAGTTGATAAGAATTATTGCGGCGAATAAAAACGGAAATTATTCTTTTCCGTTTCATGATATTGTAACTGATAAATTACCAAGATAAAGGATTCAATTATGCTAAATTATGTCTGGATAGGATTAATCTTTCTCGGTTTGGCGGCTGCAATATCTACGGATATTTCGGAACAATCAACGAACAAATATCGAAAAGGAGATCCGCTAAAAGCAGAATTGCGAATTGAGGATTCGACAGATGCTGCTTCTTCAATTCAAAACAAAAAAGTATTGATCCAAATAAAAAGCGATGATTTCACTTCATTTTACAATGAAAAAGTAAAAGAGAGTATATCAGTCCTAACTAATTTAGGTGCAAAAAACAAAAGTGGTTTTTATCAGGTTGTATTTCTAACGAATGATGCTTCGCCCGCCATCTGGAAAAAAATGGCAAAGGTTAACGGGAATGAAAATGACCTTAACGCAAAAATTAAAATTGATAAACAGATTTCTCCTAATGTGTATCAATGTCAAATCGTTCTTGAAGAAATCTCCATCGTTAAAATAAAAGAAGTAACAACCTCAGTTTTAGATTATGCTGAGACTGCCGTTAAAATTGCGCTTGGGTTGATCGGAATTATGGCTTTGTGGCTTGGAGTCATGAAAATTGCTGATGAATCGGGATTGATAAACCATCTAGCAAGAGGACTAAAACCAATTACAAAATTTCTTTTCCCCGAAATTCCAGGTGATCATCCTGCAATTGGCGCAATGATTATGAATATTTCTGCGAATTTTCTTGGATTAGGTAACGCCGCAACTCCCTTCGGACTTAAAGCGATGGAGGAATTAGATAAGTTGAATCCGGAAAAAGGAACTGCGACGAACGCCATGTGTACGTTCCTCGCAATAAATACAGCTGGAATGACTCTCATCCCGGCCACTGCAATAGCGCTCCGTGCTTCCGCCGGAAGTGCTGAACCGGCTATAATCATTGGAACCTCGCTTGTTGGTTCAACTTGTGCAACAATTGTAGGAATTAGTGCCGCAAAAATTTTGGAAAAATTTCCTATCAATTCAAAAGAATTTTTCTCATGGCTTAAAGGGAACAGTAAATTTCTTTTGACATTTGGGTCTATATTACTTGTAGCGATACTGGCATTAACAACCAATATCCTATCTCCTCTAAAAAATATTTTTTCTTTTGTTACCCCTGAAGCATTTAAAAATCTTATTCAATTTGTTTCTGCGGTAGCTATTCCAGCAATCATAGCGGTTTTTCTAATTTTCGGATTTATTAAAAAAGTAAAGGTTTATGAGGTTTTTGTTGAAGGTGCAAAGGAAGGTTTTAATGTTGCGATACGAATCATCCCTTATTTAGTTGCAATGTTAATGGCGATAGGGATTTTCCGTGCCGGTGGAGCGATGGAATGGTTAATTTTTGCTCTACGTCCAATCACTTCTTTAATAGGTCTACCACCTGAAGTTTTACCAATGGCAATTATGCGTCCTCTTTCGGGAAGCGGTTCTCTTGGCATCATGGCTGAGACGATGGCAGTCCATGGACCCGATTCTTTCATCGGAATATTAACTTCAACTTTCTTCGGAAGTTCTGAAACTACTTTTTACGTTTTAGCAGTTTATTTTGGAGCAGTTAATATTAAAAGAACCCGTCATGCTTTGGCTGCCGGACTTTTAGCTGATGTTGCTGGTGTCTTAGGGGCATTGTTCATCGTAAAACTTTTATTCGGATAGAGCTAAAGTAACCTTGATAGACATAAAAAAAGGGATGTTTTCACATCCCTTTTTTAATTTAATCGATGATTAATTTTCGAATTATTTCCCTAAAACTTTGAATTCAATTCTTCTGTTTAGTGCTCTGCCATCTGCAGTTTTGTTATCTGACACTGGATTTGAAGAGCCAACACCAACGGTCGAAAGTCTTGAAGTAGCAACACCTTTGGCAACTAAAAATCTTTTAACTGTTTCAGCTCTTTGTTCAGACAATTTTTTATTAAAGGAATCAGAGCCAATATTGTCTGTATGTCCTTGAACTTCAACTTTCATATCTGGATTAGAAAGAAGAACTTGAACCGCATTTACTAACACTGGATAGGATTCAGGAGACAAATTTGATTTTCCTGACTCAAAATTAACTCCAACCAAAACCCAATTACCAGAAGTAATAACTTTTTCTTTACTGGCTACAGGAGCATTCTTTTTAACAATCTCTTCGATCTTGTTATAATCAACATTAGCTGGAGTAGCAGCATATTTGCGTACAATTTCTTCAATTTTTGTGTAATCTATATTTGCAGTAATACCTTTTGCTAATTCTTCACAATAGGTAGATGTTGTTCCTCTATCAAAGTAATAAAGAAGTCCGATTCCTAATGAAGTATAAGAGTCAAGAGTTCCACCAAATAAACCACCTTGAGCAGCTTTGATTCCGTCAAGTTTGTCTGTTGAAACGGTGTTTTCTGATAATTCAACCTTTAAGAACCAATCTTCTGAAAAATTGTAAGTTCCGCCAAAGTAAAAATCTGCAGTCAATTCACCGAAGTAAGAACCATCCTTAGTTCCACCTGTTTTTGAAGCATTTTTCAATTTGTAATAAAGAATACCTCCACCCATTCCTACATATGGATTGAATTCTTCGCACGGAAGGAAATTGTAGACAGCTCCTAATCCAAATTTCATCATATTATTAGTAAATTTTATTGGAGCCACAGCATTTTGTCCTGTAAACATCAAATAATCAAAACTAAATCGCATTGCTGCTCGTTCACTAAGATTTTTCTGGAGGAGTACTCTTCCGCCAAAATCTATGTTTTCAGCAGCTATATCTCCAAACAATCTTGGAGATACAAAATCTACTCCAACTGCCCAACCGTCTTTCGATGCCTGAGCATTAGTTAAAGAAACCGTGAATGTAAACACAATTAGTACTAAGAATAATTTTTTCATAATATTCCCTCGAACCTTGTTAAGTAAATAAATAAACTCGTTTTAACATCATAATTTTAAGAATAACTTTATCTAAACGGTGCTAATATATATTTTACACAATTTAATTGCAAATTTTTCAAGAAAAAATAATAACCGAACTTTGTTTTTAGTTTAAAAACGAAGTTTTATCGAATTATTTTCCGAATAAAATCTGTAATTAACTGCAACCTGAGGTAGCACCGCAAGTCATACACTTCAGACATGTACCATTACGGACCATGGTCATGCTTTGGCATTCAAGACAAACATCACCTGTATAACCTTTTTCAATTGCCTCTTGAACTTTGTTTTTAAGAGAATTTGAAGGGGATGTTCCCGGCTTTTGAAAAACCTTCGTTTTAGTTGTTGTAAGATTATAACTATACGATGGAACTTCACTTTTGTCCAACTCTATTACTCTTTCACTGATCAATTCTTCACTTTCAAATTCCGGTTCAAGTTTCTTTACAATATTTTTGGGAATAGCTGGTGATTGATCAGTTGGATCAACATGAGCTAAATCATGTCTACTGAGATAAGTTACTGCTAATTCTCTAAAGATGTAATCTATAACCGAAGTAGAAAACTTGATTTTTGAATTTCCGGTAACTATGCCACTTGGATCAAATCTTGTAAAGACAAATGCATCCACAAATTCTTCCAGTGGAACCCCATGTTGAAGCCCAAGAGAGATCGAGATGGCGAATACGTTTAGCAGACTTCTTACCGTAGCACCTTCACGATGCATATCAATAAATATTTCGCCTAATTGACCATTATCATATTCGCCGGTTCTAATATAAACTGATTGGCCATTAATTTTGGCTTTTTGAGTATACCCCGAACGTCTGTCTGGTAATCTCCTTCTCTTGGCGATATAACGATGAATGATTCTCTCGGCAACTTTAACGATATCGTTACTTTCTTTTTCCTCAAGAATTGCTTCTAAATCTTCATCCGAAACAGAATTGAGTGGTTGAGAAAGTTTTGAACCGTCTCGATAAAGTGCATTAGCTTTACAACCTGCCTTCCAAGATTGCATGTAAGCATCTTTTATATCTTCAATCGATGCCTGATTCGGAAAGTTGATCGTCTTCGAAATAGCGCCTGAAATAAACGGTTGTGCGGATGACATCATCTTAATGTGTGCAATTGGTCTAATGAAACGGGTTCCTTTTTTACCACATTTGTTAGCGCAATCAAAGACAGGATAATGTTCAAATTTTAAGAACGGTGCTCCTTCAATCGTCATGGTTCCGCAAACATAATCATTTGCAGAGGCGATTTCTTGTTTTGAAAAACCGAGAGATTTTAGAAGGTCAAAATCATACGAATTTACCAAGTCTTCAGCTATGCCTAGTTTATTGATTATAAACTCAGCTCCCAAAGTATATTTATTGAAAGCAAAGCTAATTTCAAAAACCGAAGGAAGCATTTCTTCAATTTTAGTCAAAGCTTCTTCTGTAAAACCTTTGGCTTTTAAAGATTCGTGATTAATGTACGGACCGGCAACAAGGGTTCCATGACCAACAGCGTATTTAATTATTTCATCAATTTGTGAAGCATTGTATCCAAGTCTTTCAAGAGCAGGTGGAATTGATGAGTTGATAATCTTGAAATACCCGCCGCCGGCAAGTTTTTTGAATTTTACTAATGCAAAATCAGGTTCAACTCCGGTCGTATCGCAGTCCATCACCAATCCGATTGTTCCTGTAGGAGCAATTACCGTTACTTGTGCATTTCTAAATCCATATTTTTCTCCAAGTTCCAAAGCTTTATCTGCATCTTCACGAGCGGCTTTTAATAAATCAGTTGGACTAAAAATAGGATCAATTCCTGTTGGAGTAATTGAAATTTTTTCATATTCATTTTTAGCAGCATTGTAAGCGGCTCTTCTATGATTTTTTATAACTCTAAGCATTGCTTCCCGGTTAGCATCAAACTGAGAGAAAGTGCCGAGTTCTTTTGCCATTTCGGCAGAAGTGGCATACGACGTCATATGCATGATTGCAGTGATTGAACCGCAAATATTAAATCCTTCATTACTGTCGTATGGAATTCCTTGAAGCATTAATAATGAGCCAAGATTTGCATAACCGAGTCCAAGTGTTCGAAAATCATAACTGAGTTGAGCAATATTTTTGCTGGGAAATTGTGCCATCAAAACAGAAATTTCTAAAACGATCGTCCATAATCTTGAGCCATGACGAAAAGCCGGAATATTAAATTTGTGCTTTTTAGTATCGTAAAATTTAACAAGATTAAGCGATGCTAAATTACATGCAGTATCATCTAGAAACATATATTCACTGCAAGGATTTGACGCCCGAATTTCACCGCTGTTTGGACAAGTATGCCATTCATTTATAGTAGTATGAAATTGTACACCCGGATCAGCGCTTGCCCAAGCTGCGTAAGCAATGTCATCCCATAGTTCACGAGCTTTATAAGTTTTAAATGGTTTTGGTTTTCTTGCTTCATTCTTAGCAAGTTTCTTTTCATTTCTTCCATAAAGATGCCACTCGCCGTCGCGCAATACGGCTTCCATAAAATCGTTATTTATGCGGATTGAGTTATTAGAATTTTGCCCTGCAACTGTTGCATAAGCATCTGAATTCCAATCAACATCATAAACCGGAAATTCGATCGATTTAAAACCAAGTTTTGCTAAATGGATTACTCTATCAATATAATTGTTCGGAATATGAGCTTTTCTTGCATCAATTACCGCTCTCTGCAATTTCATATTCAATTTTTTATTAAAGCGGTCATTTTCTGGATGTTCATCGTAACAAGCTTTAATAATTGCATTGAGATGAAGGTTCAAAGCTTTTGAACCGGCGACCAATGAAGCAACTTTTTGTTCTTCAACAACTTTCCAATTAATAAATTCAAGGATGTCAGGATGATCTAAATCCAAGCAAACCATTTTAGCAGCGCGCCTGGTTGTTCCGCCTGATTTTATAGCACCCGCTGATCTATCTCCAATACGAAGAAAAGACATTAAACCCGATGAACGTCCACCGCCGCTAAGTCTTTCACCATCACCGCGAATATCTGAAAAATTACTTCCTGTTCCGGAACCATATTTAAATAATCTAGCTTCACGAACCCAGAGATCCATGATTCCACCTTCGTTAACCAAATCATCATTTACCGATTGAATAAAACATGCATGTGGTTGAGGATGTGTATATGCATCTTCTGATTTTGTTAATTGTCCTGTTTTATAATCAACATAATAATGTCCTTGTGAGGGGCCTGTAATTCCATATGCCCAATGTAAACCGGTGTTAAACCATTGCGGACTGTTTGGCGCAGCCATTTGGTTCTCGAGCATATAAACAATTTCGTTGTAAAAATTTAAAGCGTCTTCTTCTGAATCGAAATAATTTCCCTTCCATCCCCAGTAAGTCCAGCAACCTGCCAAACGATGAAAAACTTGTTTTGCATCTTTTTCAGATACGAAGCGTTCTTGTTCTGATAACTTGGCTAATTTGTCAACGTCTGGCTCAGAGGCTTGCAACCATTCCGGAACACCCTCTTCCGAAATTCGTTTTGTAAATTTTGGGATACCTGCTTTGCGAAAATATTTTTGTGCGATAACATCGGCGGCTACTTGCGACCAGCCTGATGGAATTAATATATCTTCCATCTTAAACACTGTTGAGCCGTCTGGATTTTTTATTTCCGAAATTCTTTTTTCATAGGAAACGGAAGAAGTTTGATCTTTATTCGATTCAGTAAAGAAACGTTTTACCTTCATACAACTCCTCTTTTAGATTTAAAATATCTGGTATAAGTAATTTTCATTTTTTCGCGGTTTTTATTGGATTTTTTTTGTGTGAAACTCTGACACCAAACTAAAAATATTTTTTTTATGTGCAAAGCAAAAATTCGTTTTAAAAAATATTTTTTTTTCTTCTTGCTTTTTAAATGAATTTCACTTTCACTTTATTCACCGATGGTTTTCTGCATTTCGCCGATTTTTTCTTATCAACCTAACAGAAATGAATTAAGTTTAGTTCAACAATAATAATAAATGAGGAAAAAAATGGTACAGAATAATCAATCGGGAGGCAGAATTTTTATCGGGGCGATCTTAATTGTATGCGGCGCGTTGTTTTTATTGAAGAATTTCAATTTCATTGATCTTAACATCGCCGATTTCCTGTTTTCCTTCCCATCCGTATTTATTTTTGTGGGAATCATCAGTTTTTTAAATTCTTCTCAAAAGTGGTTTGGAATAGTGTTAATAGCGGTTGGAAGCTCTATGCATATTTCACACTATTATGATATTGATTTCGGCGCATTCATTTTTCCGCTCATTCTCATCGGTTTGGGATTTATGATCTTGGTTAAGCACAACAAACATTCAAAAGGCTCAATAGCGCAAGAAATTCATGAAATTCACGAACGTCATCAAATGGGTTCGGCGGAGGAAGTTCGTGAGGACAGATTGGAAGTAATCTCTATTTTTTCCGGGAGTGAGAAGTATTTTATTTCCGATAATTTCAAGGGTGGAAACGTTACTTCAATTTTTGGAGGAAATGAAATTTATCTTACAGATTGTAAGTTAGCCGAAGGTGAAAATATTATTGAAGTAGTTGCTATTTTTGGAGGCACCACCATCTATGTTCCGAAAGAATGGAATGTTATAGTAGATGTTTTTCCAATTTTTGGCGGATTTGCAACAAAAGGAAAACGGAACCCAATATCGGTTATTGAAAAAGATAGAGTTTTAAGAATCAAGGGAATTGTTGTTTTCGGCGGCGGCGAGATAAAGTTGGTTTAATAAATGAAAAAGAAATTTTTTGGCAGTTTAGCTCTTTGGTGCTTCGCTTATGTTGTTACGCTGCTAATTTTTTACAGGGGGTTTGGTCTAAGTGATAGTTGGAGCGTGATTGATTCTCTTGTCTCGGTTGCAATCTACGCAGCTTTTACACTCAGTTTCAAATTCCAGGCTCGGTTTATAGAATTTAAAAGAAATAATCTGCCCGGATTTCTTGTAACACATTTTATAGCGGCTTTGCTCGTTTCCGGACTATGGATAAGCATTATTAAAATTATTTTGTTTTGGTTGATCCCGAATAATTCTTACCAGACATTTTTTAACGAATCAATCGTAATTCGGCTTGTTATCGGAATGACAATTTACTTTCTGATCACTGCGTTCAACTATCTTTTTATGTATTACGACAATTATAAAGAGAAAGTTGAAAACGAAGCAACGCTGAAAAATCTAATAACGGAAACCGAACTGAAAAATTTGAAATTTCAGATAAATCCCCATTTCATTTTTAATTCGCTGAACTCAATTGCAGCGTTAACGCACATCTCTTCTGAAAAAGCTGCAAGTATGACAATAAAACTTGCCGATTTTATGCGCTCAACCCTGACGAACACAAAACCCTTCTCTCTTCTGGAGGATGAATTAAAAAACTGCCGGATGTATGTGGATATTGAAAAAATAAGATTTGGTGATAAATTTACATTTGAAGAAAAAATTGATGACCAGCTTTTAAAAGAAGAAATTCCTTCAATGATCTTGCAACCCCTTTTTGAGAATGCGATCAAATATGGAGTTTACGAGGCAATAGAAAATGTTCACATTAAGTTCATCGTGGAAAAAATTCCGGAGTATCTTAAAATTACCGTAGAAAATAATTTTGAGTCCGGCGGCGAAAAACATAAAGGTGAAGGAATCGGTTTGACCAATATCAGCAAGAGGCTGCAGATTATCTATCAGCAAGAAAATTTGATCAAGATTGAAAAAGAAAAAAATATTTTTAGAGTTCTTCTCTTTTTCCCACTAAAAGAAAATGTTAAAAATGAATCCTAAATACCGGGTGATGCTTATTGATGACGAAACATTGGCTCGTCAACTCGTTCGAAAATATCTTGAAGAATTTTCTGAGATCGAAGTGATCGCCGAATGTGAAAATGGTTTTGAGGGAATAAAAGTGATTCAAGAGAAAAAGCCTGACTTTATTTTCCTCGATATTCAAATGCCGAAACTCAGCGGATTTGAAATGCTCGAACTTCTTGATAATCCGCCGGAAATTATTTTTACTACCGCGTATGATCAATATGCCATCAAAGCATTTGAGTTGAATGCGGTTGATTATCTATTAAAACCTTTTTCAGTTGAACGCTTTAGAGTTGCGGTAACAAAAATCCTAGACAAATTAGCCGATGAAAAAAAGCGGGACGTTTCCTACAACGTTCTCCTCTCATCAAAAAACAGCCAGGAGAAACTTGATAAAATTTTAATTAAAGATGGTTCAAAAATTCATGTAATCCCTATAAATGAAGTTGATATAATTGAAGCGCAGGACGATTATGTTTACGTTCACACGAATTCTTCAAAATATCTTAAACAAAAAACGATGAAGTACTTTGAAGAACATCTGGATCAAACAGATTTTATAAGGATACACCGCTCATTCATTGTTGCTTCAAACACAATTAAGCAAATTGATCTCCTGGAAAAAGAATCCTATCAAGTGACCCTTCACAACGGTAAAAAACTTCCCGTAAGTAAAACCGGCTATCAAAAATTAAAAGAGCTCTTCAAGTAATTTCAGATTGAAACTCTTTTCACTTCTTTCTATATTTACATCAACTTTTTGAGGAAACAATGCAGTTGGAAAAAGATCTTCAGTCAATTCAGGAAGCGCGTGAATTAGCCCGCAAAGCAAAAGAAGCACAGCTTGAATTTAAGAATTATAGTCAAGAGCAAGTTGATAAAATAGTTAAAGCAATGGCTGACGCGGGATATCAAAACGCCGAACGGCTTGCGAAGATGGCTTGCGATGAAAGCGGCTTCGGTAAATACGAAGACAAAGTAACTAAAAATCGTTTCGGCACAAAGAATGTGTATGAATCGATTAAAGATCTAAAAACGGTTGGAGTAATTGAAAGTCTTCATAAAGGAAAAGTTTTAAAAATCGCCGAACCGATGGGAGTTGTTGCGGCGCTCATTCCTTCTACAAATCCAACATCAACAGCAATGTTTAAAGCGATAATTTCTTTGAAGTGCAGAAACGGAATTGTCGCAAGTCCTCATCCGCGAACAAAAAATTGTACCGCCGAAGCGCTAAAGATTCTTTCAGACGCGGCTGATAAAGCAGGCGCGCCGAAAGGATTGATCCAATGTTTATCTGCTCCAACGCTTGAAGGAACGGACGCATTGATGCACGATAAAAACGTTGCGGTTATCCTTGCTACGGGAAGTAGTCCGATGGTAAAAGCCGCTTACAGTTCCGGCACACCGGCATACGGTGTTGGTTCGGGAAACGTTCCGGCGTTTATTGAACGAACCGCGAATTACAAAAAAGCCGTTGCCGATATTGTTTACGGAACTACATTTGATAATGGAACACTCTGCTCATCCGAGCAGGCGATGATTGTTGACAGACCATTAAAGGATAAAGTTGTTGAAGAAGCGAGAAGGCAAGGATGCTATTTTGTAAATGAAGAAGAAAAAATAAAACTCGGTAAAGCAATTTTAAAAGATGGAAGAATTAATCCCGAGATAGTTGGAAAACCGGCGCCGTGGATTGCAAATTACGCAGGCTTTACGGTTCCCGATTCGATTAAAGTTTTAGTTGCGGAGTGCACTACTGTAGGAAAACAAGAACCGCTCTCATACGAAAAACTTTCCCCGATCTTAGCATTTTATACCGTTGACGGCTGGCTTGAAGGCTGCCATAAATGTATTGAGCTGCTCACCTTCGGCGGAGTTGGACACACAATGTCAATCCACAGCAATGATAACGAAATTATTATGAAGTTTGCGCTCGAGAAACCGGCATTTAGAATTTTAGCAAACACGGTAGCTTCGCTTGGTGCGGTTGGTTTTACTACTTCCCTCCTTCCCTCTTTAACACTTGGACCGGGAACCTGGGGCGGATCGATCATTTCGGAAAATGTTTCCGCGAAACATCTGATGAACATAAAATATCTTGCATTTGAAACTAATCCAATTAACAGCGGAAAAACTTCATCTTCTTTTACACAACAAGGGGGAAGTTTTATTAAAGAGATAGAAGACCGTTTAAGAGCGCGTGCCGGTAATCCTGGTGTAAACCAAAATTACAACACAGAAAAGAAGAACAAACAAACAGAATACGGCGCAGGCATTAGCGAAGAAGAGATAATGAAGATTATTAAAGAGTTTAAAGTGTAGACTTACTCATTACGAATTATTAAATATTTATTAAAGAGGTTTGGGGAATGATTTTCTTAAAGATCAGAATAATTATTTTATTTTTTTTCGTCGCAAAAACTGTTCTGGGACAAACTGTAATTTTAAGCGGAAGGGTAACAGATAGAAATGGGAATCCATTCTCAAGTACGCAAATCAAAACAGGACAAAACAGCAGAGATTCCGTAATAATAAAAGCAGACAAAAACGGCTATTTTGTAACAGAATTGCAATCAGACGAACCACGTAATATTATCGTTAAGGCTGAAAACAAATATGCGATTATGATCCCATTGCTAATGGGTGAGGAGGATTCGATCTCCATTCAAATCATTCTTGATAGCACAAATCATTCATCATATCTCTTTACAAATCCGAATTCAAGAATGGCAAAATATGCCCAGTTGCATCCCTATTTATCAAGTATGTATGATGAGTTCTCGACATCTTTACAAAAAAAAATAGAGAATGGAGACGATACAAAAGCTTTTTTTAGCGAATGGATGGACTCAGCCGCTTATTTAAAAAGGATGGTAAAACTAGACGAAGATCCGGTGATTAAGGGAGAGTATTTACTGAGATATTACCGATTAAGTTCACTACTTGAGACGGCGTTTGATACTTCTTTTTATAAAAGTAAGGTTCTATCAATTCCGTTGAACTCCCCACTATGGTTCTTTAATAATTATGAAACATATGAACAAAGCTATGTCCATCCGAGTGGAAAAGTTTTCGTTGATAGTTTAAAAATGTATCATCCAAGTCGTGAATTAAGAGCTTTCCTTTTTTTGAGTCAGCAATTTCAGCACAATATAAAATGGATGAGAATGAACTCCTTAAAAACTATGAGATTCTCAAAGAAGAATACAGCGACATTTGGTGGTCAAAAATTGCCGACAGATTTATGTTTGCCAAATTAAAAGTTAAACGAGGTGCACAACTTCCTGACTTTTTGTTCCACGATATAGAAGACCCCGCAATCATATATTCTAAATCATCCCTACAAGGGACAATTTATCTTCTTGATTTTTGGGCTACCTGGTGTCTTCCTTGTGTTGGTGAAATTCCATATTTGAAGAAAGCATATGATGAATATCATTCAAAAGGATTTCAAATTATTAGTATTTCATCTGATTTGTTAAAATCAGATGTTATTAAGTTTAAGGAACAAAAATATTCTATGCCATGGAAGCATGTTTGGTTATCACCAGATGAACTCAAATTAGTTCAAAATAAATTTGAGATAAGTGGAATTCCAAAACCAATTCTTGTGGACCGTGAAGGAAATATCATTGGTATTAAATCAGAAGTGCGAGGTGAAGAATTGGAGAGGGTACTTAGCATGATATATAAACAATAACCGATCTCTTATACTCAATTATTAAAATGATTAAGTATAATTCCCTTAACAGGAAATCTGATATCGAGGAAGTACGAATTCTCATTAACAAATTATAAAACTTGATGTAACGAGCTAAGCTTGCTTCACCCCATCTCAAAAAACCCTTCCACTTTCCTCTTCAACTCATCTGTTGCATTTTTATGGAAGAACTCGTTTTGCTCAACGTAATATTCGTAGTCGCTGCTCCAGGTGGAAATGTTTTCTGTTACTTCTTTTATTGCATTCGTAATAAAATAAATTTCTTCATTCGTCATTGTAGGATGCAACGATAAACGCACCCAGCCCGGTTTTTCCGAAAGATCACCATGTGAGATTTGGTCTGTGATCTGCTGCGATTGCACCGGACAAACATGGAGGAGATAATGTCCGTACGTTCCCGCGCAGGAACATCCGCCGCGGACTTGAATTCCATACCGGTCATTCAAAAGTTTTACAATTAAGTTGTAATGAATTCCATCAACATAAAAAGATATCGCGCCAAGCCGGTGATCTATATTTTCGGCAAGTAAATGAAGAGAGTGGATTTTTTTCAATTCCGAAAAAACAATTTTTACAAGTTCCTCTTCCCTTCTTAAAATATTTTCAACTCCCATTTCCTCTTTCAACTTTATTGCAAGCGCAGCGCGAATAGTTTGCAGAAACGGAGGCGTTCCGCCGTCTTCGCGAAGTTCAATACTTGAAACAAATTTATGTTGTCCCCAGGGATTTGTCCAGTCAACTGTTCCGCCGCCGGGATCATCAGGAATTTTATTCTTATATAATTTAGAATTGAAGATCAGAATTCCAGCAGTTCCGGGTCCGCCTAAAAATTTATGCGGTGAAAAGAAAATCGCATCAAGTTTTTCTTCTTCGTTTTCAGGATGCATATCGATTGATACATACGGTGCGGCACACGCAAAATCGACAAAACAAAAACCGCCGTAGCGATGCATCAGTTTTGCAAGTTGATGATACGGCGTTTGAACTCCTGTTACATTCGAAGCCGCAGTAAAGGAACCAATGATCAACTTTCTTTCTTTATAAATTTCAAGCATGTCTTCAAGATTTTCCAGATCAACAAGTCCCTCTTCGTTTGGAGGAAGAATTACAACGTCGGCAATAGTCTCCAGCCAGGAGGTTTGATTTGAATGATGTTCCATATGAGTGACAAAAACCACCGGTTTTAATTCTTCTGGAAGCGTAAAAAAATCTTTTAGCTGTTCCGAAACGCGCAAACCGAGAATGCGTTGAAATTTATTTATCACTCCCGTCATTCCCGAACCGGCACAGAGAATAATATCATCTTTATTCGCGTTAACATGCTGTTTAATAATATCTTTTGCGTGATGATAAGCGGTTGTCATCGCTGTACCGGTTTCGCTTGCTTCGGAATGAGTATTGCCGACAAGTGGTCCAAACTGATTTGCAATTTTATCTTCGATCGGTTTGTACAACCTGCCGCTGGCAATCCAATCGGCATATAACAATTTTTTTTCGCCGTAAGGGGTTAAAAATGTTTGATTACTTCCGATAGTATTAAGATGAAAGGGTAAAAAATATTTTTCTAAATCCATGAAACCTTTTTTACTTTTTTATTGTTTAAATCATTGCAAGTAAAATATCAGAATTCTACCTGAAGACAAAATCATTTTTACTTCACAACAGTCCTTGTAAACATGCTCATTGTGATATAGTTGGCAATTGGAACCGGTTCAACGAGTTATATTGCAGCAGAAAATTAAGAAAGAAAACATGAACAAATTTCATAAATGGAAAATTTCAGACGGTGATTACATCCGAAAGGAAGAAGATATTCTCATCGCCAGCCCGGTAAGTTTTAAAAAACGATTAAAAAGATGGTCGCTTAGCATTCTTTGGAAAGTTACCATTATCAGTTTGTTAGCATTTCTTTTCTTAAAGATCATTTAGTCAAGTCTCTACTTTCATTCCTACCAACTTTTTTCCTATTTTTCGCATAAACAAAATTGTATGACTGTTTATGAGCTACATAATAGGAATTGACGGCGGTGGAACAAAAACCCATGCTGTATTAACCAATCTAACCGGTGAAAAATTATTTGAATGCTTCGGCGGACCTTCCAATTTTTTAATTCTTGGAACAGAAAAAGTTTCAGAAACACTTCTTGTTTTAATTGATTCATGTAAAAATTATCTAAACATTACTTACGATGATATTGCTTGTGTTTTGCTCGGAACCACTGGAGCCGGCAGAAGAAGTGACGCGGAACTACTCGAAAAGGATTTCCAATCTTATCTCACCTCAAAGAATATTTCAATAAAAAATTTCCGTGTAGAAAGTGATGCAAGAATCGCGCTCGAAGGCGCTTTCAGCGGAAAACCGGGCAGCATTTTAATTGCCGGAACAGGTTCTATTATGTTCGGAAAAGATAAAGAGGGAAATATTCACCGTGTCGGCGGATTCGGCAGATATATCGGCGATGAAGGAAGCGGTTATGCAATAGGGAAGAAAGCTCTCACAGCAATTGCAAAGAGTTTTGACGGTAGGGGAAAGAAAACAATACTTTCGGATTTGTTAGCTGAAAGATTCAACATCACTTCGTCTGAAAAACTTATTACAGAAATCTATAAGAATAATTTTGATATCGCATCGGTAACTCCCCTTGTTTTACAAGCTGCGGAAATAAATGATGAAACGGCAATTCAAATAATTGAATCGGAAACCGATGAACTGAGCCATCACCTCAAGGCGATGGATGAAAAAATAAAGGAAGAATTTCTCCCGGTAGCTTTTATTGGGGGGATTTTAAGCAGTAAAAATATCTATTCAGATTTATTCACCGCAAAAATAATTAAGCAAGTCCCAAATTGCCGGGTAAAGTCCCCCGATTACCCACCGGAATACGGAGCAATATTGATGGCGCAAACACAATTAAAAAATAGTAAAGGTTAGTATGGCAGTTGCAAAAGTTGAATCACGCAATCCTTGGTCATGGATTCCCACGCTTTATTTTGCTGAAGGAGTTCCTTATGTAATGGTTATGTCTGTGTCTGTGATGATGTATAAAAAGTTAGGGATATCAAACACCGATATTGCTTTTTTTACAAGCTTGCTGTATTTCCCATGGTTTTTGAAGTTCGCTTGGGGACCTTTTATTGATATGTTCAAAACAAAAAGATTTTGGACTGTAACAATGCAATTGTTGATCGCAGCTTCTTTATTTGGAATTGCTTTCAGTTTACCAACATCATATTTCTGGCATCTTACCTTAATTGTATTTTCATTGATGGCGCTAAGCTCTGCAACTCATGATATTGCTGCCGACGGATTTTACATGATTAATCTTAATCAAAAAGAACAGGCTGCATTCGTTGGGGTTAGAAGTACTTTTTATAGAATTGCCACAATTGTCGGCTCCGGTTTACTGGTCGTTATAGCAGGTGAATTAGAAGATAGAATTGGAATTAAAGCAGCATGGTCAGTGGTTTTTATTATCATGGGCATTCTGTTTTTTATTTTCTTCATTTATCATAAATTTATCCTTCCCTACCCGATTGAAGATAAAGGCACATTGGGAAAGAATAAACTTAGTTCCTCGCAAATCGGATTAATGTTATTTGGGTTTGCCGGGGTAGGTTTATCTTTTTTTCTCTCTTTTAAAGTAATCAGTTTTCTTTTAGGTATAGCAAGTATTACCTCGATGTGGCAAACAATTCTAAGTACAATATTATTAGTTATTCTTGCTGTTGTTCTATTCAGAACTATTGTTTCTTCCAGTGTTGAAAAATTTGAACACTCCACAAAAAAGAATGAAGCTTTTACCCCATTCATAGAATTTTTGAAAGCTTTCGTAGTATTCATGAAGAAGAAGGATATATGGACCACACTTGGATTTCTTTTGTTTTTTAGGTTTGCTGAAGCTCAACTGGTTAAATTAGTCCAACCCTTTTTATTGGATCCACGAACCCAAGGAGGACTTGGTTTAACAACGAAAGAAGTTGGAATTGTATATGGAACGATTGGAGTAATCGCACTAACCGCCGGCGGTTTACTAGGTGGGTATTTGATATCGAAAAAAGGATTGAAGTGGTGGCTCTGGCCTATGGTAATTATCATGCATACTCCTGATTTAGCTTTTGTTTATTTATCTCAGATCATGCCTACTAATTTAATCCTGATTAGTACCGCAGTAGCGTTTGAACAGTTTGGTTATGGATTTGGTTTTACTGCATATATGATGTATATGATTATGATTTCTCAAGGTGCATATAAGACAGCTCATTATGCAATTTGTACAGGGATAATGGCGCTAGGAATGATGATTCCAGGTATGTTCAGCGGTGCTTTACAAGAGTCAATCGGTTATTCTCACTTTTTCCTTTGGGTTGTCTTATCAACTATTCCCGGATTTATTGTAACTGCTCTTGTTAAGATTGATCCAGAATTTGGAATAAAATCAACAAAGTAGATGAAAAAAGAATGAGACTCCCGTTGCAGAAAAATAAATTTCGTCAGACCATAGTTGTTGCAGCCGCAATTCTTATCTTTCTGGCGGTCACTTCGTTTACCGGAAGAACACATTTTTTTTCAAAAGGAATTTCTACAGATTCACTTTACAAAATTAATGATGTCTCTCTCTTTTCTGTTGAAGATAATTGGGTTGAAGAAACTCTTTCCGGAATGTCGCTTGAAGAAAAAGTAGGTCAAGTAATTTTTCCTGCAATAAGCGGTAAATTTTATAACGAAGAAGATACTCTCTATAAAAAAATTCTTCATTACATAAACGATCTTAAAGTTGGAGGATTCATTGTCTATCAATACGCAGAAGGCTCAGAGGTATACGCCCAAACTTTTCTCTTAAATAAACTTCAACAAATTTCAAAACATCCGCTTCTTATCGGAGCCGATTATGAAAACGGTGTTTCCTTCCGAACAAACGGAGGAACAATCTTTCCAACCAATATGGCGCTCGGAGCTGCTGATGATGCGCCTCTTACTCATCAGATGGGTAAAATTATTGCTGAAGAAAGCAGACAAACCGGAGTTCATTATAATTTTGCACCGGTGGTTGATATCAACAACAATCCGCAAAATCCAATTATAAATGTTCGTGCGTTTGGAGAAAATCCATCTACCGTAACAAAACTCAGTAATGCAATTGTAACAGGAATGCAGCAAAATCATCTGATTGCAACGGCAAAACATTTTCCGGGACATGGAAATACTTCTACAGATTCTCACAAAGATTTGCCTGTGATTCACAGCAGTAAAGAAGAACTTTTTCAACTTGAACTTAAACCGTTTATTGACGAAATTAAAAATGGCGTAATGTCGATTATGGTCGGGCATCTGGCTGTTCCGGCATTTGATGCGGACACAGTTCCGGCGACGTTATCAAAAAATATTGTCACCGATCTCTTAAAAAAACAATTGGGATTCAAGGGATTGATCGTTACTGATGCATTGAATATGCACGCGATAACAAACTCCTATAGTCAAGCAGATGCCGCAGTCAAAGCTTTCAACGCTGGATGCGACATCCTTCTTTTCCCAACAAATAGCGATGAAGTTGATTCGGCAATGATTCAAGCGGTTCGCTCCGGTGTAATCTCTGAAGAACGATTAAATGAATCGGTTAGAAAAATTCTTCTTGCAAAAAAATGGACTGGGTTGTCTGAAAAGAGAACCGTTTCTTTGGATGATCTTTCTCCTATTTTAAAAAACAGTGAACATGAAACAGTTGCAAAAACGCTGGCTGAAGAAGCAGTAACCCTTGTTAAAGATGAAAAGCACTTAATTCCACTTTCCTCTCATGTAAAGGAAAAGATTCTTCACATCGCACTCGTTGATGAACGACGTGCTGCAAATACAGAAATATTTCCCCAACTGCTGGAGAAACAATTAAAAAATTTATCTTCAGTAACGCTTACAGATAAGGATAAGAAAAGAGAATTCAATGAAGCGTTAAGAAGAGCGCAAAAATCAGAAGTAATTTTACTTTCAACTTACACTCGAATCAGACTAAGCTCCGGAAAAATTGGATTGAGTGACGAACAATTAAAATTTGTATCAAAGTTACTCAAATTAAAAAAACCGGTCGTTTGGATGTCACATGGGAGTCCCTATGTGTTCGCATCATTTCCGGAAATAAAAACCTTCCTTTGTAGCTATGGCGACTCTGAAATATCAGAAGAAGCCTTAGCCAAAGCGGTGTGCGGTAAAATAAATATTCAAGGGAAATTACCGGTCTCAATTCCGAAAACAATCTACAAAGAAGGAAACGGCATACTTCTTTCCCATTCTTCATTAATAGAATCTCGTTCAAACGAAAACAGATTTCTATCGGTTGAAAAAATTATTAAAAAAGGAATTGCGGATTCAGCTTTTCCCGGAGCTGTTATACTCGTTGCACAGGACGGAAAAATTTTACAAAAAAAAGCCTTTGGACATTTTACATATGAACAAACATCCCCGCCGATGCAAACCAACACCATCTTCGATCTTGCTTCAGTTACTAAAGTAATAGCAACTACAACCGCAACCATGCTCTGCTATGACCGCGGATTATTTAAGCTTGACGATAAAGTGGCAAAGTATTTACCAAAATTCGCTTCCAACGGTAAACAGAATGTGACCATTAGAAATCTTCTGCTGCATAACAGCGGTTTGCCCCCCTTTATCAGATTTTATATTACATGTAAAAGCAGCGATGAAGTACTTTCAAAAATCTACGAAGCAGCACTAAATTTTGCCCCGGGATCAAAGACAGTTTATTCAGATCTGGGAATTATTATCCTCGGTAAAATAATTGAAAAGGTGACTAAAAAAACGCTTGATAAATTTTGTACTGATGAAATATTTCTTCCGCTTGGAATGACCGAAACCTTTTTTAATCCCACGAAAGAATTTATAACCCGCTGCGCTCCAACTGAAAATGACCAATACTGGAGACATCGGCAATTAATCGGTGAAGTACATGATGAGGCTTCAGCTATGCTTGGCGGAGTTGCCGGGCATGCAGGACTTTTTTCAACTGTGGATGATTTGTCAAAACTTTTACAAATGCTTTTACAAAATGGAACATATCAAGGGAAACAATTTATTAAACCTTCTACGGTTGAATTGTTCACAAGAAAACAATCGGAGAAAAGTACACGCGCTCTTGGTTGGGATACTAAAGATGGCGAAGGACTTTCTTCCGCCGGAGATTTGTTCTCGAAGCTTTCTTATGGGCACACCGGCTATACCGGCACTTCCGTTTGGACAGACCCGTCGAGAAAATTATTCGTAGTTTTATTAACAAACCGTGTTTACCCGACAAGGGAAAACATTAAGTTGATTCGGCTGCGCCCGGTTATTCACGATGCCGTGATTCGAGATTTAGCAAAATGATTCACTTGACAAGAAATTATATCCCCAACTATTTTTTAATGGATTTTAAGTAACAACATAAATTATAGAAAAGTATTACACATGAAACACTATCTTATTCTGATTACCTATAAAGTTGAATTACCCATCATCGATTCTCTTCTTGCACAACATCGTGAGTTCCTCCAAACTGGTTATGATAAAAGTTTATTACTGATGTCTGGCCCAGAAAACCCTCGAACCGGCGGAGTGGTAATTGCAAAAGCAAATTCCTTAGAAGAGATTAAATCGTTCTTTGCCAACGACCCTTATTATAAAAACAATGCTGCCGAATACGATTTCCGGGAATTCAATCCCGTAAAGTACCAGAAGATTCTAGCTGATTGGATTGCAACGGTATAGTATTATATCGTGCTAGACTAAAATTAAAACAAATAAAAAAACCTCCGGTATTTTAAAAATACCGGAGGTTTTATCTAAACTATTCTTACTACTTAATTCTGACTTCTGTTTTCTATTTCATCAGTATAAGTTTCTTCGTCTGGTTAAATGCACCGGCTTCAATTTTATAGAAATAAACACCGCTTGCCAATTTGCTTGCATTAAACGTTACTTGATGCACACCAACAGATTGAACTTCATTTACTAGTGTGGCAACTAACTCACCAACATTATTATAAACCTTTAGCGTAACTTTTTCTTCTTTTGGTAACGCGTATTTTATAACCGTAGAGGGATTGAATGGGTTAGGATAATTCTGCGACAATTCAAACTGCGTTGGCATCGTTTCATTTTCAACACCAACAAGTCCTTCTTGAATTCTCAAATTATCAATTGCCCATCCCCAGCCGTCAACAAACTGATCGGCGAACAATCTGAAGCGAATTAAAATTTCATCACCCGCATTAAATTTGTCGAGTAAATTTACCGTGTGGGTTTTAAACATACTCGGTGCCCCGCTTGTGCTTGAGTTGAATGCAGCTAACCAGCTTGCATCACTTCTGCAATCATAACCCGGTAAAAGCGGAATCCACTCCCCTCCTTTTGAAGCTTCAACAATCACATAATCCCAGAAATTACTGTCACCAAAAACAGATCCCGGATCACCAGGCTCTACAATGGCAATGTCATCATACTTGAGTGTTGCGTTTGTGGCCGCAACAATTATGGGAATTCGGAGCGTATAGATCAAATCCTTATTTGTACCGTATGGGTGGGCACTGTGCACTGCACCGTTTGAAAATCCGGCGGGAGTTGTAACTGTATAATCGCCAACCAAATCAGTTGTAGCGGAGTTAAAGTCATTTACATAACCACTCCGTGCAGCTAATATTTCTATCAGATTGACAGAAACCAAACCGGATTTATATGCTTTACCATCCTTGTAAGCAACTAACTGGAATTTCTTTAATCCGGTTCCGGAATATGAAAATACTAATGAAGTATCCACAATCGAAGAACTTCCGAACGAAAACTGTTTTACACCTTCAACGAAGACTTGTGTTGAATCATAAGGAGATCGAAGTGACGTATTCACAACAATTCCATTTTTCCCTTGATAAACATTACCGTTTATTCTTGGAGAGAGAGTTACCGGTAGCGGTTTGTAATTTGCCAATTCAGGTAAAGCAACGGACCAAATTCCTCTTCCGTGAGTTGCCACAACAACTTCATCATCAACAATTTTCATGTCCCACACAGATGCTGCTGGAAAACCATTGTTTGAATAATGCCAAGAAACTCCATTATCTGTTGATTCAATTATACCAATTTCAGTTCCAGCCCAAATAATATTTGGATCATAAGGCATCACCTGTACACAAAAGGTAGCTACATCGGGGAAACCGTTTGTGCTTGTTGTTGATGAAGTAAAACCGGTAATGTCTGTCCAAGCTCCTCCGTAATTTGTTGTACGTAAAATTTTTGGACTTCCTTGACTTCCAAAGATCGCATAAGCAGTTGCCGGATCAAGTGGGTGTGTGTCAAAACCTGCCAAGAGACTCATATCTTTAGAATAATTATTAGTGGCTGTAAAACTGAGGCCACCATCTTTGGAGACTTGAACTTTTCCAGCTGCATTCATATTCACTCCAGCCCAAACCACCTGAGGGGAAGCGGAGGAAATTGCAACTTGTGCAAGAGTAAAATATCCGCCATTGTCAAACGAAGTTGTAATTGGTGTGAGTACCCAATTTTCGGCAAAGTTATCTGAACGGTAAACACCTTTCCTACTTATAACAAAGAGAAGATCTGGATCTTGTTTTGAGCCGGCAATTTTGGTAATGAAAGGAGAATTAGTGGCATTACCTAAATCATCAAAACCTTTATTTGGAGTTTCAGATGTTTTCCATCCATCTACCGTTCTCGACAATCCGTTATATTGAGAACCACCAATCATTTTTAAAGGATCCTTAGGATTCCATACAACTTCAAATCCGTCACCACCGATAACGAAATTATATTTTGTAGCTGCGTTTGCATTACCTAAAGATGGATCTGAGAAGTACGTTCCATTATCCTGCATTCCTCCAAAATACGCTTGGGCACCAGACATTTTATCGACGCCATAAAATTGAGAAGTGTTGTAACCATTATCTCCAACTTCTTTAAAAGTTGTTCCACCATCAGTTGAGATAGCAACACCACCATCATTTCCATTAATTAATTTAAAAGATTTACTCGTTTCATCCATCGGAACACAGACAATATTGTGCTGATCCGGATGAACGTTTGCTTGAGTTCCCGAGTGCCGACCGTAAGCATCTGTGATAGCAACAGGAGTCCGTAATAATGAAGTTAAATAAGTTACATTTATTCTTAAATAAGCATTCGGAAGTTTGGTTGCGTCCCAAGTAACTCCAACAGCGTTCCTCAAACCGATAACGAAATTATTTTTATACTTTATGCCGTTAGTCTTTGCTATATTAACATCCGGTTGAGTAGAATCATAAGGGAGATTATGAAAATGAATTTTATCACCGTTTAGACCAGTTAAATTAAATCCTCCGCTTTTATTAACATCTTGAAAAGATACCATCAACTGTTTATTATTTTTAATATCCCAGGCTTCAAACGGAACAGTGACATAATTTTGATAATCCATAGTAGCATTAATAAAACGAGCAGCTTTTTGAGATTTACCTGGACCAAAACGAAGTTCAACACTAAACAAATCAGCGGGAGCTAAAGTGTTGCTTTTCCAATAATCATCGCCGGTTCCAACACCACCATTCTCATACGGTAACCCAGTTGGAGCAAATGAAAACTTCACTTCCATGCTATCTTTTTCTATTGAAGAAATTCCTGTAGTTGAATCCTTTGAAATTTGCATCTTCCAGAGATCAATACCACCAACATATACCAGATCCGCATCATATGGATTAACAGCAATTGTATTATCATACCATCCTTGGCCACCAAGCCAGTCTTCCGAGGCACCCGTTTTGTCAAATACTTCGCTCCATCGATTGCCGCCATCGACAGTTCCAAAAAGAGTTGCGCCGTTTGAATTATCCGATGAGACATAAAGCTTTGAAGTATCAGAAGGAGCAATGGCAATTTCCATTCTTCCACCACTTAAATTTTGGTTATTTGTCGCGAACCATGTTTCTCCAGCATCGTAGGATTTGAATACTCCCACACCGTTTGCAGCAGCATAAAGAGTTTTAAAATTTAGAGGATTCGCAATAACATGATCGATGTTTCCGGTTGATGAAGTTTTTACCCAAGTAGTTCCACCGTCCTTTGTTTTGAAGATACCTCTACTTGTTCCAACAACAACTACATTTTCATTGTTGGGGTCTACGACTAATCTATTCACATAATAAAAATCACTTTTGTTTGCAGTTGCAGCCAGCTGGGTCCAGGTTTCACCTCTATCAGTAGATTTGAAAATTCCGTTTCCACTAATTGCATCAACATTAAAAAATCCCTCTCCAGTACCGGCATATAAAATATTTTTGTTTGATTGCGCCTGTGCAAGTGTTGTTGTCGATAGATTTGGTAATTGTGCGGTTAGATCGCGCCAGGTAATTCCTGCATTTGTGGTTTTCCAGATACCCCCACCAACTGAGCCTACATACCATGTATTCTTTGTAACGTCATCAGAATCAACAACAATTCCCCGGGTTCTGCCACCGACATTCGCAGGTCCTCTTTCAACCCAGTTTAGGTTTGCAGCTATTTTCATGAATGAGGTGTTACTTTTCAATTTATTATATTCTACAAATTGGTAGTTAGGTTGATATGTCGGTTCGGATTTTCCAGTAGCTGTACGAATCATTTTTTGAATTTTGGCAAACATATCCGGACTGTCAAATCTTTTTCCGCTTTCCATCATCTTTTCTCTTTCAGAATCTCTTCGCGGTCTTGTTTCAACTTTAGTAATTAAGGGATCTTTCATTTTAGAACTTCCAACTTTTGCAACAGCAGGTGTCTGTCTAATTGGTGAAACAGAAGCTTTTTTTGCAATTGTTTTATTTGCTTCAACCGGTTTTGAGTCCAGAGCACTTAAAGTAGAAGTTGCACTTTTCTTTGAAGACAGCGTTTTCTCGGTGTTAAGCATTTTCGAACATAAGAAAAATGCCGCCAAGGAGGTAAGGCTAAAAAGTGAAAGAATGAGAAATGTTTTTTTCATAACTTTGCCCTAATTATTTGTTGCTTAATTATTCATTAATTTTTTGTTTTGTTTTAACGTTAAACCGATAACCTGATTTTTGTACTTTTGTTTCATTCAATTTTACGGTACCCGGGAAATTTTGTATTTCTATTTCATAACGAGCCGACCATTTGACTGAACCAAGCGGCACGTTGTCTTCTAAAATTATTTCATTTATTGCTTTTTCAAAGATGAAAAATTTTATTCGGGTTTGGGTTGCAGATTTAGATCGACTTAAAACAAGAGCATATTCCTTCGTTTCATTTTCTAGGATCTCAAATCCAGCACCAAATTTTTCCGAAGCTAATTCATGAATAGAGAGTTGCCTTTGAGTTTGGTTTTCACTACTCCGGTTTTCACAATTGAAGTTTAAAGAAACACAAGAACTTAAAAAAAGTTGAAAGAATAAAATAGATAAGATGGGTGCCTTCATTTATATATTTTAATTGTTGGTTGAAATTAATTATTATTTAATTTATTTCAAACTGAACTACACTTTTATGTGATTTAACGGACGGATAGCCTGAACTGATTTTTGAAGATTAAATTAAGAGTAAAGCTATTGCAGATTTCCACTAGTAAAGTTCAACTTCATTAAGGTGGACGTGAAAGCTCGATAATAACCTATACTGTCTTGAGATGTGGTTACATTATAAAATAAAAAGTGCGAACTTGAACCAAATCCGCACCAATTGAGCCACCTATGCGACTCGAACGCACGACCTGCTCATTACGAGTGAGCTGCTCTACCAACTGAGCTAAGGTGGCAGAAAATGTACAATGGAAATAGATGAATGGCTCCTCATCCATCATACATTAAAAAACTATCTTACTCTTTTTTTATGACGATTTTTTCTAAGTCTCTTTTTTCTTTTGTGGGTGGACATTTTGTGTCCTTTTCTTTTTTTACCGCAAGGCATTGACGAACTCCTGTTTAATTTAATGTGATGTTAATAATTCTTTTGCTTTTTTTCCAATTTCGGAATTTGGATCAAGGTTTACAGCTTTCTGCAGCCATACCTTCGATTTTTCAATATTTCCCTTTGCCAAATTAACTATTCCTAAATTCATATGTGCAATTTGATGTCTCGGATTTACTGTTATGGCTTTTTCCATTAGAGGAATTGCATCATCATATTTTTGTAAATCGAAGTAACAAACACCCATATCTACCAATACATCGGCGTTGCTAGGAAATTTAGTAAGGTATTTCTTATAAAGTTCAATAGCATCCTGTTTGAAACCCGAATCATTTTTAAGGTGTGCTAACTGAAGAACTAGATCAAAATTATTTGGTTCGGATTTTAGTTGAGCATCTAACTGATTGATTCTATCTATGCTGGCTAAATCTATTCCTGAACTTGGAGCTTGGTTGGTTGCCGGGAAATTCTCTGCGGTTACTTCTGGTTCATCAAAAACACCTGCAAAATACAATATCAACAAGGCAAACAATAAGATTCCTGCAAAGACAGACGCTATTTTTTTTGTATCGAATTCAGAAGAGTTTTTCTGCGGAACATTTACATCCGCTTGTTCACGCTTGTAGTGTTTGTTTTTCTGATTTTGTTTTTTTCTATTGTAGTTAGTGTCTTTATTTTCTTTAACTGTTATAGAAACCTTTTCAACCGGTTTAGGAGATGATTTTTGAGTTTGCCGGATTTCAGTTTTTGAACCTACAAGATTGGCTCCGCATGACACACAAAATCTTGCATCAACTTCGTTCTCCTCACCGCATGCATTACAAATTAATTGTTCAAGATTTTGTTGCGTGCTTTCTTCTTTTTGAACTTCTTCCAAAGAACTTCCACAATTGGGGCAAAATTTAAATTTTTCGTCTATCTCGATGTTACAGCTTTGACAAAGATGCACGTTAGTTTGTCTCCTTTTCGGCCATCCCCTTACTAACTGCGGTCTTAAAATCTTTTGAAAACTTAAAGACAGGCACAAAATGTTCAGCTACATTCACTTTTTCTCCGGTTTTAGGGTTTCTAGCCAAACGAGCTGATTTTTTTCTTACTTTAAATGTACCAAATCCTCTAATTTCAATTCCTTTACCGGCTTTTAGAGATTCAATCACACTGTTAAAAAAACCTTCGATAACAGCTTCCGTTTCCAATTTTGTTAAACCGGTTCCAGTAGCAACAATATCAACTAAGTCAGCTTTTGTCATTGTAATTCCTTTTTAGGGCTAAAATCTTTCTAAGTATTTATAAATGAACAAGTTAAATTAATGAATTCGTTAAAGAAAAACAAAAGATTTTACTCTCCAACAATTCCTTTGGCAATTTATGGGTTGTCTCGATATGAGATACCTTCTCAAAAAAATCTTTTTTTTTACCCCTAAATGTCACTTTTTTGTTTTTTTTTAATTGGCACGCCAATTGGATAAATGGGTAAAGATTAAATCAGAGGATATCATGGAACTAATACCTATTATAAAATTGACCTTAGTGATCTTTGCTACTGTAGTTTTCTTCATCATTCTAATTTCGTATATGATCTACAAAGCAAAAGAAAAAAGAACAGTTCGCCCTTGGAACAAAGAGAGTGAAAAGGAGAATATCGGCAAAAGCCGTTCAGCTCATATTCACAGCGAAAAAGCTGTTCATCGGAATCAATACTCCGAACTTGTCAATAAAGATCTCCTCCATTTTGTTCCGCAGCGTGAGACAAGAAGAGTTCCTGTTTTAGCACATGCAGAACCCCGTTCCAGAGCAAGATTTAAAGTAGTGAATGAAGAGCAGTTGAACTATAAAATTTATCAAACAAGAGTTGAAAAGCCGAGAGCGTTTTATTATCCGGGAAACCAGGCAATGAAAGCATTTGCTTTTCCTGCTAACTCAGCAAATATCCTTGATAGTTATTCTCTTTCAAATGAGCCTTTACGTAAACTTGCATTAAAATAATTGACTTCAAAGTTCGTAAATTAAAGCCACGTAAAAACGTGGCTTTATTATTTTAAACAGAGGATGAAGATGAAACAATTTGAATTACAAAAAAATCCCTTCGTCGTCCCTACAACGGATGGCAAATTGATTGAAGAACATTTTGGTATGGCAAGCATTAACTGTGGTGATTTTAGTTTCGCTTACATGATTGCTCCTCCGGGGTGGAGTGAACCGTTCCAAACGCCAGAATTTGATGAAGTTACCTTCGTTTTTTCGGGGAAGAAGAAAATTGAGGTTGGAAATGAAATGATATTTTTAGAGAAGGGACATTCAATCTGCATAAAAAAGGGTTCAAGTGTTAGATACTCAAACCCTTTTAACGAACCTTGCGAATATGTTTCTGTTTGTATTCCGGCTTTCACACTGGAAAGGGTGAAAAGAGAAAAATAAAAATTCTAAGCTTTCGGCAATCTCTCTAAATAAGAACTGTTGCTCAAAACGGTAAACGTTTCTGTTTTTCGTAATTCATCAAGAGATAGACAGTTCATATAACTCATCGCACTTCTCAAACCGTCCGAGATGCTGTTTATAACATTTCGGACAGTTCCTTTATAAGCTACCATTGTTTCCTCTCCTTCGATAAATTCATTTTTCATCTTTACGCCAAATGAAGCGGAACCACGATATTTTTTCCAAAGTTGTCCATTGTATTTAATTACTTCGCCCGGAGTTTCCTTTGTCCCCGCAAGCATTCTCCCCAACATAGCAACATCTGCACCGAGCGAGATTGCTTTTGCCACATCTCCGGCGCTTTTTATTCCCCCATCCGCAATAATTTTAATCTTCAAATTATCTTTTTGTCTAGTATAAAGTACGTCTAATATTGATGAGACCTGTCCAATCCCTATTCCAGTTTGAATTGAAGTTGAACAAACACTACCGCTCCCTATTCCAACCCGAACCGCATCAGCGCCGGCGTCTTCCAACTGTTTTAATGTTGCCCCATTTGCGATATTTCCGACAATTAATTTTACGTCGAAGTGTTTTTTTACTTCTTCTGTTTTATTTAGAACTTCTTTGTTGCTTGCGTTTGCTGTATCAAGGCAGATGATCATTTTGCGAGAAGCTAATTTTTCAATAGTTGATAAATCTGTATTTAAACCTATCGAAACGCTTCTAATTTTTTCAGTCCCAGCTTCAGTAGTAAGAACATTTGAAAGTGAAGAATCAAACCGGTTAAGAATTCCCAGACAGCCGGAGTTTGTGAGCTCTGTAGCCATATCCAACCCGGTTACAGTATCCATTGGACTTGATAAAATCGGAAGACTTAATTTGGCTCCTAAAAAATCACACGCGGTAATCGGTTCATTCCGTGATTTAACTCTGGAAATTTCTGTAGGCACAAGGCTGATGTCATCATAGGTTAATGACTGGTAAAATTCATTCAAATCTTTTTTTGTGTAGATTTTCATTTGTTCCTCGTTTAATTGATAAGTTTTTCTATTTCATCTAGAATGAAAGACATTTTATTTATCGTAGCAAATATTGGTTCGGAAGAAGTCATATCAACTCCGGCATCTTTTAAAATGTCAAGTGAATATTTGGAACTGCCGCTATTTAAAAATCCGAGATATTTTTTCACTGCTGTCTCTCCCTCATTTTTTACTTTTTGAACAAGTAACTCGGAAGCAGCGAATCCCGTTGCATATTGGTAAACGTAAAAATTATAATAAAAATGTGGAATCCTCGCCCATGTATATTCTTCTTCCACATCCACAAACATTTCATTTCCCCAATATTTTTGGTAGAGATTTTTATACAAGTTACGAAAATCATTTGCTGTTAACGAAGCTCCCGCTTCAACTTGTCTATGAATTTCAGATTCATATTCTGCAAACATTGTCTGGCGATAGAAGGTGGTTGTAACATTGTTCAAATATTTTTCGTACAAGAATAACTTTTCTTCCTTACTCCGGCTCTGTTCCAAAAGATATTCGAGCAAAAGAGATTCGTTAAACGTTGATGCAACTTCCGCAAGAAAGATGGAATAATTAGCGTAGATGTATGGTTGTGAAGTGCCAGTATAAAATGAATGCATATTATGCCCCATCTCATGTGCTAATGTAAAGACATCATTCAACTGATTATTCCAATTCAGGAGAACGTATGGATGAACTCCATAAGTCGTGCCCGAAGAATAAGCTCCACTTCGCTTTGAGCGTGTTTCAAAAACATCAATCCATCTTTCCGAAAACGCCCGCTCTAAAGTTTGCAAATAATTTTTTCCAAGTGGCTGGAGCGCTTTTTTAACAAGTTGAACTGATTCATCATAAGAATATTTCTTTTCTTCAAAAGGAAAAACCGACACATAAGTATCAAATGGATGAATTTTTTCGAGCTTAAGAATTTTCTTTTTTAGTTCAGTCCAACGATGCATTGGTTCAAAATTTTGACTTACTGTTTCAACTAAATTGTCGTAAACATCGGTCGAAATATTGTTCCGGAATAAAGAGGCTTCGCGGGCAGAATTAAAATTTTTCACTTTCGCAGTAAAAATATTTCCTTTAATATTTCCCATCAACAAAGAAGAAAGAGTGTTTGCATATTGCATAAAAGGCTTATAATAAGCCTTGTAAGCCGCCTCACGAAAAGTTCTATTGTCTGAATATAAAGCCGAATAAAATCTTCCGTGTGAAATTTCAAATTCATTTCCTGTCCCATCATCAATTTTAGGGAATTGAAGATCAGCGTTAGTGAAAAGGGAAAATGTTGTTTGAGGTATGTTTTTTAATTCAGCGGTTAATGCAAGAATTTTTTCTTCCTCCGAAGTTAAAGTGTGAGATTTTTCGCGAAAAAGATCATCAAAAAAATGGATGTATTTCTTAAGTTCGTCTTTTTCTCGACACCATTTCTCGATGGTTTCCTTCGAAAGTTTTAATATCTCCGGCTTGAAGAATGAGGTATTTGATGAATAATCGGTGAGCAAAGTTTTTACCCTGCTGTCCATCGATTGATACTTTGCTACGGTCATGTCTGAATCCTTGGAAAGCATCACATAAAGATGGAGTCGCTCCAAAATAATTCCCACTTCCTCTTCCAGCTTTAAATAGTTAAGAATATTGTTGTGGGTTTCTGTTAAAATTCCCTCAAATTTCTTGAGCTCATGAATTTTTGCTTCAACCGATTTAAAAGAATCTTCCCAGATTTCATCGGATTCAAAAATATCGGTTAATTTCCATTTATATTGAGCCTCAATTTCATCTCTCAGAGGTAAAGTCCCAGATTCAGACATAAAAAAATCACTTTAAATTATAATAAAATCGCCCCAAATATACGAAGTTGGGGGAATTCCCTCATATTCAGCTAAAACAATCCGCTAAATACATCTTTACTATCAATTTTTTTTGTTTTTTTTGCCCTTAAAGAGTAACTTTGAACTCTTAATTAATTCACTAATCCAACTAAATTAGTATAGACCCGTTATGAAAGCACTGAGATTTAGATTTATCATTATTGTTGCCTCAATTGCAATAAGCGTTTACTTACTGTATCCAACTTACCAGGATTATCAGAACTCGAAAAAGATTTCTGAAGCAGTAAAAACGAAACGTGAGTATTTGAGAAAAGTGAATCCGAACTTAACCTCGGATCAACTTGACAGAATATTACAAGCCACCTCCGATAGCCTTAAAGCCGCCGATCCTTCAATTCGCGAAGCAAGAATGAAGCGGATAAAATTAGGATTGGATTTACAAGGAGGAATGCGCGTTGTTCTTGAAGTGAACACCGTAAAATTATTAGAAAAATTAGCGAACAATCCCGATGATAACTTCCGTAAAATACTTGCCGATGCCGGTAAAGAAGCTGCGTTATCAAATGAATCAGTAGTAGAATTGGTTGGACGAAAATTTCAAGAAAAAGGAATTCGTCTTAGCCGTTATTTCGGAACGATTCGTCAAGACGATGCCGAGATCATCAAAGATTTAAAAAAGCAGTCTGAAGAAGCCGTTACCCGCGCCAAAGAAATTATCAGAAACAGAGTTGACCAATACGGAGTTGCTGAACCAAGTATCCAACTTCAAGGTGAAAGAAGAATTATTGTTGAATTGCCGGGTGTAGCTAAAGAAGAAGAAGCCAGACAGTTGTTACAAGGTACTGCACTGTTGGAATTTAAACTTCTAAAGGAACCTGAATTTACAATTAAAGTTATGGAGGAAGTTGATAAAGTTTTAGCGGGAAAAAGTTTGGAAGACACTTCTTCAGTTGATAGTACAAAGAGTGCTAAAGCAGTAAAAAAAGATTCTACTCTTGCTAAAAATGATACAACAAAAAACAAAAAATTATCTCCGGAACAATTTGCGAAAGAACATCCTTTCTTTTCGGTCGCTCTGATAAATCCGCAAAGTCAATCTGCAGACGCTTACGTTAAAGCAGATCAGAAAGAAAAACTTTTGCGCATGATTGCTAAACCGGAAGTACAAAATATTCTCAACTTAAATAACGCTGAATTCGTCTTAGGTGCAAAACCTGTAACTTTTCAAGAAGGTCAAGGAGTATTCGTACTTTATCTTGTAAATAAAACAGCAGAACTTACCGGAAGCGTTGTTACAAATGCAACTTCCAACATCGATCCTTCAACTTCAGCACCGGTTGTAAATATGGAAATGAATTCCGAAGGAGCTACAGAGTGGGCAAGAATAACCGGAGCGAACGTTAATAAAAGATGCGCAATTGTTCTTGATAATGTTGTTTATACTGCACCGGTCATCCGTGGTAAAATACCTGGTGGAAGATCTCAGATTGAAGGAAGCACTGATTTAGCAGAAGCTAAATTATTGGAAATCGTTTTAAAAGCCGGAGCGCTTCCTGCGCCGGTTGATATTATGGAAGAAAGAACTGTTGGTCCATCACTCGGTCAAGACTCTATCACGCAAGGATTTAACTCAACTTTGTTTGGTTATTTACTTGTTGGACTTTTTATGATATTCTATTATCAAAGAGCGGGAACCATCTCAGCGATGGCGTTATCACTTGTAATTTTTTTCATATTCTCAATCCTTGCTTATTTCAAAGCAACACTAACACTCCCCGGTATTGCCGGTATCGTGTTAACTATTGGTATGGCTGTTGACTCCAACGTACTTATCTTTGAAAGAATAAGAGAAGAACTTGCTACAGGCAAGACGATGAAAGCTTCTATAGACAGCGGTTTTTCAAAAGCACTTTCTGCGATCGTGGATTCAAACATTACCACTTTAATTACCGCAATTATTCTCTATCAATTTGGAACCGGTCCGGTACAAGGATTTGCTCTTACGTTGATGATTGGTCTCGGAACAAGTATGTTCGGAGCTTTAGTAATTACACGAGTTTTTCTCGATTTCTTATTAAACAAAGGTTATAAAATTAGTCTTGGTTAATTATCAAATAGACTTTTAGGAGCAAAATTAAATGCAGTTATTTCATAATTTAAATGTTGATTTCATGGGGAAGAGAAAGTTTTTTTATATTCTTTCTGCTTCCATTTTTTTACTTGGAATGGTAAATATCGCGTTCCGCGGTCTCAAATTCGGTATCGATTTTAAGGGAGGAACTGAAATTGTTGTACGATTTGATAATCCTATAAAAATTTCTGAACTCCGTTCGGATCTTCAATCAACAGGTCTTGGAGAAATTGAGATAAAGACTTTTGGCGATGATGCCGGAGCTTTGATCAGAACAGAATTACAAACTCTTCCTCAAAATCTTTTTCCAAAGATTCAAAAACAAATTGAAGATGATATCAATAACTCATTCCCCGCGGTTGTAGGGAATTATCGTTCTGAAAAATCTCCCACTACTCTAACGTATTCTTTCAACAATCCCGATACAGCATCTGCCATCGCAAACAAATTGTTTCTTGACGGATTCCAGGCTGGTAGAGTTTCTGAAGAAGTTACCAACACACAAGTGGTAGTTCAAGTTGGAATTTCTGATTGGGTGAAAGAAAGTTTAAAGAATAAGTTAAAGGGAAATCCGTTCCAGGTACTTAAAGAAGAGAGAGTTGGTCCCAAAGTTGGTAACGAATTAAAGAGAGATACAATCATTGCGATTGTTCTTTCACTTATCGGAATTTTAATCTACCTCGCTTTCCGTTATAAATTTATTTTTGCGTTTGGTGCGGTATTAGCGCTTTTCCATGACGTGCTTATAACTTTAGGTTTATACGCCGTCCTTTACAATGTTATTCCGGGATTAAATCTGGAAGTAAATCTAACAGTTGTGGCAGCGTTTTTAACACTTATCGGATATTCAATCAACGATACGGTTATCGTGTTTGATAGAGTTCGCGAAACGTTGAAAATTCATAAAACAGAATCTCTCGAAGTGTTGATGAATATGGCAATAAACAAAACAATGAGCCGTACCGTGTTAACTGGAGGTACAACATTACTGGGCATTTTTGTCCTTCTGCTACTTGGCGGAGAAGTTCTTAGAGCTTTTGCGTTCACAATGTTCTTCGGTATCATTATCGGAACTTACTCTTCGGTATTCGTAGCAAGCGCAATTGTTTTAGACTACGCTAAAAAGTATAACAAAAAAGTAGAATTCTAAACCTATTTTAATTCAACAAAAAAGCCGGAGTTTTCCGGCTTTTTTGTTTTAAATCTTGCAAATCGAATTTATGTTACACGCAAAACAATAAGCGTGATATCGTCAGATTGTGGTTCACCGGCAACAAACTCATCAATACTCTTTTTCACTTCATCCATTATTTCTTCCGAAGAAGAAAATGTTTTTTGCGATAAAAGATTTTCTAATTTTTTGTCGGAATATTCTTCATCACTTCTGTTTTTCGCTTCGGTAACACCGTCAGTAAACATTACGAGAATATCATCTTTTTGAAGCTGAACCGTTTCACTTTCATACGGCATAAAAGTCTTCATCACCCCAAGCAGCATTCCCCCCTTATCAAGGTAGGTAATTTTTTTATCTCTAATTAATAACGGAGGATTGTGTCCGGCATTAACATAGGTCATTTCTTTTTTCTGATCATCGAGCAGAAGCCAGAAAAACGTAATAAATCTTCCATCTGTAGTGTTTTCCGAAACAAGGTCGTTTATTATTCTTGTTGAGGCGGCAATGTCGTACCCTTGCTTCGTAATTGATTTTAAAAATGCTTGCAGATTTGCCATTAGCAGAGACGCCGGAACCCCTTTCCCGGAAACATCGCCGATGCCAATAAAATAACGTTCATCTTCTGTTTTTATAATATCGTAATAATCGCCGCCAACTTGCTTTGACGAAATGCTCATCGCAGAGATTTGGAAATTACTTAATTCCGGCATTTCTTTGGGGAGAAGATTTCGTTGTATCCCCTTTGCAATTTCCAATTCTTCTTCTAGTTTTTGTTTTTCCAAGGCTTCCTGGAAAAGTCTTTTATTTTCAAGCGAGATAATCGCAAGTGTGCTCACGGAATTAATAAATTCAATATCGGTTTCTGAGTAGGGGATGTTGTTTATCCTTTTTCCGAGAAGAAGAAGTCCGCGTGTCTCCCCTTGAAGTTGCATAGGCATCATTAACTCAAAATTATATTTTGAAAGATTTGGAAAATCTTTTTCAATTCCTGTTTTATCATGTACATTTTCAATTGACGGAATATTCACATGCGTCATTATGTCCAGCAATGGTGCCCTTGGGACAGTTGATTCCAATATTTTAAGTTTATTCTCATCGAGAATCAGAACGACATATGTGGATAAAAGAAAATGCCCGAGAAGCGAATAAACCAAAAGTTTGCTAATACGGCTTTCATCATTTAAAACACCAAATTCTTTTCCCAATTCAAATAAAGAGCTCAACCGATTGACACGTGAGTCGAGCATTCTATTTACATCTTTAAGCTCATTTATAAACATCGCATTCTCAATAGCAGTTGAAGCAATATTTAAAATTGTTACAAGAAATTCTTTCTCCTCCAGCGAGTATTCTTTGTGATTAATTTTTTCACCGAGACAAAGTATGCCAAGACATTTTCTTGATGAACAGATTTTTTCTGCAAAAACTAATTTGGTTTCATGAAGATAATTTTTCAGTTCTTCACTCGATTCGATTTCATCTATATGAGGTAATTCCGGAAAAGAAGAAATTTGTTCTTTGTTTAATCCTTTGGATGAAAGGATTTTCATTTTATTTTCAACCGAAAGGATGATGCACCCTTTGGTAGTAATAAATTTACCGAGACAGGTTAAGAGGAGATTGTTTAGGGTGAACTGTAAATCGAGGCTTGAGTTTACAACTCTGCTAAATTCAACTAAAGCGGTTAAGTTTCTTTTTAGCTTAGTGAATTCAAGATTTTCCATCAAACGTCATGCGATTTTTTTAGTTAAAATCAGTTGATTTACATTTCCTTCAAGATTATGATATTCAACATTATCCATCAGGTGACGCATTAAATGTAAACCCAATCCGCCAACACGCCTTTGTTTCAAATAGGTAGGCATATCAGGGTCGGCAATTTGATTCGGGTCAAAACTTTTTCCATGATCGATCAGTAAAACTTTGAATTCGGTTTTTGAGATTAACACACGGACGGTAAATTCAGTAGTTTCATCGTAATTATAAGCATGTTTAATAATGTTGGTACAAGCTTCATCAACAGCAAGGACAATTTTATCTATGATACTTTTATCAATACCAGATTGCATGGCTTTTTCCTCTACAAATTCCCGGATTGAACCGAGATTTTCGGTAGAGCTTTTCACCTTCATTTCAAAAATATTTTTTGCAGTCTTATTCACAATTAATTTAGGTATTAATATTTAAATTTATTTACAGCTTCGGTTTCAGTTGGAAAAATTTCATAAAGAAGCGGAAAGCCGAGAAGATCAAAAATGTTATACACACTTGGCTGCATTGCGGCGAGTTTTATATCACCGGAATTTGTTCGCATGGTTTCGATAAAGGCCATAAAGACACCAAGTCCAGCGCTGCTAATATATTTTAGCTGTTCAAAGTTTACGACAACTTTGTATTTGTTCTTTGTAATTAGGTCGGAAATGGCGTGTTCCAGATGCTGCGCAGTATGTGCATCAAGATAGCCGTTAAGCTCAATAATATTAACTTCACCGTCTTCACGGTGTTTCGTTGAAAACTCAGCCATGCTGTTTCTCCAAATTATTTTTCCATTTAAAAAGTAGTAATGTTATATCGTCATGCTGAGGAGTTCCCTGAGAAAAGAGTGAGACTTGTGTCATGATCTTTTTAGCAATTGTATCCACAGATTCCGTTTGGAATTCCGAGACAATTTTTTTAAGTGTATGAAGTCCGAAATCATTCATGTTTCCATCCTTCGCTTCAGTAACTCCGTCAGTGTACAAAACAAAAATATCATTTTCTTTTAATTGAAGAGAATATTCTTCTAAATAAAATTCGAATTTTCCAGAAAAAGTTAAACCCAAGCCTACGCCACCGGGGAGTATTTCCTTAATTTCTTGTCCGCGAATAAATAAAATCGATGAATGCCCGGCTCGTGATAAGAAAAGTTTTTCATTTTTGAAATCAAAAACTCCAAAAACGGCGGTGATAAAACTTTTTTTCTGAAGTGTACGTTCAATTATTTCGTTGGTTTTAACCAAAATATCTTTTGGGTTATCAAAAGTCATTACGAGTGATTCAATAATTCCCCTAAGTTCAGCCATTATAAATGCCGCAGAGATACCTTTTCCCGAAACATCAGCAATAATAAATCCGAATTTATCATCTGAAAGTTTAAAGAAATCATAGTAGTCTCCTCCAACTTCAAAGGCCGGAACGAAGACAGAAGAAATGTCTAAATGCTTTACATCAGGAATTGATTGAGGAAGCAACTTCCCCTGCATCTCGCGGGCAACATCAAGCTCGCGTTCCAATCTCTCTTTTTCAATAGATGATTTAAGCAGTTTTGCATTTTCTATAGCGATTGAAGCATAATCAGAGAAAGTTTCAAGAGTATTTCTATCTTCTTCATCGAACGGCACTTCTGCTTTTTTTGCGACGAACAAGTAGCCATTAATATTGTTATGCGATTTTAACGGTACTGAGGCTGCGAAACAAAAGTGCTCATT
This sequence comes from Ignavibacteria bacterium, assembly GCA_037440065.1. GTDB lineage: Bacteria > Bacteroidota > Ignavibacteria > Ignavibacteriales > Ignavibacteriaceae > UBA1563. The sequence goes on from JBBIUV010000017.1 coordinate 458,970, forward strand.
TTTAGTTTCGTGTTCGTTACAGACAGTCACATTCGCAAAAGTTATTTCTTTATTGTCGTGTTTGTTTTTCTGTGAAAACAAAACCGTTTGAATTTTATCTGCTGTTACGAATCCAATATTCTTTGGTGCAACCGGAGTTTTGGTTTCGTCATCAGTTAAAATAATCCAGGCTGCATCGGCATTGCAGACTTTAATTGCAAGGTCTGTAATGGTGTCGCCTAATTCTTTAAAATCCAAAACCTGGTTAATTAATCGACTTAAAATTTGTAAAGAACTTACTTCAGTTGCTTTCCTGTCAAACGCCTCAGCCGTAGGCAAATGGAAAAGTGTGGTTACAAAAAGAAAACTGAAATAAATCACTCCGTAAATATTAAGGAGTAAATTAAAATAACTTAAGGATGGGGAAAAGTTGTTTAATACTTTAGAAATTCCATTGTCCGAATGAATCAGCGAAATTGAAATTCCAAAAAGGACTATTAATCCGAAGGAAAAAAGAAGGAGTTGTTTTTTTTCTTTCTTTGTTAAAAATGCAATCCAAGAAATCTTGAGTGAGTTTATTGCCATCAAAATAACAGCATTGGCGGTAAACGCCATTTTAACAAAATCCCACCCGCTATATTTGTCAAGCAACGTGGCAAATGAGGCAAGAACCAGAAAAACCAAAAAAGCAGTAAAATATGTTTTTACGTTCTTTCTTTGCTTCAGAAAAAAAAGAAGGCGAAAAACAAGAAAAAGGTAAGACAAAAGAATGATAATCAACAGATCAAAACTGAACGTAATAAGGGAAACAAATATTGCATTTGAAGAAAGCAGCTCAATTTGTTTTACACCAAGCAACGAATGGAATCCATCTAAAAACTCGTATAAAAGAATACTTACAAGAGTTAAAAATAGAAGACTTTTGACCAGGGTCATTGCAGAAAAGTGTTTTTTTAAGAGTACCTGGTTTAAGTTTAACAGGGAAAAGTAAAAAACTCCAAGGACAATAAGTTCGTTTATAAAAGAAATGAAAAGTCCTCCAGTTGAGAAGAGCATTCTAAAAAAGAATAATCCAACGGCAGTGGCTAAGAACCACTGTACTTTTGGTTGAGTTATTTTGCTCGCAATTTCCATTTCTTATTAATTTTTTGAATTAAGTAACTTTACAATTTTCTGTTCCAAATTATTAACTTTTTGGGGCAAAAAAAAGAGAGAGGTATGAACGGTAATTAGGTTGGATTGGGTGTAGATACTCAAAATGAAAGGAAGCGTCATTTAACGCTTCCTTTTATCACTTAAACTTCAGTTTTCGCTCTTAAATTTCGAGCGGTTCCTTTTTTTCTGTAGTCTTATTTAATTCTTTTTGCATTTCCTTTCTCATCTTTTCCATATCGAGCTTGAATTTTTCCATCTCTTTTTTAAAAACTTCCATATCCTTATTCATCTTGTCATTAAACTTGAAAGTTTTTGAGGAATCTTGGAAAAAGAATTTGAAGAAATTCGCCAAAGAATCGGGATTCGGCATAACAAAATTCTGATCACCGATTTTAAACTCAAATTTTTGAACATTTTTCCGTTTCTTTTTGTCGGTGGAAACAGAAGCACTTCCCCTCTCATTCGTCTCAACTTGTATATCGAACTGAAAATTTCTGAGTTGATCGAAAGCCACATCCAATGCCGAATTTATCGAATCAAAATCAGGCAAACTTACCATCGCTATTTCATGCGGAATTTGAACCCGGCAAATATTAGAATCAATAAGTACTTTCATCTTTTGTGAAGAAGTAATTTCATCGGGAAATACTTTAACATCAATTTTAAATCTTTTAAGTTTATTTAATTCATCCGAATGTTTACTCATTTCTTTTTTGAATCGCTTAATCTCATTTTTCAGCTCTTCTCTATTCACGTGAAGTTTTTGAGTAAAAATAGTATCGGGGCAAAAAACAAAATACGTATCATCTTCAGGACTAGCCGGAGCCGAAACTTTACTAACCGGGGTCACATTGTTTGCAGTAAAAGCAACCGGTATAATTCTGTCGGACACTTCTTTATTCACACTTGCTACGTACGCAAGTAAATCGGAACGAATCGCATTGTGAGATTTCCAAATACCCGGATTTACTGCCACCGTATTTTTATCGTTCACAAGAATATGAGAAGAAATTTCATCAGAGTGACTAAGCAGAATAGAATCTACTGTATGTTTTTGTTCTTTGTTGAATTTGAAAGATTTTACAAAAGCCGAAAGATCAAAAACATTTGAAGTGTTACCGGCAAATTTTACTTCCACATACTGATTCCCTTTTGCATCACGCTCCAGCTGAAGCATCTGCCGGTCTTCTTTATTAAGCGGAAGATTGTTATTAAAAGCAAAGTTAAAAATATCTTCGCTATTAAGATCAGCGGCGTAAATAAAGGGTTTCATGTTCTGAGTATAAAAATCCACCAGATTTGATTTTTGTTTTGAAAAGAAAGTCGGAAAAAAATTAGGATAAAATTTCAACACTCCCATCAACGAAATTGAAATGATTCCAAAAGCAATTACCGGTTTCTTTAAAAAAGAAAATATTTGATCCGATTTTTTTTCGCTTTTAATTCGTTCCATCAAACGGGAGGAGAAAAATTCGTCCTCGGGCAATCGCTTCAATGATGCCAATTGCTCTTTTACTTTTTTTCCTTCTTCTACCTCCGAACGTAACACTGTTGAAGTTAATATTTTATCTTCAATTATATCCTTTTCATGTTTAGGTAATTCATCATCAAGATAAGCGGAAAGCTGTGCTTTGATATTTTTATTGTACCATTTCATCATAGTAGCTCCTTCTTCCAAGGTTCAAGATTTTTTTTCAATGCTTCTCTTGCCCTAAAAATGCGTGACTTGATCGTACCGACTTCTACACCAATTGATTCAGCAATTTCCTGGTAACTTAGTCCTTCAAAATCTTTTAAGATAAGAGGTGTACGTAATTTAATCGGAAGTTGAGCGACAGCCTTGCGAACAATTTCTTGGATTTCTGTTTCGTCATGTAAATTGGTTGAAGAATAAGAGAGCTCTTCTTCCGAAGCAGAAAAAGGAGACAGAATACTTCTGATTTTAACTTTGCGTAGATGATCTCTGCATTTATTAATCGTAATGCGGTAAAGCCAGGTGGTAAATTGAGATTCGAATCTGAACCTATCAAGTTTTTTATAGACTGAAATGAAAACTTCCTGAGAGAGGTCATCGATCATGTCGGGGTTGTTCAGAGTTACAAAAATCAGATTGCGGACCTTTTCCTTATGCCGGTTCACCAATATTTTGAAGGCGGATTCGTCTCCGTCGATAAACCGTTTGATGATCGAAAAATCATCGTTCAAGGTCAAGATTGTTTGTGGTATCAATGGTTCGTCTCTTTTTTCTTTTTCCATAACTTTTGACGGTTTATTGTAAAATTTGTTCCATTTAATTTTACATTAAATTACTCTTCTTTAAGAAATTTAATGAATAAATTTTGAAGAACGGAAATTTAATCGGAGAAATGGCAAATTATAGCATAAATCAACAAAAAAAGAATATTTAATCTTAAATTAACTTGGAAAAGAAACTCCAGCTAATTAAATTTTAGGTGAAAAAATAAAGGAGAAATCAATGAAATTAAAAGTTGTTGAAAAATATGAAGCAGTAATTATTGAGTTATCCGGAAGCGCTTTAGGCGGTAATGAAGCTACCGAATTTAGTGCCACCCTGCGCAAACTCTTAGGCGAAGGGAAGAAAAACATTGTTATTGATTTGGGTGAAGTTTCTTTTATGAACAGCTCCGGATTAGGTATGCTGATCAGCGGTTTAACAACTGTAAAAAAAGAAAATGCTTCATTTAAACTTGCCCGTGTTACTGAAAAAATTGAAAGTCTGCTTGTTATTACAAAACTTACTTCAATATTTGAATATTACGATACCGTTGAAAACGCTATCAAATCTTTCTCTAAGTAATAATTTTTTATAATTTTTTTTGCGAACTCCGGGTATCTCACTATTCGGAGTTTTATTTTGTGTAAAAGTAAAGGAACTAATATGGCTGTATCCGTACTCGTCGGAAGTCAATGGGGTGATGAAGGTAAAGGTAAAATAGTAGACCTTCTTTCAAATTCTTATGAAATTGTGGTTAGATATCAAGGAGGTGCAAACGCCGGACATACGGTAGAAATAGGCGACAAGAAATATATCTTACATCTTATTCCCTCCGGAATTCTTAGAGAGAATGTAATTTGTGTAATTGGAAACGGTGTGGTCATCGATCCGGTTGCATTATTAGATGAAATTGATTTTCTGGAGAAACAAAATATTCCTGTTAAGGGAAGATTATTTATCAGTCAGAATGCTCACCTCATCATGCCATATCATAAATTGCTGGACTCGATTAGCGAAAGCGGCAAAAACAAAATCGGTACAACCGGAAGAGGAATTGGACCATGTTATATTGATAAATACGCCCGCAAGGGAATTAAAATAAATGATCTGCTGCACCCTGAAGTTCTTGAAAGAAAAATTCGGGAAAATATTGCAGAGAAAAATCTACTCCTGAAAAATATTTATCATCATGAAGAACTAAACGTTGACGAAATCATTAAATCTTATCTTGAGTTTGATGAAAAAATAGATCAGTATATAAAAGATGTCCCTTCGTTTTTGAACCAAGCCATAAAAGAAGGTAAATCTATTTTATTGGAAGGAGCACAGGGAGCTTTACTTGATGTTGATTTCGGAACCTATCCATTTGTAACTTCTTCACATCCAACCTCAGGTGGAGCCTGCACCGGAACCGGAATAGCGCCGAACAAAATCACTGACGTAATTGGAATTGTAAAAGCTTACACAACTCGCGTGGGTGAAGGTCCCTTCCCGACAGAATTGTTGGATGAAACCGGTGAAAAGCTCCGTAAGATCGGCGCCGAGTTTGGAGCAACCACCGGAAGACCACGCAGATGCGGCTGGTACGATGCATTCCTCGTCCGCTACTCTGCAATGATCAATGGAATAAACTCAGTTGCACTAACAAAACTTGATGTGCTTAGTGAATTTGAAGAGATAAATGTTTGTGTTGGTTATGAATACAATGGGAAACCTTTAAAAACTTTCCCAACTGATTTCGAGCGGCTTGGTTCCGTTAAACCGATTTACAAAACAGTCCCGGGTTGGAATAGAGATATTTCTAATTGCTCATCATATACTGAGTTACCAAAAGAAACAAAGGATTATCTCCATATCATTTCGCAAGAATCGGAAATAGACATCAATATTATTTCAGTTGGACCAAAACGAGCACAAACATTCTTTGTTTCATAACTCATTTTCCACGGTATCTAAATTATGAAGATGTCAGGCGGACCGGCTTCTGTAAACATTAAAATTATTTTATTGATCATTGCGGTTAGCATTGGCGGCGGAACGCTTTTCTTTACTAACGATCTAGTAGAAAAACTTCAGGAAAAAGAGAGACAAATTGTACAGCTCTACGCGAAAGGATTGGAATATGTTGCCAACACTTCCGATGTAAATGCAGATATCACATTCCTTTTTGAAAATATAATTAGACCCATCGACTTCCCTCTCATTCTTACCGATCAAAATGACAAGATCAATTTAAAAAGCAAATCGGATATTCGTAACATAAAATATGATTCCACCCGCACCGAAAAAGAATTGACAACTTTTTTCCGAAATAAACTAAAAGAGATGGATGAAGTAAACAAACCAATAAACGTTACTTACATTGCGGGAACTGACACGATAATTTTGACGCGAATTCATTACGGCAATTCAGGTTTAATAAATCAGTTAAAATATTATCCCTACCTTCAAATAATGATTGTTGGACTTTTCATCATTATCGGTTATATCGGATTCAGCCAGATAAAAAAAAGTGAGCAAAGTAATATCTGGGTCGGTATGGCAAAAGAAACGGCACATCAATTTGGAACACCTATTTCAAGCTTGATGGGCTGGATCGAGATTTTAAAACTCCACTATAGTGATCCTGATAAAGTTCTGGATACAGCAGAAGAGATTGAAAACGATGTAGAGAAGTTAAATAAAATTACAAATAGATTTTCGAAAATCGGATCCAAGCCGGAACTTAAAATAAAAAATCTCACCGAGGTTCTGAAAAATGTAGTTGAATATTATGAGAGGAGAATTCCTCAAACGGGCAAAAAAGTTACAATTGCACTTTTAGATGAAACAAAAATCGAAACAAAACTGCATGCGGAGTTGTTCGAATGGGTAATAGAAAATCTTATTAAAAATGCTTTGGATTCAATAACTCACGACAATGGAAGAATAACTCTTTCGGTAAAAAAAGTTAAACAAAAAATCGAAATTGAAATAGCTGACAACGGCAAAGGTATAGATGCTAATCGAAGAAAAGATATTTTCAGACCCGGTTATAGTACTAAAAGACGTGGCTGGGGTTTGGGTTTGAGTCTTTCAAAACGAATAGTAGAAGAATATCATAAAGGTAAAATCTTTGTGAAAAGCAGTACGATTGACGAAGGAACAATCTTTAAAATTGTGCTGAATGCTTAACCACAGAAATTCTTCATTTTGATAATTTTTTCTCTTGGGGTGTAAATAAATGCACAAAAATTTCTTTTCAATGTTTTTTCTCTATTATTATCATGGCACAGGAATTGTCTATTTTATAAAGTGACTGAAATAAGTAGTTATTTCATCATAGCACCCTCCTTATAGAAACACATAAACTGCCAAGGTCTAGCCCTCTTCCTTGGCAGTTTTGCTTTTAAAGAATTTTAAAAACATTTTACGATCAACAATAATTTGTAATTGTTGAAATGGACAACAGCAGTACGTTTATCACAGAAAAATTTCTGTTATGTAATTTAAGTAGGAAGAGAAATAATGAATGAACTCCCCGGTCTATCCCTTGAAACAAGTCTTGATGGACTTTGAACTTGAACCGTTCCACCATGTTTTTCAACAATATGCCTGATGATCGATAATCCCATCCCCGTTCCTTCATATCCCTTGCTTTTAATGTTTGAAGCTCTATAAAAATCATTAAAAATATTTGCCAAATCTTTCTCGGGAATTCCAATTCCATTATCACAAACTTCAATTCGAATTCCTTTTTCCATTTCATCAAGAGTAATTTCTACAACTCCTTCATCGTCTGTGTATTTTAACGCATTGCTTATAAGATTTGAAAAAGCGATTTCGAGTAGAAAACTGTCTCCCGAAATTTTTAGTCGTTCTTTCCGGTTATCATTAATGCGAATCTTTACTTTTTTCCTTTCGATGGTTGCTCTTTGTTTTAGCAATACCAAACCAAGAACATCTCTAATTTCAATTTCAGTTTTCGTTATTTCGTCCAACAACCGAAGTTTTGAAACTTTTAGAACATCATTTGTTAAATAAATAGCCTCGGCAGAACGTGCTCTTATTCTTTGCAACTTAGAAACTATTTTTTCATTCACCGGTCCAAGAAATCCTTGAAGAATAATGTCTAAATAAGAGTGCAGTGCAGCTAACGGAGTTTTTATTTCATGAACTACACTCATTACATATTTCTGTTTTTCAACTTCCGCGGCTTTTAGTTGTTCGAACGATTCCACTAACTCTTGTTCCATCCGGTATAATTGATTTGCAATTTTGTTCGCAAGTACAACACTCATTAAAATCACAAATCCGAATATTGTTGAATAGACAGCGATAAATTTGAAATTGTTGTAAAGCGGAACTTGCAATAATCCGGTAACGGCATGGTGTGCAATCAAACCGCTGTATTCACCAAAAACAATTCCGCAAAAAACAAGAATAACCGTCACGGCAATCGTGTAAATAACGGTTCCGGGTAGAATCAAACTTCCAATGATCATATGGAAAATAAATAGCATAAAGAGAGGGGTTTCTATCCCCCCGGTATAATATACAATAAGCGTTAATGCTGTTAGATCTAAAAGCATCTGCACAACTGAGAAATGAAGCGGATTAAATTTATTCGATTCGCACTTTATAAATTTTTGTACTACCTGGAGAATTCCGTTATAAATTAGAATAGCGCAGTTGAGAAGAATAAGCGCCTGAAGTTGTGTTGGTGAAAAGGTAATTCCTAAAAGAAATTCTGTACTAAGGATGAAGCCGAAGAGCATTGCTACAGCTCCGTAACGAAGTTTTATAAACCACAAATTCCGCCGTTGGATAGCTCCCCAGAATTCGTCGTAATATGTTGCCCATGAAGGAACGAGCGAAATCATAAGCTCCTTTTTTTTCTTTAAAGGAAAAACATTCAGTTTAATTTAACAAGCCGGTTGTTTTAGAAACAACCGGTTTTATTCAATTGAAATGTGATACAAACTTACGAAATATATTTCCCTCTTTTTACATAATGGGTATGGAGAAGTTTATGAGAAAGTTTTCCACATGGACCATCTGTGAGAAATTTTTCATAAAGATTTGTCACATAAGTATTCTCATGCGATTTCCGGATTGGCAGCGTTGCCTCTTCTTCATAAATCGCTTGAGCGCGTTTCTTTCTTATCTCTGCTGATGTCGGGATTGGTTGTCCGCCACCGCCGATACAACCACCAGGACAAGCCATTACTTCCACAAAATGAACATCGTTTAATTCTCCCTTTCTCAACATCTCCATCACAATTTTTGCGTTTGCGGTACCGTGAGCAACAACAAATTTTAACTCAACTCCTTCGAGAAATTTATATTGTTCAACACAATTTTCTAATTTTACAGAAGCTTGTTTAACTCCTTCAAAACCACGGCAAGGTTCAATTACAAGATTTTCAAAAGGAACTTCTCTACCTGTTACCAATTCATATGCAGTACGCAACGCTGCTTCCATAACGCCACCGGTAGCGCCAAAAATAAGTCCGGCACCAGACGCATCACCAAACGGATCGTCAAAATGACTTGTCGGCATTTCCGGTAAATAAATGCCTGCTTCTCGAATCATCTTTGCCATTTCGCGGGCAGTCAATCCATAATCGACATCTTTAAATCCTGAATCGTACATTTCCGGTCTATTACATTCAAATTTCTTTGCTGCACACGGCATCAAAGCAACTGTTACAATATCAGCGGGATCGAGATTTGCCTCTTTAGCGTAATATGTTTTTAACAATGCACCGAACATCTGCTGCGGCGATTTAGCAGTTGACAAATAATCAAGATAATCAGGATAAAAATGTTCAATATATTTTACCCATCCCGGCGAACATGAAGTAAATTGCGGCAATTTCACCGATTGATCTTTATCGACTAATGCTTTTTTCAATCTTGTTAGAAGTTCGGTTCCTTCTTCCATGATAGTCAAATCAGCTGTAAAATTAGTATCAAACACACGGTCAAAACCTATACGGCGCAATGCGGTATTCAGTTCTCCTGTAAAGGATTTTCCAGGTGCTTGTCCAAATTCTTCACCGATTGCTGCACGCGGAGATGGTGCTGTTTGAATTACAACATGCTTTTTCGGATCATCAATCGCTTTCCAGATCTCATCCGAAGGATCATTTGCACGAAGAGCCGCAGTTGGACAGCGGTTGATACATTGTCCGCAGTTTATACAAATTACTTCCGAGAGAGGTTTATCCAAAAAAGTCCCGACGTGCGTTTCGTGTCCCCGGTTTATCGCCTCAAGCACGCCAACTTCCTGAAAATCGATACACGTTCTTACACATCGTTTACACAAAACACATTTGTTCATATCTCTTATAACAGCCGCCGAAGAATTATCAACTTCATATCTCTGCTCTTGAACATGTCCAAACGGGTAATTATCAACACCATATTCTTTAGCAAGACTTTGAAGTTCACAATTTGCATTTCTAAAACAAGAATAACATTCTCCGTAATGTTCGCTCAATAGCAAATCAATTATATGTCTTCTTGCTTTTCTTACCATCTCTGTTGAGGTTTTTATTTTGATCGGCGACATAATTGGAAAAGAACATGCCGTTTGAAGTGTTCTCATTTTTTCAACTTCAACAACACAAACACGGCAGACACCGGCAATGCAAAGATCTGGATGATGGCAAAGTGTTGGAATATGAATTTGATTTAATTGACACGCTTCTAAAATCGTAGTGCCTAAGGGAACAGTAATTTTCTTTTCATTTATTTCTACAGAAACCGTTCCTCCGATATTTGTTAAATCTTTTGGTTTATCTACCACATGTGCTTGTTGACTAACCGGGATTCTTTCGTTTTCACGCTTTACCATTACCGTTTCCCTTTCCGTTTAAACCAAAAATTTCTTCTTTAAAATTTTCCAGAATCGAGATAAAAGCATTTGGACTCGATTGCCCCAAGCCGCATTTTGACGCGACTTGCATCGTTTTACCTAATTCTTTTAAATTGTTTAAATACATAAATGTGAACTCGTTCTGTTCGATTTTTTCAATCGCTTCAAGGAGTTTTATATTTCCAATACGGCAGGGCGTACATTGCCCGCACGATTCTTCAACGAAAAATTCCATAAAGTTTTTCAATACCTTAAGCATATTTCTGCTTTGGTTGAACACGATGATCGAACCGCCGGTGGCGGCATCTTCATAACCGAGTATCCGGTTAAATTGAGATTTCGGAAGACATATTCCCGAAGCTCCGCCAACTTGTACAGCTTTTGTATTTTTAGCTTCAACGATCTCAAGGAGTTGAGCGATCGAAGTTCCCCATGGAAGTTCATACACTCCAGGTTTGTCGCAATCGCCGGAAACAGAAAAAAGTTTTGAACCGGTTGATTTATCTGTTCCATGTTTCTTAAACCACTGTCCCCCTTTTAATAAGATGTGCGGAACCGATGCAAGTGTTTCTACATTGTTCACCACCGTAGGATGTCCCAAATAACCGGTATTAACGGGGTAAGGAGGACGATTGCGGGGCTCACCTCTATAACCTTCGAGTGATTCGATTAAAGCCGTTTCTTCGCCGCATACGTAAGCGCCGGAGCCTAATCTAATGTTAATATCAAAATTGAAAGAACTGTTACCGAGGATATTTTCTCCCAACAAATTATCTTTTCTTAATGTTGCAAGAAAATCTTCAAGAGATTTAAGCATGTATTCATATTCGCCGCGTAAGTAGAGAATTCCAACTTTCGCACCGATTGTATAACCAGCGATTATCATTCCTTCAAAAACTAGTTCAGGATATTCCAACAGAAGAACTCTGTCTTTGAAAGTTCCCGGTTCTCCTTCATCTGCGTTGCATACTATAAATTTTTGATCCGACAATGAAGCTGCAGAGAGCATCCATTTGGTGGCGGTTGGAAAGCCTGCGCCGCCTCTTCCTTTTAAGCCGGAGTCTCTAAGTTCGAAGAGAATATTTTCTCTTCCAATTTCTAAAGCTTTCTTTATTCCTTCTCCCAATTTGTATTCGGAAAATAAAACGGGTCCGCTTCTTTTTTTGCTGATAGTTTTTTCTAATTCCATTTTATTACCTACTTAATCTCGTTCAAAATGTTGATTGCAGCTTCGGGAGCTAATTTTGTATAGACTTTTTCGTTCACCAGCATTGCGGGTCCTTGATCGCACATGCCAAGGCAATTGGTGAATTCTAAAGTTATTCGTTTGTCTTTTGTTGTCTGTCCGAAGGATATCCCAAGCTCCCTTTGAACCGTTTCTTTAATTTTTTCTTTTCCAGCCATATCACAGGAAATGGTTTGGCACAACCTAACAATGTTTCTGCCTTTAGGTTCTGTACAAAGAAAAGCATAAAATGTAACTACACTGTTTACTTCAACGGGATGAATATCCATCATCCGAGCGACTTCCTGCTGTGCAAAATCGGAGATAAATTTGTGTTTCCGCTGTATGGCTTGAAGGATTTGCAGCAATGCAGAGCGGTCTTTGCCAAATTGGTGAACTAATTTTTCTATTTCTTCCGATAGCGCATTTTTTTCAAGTACCAACATAATTTTACCGTTCCTTTCCCAGTTGAAGCAGTTGTTCAACTTTTTCGATAAACAACGATGGTGCTATTGGTTTTTCCACAAAATCATCAACAGGAACGATCTCACTTATTCCGAAACTCATCCCAACCGTCTTTGAAACTGACGAGAGCATCAATATTGGAGTATTGATTTTTTCTCTTCTGAATTTTTGCGCTAGAAAAAATCCATCATCGGGTTCATTCATCATCACATCAAGAATTATCAAATCGGGATTCGTTTTTCGCACCAATTCGAATCCTTCATCCGGAGATGAAGCTGTATTTACTTCATAACCTTTTGCGTTTAAAACCAAACTACTTGCGTCAAGTATGTCAGGGTCGTCATCAATGATTGTAATTTTTGCCATTATAAATCCTTTCTCGCTTTGTTATTAATACTTAACGGATCGAAATTCTTTTGGAAGAAATGAAAATTTGTGGAAGAGTAATTTTTACGTAAAGGGGTGAGCTCTGAGATTGAGTTCTCCGAAGTAGAACAAGAATTGCCTTCGCAGCTTTTCCGACCAGTGTTATCTAAACCGTCAAACATTGAGATTAATCATTAACTTAATTCAACAAGTTATTACATTTTAGATGCCAGAACACCGTTGCAAAATTGTTACATATTAGTGACAAAACACAATATGACTATCAGCTAGTATAATTTTTCTTACTTCTAAGAAGTTTTGATGGTAAAAAACAAGAATCGTTGATAACTGAAAAATTTCGGTAAATACGAAGTGATGAGAGTTTTGCACCGATCAAATCGTCCGGAACATTCTTTCAAACGAATTGAATACTTCCGTTTTTTCGGCTTCAACATCAAGAAGAATTTCTCCCAGGTTTTTTAGGAGAACGAATTTTATTTTTCCGTCTCTATTCTTTTTATCGGAAAGCATTACCTGATAAAGTTTTTCTTTATCTAGTTTTTTTAGAGTTGCAGGTAGAGCAATTTGTTTCGGAAGGTAAAGGAATTTTTTTAGTTGTGGCTCTGTAATAAATCCTTTTTCATGCGATAAATGTAAAGCGCAAATGATCCCCGCAATTACCGCTTCCCCGTGTTTAATTTTGAAATGGAGTTCACTTTCAAATGCATGCGCAAATGTGTGTCCGAAGTTTAGGATTTTACGAAGTCCGGTCTCTTTTTCATCGCTTGAAACAACCTCCGCTTTAACGCTAATAGAACTTGCGACTAACTTTTCTGTTTTAGAAAAATCTTTTTGATAGAAATAATTAAAAGAAAGAAATACATCATCGTAAGAGTTTTGTCCCGTTAAGTAAGCATATTTAATTATTTCGCCGAGTCCGCAGATGATTTCTTTTTCCGGCAAAGAGGAGAAAAAATTTGTATCGATCAAAACAAACTTAGGCTGGTAGAAACTTCCGATAATATTTTTTGTGTTGTTAAAATTTATTCCCGTTTTGCCGCCAACCGAGCTATCCACTGCAGCCAATAATGTGGTTGGAAGATGAACAACCGGAACTCCGCGCATAAAGATCGATGCAGCAAATCCGGCGGCATCGCCGGTTACGCCGCCACCAATCGCAACAACTAAAGTATCGCGTCCGAAATTATTTTCCAGCATCACTTTGTGCAGTTCAGAAATTTGCTTGAACGATTTCGATTTTTCACCAGAGGGAAAGATATAAATCGAATCAGTTTTTTCTTCTTCCAAGAATGTTTGTAGATACTCTTTATGGAGACGAAAAACATTTTCATCTACCACAAAAAATTTTCTTTTCGGCAACGAATGTTTTAAACAAAGTGAAGTGAATTTCTCCAGAATTCCTTTTCCAAGATAGATTTCGTATTTATTCTCTTTTAGCAGAACGGCAATAGTTTTCATAAATGGAGTTTCCTTTTTAAAATTTTTACCAGATCATCAACAGATTTTCCTACAGTAATATTATCAATCTGGTAAATGATATCGGCTAATAAATACGTGGCTTCTCTTTTTTCAAGGAGTTCTGTAATCTTTCTTTTCGTATCAAGTGGCGAAAGCGGCTGACCATCTTTTGATTTCAAAAGCGGGCGGTCAACTTTGAATTTCAGACGGCGAAAAATTTCTTCCGGTGTACTTTTAAGATAAATGGATATCCCGTTGTTTTTTATAAACTCAACATTTTGTTTGTCCGATAATGTTCCTCCGCCAAGAGCCAGGACAATCTTTGTAGCCTTTCCGGCTTTCTTTAGTATTTCAGATTCTTTTGCGCGGAAAAAAGCTTCACCATGCACAGAAAAAATATTATCTACAGAATCCCCTAATTCTTGTTCAATCAGTTTATCCAGATCATAAAAATTCCAACCAAGCACATTAGCTAGGATCGGTCCAATTGTACTTTTGCCGGAGCCCATAAATCCAGTTAAAAAAATTCTTTCGTTTTCCATATCAGTCATTTAAAAATAAAAATCCCTCTATTTTAAGTCGCTCAGGCGAGCAAAAAATAGAGGGAATTAAAGTTTTTGCGACGCCTAATTAACGATTATAAAACACGTATCGCTTATCAACTATTTCAGCATCTTTTTTCATTTTTGTCAGCCATTGGCTTACAAATGAATTTTTTCTTTCTTGAAGTAATCTTTCTCTTAAACTACTCTTTTGAGTGTTAAATGCATTTGCATCAAATGCATCTTTAGATAATAATTTTGCTAATAAGTATCCGCGACTTCCTTTAATCGGTTCTGAAACCGCGCCAATAGAAAGTTCGTATGCTTTAGCAGCAAAATTATATTCGATTCCAAGTTTTGGAATACTACCTGATGTAGTAAAAAGACCTGTCGTATCGTAGATTGCTTTTGCATACAAACTCTTAGCTGCAGCAAGGTTAGCACCACTCTTCTTCTTTATGTTTTCAGCAATTGACTTTGCTTTAACATATTTCAAATCTTTCAACAACAAAGCCTGAGCTTGTTTTTTAACATCCTCGTATTTACGCACACCCTGATTTATTACTTCGGAGATTTTTGCCACTACGTAGCCGTTGTTTCCCTTAAAAACCTGGCTAAGTGTATTCAAACCATTTTCAAAAGAAAATTTCAGAAGTGGTTTATTCACACCAATAATGGGTAAATATTGACTTTCTTCATTAAATGCAGGAGTTTCTTCAATTTTTAGATTTGCAATTTGAGCTTCTTTTTCGAATCCATTTTTCTCTGCAATATAGGCGAAATCATTTGCTTGATTATAAATATCATCTCTGGTAAGAGCAGAAGGTTTTATTGCATTGATGATTTTTTCAACGATATATTTTTGGGAAGTTTTGCCGGTAACTTTTATAATATGGTATCCAAAACTCGTTTTTACAGGTTTTTGGACGACTCCAATTGGTCCGTTGAAACAAGCTTCCTCAAATTCTTTTACCATTCTTCCTTTACCGAACCAACCGAGTTCTCCGCCATTTTTTGCATTACCAAGATCTGTAGAATATTTTGCCGCAGCAGTTTTAAAATCTAATCCACTTTGAATTTCATCGTAAACGCGCGTAGCTTCAGCAAGGTCCTTTGCATCGTCTCCCGTCAATTTAATAAGAATATGAGATGCTTTTACAAGAGATTCATTAGCAGGAACGGTTCCAGAAATTTGATAAATTCCGTAAGTATTGTTACCGGAAAATGGACCAATCATTGTTCCAATTTTCGACTCATCAAAGTTATCTAGTAAAGCGGTCGGCAACTCAGAGATATTCATCGTATCTTTTGAGTAAGGGACTTCAGAATAAATATCAGCAAAATATTTGAATGAGGCGGTATCCCCTTTTGCTTTGAGCATTACATTTTGTAAATTTTTAAGAACTCCGTCAGAATCACTCTTTGAAGGTTGGATCTTAAAAAATACAAATTTTAATTTTCTTTCGGCATTCACCGTAAACTTGTCGGGGTGTTCATCATAATATTTTCTTACTTCATCTTCCGGAGTTTTAAAATCAGCATCCGGAAGTGAATTTAAATCGATTGCAACAAATTCTGCTTGCATTTTTACATTTTGGTCAATGAACTTCTGTTTCAATTCGGCATCGCTTATACTAACCGTTGCAAGTAAATAACTCTGGAGTTTTTGACTTAATAATTGTTGGCGGACGACTTCTTCAGCTTCAACTAAGGCTTTTTTGTTTCGTGCATCAAATAAGGCACTTTCGTACATCTCACGATTAAATTTTCCGGTTGAATCGATAAAATTTCTTTTTAGGAATTCAGGTGGATTTGGTCCGAGAATCAAATCTCTTATTTCTTCATCGGTAACTTTAATACCGAATTTTTCCATCTGCTGTTCGGTAAGTGTTTGGGTAACAATAGCATCCCAAACTTGATCTCGAAACTGATCCATATTTTCTTCGGGAACATCTTGCCCGGTTTGCGCTTTTTGATTTTCTATTGCGCGATCAAGAAAATTTGAGAATTCTTGATACGTTATTTTTTTTCCGTTAACCGAGCCTACATTGTTGGATCTTGCCCCTAATGCTTCTAAAACATTAGAATCTGAAATAACCATGAATAGTACAAACAAGACGCCGACAGAAATTATGAAGGCTGGAGCTAAAGACCGCATTTTAGCCATCATAGCCATAATTTATTTATCTCCATTTTAGTAAATTTAGTTGCACAAATTAGACACATATGTCCTAAAAATCAACGTAAATTTTAAATAAAGTTTGATTATTTTCATTTAAGTAAAAGAAATTTATAGGAAAATGACAAAATCTCGAAAAATCGACATTCTGAAAGCTGCTCAAAAGCGATTTATCAGGCATGGGTTAAATAAGACAACTCTGGAGGAAATTGCCAGGGATGTAAGAATCGGGAAAGCTACCATCTATCACTACTTTACCTCAAAAGATCAGCTCTTTTTTGAAACGGTAAAATGGGAAATAACCGATTATCTGGAACAAATTAAAACTTGCTTTAATAACGAATCAAGTTCCGCCAAAGAGCGATTTCAAGAATATTTTCTTTATAAAATGAAATTGGGGGAAAGTTTTCCGCTGCTTTTTGAAGTAATCAAACAAACGATAAATGAATTTTCTGCGGAACGTATGGTAGAACTTCACCTCCTTTTTTTCGAAAAAGAAGAAGAAATTTTAACATTGGTGTTACAATCTATCAAAAATGAAACCACTACTTTCATCGATGCTCACTTTCCAAAACTGATTGTTAGTGAAACAACAGGATTTCTTCTTTTGAGTTCATTTTTAAAAGTGCACAATAAAATTGAACAGCTTTTTATTGAAAGAGGAAAAGATGAGTTTTTAAGGAAGTTCTCTTTCCCCGATTAATCTTCTCCGTTCTCTTCCGAATCTATTTCTTCTGCCTGGCTGAAGAGAAATTTCTCATATTTATGTTTGATGAGTTCTGCCTCAACAATAAAGTAAACATCTTCAGCAATATTCGTCGCGTGGTCTCCAATCCGTTCAATTCCTCTTGAAATAACCAGAAATGCAACAGCCGCTTCAATATTTTCTTTGTCTTCTTTCATAATTTCAATGAGGACTTTATGGTTCTCTTTATTCAGAGCATCTAGTTCATGATCGGTACGAATTACTTTTTCCGCAAGTTTCGGATCATTTTGAATGAATGAATCGATCGCATTACGAAGCATTTCCTTTCCAAGGAGGGACATTTCATTAATTTTAGTTCTTTCAAAGAACGATGGCTTCTTTTGTGTGCGAATAAAATTTTCCGAGATGTTAACTGCTATGTCCCCAATCCGTTCAAGATTAGTATTGATTGTCATAGCGGACATAATTAGCCGCAAATCCATCGCAACCGGCTGGTTCAATGCAAAAAGTTTTTGACAAATTCGCTCAATTTTTACATCGTATTTATCAACTTTCTTGTCTCGTTCGATCACAGTTTCTGCAAGGGCTAAATCTTCTTCTTCTATCGCACGGAGTGCGAACTGAACTTGTTCATCTACTAAGCTGCACATCTTAAAAAGACGGGTTCTTAATTTTCCAAGTTGAATATCAAAATGTGTTTCCATTTTTCCTCAATAGATTTTCAAATGTGTTACCCGAATCTTCCGGTTACGTATTCTTCGGTTTTTTTATTTGATGGATTTGTAAATATTTTTGTTGTTTTATCATACTCAACCAATTCTCCCATATAGAAGAAAGCTGTGTAATCGCTAACTCGTGCAGCCTGTTGCATGTTGTGCGTAACAATCACGATGGTATATTTTTTCTTTAATTCAAAGATCAATTCCTCTATCTTGGAAGTTGAAATAGGATCAAGCGCGCTTGCCGGTTCATCCATTAAAAGGATTTCCGGATTTACAGCTAATGCCCTGGCAATGCAAAGCCTCTGTTGCTGTCCACCGGAAAGAGCCAATCCGCTTTTCTGTAAATCATCTTTCACTTCGTTCCACAATCCAGCTTTTTGTAAAGATGATTCAACAATTTCATCCAATACGGTTTTCTGTTTTGTTCCGTTTATTCTGGGACCAAAAGCAACATTCTCATAAATTGTTTTAGGGAATGGATTTGATTTCTGAAAAATTAACCCAACTTTTTTTCGCAAAGTTACAACATCCACTTGTGGAGCATAAATGTCTTCTCCGTCAATCAAGATCTTTCCATCGATTTTTACTTTATCGATCAGATCATTCATCCGGTTCAAGGTTCGAAGAAAGGTTGATTTTCCGCAGCCAGATGGCCCAATCAACGCAGTAACATTGTGCTCTAATATGTTCAAGTTAATATTCTGTAACGCCTGCTTTGCGCCGTAGAATAAATTTAGATCGTTAACTACAATTTTATTTTGTTTCATTTACCTAACCTAATAGCTGTATTTTTTTCTAAGCTTATACCGGATGAAGACCGCAATAGCACTAAGAGAAAAAGTTAAAATTAAAAGTACAAACACCGTTGCATATTGAATTCCTTTTGTCGCCTCTACATCGGATGATTGTGTTGCCATAATATAAATATGATAACCAAGATTCATAAACTGATCAGAAAACGATTTTGGAAGATGCGGGAGAAAATATGCAGCTCCGGTGAAAAGAATTGGAGCGACTTCACCTGCTCCGCGACCAATTGCTAAAATTGTTCCTGTGAGGATTCCTGATACCGCATTTGGCAGAACTACTTTTCTGATTGTTTGCCATTTAGTTGCACCTAGCGCTAAACCTGCGGCTCTCAACTCATCGGGGACAGATTTTAATGCTTCTTCAACCGAAACAATTACAACGGGAATAGTTAACAACGCCATGGTTAAACTTGCCCATAAAATATTGGGTTGTGCCCATCGTAAATCAGTCCCGCCAGAAAAGGTTTTATCCATTCCAGCACCAATAAATTGAACGAAGAATCCGAGTCCAAATAATCCAAAAACTATTGATGGAACGCCAGCTAAAGTATTAACCGCAAAGCGAATCATTTTTGTAAAAAAAGAATCCCGTTTTGCATATTCTGTTAAATATAGAGCGGTGATGGTTCCAACCGGTACACCGGCTATGGACATGATTAATACAAGAAGTACCGTTCCAACCAATGCGGGAAAAATTCCTCCCTCGGTCATTCCTTCTTTAGGAACTGTTGTTAAAAATTCCCAGGTAAGATAATTCTTTCCACCTAAATAAATATCGATCAAAAGAAAGGCGATGGTTGCAATAATTATCAAGGCTGAAAATGCCGAAATAGCAGTGAGACTAATTCCAATAAATTTATTTTTCAATTGCCACCTCTAAAACGCTTCATCATCCGGTTGCGAACGTAAAACTCTGCAATTGCATTGAGTACAAAAGTGAAAATAAAAAGAAGTGCACCAATAAGGAATAAAACATTATAATGCATGTCACCGAAAACTACTTCCGCCATTTCCGCCCCGATGGTTGCGGATAAAGTTCGCACCGGCTCAAAAATATTAAAAGATGAAAGAGCAGCGTTACCCGTTGCCATCAATACAATCATTGTTTCTCCGAATGCACGCCCGAAACCAAGAAGCAGTGCGGCAAAAATTCCGGGAGTTGCAGCAGGAAGAACTACAAAAAGTGCTGTCTGCCATTTTGTTGCTCCCAATGCAAGACTAGCATCAGTAAAGTATTTTGGAACTGCATTTATCGCATCTTCCGTTACGGTAAAAATAATCGGAATGATCGCTAAAGAAAGAGCAAGTCCGCCAACAAATGCATTTAGCCGGAATTGATATCCAAAAAGATTTTGGTAAAAACTTGCCAACGTGATCAATGCAAAAAATCCTATGACCACGGAAGGAAATCCAGCAAGAAGTTCAATAAGTGGTTTGATTATTTCTTTCAATTTTTTTGGTGCGAAGAATGCTGAAAAAAGAGCAGCCAAAATTCCAAGTGGGGCACCGATAATTAATGAGATAAGAGTTACTTTAAGACTTCCTACAAACAATGGGAGGAGTCCAAATTTTGGTTCAGATGAGACCGGTTGCCATTCTTTCTGAGTTAAATTTTTCCATGTAACTTTTTCTTCGGGAGAAGAATTTTCATGTGCAGCAGATTTATCAATACCTTGTTGGATGGTTTCATTTACGGTTGACGGTTCGTCGCCATAAGTTTCTGATTGCTCAACAATTTTAGGTTGATTGCTCGTTTCAGAAGAATAAAAAATCGGCAGCGCTTCTTTAAAAACAAAAATAAAAATAAGAATGATGATTGCGAATGAAACAAACGCAACCGACTTAATTATCTTTTCAGCAAGAAACTCACTTAACCTAAATTTAGGTTTAAGTGAGTTTCCGCTAATAACTTTTTTCTTAAATAAATTTTGAAGATTTATCATTAAGTTTTATCTGACCGGGAAATAACCGACTTTTGAAACAATTGCTTGTCCTTCGGAGCTCAACACCCAATCAATAAAATTCTTAATCTCTCCGGTTGGACGGCTTCTTGTGTACATATACAAGAAACGAGTGATAGGATAATTACCTGATTTTACATTTTCCGAAGTTGGTAAATAACCGGTAGATTTATCGTCCTTTTTAACGGCAGCAAACTTAATTCCTTTTGCGTAAGCTGCACCGCCAAATCCGATCGCGTTTTTATCTTTGCTAACTGCATTAACAACTGCAGCTGTTCCCGGTAAACTTTGCATTGAAGGAGTATAATCTGCACCGCCTAAAACGTTATCTTTGAAGTACACGTATGTGCCAGAACTATTTTCTCTTCCATAAACAATGATCTTTGCATCATTTCCACCAACCTGTTTCCAGTTGGTGATTTTGCCGGTATAAATTTGTTTTAATTGATCGATTGAGAGATCATCTACTTTGTTTTGTTCACTTAAATAAACGCTCAAACCGTCTTTTGCGATTTTGATCTCAACACCGAGTGAGTTATAACGCTGTTTAAGTTTGTCCCGTTCGCTGCTTTTCATCGGACGTGATGAATTACAAATATCGGTTGTTCCGTTGATGAGTGCTGAAATTCCAACACCCGAACCACCGCCGGTAACTTGAATGGTGACATCGTTATTTTTCGACATGTAAGTCTCTGCCCAGCGTTGAGCAAGAATTACTATGGTGTCTGAACCTTTTACAGTAATCTTTTCTGCCGGTCCTCTAAAGCCAAAAGCTAAAGCAACAAGCGTTATTAATCCTATGATATTTTTCATTATGATAATTTTCCTTTTTAATGATCTAAATTACGATTTTATTAAGTGTTATTAGATTTTCCAATGTTAAGAAATTGTTAAAATTTGTACTGAACTCTGCATGTAAAGACATTGTCTTTAAGGTCAGATTTGAAGGGAACTAAAGCTCCGGTAGCTGTTGAAGCAACAGTCTCATTTTTAACCATGTCATAGTAAAAAACGAATTTTACGTTAGAGTCCCAGTGATAAACCCAGCCAAACCCTAAAGTTGAGTATTTTATATCAGCTGCACCGAATTTGGAACTAACACCTGCAGCGCCAATTTCAGAACCTTTAACATCTTTGTTCGGGTCATAAACGTCATATTTAAGAACAAACTGGTTCTGTAAACCGATATTTTGTACATAATTGATGTAGTAACCATAGAAATTTCTTGAGTAAACATCACCCTCTTTAGCTTTGTAAACGGCATTGTTGCTGGAAGTTCCTGGTTGTTTTCCGGTGATAAATTCACCGCGAAGCGAAAATCCGCCGATTACCGGTAAATCATAATATAATTGCGCATCAAAGCCGATATAATTTCTGTTGATGTAGCGGGTTGTTGAATCTACCGCTACAGTTGCAGTGTTATCAAGTTTGTATTGTTTTTTCCCATCATCCAAACGAACCTTGCCAACATAAGCTGAAACACCACCATCTATCTCAAAATTTTCATCAGCGAATGGTAATTGAACTCCAACTCTACCGATAAAATCTTTCGCGTTATCGGTTTCTGCTCCAATGCCGTTTCCAGTAAATAAACCGGCTTTAACATTTAAGAAACTAAGTGGACCATCTGCAGCAGCATATTCGACTTTAGCACCTAAGTCTCTTTCACCGGGGAATAACGTTTGGAATAATCTTGTGCGTTCCGGTGTTTCACGTGAACTTGAAGAGTATGAAATTTCAAATCCGAACGGTCTATCAAAAATACCGCTTGTTAAAGAGAAAGATTTCAACCATGGTTCTTTTACACTTACGTAAGCGTCTTTTGTAGCAAGCCCGCCTTGTGTAATATCAATTTGAATTACGTACTGTGTTAAGTCATTATCATAATTTACTTTCAATCTTCCGCGGCGTAAAACAAATCTGTTGTGCAAAGGAGCTGAGAAATCACCACCTGCAAAAGATTTTACACCGTCGTTCTGTGCCGATTGAAATTGTGCTTGCACATAACCCGATAATTTAATTTTTTTAAG
Organism: Ignavibacteria bacterium; assembly: GCA_037440065.1. Taxonomy (GTDB): domain Bacteria; phylum Bacteroidota; class Ignavibacteria; order Ignavibacteriales; family Ignavibacteriaceae; genus UBA1563. Next base: position 481,686 of record JBBIUV010000017.1, read on the forward strand.
AGCGTCAAGAGTGGACTTCATTTCAAGCAGTGTTTCATTCATTCCCTCTGCCTGACCTTTTACTTCTTCAATTTTTTCGTCTGTTGTTTTTTGTTCTGCTTCTTGAGCAAAAAGATGAGACTGCAAACTTACAGCCATTAAAAATAGTACAAATAAAATTCTTTTCACGTTGTTTCCTTTTTGTTATTAAATGAACATCCAAAATTATTACGGCAATGTTACCAAACGGTTAAGCCTATGTTACCAAATTGTTAAGAAATTATTTTTCATCCGAAGTTTCGTAGATTTCTTCCCGGGTTGACATATTGCTATAAATGTACTTTTCCTTTTTTGTGTATTTAATCAAATCGATATCGATAAGAATGAATCCGTCAATGCAACTTTGGAAATCCGGATCAACTCCAAAGTCAAGGAACTGAGCGCCACCCGGTTCACAAAGCGCTGTGTATTGTTTATACAACGTTGGGATCGACATTCCGAAATATCTCATATTCTGTTTAAGCAGTTTGAGTTCTTCTTTGTAATTGTTTGAGTTGAAGATCAGCGATAATGCTTTTCTTCTATCATCACCGATTCTGAATTTATTTTTAGCTTCTACTAATTTGTAATTGTTACCGTACCACTTTTCGTAAAAATATACGACCATTTCTTTTACTTCCGAGGGATAGGTATTTGATAGAGAGACAGGTCCAAAGAGAAATTGCACTCTCGGATTAAGCGCCAGAAACGCCCCGATTCCCATCCATAAATAATCCAACGCATTTGTGTTCCAATATTTTGATTGGATGAAACTCCTTCCAAGCTCAATTGAGTAAGGGAGATGAAATTGAAATTGTTCCGTAAACCTGAAAAGTGTTGAAGAATAGAATCCCGCTTCCCCATATTTTTCGATGATCTCGTTTCCTACTCCGATCCGGTACGCGCCCATAATTTCCATACTTTCTTCATCCCATAAAACGATGTGGTTGTAATAAGCATCGTAAGGATCGGTATCCAATTTCTTTCCGGTTCCCTCTCCAATTTTTCTAAAGGTAATTTCGCGAAGACGCGCAATTTCTTTTATAACATCAGGAAAAAGTTTATTGTTTGAAAGGAGATAAACTTTTTTCTTTTCATCAATTTTTTGCAGAAGTGTGGCTGCATTTAGCTGCCGTTTTATTTTAACCGGATCAACCGGATGTATGACATTTTTTTCGGTTACGAAAATTCCCTTTTTATTTTTAGCAATTAGATAAACATGTTTCTTCAACGTTTTTATTAACGTCTTCCCTTTCAATAACCCCGCAAACATAATTCTAACCGGAATCAGATCGCCAACTTTTATCGGAATCGTTTTCCCCCTTTGTTTAAATAGTTCGCGAGGTAAAAGAAACATAGATAACCGCTTTGAAAAGGCAGAGACTGTATAAAAAAGGAGGCTGTTTTTCCCTCCGACAAAAACCGGAAGAATTGGAGCTCTGGATTTTTCAGCAAAGTGCAAGGCGCCTCGTGTCCATATATTATCTTGCAAACCATTTAAAGTAAATCTTGATACTTCCCCCGCCGGAAAAAAGATCACCGCGTTTTCTTCTTTCAAAGCTTTATCAATAGCAGTGATATTTTCTTTTTGAATTCCACTTTCATATAAATTATAAGGGAGGAAAAATGATTTCAGGTTTTCTATTTGAAGCAAAATATCATTCACGACTATTTTAACATCACTGCGCACCTCCAGCACAAGTTTAATCAGAGTCAAACCATCCAAGCCGCCAAGAGGATGATTGGAAACAATCACAACTTTTCCTTCACTGGGAATTTTATCTCTATCCCTACTTGAAACCGAATATGAAAAATCAATCTCTTCAAATAGCGCATCAATAAATGAAGAACCGGCCACTCCGCTGTGCCCGGTTAAAAACGTATTTATTCTTTTCACTTTCATAATCCCGGACAAAAGTGTTTCCACGGCTTTAAGAGGCAGTGAACTTTTCTTATTGTAAAACGAAGGAAATTTACTTTTTAGTATTTGATGTAAATCTATCTGTTGCATTTAACTCTCAAATTGATTTGATAAATCTTTATGATCGGTATGTCTGGCAAAAATAAATCCCACACTATAAACCAGCAGTGAAAAACCTAAAGAAATAATTCCAAAGAAGTACTCGCTTCTAAAAACGGAAAGTATAAAACCTATTAGAAATGCTATTGCAATAAATAATAAACTTGTTGAAACCTTTTCGGTCATATTGTTTTCTCCTAATTGTGCTAATTATTTTCACAACCAAAGTTACTGTTGATTTGTTAAGAGAATGTTAAGAGAGTATTATGGAATTGTTAATAGTGGTAGGTTATTGGTCAATTGACAGTGGTTATTAGACAATAAAACCTCCGAGGTTTGGAAACTTAAAAAAAGATAAAAACCTCGGAGGTTTGTTGAAATTAAAAAGTAAACGCCAGCGTTACCCGTGCGGCTAAATCTTTTAAAGATTCTCCCTGCGCATTTTTAGCTTGATATTTAACCAGCTGGAAGTTAGGAATAACGCTTACATTTTTAGCTGCTTTGTAATCTAAACCCGCCATAAAAAACGAGTTACCGTCGGAATCGTTTTTTGTGTTCGGATCGTAACTATCAAATCTTCCAACAATTTTTAGTGTTTCAGTAAACGTAGCCCAACCCCAAATGGAAAGACCAAGAGAGCTTTGATCTTGAAGCGCATCTGCAGAGGTCTTTGCAAAATTATTCTGGATCGTACGGGTGAATGTTTCAACTCCAATCGAAAAATCTTCTTTCTGTTTATATCCTAAAAAGAAAGACCCGACATATTGATTATTTGATTTTGTCTGTTTATCGAATGAGTCGAATTTATCGGCTCTATCTGCATAATCCACATGGACGGAAGTAAGCACATTATCCGAAAGTTTAAATTTGAACATTGCAGAATATCTTTTGTACTTGTCGGTTTCCGGCGCGTTCCCGCTGTTGTTAGCATATTTTATCCAGTAATTTATCGAACCGTTATCATTCAATTTCCCTTTAAGATCAACTCCAAAATCTCTTGAAGAAATAATCGAATTAAGATCGAGAATGGTTTTTTCTAAGGAGCGGTAACCCCAGGCGGTTTCGGCAGTTTCAAAACCTGGAGTGGGAGAAATTCCAGCGATCAAATCGGAGCCGTTAAAAACTTCTTTCCATTTTAAGTAGGCGTCTTTTACCATTACGCCAAGTTTGCCGCCATTCGTGTTTGAGCTTGCAGTCTGTTCCGATTCAAGCCGGAAGCGGGAATCCAAGTTATCTGCAACAGCAAAATCCGTTGTAAAAAATATTCTTCTAAATTGAAATCCGTTCACATCTTTTTTTGCCGGCACAGCATTATCGATGTTGTAAAAATAATCGCCAAATACTACTCCGCTTATTTTTACTTTATCCTGCGGTAAAAGAAATGTTTGCAACGTTAGTAATGTTATAAAAAGTAAAGAGATTCTTTTCATCATGCTGCCTTATATTATGTTTAAGTAATTACAAAATTCGTTAATACTATTATCGTACATATTCCTTAAAATATTAAAGAATTTACCCCATTAACTTAATGAGAAGGAGAATTAATTCTGAATAATTTATTTAGATGTTAATGAAACTATAACCCACACTCTGTCTCTCCTCTTTCTATTACAAACGGACAAGCCAATAAGAAAGACGGAACATTATACTTTCCAGTTTTGTACAAAATATTATTTGCTTACATTTACGACAGAATTATTAAAGGGAATTCATCTGTTATGAACTACATCTATCCGGGTAATTGTTTAACTATCCTTTGCGCAACAATATATAACTTGCTATGAAACTAATTTTATTTGTGCTAATAATCAGCTTCACTCTTTCTTCACGGGCGCAGGAGAAAGATTCTGCTTTTTGCCATTACGGGTTTGTAATGGATTATACTAATTCAATTGCAGCTGAAATTGGATTCAAATATAGACCAACAAGATCCGTTGCTTATTTTCTCAAAGGGAATCTTTCTACTGAGAAACCTATACCATTTAATGGAGTGAATTATTCATCTCAAGAATACAGAACTTACGGAGCGACAGTTGGTATTGAATATGGAGTTTATTCAATCGATAAAATTTCATTCTACGTGGTTCTTGCCGGGAGAATAAAAATTAGTGATTATGTTCTTCCTTATTTCGCAGAATTGGAAAATGATGTTCACATGTTGTTCATTGATGATAGACATATTACCTACTCTTTTACAACAGGATTGGGAGGAGAATATTTTTTTTCAAAGCATTTATCAGTCGGTTGCATCCAAACACTTTCTTTTGAACATAACAAAGGAATGGTTTATTCTGATGAAATAAAACCAGTTTCTTCGAGTAGTTCAATAATACACATAGGATATACAAAATTCACTTTGTCGTTTTATTTTTAATTCGAAAACTTTAGATGCTAAAAAAGGTTCACTTACTTGGAAAAACGTCTTACAATGGAATTAATAAAGGAAACAAAAATGAAAACAATTCTTTTTATTCTACTTTTAATCTTTCCCTTATCCATAAATGCACAAGAGAAAGATTCCACTTTTTCCCATTATGGTTTGATAATGGATTACGATTATGCAATTGGGAATGCTTTCGGATTCAAATATAGAATATCAACCTCAACAGCTTTTTTTATTAAAGGAGGCTTTTATTCAGATGAGAATAGCTCTCGACTTTCTACAGGCACCTCGGTTGATAAAATCAATGTCTATGGTGGAGATTTGGGAATGGAATATACAGTCCTTTCTATCGACAATATTTCATTTTATGCAGTAATTTCCGGAGGTTTAAATATTCATACTAGTAGTCATTTATGGAATAATCAAAACAGAAGGTATAAAAATATCGAATACACGATTGAAACCGGTTTTGGAACAGAATATTTCATTTCAAGGCATTTATCTATTGGAGGAAGTCAAACTATCTCTTTAAATTATTTTAAAGATAATCTTTTTGATGATCATGATAAACCATTAACAACAACTCACACCAAATTCACCATCGTTGATACAAAACTAACATTATCATTTTATTTTTAAGAATTACAGAAAGAGATTGAAGCGTTAAAGCGCAGAGGTATAAATGGGATCAGAACTAATTACTGAAATCTGATCACTGATAACTTATCACTTTAAGAACGATACCGTGAACCAGTAAATAAACGCCGCGAATGCCGCCGTAACAGGAATGGTTAATACCCAGGCCCAAACGAGATCAACGGTAACTTTCCATTTAACTGCCGATAGTCTTTTTGTAATTCCCGCACCGATAATTGATCCGGTAATTGTATGCGTTGTACTAACGGGAATACCAAAAATTGCCGTTCCAAATAAGGTTAAAGCTCCGGCTGTTTCTGCTGAAAATCCTTCAAAAGGACGAAGTTTGGTGATCTTTTGTCCCATCGTTTTAACTATTCTCCATCCTCCCGACATAGTACCAAGCGCGATTGACAAATGACAGGAGAGGACAACCCAAAGTGGAATTTCTTCGTTTGCACTCATCGCACCCGAAGAAACGAGTGCCACAAAAATAATCCCCATCATCTTTTGTGCATCGTTTGAACCATGCCCAAGACTGTAAGCCGCTGATGAAAGTAGCTGAAGTTTCCGGAAAATCTTATCAACTTTAAAAGGGGCGTAATCTTTACTGAGGTATAAAACAATGATCGCAAAGAAATAAGAGACGACGATACCAATAAGGGGCGCAAGAAAAATGAACATGGTAATCTTAACTACCGATCCGACGAAAATTGCACCGAGACCGGCTTTAGCAATCGCAGCACCTACAAATCCCCCAACCATCGTGTGAGATGAACTTGAAGGAATACCAAACCACCATGTTAATAAATTCCAGATAATTGCCGCAACTAAACCGCTACCGATAACCGTTAAGTCCACAACATCGCCATGCACAATTCCCTTCCCTACCGTATTTGCAACGTGTAATCCGAAGAAAAGAAAAGCGATAAAATTGAAAAAGGCAGCCCACAATACTGCAAATTTTGGAGAGAGAACTCTGGTAGAGACCACTGTTGCAATAGAGTTTGCCGCATCATGAAAACCATTGATAAAGTCGAAGATCAATGCGAGGGCAATAATCGAAACTAATGGAAGATAATCTATCTGCATGTGCGTCTGCCGGATTTTCTTATAAATTATTACGAGTTTTTAATTAAGATTGAAATAATCACATTTGCCGTTGACTGGCATTTGTCGCATGCTTTCTCAAGCATGTCTAGAATTTCTTTCTTTTTAAATAGGGTTATGGCATCTTTTTCTTCAATGAAAAGTTTCTTTAAGGTTTGGCGGTAAATTGTATCTGCTTCTGTTTCAAGATCTTTAACAGCCTTACATTCGTTGATCTGTTCCCCTTTGTTTTTCAAATCCTGCAAAACGATCTCAAGTTCTTTTATCTGGCGGAAAATAATCATGGAGAGTTGTTCGGCGCCGTCAACTTTATCGGTGATGCTGTACATATCAATACGGGCAACAGTTCCTAAAAGAATATCGCTTAGGCTGTCGATCTTTTTTATTAAGCTGAAAATATCTTCACGGTCGAAGGGAGTGATAAAAGTATTGTTGAGGCGTTTAATAACTTTTGTACTTATTTCATCGCACCGTTTTTCAAGCGGTTTGAGTTTAAAATAAATGTCCTTTGCATAATCAGCGGAAGCAAAGAACTCGTTTGTGAGACGCGCCATTTCTTCAATATGCGTGATAATTTCTTTAAAGTCTTCAAAATATTTTTCTTCTTTTGGCAATAGTCCTTTAAACATGACCTTTTCCTTTAAAAAATTAATAGAATCACTTATGTAAGATAGGAAATATTAAAAAATTATGAATTGTTCCGATGATTTTCTTTTAAAAATTAAATAATCTGTTCTGCCTGCTGGACTACATGTTTCCTATAAAGTGTTAAAACTGCTGATTTTGAGACAAAACCAACATATTTACCCTCTTGCACTACCGGAAGATTCCACACATTATATTTCTCAAATTTCTCGGTTACCGAAGTCATCGCTTCATCAACCCCCACTGAACAAATATCTTTGCGCATTATTTCATATACCAGAAGAATGTTATAAAGTTCCTTTTCAAGAATCATTTCTCTGATGTCGTCAAGATAAATTAAACCAAGATAAGTATTCTGTTCATCTATCACCGGAAAAATATTCCGTTTTGAGCGGGTCATTACTTCAAGAAATTGTGCAAGCGTTGCATTCGGATTTACGGATGAAAAATCTTTTTCAATTAATTCGCTAATTGAAATTTTACTGAGTAACGCCACGTCTTTATTGGTAACATCATCAAAACCTTTCTCATGTAGAACCTTTGTATAGATCGAATCTTTCTCAAAATATTTGGAGATAAAATACGAAGTAGAAACCACGATCATCAATGGGACAAAAAGAACGTAACCACCGGTAATTTCTGCAATTAAAAATATTCCCGTTAACGGTGCACGTATAACACCGGCGAGCACTCCAGCCATACCAACTGCTATAAAGTTTGCAGTGTTAAGTTCAATAATGCCAAGTGTTTTAAATAAGTAGGTTAGGAAGAATCCGCACATCCCGCCGATAAAAAGTGATGGAGCGATAATTCCACCATCTCCACCGGCACCAACAGTTAAACCGGATGCAATCGGTTTAAGCATAATAAGGAGAAAAACAAAGAGAAGTAAAAGCCATTCAAATGGTATGGGAATACTAAATATACTGTTCTGAATCAGGGAGTAATATTCGCCGCGCAGAGCTTGTTTAACAGAAAGGTACCCTTCCCCAAAAAGAGGAAGAAAAAGAAATACAAGTAGCGATACACTAAGTCCACCCAAAAGAGCTCTGTAAAATTTATTTTCAATCGTTTGAAAAAATTCTTCAATAAATAAAGTAGAGCGAATGGTATAAGCAGAAATCAGCCCGCAAAAAACTCCAAGCAAAATATAAAAAGGAATCGCCTGCAGTACCCAACCTTGGGTAACAAGGATGAATAACTGTCCGCTATGAGTAAAGTTTGAAAAGACCGCTGCTGTTGCAGATGAGATTAAGATAGGAATTAAAAAGGGAACCGATATTTCCGATACCAAAACTTCAAACGCAAAAATTACTCCGGCAATAGGACTGTTAAAAATAGCTGAAATTCCCGCTGCAGTTCCGCATGCAAGAAATAATGTTTTGTATTTATAATTCAGTTTGAGACTTTTTCCGATGTTAGCACCTATGGCTGCACCAGTAGCGGCAATCGGCGCTTCGAGTCCAACGCTTCCTCCTAAACCAACCGTGAGAGTACTAGCAATTATATGAGAATATGTCCGCTGAAACGGTATATCTATTTTCCCCTTACCAATTGAGTGGATTATGTCGCTCAATCCTTTTGTATGAATCCCTTTCAACGGAAATTTTACAAATAGGACCGTAAGAATTATTCCGAATAACGGAAGAAGAAAAACTATTTTAATAGAATAACGTTGAAGTAAAGAGAGAGCAAGTTCATGAGAAAAATTTACACTTGATTTTAGCACTACGGCTATTAAACCTGAAATAGCACCAATTAATATGCTGAGTAAAAGGATTGACGATTTTGCGGATGGATCGTGAAAGACATTCGGAAGAAGTTTTTTTAATCTAATCAATATGTTTGTACTGCTTTTATGCTTCATAAGGAAAAAAGTTTTGCTTTACCATTTACAGAAGTTTCTCTTTCTAAAATAAGAATTTCCTTCGTCTTATTATAGTTCTGCGAAATCTTAGTATAAAGTTTGCATCAATAAATACCGGGAAATCATTCTTATTTTTTTTAATTCTTAATTGGTTATTAAACGATAGATTTTTAATTTCAACATTGTATTGATAAATTTTCGTCCACAATTAATTGAGAAAAAAGATGAGTAATCAAATCTGGCAAAGAAAACCGGTAGAACATTTTGAAGCCGAAATGAAAGAAAGCAAACTTAACCGGGTGCTCAGCAAGTTTGGTTTAACTTCACTTGGTGTTGGAGCAATCATCGGCGCAGGTATTTTTGTGATGACGGGTGTTGGAGCAAAAGAATATGCGGGACCGGGATTAGCTCTATCATTTATCGTCGCTGGTATCGGATGTACTTTTGCAGCTTTATGTTACGCTGAATTCGCGTCCTTCCTTCCTGTAGAAGGGTCAGCTTACGCTTATGCTTATGCAACTATTGGCGAACTTTTTGCCTGGATAATAGGTTGGGACTTGATCCTCGAATACGGAATGGCGGCTTCAGCCGTGGCTGTAGGTTGGTCTGGCTATTTAAATAAATTTCTTCATTTGTTCAATGTAAGATTACCAATCTGGTTGATGAACGATCCATTTACGGCAAGAGAAATGATAGCCGATGCAACACAGAAGGGAACACTTGGCAATTTAGCGACACAATATTCTCAAATTACCTTACCAACGGTGTTCGGTATTCATTTTGCGTGGAATATTCCAGCGTTTTTACTTATCTGGATTTTAACGGCAATTCTAGTTAGAGGAATCAAGCAAGCGGCAAGCACAAATAATGTATTGGTTATGATTAAAGTAGCTGTGGTGTTATTTATTATTGTCTTGGGAGCGCAATACATCAACACAGCAAATTGGTCTCCTTTCATACCGGCAAGGGGTGCGTATACAGATGCACTTGGAAATTCTCATCAAGCATACGGTTGGCTGGGTATTGTAGCCGGAGCGGCATATATTTTCTTCGCTTATATTGGATTTGATACTGTTTCAACTCACGCAGGAGAGGCGAAGAATCCGCAGAAAGATGTTCCTTTTGGAATTATTGTTTCACTCATCGTTTGTACAATTCTCTACATTTTGGTGGCGTTGATTTTAACGGGAATGGTAAATTATAAAGACATTGATATAACCGCACCAATTGCAGCGGCATTCGGGGCAGTCGGTCTCAATTATGCTGTGTTCATTATTTCGGTGGCGGCGCTTGCAGGACTAACATCAGTAACGATTGTAATGTTATTGGGGCAGTCAAGAATTTTCTATGCAATCTCAAAAGACGGTTTATTACCGAAAAAAACTTTCGGAGAAGTGCATCCAATCTACCGAACACCATGGAAATCAAATCTTTTGATCGGTGGGATTGTTTCATTTATTGCTGCATTTACCCCGATAGATTCAATATCAAAGATGGTAAATATAGGTACTCTGTTGGCGTTTGTAATAGTTTGTATTGCAGTGTGGGTGATGCGGGTAAAAGAGCCAACGCGTAACCGTCCGTTCAAAACCCCGGCGATTTGGTTCGTTGCACCGATGGGTGTTCTTTTCAATTTGGGAATGATGTTAACCCTTGAATGGCAAAACTGGGTGCGGCTTTTGGTTTGGTTGTTAATAGGGCTGGTGATTTATTTCCTATACGGGAAAAAGCACAGTGTAATGGCGCATGTTCTGGCAAATGAAAAAACTAATAAGTGACAGCGCTTTAATTTTAAAATACGGGTCAGTTAAACATTAGGATTGTTGTGTCCAATTAAAGGGAGAAATGGTATTAAGCCTGAAGCAAGAAATGCTTCGTCAATCGCTTTAATACACTTTTCTAGCTTAATTTACTCATGGTTACTGAACAATTAATTTAACATTTTCTGATTTTGTCCTCGCTTCTATCCAGTCTAAAAACCGTTTCTGCTCACTCGAACCGGGATGATTTATAAATTTAGCAAATGCCACTATAACGGTGTCTAGTTTTTTTTCATTCCCTGTAGCTAAAACCACTTTTGATACAAACAGCTCACTCAGATTTTTATGCTGCGCCTTAGCTTCTTCAAATAGATTCTCCACTGGGAATTGGTTGTATCCTGTCTTTGATAATTCGGTTTCGAGAAAAGCAATTTTTTTATCCTTCGTTTTAATTATTTCCTCATTTTTTCTGTACAAATCATCTATTACTCCTGAACGAATTGCTGAAATATCTATCTTTTTACTCTGGTTGTCGCTTTGTTTTACGATAAGTTTCGCGTTTTCCAGATTGTAATATTGCAACTTTGATTTTACAAACTCAATTTTTTCACTATCAATCTCACCCACTGTAAAAACTTCTATCTTTCGCTCCCCTTTTTCAATCGTGAGGTTTTTCCCAACTATAAACACATCTCCAATACTTAATTCTCGTTTCAAAAAAAGATCTGCATTTCTTGTAAAGATACTTCGTTCAACAATTGAGTACCCTAAATAAATACTTGGAATCACGGTAACTCCTACAATAACAAGAATATAAATCTTAACTTTTTTTTCAAAATCTAAATTGGCATACTCATTTTTTGGATAGTGAAGAAAACGAACAATGAGCAACGTTGATAAACTTATAAAAACACTGTTAATGAAGAATAAATAAATAGCACCAAAAAAATATGATAAATTACCTTCGGCAAGTCCGTATCCAGCCGTACATAACGGGGGCATCAATGCCGTTGCAATTGCAACTCCCGGTATTACGTTGCTTATATTTTTTCGAGACATGGCAACTATTCCTGCTAATCCGCCGAATAGCGCAATTAAAACATCCCAAATTGTTGGAGTGGTCCGTGCCAATAATTCGGACTGGGCATCCCCCAACGGCGAGACCAAAAAATAGAGTGTTGAAGTTAGAACGCTTATCAGAACGGCGATGCCAAGATTTTTGAAAGCTGATTTAATCAGTTTTAAATCATTTATTCCAACTCCAAGACCAATTCCCATAATCGGACCCATCAAAGGAGAGATTAACATAGCGCCAATGATTACGGCCGTTGAGTTTACATTTAATCCAACTGATGCAATCATTATTGCAAAAATTAGAACCCATAAATTAGTACCTCTAAACTCAACACCCTTTTTGATTGATTCAATAGTTTGGAGTTCATCCGCCTTATCTTCGTCAAGATTAAAACGATCTTTTAAAATTTTCTTTAATAGTCCCCAGGTTCCTGAATTCTGCAAAGGATTCATATTTTATTTCTTTCGTTTTAGCTGCATTGGGTAGATTAGCCAATCTAACTATTTGTTTTCTCATAGCTGATTGTTTGCCAATAACCCGATAAATTATTTGCAAGAGCGATTTTTTCAAGAAATTCAAGTTTCATCGGGTGTGGGTTCAAATCTTCTTTAATTATGCGGACTCCCACATGTAAAATATTTAGTGCGTTTTCTTTATTGAAAAAAACGGGAGGAGTTTGATCAATAAAAGAATTTTGAAGAATATTTTTTAATGCACTTTGGCAAAATTCTTTTTCATAACCTAGTGCCATTCCCTCACGGATAAAAATATCGACTTCGTGATCCCAGATGTTTTTATCTTTGCTTATCAAAAGTAATAACGCTCTAAGTAAATTGCCTTTGTCTTGAAACTCTTTGGGATCAAGTTTTCCATCTATAAAAGTATTCATTGTATTTTGCTCAATTAAATATTATTGCTTTCCAACTTCAACAACACAAAATAAACCGTGTCCACAACCTAAACCCTCCGGAAGACCAAATTCCAAATTCCTAAGTACACAGGCAACCTGCGGACCCATGATACTTGCCCAAAAATCCACTACCGGAAACCTGGAAGAGTTCCCATCCAGCCATTGAAGCATCTGTAATTCTTCTTTTAATTCGGCAGGCGCCAATTCAAGTATTTTTGTTAATGGTACCTTTTTCTTATTCATTAAAGCATCAAGAAAACTGATAGTTCTATTCCACAGTTTTTGGTAATGTAAAATTCGTTGGTATACCTCCGAATTTAATTCCTTTAAGGAATCCAGATATGAAATATCTACGAATAAGTGTTCAACAGAACCACGGTAATCCCGATCAAAGAATTTATTTATTTCGAACCGTAAGTTTTGAGGATGTTGATTATAATAGCCTGTTGACATATGTCTACCAACCAGAATTGAGCGGTCGATACATTTAACAGTAACACGGCGGTTATTTTTAAGCGCGATGTCTTCAATCAGATCGCGAATTTCTGAACCACCCCAAAATCGGACAAGATAGCTCTCCGGTATCGTTTCTTCTTGTTGATTTGGCGGATACAACCATGACATATTGTAGGGGAGTAGATCTGTTTCTTTTTGATTCCAGTACTGAGGCCACTCGGGCGAAAATTTTCCAAACAGATCAAGTACTAACACGAAATCATCGGTACCAGACTTAAAAATGTGTTCTACTAAATTTTGTAATTCACTATAAGTTAAATGAGAAGGAGAAGAATAGCTTGAGAAATAGACATCAGCTTGCCCTTCATTTAAGAAAGAATGATCGACAGCTAAATTGCTTTCAATAAATTGAATGTTATCTTTTCCGCTAAAGTTTGCTCTCCCCTGTTTTATCATTGAAGGTGAGATGTCCACTCCAAGATATAACTGAATATTAGAATCGGTCAATACAAAATCACGCTGAATTGTAGTTTTGTTAATTGGCGGGATATGGGTTAGTAATTCATATCCTTCCCCGCTTCCGCAGCCAAGATCAACTATCCGCAGTTTATCCTTATTATTTAATAAGTTAAGGATCGGTTGTCTAATGGCCGTTTTAATAGAAATGTCCTCCCAGTATTTACGTACATTATCTTTTTTCCCGGTTAGTCCTCCTTTGTCAATCCCGTAAAACCCTTGCTGAACGGCAGTTTCAAAAAATTCTGTCTTTTCCATAAAGTATCTCCTTGGTCTATTTGCCTAAATATTCACCACAAGAAAACATTATTAACCGTTCCACTAAGCGATAGCAGAACGATACTTCAATGCTTTCCCTCTGAAGGATCGTATTCTATTTTCATAGAATCCTCAAACTAAGTAAATGATAACGTTACAAGAATGAGCTCTTGTAACAATCAGAATTACATAGTAAGGAGAAGTTTTACAACCATAATTAACACTCCCACCACTAACATTACCACTAAAGCAACTGCATAATTGCTGGTATTATCTTTTTTATTCTCGGAATCCATGGTCTACTCACTTTCATAAAATTAAGTAAAGTGTAAATCGAGATAGGTTGCCCCATTTGTTTTCTTTAAAGGCAACTTCGATATTACATTGTTTGATTAAATTGAAGAGAGAAACTAAAATTTCGGGGGAGCTTTATTCGCTGGTTTTGTTAATGCAGGTCCGGATTTAATAACTACTATTTCATCAAGAAGTGTGGCAACATACTTTTTATATAAAGGATCGTTACCGGTGACAAAAAATAGCGGAACTTCAACATTCGTCTGTAAAGATGGAACTATATGTTTTGGTATTTTGGAAGAAAAAATAAATGTTTGGGAAGGGGCAGAACTTTTGGGAGAAACGGTATTAAACCGTAAAAAAGAAATCTCTCCTCCGCTGACAAGGTGTGCCATTCCCGACAGAATGTAAATGGAAATCAGCGCTATGTAACTAAATCGTTTCATTTATTTATGAGAGCATTTCTTTTTGTGTAACTTACTATTTTTTTACGTTATCGTCAAAGTTAAAACAGAGTAGCATTTTTCAAGAAATAGGATAATGACACACACTTTACATCACCTCAACGCTCACCTCCAAAAATTCAGATTCCTCTGCCTCATCTCATTTCCCTATTTCAAATCAGTAATCATTTGTAACTCTATCACCCCCTCGTTAATTTGGGGTGAACACTAAATAATTTTTATAAAAATGATCACTGATATTTTAATAACGTGCATCCTTGTATTGATGAACGGATTTTTTGTAGCTGCGGAGTTCGCAATTGTAAAAGTTCGCGCGTCACAGCTTGAACTTAAAGTCCAAAAGGGAAACCGTTTTGCAATTCTTGGAAAGAAAATTGTAAATCATCTTGATGCATATCTGGCAGCAACGCAGCTTGGAATCACTCTAGCAAGTTTAGGATTAGGCTGGATCGGCGAGCCGGTTGTATCTAAAATAATTTTAGCTATTATGAATTTAAGCGGTATCCAGATGAATCCGGAGACGGCTCATGTAGTAGCGCTTCCCGTTGCATTTATAACCATCACGACTTTACATATTGTCTTTGGAGAATTAGCCCCTAAAACAATCGCGATTCAACGCTCGGAAGCCACAGCTTTAGCGGTTGTTTATCCTTTGCACTTTTTTCACCAAATGTTTAAACCGTTTATCTGGCTGCTTAACGGGATTGCAAATTTTTTGATACGAAGCATCGGGTTTACCCAAATTCATGGCTCGGAATTTCATAGTAGTGAAGAAATAAAATATTTGGTTCAGCAGGGAAAAGAAAGTGGGATAATTGAAACCGAAGATTACGCGATCATAAAAAACGCCTTTGATTTTTCTGAACGCGCTGCTAAGCAGATCATGATTCCGCGCCACCGCGTTTTGGCGTTTGATGTGGAAGAGTTTAACGAAAGTGTGTTGGAAAAAATTCTTGAAGAAAATTATTCGAGAATTCCTTTTTATGAGGAGAGTTTAGATAACATCGTTGGCGTGGTTTATCTTAAAGACCTTCTTTTAAACTTGAGAAGAAATACTCCGATCAAAATCCGCGAATTAATGCGTCCGATAATTTTCATTCCGGAATCAAAACGTATCGGGCAATTACTAAGAGAATTTCAAAAAAGTCATCAGCAGATAGCCGTTGTAATTAGCGAGTACGGCGGAACTGAAGGAATTATCACCATGGAAGATATTCTCGAAGAACTTGTCGGTGAAATTCAAGATGAACATGATTCCGAAAAAGGAATGATCGAAAAGATCGATGAAAAAAATTTTTCTGTCTTCACCTCAATTTCAATAGTTGATGTCAATCATCATCTTCCTCATCCGATTGAAGAAGACACACAATACGAAACTCTTTCTGGTTACCTCTTCGATAAATTCGGAAGAATCCCGAATGTTAATGAAAAAGTTGAATCAGATAATTACGAGTTCACGATTTTAAAGAAAAGAAAAAATGCCATAATCCAGGTGCTGATTCACGACCTTCTAAAAGAACCGGAAAATGAAGAGGAAGATGAAAATTGATGGAGAATATAGTTCCCTTTTTCTCTTGGGGAATAGAAAAAATACCTTTAATTTTCTTATGCAGTTAGCAAAGTAGAACGGGAAAACAATCTCATTTCGTTAGCAGCAAAATTAGGTCTAAGTTTAAGTAATAAATTTTACAGTGATAAATAATTTAGGAAATTAGATTTCGTATGGGCACAATTATAGTTTCGTTGTTTTTGACCGGGATAGTGATCCTCTATTTTTATAATAATCCTTTAAAACACGGACGCTGGTTTATGATCCGCAGATTTATAAATTGGTTTCCTCTGGGAATGACTTACGCCTTTTTGTATATGGGACGTTACAACTTGAACGTTTCTAAAAATGCTCTCGGTAGTTTAATGACCAAAGAAGAATTCGGAATTATCTTTGCCGCGGGAACTGTAACCTACGCACTTTCATTTTTATTAAATGGTCCTCTGGTAGACAAAATCGGAGGGAAAAAAGGAATTATTATTGCTGCCGTCGGTTCCTCCGTTGCAAATATTTTGCTCGGAGTTCTCACCTATCTTGTAGTAACCGGACAGTTACACATGAAAATGGTTGTAGCTTTTTCAATCCTTTATTCCTTGAATATGTATTTTCAAAGTTACGGTGCAGTATCAATTATAAAAGTAAAAGCATACTGGTTCCATGTACGCGAACGGGGTGTTTTTGGGGCAATATTTGGTACGCTGATTTCATTCGGTGTTTACTTTGCGTTCGATTGGGGACAAGCTATTGTTGATATGGTACAATCAAAAGCAAATGGAACTCAAACATGGTTGAGTAGTTTTTTAAGAAGCACGTTTGCTTTGGAATCCGGCTCCTCCGATGCAATCTGGGCTGTCTTTTTTATCCCTGCAGTTATCTTAATTTTCTGGGCAATCATGGATTTCTTCATGATCAAAGATTCGCCTGAAGAAGCAAACTTCCCTCACTTTGATACTCATGATGCTTCGTCCGGAAAAATGCATGAAGAATATACTGCAATGGAGTTATTGAAAAGAGTTTTCAGTAGTCCGATAATGCTCACTATCGCCTTTATTGAATTAACCTCAGGCGTGCTTCGGAACGGAATTATGCAATGGTATTTTATTTTTGCCAAAGAAGTAAAACAACCGGGAGCGGAATTTTTTCTGGAAAATTGGGGACTTCTCTTATGCATTTTCGGAATCATTGGCGGCTTTATGGGGGGAATGATCTCGGACAAATATTTTCACTCAAGGCGCTCTCCCCCTGTTGTCTTCTTATCAGCATTCATGTTCATCATGGCATTGTTAATGGCAATCTTCTTAACTTCCTCTCCAATAATTGTTGGATCGGCGGCAGTGTTAATTTCAATGGCAGTGATCGGAGTTCATTCTTTAATGTCCGGCACAGCTGCTGCTGATTTTGGAGGGCGAAAAGCTACTGCAACAAGTTCAGGTATTGTTGATGGTTTCGTTTATCTCGGAACAGGAATTCAATCCTTCAGTCTTGGCTTTTTAACAAGCTGGAACTGGCAATGGTGGCCTATTTTTTTAATGCCCTTTGCTTTATTGGGAATGTATCTTGCGATGAGAATTTGGAAAGAATTACCCGCAGCAACACAAAAATATATTGATGAAGTTGAGAACAATGTTGAGATAGTAGGTAAATAAATTTAGAAGTTAGATTGAATTGCCACGATTCGCCTCGGCGAATTAGCTCGTGGATAAATAGATATAAAAATATCGGCTTTAGCCAAATTCAAAATCATAGTTTTGGCTAAAGCCCTTTGTTTTCAGTTACCTCAATCCCACGACTTAAAAGTCGTGGCTATGGATTGATCAATTTTGTACATCGTTAGGTTAAAATTTTTATGAAAAGAATTATGTATATAGAAAATAAAAACAATGGGACTGATGGCGATGGAAGAATTGGTTGGGTTGAATTATCAAAATCAAAAAACACTTACAAATACGACGGAAAAAGTTTAAAGAAAGTTAAAGGCTACAAGTATAACTGTATTTGTGAAGAAACAGGTGAAGAATATTGGGTTTCAGGTCCTAAAAAGAATGGACAAGATAAATTGTATGGCGGTAGAGTACAAATTGATGATGATGCAAGAGAAGAGTATTGGGTTATAATTAGAAATCAACCCCAAAATAAAAATAATAAGTTTTATAGAAGTTAAATCATAATAAAAAACTCACCAGTAACACAATACAATTATTCGCTATTCATTATTCCTCTTTGCTTTCCAAACCATTAATACCAATAACGTTGATAAAACTGATGAGCCTATCCAGAAGATATTGATCATCCTAAAATCATAAGTTCCGATTCCATTAACCACAATTTTGTTATGTTCCATCAAGTAGCCACTAATAATATCCTGTAATCCCGCACCGATATAACTTGTAATACCGATCATTCCCATCACCGCGCCGGCAGCTTTTTTCGGAGCGATATCAAGCGCCATTAAACCGCCGAGATAACAAACGAGCACACCGATTGAGATTCCGAAAAAAACCATACTTGCAATATCGATCCACGAAAAACTTTTTGGATTTAATAAAAAGATGGTGATTGAAAGGATGTTCATAATCCCGAAAATCAAAGCCGGAACATTTCTTTTTGCATGAAAAATTTTATCTGAAATTAAACCGGAGGAGATGGTTCCAACCATTCCGAATATTGAGCTGACGGAGATTATCGAACTTGCTTCTAAAGTTGAATACCCTTTATGCGATTGCAGAAATAATATTCCCCAACTATTAATTGAATACCTCACGACATAAATAAACAAACTTGACATCGCCAAAATCCACAGTGCTGGATTTTTCAGCAAGTCAAATTGAATTGAAGTAATCGACTTTTCTTTGATGATCTTTTCTTCATAATCATTTTTATATTCAGCGATAGGCATCAAACCTTTACTTGCTGGAGTATCGTGGAAATAACGAAAGAGTATTATGGCTCCAAATAAACCGAGAATTCCGGCGCTCCAAAATCCAAACCTCCACCCAAAAGTTGAGACAACAAAAGCTGTTACAATGAAAGTAAAAACTTCTCCAAGACTTAAACTTGCGCTACCAAAGCCGTAATAAGTTCCTCTCTCCTTTTTGCTGAACCATCGCACCAAGGCTACGACACTTGTGTTCGATCCGATAGCCTGGAACCAGCCGTTTATTCCCCAGAGAATTATGAAAACAATAAATAAAGATTGAAAGCCGAGAAGAAGATTAATGATTGCAGAAACTAATAAGCCGGTAGCCATGAACCGTCTGATATTAATATGGTCGGTAATAAAACCGTTCACCAATTTTCCGGCGGCATATGAAAAAAATAATGCTGAACCGATAATGCCAAGCTGAGTTTCCGTTAGAAGACTTTCATCGAGGATCGGTTTTTTCATAACATTAATGCTCAGTCGGCAGATGTAATAAACCGAATATCCAACAGTGGAAGAAATAAAAACAGACCAGCGGTATTTTTTATAATTCTTTTCAATTACTGTCTGATCGGTTTCTTGAGGCAGAACGGGATCGGCTTTAAAGAAGTTTAATATTTTTTTAAGCATTGTTTGTAAGGTCTTTTTATTATTCAGTAATAAATTAAAGAGCAGAAAATAATCCGGCTTTGGCATTACAAAATGTTAAGAATGCCTTCAAGAAAATATAAAATATTTTAGGAATAACATGACCGGGTTTTGATTTCTTGTGAAATATAATTTTCCCCCATGTGCTTAGAATAATTAATTCAAGTTGAGCAAATAATAAACTTAGAGATTCGTCACTTTGTTCAGAATGACAATTTTGTGTTAATAATATTTCTCTATTCCGCCGAAACCGATCTGCTTATTCTCCCTGCACTTGGTAACAAAATTCACAAGCCGCTTTTCAAATTCCTCTTTACGATCCCTTGCTGATTCGATATAAGCGATGCGCATTCTTTGATACGCGGTAGAAAATTTCTGATAATTTGTCCAGGCAGCTTTGTCGCTTTTTATTGCTTTGATAATATCAACAGGAAACACAAATTTCTCTGCAGCGATTTTAACGGCAGTCTCAAGAATAGATGGATGCAATAAATTCATTTGTAAAAGCCATTTCAATCTTTCTTTATTTGGCTGTGAGTAACTGCTTTTCGGTTTTCTTGGTGAAAATCTTTGCGCGTTGTTCTCCGGGTCTATAGATTTTTGCTGACTATCAATCCAACCGAAACATAACGCCTCTTCTACCGTATCATTATAAGGTATACGAGACTTCCCTGAAGATTTTTTCGGTAAGACCAACCAAATCTCTTTTTCTTTATCAAAATTATTTTCAAGCCAGGCGCGCCATTCTTTTCTGTTTAATGCAAAAAGAAGTTTAAGTTTTTCCATCGCAACAGCTATTTCCAATTAAAAAATATTAATCATGATAAATGAACTGAATTCCTGGTGCGTTTGTATTTTTTGAAAAACATGGAATTTTACTTCAAGTCCCGCAAAGAGAGAACTCCCTATTTTATTTGTAAAAGCAAAACCGATGGGAAAACCAACCATTTCCTTCCTCTGTACCAGGTTTTCATACACTGCATCTTTATCTTCGAAAAAATGAAATACATTGTAAGATATTCCAACCGAATAGGTGAAGAACAAATGTTTCAATAACAGGTGTGTCTCATGCAGCTTTAACGCTTTGCCGTAGTTTATATCATACCTGTAATAAGTTGAGTTATCTGTTTTTATTCCAAGGTAGTAGGTAAAACCTTTATTTACAGAAGCTGAAACAAAATTGTTCTCCCAATTATAAAGTACGGGAGTTCCGAAACTTGTTATGTAATTTGATTCATTAATTATCCGGAAAGAGAGCCCTCCACGAATTCCCACATAGAGACGACCGCTTTCCTCCGATTGTGTCTGAGAATGCACTGAAATATTCAGACAAAGTATAAGCACTATCAAACTGTAATATTTTGCCGAAGATATTATTATCATATTAACTCCCTCTATTTTTATCCCTTCTTCGTGATAAGTTGTTAAAATTCGGAATTACCGAATTGATCATTCATTTTTTTCTTCATGTCTCAGACTTTGTTTGAGGGTACTTGCATCACCACACAG
The DNA here is from genome assembly GCA_037440065.1 of Ignavibacteria bacterium. Classification (GTDB taxonomy): domain Bacteria; phylum Bacteroidota; class Ignavibacteria; order Ignavibacteriales; family Ignavibacteriaceae; genus UBA1563. Next base: position 502,724 of record JBBIUV010000017.1, read on the forward strand.
ACCAAAACCTATTTATCGGTTTACAAATTTATGATCAAAGATTGAGAACTTGTAAGTACCTGCAAGGGTGGTCTAAGATTTAGCACAGTTGCGATTCCTTTTCTTTGTTTAGATAAACGGAGTTTTATGCTTCCACTCATTTAGAATTTTTTAAATTCACCACGGTAAGTATTAACGCTCTTCCTTTTCTTCTGAATTCTTTACATCTAATAGCCTGTCTACTGTTAAAGCTAAAACGATTCCCGCAGCATTAACAAGTAAATCAATGGTGTCGTATACATTTAGCATCACACCAAACCCGTTGGTGATCTCAAATAATTCTACAATTGCTAAAGCAATAACTGCTGTAATCACTTTGTTCCCTTTCCAATAAAGAGAATTCAAATCGATCAAAAAGTATATCGCAAAAGAGATAGAGAGATTTCCGGCATAACTCCTTACAATTTCCCAGCCGGGTCCGGTGTAAGTATGTTTCACCATTAGGATCACAGTACCCAGAAGGATAAGTGAAACATTTCGAATTTTTGCTTTGCTGTTCATAATTTAAATTCTCCAAAAGATCTAATGGGCTTCTGAATCCAACACTGCCGTATTAATTATTTAAAGATTTCCATTTTATTAAAGAGTTAATAGTTTATCCATTACTGACAGGCTTATTCCATTTTTAACTTTTTTTTAGTTGAGGTAATTAAATCTCCTATTCAAAATTACTTTATTATTTTATTTAATTGAAATTAATGCATTATATGTCTTCAATAGCAATTGGGTTGCAGTAACTTTAATTATTTACCGGTATTACTTTTCTTCCTGAATTCCGAAGTTAACATTCCTTTATAACCCCAATTATCTGTTTTTATCTCATCGATAACAATGTGGATGTGTTCGGGATGTTTATTTAACACTCTTACAAGAGTTTCGGTAATTTCTTTAACAACTTGTTTTTTCTGTGCCTTTGTAACACCGTCTTTGGTGATTTTAACATTTACATATGGCATAATATTTCCTTTAAGTATTTACGATTATTATTATAGTTTGCACCCTTATTTGCGGATTTCCACCAAAGGCGGATACACCCTGGCGTATATTTTTGTCTTGTTTATTCTAGTCTGCGAATTTATCCGCAGCAGCGTTTAGCGTAGAAGGATCATCTTCTTAATGTCAGAATATTTTCCGCTCACTATTTTATAAAAATATATTCCACTCGAAAGATTGCTTGAGAAAAATTCTACACTGTACATTCCGGCTCTTTTATGTTCATTTAATAATGTTGCTACTTCCATTCCCAATAGATTAAATACTCTTATCTCTACAATATTATCAGAAGGTATTGAAAATTCTATTTTTGTCGATGGATTAAATGGATTAGGGAAGTTTTGTCTAACCGAAAATTTTTGTGGAATATCTAAACTGACTTCAACTTCTTTTGAGTATTCATACTTTCCGTCAAAATCAATTTGCTTCAATCGATATTTAAGCAATCCGCAAGAAGGATTATTGTCTATGTAAAAGTACTCTTTTGGTGAAGTGCAATTTCCATTTCCTCGGGTAAAGCCTATTTTTTCCCAAGTTGAATGTTCTTGCTTTCTTTCAATATCAAATCCTAAGTTATTAATTTCTGTTGAGGTTTGCCAAATTAATTTAACAGAATTTTCAAGAGTTATATATTTAAACGATGTTAATTCAACAGGTAATTCCGATGTATACAATGAAAGTATTTCAGTATCAGATAAAGCACGATTATAAAGCCGAAATTCATCAAGTTTTCCAAAGAATAAATCAGCTCCGGGATTTTCGGGATAGAATAATAAATATCGTCCAATGTGAGATTCATCAGTAGTTCGATAATCATCACCACTTGTTGGCGCTACACTGTTTGCCGAAATAATAAGACTTCCATCTAAAAATACTTTAAGAGATTGAGTTACTGCATCATATGACGAAACAAAATGGTACCATCTATTAATGTCCAAAACGATTTCATGGTAATAGGTAGCCCAGTGATCGATTGTCCAAATCTGTGTTTGTAATCTATAGATTCCGTTTTCGAGTCGAAGGTAATTGAATGTATAACCGCCGGAATTATCCTTCTCTACTAAATAGAATGAATCACTATGGAGCCAATTCTCAGGCAATGCACTTAGATTGAACCATAAAGAAACTGTTATGCTTGGATAGATTGTGGGGTTTGGAATATCGATATATCCATTTGTTCCGTTAAAGTATAAAGCTTTCGTCGGATTTTGAAGACGATCATCGGAATATGAAAGAATACCCCGGCTAATTCCATGATTATTATTGCCGCTTTCATCGTTTAGGTTGCCGTCAAAAGGATAATATGCAACTAAACCAACTTGTGGAACTTGTGCTAATAGGATAGTTGACAAAGAAATTATTAGAGTAATTATTTTAAACATACTACCACCATACTTTTTTAATCTGAACACCTAACGCCGTGTTATCCCGCCTTGCGGGACAAGTTGTTAAAACGCAACACTGCCGTATTAATTATTTTAATATTTATAATTTCATTTTATTTAGGCAATCGCATTTGTTAAATACCAGAAGAATATATTTTTTTCTTTTTTACTCGGCTGTGAGGATTTATCCATCATTCGTGGAGACTCTTTACTTATTAAAAAATTAGAGACTCCCGATTAAAAGTTATAAATTCAATATTCTCCTGGATACACTAATTAGTTCAGAGTACTTATTAATATTTTCTGCTTTACTAATAAACTTATTAAGTAAATTTTCACCGTTGTTTTTATCAATATAATTATAATTAAGTATTCCAATTGAAAACAAGAAAGCAATCTCATCTGGTTGTTCATTTTGCCTTTCTTCAAGAAATTCAATTGCACTCTTCACAACTAATTTATTTTGAATATCGATTTTTCTTCTTAGTTTATCATAGTAACGGGGAATACTAGAATAATCTGATTGAAGTATTGCAAAAAAGGCTTTATTAAGTAAATAAACATGGTGATCAGGAACAATGTTATTTATTTCATCAGTGTATTTAATTGAATCTGAAATGTTTTTAAGAAAATAACTAGATAAGGCCATTACAGCGAGACAATCAATTGAATCAGCACCGGCTATTAATCCCTTTTTAGAAATTTCAAATGCACTAGACCATTCTTTTTGTATAATATAACTATCAGCAATGCTTATATAACAATTATTCAGAATATATCTTAGTCTGCCAGATCTAATAAAATCAATTGGAACATGAACTCTAGTATTTTCTCTGGGTAATTTATATTTTGGATCAATTTTACTTTGTAGAATCGGTAGAATTGTCTCTATAAGTTTAATTGAAAACTCCAGATGCTTAAAAGATTTACTCATACTAATTGCAATTATTGATAAAATTATTTCTACCAAATTATTTGCAACTTTGTCAGAATCAATAGAATCGTTACTCTCATTTATAATCCATTCTCTCTTAGCAATCATTAGCTTCATATCATTAGTAAAACTACTTATATCAGGAGAATCTTTAACAACATTAAGTAACCGATAAGTGAAAAAAAAGTTCCTTAAATCATATTTATATTTTGAATTTTCATTTCCTCCATAAACTGATCCATGAATAACAAGTGAAAATTTACGTTTAAGTAGAAATTTTTCTGCTTCTTCTTTGGTATCAAAAATATCGACCCCAATTTCTTTTAGTTTAATCGATTCTAATAAATTTAAGATTTTCAATTTATCAGATACTTTGGAAAAAGTAGTAGTAACGATTTTCTGAGTGTTAGGGTCTAACGATTTAAGAGCAATTGCAACAATATATTTTGGGGTGGGCATTGCCAATCTCCCAGAATTGAATAACCAGAACACCCAAAGGAAATAAATTAGATTCAGATAAATTGTAAATTCAACATAAAGTGGAACACTATGAAGGGGAACTGAAAATCTAATAATAATAATGGCCAATATTATTATGAGAAATAATCCATGCTTGGTTTTTCTCCTTGGCCACATATATTTAATAAAATCGATTATTTCTTTTAATGAAATAGTCATTTGACTATACCTATTTGATTAATTGTTTTAAGCTTTGTTATATTAAACCAACACCACTGCATTAATTATTTAAATATTTACGGTTCTATTTTTAACTATAACCCTGCTTTTGCGATTTGTTGGCATTATTTATTTCCCTTCTTTTTACATAGTCTTAGGTTGGGACTATTTTCTTATTTCGCAGCCCTGCCAAATCATGATAAATCTACTGGACATATTATTTCTGTGTGGATTTAAAAGATTATTTATAAATTCCGAAAAGTAAAATATCTATTATTTCATTTTTTATCTTTATGTTTTCTTCTAAATATCCATTCAATTTCTTCCGCTTCTCCTATTTCCATTTCCATTAGTTCTTCTTTTGTGTATTGGCTGTGTTTTTTATCAATCCACTTTTTAGGAAAAGCAACTCTTGCAAGTTGGTATAATGTCGGATACTTTGGAGGCTCCCAATAAGGTCTTTCCTTAATTGTATGATTAGGAGTTTCGATTAGGATTTCCGTTTCATCTTCGACTTCTTGTTTATAATCAAGATCCTTTATTATTAATGAACTTTTAGGAAGTAATTCCCAATATTTTACAGTGCAGAGTGGAATACCTCCCATTTTAATCACATTGGGATGTTCTTTTGAATTGACGTTTGGAAATGGATATCTTCTTTTCTTTTTCCTTAGACCAAATAAGCTTCTTTCATAAATGATATGTAGAAAATCTATTCTAAGAAGATATAATTCCGCTGCACACTGTTGGAATACTTGCACTGGACAAAGACGGTCACTTAATTCTGAGGTAATAGTTCCTTTTACTTCATATTTTATATTAATACGCTTTTTTACTGAAGTAGAAATCTTAAACTCTTTTGAAAAACTTTCTCGTACCTTGTTTGAAAATTCTGAGCCGATTTTACCACCGGTGTTACAGAATTTACCATCGCCAAAGTTATAATTTAACTCTGAGAGAATCTTAGACATCGCTTCAGATTCCATTAAAGATTTCTCCAGAGTTTCAAGTTGTTTAACAATTTCAGTTTCTATCTCAATCGAAACGATTCTATCTTCAATAAAACCTTTAGGATTCCCAAATACATCTAATTTTTTGCCGATCTTTGCAGGTCCAGGTAAATGTCTTGATAATAATCTAAAGTGAGCTCTGGCAATGTGATAATGAGTTTCATTATCATCTAACTTCTCCCAACCTTCTGATGAAGTTAGTTTTTTGTAATAGGGGACATCAAAATATATATTCATACATTTCCTGCTATTCGTTATATTTATTTAAGTTAATGCTAACTGGCACTTCAAACACAGTCTTATAATAATATGAAAAGCTACCACCAATAATTTTTAACTAATTAATTTTTTAGAACTATCTTAGCCACTTACTTTACACTGCAATCTAATCCAACATCACTTCAAATAACTCTCTGAAAAGAAGTGGTTGGGAAACAATGTGTACAAGAGTACATTTTGTATCTGATGATTCATAAATAATTTAATGGATCGTTTACAAAATTTTCAAATGATTTATCGGTGTAATTAACTTGTTTTCCGAGAAATCTATAATAACGTTTCTTTTCTTCATTAATTATTTCTTGAGCTTTGCCAGTGTGTTGATTGAAAACAGTAAAACGCATTGTTTTTTTTCGATTAGTTTGAATTCTCTTTATCAAGTATTTTATGTGTATATCTGCATCGGGGAAAGAATAACCGCAAAAGACAATATGATCTACATCGGTTAAACTCATTTCGGACTTATGCCAAACAAGACTAAGAAAAATATTGGACATATCCTTGAAATAAGTTGGTGGAACAATTATTGGGACGATAACTGATTCACAAGTTTTACATGTTGAATTTGAAAAATCTGTTAGAAGTCGAATTACACCTTTTTCTTTCGGTGTTAAAGTAAGTCGATTACAGGTTGGACAATAAAGCCAATTTAAGGAACCATGAATTTTGTAAAGTTGAATAAGATTCTTTTCTGGTCGTTTCCAACTATTATTTTTGTCGAAATTTGTAAAATCGACACCATAGTCAAGTGAATATTCTGGGTAAAGTGAAATAAGTGCATTGTCAATCAAGATATCATAGTTTGTACTTATAAAAACAGTGTTTTTAAGCTGATCTATCGACTTCAACTTTTCAACAAGTGTGTTATGGTAACCTCTTGACGAAATTAATTTCTCATGAATAATTTTCGCCATCAATAACACTAAATATTGTCGAATAAATCTTATTCTATTACTATTGGCAGCAATGTTTTCTAAATCAAATTCCTTTAATGATTCTTTACGCCTTTCAGCTAAATCTAAAATTCCCAAGGCTTCCTCAAAAGTTGGAAATTCAACATTATCAAGATTATCATGGTCAACATCAATGCCAAATATTAGGTCGAAAAATGTTACGAGTTCTCTATCCATTTCGTGCATTATAGTATTACTGCCTTTAATGGATTTAAAATAATCCCTAAAAAGATTACTTTGAATCGGGGCTCCTTCTGATGCAGAGGCACCTGCCCCAAGTATTATTGCTAATTTCATCGTTTTTCTCTTTTTATTTTTGGTTGTCTTTTTCTTCATCGGGCCAATACTCTAACTTTTTCTATTTTATCTGTAAATGAGCAAAAAACTCTTAACTTATTTACTATATTCCCCGCACCCCAACTACTCCCCCTCTTTAAATAATCTTCTCTCTCAGAGTTCCTTCTTTTTCCTCCCCCAAGAATGATAGACGCAGGGTAAAACGCCTACCATCCTTTTAAGGGAGCGTTGCCTGGGGGCGTGGGCAACGGATTATCATTTCTCATTCCGCCGCGCGGGCGGATCAGTTTTCAGTAATCGGTCATTAGTCATTGGTCATTAGATTTAACCGCTGACTGCTTTGCAAAAGAGTTGAAGAGTTGAAGAATTTAAGAAATAGGTTTTACTCTAAATTTAGATTCTTCACTTCACTTCGTTCCATTCAGAATGACAAGATGTCTATCATACACGAGTCATTCGATTTAACTGTTTACTTCTTAGCCAAAGGCGAACAAGCTAACTGCCAACTTCCGATTGCCGACTTTTCACTAATCCGGTAAACCGGAATCAAATAATTTGTAATCAGAGAAGGAATGATTGAATGGTTGAATGAAAAACATTCATCCATTCATTTTCATTCATCCATCCGCTTCTCTATTTTTTTTACTCAATAAACATTCTCGCCATCCCCGTTTAATATTTTCACAAACTATCTAACTCACCGGAGCCGGAGGGGGTTCTTCACCTTTTCCATTCTTCGGTTTCGGCCAGGGGGACTTGAATAACTTTCTAACCGCCGGGTTTTTCTTATACGCAAGATTTCCCGCTTCGTTAATTTCATTCACTTTGCAATAAACTACATACTCCGCCGCATGCCGCTCAGCCGTGTAGTTTGTATCTTGTTTTTTCTTTGCTTCCTGATTAGCGTCCCGCTCATTTAAGCTTTGTAAACACAATTCACCCTCGGCGATAAAATCACTCTGCATATTAGTCAAGTCGGTTTTGTATTTATTAAGGAGGTTAATAATGTTCGGAAGCAGATCGATCATTGCCGCTTCGTTTTTGGCATATTGAGAAATTTTTTGGGGAAACTCTTTGCAGCGGGGATCGCTTTTCTTAAACTTTCCCGTGTAGATAAACTGTGCGGTTTGCAGCCATTCGTAACTTAACTCAAGCTGAATATTTTTTTCTTTAGTAGCCCCTTTGGTTTCGTTTGATAAAGCTTCGTCATTTTTAAATGACTTTGCTTTTTCAATATCGGCTAAAAAAGTAGTTAAGTAATTTTCGTTAATACCGAATTTTAGTAATTCCGGTTTGTTCTGCGCTACCTTGTAAGTAGCTTCGGCCGTCTGAAGGATAACTTCCCTCGGAACATTCACTGATGGACCCTTATTTGCCATAATGTTTCCCTATAATTATGAATTTAATAAGTTAAGTTACCAGCACCTATGAACTATTAGAACAAACACCCCATCTACCCGCACAAGAAAAGTAAACCGTCAGATGGTGAAAAAATTAAAGGGGAATTATTTGAACTTTTGAATTGGGATAATAACCCCTGTAAGATTCACTCCAAACTTATAAAAATATTAATTAAATATCCAACCCCCCGAAAAAAAAATTTTTACCGCTAAATTTTTCCTTGTGTCCCTTGTGCTTTCATTGTGAACTTTGTGGTAAAAAAAGTTTCCCTCCTTCGTGAACTTTGTGGTAAAAAAAATTTAACCACTAAGAACACAAAGTCTTTTCACTAAGGGCACAATGAATTTTTTCCTTATGTTCCTCGTGCCTTCATTGTGAACTTTGTGGTAAAATAAGCTTACCTCCTTCGTGTACCTTGTGGTTAAAAAAAAGCTTAACCACTAAGTTCACAAGGTTCCATTAATTACTCTTCTAACACCCTCTTTAAAGAGGACGGTATTAAAATTTATCAATAGTCCAAGTTTACAATTTGATAATTTTAGATACGTTAAGATTTGTGCGAGATGCAGATCGTTTAGTGCTTCAACCGACTTCAACTCAATGATCAATTTATTTTCAACCATTAAGTCTATTCGATACCCAATATCCAGTTTCACTTTTTCATAAAGAAGGGGTAATGCCTTTTGCTTTTCAACAAAAAGTCCGTCTTTATGCAATTCATAAAACAAACATTCCTCGTAAGAACTCTCCAACAACCCGGGACCCAAAGATTTGTGCACCCTTAATCCCTTTTCAAAAACAATTTTTGCCAGAATATTTTCCGTCATCTTTTTCCCTTCCAATTTTGTAAAACAAAATTATCAGATATCAGCAAACATTACAATCAATATTTATCGATTAATAGTGAAGTGAAAGAATTTAACCACTACATTCCCTAGTGTCCCTTGTGGAAAAAAAGTTTCCCTCCTTCACGTACCTTGTGGTAAAAAAAAGATTAACCACTAAGTACACAAGGGTTTTTCACTAAGGGCACAAAAAATTTTTAACTTCGTGTCTTTCTCTTTGTGAACCTTGTGGTAAAAAAGCTTACCTCCTTCGTGAACCTTGTGGTAAAAAAGCTTACCTCCTTCGTGTACCTTGTGGTAAAAAAAGCTATCCACAACGATTTTTTTCATTTTTACTCAAAAAAGCGACTTTCTACTACTTTGGAGCAATTTTCCACCACTTTGGAACGATTTTCTACTTCTTTGGTCTTCATTTTCATCACTTTGGAACAATTTTCTACGAGTTTGGTCTTCATTTCCACTACTTTGGAGTCACTTTCCACAGCTTTGGTCTTGATTTCCATCACTTTGGAACAATTTTCCACGGGTTTGGACTTCATTTCCACTACTTTGGAGTCATTTTCCACAGCTTTGGTCTTCATTTCCATCACTTTAAAATGATTTTCTACGGCTTTGGTTTAAATTTCAACAGCTTTGGACTCTCTTTCGATCACTTTTAAGTAATTTTCTACAACTTTGAAGTCTCTTTCCAACTGATGGGAGAAGTTTATTTTTAGATGGGAGTCTCAGGTTGGTGCTTTGAAAAAGGTTATTTTTAATTTGAATTAGTTTCTCTCAAGATTTAAATCCCCTTACCTCTTCCTTTATATCTTTCGTAATAAGAAAAGAAATTAACCACAAGGGGCACAAAGGATTTTCACGAAGTACACAAGAATTTTTACTTTGTGTTCCTTATGCTTCCTTTGTAAACTTTGTGGTAAGAAAAAATTAACTGCAGAGAATTCGCAAAGGAGTAATATTTTTTTTCTGATTACTGAAAACCGACAACTAATAACTTTTCCCTCAGTACCTATCCAGCTTAAACTTCTCGCCAAGATAAAGTTTGCGCACCTCTTCATCTTCAGCAAGCATTTCAGCAGAACCGGAACGGAAGATAACGCCGTTAATTAAGATGTAGGCTTTATCAACAATGCTTAACGTTTCGTGCACATTGTGGTCTGTAATCAAAACACCTATACCGCGGTCTTTCAACTTCGCCACGATCAACATAATGTCTTCAACCGCAATAGGATCAACACCTGCAAAAGGTTCATCAAGCAAAATAAACTTCGGATCGGTCGCAAGAGATCGTGCTATTTCAGTTCTTCTTCTTTCACCACCGCTTAATTGGAAGCCAATACTTTTTCTTATATGCTGAAGACTTAAATCCTCCAAAAGTTTTTCAAGTTTTTCTTTACGTTCCTTACTTGTAAGGTTTAACATTTGCAGAACGGCCATAAGATTGTCTTCAATAGAAAGTTTTCTAAAGATGGATGCTTCTTGCGGTAAATAACCAATTCCCATCCGCGCCCGTTTGTACATAGGAACGGTGGTGATGTTGTTGCCGTCAAGAAAAACTTGTCCGGAGTTTGGGCGAATCATTCCAACCATCATGTAAAATGTAGTTGTTTTACCTGCGCCGTTCGGTCCAAGCAAACCAACGATCTCCCCTTGCGAAACTTCGATTGAGGATTTATTTACTACAGTTCTCTTTTTGTAAATTTTAACTAAATCCAAACTGCTTAGTTTGCTTTGTTCCATTAGCGGTTCCCTTTAATAAAATTTTGCTGCAACTTCGGTGTAAAGAGTTTCTCTTTCTCCGGTCTGTTCTCAAAAAGAATAAAGCGGGGGAGAAAGTATTCTTTTTCTTTTCCGTTTATAATTGCTTCCGGATGATATTCACTGTTCGGCGTCCCGTATAGTTTAACTGAAATAATTTTCTTATTCTCAAAATACATTATTGAGTTTTGTGCGCTTGCTTTCATCAATCCATTAGGTTCTCCATCATCGTAAAGATAATAGATACTTAAAACGCTGGAATAAACTTCATTCCGTTTAATTCCTGTGCTGTCGAAGAAGAGATAGATCGTATCGCCTGATATTTGATCGAACCGCTGTTTATAATTTTCGTTGTAGGAAGCAATCAATGCATTATTGATAATATCGATCTTCTCAATTTGTTGATCCTTCAAAAATATTTTAATTGAATCACCTGAAAGTTGCGAAGTCTCAAACCACATAACCGGCTGTGCATTCTCTTCACCGGTCTTACTCGTTACGATATTATCTTCATTTCTAAAATATATGGAGTAATCATTCTTCGATGCAAATCCACCGCGCAGTATCTCAACGGAATCAATTGCAATAAATTGATTAGAAGTATCGCGGTAAGCTTTCATTACTTTTGATTTTATTAGAAGCGTGTCAATAGTTTTTACGGTGTCGCCGGAAAACGTTGTGTCGATCTGAATGAGCAGCGGAAGGCTGTCTATTACACTATAATTCTTTGAGCGATAATCTTCCATGTGTCCGCCGAGAATCATTGATTTATTAGTTTTGTTTTTAATGCTTACATTTCCAAAACCAAATGATTCCTCAACTTTTCTAAAGTGAATAAGACTATCGGCATAAATGATATTTTCTTTATCGGTGATTTTCACAGAATCGAATGCTATTGCTCTATCTTCTTTGCGGAAATAAAGCAGCCGGCTAGAGGTAAGCGTCGATGCGGTATCATATAGTTTTACTTTTGTTCGGAAGTCGGCTCTGTCGTCGTTAAAAAAATACTCACCTATCTTTGCGGTAAGAATAACTTTTTTATCGTCAAGCTTTACCCCTTTGTCTGAAAATGATCTTCGTTCGTTACCGTAATAAAATCCTTCGTCGGTATAAATAGTCAGCGTGTCCTGCGTAATAATAACATTGCCGATAAGCTTTGCATCGTTCCTTGCAAGATATTGGATTGCCTTGTTACAAGTTATCACAACATTCCCTTGCGTTAAAACTACATTGCCGATCACTTCACGGATTGACTCACCGTTTTGAATTGAACCGATCAACTCCTGCCCGGTAACCGTAATTTTCTTAGTCTCTTCCTGCGCAAATGTTAAAACTGAAAAAAGAACAATGACATGCAATATTTTCCAGAGTGATTTCATCTAAGAGAATCGGAGGTTGTTACGTAAATAATTTTATAAATTTTATAGTTCTGCAAGTGTTGGTCGGATTCAAATCCGTAACCTTGAATTTTTTCGGTAGGAGTAGTGATTGTTACAAATTTATCGGTAACAATTTTTTGATCTTTATTTCTCCACATTAACATTTCAGACTCAAGCTGCATTCCGCTGTCATTCTTAGCTACGACATTTTCAAAAGCATAAAGGTCTTTGGAGGCATCATCTACTCTACCACGAAGCGAAGTGAGTGTTGTGGTTTTAATTTCCAGGGGATTGTAAAAGTCAACATGCTGGTAACCATCAATTAAGGTTTCCTGTCTCTTCTCATACATCCTCAAATGTCCCACTTTCATTATCGCTTGAATTTTCCCCGAATCGGTGAATGTGATTGTAGTATTCCAACTTTCTTGCGTCGGTAGTTCGGTAACGTTAATCTCCGAACTAATTCTTGGTTTTACTTTTTGCGAATTACAAAAGAAAAAGAGAAATGAAAAAGAAAGAATCAGAAAATATTTCATCTTTGTTTCAAACCGATATTAACCAGGTCATGCATGTGAACAATGCCGATCGGTTTTTCATCTTTATCCACCACTACCAGAGAAGTGATTTTATAATTCTCCATCTGCTGCAAGGCAAAGGATGCAAGCAGATCCGCGGTAATTACTTTTGGATTTGTTGACATTACATCTTTCGCATTAAAAGATTTTATCTCCAAAGTTTTTTCTAATAACCGGCGCAAATCTCCGTCGGTAATTATCCCGAGCAATATTCCTTTATCATTTACAACGCAAGTGGTTCCAAGTCTTTTAGAAGTAATTTCTAAAATAGAATCTTTTAACGAAGCATTCTCATGTACAATCGGAACTTGATCGCCAGAGATCATGATTTCGCTGATTTTAAGCGATAATCTTTTTCCCAAACTTCCTCCCGGATGCAGCATAGCAAAATCTTGCGCCGTAAATCCCTTGCGTTGTAACAAACTTACCGCAAGTGCGTCTCCCATAACCAACATCGCGGTTGATGACGCGGTTGGCGCGAGGTCAAAGGGACAAGCTTCTTCTTTAACATCGATGTTTAGAAAAATATCACTCTGTCTTCCGATTTTAGAATCTTTGTTCCCGATCATCCCGATGATAATTACACCAAGCCGTTTTAATAACGGAAGAAGATTTAACATCTCTTCGGTGTTTCCACTTTTAGAAAGAATGATCACAACATCTTCATTGCGCACCATTCCAAGATCACCATGCAACGCATCGGTTGGATGAAGATAAATTGCAGCCGTTCCGGTTGAGTTCATCGTTGCAACAATTTTACGCGCGATCAATCCCGACTTTCCCATGCCGGTTAATACAACTCTCCCTTTGCATTTATCAATAACTTCTACCGCACGTACAAAGTCATCATTGATGTTCTCTGCGAGTCTTGTAATTGCTTCGGTTTCAATCCGCACAACTTCTTTACCATGTGCAATGATCGTTTCTTTTGTCAAGGTTTATCCTTTGATAATTTAAAATAAAACTCTTCTATGATCTCTTTTTAGTTATTTCATCAATTTGTTTAAGATCAATTAACAACTCTTTTAATTCGCTTAAAGGCAGTTGACTTTCCGAATCACTCAACGCTTCTTTCGGATTCGGATGAACTTCGAAAAACAAAGCGTCAACGCCAATTGCAACAGCAGCTTTTGCCAGTGGCTTTATAAACTTCGGCTGACCGCCGGTCAAATTTCCGCTGCTTGGAAGTTGTACGGAATGTGTTGCATCCATAACCACCGGAAATCCAAGTTCACGCATCGTAACGAGAGAACGCATATCAACAACAAGATTGTGATAACCGAATGTGGTTCCCCTTTCAGTAAGCATCACTCTTTTATTATTTGTTGAAAGAACTTTTTCTGCTGCATGCTTCATATCTTCAGGGGCAAGGAATTGTCCCTTTTTAATATTTACAACTTTTCCGGTTTTTCCAGCAGCAATTAACAAATCGGTTTGCCGACAAAGAAAAGCCGGTATCTGAAGAACATCAACATATTTTGCAGCCAATTCAACTTCTTCAATTGTATGAACATCAGTTAAGATCGGGATGTTCAATGTTCTCTTTACATTTGTTAAAATTTCAAGCGCTTCTTTATCACCGATTCCTTTAAATGAATGAAGACTCGTCCTATTTGCTTTTTTATAACTCGATTTGAAGATGAACGGAATTCTAAGTTCAGCAGTAATTTCTTTTATTGCTTTTGCCGTTGCAAAAGTTATTTCTTCACTTTCAATTACGCATGGGCCTGCAATAAGAACGAATGGATTATTATTTCCAACAATTATATTTTCTATCAGCATCACTTTCTACTTTCCACTTTTTACTTTCAACTAAGACAACGTTTCATCAAATAAATTTCCATGTTCGTTATTTCTTTTTCTCTTTCCAAAACGCTTGTAAGCCAATTCTGTAGCTTCTCTTCCGCGTGGAGTGCGGTTTATAAATCCTTGCTGAATTAAGAACGGTTCATAAACTTCTTCAATGGTTCCGGCATCTTCATTAACTGCAACGGAAAGAGCATTAAGTCCTACAGGTCCGCCGCTGAATTTTTCAATTATGGTAAGAATAATATCTTTATCCATTTCATCTAACCCATATTCGTCAACTTCTAAAGCAGTCAATGCGGTTTTTGAAATAGCAAGATCAATAACTTTTTTATTCTGAAAATCTGCAAAATCTCTTGTGCGGCGCAAAAGGCGGTTTGCAATTCTCGGTGTTCCGCGTGAACGTTTTGCAATTTCATAAGAGGCGTCTTCATCAATCGGGATGGCGAGAATTTTTGATGAGCGTTGTAAAATTATTTTCACTAACTCTGCGTCGTAATAATCCAACCGACTTTTTATTCCGAAACGATCTCGAAGCGGGGCTGTAAGCATTCCGGCGCGCGTGGTGGCGCCGATCAACGTATATTTCGGTAATTTAATTTGTACCGATCGTGCGTTCGGTCCGGAGTCAATCATAATATCTAATTTATAATCTTCCATTGCCGAATAAAGAAATTCTTCTACAACCGGACTTAAGCGATGTATTTCATCAATAAATAAAACAGCATACTCTTCAAGATTAGTTAGAATTCCCGCAAGATCGCCGGGCTTCTCCAATACCGGACCCGAAGTAACTTTTAATTTTACTCCAAGTTCATTTGCGATGATATGCGAGAGTGTTGTCTTCCCAAGTCCCGGAGGACCTGTAAGCAAAACATGATCAAGCGCTTCACCTCTTTTTTTTGCTGCAGAAATAAAAACTTTTAAGTTGTCTGTAATTTTTGTTTGACCTGTAAAATCCTCAAATCTAACCGGGCGAAGAGATTGCTCAACCTGAAATTCTTCGGGAGAAATTTCTGGTGTTGTATTTTCAGATTTTCTTGTCATCTCTTTCCTACTACGTTACTAATGTTTTATTTCTAATATTAAATTTGTGAATACCCAATACCATTAAGATCATCAAACCGATCATTGCTAGCGCCAAAAGAATTGTTATAAATGGATTAAAAGCTTTGTCGAAAAGATAAACAATTCCCAAATTCCAGGGGCTGCCGTATAAAATCACTAAATGCACAACATAAATTAATAGTGTGTTTCTACCAAGTAAGATCAATATTCTAGGAATTGAATTTATTCTTAATGCGATAAATGTTATCAACGAAGTAAAGGTAATTACCAGTCCAAGCCGGTAAAAAACTAAGTTCGGACTTGTCGTCCAAAATTTACTTTCTCCGTAGACAGCAACTTCAACGAAATTTCCAATCAAGGCAAGTATTAGTAATCCAATCCCGGAACCAAGAAGTTTAAATGAAAATTTAGAAGTTCTGAACACCGTCGGATTCTTTGCCAAAAAACTTCCCAAAAAGGAACCTGCCGCTAAATAACTCAACCATGGAAATAGAGGAAAATTTGAATGTGTCCCGTAAGATAAATATCCTGCTATAGCTTTATGAAGATAGTTTGTCCACACAACTTTTTCAGAGATCGGATAAAGAAAAATTATTATCAACGCTCCGGAAAGAAAAACGATATAATCATTCAATTTGAATTTTTCAGCTATATAAGCCAGCAGCATGATGAACAATAAACCGAAACCTATCAACTGCAAAACATCAACAACAAAAAAAACATCCCATTGAACAGCGGTAACATCTTTAAAATAAATTAGTGTCGGAGTCGGATACCGCATTAAATATCCTAATCCGATTAACAACAATGCTCTTTTTATTCCTCTAATTACTCTTGGATTTTCAGCAAATGAAACTTTCTGCAAACGGAACAGATACATAAAGGTTGTTCCGGCGGAAAACATAAAAATTGGAGCAGTTAATCCTCGGTTGGAAAACCAAAGAAGAAAGATCGGATTATTCAGATCACGGAATTGTGAACCAAGCAACACATCGATGGTATGACCTTGCACCATATTGATTACGGCAAAGGCTCGCAGCAAGTCAAGGAATATTACTCTATTTTTTGAGGAGGTAGTGGTCATTACAAATTAATTAGAAAACTTTTCAATCAAAACAAATCACTTCACTTCAACTATCATTTCAATTTCAACAGAGGCATCACGCGGAAGCACATTTACGCCAACCGCAGCGCGGGCGTGCTTACCGCTTTCACCGAATAATTTAACAAGCAATTCGGAAGCTCCGTTTGCAACTTCAGGTTGATTCACAAAAGCTGAATCGCTGTTAATAAAAGCCGTCATCTTCACAATTTTTTCAACTAACTCAAGATCACCTACGATGCTTTTAACGACTGCAAGACAATTTAAAACGGCAGCTTGTGCAGCAAGTTTTGCATCTTCTTCGGTCACATCTTTTCCAACTTTACCTTTATATTTTAAAACACCATCAATCATGGGAAGCTGTCCGGAAGTAAAAACAAGATTTCCTGTTCTCACCGCCGGGATATAAGCCGCCAGAGGAACTGGAGCAGCCGGTAAATGTAACCCAAGTTCTTTTATTTTATCTTCAATCATAAACAACCTAACAAATTTTTCTTTTTCTTATTATATTGAAACACAAAAAGTCAGTAATCAATTGCTAAAGGAAATGCATAATGCTCGAAGTCAAATTTAAGGAATTTGTAGATATTGTAAAACGTTTGCGCAAAGAATGTCCTTGGGACCGTGAACAAACAAATGCTACAATTAAAGCTGCAACGCTGGAAGAAGCCTACGAGGCTGTTCACGCAATTGATGAAAATGATTTTGGTGAATTAAAAAAAGAACTTGGTGATCTCCTTTTTCATATCTCTTTCCACACAGCAATTGCAGAAGAAATAAATGAGTTCACTTTTGAAGAAGTCATTGATGAAATTTCCGCAAAACTTATAAGAAGACACCCGCATGTTTTCAGCGGCGTAAAAGTATCCGGCACGGATGAAATCATGAAAAATTGGGAAACCATAAAACTTCAAGAAGGAAGAACCTCGATCCTTGAAGGCGTTCCCAAAACCATGCCTGCTATAATGCGTGCACACAGACTGCAGGAAAAGGCTTCAAAAGTTGGTTTCGACTGGGATGCAATTGCCGATGTAAAGAAAAAAGTGATTGAAGAATTAGATGAACTGCAAATTGAAATTGACAATAATCAAATTGAAAAAGCTGAAGAGGAATTTGGCGATCTTCTTTTTTCGTTGATCAATCTAAGCCGTTTTCTCAACATTAATCCCGAAACCGCTTTGCGCAAAACAACCAACAAGTTTGAAAGAAGATTTTCTTACATCGAAAAAAAACTTGCCGAACAAAACAAGAAAATCACCGATGTTGACTTAAAAGAAATGGATAAATTTTGGGAGGAAAGCAAAACGATTGAGTAAAAAATTATTTTACACTATCGTACAACAAGTAATTAATTACTTTTATGTTTTCTCTTTATCATAAAATTTTTCGTAAGCATCTATAATATCTTTTACCAACTTATGCCGCACAACATCGGTCTTTTCAAAATAAACAAACCCGATGCCTTGTATCCCGGTAAGAATTTCTTGTGCTTTTACCAATCCGCTTACCGTTCTGTTCGGCAAATCTATTTGAGTAATGTCACCGGTAATGATGGCTTTTGAGTTTGCACCGAGACGGGTTAAAAACATTTTCATTTGCGTATCGGTTGCATTTTGTGCCTCATCGAGAATGACAAAAGCATTGTTCAATGTTCTGCCGCGCATGTAGGCAAGAGGAACAATCTCGATCACTCCTTTTTCAATATTCTGTTTTAACTTCTCGGTTGGTAACATATCTTCCAATGCATCGTACAAAGGACGAAGATATGGATCAATTTTCTCACGAATATCTCCAGGTAAAAATCCAAGACTTTCGCCGGCTTCAACAGCGGGCCTTGCTAAAATTATTTTGGAGACCACTCCTTTTTTTAAAGCTGACACTGCAAATGCTACGGCAAGATAAGTTTTTCCCGTTCCGGCCGGACCAATAGCAAAACAAATATCATTCTTTTTTACTAATTGAAAGTAGGCTGTTTGTCCAGGTGTTTTAGCTTTTATGCTGTCGTTTTTGGTAAAAAGAATGATAGAATCAAACTCTTTTTCATTTATGATCTCTTTCCCCTGAAGTGTGAGATCAAGAATGGTTTCAACATCATTTTCTCTTAAACTTCCCTTTGTATTAAGAACATAGATCAATTCTTTGAAAAGTTTTTCAAGAAGTTCGGTTTCTACTTCTGTGCCTTTAAACGTGGCGGCATCACCGCGAACAGTTATTACTGCAGAAAATCGTTTTTCAATAATCTTTAAATTGGAATCATTGAGTCCCAAAAGAGAGAGGATGTCCACATTTTCAAGAATCATTTTTTTAATTACTTCTGCCATAGTTTTGTGTTTGCTTTTCTTAAATGATTTGCAATTTCATTGATGTTGATAAATAAAAAAGCCCTTGTCATCCGTAGATGAAAAGGGCTTTCAAAAACTATTTTAAAGATCTCAAATCGAAATATTATTTTGTTACAGGAGCAGCTGCAGGAGTTGGAGCCGGTTTATAATTCAATTTTAATTTTTCGTATTTAGATTTTTCTTCTTCAGTTAAATTAGGAATTTTGAAAATTTGTTTCGGGAAAATGAGATCCGGGTTTTTAATTTGATCTCTGTTTGCCTGATAAATTTTAGGCCATGCGAAACCATTTCCGTAAAATTCTTTTTTCTTTGCAATTTTCCATAAACAATCACCTTTTACTACGGTGTAGCTTGCTTCTGTTGGAGCCTCTACCCAAGTGTCAAGTAAACCTGGTAATACGTTATGAACTTTGTTGAAGAAATCTGGTAAAGCGCTGATTTTATTTGCTTGAAGAGCAGCTAAATCTTTAGCTCGGTCAGCTTTAGGGCCTTCTTTTCTTCTGATTTTTCCTTCTAATTCAGCAACTGCGCTGTTATAATTGTCGATATCAGATTTTTTTGCTCCAACCATTCCATAGAGATCATCCATACAATTGTCATAACTCTGAATGGTTGAAAGATTGGTATTTAAACCGGTAACATCGGTTTTTAAAGCTGAATTCTCTTTTTGCAAGCTTTCTTTTTGAGCGTTCAACTTATTCATTTGATTTTGCCATTCTTCTTTGGTCATCTCTTCTTGTGCAAACGTAGAAAACGTAAAAGCAACAACCAGAGCTGCCGATAAGAACCAAATTTTATTTAATTTCATATAAATCCTCATATTTTAAATTCGTTGTTAAGATTACTTAGAAATTTTGCCCAAATTTGCTTTGGTTTCTTGTTTAAGTTTTTCGCATTCTTGAAGTTTTTTGTTCTTCTCGGCGATTTGTTTTTCTACGCTTGATCTTTCATCTTTTAAAGTAGCAGCTGATTTTTGTAAAGAGCTAACTTCCTTTTTTAAAGCGTCTAACTGAGCCAATTCTTCTTGTGAAGGTCCGCTACTGCATCCGACAAATCCTGCAGTCAACAAGATAATCACAGCTCCCAAAAGAGAACTTTTTAAGGACTTAAGTTGCTTCATAGTATATACTCCATTTTAGTTGATTGATAGTCTTTTTAAATTTAGGCTTTTTCCGCACAGAAATCAAGAAAATTCACTGCAAAAATATATAATTAATAAATTTAACCACCAAACTAAGTGTGATTTCTGCAAAATTATATTAACCTTTTTTGAACAAAACTTGCATATTTATTTTCTGCAATTATAAGATGATCAAACACCGGAATTTCCATCAATTTAGAAATTTCTACAAGTTTTTTGGTGATCGAAATATCTTCATTGCTCGGTTCACAGTTTCCGCTGGGATGATTGTGCACTAAAATTATACTTTTCGCACTATTTTCTATTGCAACCTTAAAGACTTCACGCGGATGAACAATACTGGAGTCTAAACTTCCCGTGGAAATCAATTCACTCCGAATAATTTTATTGGCAGCATTCAAGCAAACAACATAAAAATGTTCATTCAATTCATCTTTTAACATGGGGATGAAAATATGCGCAATATCTTCAGGTGAAGTGATTTTCTTTTCAGAGAACCACTTTGACTGCACAGCGGTTCGCTTCCCAATTTCAAATGCAGCAACCAATGTTGCAGCCTTATCTTTTTTTATTCCGTTTGTTTTGATCAATTCTGAGTGAGATTTAGTGGAGAGTGAGGCAAGATTTCCGTAACGTTGAACCAGATCGTAAGCAACTTGTACGACCGACTTACCTCTGGTTCCGGTTCTTAAAAGAATTGCAAGTAATTCTGCATCGCTAAGACTTTGACTACCACGTAAAAGAAGTTTTTCTCGCGGTCTGTCATCCAGAGGTAAATCTTTGACTTTTCCCACTTACTTTTTTCCTTTTGGTTTATATTTAAATCTCTCAACCAATTCAAACTTCCCTTGATGAAACCGGACAATATTAAGGTACGAATTTACGTTGCTGGTTTCAAAATCAATCGAATTATGAACTCCCCCGAAGGGTTCGGATTTGGAAGCAGCTTCGTTAAAAGGAAGAGCTTCACGCTCAACGCGGGTTAAGATTTTCAAAAGATATTTAGCGGCATCATAACCGTAAAGATTGTTTGTACTGATTTCCTGTCCGGTTGTTTCAGAATAATTTCTAGAAAATGAAACAACATCTTCATCTTCATAATCGATAAAAGAATCTGAAGTAAAAGTAAGCTTCTCGCTCAAAGCCGAGGCTGTTTCTAATCCTTTTGTAGTAAACCAGTCTTGATTACCGTAAATAGGTAAATCAATTCCGTTTTTCAGCAAGGTTGATAGCGTAACAGGAATAGAACCATTATCGTTTATCGGGAGAAAAATTCCATCTACGTTAATAAGATTTTTTTTAAAATTAGGAGACAGTGCTTCGTTAGTAATATTTTTTGACAAATACATTTGTTCAACTGCTTTGCCCCCCAATTTTCTGAACTCCGAGATAAAACTTTTCCCGATAATATTTGCATTTCCGGTTTTTGGATAAAGTATTCCAATTGATTTCTTGTTTTCAACAAAGAAGAGATACTGCGCCATCACTTCTCCATGCAATTCCATTGAGGTGTTTGCCTGGTAAAACAAGTTATTTCCGATTTGCAGATTTTCGTCAGTTGCAGTTGGACTAATAACCGGAATGTTTGACGAATCAAAAGCATCAAGGAAATATTTTGTTTCATCGCTAAAAAGTGGTCCTATAACTGCGGAAATATTTTTACCGGAAGTAATTTCTCTAGTAAGCAAATTAATTTCCGAGGAATCGCGCTTTGTGTTTTTAATTAAAAGTGCAAACTGATTTCCAGCAAGTGAGTTGTATTCATGAATGGCAAATTTAATTCCTTCTAGAACTTCTTTTGCAGCTTGATTTTCATTTCCATAAGTATCTGTAATTGGGAGAAGACATACAATTATCTTGGGAGAATCGCCGGTTGAAGTATCAGAAGAGGGGTTAAAAAGAGCTGCAGCTTCAGCAGTTTCCGCCGCTGTTGGATGGTTTTTTTTTAATAGATCATAACTTAACTTTGCTGCTTCACTATTTCCGGCTGCGATATTTTTCTTTAATGCAGAAAATAATATTGTTGGTTTCAGATCGTGGTTCATTTCCTTACTTAGCAGTTCATCAACTTCTGCTAACGAAAATGTATCATCAATTGTTGAAGCGATCAAAGCCTTCTTCCGTTCATTTGCTAGTTGATCATTCCCTTCTGTAAAATATTCTATTAAGAAGGTAACGGTTTCTTTTTTTCTGCCTAACCCTTTTAATGCTTCAACATATAAAAGTACCGCTTCACCAATATATTTGCTGTTTGGATAAGAGTCGATAAATTGATGTAATGTTTTTTCTGCTGATGAATAATTCTTTTGTGCTAAAAATATTTTAGCCGAGAAAAGAAGCGCTACCGTCGACTTTGTGTTTTCCTGTTGAGCTGAAATCCATTGAAATATTTTTAATGCTTCGGGAAATTGGTTCGCATCAAACAGACTTACGGCTATTTCAAATTCAGAGTTTATTTCATTTTGAGTGGCGGGAGATTGGGGAAATGCGATTCTCGCTGTTAAGAGGATTAACAAGAAAATTAACAACTTCCTAACCATCGGAAGCAACCGGATTGTGATTTAATTTTTCTAAATTTTTTACGGCTTCAAGTGCAACTTTATTTTTAGGATCAAACTTTAATGCTAAGTTAAAATAATTCTCCGCATCTTTTATCTTGTTCGTGTAAAGATACGTTATGCCTAAGTGAGAATAAATTTCGGGTGATACTTCGGAAGATTCTTCAATAAACTTTGTTAAATATTTTTCAGCTTTTTTGTAATCTCCACTTTTTAGATAAATCTTGCCAGCCCATTCATTCACGGATAAATCTGATTTATTAAGCTTTATAGTTTTTTCAATCGAAGTAACTGCATGTGCAGTCATGGTGAGGTAATAATAAATAATCGCAAAAAGTAAGTGGAGTTCATAATAGTTTGAATAATATGCTTCCGCCTGTTTAGCGTAAAGAAGCGCGAGATCAAAGTTTGTTAAATTAATGTGTGTCTTTGCAAGATAAATATATGCATCCTGGAGAAACTCTGTTTCCTTTCCACTTTTAACAAAATTTTCAAAACTTATCCTCGCTAATTCATACTCAAGCAGCATGTAATGAGAGTACCCAATAAAAAAAGAAGCTAAAGGAATTTCGTCAGGAGAAAAGAAAGAAAGTACTTCAATGGTTTCGTCCCACTTTCCCTGGCGGAAAAGAAAATGCCCAAAGAAAAGTCTCACATCTTTATTATCAGAATTTTCTTCTAACAATTCCGATAATATATTTTCGGCAGCGTCAATATTTTCAAGTTTTTCATATAAGCCCGCCAAACCAAAACTTGCTTCAAGTGATTCCGGATGTTCCTCTATGATCTTCGTGTACAATTGAACTGCGTGAAGAGTTTTTCCCTCATCAGCAAAACGCTGTGCTTTTTCAATCTTTAATTGAATGAGTTGTTTTTCCTTCGCTTCCATCATTCCCACTCAATCGTTGACGGGGGTTTAGAACTAATATCGTAAACCACTCTATTAATCCCTTTAACCTTATTAATGATTTTGCTTGAAACATTTGCAAGAAATTCGTGCGGGAAAGGATACCAATCTGCAGTCATCCCATCAGTAGAAGTTACGGCGCGTAGTGCAAGGACGTTTTCATAAGTCCTGTTATCTCCCATAACCCCAACGCTTTGTACGGGAAGAAGGACTGCAAATGCCTGCCAAATTTCATTGTAGAGATTTGAGTCTTTAATTTCGTCAATAAATATTTCATCCGCATCACAAAGAAGTGAGAGTTTTTCTTTAGTGATGTCTCCTAAAATTCTTACGGCTAAACCGGGTCCAGGAAAAGGATGACGCTCGATAAATTCTGCAGGTAGAGAAAGAGCTTTGCCAACGTTTCTAACTTCATCTTTGAATAATTCGCGGAATGGTTCAATTAATTTTAAATGCATCTTTTCAGGTAGTCCGCCAACGTTGTGATGCGTTTTAATAGTTACCGATTTTCCTTTTACGGAAACTGATTCAATCACGTCAGGGTATAGTGTTCCTTGAACTAAAAATTTTACATTGGGAATTTTAGCAGCTTCCTGCTCAAAAAGATCGATGAAAGTTTTCCCGATGATCTTTCTTTTTCTTTCCGGTTCAGTTACTCCGCTCAATCTCTCCAAGAAAATTTTTGATGCATCTACTGAAATAACCTTTAAATTTAAATTGTCACGGAAAAGTTTTACAACTTGTTCACTTTCGTTTTTTCGCATCAAGCCGGTATCGATGTGAACGCAAGTTAATTGCTCACCGATAGCTTTTTGAACCAGCACGGCAGCTACGGTAGAATCTACTCCTCCACTAAGAGCGCATAAAACATTGTCTTTCCCAACCAAAACTTTTATCTCAGAAATCTTTTCATCAATAAATTGGGTGGGGGTCCATTCACCTTTGCATTTACAAACAGAGAATAAAAAATTATGAAGAATTTTTTTTCCTTCATGTGTATGGGCAACTTCGGGATGGAATTGCAATCCGTAAACTTTTTTTTCATTATTTCCCACAGCACAAACAGGTGAATGAATCGAAGTTCCAATGATTTGAAATCCTTCAGGAACTTGAGAAACATAATCGCCATGACTCATCCAAACTGTTGATTTTTTTTCGCAATTTGAAAAGAGAGCTGAGTCGTTCGAGACATTAAATTCAGCTTTACCGTATTCACGGTCATCAGCTTTTTCAACTTTCCCGCCGAGATGTTTTGCGAGAAGTTGAAGTCCGTAACACACCCCAAGAATAGGAATATTCAAAGAAAAAATTTCAGGAGTTACATCAGGTGCGTCTTCATCATAAACACTTGTGGGTCCACCGGAGAGAATGATTCCGGCAGGGTTTCTTTTTTTTATTTCGTCAATGGAAAGAGAGTGTGGGAAAATCTCCGAAAAAACATTTGCTTCCCGGATACGCCTTGCGATTAGCTGGGTATATTGCGATCCGAAATCAATGATAAGTATTTCATTATTTTTGTTCATCAAACTAGAGGGGAATAAAAATTATTCACCGATGAGCTGGCTGTAAGCAGCTTCATCAAGAAGTTCGGTTAAATCATCCGGATTTGAAATTTCAATTTTGATCATCCAACCTTCACCATAAGGATCAACATTTACGGTTTCCGGTGAATCAACAAGCTTTTTATTTATCTCAATCACTTTACCTGAACAAGGGGCGTAAAGTTCGCTCACTGTTTTTACAGCTTCGATCGTTCCAAAGTTTGAATGTTGTTTTACTTCCTGAAGGTTTGGATCAATATCAACAAAAACAACATCGCCAAGCTCGCCTTGAGCATAATCTGTAATCCCTATCGAAGCGATATTCCCGTTTAAGGAAATCCATTCATGTTCTTTTGTATACTTTAGTTCTTTTGGAATATTCATAAAATTCCTCTATAAATTATTTGTCTTTTCTTTTAAAAAATTATCTAAAAATGATGTATCAAAATTTCCACTTACAAATTGTTCGTTCTCTAAAACTTCTAAGTGAAAGGGAATCGTCGTTTTAATTCCCTCAACGGTAAATTCTTCCAAGGCCCGTTTTGCACGCTGGATTACTATCTTCCGGTTGTTTCCCCAGACAATTAATTTTGCTAGGAGAGAATCATAGTACGGGGGAATAACATATGATTGATAAACATGTGAATCAACTCTAATTCCAAAACCACCTGGGAAATGGAGCGATTCAATTTTTCCGGGATTCGGGCGAAAACCTTTTTCTGGATCTTCGGCATTTATTCTAAATTCCATCGCATGCCCAATGGGTTCTTTCGGCATCGTTTCTATTTTTTCTCCACCCGCTACCAAAATCTGTTGACGGATAAGATCAACTCCGTTGACCGCTTCGGTTACCGGATGTTCAACTTGAATTCTCGTGTTCATTTCCATGAAATAAAAATTCTTATGTTTATCAACAAGACATTCGATAGTTCCCGCACCTTCATAATTTACCGATTTTGCGCCAAGAACCGCGGCTTCTCCCATTCTTCTTCTAAGGTCTGCATCCATAATCGGAGATGGAGACTCTTCAATAAGTTTCTGATGTCTTCTTTGAACTGAACAATCACGTTCACCGTAATGATAAACATTTCCGAATTGGTCTCCCATAACCTGGAATTCGATATGACGGGGATTTTCAAGGTATTTTTCAATATAAACTTCGCCATTGCCGAATGATGCAATTGCTTCCGAACTTGCGGTTTGAAAAGCGTTTTCAAATTCCGATTCGTCTTGAACAATGCGCATTCCTTTTCCACCACCACCGGCAGAGGCTTTTATTATTACAGGAAATCCAATTTCATGAGCGATCGCTTTTCCGTCAGTCACATTGGTTACAACGCCATCACTGCCAGGAATTACGGGAACACCATTATTCCGCATCGTTTCTTTTGCATTGGCTTTGTTTCCCATTAAGTTAATCATCTCGGGAGAAGGACCGATAAACTTTATTCCGGACTCTGAACAAATTTCCGAGAAACTTGCATTCTCTGCTAGGAATCCATATCCCGGATGAATTGCTTCTGCACCCGTTATTTGTGCAGCTGAAATGATCACAGGAATTTTTAAGTAACTGTCTTTACTTAATGCGGGACCAATACAAACCGCTTCATCGGCAAATGTAACATGAAGAGAATTCTTGTCTGCTTCGGAATAAACTGCAACGGTTTTAATTCCCAATTCTTTACAGGTTCGAATAATTCGAAGGGCAATCTCTCCCCTGTTTGCTATTAATATTTTTTTAAACAATGGTTCCTCTAAAACTTTTAATCAGCTTCAATTAGCATCAAAGGTTGATTATATTCAACCGGCTTCCCGTTCTCAACTAAAATTTTAACAATTTTACCGGAGATATCGGATTCAATTTCATTCATCAATTTCATCGCCTCGATGATACAAAGAACTGTACCAGAAGAAACTACATCGCCAACTTTAACATACGGATCGGCGTCCGGACCGGGAGCGCGGTAAAAAGTACCAACAATGGGCGATTTTATTTCTTTTATTTTTGAATTTTTCTCTTCTTTCGGTGCGGCTACTTCCGGTTTTGGAGCTGCTGCTGCAACCGGTGCTGGTGCATGTGCCGGTGTTGTAACATTGTGCACCTGAACCGATGTTTCAACTTTTTTAGAAATTTTTATTCGCGCGTTGTCTTGTTCAATTTCAAGTTCGGAGATATTGCTTTCTTCGAACAACTTCACATATTTTTTTATCAGATTAAAATCCATCTCAGTTCCTCTATTTTGGTTATTAGACATTTGTCAATAGTCAATGGTCGAATGACCACTGACAAATACATAATAAAAACTATTCTACTTGCGCTAAATATCTTTCAACTTCGCGACCCGATACGGTGGTCGGAAAATCTTTTTTAATTCTTTCAAAAATCTCTTTCGCTTCGGTAATTTTTTTAACTTTCAAAAGATTGATGCCTGAGAAAAGTAAATACTGAGGATTGAGAACATTTTCTTCCGAGACAGCGCTTGCTTTGCGGTAAAGTTCCGCCGCTTTTTCAAGATCGTTTTTAGCCTCGTAACAAGCGGCTTCTCCTGCAAAAGCAGCAGCTGTAAAAAGGTCATTGCTTCCGCCGTAATCTTCATAATTTTTTAAGGCTTCATCAACTTTGCCGAGATAAAAATAGGCATGGCCCAGATAAACTTTTGAGATCTCACCATTCTCTGAATTACCATATTCAGCAACAATTTTCTTTAATCCCATTACTTTAGCTTGAGGATTTCCTTCGATTGACTCTAGGTAGAGACCGGAATCAAATGAAGGGAGTACTCTAGACAATTCAACATTTGCTCTTTCGTTGTTTTTGCTCTTTTGCTGCATGTAAAAAAACGATCCTGCAGCTATTAATATTACGGCAACTCCGCCGATGAGAAAGTATTGTCTGTAGGTTCCGTATAAACCAATTAATTTATAATAAAAAGTTATAAGACCATCTTCTTTAATTTCTTTGCGGGATAACTTTTTTCTTTTTGTTAACATTCATAACTCCGATAAATGATTTGTTTTAAGTTCAAAGCGGTAAGTAAAAAGTGGGAATGAATAACCTGCTACTTTTTACTTGTCACTTTCTACTACTATTTTATTCTAATATGATTTGAAAAAATCCATGCGTTTGTTTCTACAAAAACTTCCACACGGTAAACACCTTTTTCGTGCACTATAAATTTAGCTTCAATATTGTTAAGAGATTCGACCAATTTGCCATTATGGATCAATCGAATTTCCGCTATTTTACCCGGTAAATATACATTTAAAGTTACCGGATTTTCAGATTGGACTTCTTCTCCCATCTGTATTTTTTTACTATCTGATTCGGCAAAGAAACGAAATCCTGTCGCATCCCCATGATAATAATTAGATACGAAACACTTTCCTTCGCGGAGAGATTGTAGAACCACATTTTTGGCTTTTTCTACAGAAACGGGATTTGCCTTAATTTCGAAATTCTGCTCTGTTAAAATATGAGTTCTGATTGACTTGAACAATACTTTGTACGGGAAAACCTCAACTTCAAAAAAACCTAAAAGATTCACTTTATGGGCGTGAGCGTCAATTCCGCCGATTCCAACTATTTTTCGTGCGATCGAAAGTTCATCCCAAACCCGTAAAGTTTCGTCTGGGGGTTTAATAATCGTCTTCAAAGGATGCAAAAAAGCCTGATATTTGTTCTGTTCTGTAAGATTTTCCATCCATTCAGACATATGGTTCCAAATCTCGATTCCGGTAAAATCATCACAATCCCATTCGGTCCAGGGATATGGTGGATGCTCTTTCATCGAATCCCGTTTTTCGTGCGGATGAGCCAAAAATCCGATTCCACCCGCATCTTTTACACTTTTTACATATTCTTTTGCGGGTCTCCGGGTTGAAAAAGTCTCTTTTATTCCAAGAGCCAAATAATGATTTTTATTTTCTTTATCATTCAGTTCACAGCCGACAAGCAGAAGTGTTTTACCGTAAAATTTTTCATATCCTTCATGCATCGCGCGCAAAGTATTGTGATCCGTTAAAACTAAAAAGTCTAAACCGCACTCATCAGCTATTTGAGCGATCTGTTCAACTTCACCAGAACCATCTGAAAATACTGAGTGGACGTGCAATACGCCTACATATTCGTTCATTTACTTTTAAATTTGTTGCGCCACAAAATAGAGAGAATTAAGAAAAGATAAAACTGAAAAGGGGTTTATTAAAATAAAAAATCCGTAGCACAAAATAATCTTGGGACTACGGATCTATTAATAAATGAGTGTGCGCCGAAATGAACGTCTTGTAACGTTTCGACCACCGCCAAGTTATTGAAGTTGTTGTATTCCTTCTTGCGCCAGTTTTGCGACCTCGGTATTTGGACGTTTAGAAATAATTTCTTTCCAGATTTTTTTTGCTTTTTCGTTATCCCCTTTAGTAGCAGCAATAGCACCAAGATTAAAGTAAGCTTGGAAGTTATTTTTATCCATGGAATAAGCTTTGGCAATATAAGCTTCAGCTTTGTTCAAATCTTGTTGAATGTAAAAAATGTATCCAAGTGATTGTAAAATATCAACACGTTTAGGATCTTTTTTCAAGATCATTTCGTAATATTTCACTGCATCGGCTTGTCCGTGTCCTTCAGCAAGCATGTCCGCATACATTCTCATTTTTGCAGTGTCGGCCGGATTTTTGTCAACTTCAGCTTTGAGTGTTTCCATCCTCTTCTTTACACCAGAAATAACATTATCTTTTGACGGAGGAATTTCTTTCCCCATATTTTTATGAAGGTCATCATTCGGAATGGTTTCCGAAGTTACCGGTCCTGCTTTTTCACTTTTTTTCTCAGAGGTAAGATCAGTTGAGAAAATAACAATAATCAAAGCAGCAACGATCATGATGGCCGGATAAATGATAACGGGAGAAAGTTTAAATTTCATAGGATTCTTTTCTTTTATAATGAAACTTCGTACAAAGTGTTGTACTTGGTTGAATTTGGTTCCTTAAGGTCTTCAATTTTTGAAATCAGAATATCAACCCGTTCGTTCTCCGAGTCATCAAAATTATCGAAGGCTTCTTTAGATGAGAACTGATAAACTTCTTGAAAATGATTTTTCGTTTTTCCTTCAAACAACGAGTAACTTTCCAGTCCTTCAGCCTTTAATAACGATTTTAACTCTCTAATAGAATTTACAAATTCATCTCTTTTGTTGCTTAGAACTTCGTATTGAATTGAAAATATAACTTTAGCCATTGTGTCTCCACTATTTTGTTAGAACGTCCACTCACCAGAAAAATTGATCTTAGCTGGACCGGTGAGCGAAACATTTTTAATTATTGTACCTTCAGCCGAAAAATCGACTATTAATTTATCTCCTCCCCTCGTTACCAAAGTAAGAGGCGGTGGAATTTGTTTTTGCAAAAAAGTAATTATTGCCGAAGCAACTGAGCCAGTTCCGCAAGCAAGAGTTTCATCCTCAACGCCTCGCTCGTACGTACGGATATAGATTTCCGAATTCCGTATTTCTAAAAAATTTACGTTCGTTCCTGATGGAGCGAAGGTGTTTAAATAACGAACTTCTTTTCCAAAACTGTAAACCGGAAAGTCATCAATCGATATAAATTCACCGGATAAGTGAGACTTCCTTATTGTCGGATCATCAAGAAAAAAAACAACATGCGGTGAACCGGTGTTTATAAAATTTGTGTTAACCTCGGCTCCCGAAACATTTATAATGAAATTTTCTTTCAAAGAATCGGGACTATTTAAATTAAATCTTATAAATCCATCTTCTAAAACTTTGCCGGAGAAATCAACTCCATTTGACAAAAATTTTACCGATTTGCCCTTCGAAATGCTAAATTTTTCAGCAAATTGAATTGCGCACCTTGCACCGTTCCCACACAGAGTTCCGGTAGTTCCGTCGGCATTAAAATATTCCATTTCGAAATCATGTGTTTCACTTTTGGCAACGGTTATCACTCCGTCAGCTCCAATTCCAAATCTTCTGTCACACAATTTTTTTATTAAAGGGGAAGCAAACTGCAAACCCACAGCTTCATCTTTATTAAAAACGATGAAATCATTGCCTGCACCGTTCATCTTTACAAAAGAATATTTTTTCATACGGTACAATTTAGGTGAAACTTGTTTTTTATTCAAGGGAAATGTGAGACCATTTAAGAAAGAAGGAAAGATTTTTCTAGAAAAGTCTAAACTAAAAGAATAGTTTAGACTCAACTTGAAACCAAATTGTGGAGGTGGCGGGAGTCGAACCCGCGTCCGAAACTAAGACTCAATAAACTTCTACACACATAGTTTATTTCTGATAGATTTAAAGGTGCGGAATAAACAAACTTCCCAATAAATCTGTTTGATTAAATTTTACCTTGCCGCCTCAAACACTCGGCTTGGCTATCGTATCTAAACGACGTTCTATTGTAAACCGATACGAGAACTTACATAGAACGGTTGCTTAACTAATTAAGCAGCGAGGGCGTAATTATATTCGCCAGTTATTGTTTTGTTACCAGCCGTTTAACGTGTCTGCCGGAGAAACACGATGCGCCATTTATTGCTTCGTTAATCCCGTCGAAGCCAAATTCACCCCCGATGGGGGAATTGTCTAAATGGGTTTTTCCCATTTCTGATCGGGGATTTCGGATGTTTTGTTTTCGATCCTCGAAAGAATAAACAAAAGATCTGAAATTCTATTGATAAAAATAACAATATTTTGGTTGATTTCCTCTTGTTGAGCAAGCAGAACCACTTCCCTTTCAGCTCTCCGGCAAATAGTTCTGGCAACATGCAATTGCGCTGCTGCTTTGGAACCGCCGGGGAGAATGAAATATTGGAGTGGTTCCAATTCTTTTTCAAATGAATCAATTGCCGATTCTGCTTCTGAAATTTCTTCTGCTAAAACCCGAAGAATGGAGATATTTTTCTTCTCCGTTTCCAAGGGTGTTGCCAAATCAGCCCCAACAACAAAAAGTTGATGCTGTAATTTCTGTAAAACTGATTTCACTTTTGGGTTTTGAACATAACAAAGAGAAAGTCCAAGAGCTGCATTTAATTCATCCACGGTACCATATGCATTAATTCTTATGGAAGATTTCAGAACTCTCTTTCCACCGAAGAGTCCCGTTTCACCTTTATCACCGGTTTTCGTGTAAATTTTCACAGCAAGTTAATCTCTAAATGGCAGCGAATGAACAGTTACTAAAATTCCTTGTTTGTAATTTTTACCAATGGCTTTTAATGGTTTGTTTTCTGTTATCAATTCTTTTTTCAAGTAACCTAAACCAATTGTTTTCTTTATCGAAATTGAAAAGCATGACGAGGTCACCGTTCCAATTTCTTTATTTTCATCATCAACAATGGTGAATTCTTTATCAGAACTTGGCGAATCACTAAATAAAAATCCAACTAAATATTTTTGCACTTTATCATAAGTAGCAAGCCTTGCAATAACTTCCTGGCCAATGTAACAACCTTTTTTAAAACTTACTTCGTCAAGAAGTTTGGCTTCGTGCGGATTGACTTGATCATTCAATTCCTTTTCAGTAGGAATACCTTTCTCAATTCTATAAATCTCGTAAGCATCTTCTCCCACCAAACCAAAATCAAAAATACCTTTATTCTGAAGTGCGTAAGTAATAAGTTTAACTGCATTCAATTGATGCGCAACAATCAAAAAACTTTCTTCCTCGGAAGAAGTTGAATTTTTAATTACGTGAAACGAAAAGTCTTCAAGGGACAGTTGGCGAATTTCATCATTTTGTAACTCTTTGCATTGTTCTCCACAAAGAAGTGTCATGAATGATTTTGCTTGTGAGCCAAGAATTTGAAAAACCACCAATTGTTTATTGGCTTCAATCACTTTTACATCATCCATGATGATGTACCGCTGGAGCCACAACGACAATTTATGTTGCGTTCCTTTATTACCAATGAGAAGCTGCTTCTCTCCAAAATTTAAAACAAAAACGCTATCAAGGATTCTTCCCTTTTCGTTTGTAAAAATGGTTTTAGTAAAATGATTTTGTGGTAAAGATTTTATTTCGTTTGTAGTGATCCGATGTAGAAAATCAAGTGTGTCTTTTCCGTGTAACTCAATTAATGCTGATAGAGATACTCTACAGCCGACACCTTGTGTAATTATTCTATATTCTTCTTCAACCGAATTGTATTTATAAAAATGAGCTTCACCATTCCTTTGTTCAGGATGAAATCCCATGGATTCAAAATAAAATTGAACAGGTAAAGGTTCATGAATTTCAAAAATAGCCAAATTTCTCTCCGTCGTTCCTTTTAATAATATCTAAATTGTTTTGGATTTCTTGTGTTAATATAACAGGTATCTTTCCAGATAAACGTAACTGAGTCCAGAATAGTTACTCTATCGCCGGTATCCAGGTATTTAAACTCAATATAGTCAGGATATTTATCACCATTTGCATCGGTCATAATTCTTTTAAAGTTTATCCCCTCGTAGGTTAAAAGAAGATGGGGCTTTTGAAGTATTCCATCAACAAAAAAGAAGTTGTAATCAAAGTGGCCTATTCCCTGTGCATAATGAAAATTAGCTCTTATGTAGGGAATTTTCTTCTTATCCCATTTTTCAAGGGTCAGATTGTTAAATCCGCCATGACTAGGAATTCCCGATTCCCAGATAGTATCAAACGTGTTTGCTGATGTGTTAGCTTTGAACAACGTCAAATAAAAAAATGCTGTTCCGAGTTCTGTACTATCAAGATCAATATAACTCGCGTCGTAACCGACAATGTTTTTCATTTCAATCAGACGGTGATCGTTAGACCACGATTTAGCGATAACACCAAAAACAAATTGCCCATCTTTATCTTTTTGATAAATAACTGCTGATCTTGGAATGTTGTAGGTAAAAGTTCTATCAAAATCTACGAGGTAAGTTCCCTCCGGGTAGGAAGCTAATACATATTCCATAAGCGCAATTGTATCACATGCAAATCTTGTAGTTGTTAATTTCTTTCGTTCCGCAATATTATACTCCTGAATACTCATATCTCTCTTGGTATCACGGGAAACATCATAATTATCCGCTTCTGTATCTCCTGCGCCTTGCTCTTTGTCAACTTTATCACCGCATCCGGTAAAACTAAAAGTGTAAAGACCAGCCAACAGAACAAAAATTGAAAATATTTTTTTCATAGGGAACTCCAGACTCAAGAACCATTTTTATTTTGAATACTCTTCAAAAAAATACGCCGAACTCTGAATACCTAATTGAAAATGAGTTAAACTAAAGTGTTCGTTTGGCGAATGAAGATTTTCAGAATTCAAACCAAATCCCATGAGTACCGTAGGCGCTTTTAAAATTCTTTGGAAGGCTGTTACAATAGGAATACTCCCTCCCTCTCTCATAAAGACTGTTTTCTTCCCAAATGCTTTTTGCATTGAAACTGCGGCAGCTTTCATAGCTTTTCCTGTTAAAGGCGAAAGAGACGGGTGAGCTCCATGCAGATCAGAAATTTTTACCTCAACAGAATTAGGAGCTATTGATTTTATATACTTGGTAAAACTTTTTGCAATTTTTTTTGGATCTTGATTGGGAACTAAACGCATACTTATTTTTGCTGAAGCTTTTGATGCAATTACTGTTTTTGCACCTTTACCGGTAAAGCCGCCGATGATTCCATTACAATCAAGTGTTGGGCGAACCCAAAGTCTTTCAAGAGTTGAGAATTTTGCTTCACCTGCTAATTCTTTTACTCCGAGCTCCTTAGCATATTTTTTATCAGAAAAATTAAAAGCTTTAAAATTCTGTTTTTCTTCCTTCGTCAACGGTAGAACGTCATCATAAAAATTTGGAATGGTAACTTTTCCATTTTTATCATGAAGCTTGGCTATTATTCCTGCAAGTACATTTATAGGATTTGCAACCGCTCCGCCAAATGAACCTGAATGCAAATCCTTGTTCGGACCCGTAACCTCAACTTCCATATAAGCCAGACCACGCAATCCATATGTAATTGTTGGAATTCCGGCTTCATAAAGAGACGAATCCGAAATTAATACCGAATCACATTTCAATAAGTCTTTATGTTGTTGAATGAATCCGCCAAGATGTTCGCTTCCGATCTCTTCTTCCCCTTCAATAACAAATTTAACATTTAGGGGAAGACTTCCTTTTACTTTAAAATATGCTTCAACACTTTTAATGTGAATAAACATCTGTCCTTTATCATCGGTAGCACCGCGTGCAAAAATTTTGTCATCTTTTACCACCGGATCAAACGGCGGGCTATCCCATAATTCAATCGGATCTACTGGCTGAACATCGTAATGACCATAAATTAAAACTGTTGGTTTTCCCGGAGCGCCAAGCCATTCACCATAAACAATCGGATGACCTTCTGTGGGGAAAATCTCTACGCGACTCATTCCGGCTTCTTTTAATTTATCAGCAACGAACACTGCACAATGTCTCATGTCCTCATTATTCTCTTGCAAAGTGCTGATGCTGGGAATGCGTAAGAAATTTTTAAGCTCCTCAAGATAGAGGTTCTGGTTATTTTTGATGAATTCTATTATTGGTTCCAATCGAAGAGTCTTTCGTGTTAATTGATTATTTTAAATTTATAGATTATTGGAATAAACTTTCTAAAGTTTGCTTGCGTTACAGAATCTAAATTTTCCATCGTTGATTCAGCCGGGACAAAAACTCTCTTCCACGGATCATCCACAAGATAAAGGTTTGCATTATTATCCATGGTTATTGATTCCAGCGCTGCTGCATAGTTAAAATCATGATACGCAGGAATAATTCCTTTCACATCAAAATACTTTACTTCCGAAATGTCTAGTTTGTCGTTCAGTTTCATTCTAAAAATTTTTGAGTTATTTCTGTCGATCCCCCAAAGAGTACTATTTCCCTCGCAATAAAGTCCGCATATTGTCTGAATCTTATAATTTCTCGTACTTAGTTGTTTTACAATACGTTTACTCTTTTTATCCAAAATGAAGATCATGGTGCTGTCTGAAAAGACCGATTTTTTTTCAAATCCTTCTAAACCTAAGAATAAATATTTTTCCGATACAGCCACCCCTTCGTAACCGATATTATTATCAACATATTTTAGAAACAAATTTTGCGGTGTAACCGAAATCTTTTTGAGACTTACAATCGTGTCTGCAAAAAAATTATTCTCTGCAAATTTTAGCTGATAGATACCAACGTATTTTTGAATCTCCGGGTAATTCCCTTCAACTGAAATAAAAATATCTCCGGTGAATTTATCATAAGCAACTTCTTCAAAATCTTTCTTTGGAAAGTCTGCTAAATATTTCTGAAGTGATTCCGCAAAAACAAGTTTTTTAAGATTAAAAATCGTGTCACGCGCAATACTAAACCGCCAAATATCGCCGATGTCATCAACAAGAAGAAAATATTTCTTTCCTTCATCCTCTTTTAAGAAGGTAATTCCGCTTGTTTGATCTGTATGTGTCTCCGTAGTTTTAAGCCATCTTGGAAAATGTTTTCCCGGTTTTAACGGAATTTCGTCTCCTCCGGAAAGAAGCAAATGTAAACTTCCGAAGATTAAAACTAAGGCGGCAAAGATATTTATAATTTTCATAATTGTGTTTCAAATCTAATCATTTCAAAAGAGATTCCAAAGATTGAAGCAATATTGAGGCTCGTTTGTCAAGCTTTGAAATGCTTCCTATATTTGTTTTATGATTTTATTCAGATACATATTACGGAACCACGCGGCTCCCTTCTTGTTTTCGATAACAACACTGATGTTCATCTTCCTTTTCCAATTTTTAATGAAATTTGCTGATAAACTTGTCGGAAAAGGATTAGATACGTGGATCGTTGTAAAATTGATCACTTACAACCTGGCATGGATGGTGGTATTGGTTGTGCCGATGGCGGTGTTGGTGGCAACACTGATGGCATTTGGTGCAATGGCTCAGAATAACGAAATCACAATAATGAAATCCTCAGGAGTTAGCTTATATAAAATGATCGCCGGACCATTGGCGGCAAGCATTGTAGTGGGAGTTCTTCTGATCTTTTTCAACAATGATGTTTTACCGGACGCAAATCATCAAGCAAAAATTTTAATGATGGATATTCAGCAGAAGAAACCAACTCTCTCGATCGAACCCGGGGTTTTTTCTCAAGAGGTAGATAATTACGCTATCCTCGCACGAACCATGGATCAGAACAAAAATAAAATGTACGGGGTAACCATTTATGATTACACAAATCCATACAAGATTAATATTGTTACAGCAAAAGAAGGATTGCTTTATTTCTCCAAAGACCAAACAAAACTTTTGATGGATTTAAAAAATGGTGAAATCCATGAAAGTGGAGTATCCGATACCAAACTTTACCGCAAACTTATATTTAATAATCATCGTATCGCAATGGATGCCCAGCAATTTTCTCTGCAGCAATCCGGGCCCGGTGTGCAGCGGAGCGATCGCGAATTGAGCGCGCCGGATATGCTTATGATCGTAGACAGCTTACGACAATTGCGATTTAAATATTTTACATCGTTCCAAAAAACGACGAACAAATTTTTCCTCGGCGATAGCCTTGCCGCTCCGCTCCTGGGGAAAGTTCATCTATCTTACGCACCGAACGACAATTACGCAAACTTGCTTGAGAGGGTAAAAAACATTAAGAATGAAGTTCTTTCTTCATTCCTCCAGGTTGATTTTGTTAATAAAGAAATTGACAAATACATGGTTGAAGTTCATAAAAAATATTCTATTCCCGCAGCATGTATTATCTTTATTTTGCTTGGCGCTCCTTTGGGAGTTATAACTCGCAAAGGTGGATTTGGTATGGCTGCAAGTGTAAGTCTCTTTTTCTTTCTAGTTTATTGGGCGTCACTCATCGGCGGAGAAAAACTTGCCGACCGCGGACTAATGACTCCATTTTGGGGAATGTGGAGCGCGAATATTTTAATGGGAGTTGTGGGAATATTGCTTACTAAGAAAGTTGCTAATGAAACGGTCACGCTTGATTTTTCATTCTTCAAAAAATTCATTCCAAAAACTTGGCAGCAGAGTGAAGAAGCTCCATGATTAAAATTATCGACCGATATGTTGTTAAACAATTTGTGCAGACGATATTTTTTGCGCTGCTCGCTTTCATAGCAATCTTTGTAATTGTTGATCTGATGGAGAACCTCGACGATTTCCTTGATCAGAATGTTGCGACTCCGGTAATTTTTCAGTACTACCTTTACTTTATTCCGGAAATCGTAAAATTGATCACGCCGGTTTCTGTATTGTTCGCCGGCTTATTTACTGTCGGGAAAATGTCCAACACGAATGAATTGACCGCCATTAAAGCCGGTGGAGTGAACATGTACCGGTTTATGTTCCCGCTGATCGTCGTTTCATTTTTTGTAAGCTTGCTTTCGATTTATTTCGGCGGGTATGTTGTTCCGAAAGCCAACAAAGCGAAACTAGAAATTGAGATCAATTATCTTAAAAAAGGTTTATCGTTTGCGGGAAGCAATATTTTTTTCCAGGATACAAAGAATAAAATTGTAAACATTTCTTATTACGATGAGACGAATCTTATTGCACATCGAGTGAGTGTGCAAGAATTTGGAAAAGATGACATCACTAAAATGCTAAATAGATTGGATGCGCAGCAATTGGACTTCGACAGCACAAAAAATATCTGGATTGCAAAAAACGGTTCATTCAGAAAATTTGGAAATTTATCTGATTCCCTTGAAAATTTTACAAAAAAAGAATTGCCTTCACTTCAATTCAAACCGAACGAGCTTGCATTCAAACAGCAAAAACCGGAACAAATGAATTTGGCTGAATTAAAAACGTTAATCTCCGATAAACAAAAAGCCGGTAACGATCCCACTTCAGTACAAATAGAATATTACTCACGTTACTCATTTGCACTGGCAAGTCTTGTGGTTGTATTATTTGGAATGCCACTTTCGGCTAACAAAAGAAAAGGTGGATTGGCATTGCAATTCGGAATAAATATTCTCATCACATTCATTTATTTAGGGCTGATGAAAATTATTCAGGCGTTTGGCAAGAACGGCGCACTTGATCCCGTGCTAACCGCATGGCTCGTAAATATTTTCTTCTTTATCGGTTCGCTTATAAATCTTTCAAGAGTGAAACAATAAGGTTTTTAATTCAACTACTTATTATTCTTCTTCCCTAACAAAGTGAGAAAAACATCATACTCATATCCCGATTCATCAGAAAGTTTTTTTACGTAATTGATGTACCCGAGCATCTCATGAATATGGGTTGTGTATTTTGTTTCTTTTAGAGACGTAGAGAATTCTTTTTTCTTCCCGGCTGATTTCTCCAACTTCTCGTGCAAATAATTTTCGGTGTAAGTAACCATTGCAAAGGTAAAACTCCAATTCAAGAAAGTTTCAAGATTCTCCTTACTGTAGTAAATCTTTCCCTTGTACTCATTTACATTTAAAAATTTCTTTGCAAAATCTTTTTCGAGCAGTGTTACAAGTTTTACCGAGGCGTTATTCTTCTCTCCCTTTTTGCCTTTGCGTGCGTTATTGCGTTTAGGAAGTTTTGCATTTTTTAATTCAAAAAGTTCATCCGGGAAAATGCTTTCTTCAGACGGAAGAATTTTTGCCAGACCGAATTCTTGTCGAAGTGTTTCAAATGAATCGTTCAGGTGAAGGAGACCCTGCCACAACGGTTTTCCAAGAAACAATTCATTATAAAGATGGAGCAGTTCTTCATTCTCGTTACTAGATTTTACAGCTTCGAGAATTGTTAGAATTATTGTGTAAAGGATAAAGAAATCTTTATAAGCCGAGTTTCCGTTATAAAAAACTAAAGCATGTTTCAAATCTTCAACCGCTTCGTCTTTCTTCGATGAGGCTAGAAAACGATCGAGCGTTGAGAGAATGAGGAATTTTTGTTCGATTGTTGTTATAATTTTCTGCTCATCAACCGGCATATAGAGATAATTTTTTACTTCGTTTACTAAATTCAAAATTTTCGATCTTCCATAACTTGTAACTTTTTCAATTTGTTCATCATCAGCTTTGGTTTTGCTCTTGCTGATAAATCCGCATGCTGAACTGAATTCTTGAAGCAGTTCTCTGTTGCAGATATTTATAACTGCATCGTGCAACGGTGCAAGTTTTAATTCTTTTAACGATTGTTTTATTGAAGGAACTCCTCTGCCGTTAAGCATTTTATGAAGATCGTAATATTCTCCCGTTACATCTTTAACTTCAACAAATCCTAAGAAAACATGATACTGGTAACCGTTCAAGAATACACTTAATCCTTCTTCAACTAATTCTCTCCCGTTCCGTAAAAATTCTAATTTTGTTTTGTGATCATTCAGGATGTAAAAATTATCTCCGCTAATATTTAGGTTCAACGCATCCGAAATATTCTTCCTCTGAACATGAGCATCAGTTTCTGAAATTACTTTGCCGGTTGAAAAATGAATTTTCCCTTTGGCTTGTTCGTAGGAGTTATTATAAAAAACAAGCGCCCGCTCACCTCCACTCATGTTCGAGAAAGCAAAAATATTTTCATTTACATTACCGAACTCATCAATAAAATCATATAATTCAAAATTGCTAACCTGGCTGAACAAATATCTTTTCTGCATTAATGGAAAAAGTTCTTCTTCATGACGTCGGACTAAACCTTCATCAACAAACTCGTTGTAATAAGCTTTGTAATATTCCATTCCATATTTTTCTGTGTAACCTTCAATCTGTCCGTGCGCAAACATGGGCAAGCCTGGCAACGTTATCATCATCACTGCAACGCCAAAATACTTGTCCCCTTTTCCAAACTGATTTACCGCAGTCTCTTCATCGGGATTACTCATAAAATTTACATACCGCTTTAATATTTCCGGATTAAACTCAAGCGTATTCGTAATCAGGTCGCGGTACTTATCATTTTCCTCCTTCATAAACATGTGCATGAAGGCGCTGTTATAAACGCGGTGCATTCCAAGCGAACGAACGAAATATCCCTCCATCAACCAGAAAGCTTCTGCAAGTAAAAGGGTGTGAGGCATTTCGGAATTTATACGATCAACAACTTCACGCCAAAATTCTTCCGGGAAAACTTGATTGAAAGCTTCGTAGGATAATGCATAATCAGACCGCGAAGGAATTGCTCCGCCGTGTCCCGGTTGCGGATACCACAGTCGGGAAAAATGTTTTTTTGCAAGCGTCATCGCTGCATCAAATCGAATGATCGGAGTTTTGCGAGCAACATGCATAATAGTTTGAATTAACGATTCGCGAACTTCAGGCAGCAAAAGATTTAACTGCGCAGTATCATTCCAAGGCATGTTTGTTCCATCGTTACCGTGATAAATGTAACGGATTTGTCCCGACCAATTATCGATCAATTGAAAGACAACTGCGGCATCTGTCTTTGCGTAGTATTTATCTTCAATTCTAATTTGATAACGGGAATCGTCTGAAAGATCAGGCCCAGTAAAGGTATAACTTGGGAAGGGAGAATGCGACGACTGAATAAAATAATCGGGATGATCCAAAATCCATTTTGAAAATATTCCGGTATGATTCGGCACCATATCGCTTGAAAGTCTGATATGCCTTAGCGAACAACGATATTTCAAATTTTCAAATGCTTGTTCCCCGCCGAGTTGTTCCGCAATAACGTAATCAAAAAGTGAATAAGCAGAGGGAGCCGCTTCCGGATTACCGCAAAATTGTTTTATCTTTTTTGAAGCAGCGCTTCTCTCCCAAAGTCCAATAAGCCATAACGCGTTGATATTCCATCGTGCAAGGCGGTCGAGTTCTTCATCAGGAATTTGGTCGAGACGGTAAATATCTCTTTGATATTTTTTTGAAAGTTGATTTAACCAGACGAAAATATTTTTAGCCAGCATCACTACACGCGGCATCCAATCAATATCTTCGGTAAATTTTTCCGGCTCAAAATGATAACTTAGGCTTATGTCTTCAGGGGAATCTTTTGTTTTTTCATAAGCTTTGCGGGCTCTTTCCAATTCTTCATCGGTCATTAAAAGTTGGTAATCGGGTACCGGCGGCGTACCAACTCCACCGTGCTGTAAAAAGAGTTTTATATCTTCACGGATCAGATCTTCCCCGCTCAATATTTTAGCGAGAAGTTTTTCGTCGATAATTACTTTCCACTTTTCGCGGATGTAGTCGAGTTGTGCTTCAAGATTATTAAGGTTGGCTAGAATCGGTTTTTTTAAAGCGGAAAGAAGAGGAAGATTTTCTATACTTAACGGTTTTTCCGCTTCAAAGAATTTTTCAGTTGCGGCAAGAAAATTCCAATAGGAAGTTTCCTGCGCAATAAGCTTATCATCAAATAATTCTTTTAAAGATTGAAATGCCGGATTTAAATTTTCGAGGTGCAGAAGAATTATTTCTTCAAGAATGATTTCCTTATTCGATTTACCCTCCGTGTTTCCATTTATATATTGGTCAAGCGTAGTAATTCCTTTATGTACAGCAACGGGAGGAAAATGTTCTACAAATTTTCTTAAAACTTTTTCAACTTCTTCAGAACCTAAATTATTTCGCAGAAATGCAATGCTTCGTTCGAAAGCGCCGGGATTTTCTTTTTCTTCATAATGACGAATAACAAAATGGAAAATTTCGTGGAGCAGTCCGGCGGCATTTATCTGCCCTGGAGTAACGTAGGCGTCAAATATTTTTTCTTCCTCACGCTTGCTGTTAATTTTTTGGGCAAGAAGCCGCGCTTGATACAAATTACCAATGAAAAGATTTCCCTGGAGGGAAAACAACGACTCATCAAACTGATATTTTACACGAAGATGTTTGGAAACATGAAGATCATATTTAAGTTTGGCTGGAGTATCGCCAGTCGAACATTCTTGCACTCTTTTCATTTCACATCCCATTAGGAAGATTTTATTTTCAAATATTGGAGATTTTTCTGGGTGAAATATAATAAAATTTCTTCTGAACCATTCTCTAAATCGGTTTGAAATGATTTTGGGGTTGGAGAAATATTTCTAAAATAACTTGCGCGGATTTTGAGCTGAATTACTTTAGTAAAATCATCTTTTTTGTTTGAACAAAATTACCTCCACTGTAAGAGCAACGAAGCTGGTAAAAATATACACCGCTCACCAGCTGCCTGTTTCCCACGATCGATTGAAATTTGGTCTCATATTTACCCGGCAACCTGACTTCGTCAACTAAAGTCGCGACTTCGTTTCCAAGTACGTCGTACACTTTTAATGTTATATAACCACCAACAGCATTCTGCCACCTTATTATTGTCTCCGGGTTGAATGGATTTGGATAATTTTGAGAAACCTCAAATGAAGTTGGTAGTTCCGACCCAGTATCGTCTGTATTAAGAATTTGTCGTAATTCGGCATCCATCCATCCGCATCTATCCTTTATCCAATTTTTAAGATAAGCCACTTCATCATCATAAGTCTGCCCCACATAATAATTGGGCCAAACCCAACGTCCTAGAATCGGCCATTTTTGAAAATTTCTTGGCTGCGCTTCATTTGTAAGCGTTTTTAGTGAATCGATGAACCGGTAAATGTTGGTGAGATTAAATTCATTCTGGCGAAGTTGAAACCAACGGGTAGCACACTTTTTTTGAAATTCAGGATCACCTGCAATTTTTTTCCACCAGAAAGGAACTTGAAATTGATCAGTTTGCAAAAAATTAGTGTTGGTGCTGAGATAGGAAAGATGCCATCCGTAAACTAAAGAAGCATCATAATAATTTGCATTTCCCCAAGCGATATTGTAATCCCAAACCGGACCAATTTTAAGTTTCGGATTTTTCGAATCCCTATCTTTATGAAGAAAAGCGCTCA
Organism: Ignavibacteria bacterium; assembly: GCA_037440065.1. GTDB lineage: Bacteria > Bacteroidota > Ignavibacteria > Ignavibacteriales > Ignavibacteriaceae > UBA1563. The sequence goes on from JBBIUV010000017.1 coordinate 546,551, forward strand.
GCCGGTATGCATCAATATTTTTACTCAACTCATTAAGTAAAAAATAATCAACAAAAGAAGGAACATCGATTAGCGAAGGATATCCTGTAAGTGTATCGGTGTAATCGGGATTGTAAACACGAGTCTCAAAATTATCAATATATTTTTGAATGTAAACTTTTTGTTGAGGTGTAATATCTTCAGGTTTTGGATAATGGTACTGCCAATAAATCTGCTGGTAAGCATCAAGATAAGGGGGATAAAGAGATTTCCAACCATTGTTTCCTGAGCCGTCTTCTTTATCTATTTTTAGAAGATACCCACCCGTAAGACTATCGCCTGCATTACCCGTTAAACCCATCCCCGAAATATCAACACGGTTTTTATCACGTTTAATTTTTTCCAAAAGAATATAAACGCCCATATATTCTCCGTTCAAGACAAGTTCACAAAATTTAAATCGAGATGCATAATGTCCCGTTTTTACAGCCAACCAATAGGCTAGCACATCGCGGAAAAAAGTTTTGTCTGTATAAGGGGCGTATAAAATCCAATCATTCTCTTTCGGAAATCCAAGCAAAGAAACCGAAGTATCGCTTCCCAATTCCGTTCTTGTTTCTACCGCGTATTGTTTTTTAGGAAACCACTGCGAAGTTGATCCACGGATTTCGATTCCAACTTTACCTTTGTAATCATTTTGCGGATCGGTTAGATAATTTCGAACCCCTTCTCCATTAAAAATAATTCCCAAATCAACCGTAATTTTTGGCTCATTCACTATTGTTTGACCATTCGTTTCAATCACCACAATCGGAAGGTTTGAAGAGGTGAAGGCGACAGGATTTGTGTTAGATTTGGTAATCTTTTCTTGACTTCTAATTATTAGGGAAGATAGTATCAATAGAAATAAGATAAGCAGTGTGGATTTCATAAAAAAGATTTTTTGTTAATCGAAAACTACCTCTTCCGATGGATTTTCCCAAAGATGGAAAAGCATCTGAATTTGTTCTTCTGTAATTCTTGTTGCCGAAAGAGGGGGAAGATTTTCAATTGAGAAAAAATTCACATCCGAAGTTTCGGTTCCGGAGGAGATAGTATCGTTCAACAACTCGCAGAGAATAAAGATTTTATAAGTGTGAAAAGGAGAAACGGGATAACCATGTTTAAGTTTGTCAATAACAGCAAGCAGCCGAACTGTCTTAACTTCTGCTCCGGCTTCTTCCCTTGCTTCTTTAATTGCTATCTCTGAAGGAGAATAGCCGATATCAGCCCAACCGCCGGGAATCGACCATCTGCCGTCAATTTTTTCTTTTACCATTAAAATTTTATTCTCTTTAAATACAACCGCACGAACATCAACTTTTGGAGTTTGATAACCGGCTTCATTCGCAAAAAGATTTTGGATTTTTTCTAACGGTGTTTCTGTAATTTCCGCTAATAATAATTGACTGAGTTTCTTTAGTTCTTCATAACGTTCGCGGTCAAACTCGTTTTCGCAATATTCCAATCCCGCGTAAGCAAGAGCTTGTATCTGTTTTACAAGTTCAATTGAAGTTTTCATTTTAGATACAACATTTTTTTTGTTTGAGTGAAACCGCCTGTCCGAAGTTGATAAAAATATACACCGCTTGCAAGTAGTTGGTTGTTAGTTGATTGTCGTAAGTTGAATGGAGTTGTATAAATTCCGGGTGCTTTATCTTCATTCACTAACGTTTCAATTTCATTTCCCAAAACATCAAATACTTTTAAAGTTACGAAACTGAAAACCGGCACCTGATACCTGATAACGGTCTCGGGATTAAATGGATTGGGATAGTTCTGGGAGAGAACAAATTTGTCAACGCCAATTCTTTCAGTTGATTCGTTAACAGATACAACGTGTCTCTCAATTTCATTCCATAATTCGGTTCGGTTTCCATCATATCCTAAAGCCCACATTCCAATTCCTTTTAAATTATTTGTTTTAGCTAAATCATACTTCAAACCCAGACTTGAATCATTATCAAACCAGACTTGGTACCAGGTTGTATCATTTAATTTCCATCGATACCAGGGAGTTTTTTCTATGTTTTCCCAGAGTAGTCCATATGTTTTTGAAGCGCTATAATCATCACGGTACCGTGTTGTCTTACCGTAACTAATGATTGAATCATGTGGTGCTGATGATGTTGTTGTCCATTTGTTGCCGTAATAAGGAACACCGAGAATTAATTTTTTCGGATCACTCTTAATTACATCGGCATAGTACTTAGTTAAGGTGTTTGTGATATTATAATTTCCACCGAGCAACGGAGCGTTGGAACCTGTATAATCACTCCAACCTCCGGCAAATGCATAACCCATAATGAAAATGTAATCGCAGGCATTTGCTAATCCGGCAAGTTTCCATCCACTCCAATTAACTGCCGGTCCGGCAAACGAAACTTCACAGGTGGGAATTGCAGCATGAAGTGAATCGGTAAGTTGCTTCATAAAATTATTCAAGAGATCACCGCGATCGGCCGAATAATATTCTTCAAAATCAATATTCACACCATCGAGTTTATACGTTTCAACTTTGTTCTTCAAGTTTAAAAATAATTTATGTTTTGCCGTGTCGGAATTCAGCAGCTGCCTCATTTGTGAAGCTTCAAAATTTGTGGTGGAAAGGATCACCTTTACACCATTTTGATGTGCAGCGTTAATTACATCTGTCCATGGCCAGTATGGGGGATTGAAAACATTTCCCAGACTATCAGTTGCAAAATCAAACAAAGCAATGTGAGTCAACAAGTTATAACGTATATAACTCTTTGCATTTGGATATTCCCAGTATGGAAGGTACCCAAACACTGATTCTGTTAATTCAGCTTTTTCGAATTGAAGAGGAATGATCGCTTCGCCGGATTCAGCTTCAAGAGATTTTAATTCGGAAACTTTTCCATAAGATTCTTTATCGGCTTTATGCGCAGAATAATGTTGCGGAAGAACTTCTACTTGAAGAATACAACAAAGCAAGATGAAGAATAAAAACCTCATCACTCTTCTTTCACGCCGAAGAGTTTTTTAAACTCATCTGATCTGCTGTTAAGATTTTCTATTATTCCAGATTCGCTCTTGCCTTCCTTCGGCTGTAAATACTTACTGAAATGGACTTCGCTTTTTATTACCTCGCATGAACAGGCACGAGCAAAATTACTCAACGCTGAATCGGAAGTAACAACAATCAAATTTTTTCTGTTTTTAGCGTGTGAAATATCATTCCGGATAATATCGTCCGCAGATTGACTTTGCGAATATTTTATTCTTAAATAATTGGAGGCAATTGCCGTTGATTGGAAACCATCGAAATAAATTATCCCCTTATTCTTTTGGTTCTTAAAATATTTTTCGAGAAGAAAGATTAATTGTTCACGTGAGGCTTGTTTATCTTTTTGTTGCAGAGTAAACAGGTTTTTGATCTTACCGATAAGATTGTTTCCATCAATTAAGAATGTTTTCATGTTCGTTTTTCATCGTTCATTCTTCGTTCTTACTCATCATCTTCCGCTGAAGAAATTATCGGTCTTGGTAACTTTTAAATCTTGAAGCTGCGGTGCTTTCACACGTACTTCCAAACGGTAGCCAGTATAGGTTCCAATCGGATTCCATGTAAAGTTCATCAACCAGCAATGAAGATCGCGGCTGATCATAATCTGCGGTGCAGAAAATTGTTTGCCGGTGATATCGTAACTTCCGCTAACACTTATCTTCCAATATTTTGTAAGACTAATATTTGCAGAAGTACTGATGGTAGAATAACGCGAGGTCTCATACGGATTGTAACGTGATTCACTATAATTGTAATTGATGGAAACACTCCACGGAATTGTAAAATCGGGTTCTTGCGAGTCATACAAACCTCTGTACATCCGATTATCCTTTTTAAAAGTCGCCTCCTGTTGGCGGAGTGAGTCTTGAGTTTTATCCTCATCATTTGATTTTAATTTATCACCGGAAAAGGAAGTCGACAGAGAGAAATTAAAACTTTTTAAACGTAAAAGTCCTTTCCCCTGTTCAATTAAAAACTTATTAATCGCATCGCCATTCGCATTATAGTCATACAACGAATAAGTTGACGAACCCGAAAGACTCAACAAATCGCCAACCTGAGTTCGGTATGAAAGATTTAAATCTGAGAAGCGGACACTATCAGCAACAAAATTATAACCAATTCCGGCATTCAAATTCAGCAGCTGTATTTTTTTTTCTTTTGAAGTGGTATCGGTTCTATCCGTCATTGTTTTCATTTCAAAAATGTTTCCGAGTGAAAAACTAATACTTTGTGATTCTCCCGAGGAAGCACCACCGAAAATTTCCCGCTCGTATTTATTGTAAGGGACTTTCTTCCCTGTTGAATCGGTATAAGTATCGAAGTAACCCCATTTCTGTTTTGAAAAATCGGGAGTATAGTTGTAAGAAATTGATGGCATGATCGTATGGCGCAAAGCTGCAATTCCAAATCGTTGCGGTTGATACATCCCAAACAATTTAGTTGAGGCTGAAACGCCCATACTAAATGTACGCACAAATTGAAGCTGTTTCACATCGGTAGTTATAACAGAGTTATATCCACTTGAAGGTAAGACACCAAATCCCTCTGTTACCCTCCCACTCCCATCGTTCAAAATAATGTTTTCTCCGGGGACTTGAATAAAAACATTTTCTTTTTTTATTCTTTTGTTATACCATAGTTCCTGGTAACTGAAACTCGGGGAAATATTTATGTAACCGAATTTTGGCGAAGCTCCGACATTCAAACTGTGTCTTACACCGCCGCGAATTGCAAGTTGAGCGCCTTGTTTAATTCTTCTATTTTGTAATTGATTATTATAATTCAACCCGATAAGTTCATACCACTTTTGTTCACCGACAACTTTTTTTCTTTTGAAAGGATACATCTGTGATTTTGAAAATGAAAATGTCGGAAGATACTCGGTGATATTTCCGCTTGATAGATCTTGATTTCGACTATAACTAAGTGAAATGCTGTTGCCCGCTTCTTCCCAGCTTTTATAATAATTCGCATTCGATACAATTTGCTGTCTTAAAAGTTGGCTGTAGTCTGCACTATTTTGTTTGAAATAATCTCCAGACATGAATTCCATATTAACATCGAGTCGTGAAGAAGGAGTTATCGTTTGATTATGTACCCACCGCAAACGCCAGTTTTTTTGTTCATTATAATCAGCATCGGTTTTTTCACCTTGATGTAAGTCCGAGTATGAAGCTTCTAAATTTCCGGTAAAATCATAGCGTTTCAGATAACGGAAGCGTGAATCTAAATTGTAACCACCTTTGGTGTAATAATCAGATGTTAAAGCCAAATCCATGTAATCGCTTATCGCCCAGAAATATCCGAACCGGGAAAAATATCTGCCGTACCCGGCACGCTCGCCAATTGCGGGGGCAAGTAAACCGGAGCGTCTTCCCGACTCCAGCGGAAAAACGATAAACGGAATCGGAATCGGGAAAGGAACATCGCCAAAGGCCAGCCAGATCCATTTTCCAATAAGTTGCTGCTTTTGTATCATCTTCATTTCATTCCCGAAAAAATAATAGTGAGGATGTTCAAGCGTACAAGTTGAATAAACTCCATTTTCGATAAAGAATGTCTGCTTATCAACTTTTTTAATTTTTGCGCCGGAATAAGAAGCTTGTTCAATTTCAGATGCGGCATAGGTGATATAACCTTTGCTCGTTTTAAAGTTATATCTCATGCGCATTCCTTTGTACTCTTCGTTTTTATCAACAAGTACAGGCGCTTCAATTTCTTTATTTGTCGAATCTTTTCCAAGACTAAACGATTCAACATTTGAAGTTTCAAAATCAACAATAATTTTTCCGCTCTTCAGTTGCGTCTCTTTATAATGCATGTCGCCGCTGCCGTAAAGATGCATTTTTTTCTGATCGAGAAAAAAGATGATTGAGTCTTTAGCCGATGAATAGATGATGGAATCGATATCCGTATTTTTTTTTGTTGAATCATTCAGCGCCAGAGAATCCTGTACAACCTGAGAAGAATCAGTTGAAAAAAATTTCAATGAATCTGCCTGCCCAAAAGTGACAATTGAGAAAAGGAAAATATGGAGCAGAAGAATTTTCATTTAGAATACATTACACTCGATTAAATCGAATAAAAGACAAGTGACGACGCACCTTTAATTCCTGCTTCATTTTTTAATTTAGCCGGAAAAACTTTGCATCGCGGAACCAACGATTTTAGAACTCTTTGCTTTAAAGAGATTTCGATATTATCAAGTAACAACTTGCCGAATCCCGCAACGCCGCCTCCGACTATATAAGTTCCGACATCAAGTAAATTTGAAACGGAAGCCATTGCGTAACCGATATTTTTTCCTAAATCTTTTATCACTTCATTCGCAAACTGATCACCTAATTCCGCGGCGGAACTAATAACTTTTGGAGTAAGTGCGTTAAAGTCATCACTGATCAATTCAACAATTTTGGAGTTTTGATGATTCTTCAATCCTTCCTTTGTACTTTGGATTAAATAACTGTTCCCCGCATAGGCTTCAATACAACCGTAAGAACCGCAACCGCATTTTGGACCGTTGATATCGATGGTAATATGTCCGATTTCACCGGCAGCTCCGAAATCTCCGCGGAATAATTTTTTATTCAGAATGATCCCGCCGCCAACTCCGGTACCAAGCGTTATCATTACAAATGATTTATGATTTTTTCCGGCGCCGAAAATTAATTCTCCAATAGCTGCCGCATTTGCATCGTTTTCTACAAACGTGGGAAGTTTAAAAGTCTTTTCGATTAAATGTCCAAGTTGAACTTTTCCCCAGCCGGGTAAGTTCGGTGGATTTTCCACCGTTCCTCTTTTCTTCGAAACTATTCCGGGAGAACCGATTCCGATCCCTTCAATTTTAATTTTATCGTGATCGAATAATTCTTTCAATCCTTTTTTCATTTGCTTTATTACTGAGTCGGGACCACCTTCAGCTTTTGTATCCACAAAAGATTTTCTGATGATCTTTCCTTTTTCCGTTACAATTCCGAACTTTATAAATGTTCCACCGAGATCCACCCCGATGGCATATTTTTCTGCTTTAGCCATATTATGCTCCACCGATTATACTACTAAAAAATTATTTATCTCTGAATTCTTTATCAACAATTTTAAGTTCACCCGGATAGGTAATATCTCCAAGTACGGTATTAACGGTAGGTTTTGTGTAAACCGTTAAACGCGAATTTCCATTTCCGGTTCCTGCAATGTTCAGTGCCAGATTTACAAGTGATTCAAATCCGTGTTCTTTAATGTTTTTAATCAAATCAAAATTTATTGCAAGAGGAATTACTGTAGCTTCCCCGGTTCCCGGTATTGTAACGGGAGAAGAAATATTCCCGGTTAGAATTTCTTTTTCATCAACGTAAAGACGATACGGCAGCGAAACCAACTTGGCGTTAGTTGCAGCATATCCTCCGGTTCCGTCGTTCGGATTTTTAATATCAATGTTTAATGTAAAAGAAATCGGAAGCGATCCTTTTGTAATTGCTGATGTTAATTTTATTCCATCAAAAGGAGAAAAATCGGTCAGTTTTGTTTTTCCATCAAGTGAAATATCAGCAAGCCGAACATTGTTAACTATTCCCAGTTTAAATTTTAGACGCGAAAGATTAACAATTGATTTATAAATGCTGCACGATGCAAAGATAAACATTGCAGTTACCAGCAGTAAAATACTTTTTTTCATAAGTGCCTCGGGACTATTGGGTTAATTTTATCAAAGATTCTTCAATTTTTTTAATGATCTGATCAGCAACCTTAAGCGCCTTCCAACCGTCTTCACCAGAAACCACCGGTCTTTCTTTTTTTATTATCGATTGAAGAAAAAGATCAAGTTCATACTTTAGTGCATTTACTTCAACTTGTTCGGGTTGTTCGTAAATAACAAATTTCTTTTTATCACCAATACCAATTTCACCAAAGTTAATATGTGCTTCCTCAACTTTTTGATCTGATGGAACAAGCCGAAAAACTTCTGAAACACCTGTATTAAAATCAAGTGAGAGATATCCTTCTTTTTGGAACAATCTCATTTTGCGCATTTTTTTCTGTGAGATTCTACTTGCTGTAACGTTCGCAACTGCTCCATTCTCAAATTCAATCCTTGCGTTAGCGATATCAATATTATTTGAAACAACCGCAACACCGCTTGCTTGCACACTTTTAACTTCGCTTTTTACCAGGCTTAAAATTATATCAATATCGTGGATCATTAAATCCAAAACGACAGCTACATCGGTTCCCCGCGGATTGAACTGAGCAAGCCTGTCACTCTGCACGAAAAGAGGATTGAGATGATATTTTTCAAGTGCCAGCAGTGCCGGATTAAATCGTTCAATGTGTCCAACTTGCAAATTGATGCTGTTTTCCCGTGCGAGCATTACCAATTCTTCCGCTTCATCCAGCAAAACAGTGATCGGTTTTTCTACAAAGACATGGATTTTTTTCTCCAGACATTTCTTAGCCAATTGATAATGAGCGCTCGTAACTGCCGCAATTGAAACAGCTTCAACCTTGCTTAACAACTCATCAATAGTTTCAAATGGTGAAGTACTGTTTTCCTTTGCAACAGTTTTTGCCGTTGAAAAGTCGGCATCAAAAACTCCGACCAGATCAGCATTCTGCAATTGAGAGAACATTTTGGTATGCAGTTTTCCCAAGTGTCCGGTACCGATAACTCCAACTCTAATTTTTTCCATATCTCACCTTGTTAAAATTGTGAATCAAGAAAACTTTTGAATGATTCTTTGTCTGGACAAAGGTAATAGTCATTTAAAAATTGACGCGCTAAAACCTTTTCCCCGGCATTAAGATAATTAACATAAACCGCTCCAATTGCAGACCGCAGCTCGGTTGAAGTTGTGCAACTTTTATCTGATCCGCTCCATGAATTTTCGACAAAAGATATGATCTGTTCATTTTCCTGGAGAAAAACATCATAAACCAACTCATTTGCATTAAACAACTTCCCGTCTTCATACAACAGGCAATTGATCGGAGAAAAATATTCGTGTTCCAGCGGCGAATAAAGAGAATCGAAATCAGCATTTCCAATCAACAATAAAGTTCTTTCAAGTTCATTCGAATAAAACGGAACCGGTTCATATACTCCGGAATAAACCGAATCGATCAGAAAAAATGTATCTGAAACGCAATAGATAAATGCCGAATATTTTGGAACCCCATGTTCAGTTACTTTATCCCGGATGAGATACTCTGTCACCGCCCCATCGCTTAAGTTCACATAAAGTTCGGATGGATCATTAAAATATTTTTCGAAGATAATTTCGCCGGATGAATTTATTACAGATACCTTGTTCTTTTCAAGTTTCGGTTCGAATACTTTTGGGGGAGTACTTTCTCCTTTACCCACAACAATCAAAAACAGCAAAAACCCAAGAATATGTCTCATTTAATTTTTTCAATTTTCGTTCGATAATTTTTAAGCGCTATTTCATTATTTTGTTGAAAAAAGTGGACAAAATCTGACATCTTTTATAATGAATTTTTGCTTATTTTTATATACAAACATAAAGATTTTCTTAAACTTACTGAAATAACCACTGATGAATAAAATAATTTCAGCGGAGTTTCTTGCAGCCGATATCAAAAGGTTTGTTATTGAAGCTCCTAAAATTGCCGCAAAACGGAAAGCAGGACAGTTCGTAATTGTCCGTATTGACGAAAAGGGGGAAAGAATTCCTCTCACCATCGCCGATTCAAACAAAGACCAGGGAACCATCACCATCATCGTACAAGGAATTGGAAAAACCACGAAAGAAATTAACTCCCACAAAACGGGCGATTTCTTTCTTGATGTAGTCGGACCACTCGGGAAACCCTCACACATTGAAAATTTCGGAACCGCAATCAGTATTGGCGGAGGAGTTGGAACTGCAATTGCTTTTCCAACTGCCGTTGCTTTAAAAGAAGCCGGGAATCACACCATCGTTATTAACGGTGCTCGGAATAAAGATTTAGTCATCCTAGAAGAGGAATTGAAAATCGTTTCCGATGAACTTTACATTACCACCGACGACGGAAGCTACGGTTATCACGGATTCGTTACACAAAAATTGCAAGAATTGATTGACAGCGGAAGAAAAATCGATTTTGTCCTCGCCATAGGTCCCATTCCTATGATGAAAGCTGTTGCAAATACAACAAGACCATATGGAATAAAAACTGTCGTAAGTTTAAATCCGGTGATGGTTGACGGAACCGGAATGTGCGGCGGATGCCGTGCAACGGTTGACAATAAAACCGTCTTCGTTTGTGTTGATGGACCCGAATTTGATGCACATCTTGTTGATTTTGAATTGTTGACAAAACGGAACCGAACTTATAATCAAAATGAAAAAGCAGCACTTGAAAGTCACTTATGTAATTACGACAAAGCTTTTTTTGAAGCGGTAAATAGTGAACCTTTACACCAATAACGAGAATTTTTTATGTCCCCACTTACAAAAAAAGAAAGAATGCAGATCCCGCGTCAGCCGATGCCGGAACAAGCTCCCTTAGAACGAAATAAAAATTTTTTAGAAGTAAACCTTGGTCTTACTGAAGAACTTGCTAAAATGGAAGCGCAACGATGTTTGCAATGTCCGAAACCCGTTTGCGTTGAAGGCTGTCCGGTTGGAGTTCAAATAAGAGATTTTATTCAACTTGTTAGCGAAGGAGATTTTCTTGGTGCAGCTGCAAAAATAAAATCGGATAACGCACTTCCGGCAGTATGCGGAAGAGTTTGTCCACAGGAAGAACAGTGTGAAGCCAAATGTGTGGTTGGAGTAAAACACGATCCAGTTGCTATTGGAAGATTGGAAAGATTTGTTTCTGATTATGAACGAGAAACCATCGGTATCAGAACACCATCAATAAAACCTAAAACCGGAAAGAAAGTTGCGATCATCGGCAGCGGTCCGGCAGGTTTAAGTTGTGCGGGCGATTTGATTCAACTTGGACATGATGTAACGGTTTTTGAAGCTCTCCACGAAATCGGCGGAGTATTGCTTTATGGAATTCCCGAATTTCGCTTACCCAAAAGTATTGTAAAAGCAGAAGTTGAAGCCCTAAAAAGTCTTGGTGTTGAATTTCAAACAAACGCGGTTATCGGATTTACCGATACCATCGACGAACTATTTGAAAACGGTTACAACGCAGTATTCATAGCGGTGGGAGCCGGTCTTCCCTATTTTATGAATATTCCCGGTGAAAATTATAACGGTGTATATTCAGCAAATGAATTTTTAACTCGTGTTAATTTGATGAAGGCATATAAATTTCCCGAATACGATACACCCGTTTTTGATTGCAAAGATAAAAACGTAGCTGTCTTCGGAGGCGGCAATACAGCGATGGATGCTGTTCGTACAGCAAAACGTCTTGGTGCAAAAAATGCCTACATCATGTACCGCCGTTCGGAAAAAGAAATGCCCGCCCGCTTGGAAGAAGTTCACCACGCAAAGCAAGAAGGAATTGAATTTGTCTTTCTTACCAATCCTTTGGAGTTTCTCGGTGACGAAAATGGGTGGCTGCGCGGAGTAAAATTACAAAAAATGGAACTTGGTGAACCTGATGCTTCGGGAAGAAGAAGACCTGTTCCCATTCCAAACTCGGAATATATTACCGAACTCGATATGGCTGTGGTCGCAATCGGAAACGGATCAAATCCAATAATCCAAAAAACTACTCCTGATCTTTCCTACAACAAATGGGGAAATATTGTAGTTGATGAAGCAACAATGAAGACTTCGAAAGAAGGAGTTTTTGCCGGTGGTGATATTGTAACCGGTGGAGCAACAGTAATTCTTGCAATGGGCGCCGGACGTACAGCAGCTAAAGCGATCGACAATTACTTAAATAATACCAATCACAGGTAGATAATGTTCTGGAAAGAATTATTAAAAAAATATAACCAGCCGACAAATTTCTTTAATCGCGATCTTAGCTGGATTGAATTCAACCGCCGGGTGTGTGAGGAAGCATTAAATCCAAATCTTCCACTTCTCGATAGAATTAAATTCATTTCAATATTCTTTTCCAACCTTGATGAATTTTACATGATCCGTGTTTCCGGATTGAAAGAACAGGTTGCTGCAAACGTTGGTGGTCCTACCATCGACGGATTAACTCCCCGTGAACAATTGGAGAAAATTGAAACAGCTTTAAAACCGATGCTGGAATCACTTGTGGAGCTGTGGAAAAATGAAATTCTCCAAGGACTTAAAGAGAACAATGTCTTCATCATTAACTTAGATGAGTTAAACGAAGAAGAAAACAACTTGCTAAATGCCTACTTCAAAAAAGAAATTTATCCGGTACTTACACCGTTAGCTTTTGATCCAGGAAGACCATTCCCTTACATCTCAAATTTAAGCTTAAGCCTGGCAGTTGTTGTACAAAGTCCAAAAGGGGATAAACATTTTGCACGTGTAAAAGTTCCGAATGTACTGCCGCGCTTATTGCGTGTAGATCACGTTATAAATCCTCATAAAAAGAAAGATGTAACAGAAGGTTTTTCTGCGAAATATATTTGGGTCGGAGATTTAATAAAATCTAATCTTCAACTACTTTTTCCAAAAATGGAAATTCTTGAAGCACACCGGTTCCGTATAACACGTGATACGGATATTGAAATTCAAGAGGATGAAGCTGACGATTTACTTCGTGTAATCGAAGAAAACATCCGGCAAAGAAAATTTGGAAATGTTGTTCGTATCGAAGTTGAAAAAGATATGCCCGACTTTATGATCGAAACATTGCTTGAAAATCTTCAAATCAAGGAAAGTGATCTTCACGTTTATGATGGACCTCTCGGTTTAGCAGATGTAATGAGTTTGTGCGATCTCCCTATCCACCAGTTAAAAGAAAAACCATTTTATCCTGTAACCCCTAAATGGTTTGATGAAGATGAAGATATTTTTTCTCTGATCCGACAAAAAGATATTCTGCTTCACCATCCGTATGAATCTTTCAAACCCGTAGTTGAATTTATAAAACAGGCAGCTAACGATCCTGATGTTTTGGCGATTAAACAAACGCTCTACCGAGTTGGATCAAATTCTCCAATCGTAAAATATTTAATTGAAGCCGCCGAGCGCGGTAAACAAGTTGCCGTTCTTGTTGAATTAAAAGCACGATTTGATGAAGAGAATAACATCTTCTGGGCAAGAGAATTGGAAAAAGTTGGTGCTCACGTAGTCTATGGATTAGTGGGTTTAAAAACTCACGCAAAGATGACGTTGGTTGTACGAAAAGAGTTTGAAGGTCTTAAACGATATGTTCACCTGGCAACAGGAAATTATAATGCTACCACAGCTAAAATCTATACCGACCTTGGAATTTTTACTACCGACGAAGACCTTTGCTCGGATGTTTCAGATGTTTTTAATTATTTAACCGGATACTCCAAACAAGCTGATTTCAACAAATTAATCATTGCTCCTCTAAACCTGAGAAACACTTTTTTGAAAATGGTTTACCGCGAAATTGAAAATGTGAAAAACGGCGGCGAAGGAAAGATGATCTTAAAATGCAACGCAATTGTAGATCCAATGTGCATCGCAGGGCTTTATGAAGCATCTAACTGTGGGGTAAAAATTGAACTGATCGTTCGTGGAATATGTTGTTTAGTTCCGGGCGTTCCGGGTCTGAGCGAGAATATTACTGTACGAAGTATTGTCGGAAGATATTTGGAACACAGCAGAATCTATTATTTCTACAACAACGGAAATGAAGAAGTTTTTTTAAGCAGTGCCGATCTGATGCAGCGAAATTTAGACGGCCGCGTTGAAACAGCTTTTGAAGTGCAAGACCCGAAGCTTAAAAACAATTTGATCAACAATATTCTTTATCCCTATTTGAAGGATAATTCGAAAGCACGATTGCTTGATGCCTCCATGAAATATACATTACGGCAACCTAGCGAAGATGAAAAGAAATTTAATATTCAAGAATGGTTGATGAAGCATGCCGAAAAAGCGGCAAGTAAAGTAAAGAAAGTGAAATGACGTTTTTTAATAAGTCAAACAAAGGAACACAGATGCAAATTACACAAGAAGGAATTCTGAATGCTCTTAAACGAGTAAACGATCCCGACCTTCATAAAGATTTAGTTACGCTTAAGATGATTGAGAATATCCAGATAAATGAAAACAAGATTTCGGTTGACGTAATTCTTACAACACCGGCTTGCCCTTTAAAAGATAAAATTCAACAAGATTGTGAGAATGCAATTAAAGAAGATTTCCCTCAAGCAAGAGAAATTAAAATTAACATGACTTCCAAAGTTGCCTCTCATGCAAACGAAGTAAAAGATGCAATTTTGCCAGGTGTAAAAAACACGATCGCTATCGCGAGTGGAAAAGGTGGAGTAGGAAAAAGCACTGTAGCTGTAAACCTTGCAGTTGCGCTTGCAAAAGAAGGAGCAAAAGTCGGATTAATTGATGCCGATATTTACGGCCCAAGTATCCCGCTGATGATGGGTATAAAAGAAAAACCTCGCGTTTATCAAGATAAAGAGACGATGAAAATGCTGCCTCTTGAAAACTTCGGAATTAAACTGATGTCGATCGGATTTTTAATAGATGATAACGCCCCCGTTATTTGGCGCGGACCCATGGCAAGCGGCGCAGTAAAACAATTTCTGTCAGACGTTGCTTGGGGCGAACTCGATTATTTAATTTTTGATATGCCTCCCGGAACCGGAGATATTCAACTAACTTTGGCGCAAACTATCCCCCTTACCGGCGCGGTAATTGTAACAACACCTCAAGAAGTTTCTCTTATTGATGCACGCAAAGGATTAAAAATGTTCCATCGCGTTAACGTTCCGGTGCTTGGTATTATTGAAAACATGAGTTATTTTATTGCACCTGATACGGGAATAAAATATGACATCTTCGGAAATGGCGGCGGAGAAAATCTTTCTGTTGAACTTGAAGCTCCATTTCTTGGCGGTATTCCGATTGATCCCCGCGTACGTATTGGAGGCGATAAAGGTATGCCGATTGTATTCGATATTCCAGATTCAAAACATGCAGAAATAATTTATTCTATCGCGAGAAAATTGGCGTCTCAAGTCAGTATAAGAAATTCAAACGCCACGGAAACGAAAATTGAAATTTTGATGGAAAGTTAAAAGTAATTAGATGGAAGCCAGAATAAAAAAAGCTCTTGATAGCATTCGCCCTTATCTGCAAGCAGATGGTGGTGATGTTGAACTTGTTAATATTTCAAAAGAAGGAATTGTACAGGTAAAACTAATGGGCGCATGCAGCTCTTGTCCGATGTCTCAAATGACTCTCCGTGCTGGAGTAGAACGCGCTTTGATAAGAGAAGTTCCCGGTATCAGAAGAGTAGAGGCGGTTTCATAACACCATGCAACATGACGCAGTGATAAAACGGAATTATTTATTTTTACTTTTGGTTTTACCACTGCTCTTTTTGTTGGCTTATTATCTACTTGATGTTCTCATCCTCTTTGCCCTCTCCGTATTACTTGCTTTCATTTTTGATCCGGTTATTAATTTCCTTGAAAAGAATTCATTTAAAAGGTTACACGCCATCCTTGTGGTATTTCTGATAGCTACGTTAGTTGGAATGGGAATTTATTCCTACCTGGTTCCTGCAATTCTTGAGCAGTCGAATGCACTTTTTTCAAAATTGAGTAACAATCTTGTAAGCGATCAGCTTGCACAATTTGAAGATAAATTACACATCCTCTTCCCCTTTGTAACAAAAGAATTAATCGCCCACCAGGTGGAAAAACTTTCTACCAACATGTTTGAAAATTTGATCAATCAAGTTTCTCCTTTTTTAACAAATATTTTTTCTTTTTTTGCTGTACTTGTAATTCTGCCTTTTACAACTTTTTTTATTTTAAGAGATAGAATGCAAATAATAAAGGGAATGGTTTCCGTTCTCCCAAACAGATATTTGGAAATGTCCTACTCGGTAATAAAAAAAGTAACCCAGCAGCTTGGCAGGTACGTACGTGGATGGATGTTAGACGCACTATTCATTGGTGTTGCATGCGGATTGTCCTTCCAGGTTATTGGTGTTGATAATGCTCTTGCGTTGGGAGCGTTAGCCGGTGTTGGGCATCTCATTCCCTATTTTGGTCCGATCATCGGAGGCATTCCGGCGATTATTATTTCGTTTATGCAATACGGAGATCTTTCAAAAGCTCCAATTATCCTTCTCTTTCTTTTAATTATTTACACGTTGGATAATGGTATTGTTCAGCCTTACATCTTTTCGAAAAGCGTGCACATGCATCCGCTGATAATTATCTTTTTGATTATTGCCGGAGGTCAGTTGTATGGAGTATTGGGGATGCTTCTCGCTATTCCTACCGCTACGGTAATTAAAACAGCAAGTTTAGAATTTTATCTAGCCTGGAAAAATTACAATATCACGCGAATCTAAAATTAAAGTTCAGAGATTTTTTTAATTACCTCAACTGAATTTATCCCTTCAGCTTCAGCATTAAAATTTGTAATTATTCTATGACGCAAAACCGGAATGAGCACAGATTTTACATCATCGATGTTCGGCGTGAATCTACCGTTGCAAACTGCTTTTGCTTTAGCAGCTAAAATTAAATACTGCGATGCTCTTGGTCCGGCTCCCCATCTTAACCACTCTTTAATAAATTTTGGAGCGTCGGGATTATTCGGTCGTGTTTTATTTACAAAATTTACAGCAAAAGAAATAACATTTTCAGCGACTGGAACACGGCGCACTAAATGTTGATAATTCACTAAATTTTCTGCAGTAACAACTTTATTTAGTTCGGGGAAAAATCCACCGGTGGTGGTTTTTACAATTTCTTTTTCTTCATCCAAAGAAGGGTAATCCAACCAGAGGTTAAACATAAACCTATCAAGTTGAGCTTCCGGTAGCGGATAAGTTCCTTCTTGCTCAATCGGATTTTGTGTTGCCAATACAAAGAACGGTTCATCGAGTGAATAAGTTTTTCCTGCAATCGTTACTTTATGTTCTTGCATCGCTTCTAATAATGCTGCTTGTGTTTTAGGAGGAGTTCTGTTGATCTCATCGGCTAAAATTACATTTGCGAAAATTGGTCCGAGTATAAATCTGAAGTCGCGTTTTTTTGTGATGCTGTCTTCTTCAAGAATTTCGGTTCCCGTGATGTCGCTTGGCATAAGATCGGGAGTAAATTGAATTCTATTAAACTTTAGATCGAGCACATCTGCCAGAGTTTTAATGATCAATGTTTTTGCCAAGCCGGGAACACCGACCAACAAACAATGTCCGCGAGAAAGAAGTGACAAAAGAAGATGTTCAATAATCTCATCTTGTCCGATGATAATTTTTGCAATCTCTTTTTTAATTGATTGAACCGAAGCGGCTAACTGTTCAACTAATTTTACATCGCTATTTTGATTACTGTTTTCCAACGGAATTTTCCTTTGTCAACTTCTGTATTATTCTTTTATTTCCCAAAAGATTTTTGATTTGAGTTCTTCTAACCATGCTGCATAAAGCTTTTGTTTCTTGTATTCATCAGAAAGTTTTTTCAGTTCTGTATAATCGAGATCGATATTTGGTTTGTGCTGCGGAATTTTTTTCTCAAGCCAAACAATATGATAGCCATAACTATCACCCGCATAATTAACACGCTTAGGATAACTGATCTCGTTTTCTTTTAACTTTCCTACAACATCAAGAAGATTTTTATCAAGCTGATTGAGATAAAAAGCTCCGAGTTGTCCGCCAAGATTAACAGTTTCTTTATCGTCAGAATATTTTTTAGCCAACTCGCCAAATGTTCCAAACTTTCTTACAATGCTGTCGCGGATTTCTGTCAGCATTTCAATAGTGTTCAAATCGCTTTCATCATCAGCTTTAACTTTGATTAAAATATGACGAGTATGGATCGATTCACCGCGTCTTTCCAACAATTGAATAATATGAAATCCCACAGGCGATTCAGTTACTTCAGACAATTGCTTTTCTTTTAAAGCATAAGCAGCACTCTCAAATTCAGGATAAAAAACTCCGCGCTTAACAAATCCAAGATCACCGCCTTGCGCAGCGCTACCCGGGTCTTCAGAATATTTTTTTGCGAATTCCGCAAAATCGCCTCCGGCTTTTATTGAATCTAAAATTGCCTGAGCCGTAGCTTTATATTTACCTTTTAATGCTGAAGAAGTTTGAGGATTCTTAAATATATGCCACAGTTTTACTTTTTCGGGAATAACGCCAAGGCTGTCTTTAAATTGAGCGAAAAAATCTTCAACTTCCCGGCGGGAAGATTCCACCTGTCCGAATTTTTTCTCCTGCATTTTTTGGATCATGATATTTTTACGGACATCATCACGCAGTTCGCGTTTAATTTTTTCAAGACTCATGTTGTACATTTGTTCAATCCGTTCCTTTGAACCGTACTGCTGTGTAAGCTGTGAAATTTGATATTCGATTTGCTTTCCAATTTCATCTTCGGAAACTGCTATTGAGTCAAGTCCGGCTTGGGCATAAACTAATTTTTCGTCGATGAGCATTTTCAAAACTTGTTCCCGCAGAGCCGGAGTTTTCGGATCGATCTTCCGCTGAGCAGCTAAAAGATTTATTTGGTATTCAAGTTCACTTTTAAGAATAATTTCATTATCAACAACCGCAATAACTTTATCAACAGATTGTTGAGCCATTAGTTCCGGCAGAATAAGAATTAAAAGAAAGAAAAAGTACTTCGTCATGTTTGTCCTATTTTTTAATATCGATGTCATTTTGTGTATAAAGCTCTTTTAAATGTTCTTCAATTATTTGTTTCTGTTTTTCATCTAGAAAAGTTTTTTCAACTTCTTTCTTAATTGAAACAAACGGAGGCACTTCCTCTTTATGTAATTTCTGAAGTACTTGAACAACCGTGAAAAGATTTTTTTGAACCGGAATCACGAGACTAACTTCATTCGGTTGGAGTTCGTTTATTATATTTAAAAGATTACCGGCTTCAATTTGATAGTTGTAAATCAGCTCATTACTTGAAGAACTTTTTAGCGATGAGTCGTTTGCAAATGCTTTTAATGTTTTGTTCCAATCACTTTCTAAAAGTGCGCTTCTAAATTGAATTGCTCTATCAAATTGAGTTAGATAGACCTGGTTAAGAATAACCGCATCCTGTAACAATTTGAACGCATCCGGCCTTGTATTATAATAAACTTCCAACTCCTTGGAAGTAACCGGTTTAATATTTTCTTCTAAATACTTTTTAAGCCAAAGAGATTTTAAAATTTCTCTCTCCGCTTTTTTTGAGAGTTCTTGGAACTCATCGCTTTTTTTGATATCATTTTTAAGTGCTTCTTGCGCGAGTAATTCTGCGTTCACCCAATTGCGGATAAACTCATTTCTGTATGCAAGATTTGTATCGGGAGAGAATGTGAAATCTTTTTTATAAAGATAAACATCGTTCACCTTAGCAACATATTCAACCGTCGGTTTTTCTTTTGAACAACCAACAACTAAAACAACAGCAAAGATGAACGATGTTTTAAAAAAGTTATTCACTTTTAAATACTTTTAATAATTCTTCTTTTTTAATTTCAGGTTTATACTTAGCCCGTAATGATTCATTGTATGCTGCTTCAAGTCTTTTGCTCTCTTCTTCCTGAAAAGAACCCGATACTTCGGCTTTTGCTTCTTCAAAAGTTTTGGAACGTGCAGCCTCTTTGCGGTCTAATCTTATCAACGAAAATCCGCCTGCATTTGCAAATGTTTCAGAAACATCTCCGGGATTTCCGAGTTTGTACGCTTCCATTGTTAATGGAGATGTATTCGCATCAACCAATTCATATTTTCCACCTTTTGATTTCATTCCGGCTCTCTCTGTATATTTCGCGGCTAAAGAATCAAAGTCGGTTCCTTTTTTCAAAAGGTCTTTGCAAAGTTGAATGATTGAATCTTTGCGAGAATAAATTTCAGTAAATGCTACGCGGTTGGTCCAATTATATTTGTCTTTGGTCTTGTTAAAATGCTGTTCAAGCTTGGCATCATCAATTTTAATTTTATTCCAGATTTCTTCTTCCTGCAACTTGAAAATAAAGATACCGTTTCTGTACTCTTCCATTAACTCAGCATATTCGGGATAACGTGAATCCATTGTCAATGTTTCGATTTCCAGCGCTGCATCTCCGGCTAGCTTTTTAGCCGCCTCTTTTAAAACATCTGCTGTAATCTTTTTATTCATGAACTCCGGCAGTGTTTGGATCTTTTCAATTACTGCATCAAGAGTTGTTCCTTCACCGTTCAACCAATAGACTTCCGTTTTACTAAATTCTTTATTTAAATTACTTCCAAAGTAGTCTGCACCAATTTTCACAGTATCGTTTGCTACATTAATCGTTGCAAGTCTAGCTTCATTAATTTTGAAGTTATATTTGTTTCTGTAGAATGTTAATAAAGTATCGTTATCTGCATTGTAGCGTGATTGTTTGTAAATCTTTTTTAGCTCTTCTTTATCTTCTTCAAAAGTAGCGTACGGTTTTCTATCGGTTTGTTTAATAAGATGATAACCGTAATTTGTTTTTACGATATCCGAAACCTCACCTACTTTTAAATTAAAAGCCGCCTCATCAAATTCTTTTACCATCACACGACGCGAGAAGAAATCAAGATCGCCCCCATTTTTTGCCGAACCTGGATCTTTTGAATATTGTTCCGCAAGCTTAGCAAAATCAGCTCCGTTTTTAAGAGCGTGTTTAATACTATCAATTGTTTTGAATGCAGTGAGTGTATCATTCTCACCGGCAGCATTCGCAAAAGTAATAAGAATATGGCTTGCACGAACGGCGGGAATTCTCTCTTTTTTCTCAGTGACTTTTATAATATGATAACCGAATCTTGTTTTGACAACTTCAGGATAAATTTTTCCAACTTCTGTTTTATAAGCTGCTTCTTCAAATTCAGGAACAATAAGTCCAGCGGTTATATAATAAATATCTCCACCTTTCGGTTTTGAATATTGATCGGCGGAAAACTCAGTTACTAAATCTTCAAACTTGTCACCTGCAAGCGCTCTTTTAAGTACTTCATTTGCTTTTTTTCTTGCACCTTCATCACCAGTTGAATCTGGACGAATCATAATGTGGCTAACACGTAATTCTGTTTTTCTTTGATCATATAACTTTTTAATTGCCGGTTCAACTAATTCTTTGTCTAAAAGATAACTTACTCCGACTTTCTTTTTGTAATCATTTAATTCAGCAAGCATTTCGGGATTTTTATCATATCCCCGCTCGTAAGCATCTTTAATCTTCAATTTAAAGTTTACGTAGAGATCTAAAAATTTTTGAAATTGCTCAAGACTGTCATCTTTTGCGGCTTCAACTCCACCTGAGTTTTTCGCATAAGCTTTTTCAAATTCACCAACGGTTACTGTTCCTTTATCATATTTTGCTAAAAGAATTTCCCCATGCTTTGGTGAACATGCTGAGAAAAATAGAACAACAGAAAATAATGAAAAGATTAAGAGACTTTTTCTCATAAGAATAACTCCGATTTTTTCTTCATAATTGAAATTTTAGTTAAGAATTTAAGTAAACCAACCTTATAAAAACAAGGTAAATAATATTGAAATTTTGAGTTTCTCTGTTACTTACAGAGTTTTTTCTTAAACGAACGGGTAACCTGCTTACTTTGCTTTTGTTCCGTTCGGAACTGAAGGATCGACGTTTAGGAGATGTAATTTCCCCTCTCCTTCTACAGCCAAAACCATTCCCTGCGATTCCATTCCCATCAACTTTGCCGGTTTTAAATTTGCAACGATCACTACTTTTTTCCCGATCAATTCTTCGGGAGAATAATGCTTTGCAATTCCGGCAACTATTTGTCTTTGTTCGGAACCTAAAGAAACTTTTAACTTTAAGAGTTTTTCACTCTTTGCAACTTTTTCTGCCTCAAGAACTTCGGCAACTTTTAACTGAACTTTTTGAAAATCATCAAATGTAATTGATGCATCTTCAATTTTGTTTTCTACGACTTTTGTTTCAACAATTTCATCTACTTCTACTTTTGCCAGAAACGGAACCAAATCTTCATCTTCAATTTTTTTAAAAAGAATTTCAAAATCATTTAGCTGATGGTCTGCACTTAAATGTTGTTGCCCGCATAAATCCCACTCAACCGGTCTGGTGTTTAGCATTGCAAATATTTTTTGCGATGAAAACGGGATAATCGGTTCAACTAATTCAGCTAAAGTAAAAATGGTTTGCAGACAAACATTTAATGTTGTCGAACATTTCTCTTTGTCTGATTTAATTGTCTTCCATGGTTCAGCATCATTAAAATATTTATTTGCAGCCCGCGCTAAATTCATAATCTCAAGCGTGGCGTCTTTAATTTTGTAACTCTCAAAAAGGAGTGATGTTTTAGCCGGATAGGATTCCAGCAACTCAATCATCGATTTATCGATATCATCCAACTTAAATTGAGCAGGAACTTTGCTTTCGAAATTCTTTGCAACAAACGTGAAAGTCCGGTTTATAAAATTTCCGAGAATAGATGAAAGTTCGTTGTTGTTACGCGCCTGGAATTCCTTCCAATGGAAATCGGTATCGCGCATTTCCGGCAAATTTGCTGCAAGCGTGTATCGCAGCGGATCGGCAGGAAACGCTTTTAAGAAATCGATGACATCAATTCCCCAATTTCTGCTTTTAGAAAATTTCTTTCCTTCAAAATTATAAAACTCGTTTGCGGGAACGTTCTGCGGAAGCACGTATTTGTCTTCTCTTCCGTCATTCCAAGCCATTAACATTGCCGGGAAAAAGATTGTATGAAAAACCACATTATCTTTTCCAATGAACGCAACATATTTTGTGTTCGGGTCTTGCCAATAATTTTTCCAGAGATCTAGTTCCCCTTGTTTTTCAGAAAGTTCTTTTGCTGCAGAAATGTAACCCAAAACCGCTTCAAACCAAACGTAGAGAACTTTTCCTTTTGCGTCATCAAGCGGAACAGGAATTCCCCAATCTAAATCGCGCGTTACGGCTCTATCCTGCAACCCGTCTTTAAACCAGCTTCTGCAATATTGAAGTACGTTTTCTTTCCAGTGGAATTTTTCATCCATCTCTTGAATATATTTTTCAAGTCTCTCTTGAAATTTTCCAAGGGGGAAAAACCAATGAGAGGTTTCTTTAAGCACTGGAGAATTTCCGCTTATTTTACTTACAGGATTTTTTAATGCGCTCGGTTCATAAAGTGAGCCGCAATTTTCGCATTCGTCGCTCCGGGCGCTTTCATTCCCGCAATTTGGACACGTTCCTTCAACATAACGATCCGGTAAAAACATATTTGCTTTTTCGTCATAAAACTGAAGTGTCTTTTTTTCCTTTAGTAAACCTTGTTTGTGAAATTCGAGAAAAAATTCTTTTCCCGTTTCGTGGTGGATTGGAAGACTTGTGCGCGAATAAATGTCGAAATTCATCCCAAATTTTTCGAATGACTCTTTGTTTATTGTGTGGAATCTATCGATAATATCTTTTGGTTTAAGTCCTTCTTTGTCAGCGGTTATTGTAATTGGAACCCCGTGTTCATCGGAACCGCACACAAAAAGAATGTCGTTACCTTTTAATCGGTTGTATCTTACAAAAATATCGGCAGGAAGGTACGCGCCCGCTAAATGACCAAGGTGGATAGGTCCATTGGCGTAAGGAAGTGCGGCGGTAACGAGAATTTTTTCTTTGTTCAACAATTATTCCGTAATTTTGTTAAAATTTCTTCTTAAATATAAGCATAATTTTTCTCTCTTTATTCGAACATTTCCGGCGGAAAAGAGGAAAGTATAATTTAAACGTTGAGGCATCCTTGGAATATCTTTTATTTATTGTCGAAGTTATCATTCTTCTCATCTTCATCTTCCTGTATAAAAAAATCTCTGTAAAAAAAGATGAACTTTTACTACCGGAAATAGAAAAAAAACTCCGGGATGGATTCGATAAGTTAGACGAGTTACAAAAAAAAGAGTTTCAGCGGAACCGGGAAGAAACCGGTTCACAGCAGAAAAATCTTCGGGAAGAAGTTTTCTCTTCTTTTAAGAAATTCGAGGATTCTCTCTTTCATCAATTCACAACTTTTTCCGAGCGGCTTGAGAAACTGACACAAATGAATGATAAAAAGTTTGAGGAACTGAAAGAAAAGGTTGAGCAGAAACTCCAAACCCTGCAAGAGAACAATTCTCTGAAATTGGAAGAAATGCGCATAACCGTAGATGAAAAACTCCACTCAACATTGGAAAAAAGATTGGGCGAATCATTTAAACTTGTGAGTGATAGGCTGGAACAAGTCCATAAAGGTTTGGGCGAAATGCAAACTTTAGCGGTTGGCGTTGGCGATCTAAAAAAAGTTTTAACGAATGTAAAATCGCGCGGAACATGGGGTGAAATACAGTTGGAAAATTTAATAGACCAGCTTTTAACTCCCGAACAGTACGCGAAAAATATCGCAACAAAAAAAGGGAGCGGCGACAGAGTTGAATTCGCCATCAAAATGCCGGGACGCGGAACGGATAAAAATGAATTTCTTTGGCTGCCAATTGATGCGAAATTTCCGATGGAAGATTATCAACGCTTACAGCTTGCGCAAGATGCAGTTGAACTTGTGGCTATTGAAGAAGCTACCAAAGCGCTTGAGAACAGAATCAAAGGAGAAGCGAAAACCATCTTCGATAAATATCTCGATCCCCCGAATACTACAGATTTTGCTTTAATGTTTTTGCCGGTTGAAGGATTATTTGCTGAAGTTTTACGACGACCAGGTTTGATAGAGAAAATTCAATCGGAATATAAAGTAGTGCTAACCGGTCCAACAACATTAACGGCTATTTTAAATAGTCTGCAAATGGGATTTAGAACTCTTGCAATTGAAAAACGTTCGAGCGAAGTTTGGAGTTTGCTAGGCGCGGTTAAAACCGAATTTGGAAAGTTTGGCGATATTCTTGAAAAAACGCAGAAGAAACTTGCTGAAGCTAGCAACACCATTGACGACGCCTCTAAACGTTCCCGTGCAATTGAAAGAAGATTGAGGGATGTACAAGAATTACCACAAGGAGAGAAACAAGTCGGCCTTGAATTGGATGAGTAAAAAGAAAAAGGGGGCTATCTATTTATCGGTTTGCAGAAATCCATTAATTCTTCTTCCCCCCATGAAACGTTTGTTGTAATAATCTTCATCGAGAGAAGAAACAATTACTCCAAGTTTTGAACTTGAGTGAGCAAAAATATTATCACCAAGATAAATACCTACGTGTCCTGGTCTAACTCTGCGACGGGTGTTAAAAAATACAAGATCACCAAACTTCAGTGATTCTGATTCATCAATCTCATCACCCTGTGTAAATTGTTCACGTGCTGAGCGAAGAAGATCAAAATTTAAAGAACTTTTAAAAACTGTCTGAGTAAATGCAGAACAATCAATTCCCCGTTTTGTATTTCCCCCAAATTTATAAGGAGTATTCAACCATCGGATAATTTCCATCAACATCTTTTCCTTTGATGTTCCGAAATCATTATCAATAGCTTTTTCGCTTAACGTAAATTTCTTAAATATTTCTTTCGTATCAATTTTTGAAGTGTCGGCATCATAATCTTCCAACTCCTCTTCATCATCATTTACTAATGATGAATCCTTAGCAGTTGAAAGTTGCGTAGCTTCCTCTTCATTCTTAAAACGAAGATTCGCTTCAGATTCTTTTTCGGATTTAGGATTTTTAGAATAACGCGTTGACTGGCTTATAGAAGAACAGCCGGTCATTAATAGTATTCCGGCTGTTACTAAAAAAACTATAATTTTGTTTTTCACAAAACTATCCGAGATAGGCTTTAAGATTTTTACTACGTGAGGCGTGACGCAATCTTCTGATCGCTTTTTCCTTTATCTGACGCACGCGCTCGCGGGTTAAATTAAATCTTTCTCCAATTTCTTCAAGAGTTAATGAATGTTCTTTGTTTAATCCGAAGTAAAGTTTAATAACCTCAGCTTCACGTTCGGTTAGCGTTGAAAGTGCTCTCTCAATTTCTGTTTTCAACGATTCCGTCATCAATGTTTGATCCGGCTGCGGATGTTGATCGTTCTGAAGAACGTCGAGTAATCTGTTGTCTTCGCCTTGCGCAAAAGGAGCATCCATGGAAACGTGTCTGCCGGAAATTTTTAAGGTATCGGCAACTTCATTCACATCCATTTCAAGTTCGGTCGCCAATTCAGCGGCGCTTGGTTCGCGTTCGTATTCTTGTTCAAGATTGCTATAAGCTTTCCCGATCTTATTTAACGCACCAACACGGTTTAACGGCAGACGAACAATTCTGGATTGTTCAGCCAAAGCTTGTAAAATTGATTGACGGATCCACCAAACTGCATAAGAAATGAATTTAAAACCTCTCGTTTCGTCAAATCTTTTGGCAGCTTTTATCAAACCGAGATTTCCTTCGTTAATTAAATCCCCAAGAGACAAACCTTGATTTTGATACTGTTTAGCCACGCTCACCACAAATCTGAGATTTGCTTTTGTAAGCTGCTCCAAAGCCAACTGTTCTCCCTTTTTAATTCGAATGGCTAATTCAATTTCTTGTTCGGGATTAAGAAGGCTAACTTTTCCAATTTCCTGCAAATATTTATCGAGAGACTGGCTCTCACGATTGGTATATTGCTTAGTTATTCTCACGTATATTCCTCGTAATTAATGTGCTAAATTTATAGTATCTACAATTCCAACAATTGAAGCATCAACCGGTGCAAAATCAACCGGCAGAGGGATGACCGCTTCGCTTGCGGTTATGTAAATAACAACTTCTCCGGGTCCTGCGCCGACGGTATCGACCGCAATTATCGGTTCCCCTAGTTTCTCAAGTTCCGCAGACAAAGGTTGGACAACCATCATTTTTAAGCTGAAAAGAGCTTCGTACTTTTTTGTAGCCCAGACATTTCCTATTACTTTTCCAAAATACATTCGATTGCCTAAGAGTTAAAAGGACTTAAAAAAAGACTTGCAAATTTAAGGTATTCCATTGCCATTATCAACTTAATTAATTCCCCATTTTGGGTCGATTTCTACTGATTTACTGGTATATCCAATTTGTCCACAATCGCCATAATAACGGCATCAATCGGGCGGTTTTTAGTGTTATTTGTCTGCCTTGCAGAGCTTCCGGTTGCTACAAGAACAATCTCCCCTTCTCCAGCGCCAACGCTATCAACAGCAACAACAAAATTCTCTTTTTCTTTAAAATCCAAACTAAGTTGTCTAACAATCAGCAGTTTTGAACCGACCAGGTTTTCATCCTTTTTTGTTGACCAGACAGTTCCGATAACTTTTCCTAATATCATATTACAAGCCTATGGTTGTTTTTATGGTTTTCACAAATTGTTTTAGCAGAATCTACTCATTCAAAAAGCTTTTTCCTTTCAGTGAATTTTTCACTTTGAAAAATTCTGCTACGGTTTTCCCTGCATCTGAGAATGTTGCGCGAGTACCAAGATTTTTTCCGAATTTATTTTTCTTGTAGAACAAAAGCGGAACATACTCACGAGAATGATCCGTGCTTGGTGTGGTCGGGTCGTTTCCATGATCTGCCGAAAGGAGCAAAACATCGGTTTCATCCATTTTATCGATCAATGAAGGTAGAAAATTATCAAACTCTCTCAACGCTCTTGCAAAACCAACCGGATCATTTCTATGTCCGAAGTAAACGTCAAAGTCAACAAGATTTGTGAAAATAAAGCTATCTGAAACTTTGGACGCATATTTCAAAGTTTTGTTACAACCTTCTTTATTCGATTTGGTCGGGTCTTGTATTTGAATTCCTCTTCGATTGAAAAGATCATTTATTTTGCCGATGCCAATTGTATTGATTTTTTTTTCGTACAAAACATCCAAAATCGTTTTATCAGTTGGATCAATTGCATAGTCATGACGGTTTGTCGTTCGCGAAAAATTTCCCTTCGTTCCTAGAAATGGACGGGCAATTACTCTACCAACAAGATATGGAGAAGAAATTACTTTATCACGGGTGATTTTACATATTTCATAAAGTTGTTGCAAGGGGATTACTTCTTCATGCGCGGCAATTTGGAAGACTGAATCAGCGGAAGTATATATAATCGGGAACCCTGTTTTAACGTGTTCTTCGCCAAGCTCTTTAATTATTTCAGTACCGGAAGCGGGTTTGTTCCCCAAAAATCCTTTGCATCTTGTGTATTTCAAAAACCGCTGCAGCATTTCTTCCGGAAATCCGTTTGGGAAATAAGAAAAATCGTAATCGATATTGATACCGGCTAGTTCCCAATGTCCGGTGATTGAATCTTTTCCTTTTGAGACTTCTATTAATTTTCCGTAAGAGGCTGTCGAGAAAGTTACCGGATCAATTCCCTCAATCGTCGCGATATTACCCAATCCAAAAGCTTTTAATTGAGGAAGGTCTAAGCCACCAACAGCTTTTGCAAGATTTACAAGCGTGTTGCTGCCTTCATCTCCGTAAAGATGAGCATCGGGTAATTCACCAATTCCCAAACCGTCTAACACTATGAAGATAAAATTATTTATGACTGGCTCAATTAATGTTTCTAACTTTGTTTCCGCCGCTTTCGATCGCTTTTTCTAAAGCGAGGTTGGCATTATAAAGAATTTCTTCACTATCAGTTTTTCCTTTTGCTGATGCGACTCCGGCGGAAATTGTAAAGGTTGTTTGGCGTGCAACAACCGAAATAGGCTGCCGTGCGATTTTAACTCTCAATTTTTCTGCCCAGATGTAAACATCTTTAGAAGAATAATTTAGAAAAAATACTGCGAACAATTTTTCATCAAGCCGACCGAATAATCGATAAGGATTCACATCGGAAAGGATCATCTCGGAAATGGATGCAACGATTTTTCCAAATGGATTACCATCAAAGAGAGATTCTTGTTCAAGAAATTCATCAATGCGAATAAGCGCAATGGAACAATCGATATTAAATTCTTTCGCTTTGATCAATTCTTCCGAGACTCTTTCGCTAAAAGTTTTTGAGTTCAACGCTTTGGTTTCAATATCGATTGCGAGATAACTTTTTAACACACTTTGCGTTGCAAAAGAGTAGATGATAAAGGATAAAATCCCAACTGAGTTAAGCAAAAAATCTATGTCTGATTTTGAGTATGCGTTTTTCCGTAAACTCTCGAAACAGAGTGCGCCGTAGTTCTGGTTTTGGAATACAAGCGGAATTACCACGAATGATCCATCAAAAGTAACATCTTCATTTTTGGAAAATCGTTTATAATCATTTGCAGAAGTGTCGTCGATCTTTACGGGCAGACCTGTTAAAATGCTTTTACCGGCGAGCGTTCCGTTCAATTCGATTTCTAAATTTTCACCAATATATTTAAGCGATGTTTTATTTTTTACGCGCATCGTCTTAAAATTTTTCGCCATCGGATTGTAATAAACAAATACAAAAGCATCCCATGTAAGCAGAAACTCGATCGATTTTTCAAGTGCCTGCATTACATCTTTTTCGGTTTCAAAAGAGGATGAAGGAGTGATGAGACTAAGCAAACCGTGCAGCCTTCTCTGAGAAACAAATTCAGAGAATTTCTGTTCAAAAATATTTATAAGAATGGTAATTAACCGTACAAATCGTCCAAGTGAAAAAATTGTTTCTATCCCAAAACTGTCATTCATTTTGGAATCAATTGCAAGAACTCCGATCATTTCCTTTTCGTAAAAGATAGGTACGCCCACAAAACTTTTGATTCCTTGAGGAGACGTATAATATCGAATAACATCAGCCTCTGCAGTTTTAGAAATATCGGAGAGTAGTTCCGGCTCACCGGTAGTAACTATCTTGCTTAAAATATCATCTTCAATTGCCAATTTATTTTTTGATACTTCAGAAGAATTTGAAACAAATCGCTCTACTGAAAGTTTTTCTCTTTTCTTATTATACCAAAAGAAAATTGCCGTATTGGAAACGTAGGCCTCTTTAATTACCGAAAGGATTTTCTCCAAAATAAATGAGAACTGTCCGTCGTAACCGATTTCTTTCGGAAGTTCTTCATTAACAATTTCAGAAAAACGCTCTTTAAGATCAGGCGGTTTTTCTAATGAAAGAGGAGTTTTGACTTTAAAATAATTTGCTTCTGTAATGATTTGAGAGCTTGGGTGTTTAGCAATTATTTCAAACGAACTTTCATCATCAAGTGTTTGGGGTGGGAAATGTTTTTCTTCAACTTCAGGTTCGGCTCCGCCGGTTTGAAGATCAAAAATAGGTGGTTTACGAAAACTGTCTCGTAAAAAAAGAATTGAACCTACATAAATTACTGAGAGGAGAATCGCAATAATTTTAATTGCAACATCCTGCACAAAAAAAGTAACAGAAAGCAAAACGGGAAAAATTAAAAAAATTAGAAATCTTTTCTTTTGTCTTCTATCCATAGCTATGCAAAATGTTTAATTAATTTTTTGCTAAATATAACCTTAGCTCAGTTTATTAGCAACTTTTGAATTTAATTTAGATAGTTCCAACTGCCCGTATAATTGTTTTTCAATATCTCTTTTCCATTTACCAGACATAGTTGAATAGAAAAAAAGATTCGCTCCGAAATTAAATTCCGGAAAGAATTTTGAAACATTCCTTTTAGCAGTTGCAAGTTGGGATTGATTGAGTTTATCAGCTTTACTTAGAATTATAAAGTGCGGTAACTTGAAATAGGAAATCATATTGTAAAGATCGATATCACTTTGCATCGGTTCGTGCCGGCTATCGATAAAATGAAATATCAATGCGATGGATTTTGATGCTTTAAAAAAATCTTCAATCAGTTTTCCCCATCTTTTTCTTTCTTCAAGTCCGATCTTAGCATACCCAAAACCCGGAAGATCTACCACATAAAAGGATTTATCAATCTCATAAAAATTTAATGAACGGGTTTTCCCGGGATCTGAACTTACCTTGGCTAAATTCTTCTTCCCGAAAAATGAATTAATAAAAGATGACTTTCCAACATTTGAACGGCCACAAAGAACTACTTCCGGCAGCAAATCTGTAGGCAATTCGGAGATTGCATAAACTGATTTTTTAAAGATTAACTCTTTGTGCATAAACAAAAAAAGAGTAACCGGGAGCCCGACTACTCTTTTTTCTCCAATCTATTTAGAAATTATTTTTTCGCTTTTGAAGTTTCTTCTACTACTTTAGCGTCTTCTACGCTTGCCTCAGAAGCAGCTTTAGCTTTTTTAGCTTCGCCTTTTGCTTCTTTCTTTTCTTTGTTTTCCACAGCTTTTTGATTAGCTGCTTCGTTGTAGTCAACCAATTCAATAATGGCAACTTCAGCGCCGTCACCTAAACGTCTGCCAAGTTTTACAACGCGGGTGTAACCGCCTTTTCTTTCACCAAGTGTAGGAACAATCGAACTGAAAAGTTCTTTAGCAACTTCTTTATCCTTAATTGATTCCATTACAAGTTTTTGATTATGAAGATCACCCACAATTGCTTTACTTAATAATGGTTCAACAAACGAGCGAAGTTCTTTAGCTTTTGCAACGGTTGTTCTAATTCTTTTATGTTTCAATAATGAAGTAGCCAAATTACGTAAGAGCGCAGATTTGTGACTTGCTGTTCTTTTTAATTTTCTACCTTTAACACTGTGTCTCATAGTAAAACCTTTTCGGAGAATTAGTTGTTTTCGTTTTCGTCTTTAATATAACTGTCAATATCCATCCCGAATTCCAACCCTAAAGTTTCAACGATTTCGGTCAATTCGGAAAGTGATTTACGTCCGAAATTTCTGAATTTCAACATTTCCGCTTCATCACGTTTAACAAGCTCTGCAATATTTTTGATATTTGCGGCTTTCAAACAATTATGAGCGCGAACGCTTAATTCAAGGTCATCAACGTTCGTCAATAAGATCTTTTTAACTCTTTCTTTTTCAGAGTCTCTTTGAATTTCAGCTTGTTTTTCTTCAGGCTCTAAATCCAAATTAATGAAAAGTTGAATATGATCTTTTAAAATTTTTGCCGATTGAGTTAACGCATCATCAGGGGCAATAGAACCGTCTGTCCAGATTTCAAGAGTAAGTTTTTCAAAATCATTCTTGTCACCGATACGAACGTTTTCAACATCATACTTTACATTTTTAATCGGAGTATAAATTGAGTCGATTGCAATGGTACCTAAAGTAAATTCAGGAGATTTATTTTCGTTAGCCGGAACAAATCCACGTCCTCTGCCAATACGTAATTCAAGATCAAATTTTGCTGATTTGTTCAACGTAGCAATGTGCAAATCAGGATTGAGAATTTCAATTTCAGCACTTTCTTTTTGAATATCTGCTGCTTTGAATTCTCCTTCGCCACTAAAAGATAAATCAATTTTGGTCGGCTTTTTATTAAGAAGTTTCATTCTAACTTGTTTCAAGTTAAGAATAATTTCTGCGGTGTCTTCAACAACACCCTGGATTGTGCTAAACTCATGGAGCACATTTGAGAATTTTACAGCAACAATTGCGGCCCCAGGTAACGATGAAAGAAGAACTCTTCTTAAAGAGTTTCCTAACGTTACACCGTAACCTCTTTCGAGCGGTTGAAGAGAAAATTTGCCATAATCGTTTGTGAACGTGGCGTCATCTAAGACAACCATTTCAGGCATTTTAAAATTTACTAAAGTCATTTCTATCCTCTGTCATACTTAAAAAAATTATTTAGAATAAAGCTCTACAACAAGTTGTTCATTTGCATTAAGAGGAACATCAGCTCTTTCAGGAACTTGTAAGAATGTACCGCTTAATGAAGCTTTATCAATAGACAACCAAGAATAAACGTTATCTTTTACTCTTTTTAACGAGTTATGAATAAGATCGAGTTTTTTGCTTTTTTCACGAACTTTAATAACGTCACCGGCTTTGAGAATATAAGAAGGAATATCAACCAATCTGTCATTAATCATTACGTGTCTATGGCGGATCAATTGTCTTGCAGATTTTCTTGAAGAAGCTAATCCAAGACGGTAAACGACGTTGTCAAATCTACTTTCTAACATTTTTACAAGGTTATCACCGGTGATACCTTTTTGGTTGTTAGCAGATTCAAAGTAATTTCTGAACTGAGTTTCTAAAACTCCGTATTGTCTTTTAATCTTCTGTTTTTCACGTAACTGAATTCCATATTCGGAAATTTTTGCACGACGGTTCAATCCGTGTTGTCCGGGCGGATAGTTTTTCTTTTCGATAGGACATTTATCAGTAAAACATTTTTGTCCTTTTAAGAATAACTTCTGTTTTTCGCGTCTACATAATTTACAAACAGGACCTGTGTATCTTGCCATTTACTTACTTCTCCAATAATAAAATTAAACTCTTCTTTTCTTAGGAGGTCTGCAACCGTTGTGCGGAATAGGAGTCACGTCTTTAATTTGCGTGATTTCAATTCCAGCAGTACTTAATGCACGGATAGCAGATTCTCTACCGGATCCGGGACCTTTCACAAACACTTCTACTCTGCGCAAACCTAATGCATATGCTTCTTTCGCTGCCGCATCCGCTGTAACTTGAGCTGCGAACGGGGTATTCTTTCTCGATCCTTTGAATCCGTTTCTACCGGCAGAAGACCAGGAGATAGTATTGCCATAAATATCTGCCAACGTTACCTGCACATTATTAAACGTAGCTTTAATATGAGCAGTTCCGTTAGAATCTACTAAGTTTTTCTTTTTTGTTTTTTTTACACTTTTAGCCAAGATTTAGCCTCGTCTTTAATCTATTTAATTATTTCTTAGTTGGAGTTTTCTTTTTGCCGGCAACTGTTTTGCGCTTGCCTTTACGAGTTCTTGAATTAGTTCTGGTTCTCTGACCTCTAGCCGGAAGACTTCTTCTGTGGCGAAGACCGCGGTAGCTGCCGATATCCATTAAACGTTTAATATTCTGCTGAACTTCGGAACGGAGAGCTCCTTCAACTTTATAATCTGCTTGCAATACACCACGGATAGCACCAACTTCATCTTCTGTTAATGCAGAAATTTTCTTGTCACCATCGATGTTTGCTTTTTCTAAAACTTCTTTCGCTATTTGTTCACCAATACCAAAGATATATTGAAGACCAAAAAAGACTTTTTTGTTTTTGGGTAAATCAACTCCAGCTATACGAGCCAACTATGTATCTCCTTTATTTTAAAATTAACCTTGGCGTTGCTTGTGTTTAGGATTTTTACAGATCACTCGCACAACACCTTTGCGTTTGATAACTTTGCAGTTATCACAAATTTTCTTTACAGATGATCGAACTTTCATATTTTCTCCGCTTATTTATATCTGTAGGTAATTCTGCCTTTTGTGAGATCATAGGGCGATAGTTCAACAGATACTTTATCTCCAACCAGTATTTTTATAAAATGCATTCTCATTTTGCCAGAAATGTGAGCAAGAATTTCATGACCATTATCCAACTGTACTTTAAAATGTGCGTTGGGTAAGGTTTCAGAAATTACACCATCAACTTTTATAGGACCTTGCTTTGCCATATCAACAAACTGTTAAAATTTCCGGTTTCCCGTTAGTTACTAAAATAGTATGCTCAAAATGAGCTGATGGCAATCCATCTTTTGTCAGCACCGTCCAGCCGTCGTAACCTACAACAACTTCTTTCTTTCCCATATTCACCATCGGTTCGATTGCAAGGGTCATTCCACTTTTTAATTTGGGACCTGAATCTCTTTTCCCATAATTAGGGATAGAAGGATCTTCATGCAACCGTTTTCCAACTCCGTGTCCGGTTAATTCTCTTACTATAGAAAAACCGTTTTCTTCAACAAAGGATTGAATTGCGTTTGAAATATTGTGCAGGCGTCTGTTTTCAATCGCTTCGTCTATTCCCCGGTAAAGCGATTTTTCAGTTACATCCATCAGTTTTTGAACCTCTGGAGAAATATTCCCGACAGCAACCGTTAAAGCGGCATCTCCGAAAAAACCATTTTTGTTTACTCCAACGTCTATCGAAATAATATCACCATCATTCAGAGTGGTTTTTGAAGGAATTCCGTGCACAACTTCACAATTTCTCGAAGAACAAATGGTAGCCGGAAAAGGATTCCCGTCACCTTGCGAATACCCTTTGAAAGCCGGTTTCGCGTTTTTTGTTAAAATATAATCTTCCGCTATTAAATCTAATTCTTTAGTTGTAATTCCAACTCTTACACTTTTTTTAACAAGCTGAAGAGTCTCGGCAACAATTAAACAACTTTCTCTAATAAAATCAATTTCTTTTTTGGTCTTTATGATTATCAACTTAGCTTAGGCTCTTCTGCCCTTAATTTTACCTGATTTCATAAAACCGTCATAATGTCTCATCAATAAGTGAGACTCAATTTGCTGCAAAGTATCTAACGCAACACCAACTATAATCAATAAACTAGTTCCGCCAAAGAATTGAGCAAATCTACCGGAGACTCCGAAACCGCCAACAAAAGTTGGTAATATTGCGATAATCGCAAGAAAGAAAGAACCCGGCAAAGTAATTTTTGTTAAAATATTATCAATAAAATCCGATGTATGTTTTCCAGGACGAATTCCAGGAATAAATCCACCTTGTTTTTTCATATTGTCTGCAACATCTTTCGGATTGAAAGCAATTGCCGTATAAAAATAGGTGAAGAAAATTATCACCATTGCATACAAAAATGCATAAACTGGTGAAGTGTAATTAAAGTAACTTGCAACACTTTGTAAAAATTCATTATCCGGGAAAAATTGTAAAACGGTGTTCGGGATAAACATAATTGACTGCGCAAAAATGATCGGCATAACTCCGGCTGTGTTTACACGTAATGGAATATACTGAGTAACTCCACCATAAACTTTTCTTCCAACAACTCTTTTAGCATATTGAACCGGGATTCTTCTTGTTCCTTGTGTAACCAAAATTACTCCAGCAATTACCAACACCATAAAAGAGATGATGACAATCTCAACTACTAAACTTCTGGTTCCTTGAGAAATCATCTGATATTCATCAAGCAACGCATATGGGAAACGATCGATAATTCCAATGAAAATAATTAAAGAGATACCGTTCCCTAGTCCTCTTTCTGTTATCTGTTCACCAAGCCACATCATGAACACGGTACCGGCGGTTAAGATTAAGATGGTCGATAAAACCCAAAACATTCCCTGAACCTGAGGAGGAATAATTGAAACACCTTGTACATCAATATTTTTTAAGCGAATCGTAATTCCCCAAGCCTGCATCGCAGAAATAAGAACCGTACCATATCGAGTAAGTTGTGTTATTTTCTTTCTTCCCTCTTCACCTTCTTGTTGAAGCTTTTGAAAATAAGGAACAACAGCTCCCATCAATTGTAATATAATTGATGCTGAGATGTAGGGCATAATTCCCAATGCAAAAATTGCAGCGTTGTGAAAAGCTCCACCAACAAACAAATCGTAAAGACCAAACAAGTTGTCGCTGGTTTGGTTTTTCATCGCCTGAGTTAAAAGAGTTGCATCAACACCGGGAACAGTAACGTGAGCTCCGAAACGAACAATCAATAACACTACCAAAGTGTATACAATTCTCTGGCGGAGTTCCGTTATCTTGAAAATATTGCGAAAGGTATCTGTAATTTTCGACATTTATAACCGCATTAAACTAATTTAATTGAACCGCCAACAGCTTCAATTTTGGCTTTTGCTGATTGACTGACGGCGTTAGCTTCGAGAGATAGTTTAGCTTTAAGTTCACCGTTTCCTAAAATCTTCAAAGGAAGTTTTTTAGAAGAAAGTACTCCGATATTTACCAATTCTTCAACAGTAAGCACTGAAGGAAGAGTTGATTTATCGGCTAATTTTTGGAGATCGGAAACATTAATAATTTGAAATTCTTTTTTAAAAGTATTTGTAAAACCAAATTTTGGAATTCTACGTTGCAAAGGCATTTGACCGCCTTCAAACCAAGCTCTAAATTTAGCGCCGGAACGTGAATGCTGTCCGTTCATACCTTTTGTAGATGTACCGCCGTGTCCGGAACCTTCACCTCTACCAATTCTCTTACGAGGTTTTTTTGAACCTTTAGCATAATTTAGATTACTTAAAACATCCATAAACTAACCTTTTCTTTAAACTATTCTGTAATTTCTTCAACAGAAACTAAATGGGGAATTTTTTTTACCATTCCTCTGATCTGAGGAGTGTCGTTATGAATAACCTGATAATTCGGTCTACCAAGCCCTAATGCTTTGATCGTAGCTTTTTGTCTTACCGGTCTATCAATAATACTGCGTGTTTGAGTTATTTTTAATTTCTTAGCCATCATCATCTCTTTATGCATTAAACAATTGGTTAACTGACATCACTCTTTTTGCAGCCATGGATTTAGCGCTGATTAAACACTGCAATGCATTTAATGTTGCTTTTACCTGGTTATGCGGATTACTTGATCCTAAAGATTTTGTGAGAATGTCTTGAACTCCTGCGGCTTCCAATACTGCTCTAACTCCACCGCCGGCAATAAGCCCGGTTCCAGCAGAAGCAGGTTTCAATAAAACTTTTCCGGCTCCAAACTTGCCGATGATTTCATGAGGAATAGTATTTTTATGAAGGGTAACGGAAACCAAATTCTTCTTGGCATCGTCAACACCTTTAGAAATTGCGTCTGTAACTTCGTTAGCTTTACCGAGGCCAACACCTACAGTACCTTCACCGTTGCCAACAACAACAATAGCATTAAAACTAAAACGGCGTCCACCTTTAACAACTTTAGCAACGCGGTTAATATGAACAACTTTTTCTTTTAATCCGTCAACCGGTTGTTCGTTCGCTTTTACATTTTTTTTCAATTAATACTCCGTTTAACTTCCTTCAAATGAAATTTTTATGCTGCCGAGGGAGGATTCGAACCTCCGCAGACGCCTCCAAAGGGCGTTGTCCTACCATTAGACGACCCGGCAATCATTTTTATAATTTTAATCCGCCTTCTCTGGCGCTTTCTGCTAATGCTTGAACTCTACCATGGTAACGATAGCCGTTTCTATCAAACACTGCAGCTATAATATTTTTTTCTAATGCCGATTTTGCAATAAAGTTTCCAATCACTTTGCTTTTTGCAATTTTGCCTTTTGCCTGCTTTAAGGATTCGGCTAATTCTTTAGTTAAATCAGAAGCGGCAACAAGTGTTTTTCCGGTAACATCATCAATCATTTGTGCATAAATTTTGTTTAAACTTCTGTAGACGGTTAAACGCGGTCTTTCAGCAGTTCCGGAAATCTTTTTTCTTATTTTAGTTTTTGAACGTTCTCTATTTGCTTTTTTTACAGACATCTTTTTTCAAAGCTCCTAATCTTATTTACCAGCGGTCTTTCCGGCTTTTCTTCTAATAACTTCAGTTGAATATTTAATTCCTTTACCTTTGTAAGGTTCAGGTTTACGTATTGATCTAATTTTAGAGGCAACAGCTCCAACAAGTTGTTTATCAATTCCCGATATAACGATTTGTGTTGGTGCCGGTGCTTGTAAAGTAATGCCAGCTGGCGGAATAAAGTAAATCGGGTGTGAATATCCGATGTTGATAAGGAGATTGTTATCCTTTAGTTCAACACGGTATCCAACTCCAACGATGTCTAAAGTTTTTGAGTAACCTTCACTAACACCCAAGATCATGTTTTGAATTAATGAACGAGTTAATCCGTGTAAGGCACGATTTTCTTTTTGATCGTCCGAACGGGTTGCAATAATTTCATTATCCTTAATTTCAAGAGAAATATTTGGATGAAAAGTATCATTTAATTCCCCTTTCGGTCCTTTAACCGAAAGAGCCTGACCGTTTAATTTTACGGTTACATTTGAAGGTATTACTACCGGTTTTTTTCCAATTCGTGACACTACAAAACTCCGTTAAAAATTACCAAATTTTACAAATAATTTCTCCACCAACTGCTTCGCGTCTTGCTTGTTTATCAGTAAGCAAACCTTTCGA
The DNA here is from genome assembly GCA_037440065.1 of Ignavibacteria bacterium. Taxonomy (GTDB): domain Bacteria; phylum Bacteroidota; class Ignavibacteria; order Ignavibacteriales; family Ignavibacteriaceae; genus UBA1563. The sequence goes on from JBBIUV010000017.1 coordinate 585,536, forward strand.
AGTGGAGATAATTGAAATACCATAACCGTTTAGCACTCTCGGGAGATTTTCTTTCTGTGAATAAATGCGTAATCCCGGCTTGCTGATTCTTTCTAAACCGCTAAGTGCAGAAACTCCGTTTGTGTAGCGGAGGAAAACTCTGAGGACGTTTTGTTTATCGTCTTCAATAATTTGATAATCGACGATGAAATTTTGTGCTTTTAAGATTTCTACAATTCCCTTTTTTTGGTTAGAAAAAGGAATATCAACTCTCCTTTTTTGTGCTTTAACTGCGTTTCTAATTCTAGTTAATAAATCTGCAATTGGATCTGTTACTGCCATAAAATCTCCTTTACCAGCTTGCCTTTTTTAAACCCGGAATTTCACCACGCAAAGCTTTTTCACGTAGAACTAAACGAGAGACTCCGAATTTTCTGTGATATCCTCTGGATCTTCCTGTAATCATACATCTGTTGTGCAAGCGAATTTTAGCAGAGTTTCTTGGGAGAGTCTGTAAACCGTCCCACTCACCTTTTTCTTTGAGGTCTTTGCGAATTTGTTGATATTTTTCAACCAATACTTTTCTTTTTTCTTCTCTTGCAATTAAACACTTTCTTGCCATGAAAAATCCTTTAACCTTATTTAATTTCTTTTTTTCTGAAAGGGAAACCAAAAGCCTGTAAAAGTTCAAATGCTTCAGCATCTGTATTTGCAGTGGTAACCAAAGTAATATCCATTCCTAATACTTTAAGCACTTTGTCGGCATTAATTTCCGGGAAGATGATCTGTTCTTTAACACCGATTGAATAGTTACCTCTTCCGTCGAATGACTTATCAGAAAGTCCCTTAAAATCTCTAACACGAGGAAGTGCAACGTTTATAAAACGGTCAAGGAACTCGTACATTCTTTCTTTGCGCAAAGTAACCATCACACCAATGCTAACGCCTTTACGGAGTTTGAAGTTTGAAATATCTTTTTTAGCTTTACGCACACTTGCTTTTTGTCCGGCTATTGTTTCGAGATCCCGGATAGCTTCTTCCATAACTTTTGCATCGGAAGCCGCTGCGCCAACACCCATATTTACAACAATCTTTGTAAGCTTGGGAACTTGCATCACGTTCTTGTAATTTAATTTTTTAATTAAATCCGGAACGATCTGCTTTCTGTAAACACCTAAAAGTCTGTTTGGAACTCTTACTTCAGGAGCCGCTGCAGCTACTTCTTTAGGAGCTTCTTTTGGTGCTTTACCTTTTTTATCAGGTGTTCCGCTTTGAGCGGGTTGTTTTACTTTTTTTTCTGCCATTATATCTTCAAACCTTTAGAAAATGATGATTACTTATAACATCTCGCCGGAAGCTTTGCTTACGCGTGCAATTTTCTTTTTGCCTGTTTTTTCATCAATAATTATTTTAGAACCAATTCTTGTACGTCCACTTGATTTCGGATCAACGATCATTACATTAGAAACATGTATCGGCGCTTCTTTTGCAATGATTCCGCCTTGCTGACTTTTTTGTGAAGGTTTTGTATGACGTTTGTGAATGTTAATTCCTTCAACAATCAAACGATCAACCTTTGGATATACTTTTAAAACTTTTCCGGTTTTATTTTTGTCGTTTCCGGCAATTACGACTACAGTATCATTTTTTTTAATTCGCATGGTTAACCTATTATAAAACTTCTGGGGCTAAGGAAACTATTTTCATGAACTGTTTTTCTCTTAGTTCTCTTGCTACCGGACCAAAGATACGAGTTCCTTTTGGTTCGTTCTGAGCGTTTAAAAGAACTGCTGCATTTTCATCAAATCGAATATATGAACCGTCTTTTCTTCTTACTTCTTTGTTTGTTCTAACAATTACGGCTCTTGAAACTTCACCTTTTTTTACTTGACCGTTAGGAATTGCCGACTTAACGGTAACGACTATTAAGTCTCCCAAACTTGCATATTGTCTTCCACTGCCTCCTAATACCCTGATGCAGCGTACTTTTTTAGCGCCGGAGTTATCCGCAACTACTAAATTGGTTTCTTCTTGAATCATCTCATTAACTCCTTGCTTTAACTACTTTGCTTTTTCAACAACTTCAACTAAGCGCCATCTTTTAATTTTGCTCAGCGGTCTGGTTTCCATAATTTTAACAACGTCGCCGATATTGCATTCGTTCTTTTCGTCGTGAGCCATCAATTTTGTTGTTTTCTTAAAATATTTCTTGTAAACAGAATGAGGAACTTTGCGCTCAATTGAAACCGTAATGGTTTTTTCCATTTTGTTGCTTACAACTTTACCTTGTCTGGTTTTACGTAACGATCTCTTTTCCATGATTAAGCATCGACTCCTTTATCCAACACCTGGCTGGATTTCTTTTCTGCAAGGGCTCTTTCTTTTAAGATGGTTTTCATTCTTGCAATATCTTTTTTTGTTGAACGAAGTTTTGCAGTGTTCGTCAACTGTTTTAACTCGTGTGAGAAGCGAAGATCAACCAGGTTGCTTCCTTCCGCAATTATTTGCTTCCCAATTTCTTCGGAAGACATTTCTTTTATTTCAGAAAGTTTCATATTCATTTACCAATGTTTATTCGTAATCCGGTCTTGCAATAATTTTTGTTTTAATAGGAAGTTTGTGTGCGCAAACTTTAAGAGCTTCATGAGCCACTTCTTTAGTTACGCCGGAAACTTCAAACATAATTCTTCCAGGTTTTACAACAGCAACCCAAAACTCCGGACCGCCTTTACCTTTTCCCATTCTTGTTTCGAGAGGTTTTTTGGAAACCGGTTTATCCGGAAAAATTCTGATCCAAACTTTACCATCACGTTTCATTTTTCTTGATAAAGCAACACGACAAGCTTCAATTTGTCTGCTGGTAATCCATTGTGGTTCAAGAGCTTTTAGACCGAAATCTCCGAAAGCAATCGTACTGCCGCGTTTGGCTTTTCCGGCCATTCTTCCGCGCTGCGATTTTCTAAACTTAACTCTTTTGGGCATTAACATATTAAAAAAACTCCTACAGTAATATTATTCTGAAGCTCGTTTACCTAAAATTTCACCACGGCAGATCCACACTTTTATTCCGATCGAACCGTAAATGGTTTCCGCTCTTCCGTTTGCATAATCTATATCAGCACGGATTGTATGTAGCGGAACTCTTCCTTCTTTATATTGCTCAGTTCTGGCCATTTCTGCACCACCTAAACGACCGGAACACATAATCTTTATACCTTCAGCTCCCATTCTCATCGTTGAGTTGATTGCTGATTTCATTGCTCTTCTGAATGATATTCTACCAACAAGTTGGTTAGCAATGTTTTCAGCAACTAAGTACGCATCTAATTCAGGTCTTTTTATTTCAGAGATTTGAATCTTAACTTCTTTTTCAGTTACTTGACGTAATTCTTGTTCAAGCTGAGTGATCTCTTTTCCACTCTTTCCGATAACTACACCCGGTCTTGAAGTATGAATGTTAAGAATGATATTTTTTGTAGTTCTATCAATAATGATTTTAGAAATACCAGCCTTTTTTAATCTGTTACGAACATAAGCACGAAGTTTGTCATCTTCTTTTAACTTCTTAGCATAACTATGATTTTCATACCAATTCGAGTCCCATCCTCTAATGATGCCAACTCTAAAACCGATCGGATTTGTTTTTTGTCCCAAAAAGAAATCTCCTAATTTATTTTGTTGCTACCACAATAGTGACGTGGCATGAGCGTTTTCTAATTCTAAATGCGCGGCCCATTGGTGCCGGTGAAATTCGTTTTGCAGTCGGTCCTTGATCTACGAATGCTGTTTTAACAAACAATTCGCTTGGTTCAACTTTTACGCCGTCTTCTTTATTAATAAGATTAGCGACTGCAGAACGTAAAGTTTTTTCAGCATCTTTAGATGCGTGCTTCGGTTGAAAATGAAGGATCTCAATTGCTTTATCAACGGAAACTCCTCTAATGAGATCAATTACCAATCTCATTTTTCTTGGTGATGAACCGATATATCTTGTAACAGCTTTTGCTTCCATAAACCTTTATTCCGTCCTATTTCGCTTTTGATGCTTTTTCAGCTTTAGTTCCAGGATGACCTCTAAAAATACGAGTCGGAGAAAACTCACCGAGTTTGTGTCCAACCATATTTTCCGTAATGTAAATCGGGATCATTTTATTGCCGTTGTGAACCGCAATAGTGTGTCCAACAAATTCCGGTGAAATAGTTGAAGAGCGTGACCAAGTCTTGATAATTTTCTTCTGACTGGTTTGATTGAGTACTTGAACTTTCTTCAACAATTTAAGATCAATAAAAGGACCTTTTTTAACTGAACGAGGCATATTAACTCTCTACTTACTTTCGTCTTTTGATAATAAGTTTATTAGATACTTTTTTATGTTTTCTGGTCTTAAGACCTTTGGCTTTTTGGCCCCATGGTGATACTGGATGTCCACCGCCTGAAGTTTTACCTTCACCGCCCCCCATCGGGTGATCTACCGGGTTCATTGCAACACCGCGGACAAAAGAACGAATTCCGCGCCATCTGTTTCTACCGGCTTTACCCTGGCTTAAGTTAGTTTGTTCAGCATTGCTTACGGTTCCGTAAGTAGCATAACATTCTAACCTAACCAATCTTATTTCACCGGAAGTAAGTTTCAATTGAGCGTATTCACCTTCTTTAGCCATTAATTGGATAGCAGCGCCAGCGCTTCTTCCAATTTGTCCACCTTTGCCAGGTTTCATTTCAACGTTGTGTAAAAAACTTCCAAGTGGTAATTCTTTTAATGGAAGTGCATTACCAACTTTAATTTCAGAGCCGGGACCGGATTGAATCGATTCACCAACTTTTAATCCATCAGGGGCGATGATATATCTTTTTTCACCATCAGCATAATGTAAAAGAGCAATTCTGGCAGTTCTGTTCGGATCATATTCGATCGAGAAAACTTTTGCAGGAATACCGAATTTATTTCTCTTGAAATCAATTAAACGATATCTTCTTTTATGACCACCACCAATATGGCGTGAGGTTATGCGTCCGTGATTATTTCTACCGCCGGACTTTTTTAAGGATACCGTTAACGATTTTTCCGGGGTTGATTTTGTGATTTCATCAAACGTTGAAACCGACATAAATCGTGTTCCGGGAGTAACGGGTTTCATTTTTCTAATTGCCATTTATCGTAGCTCCAAATCCAATTTTCTTAAACTTGCTCAAATAAATCTATTTTATCACCGGTCTTCAAAGAAACAAAAGCTTTTTTGTATTTAGCTGTGCTGCCAATAAATCTTCCTCTTTTGGAGAGTTGAGTTTTAACTTTGCCTTTGTTTACAACCGTATTAACCGAAGTAACCGTAACATTAAACTTTTTTGCGATGGCTTTTGCAATTTCAATTTTGTTAGCATTAACAGAAACTACAAATCCGTATTTGTTTTCATCAGTGTTACTTTTTGTAACTTTTTCCGTAAAAAGGGGTTTAATCAAAATTCCTTGCATTAGCTTACCACCTCTTTCTGCGCAACTTGATTATTCAACACTTCAATTGCACTTTTCTGAACTAAAAGAACTTGGTTGTTAAGAATCTGATATGGAGCAGCATTCTGTGCTTCAAGAACTTTTACTTTATTAATATTTCTTCCGGATTTCCAAACATTTTCTTGTTTCCCGTTGGTTAAAACCAAAGTCTTTTTACCTTCGATCTTTAATGCCTTCAAAATAGAGAGAAAACTTTGTGTTTTAGGGCTATCAAAATTAAAGTCATCAACAACAACTAATTGCTCATCTTTAACTTTGTAACTTAAAGCTGATCTTCTTGCAAGAGCTTTAACTTTTTTAGGTAAATCTTGTCTGTAATCTCTAGGACGAGGTCCAAAAATTGTTCCGCCACCAACCCATAATGGAGAACGAGTAGTACCGGCACGAGCACCGCCTCTTCCTTTTTGCTTCCAGGGTTTTTTACCACCGCCGCTTACTTCGCCGCGTTCTTTGGATTTATGTGTTCCTTGTCTTTGGTTTGCAAGAAAAGCTTTAACCGATAAATAAATTACGTGGTCATTCGGTTCAATTCCGAAAACACTATCGGTTAATTCTACTTTTTCACCGGACAAAGTGCCATCTATTTTGTAAACATCTACTAACATTTTTATACCAAACTACTTTTTATACAATTCAACTATTGAGTTAATTGATCCTGGAATACTTCCTTTAACAAAAATTACATTTTTTTCAGCGTTAACTTTAAGGACCTTCAAGTTATGAACGGTTACTGAATCGTTACCCATTCTTCCAGCCATTCTCTGACCTTTAAAAACTCTTGACGGATATGACGAAGCGCCGATAGAACCTGGAGCTCTTAAACGATCGCTTTGACCGTGGGTGGTTCCACCAACACCGCCAAAACCATGGCGTTTCATAACACCCTGGAATCCTTTTCCTTTACTGATTCCACGAACTTTAATTGATTCACCTTCGGTGAAAAAAGAAACGCTAATGTCATCTCCAACTTTGTAAGCATCAACTGAAGGAAAAGCAAACTCTTTAAGAACCGCATAGCAAGGAAGATTGTTCTTTTTGAAAAAACCTACTTCAGGTTTAGAAAATGCTTTTTCTTTTTTCTCTTGAAAACCTAATTGCAATGCAGCATAACCATTTTTTTCTACGGTTTTAATAGCTGTTACTTTGCATGGTCCAACTTCAATAGCGGTTGCAACAATCCGTTGACCTTCTGCATCGTAAATATTTGTCATACCTAATTTTTTACCTAATAACCCGGACATGGTTACTCCATCTTCATTATAACTTAATCTCAATGTCAACACCAGCTGGTATATCCAGCTTACTCAAAGAATCAATTGTTTTGGAATTAGAATTATGAATATCAATAATTCTTTTGTGAGCTCTGGTTTCGAACTGCTCACGGGATTTTTTATCAACGTGAGGAGAACGGAGAACAGTATAAACGGTGCGCTTTGTAGGCAACGGAATCGGTCCTGAAACGACTGCACCGGTACTTCTAACGGTTTTAATAATCTTTTCAGTCGATTTATCAATCAAAATATGATCATATGATTTTAGTTTAATACGAATCTTTTGACCAGGCACTTACTTATCTCCTTAACAATTATTTAGACACAAAAAGGGAGTCTTAAACTCCCTTTTCGCTATTCATTTCATTTATTCTATAATTTTACCAACAACACCAGCACCAACTGTACGACCACCTTCACGGATAGCGAAGCGTAATCCTTCTTCCATCGCAATTGTAGTGATGAGTACGATTGATAACTTAACGTCGTCACCAGGCATAACCATTTCAACACCTTCCGGTAAGGAAGCTACACCGGTTACGTCGGTTGTTCTAAAATAGAACTGAGGACGATAACCGTTGAAGAATGGAGTATGACGTCCACCTTCATCTTTTGAAAGGATGTAAACCTGAGCTTCAAATTTCTTGTGAGGAGTAATCGTTCCTGTTTTAGCAAGAACCATTCCTCTTTCAATTTCATTTTTATCGACACCACGTAAAAGGATACCGGCGTTATCACCAGCCATAGCAGCATCTAATTCTTTTCTGAACATTTCGATACCGGTTACAACTGTCTTTTTGTGTAAGCCTAAACCAATAAGTTCAACTTCTTCCTGAATTTTAACTTGTCCTCTTTCAACTCTTCCAGTAGCAACGGTACCACGACCAGTGATTGAGAAAACGTCTTCAACAGGCATCAAGAAAGGTTTATCAACACTTCTTTCAGGAACTGGAACGTAGCTATCTACTGCATCCATAAGTTCCCAGATACAGTTATAACGTGGATCGCTTGGATCAGCGTTGCTTGCGCCAGCTTCCAAAGCGTGTAAAGCAGAACCTTTAACGATCGGAATATCATCGCCAGGGAATTCATATTTGCTCAATAATTCTCTGATTTCCATTTCAACGAGATCGATCAATTCAGGATCATCTACTGCATCAACTTTATTCATGAAAACTACGATTCTAGGTACACCTACTTGGCGAGCTAAAAGAATGTGTTCTCTTGTTTGAGGCATAGGTCCGTCTGTCGCAGCAACTACAAGAATAGCACCGTCCATCTGAGCAGCACCAGTGATCATGTTTTTAACATAATCTGCGTGACCAGGACAGTCAACGTGAGCATAGTGTCTGTTAGCGGTTGAATATTCTACGTGAGCTGTTGCAATGGTAATACCACGTTCTCTTTCTTCAGGAGCATTATCAATAGAGTCGAAAGTTCTCACTTGAGAAAGACCTTTTCTTGCAAGAGCCATTGTTATAGCTGCAGTTAAGGTTGTTTTACCATGATCTACGTGACCGATTGTTCCGACGTTTACGTGCGGCTTACTTCTGTCAAATTTTTCTTTGGCCATTTAATTCTCCTTTTTACTTACTTTCTTTGAGTTCTTAAATATTAATTATTTTATTAATGACTTTTTCCGGATGATTTTTCAGCAATTTCTTCGGCAACCGATTTTGGAACTTCGGAATAATGTGAAAATTGCATCGAATAAATGGCTCTTCCTTGCGTCATTGAACGCAATACAGTAGAATAACCAAACATTTCAGCAAGTGGAACTTGAGCTTTTATTACTTGAGCATCTTTTCTAGCTGAAAATCCTTCTATTCTTCCTCTTCTCGAGTTTAGGTCACCCATAACATCCCCAAGATAATCTTCGGGTGAAATTACCTCTACTGCCATAATTGGCTCTAAGAGAATTGGATTAGCTTTTCTTGCACCAGCCTTAAATCCCATTGAACCGGCAACTTTGAATGACAATTCATCTGAATCTACATCATGATATGAACCGTCATATAATTTAACTTTAATGTCTACCATTGGGAAACCGGCAACTACACCGTTTTTCATGGCTTCTTGAATTCCGGCTGAAACAGGAGCGATATATTCCTTGGGAACAACGCCACCTACAATTGCATTAATAAATTCATAGCCTTTACCGACTTCATTCGGGCTAATTTCTAACCAAACATGACCAAATTTTCCGCGTCCGCCTGATTGTTTAACAAACTTGCCTTCTGCGTTAACAGATTGCGTGATTGTTTCGCGGTAAGCAACTTGCGGTTTTCCAACATTTGCTTCTACTTTGAATTCACGTCTCATTCTATCTACAAGAATTTCAAGGTGAAGTTCACCCATACCACTTATCAAAGTCTGACTGGTTTCATCATCTACTTTAACTTTGAATGTTGGGTCTTCTTCTGATAATTTTGATAAAGCTTCAGAGAGTTTATCCTGATCTGCTTTAGTTTTTGGTTCAATAGCAATTTGAATAACTGGTTCTGGGAATACAATTTTCTCCATAATGACCGGATCATCTTCGCTACAAAGCGTATCACCGGTTCTTGTATATTTCAAACCAATTGCTGCAGCAATATCACCGGCTCGTACAGTTGAAACTTCCTCACGATGATTTGCATGCATTTGTAATAATCTGCTAATTCTTTCCTTTTTCTGGCTAACAGAATTATAAACGTATGAACCAGACTCAAGTTTACCGGCATATACTCTAAAAAAGGTAAGTTTACCAACAAAAGGATCATTCATCATTTTAAAAGCTAAAGCAGTGAATTTTTCCTTTTCGTCGATCTTTCTGGTTACCGAGTCGTTCGAATTAACATGATGTGCAGTAACCTCTCCGGTATCTGAAGGAGCAGGCAAAAAGTCAACCACAGCATCCAATAAACGTTGAACGCCTTTGTTTTTAAATGATGAGCCACAAAGAACAGGAATAATCTTTGCTTCGATCGTTGCTGTTCTTAAAACTTTAATTATTTCTTGTTCGGAAATTTCTTCTCCAGCAAGATATTTTTCCAAAAGAGTGTCATCAACATCGGAAACTGCTTCAAGCATCTCTGTGCGATACTTATTTGCAATTTCAACTAGGTCATGAGGAATTTCCATCTCGTCATAGGTACTACCAAGAGTTTCTTCATGAAAAATTCTGGATTTAAAAGAAATCAAATCAATAATTCCAGAAAACATGTCCCCTTCGCCTATTGGTAGGGTAACTAGAATTGCATTCGCTCCCAATCTTTCACGGATCATTTGCAAAGCATTGTAAAAATCAGCACCAATGCGATCCATCTTGTTAATAAAAGCAATTCTTGGGACTTGATATTTATCAGCTTGTCTCCAAACAGTCTCAGATTGAGGTTCAACACCGCCAACTGCACAGAATAAAGCGATAGCACCATCCAGTACGCGTAAGGATCTTTCAACTTCGGCTGTAAAGTCAACGTGTCCCGGGGTGTCAATAATATTAATTTGATGATCTAACCAATAACAAGTTGTAGCAGCGCTGGTAATCGTAATTCCACGTTCCTTTTCCTGTTCCATCCAATCCATCGTCGCAGCGCCGTCATGCACTTCACCAAGTCGGTGTAACTTTCCGGTATAATACAAAATTCTTTCAGTCGTAGTAGTTTTACCGGCGTCAATGTGAGCCATGATTCCAATATTACGAACTTTATTTATAGGGTAAACTTGTGCCATTCTACTTTCTTAATTTACATTACCATTTAAAATGAGCAAAAGCTTTATTTGCTTCAGCCATTTTATGTGTCTCTTCTTTTTTCTTTACGGAAGCTCCTTCATTGTTTGAAGCAGCCAATAATTCATTTGCTAATTTAACTGACATAGATTTTTCGCTACGTTTACGAGCATAAGTCTTAATCCATCTCATTGCTAAAGCGATACGTCTTTCTGGACGCACTTCCATAGGAACTTGATAGGTTGCTCCGCCAACTCTTCTACTGCGAACTTCAATAAGAGGTTGAACATTGCTCATTGCTTTTTTAAAGACTTCAATACCGGGTTTTTTAGTTTTTTCTTCCAAAATATCAAATGCAGAGTAAACAATATCTCTTGCAACAGATTTTTTCCCTTCATACATGATTGCATTAACAAATTTTGCAACAACCATGTCGTTAAACTTAGGATCCGGCTTTATGTATCGCTTTTCAGCTCTTTTCTTTCTCATACTTCTTATTTCGATTTAGGTTTTTTAGCACCATATTTAGATCTACTTTGTTTTCTATCTTCCACACCACTGGTATCAAGTGTTCCACGAATAATATGATAACGAACACCCGGAAGATCTTTGATTCTTCCACCTCTAATTAATACAATAGAGTGTTCCTGCAAATTATGACCTTCACCTGGAATGTAGGCCGTAACTTCCATGTTATTGGTTAAGCGAACTCTTGCTACTTTTCTTAAAGCAGAGTTAGGTTTTTTGGGAGTAGTTGTATAAACTCTTGTACAAACTCCACGCTTTTGTGGGCATCCGTCAAGGGCGGGGGCCTTACTGTTCGATTTAATAACCTTGCGACCTTTTCGCACTAATTGGTTGATTGTTGGCACTAAAAACTCTCCAAAAATTCTTTAATTAAAAAAATTAGCCTTACAATATATGATTAATATTATTTTTTGTCAAGAAAACCAGTCTGATTTTTGCTTTTTATTTTAGGCTTCTTGTGAAATCACTTCTGTTTCTGTCACTTCCGGTTCAGCTGATTTCAAAATAACGTTTTTGTATTTCTTAAGTCCAGTTCCAGCTGGTATTAGTTGTCCCATGACAACATTTTCTTTCAGTCCACGCAGTGTATCATTTTTAGCTGCAATCGCTGCATTTGTTAAGACTTTAGTGGTTTCCTGGAAGGAAGCCGCTGAAATAAAGCTCTCAGTAGATAATGCAGCCTGAGTAATCCCAAGCAGAATATGTTCAAATGTTGCAGGTTTTGCATCTCTAACTTCAACTTCTTTCTTTGCTTTTCTCTTAAGATCAGCATCGATTTCACGAAGTTTTGATTTACTGATAACTTGACCTTCTTTTAACTTGGAATCACCTTTTGAAACAACAACCGATGAGTTCAATAGTCTCTGGTTTTCTTCAAAGAAGTCATACCGATCAACAGTATCATCTTCTAAGAATTTCGAGTCACCTGAGTCAACAATACGCAATTTCTGTAACATTTGTCTTACGATAACTTCAATATGTTTATCATTAATCTTAACACCCTGGAGGCGGTAAACATCTTGAATTTCGTTTAATAAATATTCCTGAACCGCATTTGTTCCGTTAATTTTCAAAATGTCATGCGGATTAATTGGTCCATCGGTGATTTTTTCACCAGCTGGGATTTCGTCTCCCTCTTGGACTAAAACGTGCTTAGACAACGGGACGTTATATTTTTTCTGATCGGATTCATCAATCGCCACAACAAGAATTTCTCTCGATCCTTTCTTCTTTGCACCGAATTTTACGATTCCTTCAATCTCAGAAACAATTGCCGGTTCTTGAGGGCTTCTGGCTTCAAAAAGTTCTGTAACTCTTGGAAGACCGCCTGTAATGTCTCTAGATTTTGAAGCTTGTTTCGAAATTTTGGCAAGGATTGTTCCAGCAAAAATTTCTTCTCCTTCTTCAACAGAGAGGAATGCTCGGATCGGCAAGTTGAATGTTTTTGTGGTTCCATCATGAGCTTCAATAGCAATACTCGGTGTCAAGTTTTTGTCTTTCGACTCAATCACGATTTTCTGAACGTGTCCAGTCTGCTCATCTGTAATTTGCTGAATAGTGTTATTGTCGATCAGGTCGATAAATCTAACTTTACCGGTAATATCACTAATGATGAGCGAGTTATAAGGATCGTGATTATATAAAGGAGTTTTCTTAGTAACTTTTGCACCTTCACGAACATGCAACTCAGCTCCGTAAGGAACATCATATTTTTTAATAACTACATCATTATCGTCATAAATTTCTACTGAACCACGGCGTCCGGTTACAACCTGAATTTTACCCATGAATCCATCTTTTTCAACCGAATTAATTCTATTGAATTTAACATAACCACTAACAGCAGATTCAACTTGAGATTGACTAGCAATACGAGATGAAGTACCACCTAAGTGGAAAGTTCTAAGTGTAAGCTGAGTACCAGGTTCACCAATTGATTGAGCGGCAACAACACCAACTGCTTCACCGACTTCAACCAATTTACCGGTTGTTAGGTTTCTGCCGTAACATTTAGCACAAACTCCATGTTTTGATTCGCATGTAAGTACTGTTCTAATATAAACCGAATCAATATTGGCATCTTCAATACTTTGTGCGATAGTTTCGGTAATTAGTTCACCGGCACCAACAATCAGTTCGTCTGTTTTTGAATCATAGATATCTTCTTGAGAAACACGACCCGTAATACGTTCTGCAAGTGGTTCTCTTTCTTCTTCAACATCTTTTAAAGCAGTGATATGAATTCCAAGAATAGTTCCGCAATCAATATCAGTAATAATAACATCTTGAGAAACGTCAACTAATCTTCTTGTTAAGTAACCGGCATCAGCTGTTTTAAGAGCTGTATCGGCAAGACCTTTTCTCGCACCGTGTGTAGATATAAAGTATTCAAGAACCGACAATCCTTCTTTAAAGTTAGCGATGATCGGGTTTTCAATAATTTCTCCAGCTTGACCGCTTAAAGATTTCTGCGGTTTCATCATCAATCCACGCATGCCGGCTAACTGACGAACTTGTTCTTGCGAACCTCTAGCACCAGAGTCAACCATCATGTGAATCGCATTAAATCCGTTTTCAGCTTTCTTTAATTTTTCCATCAAAATTTTAGCGACGTCGTTCGTGGTATGTGTCCAAACGTCGATGATTTTATTATAGCGCTCAGTATCGGTAATAACACCTTGTTCGTGCTCATTAAGAATTTGTTCAACTTTTTCGTTTGCACTGCTGATGTAAGTTTCTTTTTCAGCAGGAATAAGCATATCGCTAAAGCTGATAGATAATCCGCCTGCAGTAGCATAACGGAATCCGGTAGCTTTCAGATCATCAAGGAACTTTGCAGTAACTTTGTTACCGAGTTTAAGGAATACTTTACCGATGAATCCACCAAAAGTTTTCTTAATAAGCAGATGGTTGAAAAATCCCATTTCTTTCGGAACAATCTGATTGAAAATAACTCTACCGATTGTTGTTTCGATCAACTCTCCGTCAATGCGAACATTAACTTTTGCATGAAGTCCAACGATCCTATTATTGTATGCAATAATAGCTTCTTCAGGTGAACTAAAACTCATTCCTTCACCAACATCACCATCTTTTTTCTTAGTCAAATAGTAGCAACCAAGAACGATATCTTGTGTTGGAACTACGATTGGACTTCCGTTTTGAGGTGAAAGAATATTGTGAGAGCTAAGCATTAATAATGCTGCTTCAAGTTGAGCTTCATAAGAAAGCGGAACGTGAACAGCCATCTGATCACCGTCGAAATCTGCGTTGAATGCCGTACAAACCATCGGATGTAAACGGATAGCTTTTTCATCAATAAGAACCGGTTGAAAAGCCTGGATACCAAGTCTGTGCAGTGTTGGTGCACGGTTTAATAATACCGGGTGCCCGTCGATAATTTTTTCTAAAACTTCCCAGATAATAGGGTCTTTTCTATCAACGACTTTTTTAGCGCTTTTAACTGTTTTGTTATGTCCACGCTCAATAAGTTTTCTAATTACAAAAGGTTTAAATAATTCAATTGCCATATCCTTTGGCAAACCGCACTGGTGTAACTTCAATTCTGGACCAACGACGATTACAGAACGACCGGAATAGTCAACTCTCTTACCTAAAAGATTTTGACGGAATCTTCCTTGTTTACCTTTAAGAACATCACTTAAAGATTTTAAAGGACGGTTGTTATCGCTTCTAACTGCGGAACCGCGGCGTGAATTATCAAATAGTGCATCGACAGCTTCTTGAAGCATTCTCTTTTCATTACGAAGAATAACTTCTGGAGCTTTAATATCAATTAATCTTTTCAAACGGTTATTTCTGATAATAACACGTCTGTATAAATCATTTAAATCTGAAGTAGCAAATCTTCCTCCCTCTAATGGAACAAGCGGACGAAGTTCCGGCGGAATAACCGGAATGTAGCTTAAGGTCATCCATTCAGGTTTGTTCTGGAGTTTTCCTTCTTTTTCGCGGAATGCTTCGATGACTTTTAATCTTTTAAGAATTTCCTCTTTTTTCTGCTGCGAAGTTTCAACTTTAACTTGTTCACGCAAGGTATTGAATAGCGCTTCTGTGTCAGTCTGTTTTAGTAATTCTTTAACAGCATCACCGCCAATACGAGCGTAGAATTTATTAGGATCATTTTCAGGGAGACGGTCGTTACCTGCAGGTAATGAATTTAATACTTCGAAATATTGATCTTCGGAAATAAGATCTTTTCGTTTTAGTCCGGTTGGACCAGGATTCATAACAACATAGGACTCGTAATAAATAACTCTCTCAAGTTCTTTAGTACTGAATCCGAGCATGTTTCCGATCTTTGAGGGCAAGGAGCGGAAAAACCAAATATGCACAACAGGAACTGCAAGAGCAATGTGCCCCATTCTTTCCCGACGAACACTTTTTTGAGTTACTTCAACACCGCATCGATCGCAAACAATACCCTTGTAACGAATTCTTTTGTATTTACCGCAATAGCATTCCCAATCTCGGGTCGGTCCAAAAATCTTTTCACAGAAAAGTCCATCCTTTTCAGGACGAAAAGTTCTATAATTGATTGTTTCTGGTTTTGTTATCTCACCATGCGAACGGGCGAGAATATCATCCGGACTTGCCAGGGTAACTGTAATGTTTGATATTTCTTTTAAAGTATTTTCTTGATTTCTAAAGGACATTTATGTCTCCTTATCCGCCAAAGGCGGACGTTATAAAATTATTTAGCGTTAATTAATATGAATATCCAAGCCTAAGCCCTGGAGTTCTTTAATAAGAACGTTAAACGATTCCGGTACATTCGGTACCGGCAAATTTTCACCTTTAACAATGGCTTCATACACTTTTGAACGTCCGGCAACGTCATCGCTCTTTACAGTTAATACTTCCTGTAAAATGTTCGATGCGCCGTAACCTTCAAGTGCCCAAACTTCCATTTCTCCAAATCTCTGACCGCCAAATTGCGCTTTACCGCCAAGAGGCTGCTGAGTAATTAATGAGTATGGTCCTATTGAGCGTGCATGGATTTTATCATCAACCATGTGTCCAAGTTTCAACATATAAATATAACCGCAAGTTACTTTCTGATGGAATTTATCACCGCTTCTTCCATCATAAAGTTGAACTTTACTGCCTGATTCCAGACCGGCCTTTTCCAACCAGCTTTCAACATCGCTTAATTTTGCTCCATCGAAGATTGGAGTAGCGAATTTAACACCGAGAAGTTTTCCGACCCAGCCTAAAGCTGTTTCATATAACTGTCCAAGGTTCATACGAGAAGGTACCCCAAGTGGATTCAAGATGATATCTACAGGAGTTCCGTCTGGCATAAAAGGCATATCTTCAACAGGAACAACCTTTGAAACCACACCTTTGTTTCCGTGACGACCTGCCATTTTATCACCAACTGAAATTTTACGTTTTTTAGCAACGTATACTTTTGCAAGTTGAACAATTCCAGGAGGTAACTCATCACCTATTTGTATTTTAATCTTCTCACGTTTAAAATCTTCTTCTAAATCACCTAAGCGATCAAAGTAATTTGCGTACAATCTTTGAACAATCTGATTAACTTTTTTAGTTTCAAACCAACCCGCGGTGTAATCTAATTTTGTTACATCATCCAGATCGGAGAAAGTTTTTTCTTTTATGGTTGTACCACTTCTAAGAACAACTGAACCGTCAAGATCGCGGATTCCAGTAGAAGTTTGTCCTTCGCAGATGGTAGTTAATTTATCAACTAATTTTTTGTAATGTGCTGTTACTTTTGATTTATGAGCAGCTTCGATTTGGTCAAAAGATTTTTTCTCAACCTTTTTACCATCAGCTTCTTTTTTCTTACGGCTGAATAATCTTGTTTTAATAACTGTTCCGCGGATACCGGGAGAAGCTTTAAGCGATGCGTCTTTTACATCACCAGCTTTATCTCCAAAGATAGCGCGCAACAATTTTTCTTCTGGTGTCGGATCGGTTTCCCCTTTCGGAGTAATTTTTCCGATAAGTATATCGCCTTCTTTTACTTCGGCACCAACATGAATAATTCCGTTTTCGTCAAGATTTTTTACTGCTTCTTCGCTTACGTTTGGAATTTCTCTTGTAAGTTCTTCTTCACCGCGTTTAGTTTCTCTAACTTGCAACTCGAATTCTTCAACATGAAGAGAAGTAAAGGTATCGTTGGCTACAAGTTTCTCACTTAAAATGATAGCATCCTCAAAGTTGTAACCGCGCCATGGCATAAACGCAACAAGTACGTTTCTACCGAGAGCCAATTCACCTTGATCGGTAGCGCAACCATCAGCAATAACTTCACCTTTTTTAACACGCTGTCCTTCTTTAACAATCGGTTTTTGGTTGATGCTGGTTTCCTGGTTGGTTCCCGAGAATTTAATCAATTGATAAGTTTCTCTGCGGACATCATCAAAGCTTGTAATCGCTTCAATTGATTTCGGATCGGTATCATAAACTACTGTGATTTTATTTGCATCAACAAATTCAATGTAGCCGTTGTCTTCGGCAAGAATAACCGCACGAGAATCTACTGCGATTTTCCCTTCGAATCCTGTTCCAACAATAGGAGCTTCGGTTACCATTAGTGGCACCGCCTGGCGCATCATGTTTGAACCCATCAACGCTCTATTAGCATCATCATGTTCGAGGAACGGAATCAATGCTGCTGCCGCACTTACAATCTGCGCCGGAGCAACATCCATAAATTGTAAATGATCATGGTGAACGATCGGAAATTCACCTTTATTTCTAGATTTTATTCTATCGTTAACAAAGTCGTTCTTGTCATTCAATTCGGCGTTTGCCTGGGCAATCGTATATAAATCTTCCTGCTCAGCTGTTAAGTAAGTTACCTCTTCGGTAGCTTTTCTTCCTTTTACTTTGCGATAAGGAGTTTCAAGGAATCCATATTTGTTTACTCTTGCAAAGATCGTTAATGAAGAAATAAGACCGATATTCGGACCTTCAGGTGTTTCGATCGGACACAACCGCCCGTAATGAGTATAATGAACGTCACGAACCTCAAATCCTGCACGTTCTCTTGTTAGACCGCCTGGTCCAAGGGCAGACATTCTTCTCTTGTGTGTTAATTCAGCAAGCGGATTAGTCTGATCCATGAATTGTGACAAAGGATTGGTTCCGAAGAAAGCATTAATAACGCTACTAATTGTTCTTGCATTTACTAATTCTTGCGGTGTAAAATTTTCGGAGTCACGAACATTCATGCGTTCTTTGATTGTTCTAGACATACGTGAAATACCAACATTAAATTGTTGTTGGATTTGTTCACCTACGGTTCTAACTCTTCTATTTCCTAAGTGATCGATATCGTCTGTCGATTCCAATCCGTTTTTCATACGGATGATGTAGCGCATAATTTCGATAATGTCGATTGGAGTAAGTACAGTGGTAGTTTCCGGGATATCTAATTTTAACTTATCGTTCATACGATGACGGCCAACGTCACCAAGATCGTAGCGTTTATCGTTAAAGAAAAGTTTTTCAATTAAGGAGGCTGCTGTATCAACATCAGGAGCTTCACCGGTTCTTAACTGACGGTAGATAGCGAATAAAGCTTCTTCTTTTGTATGAGCAGGATCTTTTCTCAATGTATTCAGAATTAAACTTTGTTCGGCGTTAATATCTTCGGCAATGAATTTTATTTCTTCTACTTCGGCGTCTTTTACTCTTTCTACATCTTCTTCAGAAAAAACACTTTCTCTCGATAAGAAAATTTCACCGCTCGACATATCAAATACGTCGCTTGCAATCATTCTGCCAATGTAGTCTTCAATTTTTACTTTATTTACATTAACCGTTTCAACCAAATCAAAGAGCTGGAGAATTTCTTCATCATTCGTGTAACCAAGCGCTCTTAATAAAGTAGTTGAAGGGAATTTTTTCCTTCTATCGATGTAGACATACAAGATATGATTAATATCGGTTGCAAACTCAACCCATGATCCTTTAAGCGGAATAATTCTAGCCGCATAAAGTGGGGTTCCATTCGGGTGAACAGTTTGTGAGAACGCCACACCGGGTGAACGGTGTAACTGAGTAACAACTACGCGTTCAGCGCCATTGATTACAAATGTTCCTTGTTCGGTCATAAACGGAAGATTACCAAGATAAACTTCTTGTTCAACCGCATTAACAAATTCTTCTGTATCAGGGTCTTTTGTAGCTAATCTTAATTTAGCTTTTAACGGAGCTGCAAAGGTAAGTCCCTTTTCAATACATTCTTGAATTGAATAGCGGGCTTTTTCGATATTGTATTCCACAAAATCGAGGCGGAAATTTTCCTTATTATCAAAAATCGGAAAGTTGGAAGTAAAAACAGCCTGAAGCCCTTTATTTTCGCGCTGAGTAGGATGAACATTACGCTGTAAAAATTCTTCAAAAGATTCTTTTTGAATATCGAGCAGGTCCGGAATTGGGAGTACCGGTTTAATTTTTCCAAAGGAAATTCGTTGATTAGTCAAGTGAAATCCTCCAATTAGTTTTCGAAATCATAGCTTGTATCCTGTATCATCATTACAAAAAATAAGAAAAAGCGATAAGACGGACTTCTCCGCTTATCACTTTTTAAGAAAAGGGAACGATGAAATAAAAAGTTAATAATTATTTTACTTCTACTGTAGCGCCGGCTTCTTCGAGTTCTTTTTTCAGTTTTTCAGCTTCATCTTTGGATACAGCTTCTTTAACTGTTTTCGGAGCGCCATCTACGAGGTCTTTAGCTTCTTTTAAACCTAAACCGGTATGTGCGCGAACAACTTTGATTACGTTGATTTTTTTGTCGCCAGCAGAAACAAGATTAACATTAAATTCGGTTTGTTCTTCAGCAGGAGCTGCAGCAGCAGCACCGGCAACTGCGGCACCCATTACAACAGGGGCAGCGGCAGTAACACCAAATTCTTCTTCCAAAGCTTTCTTCAATTCAGAAGCTTCGACTAAGGTTAAGGCTTTTATTTTCTCGACTAATTCAGCAACTTTTTCAGACATTATAGATCTCCTAGTTATTTCTTTATAAAAATTTAATTATGCGGCTTTTTTCTTTGCGATTTCATCAACCACGCTAACAAGCTCGCGTAAAACGGAATTAAGAGCACCAACAATTCCGGAAGCAGGGGCATTGAGGCTTCCAAGAATTCCTGCAATGATTTCCGGTTTGCTCGGAAGGGTAGCCAATTGATCCAGCAACTTACCATCAAAGTATTGAGACTCGATATAGCAAGCTTTTAGGGAAAGCTTTTGTTTATCGGAATAATATTTTTTGATGATTTTTGCCGGAGCAACAGAATTCTCTCCTGCGAAAACTGCGCCGGTCATACCGACTAAGCTCGATTCGAGTTTTGCATATTTTCCGGTTTGAACCAGAGCTCTTTTTAACAAAGTATTTTTAATTACTTTGTATTGAGAACCTTGTTTTTTGAACTCTCTACGAAGATTTTTAATATCTTCGACGTTGATTCCACTGTAGTCAGTTATATAAAGAGCAGTAGATTTATTTACTAACTCTACTACCTTTTCAACAACTTCAGCTTTTTCAGTTTTATTCATTTTTCTCCTACATCATTTTAGTTATTGACATGGAGTCGGATAGAAGCATTACGTGCGTAATAAACTTTTAGTGAACAGCGATTTCTTCTTTAGAAATTTTCAAACCTGGACCCATAGTTGACGAAAGGTAAACACTTTTTACATATGTTCCTTTTGCACTTGCAGGTTTTAGTTTAACAATCATATTAAGAAATGCGTTTGTATTCTCGACTAATTTGTCAGTTTCAAAATTTAATTTTCCAACGGAAACATGTACAATTCCTGTTTTATCAACACGGAATTCAATTTTTCCGGCTTTAACTTCTTTAACGGCTTTTTCTACATCCATTGTAACGGTGCCGCTTTTAGGATTAGGCATTAATCCTTTAGGACCTAATATTTTACCAAGTTTACCAACTTCTGCCATTACATCAGGAGTTGCAATGAGTACATCGATATCAGCCCAGCCACCTTTAATTTTTTCCAAATAATCTTCTAAACCGGCATAATCAGCTCCTGCATCCAAAGCTTCTTTGGCTTTAGGACCTTTTGCCATAACCAACACGCGAACTTCTTTTCCGGTTCCGTTTGGTAAAGATACGGTTCCTCTTACCATCTGATCGGCATGGCGTGGGTCAACACCCAAACGAATCGCGCAATCAAGTGATTCAACAAACTTAACCTTTGTTTGTTCTTGAAGTGTTTTGATCGCTTCAGCTATTGAGTAATCTTTATTCTTATCAATTGCTTTATTAATTGCTGTAACTCTTTTTGAAGTCTTCATAATAAAATCATCTCATTCTTTTAGTTATTCGTCAACAGTGATGCCCATACTTCTTGCGGTTCCGGCAACCATACTCATAGCATGTTCAACATCATTTGCATTAAGATCAGGCATTTTAAGTTTGGCTATTTCTTCAACTTGAGATTTAGAAACTTTGCCAACTTTAACTTTATTAGATTCAGCCGAACCTCTTTCAATTTTAGCCGCTTTCTTTAAAAGAACAGCCGCAGGAGGAGTTTTAGTAATAAAGGTGAATGATTTATCCGAAAAGACAGTAATTACCACAGGGATAATTAAACCTTCTTGACCTGAAGTTTTTGCATTAAACTGCTTGCAAAACTCCATAATATTTACACCTTTTTGACCCAAGGCAGGACCTACCGGGGGAGAAGGGTTAGCTTTTCCAGCTGTAATTTGTAATTTAATATAACCAGTTATTTTCTTAGCCATTGTAACGTTCCTCTAGAAATTACTTTTCTAACTCTGCTTGTACAAAATCAATCTCAACAGGAGTTTTTCTGCCGAAGATTGAGACCAACACTTTAATTTTCATTTTCTCTTCATTAACTTCTTCAATACTTCCGGAAAAATTATTAAATGGGCCATCAATAATTTTCACAAGATCGCCGGTTCTAAATATTGTTTCAATTCTTTCTTCATCGGTGTCTTGGGTAATTCTTCCAACTATCCTCTTGACCTCGTCCGGTTGAAGCGGATTTGGGTTATTTTGGGGTCCAAGAAAACCCATAACGGATGGAGTATTGAGAATAAAATCTTTTACTTGAGCGTCAAGTTCTGCTTGTAAAAGGATGTAACCGGGGAAAAAATTCTTTGTTTTACTTCTTTTCTTGCCGTCACGAACTTCGAATACCTTTTCGGTAGGAACGAGGACTTGCTGGATCTTCGTAAGAAGTTTTTCATTATCCTTTAATTCAAGATCGATGAGATTCTTTACTTTGTTCTCATGTCCTGAAAACGTTCTAACAACATACCAACGAAAATCCATGAATGTTACCTAAAATATTCCTTTAAAGGCCTGGGTAATTGCCATATCGATGACATAAGTCAATGCGGCGAAAATCAAACAAACGGCAATAACCACGTAAGTTGATTCTTTGAGTTCATCTTTAGTCGGCCAAGTAACTTTTTTCATTTCTTTGACGACATCATTGAAGAAGGCTTTAATTTTATTAATCATAATGTTGAAACTTTCTGCACGTCAGGAGGGACTCGAACCCCCAACCTGCGGTTTTGGAGACCGCTGCTCTGCCAATTGAGCCACTGACGTAGCAAGTACTATTTTGTTTCCTTGTGAATAGTATGCTTTCTATCCCAGCGGCAGTATTTTTTAAATTCTACGCGGCTTGGGTGATTACGCTTGTTTTTTGTTGTGGTGTAATTTCTTCTTTTACACTCTGTACATTCTAATGTGATTATTTCTCTCATAATAACGATGCTTTTTAAATTAATAAACTATTTAAGCTAATAATCCCGCTTTTCGGGATAACTTCATTCCTTCAGGATGACATTAACTTATCTATTGAGCTGACGACCGGGATTGAACCGGTGACCTCATCCTTACCAAGGATGTGCTCTACCAACTGAGCTACGTCAGCGGTGAGGATACTCTACTAAAAAATCTAGAGAGCGGGAGACGGGATTCGAACCCGCGACCAACAGCTTGGAAGGCTGTGACTCTAGCCAACTGAGTTACTCCCGCAGTTGTATCGATACCAATATTTTAAGAACAAAATTCAATGTGGGCGGCGAGGGATTCGAACCCCCAAAGGCGTATGCCAACGGATTTACAGTCCGCCCCGGCTCTCCAACTCCGGCGTCCGCCCAAATTTGTCAAAAGAGACACAAAATTACCAGCATTTTCTTTAAAATGCAAATTTATTGGATTTCAAATATAATACTTTCTTTCTTAAATGAAAATTTTTTGTGTTACGTGAAAAAATTTTTAGAATATTTTACGCGTTCTTCCTGTTCGAGAGTGGTAAGAATGAATTTTGAGATAATTTTGGTTCTGCAAATCTACTTATAATGGTTGGATTATTCTTAATTCTGAACCTTGAAATGTAGGGTAAAAATTAAGTATACTTATCTATTCGAGAATTCTGGGAATTTATTTCATCAAATTTCGGTCTTTTAACCAATCCTCCATTCGATCAGCCCAAGTTTCTACCGGACCTCTCCCCGTTTTCTTTAAAGCATATCCATGGCCACCTTTTTCGTAAATATGCATTTCGGCGGGAACGCTATTTTTCTTACACGCTAAAAAATAGAGAATGCTATTCTCCACAGCGACTTCATCATCCATCGTGCTGATTAAAAATGCGGGAGGTGTTTCCCTAGTAACATGGTCTTCGCTGGAATAAAACTCTATTTTATCTGCCGATGGATTTGTCCCAATCAAATTTTTTCTCGTATCAGAATGAGTGATGGAATTGCTGAAAGTGATGACTGGATATATTAAAAGTGAAAAATCGGGTCGTACATCCAGCAATGAGTCAGTAATCTCCCCTACCTGAGTTTTAAAATGTGTTGAAGCGGTCGCGGCCAAATGCCCTCCGGCAGAAAATCCCATTATTCCGATTTTATTCGGTGACACACCGTATTTATCAGCGTTACAGCGCACAGTTCGAATAGCTTGTTGTGCATCCTGCAAAGGTCTAATTTCACTGTTATCAAATAAATTTGGTTGAGGCAGGCGATATTTCAAAACGAAAGCTGTAACACCTCGTTCATTAAACCAATTTGCAATGTCGTACCCTTCATGATCAATTGCTAGAATAGCATATCCACCACCGGGACAGATTATCACGGCAGCATCAGAGGTTTTTTCTTTCGGTTTAAATACGTACAATGCAGGGTGAGTGACATCCTTAACGCGGGTTATCCCGTCTATAGTTTTGGAATCTTCTTTAATTAATACTTCTTTCAATCCGGGAACACCCTTTTGGTAAAGAAGTATGGTATCATCCTGTGTAAAATGTTTTACAGATAATACAAACACCAAAGTAATGATTAGAAAATTTTTCATTTTAAGTCTAAATTATTGTACAAACATATTTTTAAGACTCAAGTTACCGCTGTTTCATTCAACCGGAAGTTCAAAAGCAAAGGTTGAACCGATCCCTAATTTGCTTTCTACCCACACATTTCCGCCATGTTCTTCTACAATTTTTTTTACAATCCATAGTCCTAATCCGGAGCTTTGTTCAAGACCTGTTGGTTTTGCACTTAATGTTGCTCCCTTTTGGAAAGATCGTCGTAAATCTTCCTCGCTTAAACCAACACCGTTATCTTTAACTTGAACCACAATGGTTTTCTTTTTTTCTTCTTTAAGATAGGTTGATATCTCTATTATGGTTTCAGGCGGAGCGAACTTAATGGCATTGTTTATCAAGTTATCCAGAGCTTCTTCGATTTTTTCTGCATCAATATTTATCTCTGGCATGTGCGATGCGATTTTTTTCGTTAGTTTAACTTTTTTTGTCTTTGAATAAGACAAATTCTGATTTACCACCGTTTCTATAATTCCACCGATCTGATGCTTTGTAAAATTAAGTGAAGGTTCCGGCATCGCTTTAGCTAAAATTGAACACATATCTTGTGACATTTTTACGATATCTTCGGAAGTAGAAACAAGCGAAACCATTATTTCTTGCTGTTCAATCGCATTAAGATCAAATGAATTTAGAAGATCAATATACCCTCGTATAGCTGAAGCGGGATTCTTGATATCATGAATAGCCATCGCAAACATTTCTTCTTTTTGCGAATGAAGCAATTCGAGTTTGTACTTACTTTTTTCAAGCTTCTCTTTTTGCTCAATCAAATGGAGATTGGCTCTTTCCAAATCCTGAACATTTGTATTAAGTTCGTGTAACTGGTTTCGTAGAAGCTCATTCGCTTGTTGATGAATTTGCAGATCATCTTTTAAACCATCAACTTTTCGTTTAAGACTAATAATCTCTTGTTGATTATCTGCGTCGTCGAATCTTATTTTTCCCTTTGTAGATGTGGAAGCAACATTAGTCTTCTTTCTGCTTATGATCAAAAACATTATTATCACAAACTGTAGAAATATCAAACCACCAAGTATATAATCCGAAGGATGGATTGTTAAAACACTGGGATTAACCACATCTGTTTTTTTTGTGCCAATATTTGTTCCGTCTGTCACTAAAAAGGAAAGCAGTAAAGGAACACCTTCTACTTCCAAATTATTAACAGGCACTATTTTTAAAATGTGAGTTCCCGCATTTAGTTGATTTAGCAAAACTCTTTTCTCTTTTTGCTTTGTAGAAAATATATTTCCATCCAAAAAAACTTTGTATGATACTTCTTCGTTTATTTTTGCTGATAGTTCAAAGTCAATGGTTAAAGGAACATCTATCGAGAGTGAAAGAGTTTTCCATTCTGCTCGGTCAACAGGTAAAGTTCCTACTTTCACATCCGTTATCGAAATGCTCGTAGCTTCGATAGGCTGAGCTAGGAGGTAATTATTTAAAAGAAGAAAAAACAAGACCAGTGGAGTAGATATTCTGAGATTCATATTTGGACTTTTTAAGATTTAAATGGAATCATTTTAAAAGATTGTGATACAAAAAAACTGAAGCAATCTTTACTAAGTATCGACAAAATGGTATAATACTTTATCCAAATCTAAAAAAATCACACGAGAAGCCATAATATAAACAGTGTGTTTGGGCAGATAATCTTTAAAATCTGTTTTGGCGAATGAAGTTTATAATTAAATACAAACGCCGATTTGAATTCGACGTTTGTATAAAAGGTTATCTCATCCTTGCTTGACGTTCGGCTGCTTTTTTATCCCATGAAGGAACTGTTGTAGAGAGAAAGTCATTTTTTTCATTTTTCAACTTTGGGATATCGAGTCCTAAAAATTTTTGTGCCTTCTCTTTAGTTAAAATATCTGGCAAAACCACAGGTGTTTCAACCCCAAGTTTTGTAAGAACTTTTGCTAATTCGATACGAGCTTCCGCTGCTTTTTGAATTGAAGCTCCAAGTATTCTTGCACATTCAACCGGTGCATGGAAACTTCCGCCGTGTGAAGCTGCAACATAATCCCAGCGCCATTGAGCCTGGCGAATAAGCGATAGAGCTTTATTCATTTGCGTTTCCGTCGCTCCTTTATCCCATGCAATTTTAGCTTCTAAGTGTGCGTTAACAATCGAACCTTCTGCAATAAGCTGTAGTTCAGAAATTTTATCTTGTCTGTCGTTCACATTTTTAATTAATGTTGCTTCACTCTCCCGATGGCAAACCTGGCATGAACGAGAAACATTGTTGAGCGGACTTTGAATATGGTGATCTGTAAACTTTACACCTCCTTCACTTTTGTAGGGCATGTGACAATCAGCGCAAGCAACTCCCCGTTCAGCATGAATACCAAATTGCGAGATTTCGAAATCGGGATGTTGTGCTTTAATTATTGGTGTTTTGCTTAAGGCGTGAACAAAATCCACGTGTTTGACTTCATCATAATATTTCTCCATCGCTTCAACAGTGAATCCATTCTGCCAGGGGAACGTTAAATATTTTTCGGTTTTTCCCTTGAAGTAATATTCCACATGGCATTGAGCGCAAACCAACGAACGCATCTCTTGATGCGACGCATTTGAAATATCTTTTCCTTGATTTTTAAATGCTTCGATTAATGAAGGTCGAGTAATTCTTAAATTCATTGTTTTAGGATCGTGGCAATCTTGACAACCGATGACATTCACGACTTGCTCACCTAACTCATTCCAACCTTTTTTATAAAAATTTGCGACTCCCATTTCTTTCATTAAACGTGGAACATCGGTTGATTTACATGTCCAACATGTTGCTGGTTGCGGCGTAATTGTTCGTAATGTTTTACGGATATCTTTTATCGCCCAGAAATGTCCTCTTCCTTGATTATAATCTTTCGAAAAAGCGTAACCAGCCCAAAGGATAACAAGGTTTGGATCTTGTTTTAGCATATCTCTCTCTGCAGAACCTCCGTATTTACTTGCGAAGGTTGTATCCGAAGTTTTGTAATAGGATTCAAATTCCCGCGGAAAGTTTTCACCCCAAATTTCATTCCTCGGCTCCCATTCTGCGATTGGTTTAACGATTTGAAACCGCTGAATTGATTCGCTTCTTCTTTCAACGATTGATGCACCAAACAAACCTACGAGAAAAACAATTACTACAGTTGCTGCAAATATTGCATAGGCAGTCCAGGGTTTTTCTGAAATTAACTGATTTATTTTTTTCATTGTATTACCTTCATTTTAATTTTTTAGTTTCAGATTGAATAAATTTATCAAGCCATTCGGGCATTACCGGAGTTAATTGCGGAACGCGTGCAAACGGAAATGAGGAAAGAGAATTTACTCTTCCGTGCGGAGTTTCACGGTGACACTCCCAGCACAATTTATCATTCCCATGTGCCGCTTGTTTTGTTGTTACCATTACAAGTGAAGAAGTATTTATGAATTCATAATGACACCTGATGCAGTTCTCCTGAACAACTCCGGCGCCAGCTTCTTTTATGTGGATCACCTCCGGTTCCAGATGTAGAGTAAACATTGTTGCATGCCGTAATCCATCACTTGCTTTAAAAAGATATTTACGAATAAAATTGTTATGGGGTACATGGCAGTCATTACAAGTTGCTACACGGGCATGGCTACTTTTCTGCCAAGTAGCAAATTGAGGAGTCATAACATGGCAATTCATGCAAGCAACCGGATCGTCTGATAAATATGAAGCTGCATTTGAGATTCGTAAAACAACTAGGAGTATTCCCCCAAAAACGCCAAGAATTATAAAAACATAAATCTTCCATTCTGGTGGGGGTTCAATTACTTTGATAATCTTTTTTAAAAGGTTCATAAACTTACAACTCACCATTTTTTTGTGTAACAATTATCAAATCTTTTGAAGTTTCCGCCTTAAACTTTTCAAGACTTAGACTGCCATAAAATTTAGTTTTTTGAAATCCGGTTTGCGAGAGTGCAGCAGAAATAAATTTCTTTTTGTGGGGATAAATCCTCGTGCTGAAATGTGTTGATGATGAGACCAGTTTTTTGTTGATTGATAAAAAATGGAACTTCATCTTATCTTTCAAAAATTCATTAAATCTAACAACAAGCGAATCTTCTCTTTCGGTAAAACCTATAACCGTTTCTTTTCTTTTTTCGATCCGGTTATAGTTTAGTATTTGGAAAACAAGAAATCCGTTTGGCTTTAAGAGTTGATAAATTTTTTCGAACGAAAATTTTGCTTCAGTTTCATCCAGATTGGCTAATGTATTTCCAAACGAGACGACAACATCAAATCTTCCGGCAAATTTTTGCGGAATATCTGAAATACTTTTTTTAATAAATTGAATGTTAGCACCAAACTTCTCACTATTTTGTTTTGCCAAACGAATCATTTCTGAAGATGGATCAAATCCAAAAACCTTCAGTCCCATACTTTTCAAAGCCAATGAATCCAACCCGGAACCGCATCCGAGGTCAGCGGCAACTTTTACATTTTGATCTGCAAAAACAGATTCGTAAAAAGTTTTTCTTCTCATAAGCGATTTCTCAATCGAAATCATCGAATCATAAAAAGGAGAAATTGCATTATAAAAATTTTCGTTCTTCATTACTTCTTAAATATTTTCATTACTAGAAAGACTAAAAAGGTATTTACTTATTGTTTTTTTTAGTAATCAACTCTGGCTCAATTTCATCATAACTACTTACGTGTCCAATGCGCTCAATGTTTCTATGAAGAAGAAGATATTCTTCTTTTGAAATGCTATTCTGCCATTTTCCTAGAAGTATTCCTCCAGCTGTGACGATCATAAATATTGCTGCAACACCGGCAACGACTACTTTTTTATTAATGACCATTTTTGATTTTACCGGTTGGAGAAACAGCGTATCAGTTACCGGACAGGTATCAACACAATTCATACACGTAGTGCATTCATCGCTTATTACAATTTTAACTTTATCAACTTTAATAGCTGAAGGACATACTTTTGCACACAAACCACAATCAATACAGCTCGAAGTGTTGCGTTTTATTTTATTCGGACTTAGCAAAGAAAAAATCCCAAGTAATGCCCCATAAGGGCACAAATAGCGGCACCAGAAATTTCTTATAACTATTGAAAAGAGAAATAGAACTGAAAGAACGATGATTGAAAAGCGCGTTATATCTACAAAAAAGTAATATAACTTCATATCTGCAACAATATTATAAGGACTATCAAGAAAGAGTTTCAACGTAAGAGCATCCATTCCCATAAAAATTGAATAAGCAAAAAAGGCGAGGATTAAATATTTTAAACTTCGGAGTGGGTAATCTAAAAATTTAGGCACACGGATTTTTCGTCTAAAAAGTTTTTCTCCGAAATCTCCGATAAGTTCAGAAAGAAACCCAATTGGGCAGAGCCAACTGCAAAACGATTTTCCAAAAACAAATGAAACTGCGACGATTCCAACGAAAATAAAAAATCCGGCAGGATGAACATTATGCACCGTTCCGGTTAATAAAAAATAATAAATACTCATCAACGAACTGATTGGAAGAAAACCATCAACCCCGGGAGGACGCTGATGATAAGCCGCTGTTCCACCACTTTCCAAAAATTTTGCAAAAAGAAAAAATTCCACTCCAATCCAGACACAAAGCAACGCAAAGGTCAACTGAATTGTGAACCGGTATTTTTGTACAGGTTTTTCTCCATTCTTTACTATATTAATTTTTCTCATTATCGGATGTTATAGTCTGATTATAATCTAAAATTTTTAGTTTATTGAAATAAGTAGCGCAAATAAAAGTGAATAACCCAGGAGAGTTAAACCAACTTGTTTAAAATTAGTAACTACTCTTGCTGAAAAGTATATTTTAAAAGCGTGAATAATCATTGGAACAAAAGCTATCACTTTGAAAAATTGGCTTGGAAAAACAATGATGAACGAAATAAGAAAAAGAGTGAGAGCCAAATGATATACAATATGAATATTTTTTGAAGAAATCAACTTGCGGTTCGAGCTCTTTCCTTTTGTGTCCGACAGTTTTTCAATTAAAAAATTGACATAACATGTACCGGAAAAAAAGAATAGCACGTTCAATATCCACAGCGTCACAGCTTGATCTGTTATATGATTTTCGAGACAATAAACCGCAACGGGTGCAGTGGAGGTTAAAATGAAAACTCCGAAAAATTCTCTTAAGAATGAAAACACACCCGTTGATTTTATACTAATGCTTAAAATAAAAATAACACTAGCAAGAATTCCGAATCCTAAGAGTAAATATTTCTGTAAGAAAAAAACTTCGTAAAATAAAAACCCGATGGTGAAAAGTCCATAAACTACAAATGAAGTTAATGCATCATAATATTTTTGTGTTTTTATTCTACCGGAGGTCAATTCACGATAAATAATTTCAATTGGTTTATAAAGCATAAATGAAAAAAGAATGAGAAAGAAAAGTGGAATAATTTCGCCTGAAAATATTTTTGTGGAAAGGATTCCTGTAACCATAGGAATGAACAGCACAGCCCAAGAGCCATGTTCATTTGTTATGATTAATGTTTGGTTTCCAATTTTCATGTTACTTCAAGGAATTTATTTTTCGCAAAACTTTATTTTTATAGTTGTCTATTGTTTCTTCGTTTAACATTTTATATGTTTCATCAATCAACTTTGACCATCTTCCGTGCATGGGACAAGGGGTTTCTGAAGAACAATTTGGGAAACCCAAAACGCAGCTTGAAAATATATCCGAGCCGTCTATCGCAACAACAATATCAAGCAGGTGAATTTTGTTTGGATTTTTTGCCAACGAAAATCCTCCCATCTTCCCTTTTTTAGAAGAAATGATTCCACTTGCAGTTAGTTCCTGAAGTATTTTAGAAATAAATTCTTTTGGAATTTTTAATTCATTTGCAATTTCTTCAGAAGAGATTACCTCCCTTCCCTCAGCCGATGCTAAGTAAAGAACTGCCTGAATTCCGAGTTCACATTTTCTTGAAAATATAATTGCCATACTAAATCAGATTTTTTTATCTGATTAAAATTAAAGAGTTTTTCCTCGCGAATCAAGTATTTTAAAAAATATTTTTCTATTTTAGTTTAGAATTTTTTCACAAACCAATCGGAGTTTCTATGAAAAGAGCGACACGATTTTTGATCCTTTTATTCATAGCCGGAATCGGTTCAACTTTAGGTCAAAAAGTAAAAGTAACTGATTATCAGGTTCCCGTCAGTAGTGCAACGGTTTTCCGTTTTGATGGTAACTGGAGTTGGTCTCAGAATGGTTCTACCGTCACCTCAAACGATGCCCGCGGGAAAGTACTTTACAAGACATTTTATTCTTCACTTCCTCTTGCCTGGTTTTTAAATGTCGACGCTGTTGGCGGTAAAAATCTTTCGGTTTACAATCACAATCTAAAACTAGATGTAAGTTTTTTAAAATACTTTTTAGAGAGCGCAGATTTTTTTGGATCTGCACAAGTTGTAGCTCAACATATAGGTTCATCTAAAAGTACAACACAAACAAATGATAATTACCGGCAAATTAAATCGGACATAACAGTTGGTTTTGGTTACGGTCGTTACATTAACGCAACCGCTTTGGCTAAAGCTGTTCGTATTGAAGGACATTTACTGAGAGATAATGTCATAAAGGACAATTTGCCGAAAGAAACCATGATTGCTATTGCAAATATCATTGATCGTCAGCAAGAATACCAGGAAGTTTATCAAACGACATATGAAACATTTTGGTTTGACGATATTGAAAAAGAAATTCAGAAAAGCGGTTTGATTGATGAATTCGGTGGAGTTGGATCAATCGGATTTCAACGCATGCGTCAGGTTCTATTCAATATAAATGAAAAAGTAAATGACCGATATTATGGATGGTTGACTTCCGCAGGAATTTCAATTCCCACGTCAACTAGTGATCGTTCCCCCGTCGGTTCTCCAGAAGCAAGTTTGAGCGGCAGATATTCCTTCCCAATAAGTTGGGATACGCAAATCAATTTCAAGATAGATGTCCTCTCCCCACTTGATAGTTTATACTTTAAAAAATATACGGTGCGAGCCAATCTTGATTTTATTTATGAATTGAGTAACCGAGTAAATTTTGTTTCAGGGTATAAGTTCGATTATGTTAAACAGCCCGGCTTAGTTGCAGAACCGGTGCATAACCTTGATGCCGCTTTTTTATATTATATAGAGAATAATATTTATCTAACAATTAACTCTAACCTGATAAAACAAGGGTCAAATCCAACGGTTTTAGGAACATCACTCGGGATTAACTATAATATTTTTTAGGAAATTTTGGGAGGGATTATTTATTAAACAAAGAAAACTGTGATTGTGCCGGTTTTGATTTTAATATTCCTTTTTGTCTATCATCATATAATTTCCCCATTTCAGCACCGACAATAAATACAACGGCTGAATAATAAATCCAGAAAGCTATTACCACAACAATTACATAAGTTCCATAAATTTTTCCTAAAGTAGCAAAATTGTAAATGTAAAACCCGAAAATTTGTTTTGCTACTTCCCACAACAAAGCTGCCCACATTGCACCGAATCTCACACCTTTCTTTGAGATTTTTTTTGTCGGAACAAATTTATAGAGCCATGAAAAAAGTGCAAAGATCAAAACTATTGCAAGCAGAGAGGTAAATACTTTTTGGAAGATTCCGTATTGGAGAAATTCAAATACTCCAAATTGTTCGGAAGCTTGACGAAGAATATCAATTAGTGGCAAAAAAATTGTCGCAATCAGAAAAACTAAAATTATTATAATGATAGAAATAAAATCTCTTAAATATCCAAGTAAAAAATTTATATCTTCAGACGCACCGAATATTTTGTTGAGTACGGTTCTTAAACTGCTCAAGAATCCGCTTGCAGCAAAGAATAATCCAATAACTCCAATGAATCCAACGATATTGCGGTATTCAATAACTTCATTTATTCTTTTGTACAAAACATTTTTGGCAAAGTCGGCATAGACCGCATAAGGAATGATTGTATCAATAAGATGATTGATCTGAATTTCTACTGCAGAAGATTCTAAAAAGTGACCAAGCATCCAAAAAAGAATAAGATTAAAAGGAATGATGCAAACGAACAGCGAGAACGCTAATCCCCCTGCAAAGAGAAATAGATGATGTTGATCTGTATTTTCGTACAAACCAATAGCATAATGTTTCACTGCATCAACAAAACTTTTAAAATCGGGAGAGATTCTATAAAGTAGCGTGAATTTCTTAAAGTATCCTAACATAATGGAAGCAAAATCATTATTGGGGATCCATCAACTTACTAATTGTATTGAAGTAAATGTTAGAAAGAAGGAGAAGATTTATTTTATTCCCGTTAACTTGAAAAGATTTTCCACCAACTTTACCGATTTGAGAAACATGAAAATTTTTCATTGATAAGAGCGCATCGAATACTTCTTTCTTCTCTGGGGAAACGGAAACAATCACACGTGATTGAGATTCTGAAAAGAATGTAAAATCTTCGCGGGTACCAACCTCAAGTGATATTTCAGCACCAAATTGTTTCGCTTCGTTCATTATACAACATTCAGCAAGAGCGGTAATAATTCCTCCGTCAGAAACATCGTGTGCTGAATTGATCAACTTTTTACCGATCAATTCTAAAACGATTTCGTGTAATTGCTTTTCTTTTTCCAAATCAATTTTTGGTGCATCTCCGGCAACAACTCCATGAATTACTTTTAAATATTCACTGCCTCCAATTTCTTCAAAATCTTCACCCAACACGTAGATTAAATCATCTTCATGCTTGAAATAGGATGTCATAATATTGTTATAATCCTCAATCAGTCCAACCATTCCAATAACCGGAGTTGGATAAACCGAAGTATCGGGAGACTCATTATAAAAACTTACATTCCCTCCGGTAACGGGAGTATCAAAATGACGGCAGGCTTCTCCCATTCCTTCAATTGCTTTACTGAACTGCCAGTAAATTTCCGGTTTATAGGGATTACCAAAATTCAAACAATTGGTAACGGCTAGAGGAATTCCACCGCTGCAAACAACGTTTCTCGCAGATTCGGCAACAGCAATCTTTGTTCCTTCTTTAGGATTAAGATAAACATATCTTCCGTTGCAATCGGTTTTAACAGCAAGCGCTTTGTTGGTTCCTTTTAACCGAATTACAGCTGCATCGCATCCTGGACCAACAACTGTATTTGTGCGGACCATCGAGTCATATTGCTCATACACCCATTTTTTAGAAACAAGATTTGGTGAAGAAAAAACTTTCAAAAATGTTTCGGAAATATTTTCCGGCTGTTTGATTTCATTTAGAGGATAATTTTTTGTTTCGAAAAGATAAGTGGGTTCCGCTGTTTCCCTGTAGTAAACAGGTGCACCACCGCCGAGTACCAATTCGTGTGCTGGAAGTTCTGCTTTTTTTTCTTCAAGATATTCTATCTCCAAGTTACCGTCACTCGTTACTGCGCCGATGGTCTCACAATGCAAATCCCATTTTTCAAAAATTTGTTTAACTCTTTCTTCACATCCTTTTTTAGCAACAACAAGCATTCTCTCTTGACTTTCAGAAAGCATAATTTCGTAAGCCGACATTCCCGCTTCACGAAGAGGAACTTTTGTAAGATCAATCTTCATTCCGGATTTTCCTTTTGCACTCATCTCTGAAGTTGAACAGGAAATTCCTGCGGCACCCATATCTTGAATACCAACAATCAAACCTTCTCTAATAATTTCTAAAGAAGCTTCCAGTAAAAGTTTTTCCGTAAAAGGATCACCAACTTGTACCGAAGTTCTTTTAGCTTCCGATTCTTCCGAAATTTCTACCGACGCAAAAGTGGCTCCATGAATTCCATCTCTCCCGGTTGACGAACCGATAATCATAACCGGATTACCTTCACCTTCAGCAGTTGCTGAAGCGGTTTGTCCGATTTTAACAATTCCTACCGCCATAGCATTAATGAGGGGATTACCTTGATAACACTCATCAAAATAAACTTCGCCAGCCACGGTTGGAACACCAAAACTATTTCCGTAATCTCCGATTCCTTTTACAACTCCATCAAATAAATAACGGGTTCTTGCATCTTTTAAAGAACCGAAACGAAGTGAATTGAGCGATGCAATTGGTCTTGCGCCCATTGTAAAAATATCGCGCATAATTCCGCCAACACCGGTTGCCGCGCCTTGGTAAGGCTCCACTGCTGAAGGATGATTATGGCTTTCGATTTTAAAAGCTACAGCTAAACCATCACCGATGTCTACCAATCCTGCGTTTTCTTCACCGGCGCCAACGAGCAATTTGCCGCCGCTTCGCGGTAAGGTTTTCAAAAGTGCGATTGAATTTTTATAGCTGCAATGTTCACTCCACATTACACTAAAAATTCCTAATTCAGTAAAATTTGGGGTACGACCCAGAATCTTACAAATTTTTTCGTATTCTTCTTCGTTTAATCCGTGCTCTATTGCTAAATCTAAAGTTACTTGAGGTTCTGTCATATTCTTTTCGAAGGTTAATTTTTACTATTCAAAATATAATGATTTAATTTTAGTTTGAACAGAGAATTAAATCAGTCATAACGGAACTTTTGATTGAGAAATCCATCTAAATTCTAAAAGAAAGGATCGGATCATGAAAAAACAATTACTACTTGCACTAGTTTTAGGATTTGCTATTTCTGCGCCAGGATTTGCTCAAGAAAAAGACTTAAAAGAAAAACTAAAACAAGTTGAAGGAAATCCCGAAAGCATCGTTGTAAAAACCGATAAAGGAACGGTAACTTTTGATAAAGCAGAAGCTGAAGAGTTGATGAAAATGTTAAAATCTAAAAAACATGCTAAAAAAGTAGTGGTCTTGGAGGGAGATGAAAATGAGTGCTGCGGCGATGATGTTGAAATTGATTTTGATGAGTTTTCCTTTCCTCCGCATAAATTCAAATTTCTTCATGATGGAGAATTAGACAGTAACCTCAGAATTGATCTTTCTGATATTATGGATTCCTTTGGCCCAAATAGAATTAAAAAGAAAATTGTTATCGAAAATAGAGACGGCAATAAAACCGTAACAGTTACAACCAGAGAACATGGAACAGAGCAAATCGAAATGTTTGAAGGTAAGGATGCGGAAAAATATATCGAAGAACACAAAAATGAAGCGTCAAAAAGTGAGTCTGTTCAAAAAGGAATGAAAAAGAAAGTTAAAAAAATAGTTGAAGATGATGAAAAGAAATAATGAATAAATGAAGTGAATGGAAAATGCCGGTCGATAAAGCCGGCATTTTCATTTTAAAACTTCAAGTACTCTTCCCAAATTTTGAAAAGTTTGTATGTTGCTAGAATATCTTTTCCACAGTAAACGGCAATGTCTTTAATTCTTCCCGCTTGATATAAATTCTGTACTTCCATTCCCGAAACTTCGTGGGATTTTGGAGACTTAATTCCAAACGCATGGCAATAAAAATCGAGATTGAATTTTCTCGTGGCACTATAAAACGTAAATTGCTCAAGAAGATCAACATGAAGTTTGGTATCGTAACGGTACCCCATAAAGTTTTTCGGTGGTTTAACATTTAACATTGCTGAACGCATCATTAAAAAGGGAATGTCAAAGTTTCTTCCATTGAATGTGATCACCTGGTCGGTCTTTTCCAATACACCCCAAAATCTTTCAAGCATAACTTTTTCATGAAAACCCTTGTAAACTATCTTCCCGTCTTCAGATTGCCATTCTGCTTCGGTTTCATTCTCGTAATAAACAAAAGATTTTTCATTTTGTACGTCAAACATGCCGATAGCAACTACTTTAGCTGTGTACGGATAAAGACTTAAAAATCTTTCAGCGTCGTCACTTTTTTGCTGACGAATATTTTCGTCAGTTTCTTTCAGGGCTTCGCGAAGCAAATATTCTTGTTGACTTTCCGCAAGATCAGCAAGTTTACATCCGCTTGTTTCAATATCAAAAACAATTTGTCTTTTTGATTTTGTTGCCATACAATCCTCCTAATTTAATTATTTCCTTATCTTAAAATTTTTAGTCCGGGTTCATAATTTTTTATCACATCAATCATGTGTTGTTTAATAGTGATTGGCTTTTTCGTTTTTGCATCAACGTGAACAAAAATCCCGGCGCCATCCGCGACGATCTCTTTAGTTGTATCTTTAATAATGATATGTTCAAAACCATACGATGAATTTTTGATGAAAGAAACACGACTAAAGATGATCAACTTCTCATCGTAAAATGCATGCGATTTATAATTCACCTCGTTCCTCACCATAAAAAAAACATCGCCGGTTGTGAAAATTCCGGCTTCCGGTAGTAATCCCAAATCTTTAATATATTGAAGCCGCGCGTATTCGAAGTAATTTAGATACACAGCATTATTACAGACACCAAGCATGTCAACCTCATGAAATCTAACGGTAACCGAGGTGTGATGTTTAAAATGTTGAATATTCATTTTGTATTTTCAAATTAAAATAGCGTAATGATCATATTTCACAATAATTCCCTAATTAAAAACTTCATCCAATATTTGTTTTGCTTTTTCTATTTCTTCAAATCTAACGTCAAGATGAGTTACCGCGCGTAAAGCTGTAGCTGTCCCAACTGAAAGAAGCAAACCTTTTTCCTTACACTTTATTTGCGCCTCTTCGATCGACATCGTCAGAGGTTCAAAAATAATGATGTTGGTTTGAACGGCTTCCAGGTTCACTTTTAATTTGGGATTTGCGGAAATTGCTTTTGCAAGCATTTGCGCTTTTTCGTGATCTTCTTTTAATCTCTCTCGATTATTTTTCAATGCAAATAATCCGGCTGCTGCAAGAATTCCAACTTGCCGCATTCCACCGCCCCAAGCTTTTCTAACACGAAACGCTTTATCAATAAAATCCTTTGACCCGGCGATAATCGAACCGACAGGTGCACCTAATCCCTTCGATAAGCAGCATGAGACAGTATCGAAATGTGAAACATATTCCTCAACAGAAATTCCCGTTGCAGCCGAGGCATTCCAAATTCTAGCGCCATCTAGATGAAAGAAAAGATTGTGTTTCTTTGCAACATGTTTCAGTGCAATAATATTTTCAATCGGGTGAATTGCACCGCTTGCGCGATTGTGAGTATTTTCAACTTCAATAACTTTAGTTCGGGGCATATAATAAGCACTTACAGGGCGAATTGCATCTTCTGCTTGCTGCGGAGTAAATACGCCAAGTTTTCCTTCAACCGGATAAATTTGTATTCCGCTTAATGATGAAGGGGAACCGGATTCATAATTAAAAATGTGGGCATTTTTTTCGCAGATAGCTTCATCACCGGGATTTGTTAACACATTCAGACAAATTTGATTTCCCATCACTCCTGAAGAAACAAACAAAGCAGCTTCTTTTCCGAGTAACTGTGCGGCAAATCGTTCAAGTTCGTTTACAGTTGGATCTTCTTTGAAAACATCGTCGCCAACTTCTGCTTCATACATTGCTTTGCGCATCGCTTGAGATGGATGCGTAACTGTATCACTTCTCAGATCAATAAATTTTTTCATACTTCATACATGTTATAATTTATCAAACATTTTTAAACCTAGATCTCAACTTAAGCAAAACAAAGATTCCAACAATCCATAATGACAAAGCACTGCTGACGACCGGGAAAATGAATGGATGGAGTGTGTAAAATGTTTTTTCATTATTCAAATTCACGTAGCCAACAAGAACATCTTTCGTGTACATTTTTGTTTCAGCTACCGTAACACCAAGCGGATTTATGATGCAACTTATTCCTCCGTTAGCTGCACGGACAATGCTTCTTCTATTTTCTACGGCGCGTAAAACAGAAATTTCTTTATGTTGATAAGGACCGCTCGTGTTTCCGTACCAGCTATCGTTAGTAACTACAGCAATCATCTCGGAACCACGTTGTGCAAAGGAAGCGATGAATTCGGGAAAGATCGACTCATAACAAACCACGGCGTTGATGTTTGTTGTTTGTCGATGGTTTTGTGTTGGATGAGTAGTATCTAATTCATAATTCGTAGTTCGTAATTTGAAGTTGCAAGTATCTCGTCCAATGTTCCAGCCACCGAGTCCAACTCCCCATTTTATTAAATCACCAAGGAAAGGAAGTTGATCGGCGAAAGGAGTATGCTCGCCAAACGGAACAAGTTTCATTTTACCATAAGCTTGAATGTTAACGCTATCGGGATTAAAAAGAAGTATCCCATTGTAATTGCAATAGTAAAATTTTCCGGCGGTACTGTATTTTGCATCGGACGGAGCTTTGGTGGAATCAAAGTAAGCGATAAAATTCGGCATCCCGGTTAACAAAGGAACGTGGAAAGAATTAACAAAATTTCTTATTGAATCTCTGGTTTGATAATATTCTCCTGAAAGAAGGTAAACGGGAAGAGATGTTTCAGGCCAAATGACTATTTCCGCTTTTTTTGTAACAGCTTTGCGGGATAAATCAAGATATCCACTTGTAATTTCATCTAAATTCCCTCCCGACCATTTTTCATAAGGATCCAAATTTGGTTGGATTAATCCAACGCGAATTTTTTTATCACTTTCTTTGAATGAATTAACTTTAACAACACCATAAATAATTGGAAGAATTATTAATAATAAAGCTATGACAAGGGGAAGTTTGTATTTATTCTTTTTAAAATAATGCCGGTAACTTATAAAGAATAAAAGATTGACAAACACAATCACTAAAGAAAGACCATACACACCGATTACATCGGCAATTTGAATAAAGTGTAAAAATTTTGTCTGAGAATTTCCTAGGGTAATCCATGGGAATTGAAAATCGGTTAGCGAATAACAATATTCGTAACAAACCCAAAAGAATGGGAAAAGCAACATGGCTACTTTTCTTGAAAAGGATTTTAAGGCGAAATAGAAAAGTGTTGAACCGATTAAAAAAAGTAACGGATTGAAGAACAACAGCACAAATCCGGAAAGCATTAAAAAGTAATCTTTTCCTACGGTAAATCCGCCAACCCAATAAACCGTTAGTAGCGAAAATACAAATGCCATGAAATACGTCGCACGGTTAATTTCTGCAAGCGTTTCTCTTTTTTCAAGTACGATGAAGTAAGGAATTAATCCAACAAAAGCAAAGCAGTGAAACGGTAACGGAGGAAAAGACAAAGCGAGAAGAATACCGCTTAAAGAAAGGAGAATAAGCTCTTTTCTCTTCTTTATTTTCTCTTCAGAGGTAAGTTTTTTTTTTTGAAACAAACGCAAATTAGCCCTTCCTCTTTAACAAATATTTTACTAAAAAATAGATAGCAATTATTGCAGTGATTATTAGAATTCCTTTAGTGTAGGTAGAAAGGAAATGATCAATCGTCGCTAAATTATAACCGAAAAGAATTCCAAGTCCCAACAATATCGCATTCCATACAATTGAACCTAGCGAAGAAAAAAGAATTGTTCTCTTTACATTCAATTCAGATAATCCTGCAAAAAAAGAAATAACTGCTCTGATGCCGGAGAGAAAACGGTTGAATAGGATCAGCATAAATCCATACTTAACAAACCACTCTTCAGCCTTGATAACAGCTTCTGGAGAAATAAATTTTAACTTCTTGGTATGAATAAGTTTTCTATCGGTCTGGAGCCCTATGTAATAAAGCGCCATAAATCCAATTTCGCTCCCTAAACTTGAAAGGACCAGTGCGAGAAAAAAATTAATCGTTCCGTGAATAATAAGTGACCCTGCAAGCACTACGACTACATCACTAGGAGATGGTGGAAACAAGTTCTCGATAAACGGAATTAGGATGATCAAACTATAAATTAAAAGCGGATCGTAAGAAGAGAGTGAAGTGAAAATATGTTCAAACATTTAAGAATTTCTTTTTGTAAGTAGTATTGTAGCAAAAGCGGCAGCGCCTTCTTCTCTCCCAGTGAATCCCAATTTTTCTGTCGTTGTTGCTTTGATTGAAATTTGATTCGTTTCAACATTTAAAATATCTGAGATCACTAAAGTCATTTTCTCAACGAAGGGAAGGATTTTTGGTTTTTCAAGTAAAAGGGTTGCATCCAGATTTGAGACTTCATATTCATGTTGATTAATCAATTCATTTACATGACGTAGTAATATTTTAGAATCGATATCTTTATACTTTTCGCTTGTGTCCGGGAAATGTTTTCCGATATCCCCAAGCGCAAGCGCACCAAGCATGGCATCGCATATTGCGTGCAACAAAACATCGGCGTCCGAATGACCAAGTAATCCTTTATGAAAAGGAATTTCGACTCCACCGAGAAAGAGTTTTCTTCCTTCGGCAAATTGATGAACGTCAAAACCGTTGCCTATTCTAATTTGTTGTTTCACTATCTAATCTCAAATGATGAAAATTCTGCATTAAAAGTTGTCCACATAATTGAAAAAGTTTTTACGTACGAATGAGACGGACCGATTTTCATTTGCTCAAAAAGCTCCATGATATTTATTTTTTCTCCTTCAACTACGGCTAGCACTTCACCGGAATAAAGATTTTTCACATATCCTTTAATATTTAATTTCAGGGCTGTGCGCAAAACAAAATAACGGAAGCCTACACCTTGAACGAGTCCGCCTACGATTATTTCGGCACGTGATAATTCAGTTTTTATTTTTTCGGCCATAGCTCTGAAGTAAGTATTCCTAAAAAGATAAAAGCAGCGCCAGCTATTCCAAAGTTAGATAATTTTTCATTTATGAAGAAATAAGCTGTAACTGCCGCAAAAATCGGTTCCATTGAAAAAATTATGCTTGCTCGTGTTGGAGTTACTGCCTGTTGAAATTTTGTCTGCATACTTGTTGTTAAAATTGTTGCGAACAACGTCGTATAAAGAATGGCAATTACAACTTCACTATTTAAAACCATTTTAACTGGTTCAATCTGCAAAAGTGAAAAGACTAAAACCGAAATAATACTTAACAATCCCGTAACCGATATTTGCGCAAAAGTTAAAAAACGGTGATTCTGGTTCGCACTGATTTTATCAAGATACACGATATACACCGCGTAAAACACTGCGCAAATGAGTGTAAGAAAATCACCAAAATTAAAACCTTCGCTTAGTTCAGAAAAAATACTGAAAAGCGAATTTTCTTTGCTTGAAAGAAAAATAATTCCAACGGTTACTAAAAAAACGCCGAGCATATTTCCAAGCGTGGGAACTCGTTTTTCAATTATCGTTTGCAAAATTGGAGTAAATAAAACGAACGTACCTGTAATGAATGCCGATTTTGTAGCTGTTGTATATTGCAACCCGATCGTTTGCACCGCAAAACCGATATACAAAAAAACTCCGAGAATAAATCCTTCAC
Source organism: Ignavibacteria bacterium (assembly GCA_037440065.1). GTDB lineage: Bacteria > Bacteroidota > Ignavibacteria > Ignavibacteriales > Ignavibacteriaceae > UBA1563. Next base: position 628,249 of record JBBIUV010000017.1, read on the forward strand.
TCAACTGTTTTTTTGTGATCGTTTTGAACAATTGAAACACAATCGGCAACAAAAATAATGAAGCAATAAAAAAACGGATTGAGACAAACATCATCGGAGAGATGTGCGCGAGCGCCGATTTGATCATCACAAACGTTCCGCCCCAAATCAGCGTGTTGCTAAATAACGCGCCTTCTGCAATAATTTGTTTCTTATTGATTCTCACTTAGCAATACCGTTAGCGTTTATTCATCACTATACCCAAGAGAGCGAAGCATGTTTTCATTTTTCCTCCAATTTTCTTTTACTTTAACGCGAAGGTCAAGAAAAACCTCGCGCTCAAGAAATGCTTCAATTTCTTTTCTTGCTGTGGCGCCGATTTTCTTGATTCCGGCACCGTCTTTTCCTATTAAAATTTTTCTTTGCGATTCCTTCTCTACATAAATTTCCGCCTCAATATAATCTTTTCTTCCTTCTCGTTCTTTAAAATCAAGGATTGCAACTTCAGTGCTGTAGGGGATTTCATCTTCATAAAATAAAAATATTTTTTCTCGAATAAATTCTGAAACAAAAAACCGTTCGTTTCTGTCGGAAAGTGCATCATCCGGGTAATATTTCGGATGTTCGGGTAAATAGTGCAAAATAAGCGTGATTAAAACATCGATCTGAAATTTTTCCTGTGCTGAAACCGCGATGATTTCATCAAACAGATTTAATTGATAGAGCGATTCAATTTCTTCCGAAACTTTTTCCTGAGAGATAAGATCAACTTTTGTCAATACTAAAATTTTCTTTTTAGAAGTTTTCTGTAACACTTCATTGACTAAATTTTCTTTAAGAATATCGCGATGAATGCCTTTGGCAGAGCATTCGGCAAGGGCTAAAACAACATCAGAATCTGCCACGGCAGAATGTACCGCCTCAATCATTTTTTGCTGCAGAAGATATTTGGGTTCAAGGATGCCGGGTGTATCTAAAAAAATAATTTGGTAATCATCTTCCGATAAAATCCCTATAATATTTTTACGCGTGGTCTGCGGTTTATTGGTAGCAATCGAGAACTTCAACTTTAAAAAAGAATTTAGTAAAGTCGATTTCCCGGCGTTCGGTTTGCCGATAATACTCACGTATCCCGATTTAACTTCCATTTATCAATTTCCTCTTGGTTTTAGTGCGGTTTAACTTTGTTGTTTTTCTACCGGCAAAGTTACATGTTCCTCTTTTTCGATTAGAAATATAATTCTTTTTGAAGCGACATTGAAATGTAGAGATGGCTGATTTATGAATGTAGAGATTGATCGAGCAAAATCGAACTAAATACAAAACTAACGTCTAATCGTTTTATACTTCTCCACCAGAAAATAAATTGACAATACGAGAAAAAGGAGCATGGTTACTTCTAATGAACGCAAATTTTTTTCTCCAAAAGCCAAACTGATGAATGATTTTGCTTGTGCTGAAGTTTGATTGAGCCACTGGATCATATTGCTATCTAAAGAAACTTGAAGAACAGTTTGAGATGCTCGATACCCAACAAAACCAAGAATGGCAAGAACACCTACACTAAAGAGAGAAACGATGAATCTGAAAAAAGTCTTTTGTGATTTATCATTGCGCAATTTCCTGGCTATTTTTCTCATTATCAAATTTTCAATTCCTGTTGGTGCTTCCTCCACATTCTGATCAAACAATAGTGAATTAATCGATTTATAACTTTTCAATTCATCTGAACATGAAGAGCAATCAAATAGATGTTGGTCGACTACAATTTTTTCTTGCGACGATAACTCATTATCAACGATCCGGTTAAATTCATTTCTGGTTAGATGTTTCATAACAATTCCTTTTCCAAATGCCTTTGAGAAATTACTTCTTTCAAAGCTGCTCGCGAACGATGGAGTAATACTTTCACATTGTTTACGCTGGTATTTATAATTTTGCTGATTTCTTCACACGACATGCTTTCAAGATAAAACAGCGTGATAACAACCGAATAATTTTCCGGTAATTCCTGAATTGCAAGGTTGAGCAGTTCACCTTTTTGTTGAGTAAATTCTTTTTCTGGAACTGACAACATCAACGGGTTATCTTCATTGTCTATTGAAAGCATTTCTTGTTCAATTTTTCTTTTTTTGACGGAAAGTTTCGTAACGGCTGAGTTGTAAACAATCCGGTAAAACCATGTTGAGAATTTAGCTTCTCTCTTAAAAGATTTTAAAGCGAAAAAAGATTTTACAAAACAATCTTGCAACACTTCCTCTGCATCCATTTCGTTTTTCAACATTCGTTTTAGCAGAGAAAATGCTTTATGTTTATAGCGGTTAATCAATAGAGAATAATCGTTCGCGTTCCCTTGGAGAACCGAATCAATTATTTCGATGTCACTTAAGTGTTTCATACTTCCTTTGACTACCGTTTTTCTGAAAAAGTTACAGTACCTCTGTAAAATTCCAAATCTAAAATGACAAATCCCAATGATTCTCACTTCCTATTTTTGCTAACTGCTAACTGCTCTCTGCAATTGCCTCTGTAACCTTTCTATGAACTCACCTGTCATAACCATCAGAAGAAAAAGAAATTTTATAAATCTCATGAAAGGATACACACCATGGAAGGAGTTATCGCAGTAACGATACCGATTTTTATAACATTGATAGTCGGTATTGTAGTTGTAACCGGAATTTACTTTGGTTCGAGAGAAAAGCAAATGCTTATCGAAAAAGGACTTTCTCCGGCAGAAATAAAAGAGTTTTTGCAGAAGAAGAAGGACAAATTTCTTCTCCTCAAAATCGGGATCATTATGACATGTTTCGGTCTTGGATTAGGATTAGGATTGTTTCTTGAAGATACAACTTCAAAAGAATATTACGTACCACTTTCAATCTTTGTCACAACCGGAGTCGGCTTTATTCTTGCCAATAAATATGGGAATAAGAAGGAGGTTGAAGACGCAGTAAACCCATAAGGAGTTTTATAAAACTACTGATCAAAAAAAAATCCTCCGCTTAAAACGGAGGATTTTCCACTAAAAATTGATTACCGAGAAACCTTACTACTCTTGCGCTTCTAACCAACGTTCCGCATCAATTGCAGCCATACAACCGGAACCTGCAGCAGTTATTGCCTGGCGGTAGGTTTTATCGGCAACATCACCGGCAGCAAAAACTCCTGGTATATTTGTATAGGTTGAGCCCGGTGTAACTTTCAAGTAACCAACCTCATCCATATCCAACACACCTTTAAACAATTTTGTGTTTGGTTGATGTCCGATTGCAACAAACAATCCATCGGCTTTTACTTCAGTTACCTCTTTAGTAACGGTGTCTTCAAGTAAAACGCCGGTCATTTGCTTTCTTCCACCTTCTTCGGTGCCGAGAACTTCTTTTACCACTTTGTTTAACATCATCGAGATTTTAGGATTTTTCTGCGTTTTTTCCGCCATAATTTTTGATGACCGGAATGCTTCCCGGCGATGAATCAACACTACTTCCGAGGCATGGTGAGTTAAATAATTCGCTTCTTCCATTGCGGTATCTCCGCCGCCTACGATCAGCACTTTCTGATTCTTGAAAAAGAATCCGTCGCACGTTGCGCAGGCAGAAACTCCGTGTCCCATATAACTTGCTTCACTTGGAATGCCGAGTAATTTTGCAGACGCGCCGGTTGCGATAATTACGGTATCTGCAGTAAAAACTTCGTCATACGATTTTATAGTGAATGGACGTTTTGAAATATCAACTTCTGTTGCTTCTTTAAATTGGCAGTCTGCTCCAACGCGAATAGCTTGCTTTCGCATAATATCCATTAGCTCCGGACCTTGAATGCCGTGCTCAAATCCAGGATAATTTTCTACTTCAGTGGTGATGGTCAATTGTCCTCCGGGCTGCATTCCCTCAAGCACAAGAGGACTCATATTTGCTCTAGCTGTGTATAAAGCGGCGGTTAAGCCCGCCGGGCCAGATCCAATTATAATTACTTTACGATGATTTGTTTCCATTAAAATTTCTCCAATTTATTTTTTCTTTATCGTTTGATTACACATTTAGCAAGAAGATTCATCGTCCTTCTTTAGTAAAAATTCTGCGTTACGCTTTAATCCTTTTAACTTGGACCTTAAAATAGGACTTTCTGCAAATTCTTTTTTAAAGAATTCCTCACTCATCTTTTCTATTGATTCGAGTTCGATTTCCTTATTCCCTTCTTCCGGATGAAATTCCTTCTCTTTCGTTTCTGAAGAAAACTTTTTATTCCACGGACAAACCTCCTGGCAAATATCGCAACCAAACAACCAATTGCCAAATTTACCGGAATGGGATTCGTCTATCTCGCCCTTGTTTTCGATCGTTAAATAAGAAATACACTTGTTCGCATCAACAACAAAATCTTGAACAATAGCACTTGTCGGACACGCGTCGATGCAAGCCGTACAACTTCCACAAAAATTATTAACGATTGACGAAGTTTTAAAATCGTAATTCGTTATCACAGTGGCGATAAAAAACCAACTTCCACCTTGTCGGTTAATTACATTTGAATGTTTTCCGAGCCAACCAATTCCGGAACGAACTGCCCAAGCTTTGTCCATCACCGGTCCGGTATCAACATACGATTTGGCATCAAATGAAGGATCAATTTCTTTCAACTTTTGAATCAGAAGATCAAGTTTTTCCCAAATTATCAAATGATAATCTTTTCCCCAGGCATACCGGGAAACTTTTCCAAAATCTTCATCATTTGAATGTTGATGACCGGTATAATAATTCATTCCCAAAGAAATAATACTTTTAGCATCCGGCAGAATCAATCGAACATCTTTTCGCTTTTCTAAGTTCCGCTCCATGTAACTCATTCCGGCGTTGAATTTATTTCCCAACCACTCTTCTAAGTGTTTAACTTCCCCGCTTAGGTCGGAGTATTCGGCAAAACCAACAAGATCGAATCCGAGCGACTTTGAAATATCTTCAACAATTTTGTTCGTTAACTTCATTACAACTTTAACGACTTTTTAAATGGCTTACCATTTCATCTCTTTTTTAACAACTTTAACCCAAATTTCCTCTCCATTGATTTTTAACTCGTACGATTGCAGACCACTTCTTTCATCAGGTTGTTTCCCCGTTTCAAGATTGAATTGCCATGCGTGCGCCGGACAAAAAACATGTCCGGCATCGAGAAATCCATCATAAATGATTGACATATGCTGGTGCGGACAAATATTCGAAAGAGCATAAAACTTTCCTTTAACTTTGAAGAGAGCAATTTCTTCCGACCCGGCAATGAACTTTTTCCCTTGGTTTTCTTTTACATCACCTATCGAACAAATTTTAGTAAATCCTTCTAAATCACTCACAATGTTTCAAACCTTTCTCTTACAGAAAATCCTTTTTCACTTTTTGCAACCGTTGCGGCGGTAAAGAACGGATCGTGCTCAAAAACTAATTTCCAATTTTCTTCAACTGCTAGCGGAAGTATTTCTTTCTTTTCGGAAAGTGTAATCAATGGTTGCAAATCATATCCCATAATGTAAGGAAGTGGGATATGCGAACTTGTTGGGAACAGATCGCCGCAATATAATAGTGTATTTGTTGTATCAAATATTTTGAAAAGCTGCTGTCCGATAGTATGTCCGTTTACAGAAAGCAGAGCAATTTCATCATCTAACAAATTTTCTTTCTCATTAAAAAAATGAAGAACTCCATTTTCAAAGAGAGCAAGAAAATTTTCTTTCAGATAACTCCCCTTGTCACGCTCGGTGGCTTTCATACCCCATTCAAAATTTTCTTTTGCTACAAAATATTTTGCGTTTGGAAAAGCCGGGATGAGTTTTCCGTTTTCATCTTTTGTTGATCCTCCAGTATGATCGAAATGGAGATGCGTAAGCAGAACATCAGTAATTTCAGAAGGTTCAACTCCCAAATCTTTCAAGGAAAGTTCAAGCGTATTCTGAGAAAAATCGATCTCATAAATTTCTTTTGATTTGTCATTCCACTTATTTCCCATTCCGGTATCGATCAAAATTTTCCTTGAGTCTGAAACCAAAAAAAGATTTCGTGTAACTAAAGAAATTCTATTCAATTTGTCGGCTGGATTAGACTTATTCCATAGCGGTTTTGGAATGACGCCGAACATCGCACCACCGTCTAGCTTAAATCCACCAGAGAGTAGAGAATGAATTTGATATTTACCAATTTTCATATACGTTTTTTATCCTTTGGAACAAAGTTAAAGAAGTTTATTTTAAAGAAAAAGATTCACACTTAATTTGAAAGAAATAGTACTGAAGCCACTAATTAAATTCCTTCTCGTTTATACTTTTGTTAACCTCGCCGCTTTAACCAATGCTCAAGATTCGACAAAAAGTTTAGCAATAAAACCGACTCAAACGTTTCGCATGCCTTTCACACTTTTTTATCAATCTGAAGTTTCGTATCAGCTTTATGAAAATTTTATGCTGATAAGAAAAGCCAACTCCGGTGATGCCCAGGCAGCGCATGAAATCGGTGTTCGCTATTTAGTTGGGCACGGATTTGATCCCGATACCGTTCAAAGTTATAATTGGATTGTAAAAGCGGCTAAGAAAAAACTTCCCGTTGCACTTTACAATCTTGGAATTTTTCAGAATAACGGCTGGGGTACTGAATGGAATCCCTACAAAGCTTTTGATAATTTTTATGGGGCTGCACAAGAAGGCTTTCCGCTCGGTAATTATGTGGTTGGATTATTCTTCACAGAAAACTTAGTGGTTCCAAGAAATTTATCTGTGGCTTCATACTTTATTAGAAAAGCTGCCGACCAGAATGTGGAACAGGCAAAGGAATTACTAAAAGAACTGAAGAAACGAAATGCAGTTGACGTTGATTCCTCTTACGTTGCTGAAGTTTTTAAAAATCGGGATCAGTTAAACTCTTCCAACAAAAAAAATTCATACTCACTTTCCTACCTTGATTTTACAGCTGATTCTACATCTGCAGTTGATGACTCGACTCTTCTCTTTGATGCAGTCCATGAAAAAGATAAAGTTGATAACGAGCAGACACTTTCAGTTTCAATAAAAAGTGATTCAACTTTAATAAATAAAATGTTGCAGGAAGCAAATTGGGGAAGTCCGGAAGCACTCGCGTTATTGGGCAGATATTATGAAAAAGGAAATTTCTTCAAAAAGAATGTGTTAACCGCAGCAAGTTATTACTGCCGTGCGGTGCGGCTTGAATCGTACAAAGCAGCTCGATTACTTTTTGATTTGCTGAAATCACCCAACTTTTTTGCACATCTTAAAAAAGAGGTTGAGAGAGGAAACGCTGAAGCTCAATTTGTTTGGAGCAGTTTAATAGCACAACAATTTGACAATCAGATAACAGGAAATGATGCACTAAAGTTTTTACAAGAGGCTGCGAAAAAAGATCACCTTCCTTCTTTAGTTGAATTAGGTAATTGGAATGCCGGTGGAATAATCGTAAATAAGAACATTAAAAATGGGATGGATATCTGGCAAAAATCAATTCAACTGGGAAGCAAAGAGGCTGAAGTTCGATTATGCTTACTGCAGTTGCTTAATGCAGAAAATATTAGAAACAAGAATGCACTTTTCCAAACTTTATTAACCGGTAATGATGAGGGTTCGATCCTTGCCCAAACAGCATTAGGTCTTTGTTTTGAAATAGGAATAATTGTTAAGAAGGATTTAGCAAAAGCAGTAACCTATTATCGCAAAGCGGCTTTTCGTGGAAGCCAAAACGCATTCTCAGCATTAAAAAGAATTTACGATAACCTACGACCGAATGAGGAGAGGTTCAAAGTTGAGGACTAATTTAACTTCGCTATTTTTTTTTAGCTGAAGAGTAATTTGCCAGATCATATCTTATCTCGGTATCAGGCATCTCAATTCTGTTGATAGGAATTTTCGCTTTTGCAAAAAAATCTTCGGCAAGAGTGTCATGATAATCTGAGAAGATAAAAACTTCCTTTATTCCCGCTGCAATTAAAGCTTTAGAACAGTTTGTACACGGCATGTTTGTAACGTAAGCAGTAGAACCTTTTGTATTTACTCCATGTGATGAACACTGAAGGATTGCATTCATCTCCGCGTGGATCGTCCGAACACAATGATTATCAACCACCAAACAGCCGGAGTCATCGCAATGATCGTCTCCTGGAATTGAACCGTTATATCCCGTTGAGAGTATTTGCCGATCTTTTACAAGTACACATCCGCAATGCATTCTTGGGCAGGTTGAACGTTCTGAAACCAACATCGCAACTTTTAAAAAATAATTATCCCACGACGGTCTGTTTCGTTTAGTTGTATTCATAGTTTTAAAGAGATAAAGGAATAGAAAGGGCGCCAGAGGCGCCCGTTAACTTTTTGAACCGGGATTATCTTCCCAATTGATCTAATTTTTCTTTACGTGCTAAGAGAGTTGCTTCATCTTCAACACGATCGGTGTCAGCTACGCAACAGTCAACCGGACAAACCGCGGCACATTGTGGTTCATCATGGAAACCTTTGCATTCGGTACATTTATCTGGAACTATGTAGAAGAAATCATTTGAAAAGAAACCGGTGTTTCCATCTGGAGATGCATCTCCTTCACCAAAAGATTGGTCGCCTAATTTCCAGTTTGCGCCGCCTTCATAAATTGCAGTATTCGGACATTCTGGCTCGCAAGCTCCACAATTAATACATTCTTCAGTTATCTTTATTGCCATATCGGTTCTCCTTTTGATACTTTATAGGAAAAATAAAATGAGTAATTAATTTTTGTAAACTCTTTGTGTTATTACTTTTTTGAAAATCTTCTATTTCAAAAATAAGATTTTTAGACTTTGAAACAATATAAAAAACATCAATATCATAAAAATTGGGGGCAAATTTCTCGAGTTTTTTGACTGATTTACCTAATTGGCTTATAGCACCTTTGAAATTTCCGGAGATAAAATGGAACATTCCAACAGAGAGTTGGACTAAACCTTGAAGAAAATCTCTTTCATCTGTTTTGCATTCAATCCAAAGTTCTTCAAACGAATCGTGCGCCGAAAAGAAATCGGTATTATTGAAATTTTCAACCGCAAGTAAAAATTTATTCGGGACAACCATCAAAAACTTAAAACTTTACCAGCTTCCGCTAGCACCGCCGCCGCCAAAACTTCCGCCGCCACCGCTGAATCCTCCAAAACCACCGCTACTTCCTCCTCCGAATCCGCCAAAACCACTTGAACGACCAAACCCGCCAAGTGCCATTCCGGTTCCAAGATAGATTCCCCGGCTGCTTCTTCCGCGAAAGAGAAAAGAAAAAATAATTATCAAGAATGGAATTATCCATCCCCCGATAGATTTTCCTCTTTTTCTACTTTTGGGTGCATCATTTTTGTATTCACCGATTGTCGCTTTTGTTATTGCGCCAACCCCCGCTAAAACTCCGGCTGAGTAATTATCTTCTTTAAAAAATGGGAGGATTTCATTTCTGATAATTGAATTGCAAGTTGCGTCGGGCAGAGCGCCTTCAAGCCCGTAACCAACTTCAATCCTAATTTTGTGGTCGTTTTTTACAACAAGTAGAAGAATTCCATTATCGTTTTTCTTAGTTCCGATCTTATTTTTTTGCGCAACCTGGTTTGCGTATTCTTCGATCGGATAATCGTTAAGCGTCGGGATCATCAAAAAAACGAGTTGATTTGAAGTTGAATCTTCAAAAGCGCTAAGTATCTTATTAAGGGTTAAAATATCATCTGCTGAGAGAGTATTAGTTAAGTCTGTTGCAAGATATTTTAGAGTCGGTAACTCACCTTGAGCCTTAATCGAAAAGCTAAAAGCAAGCGAAATGAAAAAGATTAGTAATAATTTTTTCATTTAGATTAAAATTCTACCTTCGGGGCATTTTCGGCGCCGGTAACGGCTTCAAAATATTGTTTGTCTTTGAAATTGAATATCCCGGCAAAAACCGCGGTAGGGAATTTTTTTATAGTTGTATTATAAGTTTGTACCGATTCATTGAACTTTCTTCTTTCAACTGCGATACGGTTTTCTGTCCCTTCCAACTGTGCTTGCAACTGGAGGAAATTTTCGTTTGCTTTTAATTCCGGATAGTTTTCAACGGTAACCAAAAGTCTTGAAAGAGCTCCACTTAATTGTCCTTGAGATTGCTGAAATTTTTGGAAAGCCTGCGGATCGTTTAGAACTTCCGGTGTAACTTTCATCGAGCTTGCACTTGCTCTGGCATTTGTAACATCGGTTAAGACCTGTTTTTCAAAATTAGCATAACCTTTAACGGTGTTCACTAAGTTCGGAATGAGATCCATTCTTCTCTGATATTGGTTCTCCACGAGGCTCCAGTTTTTGTTCACATCCTCGTTCATGGTTACAAGATTGTTGTAAGATCGAACTCCCCACATAATTAATAAGATTATGCCTAATAAGATGGCGCCTCCAATTGAAAGCCCGATAAGTAAACCTTTTTTCATTGAATCCTCTTTTTTAGTTAGGGTTTGGAGCTTGTTTCTGCTTTGTGAATAATTCTAAGTCTAAAATATAAATTTTATTTGATAATTAACAATCCAATGCAAAGAAATTTAATTCGTTAGACTTCTCATCGGTGCAGGAATTTTTCCACCTCTTAAGACGAACGCTTTTGAGGAAAGTTCTCGCACCGGCATAATCGGCGCCCTGCCAAGCAACCCACCGTAATCAACGTAATCGCCGACACCTTTACCAACTGCCGGAATAATTCTTACAGCAGTAGTTTTGTCGTTAATCATTCCGATAGCAAATTCATCAGCCATAATTCCTGCAATAGTTTCAGCCGAAGTTGTCCCGGGAACGGCGACCATATCAAGGCCAACCGAACAAACTGCGGTCATCGCCTCTAATTTTTCCAGCGATAGATGTCCCTTTTCAACAGCGCGGATCATTCCGGCATCTTCACTAACGGGAATAAAAGCGCCGCTCATTCCACCGACAGATGAACTTGCCATCAGTCCGGCTTTTTTTACCGCATCATTCAACATTGCTAACGCAGCAGTCGTTCCTGGGGCGCCGACGTCCTCGACTCCCATCGCAATTAAAATATCGGCGATGCTATCTCCTTCTGCGGGAGTTGGAGCCAAAGAGATATCGACAATCCCAAACGGAATATTATTTTTCTCTGCAACTTTTCTTCCGATCAATTCGCCCGCACGGGTAATTTTAAACATCGTTTTTTTTATCAACTCAGATAACTTTTGAAAATCAATTCCCCCTGCATTTTTGATCGCATCTAAAACCACTCCGGGACCGCTGATGCCAACATTAAGCGTTACTTCCGGTTCTGACACACCGTGAAACGCTCCCGCAACAAACGGATTATCTTCTACAGCATTGCAAAAAACTACAAGTTTTGCGCAGCCAACCGAATCTCTTTTGCCGGTTAACTCTGCAGTTTCTTTAATGATGTTCGACATCAAATTCACTGCGTCCATATTTATTCCGGCTTTTGTTGAGGCAACGTTTACACTGGAACAAACTTTTTGCGTTTGTGAGAGTGCATTTGGGATTGATTTTATAAGCTCCAACTCACCTTTTGTAAATCCTTTTTGAACGAGTGCAGAATATCCTGCGATGTAATCAATCCCGATTTCTGTCGCAACTTTATCGAGCGTTTCTGCAATTTTCAGAAATTCATCTTGACCAAAAGCATCACCAATAATTGAAATAGGAGTAACTGAAACTCTTTTATTGGCAATAGAAATTCCGTAACGTCTTTCAATTTCTTGAGCATTTTTAACATGGTTTCCGGCGTAGCGGAGAATTTTTTCGTAAATTTTTTGTGTGGTGATTGAGATGTTTCGATCGGCACAATCGCGGAGACTAATCCCCATCGTTACCGTGCGGATGTCGAAATGTTCAATCTCCGTCATTTTTATTGTTTCAAGTATTTCGTCAAATTCGTAGGGCATGGTGTTGGTTGTCCGTTGTTGGTAGTTGGTTGTATGTTGTTTATTATTTAATTGAGTTAATATATGCGCTTAATCGCGGACTTAACTCATCAAATACGATGCATATACCTAAAAACATCTTCATGCTGAAGATAAATTTTCACTTTTAGTTTCTCGGCAATTGTTTTCATTATTTCTTGCAAGTCCTTTATATCTTTAGGTGAATTTGTTATATCAATCATCATGATCATGGTAAAAAATTCCTGCATAATTTTTTGGGAGATGTCGAGAATATCGCATTGCGCTTCACTTAACGCTGCAGAAATCGAACTAACAATCCCGGTGGTGTTCAAACCAAACGAGGTGAGTATCACTCTGCCGGAACTTAAATTTAATTCTCCCTCGGGATATGCGTTAGAAGTACGGATTTTTTCTTCAACTAATTTTTTAACTGCATCAGGGGAAGCGTTCATTCCAAGTTCAGAAATGGCTTGAATTGACAATTCTCTTATTTTGTCTTCTGTTAATTTCACGGTTTAAGTCCTTGATAATTTTTTTGTAAATAGTCTAAAGTTTCATTTTTAATAAGTTCATTTTTCTCGACGGCAAATTTTTCTGCGTTTGAAAGATTACCATTATAAAATCTAAGCCAAAGCATACTTCCCACTACCATTCCATCAAACACCCTTTCTGCAGAAAAAGCTTGTACAGTTAAATATCCAAGAAGTACATTCCAGCTGAGTGATAAGATTCCGCTAACGTAATTGCCTGTGAAAAATTGTCCAGCTCCTGGCAAAACAACTGAAAGTCCCTTGACAAAACTAACTGAATATTTTTTCTTTTGCACTTCCTCGCAAATATTTTTTAAAGTTGCAGCTGAATCAATTTTACCGAATACTGCAGCAGCTTTTTCCCAATCATCGTGAAAGAGATAATTCCACCCGCGCCAATATTGAAGAGAAGAATTCTCAGTCACAAATCTCGGATCTTCCTCCATTTCATTTAGTTGATGATCAGCTAGACTAAATGCGCGGCGAAGAATGTTGATCTTTACAATTTCAATTTTAGTTTTGAAAAGGTCTTCCACTTTGGTCGCCGCAATTTCTGCTTTTGTATAATAATGAACAGCTTCGGAAAGCTTTCCGCCCTTGCGATAAGCTTCGGCGATCAGTTTGTTTGTACTATAAGAAAATTGTTTTGTCGAATCAAAAAAAGATAATCGTTTCGCTTCAGTAATGGCGTCGAAATATTTTTCTTGTGTAAAAAGTGATTCAGTATATGCTAACTGTTTTTCAAATTCAATTTGCGAAAAATTTTCTTTCATCAAAATTATAAAAAAGAAAAGAAGCCAACGTAATTTCATTTACAATCACCTTCAATTTCTTTCGGCACAAAATAATTTTTCGAACTCAAGTAAGAATCGAATTCATTATTCAAAGTTTCTTGTTGTTCCAAATTATAATTCCTTGCAGAAATATATGAGCCGTAAACGTTACCGCCGTAAAAGAATGCAGTCAATCCGGCGAAGATCCATCCTCTTGTATCATGATGCGCGTGAAAATTGTCATAAGAAAGAAATGTGAAAAGTCCTGTCACAAGAAAAGCAGTAACTCCATCTCCAATATTTTCGGTATAAATTTTTCCGGATCCGGGGATCAGTGCTGATAATAAAGCGGCGGCAATTGGACTTTTTAGTTGCGGATGCATAAATTTTTCTGCGAAACTTTTTAAGGTTTTTGTATCGCTCCCTTCGTAAATATTTGGAAGATTTGAATAGTTAACTCCGGCTTTTATTTGTAGAGCTAAATCCAATCTTTGAAAGGCGGTTTTAAATTCTTTATTCACAAATTGAGTGGCTAAACTGTCGGTATCCAAATCAATTTTTTTATTCAACAGGTAAGAAGATTTGAGGTATAATAACCTACTTGGTTCTCCGAGAAATGAATTTCTTAAATCATTAAAATAACTTTTCGCTTTCCCAAAATCATTCATTTTTAGAAAGCATAATCCAATTTTGTATTCAAGTGAATCATCCTTTTGGGTTCTGTTGATTGCTTCATACTCTTCAGCAGCTCGAAGATAATCTTTCTCACAAAATAAATAATCGGCAAATGCTTTTCTTCTTTCGGTTGTGAATAATGAACTATCCTGAGGAAATAAAAGTGTCGAGTAGAAAGAAAGTAAAATCAGAAAATAAATTATTCTCATCATTTATCTTTTGAACGAACACTATTGAGTAAATATTTTTCCGGTGGGTCTGCAAGTCTTCCTCTTCTAGTTACATGGTAATCATGTCGGTTAAAGACATTAAAATCGCGTGTAAATCGGTCTGCGAACATTAACATTCCTTCAATAATGTTTGAAGCTTTTACCGATTCTAAAAAGAAAGATGAACAGGAAGGATCAAACGGACAATTGTCTCCATCAACATCTGAAATAAAAAACCAATAGGTAACCGCCGCAGTTTTTAAAAAAAACTCAAACGGATCATCAGCGCGTAACGAATAGCTTCGTTCGGAATTATCAGTCTTTTCAACATAATTGATTTCCGATTTCTGCCAACGCTGCCAATCCGTCTGAGCAAAAAGTGAATAAGAAAAAACAAGAATCAACCAGACAATTTTCAATGTTCACTCAATAAACTTCTTGCAATAACAATGCGTTGAATTTCATTCGTCCCTTCATAAATCTCCGTGATCTTTGCGTCGCGTAAATAGCGTTCAACTAAATATTCGCGTACGTAACCGTAACCACCATGAATTTGGATCGCTTCCAATGCACATTCAACAGAAATTTTTGACGCATAATATTTTGCCATCGCCGATTCTTTAACATACGGTTTGTGTGCATCTTTTAATGCTGCGGCTTGCAACGTTAGTAATTTTGCTGCTTCAACTTTTGTTGCCATCTCCGCAATTTTAAATTGAATCGCTTGATGATTTGCAATCTCTGTTCCGAAAGCTTTTCTCTGCTTTGCATAATTGATTGAAGCTTCAAGCGAAGCCACCGCAATTCCCAATGCTTGAGAAGCAATTCCGATTCTTCCGCCATTCAAAGTGTTCATCGCAAAGTTGAATCCTTTTCCTTCTTCCCAAACAATATTTTCCACGGGTACTTTGCAATTTGTAAAAGTTAATGAACACGTGTCCGAACTTCTTATTCCGAGTTTATCTTCTTTCTTTGCCTGATCAAAACCTTCAGTTCCTTTTTCAACAACAAACGTTGTAATTCCCTTGTGCTTTTTTTCAACATCGGTCTGTGCCATTACCAAATAATAATCGGCGTTCTTTCCGTTGGTGATCCAATTTTTTATTCCATTTAAAACAAAATAATCTCCTTCACGGTGCGCAAGTGTACGTTGATTTGTCGCGTCACTTCCAGCTTCCGGCTCAGACAATGCAAACGCGCCAAGTTTTTCTCCTTTAGCAAGAGGGACTAAATATTTTTGTTTTATAAATTCCGAACCGTAGGTTTCAAGTCCCCAGGTAACAAGTGAATTATTTACCGACATAATAACACCGCAGCTGGCGTCGACTTTTGAAATTTCCATCATCGCCAAAACATAACTGACGGTATCCATTCCGGCGCCGCCATAATCGGGAGAAACCATCATTCCGAGGAAACCAAGTTCTCCAAGTTTTTTAATAATCTCGTGCGGAAATTCCGCATTAATATCGCGGTGAATGGATGAAGGGGCTATTTCGGCTTCGGCAAACTCTTTTGCAGTTTGCTGAATCATCAACTGTTCTTCTGTGAAATCGAAATTCATAATGTTATCCTTATGTGATTTGATGGAAGAAAGAAACACTTTTGGCGGTTCTTAACATCTAAAATTGTTTCTTCCAAATTAATTCCTTCTTTTAACTTTGGCAACTTTTTTAAATTGAATCGCTTCTTTTTTTTACCCGTTTCCGAATTCGGTATATTGCACTTCAAATTTTACGAAAAGCATGAACAAAAATAAAACTCAATTAAAAGGATTAACACTGGAAGAACTGCAATCG
This sequence comes from Ignavibacteria bacterium, assembly GCA_037440065.1. Lineage (GTDB taxonomy): Bacteria > Bacteroidota > Ignavibacteria > Ignavibacteriales > Ignavibacteriaceae > UBA1563. The sequence continues at coordinate 644,139 of JBBIUV010000017.1, forward strand.
CTCTTTCTCGAAATGGGAGAAGCGAAGTTCCGCGCATTACAGGTTTTTAACTGGATGTACAATTACCGTGTTACAAGCTTTGATAAGATGGAAAATCTTTCAAAACCATTACGCAACAAGCTAAAAGAAAATTATTCACTCGTCACACTAAACTTTGTAACATCTGAAACTTCAACCAGCGGGACAAAAAAACTGATCTTTGAAACTGAAGAAGGAAACAAAATCGAATCGGTGATCATTCCCGATGAAAAACGGAATACACTTTGCATTTCTACTCAAGTCGGCTGCCCTCTTGATTGCAAATTCTGTGCAACGGGATTAATGGGTTACAAAAAAAATCTTTCTGCCGGAGAAATTTTCGATCAATACCTTTTAGCGCAGCAGCATTCGGAAAGAGATATTTCAAATATCGTGTATATGGGAATGGGTGAACCGCTTTTAAATTTCAACAACACCGTTAACTCACTTAAAATTTTTGCGGAAGAATTAACCAAAGGGATCAGTCTAAAAAAGATTACGGTTTCAACGGCTGGAATTGCCCCCAAAATAGTTGAACTTGCCGACTCCGGTTTGAAAGCAAAGCTGGCTTTTTCACTACATTCTTGTTTTGAAAAAACACGTTCGAAGATTATGCCCATAAACGAAAAATATCCGCTTAAAGAAAATTTGGAAGCAGTTGCCCATTACGCCAAGAAAACAAAAACACGTATTACATTTGAATATATTATGTTGAAGGAACTGAATGACAGAGACGAAGACATAAAAGCGTTAATAAAATTGACGAATCAAATTCCTTCCAAGATAAATGTTATTCCTTTTAATTCGTTGCAGCACATGCATCCAACCGGATTTTCTGCGTCCCTCTTTCCAACAGAAAAAAAACGAATTGACGACTTTGTTCAAATTTTACGGGATAATAATGTTACTGTGATGGTTCGCGAAACGCAAGGTGATGATATTGCCGCGGCTTGCGGACAGCTTGCTGTGAAGTTCAAATAAGAAAAATCAAAATGAAAAAACTCACCCACGACGAAATTTCTCAAAACCGGAGTACGCTTGACACTTTACATCAAGTAGAAAAACTTCCGGTGGTTGTTTTACTAGATAATATCAGAAGTACGTACAATGTTGGTTCTGTCTTCCGCACTTCAGACGGGGCACAGATTGACAAGCTCATTTTAACCGGCTACACGCCACATCCACCTAATAAAGAAATTTTAAAAACTGCGCTCGGTTCAACCAACAGCGTTAAATGGGAATTCCATAAAGATGCGTTAGCAGTTATTCATCAACTTAAAAAAGAGGGATATAAAATTTGCGCTCTCGAATTAACAGAAGCGCCAAAAATGTATTACGAGGTTTCACCGCAGCAGTTTCCACTTTGTTTAATTGTCGGGAATGAAATTACGGGTGTTTCGCAAAAACTTTTAGATGAGTGTGATTTTGCGATAGAGATTCCGCAGTACGGAATTAAACAATCACTAAACGTTGCCGTAGCTTACGGTATCGCTATTTTTGAGTTAAGGAAAATATTTGATTTGACCTATAAAGAAAAGTAATTTTCAAACTTTAATATCTATTAACAAACTGTTCAAAAAATCTCGTCTCTGCATCGAAGTTGCCGATGAGAATGATCGACTGCCCATCTTCTATTAATGCTGAAGGATTCGGATTGATCTTAATATCATCTTCCGAAACGAGTGCAACAATACTGCATCCACTCTTCTCTCTGACTGATGATTCACGAATTGTTACTCCTGCCAGAGAACGCGGTACATCAACTTTAAATACATCCACACCTTCCGCGATCATTAAAATATTTCCCTTTTTCAAAAGATTAAAAATACTGTTCGCTCCCATTGAGGCGTAGGACATAACAAAGTCGCAGCCAGCACCGTAAAGCAATTCAACTGTTCTATCTAATTTTCCCCGGCTTATGATTTGAATATCGGCTCTGAATTTTCTTATCAACGTTGTAAGGAAAATATTCATGTTATCATCTTCTGTAGTTATGGCTACAGCAGGAGAGGTCATTAAACCCGAACGTAACAGTAAGTCTTTATCCGAAGCGTCTCCGGTAATATATTTATCCGACACCGCAAGTTCTTCATTCTTTTCAATTAATTTATAATCGATCTCCCGTTCATCAAGAATTTTACCAACAGCCCTCCCGACTTTCCCTCCGCCGACAACCAGCACAGGTCCGCTTGCGACGTTATAAATACAGAACATTTCGTTATACATATCAATTTGTTCAGGAGAACCTGCAAGAACAAGAACAGAGCGTTCTGAAATTTTTGTATCTGCTTTTGCCAGAGAAAATTTTCCTTCGTTCCAAATACCAACCACCGAGACTCCCGCGAGTTCTCTTAATTTTGATTCTCTCAAAGTTTTATTAGCAAGGGGAGTTCCCTTAACTGTTGCTTCGGCAATTTTAAGTTTATCAAAAAATTCAATGTCGTGGGCAAGCGCATCACCGGCGGTAATTCTACGTGCCAACGATTTCCCCATCATCTCTCCAAGTTTGATTACATTTGTTGCACCGGAGGAAAGCAGCACTTCTTCAGCGCTGTCGGAATCGGCTGTTGATACTATTGGAATTTCTTTACTGATCTGGCGAATTGCGTAGGTTGCTGTAGTGTTCACAAAATGATTTCCCGTTAACACAACTCCGGCTGATTGATTGATCTGCACTTTTTTGTAAGTCTCCCGATCGTCTAAATCTGCCGATACGATATTGAATCCTTTATCGGTTAGCTCCGCAGCTTCTTTTAGATCGGGAATAAGAAGAACGTAAGGGACTTTAAATTGTTTTAATTTTCTGATGAGTGTTTGCGAAACGTGATCAAAGTTGGTGATAATTACGTGGTCTTTTACGGTGCGGGGAAGTTCGCGGTGTATCCGTTCGGTAGATTGAAATAATTTAACAAGAGTGAACGGAACAAGAACAAGAATGAACGCAAGTCCAGACACCGTTACAAAAATATTGAACAACCGACCCAAATCGCTTTGGAAAGTAATATCACCTAACCCAAGCGTTGACATGTTGGTGACCGTCCAATAAAGACATGTTATCCAGCTATAATCTTTATTTTCTAAATTGATGAGATACCGGAAAAGCATCGAATTTCCGGCGAGAAGGAGGAGGAGAACAATCACTAATCGTGAAATTAAAATTGCATTTCTGCGGCTCGTTCTTTTACCAAGAGAAAATGTAGGTCGTTCAAATATTTTCACTTTTACTCAGCCAAATTTCTTGAACATACAAATAAGATTGAATTAGTTGGTGAAAGATAAAAAATAAAAGAGAAAAAACTTAAAGTAGCGGAGATTTCAATGGATTATAAAGTCGGCGAAACCTGAAAACAGCTAACGTTATGAAACTATCCTCTATTGTTATGTTTAGTGTCTCTTTGAAAGTTTTTTAATTATTCGTTTACTTCATCGGTTACATAGAACACAGTAGATTACTATTTACTAACAATAGTAAAACCCATATTTTTATACAGTTCAGAACCTGACTGCATAATATTGATCTTTAATGAAGCAATACCTCTAGTTGTTTTGATGGTATAAAACAACACAAATGCTTTTGTACCATTTCCTGCAGGCATCAGTTCAAAATGATTGAACACACCACTTTCGATAGATCCCACATTACTATGAAGCATTTCAATAGTTTGTACCATTCTTTCTTTTGAATATTCCATTCGTACTGATTCGTCAACCCATTCGTATAATGCTTTATAATCTTTTTTGTTATAATATTCTTTAAAAGAATTGAAGAAAGCTTTTTTTTGCACTTCAGTTTTCAACTCTTCTGGCAATCCAATCTCTGTTTTCTCTTTTTCGTGTTCCTTTGCGTTAGAGGCTAATTCAAGGTTTAAAAAGATCTGTACTACTAATAAAGAAATAACAACAAACAATAAAATGTTCGTAGTTTTAATTTTATCCATAACTCCTCTTCTGTTTTGCACCATAAATAAGTTAGAATTCTCTTGTGAAAGATAAAAAATAAAAGGTAAAATTCTTTTTACACCGCCAACGTAAAATAATCTTCCCCGTTTTCTTTGGTATGGATAAACAGCAGTTGCGCGCGTACCATTTTTACAAGCGTTCGCGAGGCTCTACGCGCGGAAATATTCAGCATCTCGCTTAATTGTTTTACGTTTATTGTTTCTTCCTTTTCAAGGTAAGTGAAAACAGCTTTTTCAAAATTCCCAACAGCGTACTTAGTTAATTTTGTGTTGCCGGAAGTTGCGCGCAATACGCGGATCATCTCTTTGCTTGCAAGAACACTTTTATCATTCACCCGGACGTACACTTCCGCGGAACTTGTTTCCAATTCGCTTTTATAATCTTGAAGGCGGTGAGGTTTTTGCAAAGATTCCGGAACTTCAACCACAACAATTTCTTTGTGGTCAACTGAAAAGTAGGAGAGAGAAAATTCGATGGGTGGTTCACAGAATTTTTCTGCGGTCTCTTTTATTAATTCCGCTTCCCCTTTTTCGCTGGCAACTCCGTAAATTGATTTATCATCATCTACCCCAATGAGAAGATTTCCCCCTTTCGTGTTGGCGAATGCAATAATTTCTTTGGCAATTTTTTCATGGGATGAGAATTGTCGTTTAAATTCAGTGTAAAGATTTTCTCCCTCCTCAATTATTGCAAGCAATTCTCTTCTTTTCATTTTTCTGGGAAAAGAATTACATCACCAAGTCTGCCGCGGATAATTCCCGAACGTCGGCGGACATAACTTGAATTAATGTTCGGTTGATGCACTAACGGTGAAGGAATTACCGCTGCAAGTTTAGCGCATTCATTTGTGGAAATTGTTTCCGGGTCTTTACCAAAATAAATATCAGCCGCTTTTTCAATCCCGAAAACACCGTCACCCCATTCAATAATATTAACGTACTGATGGAGAATTCCTTGTTTGCTTACTTCTTTTTCGATGCGGAAAGTTGTGAGCAATTCTTTCGCTTTACGAAAAACACTTTTGTTGGTAGTGTAATAAAGATTTTTTGAAAGCTGCATGGTAATAGTACTTCCGCCGCGGGCAGCGCGTCTTCTTCTTTTATTCAGACGCATCGATTTTTCCAGCTCTTCCCAATCAACTCCCTTATGATTAAAAAAATTTCCATCTTCCATTGAAACAATCGCGCGGAAAAGATTTTGGTTGATTGAACCAAACGATGCCCAGCTTTGGCGTGGATAAAAAACCATAAGATGTTCAATTGCACGCTGTTCCATCAAGGATGAAACGTACGTGCGCTGATGCTCTAGCAAAGGAATTTGAAACGTTGGAATGCTGAAATAGAAAAGAAAAGCGACGTAAAAAAAGATTGAAATGAATTTTCTTCTTTTCAGAAAGGGAAGAATTTTTTCAAGAAGAATTCCTAATTCCATAACTTTATTTACCTAACCGGTGAATCAGACGGGAAAAGATAATGATTGTTGAGATGCAAAATTATGCTTTGCAAAAAAGTGCAAAGCATAATTTTTTCTTATTCTTTTTTGAGGGGAAAACAGTTCTGCTTGCGGAGGAATATCTTCACCATCCTTGTTTAAGGAATCCGGCACCGCTGGTGAATTTTGCGGTGGAGCACCAATGGTTTTTAATGAATCATGTTTTTCCATTGCCTTTTCTTTTGACCCGGATTTAAGCGAATCAAGAGAACTATTTTTTAGCTTCTCGGCTTCGATCCTAAGAGAATCAGCAACTTTCTGTTTCAGTTTTTCAGCGACAATTTTAAGCGAATCTTCGGTTCTCTTTTTCAATTTTTCAACTTCGATCTTTTTAAGTGAATCTTCGATCGCAACTCTAATTCTCTCCTTTTCCTTTTTATACGTTTGAAGTTTTGGAGAAACTTTCTGTGCGAATGCCGTCTTCGGATACTTTGTTACAAGGCTGTCGTAAACCACTGCAGCGGAGTCCATAAGTTTTAATTTTTCTTCTAAAAGATATCCTCCTGCCAGCAAAGATTTTGCCGCATATTCCGAAACGGGATACTTCTCGTAAATTGCCAGAAATTTTTTCAAAGAAGATTTGATCTCATCTTTTTGCATCAACACTTCAGCTTCTCGGTAAAGGTCTTTCGCCGGATCATATTTAAAATCAATTTTGGGCTTTTTAAGAATTTCGGCAGCCGCATTAACAATGCTTTCGCTCTTGTAATTGTCATATATGTAATTCAAAATACTATCGGCTTTAGCGGAATCTCTCACCAGATAATAATTTGCTAGAGCATAAAGAACTTGCGGTTTTTGTGCCTGTAAATTGTAGTGCTCAACCAGATCGTTGTAGTAATAAAATGCCGAGTCGGGGCGATCGAGATCGGTGTAAAAAAGATTCCCGAGATCAATTTTTGTTTTTACTAATAAAACTTTAATTGAATCTTCGCTAATGTTTGGCCGTACAGGAGTTCTTAACTTTGGAGCTTTTTTGCTTTCTCCAGAAGAGGTTTCTGCTGTTCTCGAACTTCCAAAATCTCTGGTTCTCCCCTGTGTTGGAGTTTGCTGTTGTGGAGTTTGTTCCTGATTTTCCAACGCAGCTAATTTAGCGAGTGAGTCTGCAATAACATATTCGAGTGAATCTTTTGCGAATGAAGTTGAATCTGTTACATATCTTAATTTTTGATTGTTTTCATTTTGTTCCGTATTCAACTTTTGATATTTAGTAAAAACCGAAGCTTTATTTTTAATGAAGGGAGTATACTCCTCATTTGAAGGAGCTGTTTGAGCTTTTAGATAAAAAATTGACGCGCTATCATAGTTGAAAAAAACTTTTTCATAAATATATCCCATCTCAAACCGCGCTTGTCCAGCTGAGGTTGAGTTTGTGTATCCGGTATCAACAATTCCGAAATAAGTAAGCGCGTCGTCATACTTTTTCTTAAGCAGGTACGTGTAACCGGTTTCAAAGTTTAGTAAATCAAAGGAGGTTGAGTTCTTATCTTTGGAGAGTAGATTCAGGAAAAGATCCAGAGCTTCATCTTCTTTTCCAAGTGAACGGATGATTTTTCCATAATTTATTTTTGCATCCAATTCAATCTCGAACGAAGGAGAATAGTTTCCTACTTCATTAAAAGCTTCTGCTGCTTCCTCTTTTTCACCTAGTTTTACAAGCAACTCTCCTTCTTGGTATTTTGCTTGCGCGTTAATTCCACCGTCGTCCGAAACTTTGACTAAACTTCTCAGCGACTTTACTGCATCGGAAATTTTTTCGGAGCCAATTTCAAATTTTATTTTAACTATAATGGCTTGTGTTAAAAGTTCGTCGTTTTCATCTTTGGCGGCTTTTTCAATCACCTGGGTTAAAAGCTTTTCGGCAGCTGAAAAATTCTTCAACTGAAAATAAGTTTTCGTAATCCATAATTCCGTTTCTGGAGCGTAATCACTTTCGGCTTGCTTTGCTATCAGTTCTTGAAACTTTCTTAAAGCTTTTAAGTAATTTTTTTGATAATAAAATGATTTGCCAAGCATGAAAAGGGCATCATCAACAAAAGCGCTTTCCGAATTGAACTGTAGAATGTTTGAACATTTCTCAATTACTTTGGTAAGAGAAGCCGCCGCCGAGGAAGGAACATTCGATTCGGTTAACGCGAATATATCCTTCTTCTCTCTTTGTATCGTGTTTTCGGCTTCGTTAAAAAGTGTACTGGTATTGTAATAAAGATTGAAATACGTTGTAAAGTCATTCCAAACTCCACAACCATAAAAGGATGTAAGTAAAACTACGCCAAAGAGAGTTGAAAATATTTTTATGAATTTATTCTTCATGCTCAAAGCGCGGCTTCGCCCGATTCTTCAGTGCGAATGCGTATTACATCTGAAATATCCGAGATAAAAATTTTACCGTCGCCTACTTGCCCCGTTTTTGCCGTGCGAACAATCGCATCAATAACTTTTTCCAAAAGAATGTTCGGTACAACAATTTCGATTTTTATTTTCGGAACGAATTCGATCCGGTACTCGCTTCCGCGGTAAGTTTCTTTATGTCCTTTTTGTCGTCCGTAACCACGGACTTCGGAGATGGTCAATCCTTTTACTCCTTCTTCAAGGAGCGCTTCTTTTACATCATCAAGTTTGAAAGGGCGAATAATTGCTTCAATTTTTTTCATGATATTTTCCTTAACTATTTACCGTGACAATTTTTATATTTTTTTCCGCTTCCGCAAGGACATGGATCATTTCTTCCAACACGTTCCTCAACCCGTATAGGCTGCATTTTACCGGCTTGCGCAGGTTGTCCTTCTCCGCCGGAACCTGTAAGACCGATTCCTTCGGTATTTTGTTTTGTTTCGATGATCCTCCCCCGGGTTGGTCTTCTTCTTCCTTGAAGTTCTTCAGGCGCTTGCGGAAAAAATTTAAAACAGAACGAAACAATTTCATTTCTGATTTGATTTAACAATTCAACAAAGAGATTAAATGCTTCACTCTTGTATTCTAACAACGGATCTTTTTGTCCGTAAGCGCGTAAACCGATTCCTTCTTTAAGATCATCCATTTCGCGGAGATGTTCTTTCCAACGGTTATCAATAACCGAAAGAACAGAATATCTTTCAATTCTTGCCAACAGTTCTGCGCCGAGCATTTCTTCTTTGTGCGAATAAAAATCCTTTACGGTAGTAATAATTCTCTCCGTAACTCCATGATCACCAAGTGTTTCAAACTCTTCCGGTTCAAGTTTTAGTTCTACTAGAAAATGTTGAAGCACTTCTTCTTTAATTTTTTCGGCGTTTACATCTTCAAAATATCGTTTTACAATTTCGTCCACGGCTTCGTGGAGGAACTCCATTATCTCATTCTTTAAACGATCCCCTTGCAAAGCACGGTTTCTGCGTGTATAAATAATTTCGCGCTGCTGGTTCATCACGTTATCATATTCCAACAAACGTTTTCGAATTGAGAAGTTGTTCTCTTCAACTTTCTTTTGTGCGCGCTCAACTGATTTAGTAATTAACGAATGCTCAATTACTTCTCCTTCTTGAATTCCCATTCTCTCCATAACGGAAGCAATCCTGTCGCTTCCAAAAAGCCGCATAAGATCATCTTCAAGTGAAAGGAAAAATTTCGTTGTTCCCGGATCTCCTTGCCTACCGGAACGGCCTCGCAACTGACGGTCAATTCTTCGTGATTCATGCCGTTCTGTACCGAGGATAAACAATCCTCCTCGATCCACAACTCCGGCTCCAAGTTTAATATCCGTTCCGCGTCCTGCCATGTTTGTTGCAATAGTTACAGCGCCCATTTCTCCGGCATGTTGAACAATTTCTGCCTCGCTTTTATGCTGTTTAGCATTTAATACATTGTGAGGAATTCCTTTTCGCTTCAGCATTCTGCTGATGGTTTCGGAAACTTCTACAGAAGTTGTCCCGACGAGAACCGGTCTTCCTTCTTTTCTCAGTTCTTCAATCTTGTTGATGACCGCGTTATATTTTTCACGTTTGGTTTTAAAAATTGAATCTTCCTGGTCATCACGAACATTTGGTTTATTGGTAGGAATAACAACTACTTCCAATTTATAAATTTCATGAAACTCGCTTTCTTCAGTTTCGGCGGTTCCCGTCATACCGGCAAGTTTGTTGTACATTCTAAAATAATTTTGAAGAGTAATTGTAGCCAGCGTTTGCGTGTCGCGTTCAACTTTAACACTTTCTTTGGCTTCAATCGCTTGATGCAAACCATCCGAATATCTTCTTCCGGGAAGTACACGACCGGTAAATTCATCTACAATCGCGATCTTGCCTTCTTCCGTTATAACATACTCAACATCTTTTTCAAAAAGTGTATAGGCTTTTAAAAGCTGATGGAGCGTGTGGATGCGTTCACTTTGTTCAGAATATAAATGATAAAGTGCATCTTTTCTTCTAACTTTTTCTTCAAGTGAAAGAGAAGGATCGTGCTCAAACTTACTGATCTCTGTTCCAAGATCGGGAAGCACAAAATAATTTTTATCGCCTTTACCGAAACGGGCAAGTTCTTCTCTTCCCTTTTCCGTTAGATCAATGGTGTTATTTTTTTCATCTATTACAAAGAAAAGTTCATCGTCAATGATGTGCATGTTGCGGGCTTTTTCACGGAGATATTCCATCTCTGTTTGCTGCATCAATTTTTTGTTTGATGGGTCGGAAAGAATTTTCTCAACCTTTTTATTTTTTGGAAGTCCCCGGTAGGCGCGGAGCAAATTTATTCCGGCTTGAGTTTGCGCCTCTTTATCATCAGCTTTGGCTATTAACTCTTCGGCTTCGGCAGCGATCTTGGAAACAAAATTTGATTGTAACCGGTGCAGTTTTTCAATCAAGATTTTCATGTCGTCAAATTTCTGCTGATCATCAACTTCAACCGGACCAGAAATAATTAACGGGGTTCTTGCTTCATCAATTAAAACCGAATCGACTTCATCCACAATAGCATAATTGTGTCCGCGCTGCACCTGGAATTCTTTATCACTCGCCATGTTGTCACGAAGGTAATCGAAACCAAATTCATTATTTGTTCCATAAGTGATGTCGCAATTATAATGTGCTTTCCGTTGATCGGGTGACATGGTGTTGAGAATTACACCAATTGTTAAACCGTGGAATCTGAAAATTTCTCCCATCCACTCGGAATCGCGCTGTGCCAGGTAATCGTTAACAGTAATAAGATGAACGCCGCGACCGGTTAGCGCGTTAAGATACATCGGCAATGTTGCCACCAAAGTTTTTCCTTCGCCCGTCGCCATTTCAGAAATTTTTCCTTGATGAAGGACAATTCCACCCATAAGCTGTACATCGTAAGGAACCATATCCCAGCGGGTATTTTTTCCCATTACCGTCCATGATTTACCAACGAGTCTTTTACAAGTTTCTTTTACCACAGCGTAGGCTTGGGGGAGAAGTTCATCCAGAACTTCTTCATATTTTTCGTGGAGGTTATCTTCCAAAACGTCAACTTGATCGTAGGCAGCCTGACGGTCAAAGTCATCATCAGTTTGTAATTGATGATGCAGTTCCTCCAATTTTTGCCGGATTTCGGCAGTTTCATCCTGAAGTTTTAATTTGAATTCAGCAGTTTTATTGCGGAGTTCGTCGTCGGTCAGGTTTTGTAATTTTGCAAATTCTTCATTTATTTCTGCAACTATGGGAAGTAATTCATTAACGTCTTTAGTATTTTTATCGCCAAAAATTTTCTTGAACAAGCTAAGCATCAAAAGTCTCCGTATGAGTAAAAAAATTAACCGTAAGATTATTGTCTGCAATTTAATAAGATTTCGCTTGGAGAAAAAAGGTAGATTTTGGTAGAGAAACGATTTTTGTATGAAGATTTTGAGATTCGTTCGCCATCCAGGAAGTTGGAGGCATTTTTTAGCGAATCAAACACAACATTCCTTCTTTCTATGCAAAAATGCTAGTGTAATTTTGTATTTTTAATTTACCGTTACTAACAAAGATTGAGAACTAGTTTTTGACTAAAACACATTATCATATTTCCGATACCATAATAAAAACAGTCGCCGGGTTTGCCGTAGGGTATTTATCAAATGAAGAATTAGACCAACTCCTCTCCGATTGGGAAACCGAAGCCGGGCAAATTTGTTTTACTCCGAACTCCGAGAATAATCTTCTGAGAATGCTCAACTCGCTGTTCGACAAAGTCTATTTCTTAAAAGATTGTTTAGCCCATCCCCATTATTCAAAAGCTTTTTTGCGCGTTGCTTCTTTCAGCAATTACTTAACCGATATCGTAGTGAGAAATCCCGAATTTTTATATTGGGCACTCAGCAGTGAATCGCTTGAACGGAATCTGAATCAGAAAAAATTTCTACAGGAATCGGAAAAAGCTGTAAACTTATTTAAATCATTTGCCGGAAAAGTGAATGCCATAAAAGCATTAAAGCGAAAACACATGCTTCGCATCGGTCTGCGCGATAATCTTGGACTTGCTTCGGTTCTGGAAATAACAAACGAACTTTCCATCGTTGCAAAATCTCTTTCGGTGCTTCTCTTCTCGATCTGCTACGATGAGGTAAAAGTAAAGTTTCAGATTGAAGAATTAAAGAGAAAATACTGCATCATTGCTTTGGGCAAACTCGGTGGGAATGAGTTGAATTACAGTTCCGATATAGACTTAATGATTTTCTACGATAAAAATACTGTTTTGAAAAACGGGAAAGAATACCACGAACTGCTCACACAAGCTATTCAGCTTTTTGTTGAACAGGCTTCGCAAGCAACCGATAAGGGATTTCTTTTCCGTGTAGATTTTAGATTGAGGCCCGATGGTAAAAATTCTCCTCTCGCAAGAACAATTGCCGACACCCTTCGCTATTACGAAAGCCGTGGAGAAGATTGGGAAAGGCAGATGCTGCTAAAAACTAGTTATCTTGGCGGCGATGAAAAATTGTATGCAAAGTTTGCCGATTACATTTCAAATTTTATTTTCCCGAAAAATTTTTCTGTCTCCCCAATTGAACAAATAAAAAAATTGCGGAAGAATATTCTTGATAAAATTAAATCGGAGCAGAACATTAAACTTTCCCGCGGCGGTATCCGCGATATTGAATTCCCATTACAAGCTTTACAATTGTTAAACGGCGGGAAGTATCCATCGCTGCAAACCGGCAATTCGCTTATAGCGATTGATGAATTACAAAAATATAACTTACTTAAACCGGGCGAAGCTGAATTTCTAAAGGAAGCTTACATTTTTTTTAGAAGAATAGAGCACTTCCTTCAGTTGATGAATGATGCACAGACACATACGATTCCGGAATCGGGAGAAATTTTAGAAAAACTTTCCGCCTTTCTTGAGTTCAGGAACAAAAAAGATTTTGAACGGGAATTAACCGGGACAAAAAATAAAGTTCATGCTTTCTACCGATCGGTTACACAAGAAGAAAAACATGAACTCGATTTTTCAAATTTAGCTTTTAAGGATGTACAATCCGCAAAAAGAAATTACCAGTTTCTAAAAACCGGCGTAGGAGTGTTCAATCAAAAAACGTTTGATTCTCAAACTATAACTCTATTTGAAAAAATCGAACCTTCATTGATGGAGTATTTATCGCATGCAAAGCATCCCGATATCGTGCTGCAAACATTTGCCAGAATCATCCGGCATGAAAATTTTCCCTCAATGTGGTATGAAACTTTTCAGAATAAAAAAGTTTTTGAAGCTTTTCTTACTATTTGTGAATACGGCAAATTCCCCGTTTCGCTATTCGCAGAGGATAATTTCCTAAAGGAATTATTTTTAACAGGAAAAGTATTTGAAATGTTGTCTATTGAACAGTCACTGCAATATCCGGTTAAGGCTATTCATTTTCTTCTTTCTGTTCAGCTACTTTTGAAAATTATTTCGACAGAAACAGCTTCTCAGCTTCTTTCCGAAGTGATATTTTTAAAGTTGCAAAAATCTGTTGCTGTTTTCTTTACTAAAGAAAAAATCGATGTCAGCTGTTTTGTTGCGGTACAAGGAAGTTTAGCGGTTTCTCAGTTCACCTTTACATCTGATCTCGACCTCATTTTTATGTCTGGAAATGAAAAGGATAATTTTCAACTTGAAAAAACATTTACAAAACTTCTTCACTCGTTGCAGAAAGAATTTTCACCGATCGAAGTTGATTGTAGATTGAGACCTGAGGGGAAATCCAGTCAAATGGTGAGGGATTTACACAGTTACGAAAATTATTTTGAAACCCGAATCCGCACATGGGAAATGCAAGCCTTGTGTAAATTGGAATTTGTTCATGGCGATCAGACTCTTTTCAACCAATTTGAAAAGTTGATCTCAAAAAAAATCAAATCGTTAGATGAAATTATTTTGCGAAATGATATTCTTTCTATGCATAAGCAAGTTGTTGGTTCTTCCAAACTAAGTGATACCTCAGTCAATTTGAAAAAAGGAATTGGAGGTTTACTCGAAACAGATTTTTTATTGCAATTCTTTATGCTGAAGCACGCTTCACTGTACAAATCTCTGCGAAACAAATCAACTAAATTACTTTTGCAAAGTTTGGTTAAACAAAACATTCTTTCCTATGAAGATAGTGATACACTTTTTTATTCAAGGGAATTTTTACGAGAACTTGGTGTGCATTCTTTCATTTTATTTGAAGATAAAAAACATCAACTTAATTTTCAGTCGGAAGAATTTCTCATCCTATCAGAATTTCTTAATTTTGCGGAGAGGAAAGATTTACAAACCAAGATAAAAGAAGCACAAAACAACATCTACATAATTTTTTCAAAACACTTACACAAAACATGATGATAAATTTTCTTAAAAAAGTTTACGGACTGCTTGCGGGTATAATTGTATTTATTCTCTATCTCTTTACCCTTGCACCAACAGTTACACAACTTGACGCCGGTGAACTTGCAACGGTGCAGGTATTATTGGGCATTGCGCATCCAACAGGATATCCACTGTTTACAATGCTTGGCCATCTCTTTCTTCAACTCCCTTTAAACTTTTCAGTTATTTATCGCGCTAATTTACTTGCTGCTTTCTGGACCGCGGGATCGGTTACGATATTTATATATACTATCAAATTGGTAATTGATAACATTGTACTTTTCAAATCGAAAAAGAATGAAGAAGAGAAGAAAAAATCAAACAAGAAAAAGGCAAAAAAAACTTCGCAAGTATTAATGCCAACACGGATCATAATTCCCGAACTTACAAAATATTTATCTGCACTTTTCGGAGGATTGTTTTTAGCCGTCTCTAAGACTTTTTGGATGCAGAGCACGTCGGTTGAAGTTTATTCACTTCACTTGTTTTTAATCTCAATAATCATTTACACACTGATTCTGGCATTCACAAAATCAAACAATGTTGAAGCACCGAAACATTACTACTGGTATATCCTGGCGATTGCATTGGCGTTTGGATTTTCGAACCACATGACAACATTGTTGATCTTACCCGCGGTTGCCTATCTTTATTTTGTTACGTTCGGATTTAAGTTGGCTTCATTTAAACGCATTGGATTGATGCTGTTGATTTTCTTTCCCATACTAATTTCAATCTATGCTTACTTGCCGATTCGTGCGGGACAAAATCCTTTACTTAACTGGGGAAACCCTCTTGATCTAGAAAGGATTCTCCGACACATCTCCGGCAAACAATATCAAGTTTGGCTTTTTTCATCAACTGATGCTGCGAAAAAACAACTCGCTTACTTTTTTGAAAATTTTCCGCTTGAGTTCAACATTGGATTAATTCTAACCGTTATTGGATTCTTCGCAGCGTTCGTTCACAGCAAAAAATTCTTTTTCTTTACTTTGATTACTTTTTTTTCGACGGTTCTGTATTCTATAAATTATGACATTAACGATATTGATTCATACTTTTTGCTGGCATATATCGCTGTGGCATTTCTTATTTCGTTTGGAGTACTTCAAATATTTATTCTTCTAAAAGATCGACACCTCGGGTACGCACTTCCAATTCCGTTGCTGATTATTTTTCTCCTGATACAATCGTACATTACCTTCGGTAAAGTCGATCAGCATGATGTTTACCTCTTCGAAGATTATACAAAAGCTTCATTACAGTCATGCAAAAAAGAAGCATTGATTATTTCGTATCAGTGGGATTTCCTCATTTCACCTGCTTATTATCTTCAGCAGGTGGAAAAGTTTAGACCGGACGTTCACATTATCGACAAAGAACTTCTACGCAGAAGCTGGTACTTTAGTCAACTGAACAACAATCATCCGCAAATTATTGCCGGTGTTTCCTCCACAATTGATCAGTTCAAAGAAGCGCTTGTACCTTTTGAACGCGAAGGACAATTTGATCCGGTGCTGCTCGAAAATCTTTATCAAAGTCTGTTAAAAGGATTGATAGAGACTAATATTGATAAACGCGAGATTTACCTTGGCGCCGAGTTAGTTATGAATGAAATGCAGAAAGGTGAATTCAAACTTCCTGATGGATACACGGTTGTTCCAGATATTTTCTTCTTCAAAGTAGTAAAGACAAATAAATACGTTCATGCTGATAATCCGGTTTTTCATTTAAGATTTCCCAAACAAAATAATTATTACGTTAATTTTGTTGCGGATATGACCGGCTCGATGTTGGTAAGACGCGCCTTGTACGAAATGCAATTTGATAACCGCGCGCGTGCAAAAGTCTATATCAAAAAATTAAAAGCGGAATTCCCGGACTTTGCTATTCCCGCCGGTTTGGCTGAGGTGATTGAAAAATAAAATTATTCTATTCACTGATTTGAATATATCTTTTCGCAAACTATTTTTGCCATTGTTATGTAGTTGGTTCTAAACTAAAACCTGAGTGACCCTAATGCTGAATATTTCTCGCAAAGTACAGTATTTGTTATTGCTCGACTTCCTCCTAATAATCATTTCCCTGTGGGGGATAAGAAATTTTTATTTAAAACCCGCTCTTCCGTTTACAACACTCCAAGCCAACAATGCAATTGTCATTCAGCAAAATAATTCCGATTCATACCGGTTTCTAAACAATGCTGTTTTGCTAACTCTTAATAACATAAATTTTGATTCAAATGAAGAAATTGAAACTTATCTGGATGGTTTTAGAATTGGAGATACTGTTGCGTTGCGCTTGCTACAAAACGAAACAGAAAAAATAATTACGATTAAACTCGTCTCCTACTATTCCCTTTTCTATGTTTTCGTCGCCGCTATTACGGGATTCTTTTTCATTTTTGTACCGGTTGTCGTTGTTCTAAAAAAAGGATTAACTACGCAGACACAAACCTATCATTGGGTCATGGTTGCAAGCGGATTAATTATTCTAAATACCTGGGGAACTTACAACTCTACTTTCTTTGGAATCAGTTTTGCCTCGCGGTTCATTTTTCATATTGCTTATGCTTTTTTCTCTTCGATATTTCTCCATTTTACATTGGTTTTTCCGATTGAAAATAGTCGGCGAAAACCGAAAATACTGTTTATGTACGGATTCTCTTTTTTGCTTTCAATTGCTACGCTTCATTTTTACGGTGTGAGTATCGCACATCCCTCTTTTTTAACAATTCACGATTATGTTTTTGTTTTTAATATAAGCAGATATTTTGTACTCATTTGTTTATTGCTTGGAGTTGTAAATTTTACTGTCTCATATCGGCAGGCAAAAACTATTGCCGATAAAAAGAAACTTAAATGGTTACTCTTTGGATTGACTATTGGTCCCTTAACTTTTGCACTTTTGTGGGTTTTACCATTGGCTTTTATTGGAAGAGGATTGATACCGGAAGAGCTTTTATTGATCGTGCTTTTGATCATTCCCTTTACCTTTTCAATTTCAATTCTGAAATATCACTTATGGGACATTGATAGAGTTATCAACAGAAGTGTTGTCTATTCAATTTTATTTGCCGGTATAATTGCCACTTATTTTGTTGTTGTACTATTCGCCTCCTCATTTACAACAAAAGAAGGGGGAACATTTCCAATAGTAATTACTGTAGCTATTATTGCTTTGTTTGTGCAATCACTTAAAAGAAAAGTGGAAACATTTGTAGATAAGACTTTTTTTCGGGTACAATATGATTTTCGTTTTGCAGTAAAAAAAGTTTTACAGGAATTAAGTGACTGCACAAGTCTGTCTCAACTTTCTGCAGCTTGCATAAACGGTATCGTTCACTTTATCCCAGTTAAAAACATTGCAATGGCTTCAGTTGAAAGGGAAAGCGGTGTTTGTCAAATCCTTTCCCAGCACGGAACCGGGATTTCACTTAAACATAAGTTCTGGATTAAAAGAGACAAAGTAGAGCGTTTGACGATGAAGCATGTAGCGCTGCAAGAAATGTTTGAAGGAGAAATAAATTCTTTTATGGGAGATCCGAGATTGTTCAGACGGCTCGGCTTTGCTATTCTATTACCTTTAAAAAATTCAGCTGATCAGATTCATGCAATGTTATTAATTGGTGAAAGAAAATCTGAACAAAAATTTAGTTATGAAGATTTTGATCTTCTTTATCAAATAGCTGCACAAACAAGCATTATGTATGAGCGGATTCTCCTTCAACAAAAAGCAATGCTGGATGCAATCGAAAAGCAAAAGTTAGTCGAGTTAAACGAACTTAAATCGCTCTTCGTTTCCTCGGTAACTCACGATCTTAAAACACCGTTAACTTCAATTAAAATGTTTGCTGAGTTGATTGAAGATTCTCCAAACATTTCAGCTGAAAAGAAGAATGAATACCTGAGGATAATTCAAGGTGAAACTTCACGTTTAAGCCGCTTGATCGACAATGTGCTTGATCTGGCAAAGATTGAGCGGGGAACCAAAGATTATCATTTAGAAGAAACTGATTTGAATCAAATTGTAAATTCTGTTATTGGCATAATGGAATACCAAATTAAAATGAATGAGTTTGAACTTGTGGTATCCACTGCTCCAGATTTATTGTCAATTATAGCGGACAAAGATGCCATTGAAGAGGCGCTGATCAATTTGATCTCAAACTCGATTAAATACTCGAAAGAAAACAAAAAAATTACCATTACAACGTCATGCGAAGATTCCCATCCGAAGGTCTCGGTAAAAGATGAGGGAATTGGGATTGGACGAGAAGATCTGCAAAAAATATTTGAACCGTACGAACGGTTAAATAACGATCATGTTAAAAGTAAGAGCGGGACAGGAATCGGTTTAACCGTTGTAAAACATATTGCTCAGGCGCATAATGCCGAGATAAAGATAAAGAGTGCACCTGGAGAAGGGACGGAATTTATTATCATGTTTGAAAGTTTTTCTTCAAATAAATAATGAGGAAGTTATGACAAAAATATTGGTTGTTGAAGATGATGCTGCAATCCGAAGAGGTGTTAAGGAAGCATTGCAGAATGAAAAATATATAGTTGAAACGGCTTCAGATGGATTAGAAGGATTGGATGCTGCGCTTTCATTTAATCCCGATCTTATAATCAGTGATATTAATATGCCGAATTTGGATGGATATGGATTGATTAATAAACTTCAAGAAAATGATGAAACGAAAACCATTCCTTTTATTTTTCTTTCGATCAAAGCAGAGAATAAAGATGTGTTGAAAGGTCTTCAACTGGGCGCTGACGATTATCTTCCTAAACCTTTTCATATTGCTGAATTACTTGCAAAAGTAAAACTGCGGTTGGAAAAAGTTCAAAGAATAAAAGAAACCGAATTATTAAAAGAACGAGAAAAACTGAGAAAGTATCTTTGCGATATTATGAAAAAACCGCTAATCTCTATCAAAGGATACGCTGAAATATTAGCAGAGGATTTAGGGAATACCGATCATTATAAACTTGCCCTTGAAATTAGAGACAGCGCAATTGTATTGGACGAAGTGCTCTCCCGCTATTTGGAATATGCGAGAAAAGAATTGAAAACTGCCCGAAATAATGATGACGACCTAAAGTCAATCCAGGAGCAGTTGGAAGAATTATTAACAAAATTATGCAGATGAGTAGAGGAATGATGAAAAAAATATTGGTTGTTGAGGACGATGTTACCATCCGCAAGGGATTAGTAGAATCGCTAAAGCAAGAAAGTTATGAAGTCTTTCATACCGGCAACGGTGACGAAGCGTTTTCTCTCGTGTTATCTGAGAAACCAGACATGATCATTCTCGACCTTATGCTTCCCGGTAAAAATGGTTTTGAGATCTGCCGTGATTTGAGAATGAAAAACATTGCCACGCCGATTATTATGTTAACAGCTAAATCAGAAGAAGTTGATAAAATACTTGGTCTTGAAATCGGAGCAGATGACTACGTTACAAAACCGTTCAGCATTAGAGAACTCTTAGCGCGGATTAAAGCTCATTTGAGGCGAACTGAAATTCCGCATAACGGAATTGAAGATGCCTCATTCGGAGAAATTTATATCAACTTCAAGAAACACGAAGCCGTGAAGGGTAAAACTCAACTGACCTTTTCTTCCATGGAATTAAAAATTCTGAAATACTTTGTTGAACATGAAGGTGAAGTTATTTCCCGCGAAGATTTATTAAATAATGTTTGGGGATTTGAAACCTTCCCAACAACACGCACGGTTGATAATTTTATACTCTCTATCAGAAAACAAATCGAGGTTAATCCATCAGAGCCAAAACACTTACTAACTGTTCACAAAGCCGGGTACAAATTTGTGAAGGATACAAAGAGTGAAAGCAAGTAAATTGGTTTTATTAAAAATTATTGCTCTTATTTTCTTTTTTGGATTTCCGGTTTATTGCCAGAACTCGACTACCGATTCAATAAAAAATAAATCGTCAATTGAATTACTTCCAATACTTTCATACGATACCGATGCCGGATTCGGATTTGGAGGTAAAGCCTTTTTCTTTAATCAAGTTTTAACGAATGAATCGTTCGATATAATTCTATTTGCAAGCACAAAAGGAGAACGGTGGCTTCGGTTTGTATTTTCATATCCGGATTTTGAATTCCGTCAGGGGACGATCTATCCTTTTGCAATTGATTTTACTGTAGATTATGACGTTTGGATAAAGAATGGATTTTATGGCTGGAATAATTTTTCACCTTCCGAAAAGGAATTTTACAGAAAAGGTATTTTTGAAACGAGTTTACTTTCGAGTTTTGGACTATCTAAAGAATTCGTACTGCAATGTGGCCTAGGTTTTAAAAATTATCGTCTTTCAAATTTCGAAAAAGAGAAAGCACTCATTGCTGTTTTTTCCAAAGAAGGAAAACATAGCATTTCACTTCCGTTTTTAACAGCTGGGGGAAGATTCGATTCAAGAAATAGTTTTATAAATCCGACACAAGGATTTCAAACCACATTAAATTTAGAATATGGGGTCTCTTCAATCAAGTATGTGAAAAGCGCTGTAGAGATGATGTACTATCTTCCGCTGCTAAGTGATCAAGCTGTTTCTGCATTTCATCTTTCCTTAAAAGATTGTAAAACTGACTCGCTAAATTTTTTATTGCTGCCTTCACTTGGCGGAAACAATACCTTACGCGGATATCCGCAAGATAGATTTATAAACAACACTGCCATGTACTGCAACGCTGAACTTCGTTTCAAACTTTACAACCGCTTAGGCGGAATTGCCGGATTGGACTTCGGCAAAACATGGAATGTGGTTCCCAAAATTGATCTCTCGAACTGGATTTATTCCCCAGTCGTCGGACTGCGCTATTACATGGATAATTTTATTGTTCGTGCTGATTTTTCAATTAGTAAAGAGACTTCCGGTTTCTATTTAAACTTTGGTCACATCTTTTAGTCAATTTACTTCGCTTCATTTCGGCTACAATACTTTTACAACCCGCTGACATTTCCATGACAACTCTCCATTAAGGATGAAATAGTTTTGCACCAGAAATTAAAACAGAAAGGTGCAATCATGAAAACAAAACAAATCTTCAATCTTTTTTTGATGCTGGTCTTTTTTTCAATGTTAACAGCATCGGAAGTCTCTGCTCAAGTTGAGAGCAAGTTCACTCCGATAAAATTTAGCTCAAGAAATCTTGGTGGTCCCCGCTTAGGTTTTACGTACATACCAGGTCATGGGGAATTAGTTACTACACTTAAGGACAAAAAAATCGGTCCATTGTTAAGCCAATTTGGTTGGCACTTTGAATATCAAATTGTCCCCGATGTTGAGGGACCCTGTTTTATTATTGAAGCAATTCCGCTTGTTGCCGGTGTGGAATATGGAACACTTATTCCTTCGATGACACTTGGATTTGGTATCCGTTTTCCAAACGGAATTGAATTTGGAATGGGACCAAATATTCTTGCAACAGAAAAAGGAGGAATGTCTGCATTAATGATAGCCGTTGGAAAAAGTTTTGAGTACGGCGGAGTGAGCATTCCACTTAATCTAGCTGTCACAACCAACCCAAAAGGGTACCGAGTTAGTTTCATCTTTGGATATGCAATTGAAAAATCAAATAAGTAACAAATAAAAAATTGGAGACTAAAATGAAAGCTTTATTTATCACCTTGTTTTTGTTATCCTCGCTTCTATTTTCTCAGCAGGATACGCTCACCATTCTTCACTTGAACGATACCCACTCGAATCTGGCGCCAAGCGCTCCGCGAACAGCTTCGCTAGAAGGAACAACGGGTGGAATTGCACGCGCAGCTTCAGTTATCGGTTTAACCAAAATGACCGAACCAAATGTTCTTACTCTTCACGCCGGTGATTTTTTCGTTGGCGATTTAATGTTCAATTTTTACTTTGGTGTTCCGGAACTTCAAATACTGCAAAGTCTCGGAGTTGATGCCATTGCAGTCGGAAATCACGAATTTGATTTAACTCCATCAACATTAGATACCGCGCTCAAAATGGCGTTCCCAAATCCGGATCAGAAAATTCCGCTTCTTTCTTCAAATACAATTATGGAAGATCAATCTATCTCCAGTTTAAAAAACTTTATCCAACCTTATCTAATTAAAGAATATGGGAAAATAAAAGTTGGAATTTTTGGAATGACGACAACGGAAACCAATACCTATTCACTTCCATCACCGGTAGTGATCGATACAAATATCTTTGTCTGCGCCGCAACAATGGTTGAAACACTTAAGGCGAACGGATGCAATGTTGTAATAATGCTTTCTCATCTCGGACGGTTTTACGATGAGGCTATGGCGCAGAACATTCCCGGCATAAATATTATTGTTGGCGGTCATGATCATTTCACGACTGACGCTCCGGTTGAAATAACAAATAATTACAGTGGTAAAACCTGGTTTGTTCAAGCCGATGCGTTCTATTCGCGCGTGGGAAAAATGAAAATTGGTGTTGAAGGTGAGAATGTTTCTCTCCTTGATTATCAATCCATTCCTTTAGATGGAAATATTCCCGAAGAACCTTCGGTAAAAGCTGTAGTTGCTCAATTAGCATCCGATCTTGAAACAACGTTAAGTTTGAAAGTTTTTACTGAAAAAATCGGTGAAGCAACTGAAGATTTTAATGAAGTCGCCGTTTTAAGTCAACCGGGAAGTTTTGATACTCCCATCGGCAATTTGGTTTGTGATGCATTTCGTGATGAACCAAAGACACAAATTGCAATTCAACTCGGCGGTTCTACTGCACAAAAACTTTACAAAGGACCAATTGTTGCGGCCGATGTATTCCGAATGTTAGGATATGGGTTTAATGAAGTAAACGGCTTAGGTTACCGTTTGGCAACATTTACTATCACCGGTGCTGAGTTGTGGAAAGGTTTTGAAATTTGTTTGGCAACTGCAGAATATAATGATGAAATGCTGCCCCAAGTTTCGGGAATAGAATATTCATTTGATCTAAATTTACCGGCATACTCGAGACTACGCTGGATCAAGATAGGTGGAGTAGATATAGATCTTAATTCAACATATTCTGCAACAGCGAATGAGTTTTTTGTAAATGCTCTTCCATTGTTCGGCGTAGAAATTTCAAACCTCGTTATTTATCCCGGAACAACCGAACTTCAAGTTGTAACCAATTACATTGCAGCTCACAGTCCTATTTCGCCCAAACAAGAAAGCAGAATAACTACAAAAGTAGAAGGAAAAGAAGAAAACATTCCATCTAAATTTGACCTAGAGCAAAATTATCCGAATCCCTTTAATCCGACAACAACAATTAGTTACTTACTTGATCAACCTTCATTCGTTACATTGAAAATTTACGATATCACCGGAAACGAAGTTGAAACTCTTATTGATGGATACCAAACCTCCGGAAAACATTTTGTTCAATTCGGTACAAAAAATAAATCGTTGGCAAGCGGTGTCTATTTTTATCGTTTAAAAGCATATGGAAAATTCTTAACTAAATCAATGATATTATTAAAGTAAACCGAAAAGGTAAAGAAATGAAAAATACAATAATCATTATTACATTATTGGTTCTTTTTAGTTCAAACGAATTTGCTCAATATAAAAAAGGACAATGGGAATGGGGTTTGGGGGGAAGTTTAGGAACTGCAACTCAATCTTCAAAGTCAAGCGGAACTTCCGGCACTTACGAAAATTCAAACGACCAGGATTTTCTTGATCTCTCACTTATGCCGGGTTATTTTCTCGCTGACGGATTTTCAATTGAACCAGAAATTGGTTTTTTTTCAGTTAAAAGTGTAAAACCGTCGTATAATTTAATTGCAAATTTTAGTTACACTTCATTATTCATGAATTCACCAAATGCTTTCTTTATTAAAGCCGGGTATGGACTTGGAAATGCTTATTCCTTTCCAATGGTTGATAATCTTTTAATTCAGGCTACGAACGAATTTGATGTGGTGATAATAAATTTCAGCGCAGGTGTTAAATTGTCCCTTGGAGAAAAAGTAAATCTACGCTTTGAAGTTAACTATAGGATTCAATCCTGGGAAAAGGAGTATTCATATTCTTATCCACCCTACTATAGTATCAATGATAAGCATGAATACAGTTGGAAAACATTACGGTTAAAAGTGGGATTGGGACTCTTGATCTAGCTTGTTATAATTATTACTAATACAGTTTATGAAACGTGACGATGTTTTTATGAATTTTGACAAATAAATGGAAAGAGTTGTAACATAATAAAGCTAATAATTTTAATATTAGTCACTTCTCGAATGGATTAACAAAGAAATGACTTTGTTAGAACTGTTACTTTTTCCAACATTTCTAAATTCACTTCAACTCCAATGCCCGGTTTAGATGGGACGTTTATCGTTCCATCTTCGTTTAAGACGAACTCCGGTTCAACAATATCGTTTTTGAAATATCTTTTGCTTGCAGAAATATCTCCCGGTAGCGTAAAGTTTGGAAGTGAAGCGAGTGCGACATTTCCGGCTCTTCCGATTCCGCTTTCCAACATACCGCCGTGCCACACGGATATATTTTTAGAAGCACAATAATCATGAATTAACTTTGCTTCAGTAAATCCGCCAACACGTCCCGGTTTAATGTTAATTATTTTGCAACTTTGCAACTCAATAGCAGTGCGGGTGTCATCAAGAGAACGAATGCTTTCATCAAGACAAATGGGAGTTTTGATTTCTCGCTGAAGTTTTGAATGCTGATAAATATCGTCATGACCGAGTGGCTGCTCAATCATCAAAAGGTCGTACTCATCCATTGTTTTGATGAGGTTCGTATCATTCAGAGTATATGCAGAGTTAGCATCAACTTGCAAAAAGATATTTGGGAATTCGTTTCTCACCGCTTTAATAAGTTGAATATCATTTCCCGGTGCAATTTTAATTTTTATTCGCTTATAACCTTCCTCCAAATAACTTTCAACTTTTTTAATCAACTCATTAATGGAAGATTGAATTCCAATACTCACTCCGACATCAATTTTTTCTTTCACACCACCTAACATTTTTGAAAGGGAAATGTTTTTTGATTTTGCAAACACATCCCAAAGCGCAGCTTCCAATCCGGCTTTTGCCATGTTATGTCCGCGAACTTTTTGCCATGATGAAATCGCTTCATTAACGCTGTTAAAATCGTTGCTTAAAATTCCGGGGATTAAAAAATCAGAAAGGATGTGCCAAGCAGTTTGAACAGTTTCATAAGTGTAAAAAGGATTTGCCGAAGCTACACACTCACCCCACCCCGTAATTCCATCTCCATCAATTCTAATGATAATGTGTTCTTCATGCGCCACCGTTCCCATGGAGGTTACAAACGGAGAGACCAATTCCATTTTAATATGATAAAGTTCAACTCGATCAACTAACATAATTTTGCGTTAGTTTGTTAAAAAGTATTTTGGTTATTGAGGAACGTGAGAAAGAATCAATGGTACGTTTGGATAAAAAATCAAGTAGCATATCCATATCACACCACCAACGGTTAAGGGAATCGTCATGTTGTCATCAGCCCAGCCATAAGAAATATTTTCTGCAATGGCTCCAAGTGCGGCAGCTAAAATTCCAAAATAATATTCTGCCGGAACGTAAAGAATTTTCGGCGTCACTAAGATCACTACAACTGCGCTAAAAAAAAATGCAAGCGTTCCTTCCAGACTTTTCGCTAAAAATGGATGTTTACCATAACGTCTTCCTATTAAAGCGGCAAACGTATCGCTAATGATGAGGATTGAAAAAGCTGAAATAAAAATTACCTTCGGAAAGATCAGAACACTTAATAATGCTGAAAGAAAAACATAGGTTGCCCCACTTAGGTTTTTCTTCTTTTTATCCATTTCGTGTTCACGCATTAAAAACCCGAACATTCGATTAAAAATCTCTCCCGCCTTTGGAGAAAAATATCTCAAGAGTTCAATTGATAATGAGAAAAGCGTTAGTCCCGCAAGAACTACAATTGCATCGTAACGGGAAATGAAATAATAAATAATAGGGAAAGAAAGTGAACAGAGATGAATCATCTTCCTGATGAGTTCATCTCTGTATTGAATAGTCCCATGATCAATTTGCGTCATTTTCTGCCGGAGGGGGAGTTTGTTGACGTTGTTCCATTAATTTTTTAACGTGTTCCGGAACCTCGTCACCGTTTGTTCCGTTTTTCTTTTGCGGTGGGAGATTTTCTCCACGCATAATCTTGTCAATTTCTTCAGAGTCAAGAATTTCTCTTTCTAGTAATTCTGCAGACAAACGATGAAGGAGTTCTTCATCTTCTTTAAGAATTTCTGTAGCACGAGTCATGCAAGCAGTTATAATTGAACGAACTTCAATATCAATTTCTACTGCGGTACTTTCGCTGTAATCTTTGTGTCTCTGGATTTCCCTTCCAAGAAAAATTTCTTCTTCTTTAGCGCCGTAACTTAACGGACCAAGCTTTTCGCTCATTCCCCATTCACAAACCATTTTACGCGCAATGGAAGTAGCTTTTTCAATATCATTCCCAGCACCGGTTGTGTAATGATTGAAGATTAATTTTTCCGCCGCTCTTCCTCCTAAAGCGTATGTAATTACTGCTTCAAGATATTCTCGTGAGTAGGTATGTTTTTCATCAACCGGAAGATAGCTTGTAACACCTAATGCTCTGCCACGTGGAATGATTGTTACTTTATGAACAGGATCAGCTTCGGGCATCCGTTTAGCTACAAGCACGTGACCAATTTCATGGTAGGCAGTTGTCTTCTTTTCTTTTTCAGAAATGATGAGACTCTTTCTTTCCATTCCCATCATCACTTTATCTTTGGCTTCTTCAAAATCTTCCATATCGACTTTACTCTTGTCTTTACGGGCTGCAAGTAAAGCAGCTTCATTTACAAGATTGGCGATTTCAGCACCAGCTAATCCGGGAGTTCCTTTTGCAAGTACTTGCAGATCAACATCACTCTTTAAAGGAATTTTTCTTGTATGAACTTTTAGAATACCTTCTCTTCCTTTTACATCGGGTCTATCAACAACAATTTGTCTATCAAATCTTCCCGGACGAAGTAATGCAGGATCCAACACATCGGGTCTGTTTGTCGCAGCAATAATAATTACGCCGCTATTCTGTTCAAATCCGTCCATCTCAACTAAAAGCTGGTTCAGAGTTTGTTCACGTTCATCATGTCCGCCGCCAAGCCCTGCACCGCGTTGTCTTCCTACCGCATCAATTTCATCAATAAAAATAATGCAAGGAGCATTTTTCTTTCCTTGTTCAAAAAGATCGCGGACACGGCTTGCTCCAACACCAACAAACATTTCAACAAAGTCAGCACCGCTAATTGAAAAGAAAGGAACTCCGGCTTCTCCGGCTACAGCTCTCGCAAGCAAAGTTTTTCCCGTTCCAGGAGGGCCTAATAAAAGAACGCCGCGTGGAATTTTTCCGCCAAGTTTTTGAAACTTTCCGGGTTCTTTAAGAAACTCAATAATTTCAACTAACTCAACTTTTGCTTCATCAGCACCGGCAACGTCTTTGAAAGTAACGCTGTTTTGAGATTGTCCAATAAGTTTTGCTTTGCTTTTTCCAAAAGAAAAAATTCCTTTACCGCCCCCCATACCGCCGCCGCCTTGCAT
Organism: Ignavibacteria bacterium; assembly: GCA_037440065.1. Taxonomy (GTDB): domain Bacteria; phylum Bacteroidota; class Ignavibacteria; order Ignavibacteriales; family Ignavibacteriaceae; genus UBA1563. The sequence goes on from JBBIUV010000017.1 coordinate 672,041, forward strand.
TCTCTTCATAAAGAAGATCCAAACGACGATGATCAAAATCCAAGGGATCATTCCAACAAGCATGTTAAGCCATTCGCTCGATTGTTTTTCAAAAGAATAATCGACTCCCTTTGCTTTCCACACAATTTCTTGATCTTTTACAACCGGTTCAGGCAGATAGACGGAGAAATTTCTAACTTTCACTTCCTTCGTCCCGATCTTTACCATTTCTTCGGCTTTCAATTCACCTTTAAAATAGTAATCGTTAATATCGACTTTTGTAACTGAAGCACGGAGAATTTTTTCACCGTTGAGCAATTCTACGTATTGGTTGTAAGGAATATCTACAAAATTTGTAGAACTGGTTTTTAATAATTGCATTACGATAACCGCCGCAACAATTACTGCTCCCCAACCAAAAACCATACGGATAATTTTAGACCAATCGAAATTATCATCGGGTTTATTGGGCCCCGAGTTTTTGGGGATTTTCAAATTTTTGTTCTCTTTATTTTCGTCCATTGTTAAACTTTTCTTTTTACTGATTTTCTTCTTTTAAAACATAAATAGAGCGTAAATTTCGATATTTTTGAGCATAATCTAATCCGTATCCAATTACAAATTTTGACGGAATTTCGAAGCCAATATAATCAATTTTAACATTATATTTCAGACTGTTCGGCTTCAACAAAAGAGTCACAACTTTCATTGATGACGGATGGTGCTCCTCGATCAGATGTTCCATAAATTTGATAGAAAGCCCGGAATCGACAATATCTTCTACAATAATCAAGTCTCGTCCATTAACATCGCAGGCCAGATCTTTTAACATTTTTACCTTGCCAGAGGAGATCTTTTCATCACCATAACTTGAAAGACGCATAAAATCAACTTCGCAAGGATTTTCGTAATATTTAAGTAAATCTCCCATAAACATGAATGCCCCGTTAAGAATCCCAAGAAAAATGGGAGTCTTTCCCTCATAGTCTTTCATCAGATCAGCGGCTACCTCTTTAACGCGCTGTTGAATTTGCTCTTCCGATAAATACGGGATGAATGTTTCGTTTCCGATCCGGATATTTTCCATTTTCTATTTACACCTTGCTTTAATAATTTTTTTTGTATCGTTCGTAACTGCGTATCGATTGTCTATTCTTCTCTTTATAACCCAAACCACTTCTGATTTATTCAATAAGAGAAGCTGGTTCGCTTTTTCGTCTGTAGTTAATTTTAAATCAGTTAAAAATTTCGAAATCCGTTTCGGTTTTGAATGTCCAAACGGAAAAAAGAAATCGGCGTTTTTCCACTTTCGGATTGAGAGTGGAAACCTCAAATTCTCAGCCGAAAGATATTCAACTTTCTGGTCGGAAGAAAAAACCAAACTTTTTTTAGGAACTTCTTTTAAGATGATTTTTATTCCTGCCACTGATTTTGTTTCATTTTTGCCGATAAAAATTTCTTTAGCAACCGCTTTTTGCTGTTTTTTAATGCGAATAAAAGACCTATCGCGCGAAGCGAAGAGGGTTCCGCTCAATTGAATAGTTGCACCGATTTTTTTGTTAAGTAATCCAAGAACTCCTTCGATCGAATGAGCATTAACTTCAATTACTTTTCTGAGTGCATGTGCAATTATAGCTTTCTGCAAAAAGAGATGTTTAGATTCTAAAAAAAAAAATGGGATTTTGCACCCACCATCTTTATCAAACTGAATGAGTTTGAGATTTTCCGCTAATATTGAATCCACAAAATTTAGAACATCTTTTACCGCCGAAGAAAAATTTGAGATCTTTTCATGCAATTTTGGATTGATCTCCTCTTTCAGATTTTTAACAATTTTGTTTCGTAAATAATTCCTTTGAAAATCGTTCTCCTCGTTAGACGAATCAATTCGAAAAAGGATTTTTTTATTTTTTAAATAAGTTACAATTTCATCTTTGGTAATTCCAAGCAAGGGGCGAATAATATTTCCCCTTCTTGCCGGAATACCCGCAGCGCCGCTTAATCCGCTTCCTTTGATTAAATTAAGCAGTACCGTTTCGGTGTTATCCGATTGATGATGCGCCGTGGCAATTTTAGTACACTTTTCTTTTTCTGCAATTTCAGCAAAAAAACTATATCGGATTTCTCTACCCGCTTCTTCCAATGATAGTTTATTTTTTTTTGCGAAAGCTTTTACGTTTTTCTTTTTGATGACAAGCGGAACGTTTAACTCCGCGCAAAATTTGCTGCAGAAAAATTCATCCTCATCCGCTTCTTTACCGCGCAAACTGTGGTTAAGATGCACCGCCACGAGGGAGAGATTAAATTTCTTTTGGTATTTTTTTAAGAAAGAAAGTAGAAAAACAGAGTCTGCGCCTCCGCTAAATCCAACTAAAATTTTATCATTTCGTTCGATTAATTTTTCACCGGCAATAAAAACCAGAACTTTTTCTTCAACAGATTTCATCTAATAACCAAGTTCTTTTAACCACTCTTCGGTTAACTTCGATTCGTTTTCAATTCCTAAAAACTTTGCCACGTATTTTCCAAGGATGTCAAATTCAAGATTTACAAGATCACCGACTTTTTTCCCGGAAAGATTTGTCTCCTTCCAAGTGTGAGGAATGATTGCAACTGCGAGGGTGTTGTCTTTCACGTCGGCAAGGGTAAGACTGATTCCCTCAACAGCGATGGAACCAACGCGAACAATATATTTAGAAAATTTTTCCGGGATTTTAATTCTAACTTCGTGGCTTGCAGAGAGAGGAAGAATCTCAATAATTTCTCCGGGAACATCAACATGTCCTAAAACAAAATGTCCGCCAAGTCTGGCGTTGGCTTGCAGAGAACGTTCGAGATTAACACGTTCACCATTCCGTAAAAAACCAATTGTAGTTTTCTTTATTGTTTCTTCAATCGTTTCAACGGTAAAACTATTTTTTGTAGTCTCAGTTACCGTCTGGCATGCGCCGTTAATGTTCACGCTTTCGCCGATCTTTAATTCTGGAGAAATTCTTGGTGCTTCGATCGTTAGTCTGAAACCATTTCCAAATTGAGTTTTTTGTCTTAAGATGCCAACTTCTTCAACTAAACCGGTAAACATATTATTTCCTCAAATTGAGTAAAAGATCGTCATCATATTTTTCAAACGCATGGATGTACAATTTTCTTGCTTTGCTCACTTCTTTTATTCCGAAGTCCGAAAGAAATTGGATACCGCTCCCAAGCAGCTTTGGAGCCATAAAGATTTGCATTTCGTCAAACAAATTTTCTTTTACAAAAGAATTATAAATTTTAGCTCCCCCTTCTACCAACACGGAAGTTATATTTTCTTTACCAATTTGTTTTAGAACTGTTTTTAACCGGAATTGTTTTTTGTCATCAGTTCGTGCGAATAAAAGTTTTACTCCAAGTTCTAGAAATGCTTTCGCTTTCGGCGAATTCTTCTTCTCTAAGGATGTAACAAGTAAAACATTTTTTTCTGAATGAAATATTTTTCTATCAATACATGATTTTAAATTTGGATCAAGAACGATTCGCTTCGGATTTCTACCTTCTACCAACCGAACAGTTAATTGCGGATCGTCTTTATTTACGGTGTTTGCCCCGATCAACACCGCATCATATTCGTTCCGAAATTTGTGCACTTGTTTCCGGGATGCAGTAGAAGTTATCCATTTTGATTGGAATGAATCATCAGCAATTTTTCCGTCGATAGTTATAGCTGATTTAAGTGTAACGTAGGGAGTTTTTTTTGTAACATTTTTGAAAAAAAATTTATTTAATTCAACACATTCGTTTTCAAGAATGCCAACTTTAACTTCCACCCCGTTATCTTTTAATTTTTGAATCCCGTTTCCGCAAACAATGGGATTCATATCAAGTGTACCGATAACAACTTTTTTAATTTTGTTTTCGAGAAGTGCATCAACACAAGGAGGGGTTTTTCCGAAATGAGAACATGGCTCTAAATTAACAAAAAGTGTCGCTCCCTCAACGTTCTCCGAAGCACTGTTTATCGCATTTATTTCTGCGTGTGCTTCCCCATATTTTTGATGATACCCTGCACCAATAATTTTTCCTTCTTTTACTAATACCGCTCCAACTAAAGGATTCGGACTTACAAAGCCGATTCCTTTTTTAGCAATCTCAAGAGTTAGTTTTATGTAGGATTCATCGGTCACAAATTTGCTTTATTTAACTGAAAGAATTTGAAACTCCATTAACCCGGCAGGAGCTTTAATTTTTACAACTTCTCCAACTTTCTTTCCCATCAATCCTTGTCCTACCGGGGAAACAACCGCAATTTTCCCCGCTTGAAAATCTGCTTCTTCCGGAGAGACCAAATGATAAGCAAAAGTTTTATTCGTTTTTAAATTTTTTACTTCAACGTGAGAAAGAATATGCACAACACCTTCTTCAAACTTAGATTCATCAACAACACGGGCTCGCGAAAGAACGTTTTCCAATTTACTGATGCGGAGTTCGAACATGCCCTGTTCTTCTTTAGCGGCATCATACTCGGCATTTTCAGAAAGGTCGCCATGAGACCGCGCTTCAGATATTTTACCGGCGATTTCTTTTCTACCGCTGGTTTTTAATTCTTTTAGTTCGCGTTCAAGTTCAATTAATCTTTCTTGAGTTAAATAAACAAAATTCGCTTCGGCCATAAGGACATTCTCACTTTAGTTGAAACATTTAAAAAAAAGTGCCACCGCTTTTCGCAGTGGCAATGCAAAATTAAAGAAATTAATGGCTCATGTCAAGAAAAAGAAATGAGAAGTTTCTTTTTATTTGAGATCAACGAAAAATCTACTTTGAGTTAAAATTTTTCGCACAAGACGTTATCGGTTGTTAGGCAAAAGAAATGAACCATAAAACAAAGCTACAGCCTCAGTCGCTTTGATTCGTTGAAAAAGAATACACAGTTCAATTAAAAATTACTCGAAACTGAGCGGCTATATCTAAATCACAATTTTATAAAAGTTTCTTCCATATAATTCAATATGATTGTAACTTTCACAAAGTATTTTTTTTTAGTATTAATAAGGTGTTCTGTTATATGTTGTATAGTAATTTAAGGTGGGGATTGTGTTAAAACATAAATTTGGATTGGGTAGAAAAATTGTCACTATAGTTTTAGGCACTCTAATAGTCTTTAGTGCATGCTTTGCTGTATTCGCTCATTTAAGCGGGTATAAAATGCTTGAAAAACAAGCACAGGCAAAAGCCGATGGAATATCAGAGTTTGGTAGAGGTATTTTAGAACATCTGATGGTTGAAGGGAAAAGACGTAAACTAAGAAATGTCTTAAAATCGGCAATTATCTCCCCTCAAATTAATGACGTTATTATTTTAGATAAGGATGGGAAAATCGCTATTCGTGCAATTGACAAGGATATGGGTAAAAAATTTAAACTAAGGAATCTATCAGATGTTAGTAAGATCTCAGTTAAAAGTTTCTTCCCATCTCAAGAAAATCGTAAACATTATCAGTACGCTGTTGATCCGATATTTAATAAACCACAATGTTACTCTTGTCATCCAACTGAAGAGAAGATTTTAGGTTTTTATGTTGTTAAAGCGTCTGTGGATGATCTTTTAAAGGTTGCAAGGGAACATCGATCCATAAACATTTTACTCGCACTTCTAATTGTAATGGGCGTTGGGGTAACTATGCTATTGGCACTTTATTATATTGTTATTAAGCCAATTAGGCGTTTAGAGCTAAACATTAATAATATTGGAAAAGTGGTAAGTAGTTCTGGATTTTACGACGATATGCAGTTCTCCCAGTTGGAAGAATCTAAGAGAAACGATGAAATATCTGATCTTCAAAAAGCTTTTAATAAATTGATAAAACGGTTAAATCAAAGCAAGATCAAGCTGAACGAAATGCACCAAAATCAACTTGAACAGGCTGACCGGATGTTTACAACCGGCGAAATGGCGGCAAGCCTTGCACACGAAATTAAAAATCCTATCTCCGGTGTGATCGGCGCGTTACAAATCTTTGACGCTGAAACTCAAAGCAGTGACTCGAAGAAAGAAATTATTTTAGAGATGATGTCACAACTTCAAAGAATAAATAATACAATAAATGATTTACTAAGTTATGCCCGCCCCAAACCGCCTGTGTTTGAAACTATTGAAGTGAAATCCCTCATAGACAAAACCTTATCTTTCATTACGCCGTTGCAAAAGGAGAAGAAAATAAATTATCATGTTACTCTTGATGATGAATGCTTAACCATACAGGCAGACAGAAATCAACTGCAGCAAGTGTTGTTTAATTTAATGTTGAACGCGCTTCAAGCGATGGAAACTGAAGGGACTTTAGAAATAATTGTGAAAAAGAACGAACTGGTCGTCGAGATAGACCTAATCGACAACGGGCAAGGCATAAAATCTGAGGCGCTCCCCTTACTTTTCAAACCTTTCTTTACAACAAAGCATAAAGGAAGTGGGTTGGGTCTGGCTATCTCAAAAAGAATAATCGAACAGCACAACGGTAAGATTCAAATTACCAGCAAACCGGAGAAAGGAACTAAAGTGAAAATCTCCTTACCCTTTAATCAAAATACAATGGAACTATGAGATCTGATACCATACTTGTTGTTGATGACGAAAAGCTGATACGATGGTCACTCAGGCAGCATTTACAGAATCTATCTTTCAGCGTTTTAGAAGCAGAAACAGTTAAAATAGGTTTGTCCCGGGTTTCGGAATTCGAACCCGATTTAATTATTTTAGACCAACACCTGCCTGATGGAACCGGAATAGAATTTATTCAAAAACTAAAAGAGATGTCTTACGAGATTCCTATTATTATGTTAAGCGCAGTTGATAGTTCAAACATTGCGGTACAAGCGATGAAACTTGGCGCACTAGATTATATTACAAAACCTATTGATTTTGATGAGTTGAAAATCATTGTTGAAAAGTCGTTGGAGTCTGCTCGTCTCAAAAGGCAAATCAGCCTTTTACAAGAAGAACAAAAGAAACTTTTCGGGACTAATTTAATCATCGGTGATTCGCCGGTGATGAAAAAATTATTTAATATGATGAACAAAATCGCTTTAAGTGATTCTTCAACTGTTCTTGTAACGGGTGAAAGTGGTGTTGGCAAGGAATTAGTTGTCAGAACAATCCACGAATTGAGTGAGAGAAAAGATAAATGCTTTATGGCTGTAAATTGTGCTTCACTTACGGAATCATTGATAGAAAGCGAATTATTCGGTCATCAGAAAGGAGCTTTTACAGACGCCAAGAATTTGAAAAAAGGGATGTTTGAACTTGCTGACGGAGGCACAATCTTCTTGGATGAAATTGGTGATATTTCACCCAACCTGCAAGTTAAACTGCTTAGGGTGCTTGATCAAAAATCATTTAAGAGAGTTGGCGGCACATCCGAAATTTTTGTTGATGTAAGAATAATTACTGCAACCAACCATATCCTTGAACAAAAAGTTGTAGAGGGTAATTTTAGAGCCGATTTATTTTACCGCCTAAATGTAGTCCATTTGTATGTTCCCCCGTTAAGAGAAAGGGGAAACGATGTCCTGATGCTGGCTCAATATTTTATACAGGAATTCAACATAGTATTCCGGAAGGCATTTAAAGGTTTGAATGAAGAAACAAAGGAAATTTTTTTAAAATACCATTGGCCCGGAAACGTTCGCGAATTAAAAAATGTCATCGAAAGGGCTGTACTCCTTGATGAAGGGGAATATATTTTTTCTCACCATGTTGAAGTCGGTCATCTTCATACTTTGGATAATAAAGAAAGCGCCATTCCTTCAACGATTAGAAAAGATATAACTTTCAGTGAAATAGAAAGAACTGCCGTGCTTGATGCGTTAACTAAAACTGATTTTAATCAGTCGCAAGCAGCAAGAACGCTGGAAATCAGTAGAGATCAACTGCGTTATAAAATGAAGAAATTAGGAATTCAAAGTAAACAGGCAAAAGAGCGCAATGAGTAAAGAGCGTAATTAGGAAAGGGTAAGGATTTTTTAATGGCATATAGATTGAGGGACTAATGGCCATGAATCGAAAAACAACATTAAGTCAAGGAAATAATCCTCTCAAAAATCCGCCGGTATATTCACGCGTGTTAATTGTGGATGATGAGCCGCTGATATGTTGGTCTCTACAAAGCGCTCTGATGAATAAAGGATTAGAAGTATTTACCGCAGTTTCATTTAAAGATGGAATGAGAGAAATCTATGCTCACTGCTTTGATGTTTTGATTGTAGATTTAAAATTAGACGAGAGCGATGGATTTAATGTAATTATATCAGCTCAAGATAAAAATCCTTCAATTAAAACCATACTTATTACTGCTTGCGGTGATGAGAACAGCAGACATAAAGCTAATGAATTTGGCGTAGATTTGTTTGTTGAAAAACCGTTGATTTTATCAGAGATGGTTAATTCCGTATCCCTTCTGATTAAAAAGAAATCTTCCACCAATCCGAATTAACTTTTTCTGCTCTTCACCCAATCTTCATGATTATACCAAAGCATTTATTACAAAAAGCCATGCTGGGGAATATTACCCACTCCCCAAGTAATGTGGGGAATATTCCGCAAACCGAGTTGAGTAAGAATTTATAATAAGATTTCCTAAACAGTTTTATTGGAAATGGTAACAAAAGCATAGCAATTGGAGTTGGTTTTGATTTGTGGAGAAAAATGATTCTCATCAGACTGTTGGCATTAGTATTGATAATTGACAGATGTTAATAAAAAAAATGACATCTGTTTTATGTTTCTCAAAAGAAAAATTACCGGTTCCTTACAATTAAAATATCTTTCTACTTTAATTATCGCAGTATTCCTTTTAAACTTTACTTCTACGAATAATAAATTAGATGATGGGGATTACAAAATAATTCATCCCAAAACTAAGTTTTCAAAAGTGGATGAAGACCGGTTCCTATTCGTTATTTGGGTAGATACAACACAAATAAAAAGTTTTAGGGTATTTAATCCGTGGGATACAACTATAGTGGTTGAGCTATCTTCACCCTCTGCAAGAAAGTCAAATAATGAAATAGTCGCTTCAACACTCCCGGAAAATTTATTATTGGGAAGCATTTCTGTTTCCGCGGAACCTTTTCATCAGGCTTTAATAAATAAAGAAGATTCTTTCCCGTTTGAAGAACAAGTTCGAGGAAAGGAAATTCTTTTAAAAGATACAACCTTAGCTTCAATCAAAATAATAAGAGAGCAAGATGCTCTTCTGGCTAGCGTAAAGGTTTTTGGCTGGCAGCCTATTGAAGTAAATAACTTTGCGAAGAGAAATAATTATTGTCAAAATAATATCATTGCAATCCCTTTGAGTTTGGAGCCCGGCAATAATACCATTCTTTATGAATTAGAGACAATAGGAAATAAGTTATTGAGGGATTCGCTCAATGTCTATTATCAGTTAGAGATTGAAAGCAAGAAAGCTCCTGATGAATACGTTAAAAACATTTTCCACCTTGCAGAGAACGATACAAGATGCTTCACCTGTCATGAGAAAGAGAAGAAGTCGTCGATGATTTCAGAATCTACTTGCAAATCTTGCCACGGTTCCATGTACAAAGAGAATTTTGTACACGGACCGGTAGATGCCGGACAATGCAAAACCTGCCACAACCAACAGCCAACATCCGGATTTAAACCAAAGTTTGAAGTTGAAAAAGAATCAGAAGTATGTTTTGGCTGCCACGAAGAGATAAAGGAAGGGATCGCTAAGAAAAAATTTGTTCATGCGCCGGTTGTATCGGGAAGATGCACAATATGCCACAGCCCGCACGCTTCAAAGCATGAGTATCAACTAAGAAATTCTACAAATCAAATCTGCCTTACTTGTCACAATGACAAAAATGATGGAAATCATCCGGTAGTTTTTCATCCATTCCAGAACAGAAAAGATCCGCGTAATCCTAAGCGTGAATTAAACTGCATCGGCTGTCATAATCCTCATTTCTCTGAATTTAAGTCACTTCTATCTTCCGCTGATGGATATTTCGCTTTGTGTCAAAGTTGTCATAATAAATAACAGTTTAAAATAAAAATGAAATTTCAAAAAGAAAAAAATAATAGTAAAAAGCGAGCTAATGAGTATTGGTTCGTTCTCTATGCATTCCTATTCGTCTTTTCAATGATAAACTATACCGGATGTTCGGGGGCAAAGGATACTTCAAAAGAGGAAAAGGAATTGATCTGGCCTCTTCCTCCTGAACAACCAAGGATAAAATATTTACGAAGTCTTTCTGACCGCAAGTCAATTGAAGGGAGTGAGTCAAAAATACTTGAATCTTTATTAGGTGAAGAAAAAAGCGATGCCCTTCAAAAACCGTATGGTGTTGTAGCGGCTGACGATAAAGTTTATGTAACCGAAAGCACCGGTGGCAGAGTTTTCGTCTTCGATTTGAAGAATTCTAAATTATCTTTTATCGGCAGTTCATCATTTGGATCCGTAACCATGCCTATTGGGATCGCCGCTGATTCGGCAGGCAATGTTTATATAACCGATGTTATGCAAAAAGCCGTTTTGGTTTTTAATCCATTAGGTAAAATGATTCTATCTTTTGGAAGCGATGCCGGGTTGGAAAATCCCGCCGGTATAGCTATAAATAATTTGCTTAAACGAATTTATGTCGTTGATTCTAAAGCCCACAAAGTAAAAGTCTATTCACTTGATGGAAAATTTCTTTTTGATTTTGGAAAGAGAGGAATTGAAGATGGAGAATTCAATTTCCCAACAAATATTGCTATAGACAGAGAAGGTAAGATATACATCGTTGATACCATAAATGCGCGGGTGGAAGTTTTTGATGCAGATGGAAAATTCTTGTGGAAATTTGGTTCACTTGGTGATTCGTTTGGACAGTTTACTCGACCAAAAGGAATAGCAGTTGATAGCCATGGGAACATTTATGTGGTAGATGCGGCTTTTAATAATTTCCAAATTTTTAATAATGAAGGCAAGCTTCTAATGCATGTAGGAAGTTTTGGAACAGAAGCTGGCAACTTTTGGCTCCCTACAGGAATTAGTGTTGACAACCAGGATAGAATCTATGTTGTCGATGCAACAAATAAACGAGTTCAGGTATTTCAATTAATCAAATACAACAATGAGTAGTTCAAAAAGACTACTCGATTATCAATAACAAACAATGAAAGGTGATACAGTGAAACAAAAATTCATTCTTGCAGCGTTTTTAGCTTTTATTAGCGCTGCCTCATTCGCTCAATCAATCGTTGCTTCAAAGCACGATTTGTCAACCGGCGGCGGGATAGCGAACAAATCAACCAATGAAAGTCAGGTTTGTATTTTCTGCCATACCCCTCACCAGAAGACAATAACCGCAACACCATTGTGGAATAAAAATCTTTCAGCTCAAACAACATATGGAGTCTATGCAAGTAGTACGCTTAACGCAACGCTTACAGAAGTTGGAAGCGGTGGAACAGTTTCAAATCTTTGTTTAAGCTGCCATGACGGTACTGTAGCAGTAAATAGCTTAGATAATAAGTCGTCTATTGGCGCAAATCCAACAATGGGAACGGGAACAGAATTGGACGCTACTGGAAAAATTGCAGCAGCTCGTGAATCAATGATAGGAACCAGCTTAACCAATGACCACCCTATCAACTTTACCTATGATGCAACATTAGCAACTGCTGATGGAGGTTTGGTTTCACCAACATCGGCAAGTTATGTTGACGCTGCTCATGCAGTTCCTTTATATGGTGGTAAGCTGCAATGCGCTTCCTGTCATAATCCTCACAATAATGCAAATACCGCATTCTTGAGGAAAGCAAACAGCGGCAGCGCTCTCTGTTTAACGTGCCATAGTAAGTAAAATAATTTTTTAGGAGAAGATGGCGGTTCAAACAAACGATAAGTTGTTTTTACCGCCTTCTTGTTAAAATGGGATTTAGAAATTGGAAATTGTACCTATTGATTCTTATAACCGCTATATTGGATGGGAACTTGTATCCCCAGTTCAAATCCATATCCGGTTTGATCGGGAGTGAATACAGAAAACAAGATTACTTTTACTCGAACAGTAATAGTCTTTATTCTAGATTTAGCCAGCTTATTGAATTACAAACCAACGGGTATATATATAATGTTAATATGGTCGAATTTAATTTACATTCTCAATTCATGAACGCAAATTCTTCAACTCATAACCCTTCATCCAGTGCCAAACTAAAAGAAAATTATTTTGGTTTTTATGATTTGAATTTAGATGCTTTACGCAGAAGTAATTTTCCCGTAATTATTTTTCTTAAAAACGATTTAAACATAAACTCCGTTGAAGCGCCGTTTGAGTCAACCATTAGCAACCAAGTTTTTACTAATTCCAAAGGTCTAATTTTATCTCCAAAGTTGAACAGCACTTCCAATTCGAAGGTTTCTCTTTTTATTTTCAGATATAACGATACAAAAACTCATGCATCAAATCCAAAGATTCCGCTAAATCAAACGAACCGGGATTTTCAAGTTTCATTCGATCTTCCCCAATTTTTAAGCACCCAAGCTGACGTTGAACTAATTCATCGAAGCCGGGAAGATAATATTAGAAATGTTAAGTACTTAACGAACGAAGCGCATTTAAGAGGAACTACGCAAGCAAGCGCAGTAGATCAAATTTCATTTAATGCAAATTACTGGAAAGAAAGTTCATTCAGTTCCATAATGGCAAGTACGTTTTGGAACTCTCAAAGGTTTCAAGATATGGTTAACCAATTAAATTGCCAGTTTAGAGTAACCAATACTGGGATGAATTCAATTTTTGATGGATCTGTTAACGAACAGCTAAACATAAATATTTCACAAAACTTGTCCGGCAATATCATTACTTCCCATCAAGAAACTTATTCAAATTCACGCTTGAGCAAAACTACTTTTAGAAATTCTGTTTTATCGGGTGGAGTTAATTATCAGGGGAATTCCGGGAAATTTTTAATGAACGTAATTTCTCATGTTTCGTATCAAAGAAACCAAAGTCTATTTTTAAGGCAGTCAGTGGAAGGCTTTTTAGCCGCCGGGTTACAAACTCAGGGCTTCTCTTTCGGAAATATTTCACTGTCGGATCAGATTTCCGTAAGAAAATATTTAGCGCGTGAATCGTTAGTCTTTTTTCAGAACACCGTTTCAAGCAGTATTGAAAGCAATATTACCGGTGAGCTTTTTCTAAGAGCTAATGGAAATTTTTCTGTGAGTGGTATTGCCGATAGTTCGAATAACATAAATAAAAATTATGCTCTGTTAACAAGTTTGATTTATCGTTCGTTTAAAGTAATTCCTTTTTATCTGTCTTTCAATTATAGCCGGGATTGGTATTCGAACTCCTTTCAAGTGTATTCAATAAGCCGATATTCCGCTACTCTCCAATTACCAAATCTCTATCAGAACTTTACTGTGCAGGGCAGAATAACTAAAACATTTAATGTATTCCAAAACAATTCCGAATTTAATTACGATGTTATCGCTGTTTATGCTTTGCGGGCATTGAACTTCAGTATGAGAATTACCGGTTATTCAATTGCTAAAACAAAAAGAAAGGATCTATTTTTTACTCTCAGTCGTCCATTTTCAGTTAATTTTGAATAATATACGTATGACAAGCTTTTCTTTCTATATAGCGATTTTCTTTTTTGTTTTATCCGGCTTTGGTTCCCCCCAGTCGGTTAATTCCGACAGTTTGGTTTGGCCAAAGGCGCCAGAAAAAAGCAGGATAAAATTTCTCTATTCTTTTTCATCAAAGGATGACTTTGGCATCACTAAATCTTTCTTTGAAAAATTAGTAGATTTTTTCTTTGGTGAAGAAAAAGAAATTTCTCATTTAGAAAGACCGCAAAGTATTGCGGTCAACAGCAGAGGAGAATTGTTTATTACCGACATCGAATTGAAGGGGATACACTTTTTCAATATCAAAGAGAAGAAATATAAGTTTATAAAAAACTGGGGGAACAATCCTTTTTATTCGCCCGTTGGAATTTCGATCAATAGTGAAGATGATATTTATATTTGTGATTCAGGTACAAAGAAGATAATAGTTTTGGACAAGGATCTAAATTTTAAACATGTATTCAAAGAAGGACTAATTAGGCCAACAAACATTAAACTTGAAAACGATTCAGTCTATGTTAGCGATACCGGCGCCAACCAAATTATTGTTTTTGATTTGGCTGGAAAGGAACTTAATAGGATTGGCGGTACCGGTACAACTAATGGTTTGTTTAACCTCCCTGTACATCTTTGTTTGGATAATTCTAAAAGTTCATATACTACCTCTCTTTATGTTGTTGATGCAATGAATTTCAGAATCCAGATATTTAGTAAAGCAGGTGTGTTTATTAAAAGTTTTGGCAAACCTGGAAACAGTATCGGTGATTTTGCAAGACCTAAAGGAATTGCCTTAGACAGCGAAGGTAATATTTATGTAGTAGATGCCTTGTTCGATATTGTTCAGATTTTTAATCAAAACGGACAGGTGCTCATGGCGTTTGGCGGTTCTGGATCGGGAAAAGGAAATTTTTATTTGCCTTCAGATATTTTAATTGATAATCAAGATAAAATTTATATTGTAGATTCAGGCAACAGACGCATTCAAGTATTTCAATATTTAAAATGATTTTTGCACAAAAAAAAATATTATTCAGTTTCATCTGGCTTATGGTTCTTTTGAACATAGTATCATATCCACAGATATTACAATCGAAACATAACCTTTCCATAAGCGGATCGGGCACAATTAAAGCTTCCAGCGAACAGGAAGTTTGTAAATTTTGTCATCTTCCACATAGAAACGTTAAAGTCGTTCCGCTATGGGATCACAATTTGTCTTCCGTAACTTATTCGCAATATACCAGCAGCACTTTTTCGGCGTCTTATCAATCGCAATATCCAAATTTATCTTCAAAACTTTGTCTTTCATGTCACGATGGAACTATAGCGATCGGATCAATGAGTACGGGAAATATTACAGTAAGCGGAGCCGGTAGATTGGATCCCGATCAGTCTTTATCAGCTACTATCAGCAGCAATATTGGCGGAAGTAGCGGCGGAAATCTAACCGACGATCACCCTATTTCGATTGGGCTTCCTCACTTTAGCGCAAGCCAATATAACTGCAACGGGTGTCATTATCCAAGACCAAGTAATAAAGTTCCGATGGAATGTGTGCGATGCCATGATCCGCATAATGAATCCAAAGACGTAGTAACAAAAAAATTTTTGAAAAAATCCAATTCAACATCAGCGCTCTGTTTAGATTGCCATAAAAAAACTTATTGGGCAACAAATCCTTCCGTCCATCAATCATCAACTAAGTCCTTACCTGTTGGATGGAGCCATAATGGATATAGTACTGTTGCAACAGCCGGCTGCGAATCATGCCATAAACCGCACTCTGCTAATAGCCCGGCAAGATTGCTGAAAGAAAATGAGCAGGTAGTTTGCGAAGCATGCCATAAAGGAACCACGAATGGAGGAATAACTGAAAAAAATGTTTCTTCTCTCTCCGGCGGACCTTTTATTAAACTGTATAGGCACCCGACATATTCGGTTGATAATAAACATCGTCCTGTTAATGCATCACCTATTACTAGTTCGCCAACAGAAGGTTCGGCGGATTTAAGCGGATCAAACCGCCATGCCGAATGCAATGACTGCCATAATCCGCATGCTGCTAAGAGCGGTTTGCATACTACAAAGACGAATGCAACCTCAAATGTCCTTTCAGGGGTTTGGGGTTTAGAACCAACTGCGGTAACTAAATGGATGCAGCCCGCTAGTTTTACCAGGATAGACCCGGCGACTAAAGAATATCAAATATGTTTGAAGTGCCATTCTTATTATGGATTGGGAACGGCAACAACCGGAGTTACAACTATAATTGGTCCTTCCGGTTCCAACATTACAGATCAAGCGATGGAATACAATGTAAATAACACTTCCGTCCATCCGGTAAAAGTAGGTTCTAATAGTCAAACTGGATCTTCTGCCCCAAAAGCATTAGTTTCAAACCAAATGACCGCGACTTGGAATTCAGTTGGGTCACAAACAATGTTTTGCAGCGACTGCCATGGAAATGACGATACTTCACCTACCGCAGCCCAGGGACCACACGGCTCAAATGCAAAGTTTCTCCTGAAGGGAACAAGAAGATACTGGCCTTACAACGCAAGCGGTAAATTATGGACTCTTGGAAATACAAGAAATAATACAAACAATTGGCAGAACGATCTTTTCTGTGCAAACTGCCACCCCATGTTTGGAGCCGGTAATCATTTTAATGATGCGCATAATGAACAAGATCATTATAATCTCACCTATACAATTGACGGTGTAAGTTATCAGGGTATTCCGTGTGTTAGCTGTCATTTGGTTATTCCTCACGGGGGAAAGCGTTCCAGATTAATTGCTTATGGTTATGGTTCCGGCAATCCGGATGTATCCCCCTATATTATCAACCAAAACACCGCATTGTTAAGAGGATTTAAAAAAGGGACTGCTCCTATCGGCGGGTATCAAAAGACCAACTGTTACAGTACTTTCCCCCAATGTCATCCCCACAGCACAAACAATGGAGGATACGACCAATGAGTATTCGCAAAAAGAATTATAAAAATAAATATTTCTATTTCACATTTTTGCAAAGGGAACACAAAAGATGAACAAAAATAAATCATTCATATTTTTATATTTTATAACTGCTTTACTCTATATCAATACTCCGGCTCAAGAGAAAAAACCTCCTACTTGTGTAAGTTCGAGTTGTCATACATCATTTGGGAAGGCAAAATTTGAACATGGCCCTTCTGCGGTTGGAGCATGTGTTCAGTGCCATGAACTGCTTCCTGATGCAACTCATAAATTTAAAAAGATAGGGTCTTCTGTTAGTCTGTGCGAAAACTGCCACGAGCCAATAAAACCAAATAAAGTTAACCACGCTCCATTTGCAAAAGGCGATTGCGTAGCATGCCATAATCCTCATGGTTCCGAACAGAAATTTTTTCTGAGACAAAAAAGTATTCCGCAGCTCTGTTTTTCCTGTCATAAAGAAGAGATGATCAAAAAGAAAAATTTACATGTGCCGGTAGAGGAAGGCGACTGTTTGGTTTGTCATCAACCTCATTCAAGTGAAAAGCCGAAACTCTTAGTTAAAGCCGGCGACTCTTTATGTTTTATGTGCCATACCGATATTGAAAGTGGATTAGCGGAAGCTAAAGATGTTCATCCTCCGGTGTCGGAATGCACTACCTGCCATAGTCCGCATGGAAGTGATTCGGAGCGAATGCTTGCAGCCGACATACCTAATTTATGTTTTACCTGCCATGATGAAATAAAACAATCGGTTGTTCAAGCAGTGGTTAAACACAAAGCTGTAGAGGAAGGTAAAAAATGCGCGAATTGTCATTCCCCTCATTTTTCAAAATTTCCTAAGCTGCTGGTAAACGAACCAATGCCTTTATGTTTATCATGTCATAACAAATCAATGAATGTTCAAAACGGTACGCTTGCAAATATGAAAGAATTATTCGAAAAGAATAATAAGTGGCATGGACCAGTCCGCGAAAAAGATTGTTCCGGCTGCCATAACACCCACGGAGGCAAAACTGATTTTAGACTGCTCAGGTGGGTTTATCCAAAAGAATTCTATTCCTCTTTTTCTACTGAGCAGTATGAACTTTGTTTTAAATGTCATCAGCCAACTTTAGTACTAGACCCTACAACAACTACATTAACCGGATTTAGAAATCGTGAACAAAATCTTCATTTTCTGCATGTAAATAAAAAAGCAAAAGGAAGAACTTGCAGAACTTGTCATGAAACTCATGCCAGCCAAAAGGAACGCCACATAAGGGAATCAGTACCGTTTGGGAAATGGGATTTGCCTATACACTTTGAGAAGGTGAGCGACGGCGGTAAGTGTTCACCCGGCTGCCATGCGCCTAAAGAGTATAAGAGATGAAGTCCTACCTATTCACTGATTTGAGAGTGTAATGAATAAAATAAAAGTTGTAATCACAATTTTAATTTTCACCTTTTTTATTAAATCCGTTAAGGGTAATTCGGGAACAGACTCCATTGCCCATCCTTTCATCTTAAGCGATTTGCAAGGGAATAAAATAAATTCCGAGAAGATTTTCTCTTCTAAATTAACTGTGCTTATCTTTTGGTCTTCATGGGAGATCGATTCAATACACCTGCTTGTAAAATGGCAAAAATATTTTGAGAGGTTTAACGAAAAAGGATTAAACATTGTAGGTATTTGTTGCGAGCAGCAAAAAATTACAGATGATCAAAAAAAAAATATACTCGAATTAATACAGAATAAAAAAATCAGTTTCCCAATTTTGCTTGATGAAGGATTAAGTGTATTCAATCTTTACCATGTGATAGCGCTTCCAACAACTTTTTTAATTGATCGGTCAAAGTGGATAACAATGACGCTTTTTGGCTTACCACTCGTGGAAACCGAGCAAATGTTCAAAACAATATCAGATACATTTGAACCTGAAAAGAAAAAATTAGAAGTAGTTCACAGGGATAACGTTTCTTCAGAAGCATCGCGATACTTCAATTATGCCAATACAGAATTCAAACGGGGGAAAATAGAAATTGCAAAAAAATATGCCGAGAAAGCAAAACAAGTTGATTCATCTTTCACAGAGCCGCTTCTGTTATTAACTCAAATTTCACTTGAAGAACGAAACTATGACGAACTAAAAAAATATTTGCTTAAATTAGAATCGACTTCTGTAAACTCCTATCAATTCAATCTTCTTAAATGTGAATACCTAATAACCCAAAAGAAATATGATGAGGCTATAAAAAAGTTGGATTCTTTTGTCCCCAATGGAAGCAATGATTCATATCTTCACGCGTTGTTGGGGTATGCTTCGGGGATGAAAAAAAACATGCAAATCTGTGAACAAGAATTTTCATTAGCTTTCAAATTAGATTCTTTGGATTATAGAGTTCCCCGTCTAAAAGCAGAGGTTTACAATTTTTACGAAAAGAACAAAGAAGCGGGCGAATTGTTAAACCTTTCAAGACGGTTAAGAAAACAGACGAGATAATTTTTTAGAGGTAGTTGTTTTTATTTAAGATGACAAGCCAGACAAAGATATTTCATATCAATGTTATTTGTTTTAGTATCCACCGAGCATTGAGTATATACAGTTTGCATATAGTTGATAGGTGAACTTTGAGCTGTTAACGTTTGATGGCAACTAATGCAGCTAACTTTTCCATCAACAAGTTGAATCGATTTTGTTAGTGAAACCGGGTTCACATATTCATCCGGTTTCTGAAAGTAAACAGAATCATACTTCATACCAATCGGATGATCTTTAGAATTAGAAAATTGATTTACATTGCTGAAAGAAATATTTCTGTTTACATCAATTGAAATGCCGATGGAACCATCATGGCAGATCATGCACTTTTCCGATTCAACCTCATAGTATGAATTGGTTTTAGTCGTTTGCACGTATTGAGCCTTTATCATACAAATAGGCAGAATGAAAATAAATGCGATATAAATTCTCAGCATAGTTTCCTTTCTCATCTTTATATAATTATCGTAATTATTAAAAATTATTTTAGGTGTCATGATTTAATCAGATCGCACTGACGCTTATAGCTAACATTCTCATTTATATAATATCTGCATTAAAAAGGATAAGGTTCTGGTTTTACTTTACTTGAGTAGATAAAAATTCAGCTTATTCGAAGCAAACAACTAAATAGGATAAACTTGGTTGTGTTAGTAAATTTAGATCAACAAAAAATGAAATTATGAAAATAGCAGTATTGGTTTCCGGCGGCGTGGATAGTTCCGTTGCGCTTCAATTATTAAAGAATGAAGGGCATGACGTTACCGCCTTCTACTTAAAAATTTGGCTCCAGGATGAGTTTTCTTTTCTAGGAAATTGTCCGTGGGAAGAAGATTTGGAATTTGTTCGTAAAGTCTGCGAGCAGACGAATGTCCCGCTTGAAGTAATTTCCCTTCAAAATGAATATTGGGACAAAGTTGTTTCATACACCATCAGCGAAATAAAAGAAGGACGTACACCGAATCCAGATATGTTTTGCAACCGGTTGATAAAGTTCGGTGAGTTTTATGATAAAATTAATACGAGTTTTGAGAAAGTCGCCTCGGGACATTATGGTCAAATTTCATTCGAAAGCGGAAAGTATTATTTAAAAAGATCGCCCGATCCGATAAAAGATCAGACTTATTTTCTTGCATACTTAACACAGCAGCAACTCTCACGTGCACTTTTCCCCATCGGTGGATACGAGAAAAAAGAAATCAGAAAAATTGCCGCGGAATACGATTTAGCAAATCAAACACGCAAAGACAGCCAGGGGATTTGTTTCCTCGGACAAATTAAATTCTCCGAGTTCATCAAACATCATTTAGGTGAATTACCCGGTGAAATAATAGAAACTGAAACTGGAAAAGTCCTCGGTAAGCATCCGGGATACTATTATTTTACTATCGGACAAAGAAGTGGTTTGGGATTGAGCGGTGGCCCCTGGTTTGTAGTCGAGAAAAATATTGCCGAAAATAAAATCCTTATTTCAAAAAATGTTGAGTTGATTGAAAAAGAAAAAAATCATTTCTCCGTAACTAATTTCAACTGGATAAACGAACAACCGACGAAAGAAAATCTTTTAGTAAAGATCCGGCATGGAGAACATTTTTTCAACTGCTCACTTAAATTTCAAAGTGAAAATCTCGCCTACGTTTCTATCGATCGACCGGACAGAGGAATTGCTACGGGACAGTTTGCCGTATTTTACGATGGCGATTACTGCCTCGGCGGCGGAGTGATTTGTTAAACCGATTCCCCAAAACTCGTGATCTTAATCTGAACATAACTATTGAGTTCGATCAAGATCAAGGTCACAATAAACTAAGTAAGACTCTCCAAATTTTTTATCTCACCAAAGTAATTTTATTCTTCAAACTACTGATCGAAGCCGGATCAGTTTTAATTTTAACGTACTTTCCGCTCAACCATAATTTTGTTTGGTCTTGATAATGCTTGCTCAAAGGATGACCCGATTCTCCAGCCGGCAGCACTAGATAAAATTCATCGGGATTTGCAAAATCAAAAATATAGCGCATTGATGGTCCAAGGTGGTTTTCGTATTCTTTATGCTGAAAAGCTCTAACTTCCCCTTGATAATCATTAAAAGTATATTCAGTGTTAAAAATTGTTGTCCCGTCTCCGCCAATTCCAAAAGGGCCAATGTCAACAATGTCGTCAACAAACTTATTTTCTCCGCTAAAAAAATGTTTGAATGTTAGCGTATGCAGTTTTCCCCATTGCCATTGGTTAATATCTGTTCCCATTTTTACTTCAAGATCAGTCAGTGCATCACTTAAACTTTTTCTTATTATATCATCACGCGTTTCAATTTTGGGAGTTTTATTGTCGTCGAATATTGAAGAGACGTTTTCCTTTAATATTCTTTGCACTACTCTGTAAGGCACATTCGGAACAAAAAGATATTCATTGAAAAGATCATATCCGAGATCATCCTCAAAAGTATTTTTTAACAGATGTTTTAGAAAAACAGCATAGATTGCAGGCGCTTGATAAAACGCGTCGAACTTCCCTTCCCACTTTTTTAATAATTCGAGCGAGGCAGAAAGATTTTTATCTTTAACTTTTTTCCCTTCGAACGCTTGAATTATAAAGTTCGTAATATTTTTAGCGTACGGAGAAATAAAATCAGTTTGGTAGTGTTCGAAATCTTCTGTTGAATGCTTTTCCTTCGCGGTTAATAATTCTGTGATTCGTTCGATGCGTGAAGAAGGTTCCCACAAATTAGAAATATGATACGGAAAATTCTGGATCGTTTTGTTATTTGCCGAAGCAATATAATTTTGCGGAGGATTGTAAAGCGACGGCATTTGTTCAAATGGGACGAACCCTTTCCAATCGTTTGAAGAAGTGGTACCGTCAAAGACAAAGGTGGGAGAATTGGATGAACGAATTGGTAACTTAGCCGCGCAGAGATAGCCGATATTTCCTTTTACATCAGCATAAACAAAATTTTGTCCCGGAACGGTGAAGTTTGAAACCGCTGTTTTAAAACTGTTCCAATCTTGCGCTTTATTAATAGAATAAAACGCATAATACTCGTCGCTTACATCGTTGCCTGTCCAGCGCATACTAATGTTTAAATTTTTATCAAGGGAATTAGGATACATCGCATTAAATGGATGAATATTGGAAATGATCGGTCCGTGGTGAGTTTCTTTTATTTCCAAAGTAACGACGGAACTGTCTTTTACTTTTATTTTTTCAATCCTAATTTTTAACGGATGCCATTCGTAATTATAAAAATATTTTTTGCCTACCGGATCAAGTTTTTCAAAATAGAAATCAGCATCATCCGCCATAACATTTGTAAGTACCCAGGAAATATTTTTATTTTTGCCAATCACCACAGCAGGAACGCCGGGGAGTGTAACTCCATCAACTTGACAATCGCCGGCACGAATCACTGCTGTGTACCATTTACCGGGAGCTGTAAATGCAAGGTGCGGATCGTTGGCAATTATCGGCTTACCGCTTTGTGACTTTTCCTTGCTCACAACCCAATTGTTTGAACCGATGTGTGTTCCTGTAAATCCTGTAAATTCCTTGTAGGCACGATTAACCTCTATAAATGCTGTTGATATTTTTGGCTGCTTCAGAAGTGAGGATGGAATGATCGTCGGCGCATTCTCCGGGAAATCGGGAAGAATAAGTTTTGCCTTTTCTTCGTCTAGTTGCTGAACAAGTTTTGTAAAAATAATATCCGTCCACCAGCTCATATTCAGTTCCCAAGCCATCAAACGGACGATCATCAAACTGTGAACCGGTTTCCATTCGTAGGGATCATACTTTAAAACATCAAATTCGATTGGAAGATTTTTGTGGAATTTCTTTATAAAATAATTTACCCCTTCTGAATAAGCGGTAAGCATTTTTTTTGTTTCGGGATGGGCGGCATCCCACATTTTTTCGGCTATTTGTTTAATCCCCACAGTTAAAAACATTTTATCAAAAGCTAATGTTTTATTTCCGAAAACTTCACTCAATCTTCCGGCGCCTGCACGGCGAATGAGATCCATCTGAAACAACCGCTCGCGTGCGTGCAAAAATCCGAGAGCAAACGCTGCGCTTTCTTCATTATCGGTAACGATATAAGGCGTTGCAAGTGAATCAAAATAAACCGTAACGTCACTTGCAATTTTTTCCGCATGAAATTCTCCGCTGTATTCGGGAAGTGAATTGTATAACATCTGCCGGAAGAAATAACCTGCAATAAGAAGAATGATGACGAGAGAAACGACAGAACCTAAAAGAATTTTTGCCCAAGGTTTCATATGCGTTAAATGTTTGGTGAAAGATGATGCAATTTTAAAAAGAAATGATTAAAAACAAAACCTCAGTAATTAAGAATAATCACGACTATCTCATTCTCAATGCACAATTATTTTCTTAGTTGAACCAACACCGCTCCAACAGCGGCTATTCCCATTCCTATTCCCTCTTGAAGAGTAATTTCTTCTCCTAAAAAAAACCAGGCTAATATTGCGATCTGGATAAGCATCGTTCCATTGATAATACTCGATTCCATCGCCGTCAGTGAGCGGAGAGTAATATTCCACAAAGTAAAAGCGAAAGCGGTATTTATTCCTGCGAGCCATAAAAGGAACAATAAATTTTTTCCGCTAAGTACCGGAATTCCGTTTTGTACTACACCAATTATAAGTAGAATTATCGCGCCAAATCCCATGCTAACAAAAGTTATCACCAGCGGAGTAATCTCTTTCGTCCGGTTAATATCTCTTCCAATGATAGCCGCACCGGAATTGGCTAATACTCCAATTAACATAACCGCAATGCCAAGTCCTTTGTTTCCAATCAACGCATCGGGAGAAAAATAAGTTACAATTCCCACAACAAATAATAGTGAACCGATCCATTGCAGCAGAAAAAGTTTTTCATTCAATAAAAAAATTCCCGCAACAGCTACAATAATTGGAGTGAAGTTCAATAATAAACTTACCGTAACTGACGGCAGTAACGATAGTCCTATGAATTGAGTGCCTTGCGTAAGAGTGTAAAATACTAAACCGAGAAGGACAAGTTTTTTCCATTGATTCACTCTCAACATTTTTATTTCGGTTAGATATTTTTTCTTCAGAATAAATGGAATAAAGATGATGAAAGCCAAAGTGTAGCGCATCCCGGCATAGGTGATCGGAGGAATATCAACTAAACCCCATTTAATAATGATAAAAGAAGTTGACCATAGAAACGTTACAAGCAACGCTTGAGCGATCGGGATTATATGATTACTTTTATTCCTCATTCCTAATTCCTAATTCGTCCGCCTCTGGCGGAATTCCTAATTTTTAATTCTCCGTTACGGAACAATCTCAATCTCAGTTCCCATCGGAACATTATTAAAGAGTTCTTCAATCTCAGAATTCGTAAGAGCAATGCACCCCGCTGTCCAATCTTTGAAGCGTTGGAATTTGCCGATGAATCCATATCCATTCGGCAGACCATGAATTTTAATTTCTCCACCGGCAGATTTCCCAAACTTTAATGCGTAAAGACTGTCTCCTACATTTGGATAAGAAACTGCAAGGTTCAAATGATAATCGCTATTCGGATTTCTATCGTTGATAGTATAAATCCCTTCGGGAGTTTTCTTGTCTCCTTCAAATTCTTTTTTGCCGATTGGAGCGCCGCCGAGTGAGATTGTGTAGGTTTTCAGAGCTTCTCCGTTTGAATAAACTGTTAACTGACGTTTATGTTTCACCACAAAAATTTTATCGATCTTTTTTGTGGTGTCTAATTTTTTTTCGGGGAAGAAATAGTAGACGAGTAGTCCCAGCACTAGAAATGTTAATGTGTAGAGAAATATTTTCATCATTCGCGTAAATTTGTTTATGAAGAAATAGAACATCGTTAGGTGCAATATACTAATATCTTAAAATTTTTAACTGATAGAGAAACCTCACTTCGTGGTAACCATGAAAGGAACTTTGTTACACGAAGTTCTCGAAGAAGGCGCGAAGTTACACGAAGGAAATCACGCTTGCTTGAACTGCGATGGATTGAATTAAGAAAGGTTTTTTATTCCCCCCTTTTGGTTACCACTACCATTGAAAAACATGAACAGTATTTGCCTTATCTCCAAGCCAAAGAATGGAGTTTAACATTTAAGTACAATACTATTTCATTTATCTTTTTAATCAAAAAATCCAGGGAATCTCTTTTTTACTAATTTATCGTCTAAAACATCTAAAGCTAATTTTGTAGATGTATAATTTTCATCCGAAAATAAATTAAGTATTTCAGACATATTATTTTGCATAAATATTTTAAGTTCGTTTACATTCATTACTTGATCCTCTTCTTCAGTCCCATCTAGATATTGTTTTAAAGTATTAATTCCATACTCATCCTTCATATTGTTAACTTTAGATAGATAAATAAACCAGCATATTGAACTTTCAATTTGAAAGTTCAGAGAGATTTCTTTAGACGCTATTTGAAAAATATAGATACAAGTTGGAGATATATCTGAGTTAACATATTTAAATTTATATTTATCAAATAAGAATGAAAAATCTTTTCTAATTTTCCTTCTGTATTTCCATTTATTAATTGTGCGTTTCATAATAACTTATATTTATTTCCTATTATTAATAGGTTTGAATTCAAAAACCATCTATCATTCATCCATCAACTTTTCTTTTCAATGCTTCCACAACTCCCGATCCAGACTTCTGTACTGTATCGCTTCGCTTACATGTTGCGGTAAAATGTTTTCAGATTTTTCTAGATCGGCGATGGTGCGGCTTACTTTTAGAATTCTGTCGTATGCGCGTGCGGAGAGTCCAAGTTTTGTCATCGCCATTTTTAATAACTCGGCGCTTGCTGTATCCAACTGGCAAAACTGCCGCACTTCTTTTGAGCCCATATCGGCATTGTTGTAAATTCCTTTCAATCCGGCGAAGCGTTTTAGCTGTACATCGCGCGCCGCAATTACTCTCTCTCTAATTTCTTTAGAAGCTTCTCCGTTATGCGTTGATGAAAGCTCGCGGTATTTTACTGCGGGAACTTCGATGTGAATATCAATTCTATCCAACAGCGGACCGGAAATCTTCGCCATATATTTTTGTATTTGCTGTTGCCCGCAAGTGCATTCTTTATTTGGATCGGTGTAATAGCCGCATGGACACGGGTTCATCGCCGCTACCAACATAAAATTTGCCGGAAACTCCAACGACATTTTAGAACGACTCACCGTAACTCTCGCGTCTTCCAAAGGTTGGCGCATTACTTCCAAAACATTTTTAGGGAATTCGGGAAGTTCATCTAAAAACAAAACTCCGTGGTGCGCGAAAGAGATTTCTCCCGGACGAGGGAACGATCCACCGCCAACTAACGCCGCATCGGAAACCGTGTGGTGAGGAGAGCGGAACGGACGCTCGGTTATCAACGCAAATTCTTTATTCAATATTCCCGCCACAGAATGAATTTTTGTAGTCTCAAGCGCTTCGTTAAAAGTAAGCGGCGGAAGTATCGAAGGAATTCTTTTTGCAAGCATGCTTTTTCCCGAACCGGGAGGACCAATCATTATAATATTATGGGCTCCTGCGGCGGCAACTTCCAACGCGCGCTTTACATTTTCTTGTCCTTTAACATCGGAGAAATCAAGTTGATAATGATTTACTTTTGAAAAGACTTCTTCTTTGCTTGTGTAAATCGGTTGGACATTTGATTCTCCATTTAAAAACTGCACAACATCAAAAAGATTTTCCATTCCGTAAACATCAATTCCGTTCACTATTGAAGCCTCTTTAACCGACTCGAGAGGAAGAATGATTTTTTTCTTCCCTTGTTTTTTTGCTTCAACGGTTATTGGTAGCGCACCTTTAATTGGACGAAGCGAACCGTCAAGCGCAAGTTCACCGAGTATTACAGTTTCATCAAGCAGCGCTGGTTCAACTTTTTCTAACGAAGTGAGAATGCCGATTGCGATTGGCAGATCGAAAGAACTTCCTTCTTTTTTAATATCTGCTGGTGCTAAATTGATGGTGATTTTTTTTATAGGAAATTCGAAACCGGAATTTTTAATTGCCGAAATAACCCGCTCGCGACTTTCTTTTATTGCGCTGTCGGGAAGACCGACGATAATAAACCCCGGAATACCCCGCTCACTGTGTGTTTCAACTTCAACTAAGTAAGCATCTATTCCGATCGTTGCTGATGAGAAAATTTTTGAAAGCATCACTTCCCTCTTCCATTTAAAATGAAGAAGGTTCACTTTTTTGTGTGAACCTTCTTTAATTGTTATTTGAACTGTCGTACAAAATTTATTCTATCTTGCAGCCTGCTAACGGGTGTCAACAGTTTGTCCTTTCCATAAATTGCATCTTCTCTATTCGTAAAAGCAAGCTCGTAATCTTTGCTCATCAGAATTGCTTCTTCGGGACAAACCTCTTCGCAAAAGCCGCAGAAAATACAGCGCAGCATATTGATCTCAAATTTTTCAGGATAACGTTCTTTTTCATTTTCTGTTTCAGTCGCACGAACTTCAATTGCAAGAGCAGGACAAACGCGTGAACAGAGTCCGCAAGCTACGCATCGTTCTTGTCCATTTTCTTCCATTGCCAAAACCGGTCTGCCGCGGTAAGAAGCCGGCGGATCAAATTTTACTTCGGGATATTGCATGGTAAATTTCGGCTTGAACATATTCTTTAAAGTCAGTCCAAGACCTTTTGCAATTTCGGTGATGTAAATTCTTTGTCCGAAGGATAAATCTTTTAATCTATTTTTCTTAGCCATGCTAACTCCGAATCCTTATAATATCATTGCTAAAATAGCAACCCAAATCAAATTTAAAAGTGAAAGCGGGAACATTACTTTCCAGCCAATGTTCATCAGTTGGTCATAACGAAAGCGAGGAATTGACCAGCGCACCCAAATGAAGAAAAACATAATAAATACTAATTTCAAAATGAACGCCAATACTTGAAGAGTCACAACTAATCCCGCAGAAAGATTTAACATTTCTAAATAAGGAATCTGCCAGCCGCCGAGATAAAGTGTAACAATAAGCGCGCTTGAAATTATCATGTTTGCGTATTCAGATAAAAAGAATGCCGCAAATTTCATACTGCTGTATTCGGTGTGGTAACCACCAACAAGTTCCGGTTCAGCTTCAGGAAGATCAAACGGCAATCTGTTCGTCTCAGCAAACGCTGAAACAAGAAAAGTAATAAATCCAATCGGTTGAAGAACGATATTCCACATCCAACCAGATTGTGCATTTACTATTGCCATCGGACGAAGTGATTCTGCAAGAAGAATTACTCCTGCCACAGAAAATCCCATTGAAATTTCATACGAGATCATCTGTGCCGAAGAGCGGATTCCGCCAAGCAAAGAATATTTGCTTCCCGAAGACCATCCTGAAAAAGTTATCGCATAAACTCCGAGAGAAGTTAGAGCAAGAACGTAAAGAATTCCGATGTTTACATCAGCAACTACAAAAGGGATCACTTTACCAAACGCCGTAAAGGAAGGACCGATCGGTAAAACAGCAAACGTACTGAATGCAACAAACAATGCGATCATTGGAGCAAGTGTATGAAGTTTTTTATTTGCAGCAGTTGGAACGATATCTTCTTTTAAAAGAAGTTTTAGAACATCTGCAAACGGTTGAAAAATTCCAGCGGGACCAACGCGGTTTGGACCAATTCTGTTTTGCGCCCAGGCGGCAATTTTTCTTTCAAAATAAACTAAGTAAGAAACCGTCAACAACATTACCGTTGCGATAACGAGAATCTTTATCAACGAAATAATTATTAATTCTAAAATTCCCATAAAAAAGTCTTCCTTTAAATTGTAACTTTTTTCTCGATGGTTTCAAACTTCAATTGAATTCCATTTTCACCAATAACATCATAATCCAACCCGGTAAATAATGAAATTGTATGTGCGATCTCGTTAAAAATTTCTTCAGTCAGGGTAAATTTATACTTTGTACCGAAAGCATTCGCTAAACCGGAAATAATTTTCCAGGTCGGTCGGGCGTCATTCTTTTTCGCTTTTCCCCAACTGTCAAAGTCTGTTCCAAATTTATCCCACCGACTCTGCGACATACCGTCAAGGCTTCTTTCCATCTCAATAGTGGTTACCGCGGGACGAATGCGCTGAATTCTTCCCTGGAAATTTATCCACGTTCCATTCTTTTCAGCATATGTTGAAGCGGGGAAAACCACATTAGCAAATTTTGTTGATGCATCAAAATTAGTTGAGAAGGTTACGAGAAAATCTAATTTCGCCAAAGCTTTTTCATAGGCGGAATTCATGTTGATTAAATCTTCTTCTATTAAAACAAGCGCTTTAATTTTTCCCGACTCGATCTGTGAAATTATATCATCGAACTTTAATCCTCCTTTAGAAGAATCAACGCCCATCAATTCAACACCTTTTGTGTTTGCGGATTTATCTTCTTGAATTAAAATATCATCACCGCTTCCGGCAATCATTTTAGGAACGAAGTCAAAATTTTTCACATTGATAGAGCGGACAAATTTTGAAACAAGATAGGCGTCCTCAACAGTAACTGACGAGGAAGATAAAACTGCAATTTCATCTTTTGCAAAACTTTTAAGTTCGGATAAGGTATTCGCGTATGCTTCATCCCAACCAACTTTAATTAACTCGCCATCTTTTCTGAGGTGCGGACCGTTTACTCTGTCGCTTGAGTTTACATGTTTGAAAGTATTTAATCTTCCGTTATCGCACATCCAAAAACTATTCACCTCATCATTTTGGCGTGGAGTTATACGAAGCACTTCGTTGTTGCGGGTCCAGAGATCAATGTTGCAGCCGCGAGCACAGCCGGAACAAATTGTTTTGGTCGGAGCCATTTCCCACACGCGGGATTTGAATCGAAAATCTTTATTTGTTAAAGCGCCAACCGGACAAATATCCGTGACGTTCATTGAGTAAGGATTTTCTAATTTCTTTCCGGGGAAGGTTGTAATTGTTACGCGGTCGCCCCGTTTGATGAAGGTTAATTCTTTTTTGCCTGCAACTTCATCGCAGAAGCGGATGCAGCGCGAACAAGAAATACAACGCTCGCCGTCGAACATAACGTTTGGTCCAAGTTCAACCCGTTTTTCTTTATGATTTTTTTCTTCGATAAATCGGCTTTCACCGCCACTGTGTTTATAAGCGTAATCTTGAAGTTTGCATTCACCGGCTTCATCGCAGATCGGGCAGTCAAGCGGATGATTGATCAAAATAAATTCCATTACAGCATTGCGGGCGGCAACAACTTTTTCGGATTGCGTTTGAACAACCATTCCATCCATCGCTTGCGTTGCGCAGGAAATTACCAGCTTCGGCATCTTTTCAATTTCAACTAAACACACGCGGCAATTACCGGAAACCGAAAGTGACGGATGCCAGCAGAAATGCGGAATATCTATCCCGCCGGTTCTTGCAGCTTGTATAACTGTTTGACCGGGAGTGAATTCAATTTCTTTTCCGTCGATAATAATTTTAGGCATAAGGCAATCCTTTTTTCCTTTTTAAGCGGCTGCTTTCTGAATCTTTTTCTTGGAACGAATCTCAATTTTCGAAAAATCTTCTTCGTTCAACATTTTCTTTGCTAGTTGATGAATCTCTTCCGGAGTAACTTTTTCTACTTCGGAAATAATTTCTTCAACGGGAATAACTCTGTTAAAATATAAATATGAATTTGCAATCCGGATCATTCTGTTCGTCGTATTTTCTAAACTGAGCAGCATGCTTCCTTTTAAATATTCTTTTACACGTTTCAATTCTTTTTCAGAAACTTTTGTCGTTTGCAGTTTCTTGAATTCTTTTGACAAAATTGAAAGAACTTTTTCAGCTTGTTTTTCTCCGGTTGAAAAGTAAACACCAAACGATGAAATATCCAGATACGAATTGATGAACGTATTGATTTGATACGTAATTCCGAGTTTTTCCCGAATCGCCTGGAACAACCGTGAACTGCTTCCTTCACCAAGAATATTTGTTAAAAGGTTAAAAGGAATTCGTTCTTTCTCTTTGTATCCGTAGGCTTTTCTGCCTAAGATCACGTGCATCTGCTGAAAATCTTTTTCGAGCGTGCTGTGTTTTACAATATTTTCTACCGAAGCAGTTCTTTCGTCTTTTGCAGGATGATACTCTTTCAACAAATATTTCTGCGCAATTTGCAGAACTTCATTATGCTTAATAGCGCCGGAACAAACAATCGTTAAAGAACTAAAATATTTTTTCTTAAAATAATTTCTTATCGAAGCCGAATTAAACGACATTACATTTTTTTCGTTCCCGATGATCGGAAGCGAGAGTCCGTTTTGTTCAAAAAGATGTTTTTCAAATTCATCAAAAACCAATTCTTCGGGATTATCATTAACGTCGCGAAGTTCATCTAAAATTACTCCGGCTTCTTTTTCAACATGTTCTTGTTTGAAAATCGGGTTCTGTACCATATCCGAAAGAACATCAAATGTTTTATCAAAATGCTGCGCTAAACCCCTTCCGTAAAAACAGGTATGTTCTTTGGAAGTGAAGGCGTTTAAGTAGCCGCCGCAAGATTCAATTTCTTCCGAAATTTTCTTAGAACTTCTTTTTTTTGTTCCCTTGAAGACCATGTGTTCAATAAAATGGGCAATACCGTTATTCTCAATATTTTCATCGCGAGAGCCGATATTGAACCAAAATCCCAACGAAAATGATTTTACGTAAGGAATAAATTCCGAGACGACTGTAATCCCATTTTCTAGGCGGGAAACCGTAGTATTTTTCAAAAAATTTTGTACCGAAGGTTGATTTTTAGCTTTGTAAATATATTGAAATGCCGTAAGTGAAACAAGAAAGGAAGTTGAAGAACGTGCAATCCAATCGAAATTTCAATAGGTAAACTTAATAACTTGCATTTCTGCTGTATGAATAATCATCAAGTAGAGCAAAACCTTTACCCTGAAGAATTGAATTGGATTTCGCCAGTGCGACTAAGTCTTAACAATTCAACTTTGGAATGATTTTCCCTACCAATTTCACAAATTCAATAACCAAACCCTAATCTGCAAAATCCAACTTAAACCCAGACAATTAATTATTTTTTTGATGATGTGATTTATGATAAATACGTAAAATATACGGCAAAGTTGCTTTGACTATAGCGTGAAAATTAAGTTAATTTACATCCGTTCTCATTATAGTTATCTGAAAGGATAACAAAGAGGCAATATTTTTAATCACTATAAGGACAAAGCAAATGAAAAAATCGTTTTTACTCTTTGCAACTGCTTTCCTCGCAGTTTCTCTTTTCTTCGTCGGATGTAAAAAATCCGATAGCAATCCTACAACTCCACCTGATACAACTCCAACAAAAAAAACAGATCAACCAATTCCGGAATTTGGCGGAGCGGTTGATGGCGTTGTTGCCGCAATACAATTTTCTTATGATGTTCCCGGGGTACCCGCTCCATATAATAAAGTTTCTATGGATATGGGGTTTGCTAATTTCGGCGAGGGAACTGATGCCGGCGCGATAACAGTAAATGGAAAAGCTGTTGCAAAAGTTACAAGCGGAAGCACAGTTTATTATAATTCTTTCGCTTCCACCGATCCTTTAAATCCACCTAGTTCATTAAACTTGAACTGGAATGGTTACAATCATGCATGGAGCGTAGCTGGAGCAGGAACCACCCCAGCTTTTACACTTGATGTCGCAAGCCCAAGTTCATTTACTGTAACCGCTCCTGTAGCCGGAGGCACTGTTGCTAAAACCGGTGCCTTAAATGTTACCTGGAGTGGAGCATTCAATACTTCTGCTGATTCTGTAATGATAATTTTAGTCCCGATGTCGGGAAGTGGAAGTACTTTTACAGCCACTACCACAAATAAAACTGGAAGCTACAATATACCGGCGAGTGAAATTAACAAGTTTTCCGGTGATGCAATGATAGAATTAGTAAAATATAGATATGCGATGAAAACAGTAAGCGGCAAAACTTACGTTGGTGTTGCAGAAATCGTTAACACGATCAGTTTTAAAATTCAATAGCTCGGTTAGTAAAATGAACAGAAGGCGTTTGGTAGAAATACCAAGCGCCTTTTTTTATTCTGAATGTGATTTTCGTGATTACAGTTTATATAAAAACATTGTTAAGTGAAAAGAGTAATGAAAGTCCCCAACTCAGAAAAGATATCCATAAACCCATCGAACCCAGACTAATGTATAACATTCGAAGCTCTGCACATTTTATTGCTATAAAAAAATTAAACAAAATATTAAGTGTAAAAGCTAGATTAACCCAAAATACTTCCTTCACAAACAAACTTCTATTTGCATCAAAAGGTAAATGATGTGTTGATGCCTCTATGCCACATGACAAAATAATTAACGGGAATAAAAATAAACCTACTAAAAAAGAATAAAAATAATTACTTTGCGGTATTCTAATTGGTTGCAATTTGTAAATTGAATAGCCAACAGAAACGAGTAAAAGTATTGGGACAAGAAGATTTGGAAAACCTACTGTTGCAAAAACCACATACCCAATACGATCAAATAGTTCATTTACGAAATTCATTTACACGGTTTATTTACTAGTTTTATCCTAAAAACTTCCTGTAGAACGCTCCAATATTATTATACGCTTTTGTTAAAATTTCTTCATTCGGAAGGAAGACAACTCTAAAGTGCTGTGTGCCGGGAAGCTGCCCGAAGCCGCTTCCATGAACGACAACCACTCCGGTTTCTTTTAACAAACCTTTTACAAAATCAACATCGGGTTTATTCGTATGCAGTTTTGGGAAAGCGTAAAAAGCACCTTCCGGTTTTACACAAGAAATTCCGGGAATTGCGTTGAGCATTTCAAAAGTTAGATCTCTTCGTTTTGCAAGCTTTGCCATTGCAACATCTAAATGAGATTGATCTTTTTCCAGCGCAGCTACTAATCCATATTGTTCAGGATGATTTGCGGAAAGTCTTGCACGAAGAATTTTATTTATCGCTTCAATGTATTCGCGTAAGTTTTCATCTTTTCCGCTGATAATTCCCCAGCCGATACGGAAGCCAGGTACCATATAGTTTTTCGAAAGTCCACCGAAAGTTATGCACGAAACTTCTTTATTTAGCGAACCGATAGAAACATGCTTCTTCCCATCGAACAAAAGTTTATCATAAATTTCATCGGCAAAGATCACAAGATTATGTTCCAATGCGAGGGCAACAATTTCTTCCAATATTTCCGTTGAATAAAGTGAACCGGTTGGATTATTTGGATTGATCAGTACAATCGCTTTTGTTTTGTCGTTAATCTTTTTCTTAATGTCGTTGATATCCGGCTGCCAATTATTTTCTTCATCAAGATAATAAGGATTTTCATACGCCTGCAGTTTGCTTTGAATTGCAGTGTACAATGGATAACCGGGAGTTGGGGTTAAAACATTCTCACCTTCATTAACAAGCGCAGTTAAACAAATGTCAATTGCTTCGCTCGCGCCGGTAGTAACAAAAATATCAAGGATATTATCAATTCCCTTTTTGTTTCCTTCTTTTCTAATTGCTTCAACGGCTTCCTTTATTCCCGATGAAGGAGAATAACCATTTTTGTTTTTCAGCATCGCCTGGTAAGTTGCTTCAACAAGATGTTTCGGAGGTTCAAAATCAAAAAGATTGGGATCCCCGATATTTAAATACAGCATTTCCTTGCCGGTTTTTGCTACTTCATTTGCGAGAACCACTACGTCCCTTACAGCGTAGGTAATATTTTCTGTCCTTATAGCAGGGGTTACAACTTTACTTTTCATGCGAGCTCCAAAATTTTAGTATTTTACTTTTGTTTTTCCAATATCTCAAACAATAGCACTCCTGTTGCTACTGAAACATTAAGCGATTGAACCCTACCCTTCATCGGGATTTTCACAAGGAAATCGCATTGATCAGCAACAAGCTTCCGCATTCCCTTTTCTTCATTTCCAACAATCAGCGCTGAAGGGAAATTGTAATCGATCTCGTCATAAAATTTAGAATTATTCAACGTTGAGCCGATGATCCAGAATCCGTTTTCTTTTAATTCTTGAATTGCTTGAACAACATTTCCAACCAAACAAATTTTTAAATGATTCACCGCACCTGCAGAAGTTTTCATTACGGTTTCGTTTATCGGCGCAGAGTTGAATTTTGTTAAAACGATACCATCAACTCCGGCGCATTCTGCAGTGCGTAAAATTGCTCCAAGGTTGTGTGTGTCTTGAATGGAGTCTACGATAAGCATCAAGGGAAACTTGTTTTTAGGTTTTGCCTTTGCACCTGTAATAATTTCTTTCAAGCTTAAATACATAACTTCAGATCCGACTGCAACCACGCCTTGAGCATTAACATTCTTTACAAGTGATTGATATTTTTCCAACTTCACTTGTTTGCAGGTTATTTCTCTTTTTGTACACGCAACACGAATTGCATCGATTATTGGTCCTTGCTGACCGAAAAGAATATAAACACTCTCTAGCTTTTCACCAGCATTTATTGCGTCAAGAACAGGTTTGCGTCCAACAATCAGTTTCATTTTTTGGTCTGTTTAGAAGTAGATTGTTTAATGGGAGCCGGAGTGAAATTAAATTTTTCCGAAAATTTATTGATACATAAAATACCTGCTATCCCGATAAGAATTAAAGCGATCGAAATTAACTGGGCTTCGGACAAACCGAAAAGAAGAAGTGGATTCAGTCTAATAAACTCAACAAAAAATCTTGCAAGGCCGGATAAGATAAGGTAGATCATGAATAAAATTCCCATGTGATAATCTTTTTTTCTCAACTTCCAGAGAATAAAAAAGATGATTACTCCAACAAGAAATTCGTACATCGGTGTGGGATGAAGCAGCGTATTATTTGGAACAATTCCATCCGGAAATTTTTTTGCAATTTCACTTCCTTGAAACATGAGTGAAGGTTTCACGATTCCGTTTTCGTAATTAACTCCCCAAGGCAATGAAGTCGGCAAACCATAGTCGCCGTCACCCGCTAAATGACAACCTATTCTGCCTATCCCGTATGCAAGTGCGAGCGAGGGAGACGCTGCATCAGCAACGTAGAGAAAAGGGATTTTTTTACGTTTGAGAAAAATCATGATGGCAATTATCGCAAGAATTAATCCACCGTAAAAAGTCAAACCGCCGGCAGAAAAAATCATTCCAAACGGATCAGCAAGAAAGTCACTCCAGTTTTCAAACAGATGAAAAAGTTTACTTCCCGCAATACCAAAGATGATTGCAAGCAGCGTTACTTCAGAAGCAATGTTCGCTTCCAATCCTTTTCGTTCAACTTCTTTTGTCAAAAGATAACTCGACACAATGAACGAAACGGCGAGCATAAATCCGTAACTATAAACTGTTAGTGGTCCAAGTTTTAATAATTCTGGGTACATAAAATTCTTTTATTTAAATGTAAAGGATTCGGGAACGACTTCGAATCTTGTGAAAACTCGATTATTTTTTTTCTTCGGCAGGGTGATTTCGCTTAGTTTGATTTCTTTTTTATAGATGTTGAAATCGAACGCAGCGCTGTTAATACTTCCATCTTGCTTTATAATGTTAACAGCATATTTCCCAAAAAGATTTTCAAACAGAAGTTCGGTTGTGGCCGGATTGGGAGAAACATAATAAGACTGACGAGTATTCAATCCAAGAATGCTAATATCAATTACATTTTTCCCTTTTTGAACATCAACAGAAATTTCATAAGAAAGGCTAGTAAACAGTTTAACAGTAGATAAAGAAATTACCGAAAATTGCTTTTTTAAAATCAGGTCATACTTATAAAAAACATTTACAACATATTCTACTGCATCCTCCTTTTTTTGAGGAGTAGCATTTTTAACTTTTGTAATTGTTTTTTTTCTCGGCTTAGATACTTTCGGCATTTCTTCAAGTTTTCGCAGAGACATTTATACACCTAAGGATAGTGAAATTCCTTCACCCGCATTTTCAAGCGGTATTGTTTGCTGCAATCCGGTACTCATTTCTTTCAAAACAATTTTATTTTCTGCAAATTCTTCTCCTCCGAACAACACAACAAATTTAGCATTAAGTTTATTGGCTTCTCGCATTTGCGCTTTAACGCTCCTTGAAAGATAATCAATTTCAACTTTGTAATTGTTTTTTCTTAATCCGGTTGCAAATGAATAGTATTCGTTCGTTAGCTCTTTGTTTAAAAGAACAATGTAAACATCAAGCGGAGAATTTTCAGGTAATTCGGTTTTTTCATTTTGTAAAGCAAGGAGAATTCTTTCAATCCCGGCTGCAAATCCGACTCCGTAATTTGGTGTTCCGCCGAGAAGTTCGATTAATCCGTCATATCTTCCGCCGCCACAAAGTGCGCTCTGGGAGCCTACTTTACCACTCACTATCTCAAAAGTAGTTTTCGAATAATAGTCTAATCCGCGAACTAAAGCTGAATCCAAAACAAAAGGAATTTTTTCCGTTCGTAAAATATTTTGAACGATTTGAAATTCGTGTTTGCTTTCATCATCCAAATGATCAATTAATTTCGGAGCGTCTTTCATAATCTGAATATCATTTTCAGATTTGCTGTCGAAAATTCTTAGAACATTTTTATCGAATCTTTTTCTGCTCTCTTCGGAAAGTTCACTTAAGTGAGGTTGTAAATATTCTTTTAGAATTTCTATGTAAGCTTTTCTTGAAGAAGTTATTCCAAGTGAATTTATTTTGACGGTTACGTCTACTAATCCGAGTGATTTTAATATTGTGTAGGCAAGAATAATAATTTCGGCATCCAAAAGGGGTGATGCGCTTCCTAAAACTTCTGCACCGAATTGATGAAATTGACGAAGTCTTCCGGCTTGCGGCCGTTCCTGCCTGAACATCGACGCAATATAAAATAATTTGTTAAGTGAAGATTGATTGGCTAAAGAATGTTCAATAAAAGCGCGGACAACAGAGGCTGTCATTTCCGGACGTAACGTAATATTTGTCTCACCCCGGTCGGTAAAAGTGTACATCTCTTTACTTACAATATCCGTTTCTTCACCGATACTTCGGGAGAACAATCCTGTCTCTTCAAAAATGGGTGTACGAATTTCTTTGTAGTTAAATGATGTGAATATTTTCTTTACAATGCTTTCAAGGTAATACCATTTCTCTATATCTTTCGGCAAAGTATCTTTAGTACCGTAAATCGCTTTAATCATCAGAACTTTCCTACAGATTAGAGATCAAAATATGTTTCCTCTTCCTCTTTGAAGATGTGCATGATATCAGCCTTTGTTGTTGCGGCTGCAAGCTTTTCACGCATGTTTTCTTTTGTCATCATCCGGGAAATTCTGCTTAATAATTTTATATGAAGGCTGACAAGATTATCTTTTCCGATAAGAAGAAAAATTAAGTTTACCGGTTGTGCATCCAAAGCTTGATATTCTATTGGATTTGAAGTTCTACCAAAAGCACAAAGGATTTCCGTTACCAGATCTGTCTTTCCGTGAGGGATAGCAAAACCTTTACCTACTCCGGTTGACATAACCTTTTCTCTTTCTAAAACCGATTGTCTGACTTTCTCAATATCTTTAACTCTAGGATCATCAATGAATAAATCAATTAATTCATTAATCGTACCTTCTTTGGTGTCGCTTTGTAATTCGGGGATAATGGAAGATTCATTTAATAAATCTGTAAGTTTCATTTTACACGGCTCAATAAATATTTGAAATTGCTTACACAATTTAGCAAAGTGGCAATGAATAAGAAAAGAAAAGAAAAAGGAAAAAAAGATTTAGCAACTAGAAAAGAAAGTTTCATGCAAAACTATTTCTTTGAAAAATTCTTATGAGTTGAAAGAGAAAGGGAAATTTATCTATTGATGTATGGAAGAACCAACATCTAAAATTTTCATTGGCATTTAAAACAAAAAAGCCCTTTCGATTTTCGATAGGGCTTAAAATAAAATCTGGCGACTACCTACTCTCCCACACACCTGCGCATGCAGTACCATCGGCGTATAAAGGCTTAACTTCTCTGTTCGGAATGGGAAGAGGTGGAACCCTTTAGCTATAATCACCAGAAAAAAAATAAAAATGAAAGAAGAAAGAGTAAGTAAAAAAAACAACCATATCTTGATAAAAAATAATGGCTAAGCCGCACGACTTATTAGTACTGCTCAGCTGAATCCGTTACCGGACTTACACTTGCAGCCTATCAACCTCGTCATCTCCGAGGAGTCTTTAGTTAGCTTAAAGCTAAGGGATACCTCATCTTGAAGCGTGCTTCGCGCTTAGATGCTTTCAGCGCTTATCACAACCGAACGTAGCTACCCAACTGTACCACTGGCGTGATAATTGGTGCACTAGAGGTTCGTTCGCTTCGGTCCTCTCGTACTAGAAGCGACCCTTCTCAAGTATCCAGCGCCCGCATAGGATAGGGACCGAACTGTCTCACGACGTTCTGAACCCAGCTCACGTACCGCTTTAATTGGCGAACAGCCAAACCCTTGGGACCTTCTTCAGCCCCAGGATGCGATGAGCCGACATC
>JBBIUV010000018.1:0-418675 GCA_037440065.1 Ignavibacteria bacterium
GTTTTTGTGAAACCTCCATAACAAAAAGGTAGAGTATTCTGAAAATGATCAATAAATGAAGAAAAGTGAAATTAAAAACATATGTTTTGTTTCCAATGTTCCAAAAGCTCAAACAGATAACGAATAACCCTAAACTGATAAACAAAACACTTTTCTTTTTTAAATAGTCAGTTTTCTGCAATGCGAGGAACAAGCAAAAAGAAATCAGAATATAGTAATCAGAAAATAATATTTGGGGATAAATGTTCATGATTAAACTTCCAACATCAGCAATAGCTAAGACTAAAAAATAGTAAAAGAAACGAGTATTTCTTTGCCTTAAAGGAGGCAGAAACCATACCAAAATCGACAAATACAAAAATGAATGAGAAATAAAATTCATTTAGATGTTTTTATGAACAAAAAGGTGGACAATACTGAGCAAACTCAAGTGTATAACTCTCTCCGCCAACCGATGAAGTCGTTATCGATAAAATGTTCTTCGCTCTTTGTTCAATAGTAACTTCAGTCCCTTTTTCAAGACTTAGTAGTTCTTCTACTATGGCTGTGCTGAAAACATGAAAGACATCACTGTTCTCTACTTCGGCAGCGGATGGAAATATCGCCTTCCTGGTTTTGTCAAGTATGTTTACTTTTCCATTCTTAAACCCAAACATTACACGTTCAGATGCTTGACCGAGAATAGCTTTTAGCTGTTGTACATTAATTTTTTCTGAAGTAATAACTGGACCAAACAAAGCATCTGCCTCGCTTGCCTTTATAATTTTTCCTTGTCCGAAGATCGAATTACCTACAAGAAGAATAAAAATGAAGAGAAATAAAAATGGAGAATTTAGGATATGTATTTTCATTTTAACCTCTGATTATAAAAAATAAATGTTGTTGTGTAGATCTAAATCTACCTTCGCAAAATATCGGATTTAGTATAAAGGTCAAAGCCATAAATGGAGTTTGTAGAGCCTCGTCGGATTAATCACATTGGGTAATTTGTTATTCATTAGGTACTTGGCTAAATTTATGGGTAAAAATTTATTAAATAAGTAACGAGCATTATTGAGAGCAATTATTCCGGTTGCCGGATTAGGCAGCCGCTTAAAACCACATACGCACACGATTCCCAAAGTTTTGCTAAACGTTGGAGGAAAACCAATCCTGGGGCATATCCTTGATAAACTTCTTGCCGAAGGAATAAGTAAAGCAACCTTTATTTACGGGCATTTAGGTGAACTTATTATTAAGTATATTGCCGAAAATTATCCCGATCTACAAGCCGACTTTGTGGAACAGGAACAACTTGAAGGTCTTGGACACGCGATTTATACTGCAATTCCAACTTTTGATGATGAAGAAATTTTTATCATTCTTGGCGACACAATTTTTGACGTCAATCTTAAAGATGTTTTTGCAGCAAAAAAAAATTCACTAGGTGTAAAATACGTTGAAGATCCGAGCCGGTTTGGTGTTGCCTTAATGACTAACGGTTATATTGAAAAACTAATTGAGAAACCTCAATCTCCGGTTTCGAATCTAGCGTTAGTTGGTTTATATTATATCACAAATGCCAAGGCTTTAACAAAGAGTTTAACAACACTCATCGATAAAGACATTCGAACACGCGGAGAACTTCAATTAACCGATGCACTGCAAATGATGATTGATGAGGGTGAAAATTTTACCACTTTTGCCGTTGATGGTTGGTATGACTGCGGTAAACCGGAAACGCTTCTTTCAACTAATCAATATCTTTTGAAAGAGAAAAGCTCCGATGTTTCAATACCAACGGTTATTATAAATCAACCGGTGTTTATAGCCGATACGGCCGTGATTGAAAATTCCGTTATCGGACCGTTTGCAACTATTGGAGAGAATGCTAAAGTAAGCGAATCAATTATAAAAAATTCTATTGTTGGCGCTCAAGCTGAAGTAAGTAAGTCTCTTTTAGAAAACTCTATCGTCGGGAGACAATCGATAATTAACGGAAGTTTTAAAAGATTGAACACCGGCGATTCAACTGAATTAGAATTTTATTAATAAACTAAAAAAGAAAATAAATAAGGATAAATTAATTATGTCATTTTTCTTCACATCAGAATCCGTTTCTGAAGGACATCCGGATAAAGTCTGTGATGCCATTTCCGATGGCGTGTTAGACGCTATTTATGTACAAGACCCCAAAGCCCGCGTTGCATGCGAAACGTTAGTTACAACCGGACTTGTAGTTGTTGCAGGTGAAGTTACTACCACCGCTTATGTTGATATCCAAGCTGTTGTTCGTAACACTGTTAAAAATATCGGTTACACAAAAGGAGAATACATGTTCTCCTATGATTCTTGTGGAGTCTTAAACGCAATTCATTCACAATCACCTGACATTGCTCAAGGTGTAGATGAAGGCAAAGGTCTTCACAAAGAACAAGGTGCCGGAGATCAAGGAATGATGTTCGGTTATGCTTGCGATCAATCAGCTGATTACATGCCGTTAACGTTGGAGTATTCTCACAAACTTGTCAAAAAATTAGCAGATATTCGTAAAAAACAGCCGAAGCTAATGCCGTATCTTCGACCAGATGCTAAATCTCAAGTAACAATTGAATACGACCAAGTTACCCGCAAGCCATTGCGTGTTGATGCGGTTGTAATTTCAACGCAACATGATGAGAATGTAAATCAGAAAAAGATTGAAGCCGACATGAAGAAGTATGTTATTCCAACTGTTATCCCGGCAAAACTTCTTGATAAAAAAACAAAATATTATGTTAACCCAACCGGAAAATTTGTTATCGGTGGTCCACACGGAGACAGCGGTTTAACCGGAAGAAAAATTATTGTTGATACCTATGGCGGATGGGGAGCCCACGGTGGCGGAGCTTTTTCCGGTAAAGATCCTTCCAAAGTTGATAGAAGCGCTGCATATGCCGCAAGACATATCGCAAAAAATCTGGTTGCCGCTAAATTAGCAAAAGAATGTTTGGTGCAGGTATCATACGCAATCGGTGTTGCTGAGCCGATGTCGATCTTTGTTAACACATATGGAACGGGTGTTCTTCCAGATGCAGAACTATCTAAAATGATTCAGAAAATTGTTCCAATGACTCCAAAAGCGATCATTGATAGACTTAAACTTCGCAATCCAATTTATCTTCAAACTTCTTCTTACGGACATTTCGGAAGAAAATATCAAAAGAATGCGAAGATCAAAGTTGTTGTTGGTGAAGAAAATGGAAAAACTAAATTCGTTGAAAAGACGGTTGATCTCTTCACTTGGGAACAATTGGATTTAGTTCCACAATTTAAAGCGTATGTAAAAAAGTAGTTTGTCAATAGATCAACAAATGTTGATCAAGGATTAGAGTATAATTTAAAAAAGGATAAAAATGAGTTACGAAGTAGAAACAAAAAAACTTCCCTATAAAGTAAAAGATATTTCTCTTGCTGAATGGGGACGCAAAGAGATTGAATTAGCCGAAGCTGAAATGCCGGGATTAATGTCTCTCCGCGAACAATATAAAACAACAAAACCGCTCAAAGGCGCACGCATTGCCGGTTGTCTTCACATGACAATTCAAACAGCAGTGTTGATTGAAACATTAATTGAACTTGGCGCAGAAGTGCAATGGTCATCGTGTAATATTTTTTCAACACAAGATCACGCAGCAGCAGCAATTGCAGCAGCAGGAATTCCGGTTTATGCAT
Organism: Ignavibacteria bacterium; assembly: GCA_037440065.1. Taxonomy (GTDB): domain Bacteria; phylum Bacteroidota; class Ignavibacteria; order Ignavibacteriales; family Ignavibacteriaceae; genus UBA1563. The sequence continues at coordinate 3,694 of JBBIUV010000018.1, forward strand.
GGAAAGGAATGAACGCAGAAGAATTCGATTGGTGCATCGAACAAACACTCCACTTCCCTGATGGACAGCCGTTAAATATGATTCTTGATGACGGTGGCGATTTAACAAATATGGTTCTTGACAAATATCCCGAAATGGTAAAAGGCATCAAGGGATTAAGCGAGGAAACGACCACAGGCGTTCATAGACTTTATGAAAGAATGGAAAAAGGAACGCTTCCTCTTCCCGCAATCAATGTAAACGATTCGGTTACAAAATCTAAATTCGACAATAAATATGGATGCCGCGAATCTTTAGTTGATGCTATTCGCCGCGCAACAGATTTAATGCTTGCCGGAAAAGTTGCAGTAGTTGCCGGTTACGGTGATGTTGGCAAAGGTTCTGCAGAATCATTAAAGAACGCTCATGTTCGGGTTATCGTTACCGAAGTTGATCCGATCTGCGCGCTTCAAGCTGCAATGGAAGGTTACGAAGTTAAAAAAATGGTGGACGCTGTTAAAGAAGCCGACATCGTTGTAACCACAACCGGAAATATGAAAATTGTCACCGGAGAACATTTCAAACTGATGAAAGATAAAACTGTTGTTTGTAACATCGGACATTTTGATACTGAAATTGACATGGCATGGTTAAACGCAAATTACGACGACACGAAGAACACAATCAAACCTCAAGTTGATAAATACACGATTGATGGAAAAGACATTATTGTATTAGCTGAAGGAAGATTAGTAAATCTTGGTTGTGCAACGGGACATCCGTCTTACGTAATGTCAAACTCATTCACCAACCAAACACTTGCACAGCTTGAGCTTTGGAATCATTCGGACAAATATGAAAACAAAGTTTATACTTTGCCGAAACATTTAGATGAAATGGTTGCCAGATTACACCTTGCTAAAATCGGTGTTGAACTCGATGTGCTTACTGAAGAGCAAGCAAAATATATTGGTGTAAAGGTAGAAGGACCTTACAAGCCAGATTATTACCGCTATTAATCTTCTCTATTATCTGATTATGTAAAGGCTGAGTTTTACTCAGCCTTTTTTATTTACGATTGAAATTAACCGCACAATTTTTATTGCCAATCGGCATTATATTATTTGAGCCAAATCACAAAATTCCCAACCTTAAAATGAACTTAAAATTATTTTTAAGTGTTCCACATTTATCAGCTATCATTAAAAATATTTGATCCTGCTTTTTATTCAACAAATAATTTTAGGAGAGTTATGCATCTATTTACAAATGGAAAATTTTTCTTAACTACGTTTTTTCTTATTGCAGTAGTTTCAATTTATGTTTTTGGATACTCCGGAGGCATCACGGGTAAAACCCATAAAAACGGAGCTGGATGTACATGTCACGGAAGTTCTGCAACACCAAGTGTTTCGGTTGTTATTGAAGGGCCTGAATCTTTGGTGCCGGGACAAACAGAAACGTACACCGTTACAGTTTCCGGTGGTCCACTCGCTGCAGCTGGAACAAACATAGCTGCTTCGGCAGGTTCGTTAGCTCCCGGCGCCGGACTTCGATTAGCAAATTCCGAGTTAACCCATCAAGAACCTGCTACGCCTACAGCCGGAAAAGTTGTTTTTACATTTACTTACACAGCTCCCGCAACAGAAGGAGCCGTTACCCTGTATGCAAACGGTAACAGCGTAAACCTCAATGGTGCCAACAGCAGTGATCAATGGAATTTTGCACAAAATAAAACGGTAAGCGTTTCAAACGCAACAGATATTGAATCGGAAAAGGATAATTTAAGATATGATCTAAAACAAAATTATCCGAATCCGTTTAATCCATCCACAACTATTTTTTACCAAATCCCCCAAGCAGGAAATGTTTCACTAAAAGTTTACAACATCACCGGGACTGAAGTTGCTTCTTTAGTAAACGGGTTTAAACAACCAGGCAGTTACTCGGTTGAATTTGATGCTTCAACCCTTACTTCGGGTGTTTATTTTTATAAAATAGTGGTTAACAATTTTTCTGAAATCAAGAAAATGGTTTTACTCCGTTAGTAATTTGAAAGCGGACGAATTTTTAATGCTTTGTATATAAGGAATATCTCATGCTGACTATAAAAGGATTTTTTGGATTCATCTCCATTTTTCTTTTAATAATTTCATTAACGGGTTGTAAAGTTACTGTTGAACCGGAGGCGAATAATTCACTTCCAGATAATTCTTCAGCGACGTTTTCGACAATTCAGAAAGAAATTTTTAATGTCTCATGTGCAGTATCCGGTTGCCATGCAGGTGCTAATGCAGCGGCTGGAATGGATCTTTCCTCAGGGAATGCTTTTAATAATTTGGTGAATATTCCCAGCACAAGCAATTCGAACTTCGTCCGTGTTCAACCTGGAAATAGCGCAAATAGTTTTCTTGTAAAAAGATTGAGGAACATTGGAGAAAGTTCCGGAGTGATGCCTCCTTCCGGAAAGTTAAGTGAAAACGCTATTCAACTTGTTGAAACCTGGATCAATAACGGTGCTAAAAATGATTAATCTTTTATTGGAGTTTATATGAAGAATATTCTTCTTCTTTGTTTCTTAGTATCGGTAGAACTTTTTTCGCAAGGAACAGAGCTACATGTTAAACAAGGATCAAAGAATCATGTTGAATTTATTTCCGACGCTCCCTTTGGAAAATTTTCCGGTGTTACTGACAACATCGACGGTTATTTGTACTGGGAAGGGAATAATTACACAACAAACAGCAGCCTTTATTTTGAAGTTGATTTGAAAACGTTGGACACCGGAATCGGTCTCCGCAACCGTCATATGCGCGAAAATTATTTGCAAACGGATAAATTTCCGGATGCTTCTTTTAAAGGAAAAATAACAAATGTTACACCGGCAGAACAAGGTTCCTTTAATGTTGATGCTGAAGGAGAAATGTTCATTCACGGAATAACAAAGAATATTAAAATTTCTGGTCTGCTCTCAAAGGCAGAGAATTCTGATTACAACATTAAGACTAATTTTACAATAAAGCTTTCTTCATATAATATTGACATTCCAAGTATCATGATGGTGAAACTAAGTGAAGTAATTGAACTTAAATTGAATTTTAATTTGTTTGCAGTAAATAAAACTGAAGGGAAAAAATGAAATCACACTCGATAATTGCTCTAATGCTTCTCCTTTTTATTACACTTTCTATGGAGACAAATGCTCAAATAAGCTGGAAGAAACAAGAAACTGTTGATAATCTTCCTCTTCAGCTTTTTCATTCACCGCAATCAATAAATTTACCGACAGTTGAAACGTTGCAACAAGGTGATTTTGAGTTTGAAATTTCGCACAGATTTTTACCGTCAATCAAAGATGGTTCAAAAGATTTATATGGTTTCGACGGACCGGTAAACATGAGAATAGCTCTTGGCTACGCTGTTACAGATGATTTAGTACTAACTTTGGGAAGATCCAACGTTGATGACAATCTTGATCTAAGGGGCAAATATCGCTTGCTTCAGTTTAAAGAAACTTTCCTCCCATTGCTTATCGGCGTTCAATTTGGAATTGCAAAAAACACTCAAACACTAAAACCAGTTGCAAGTCCCGGAAGAACGTATCAATATTTCGGACAAATAATTTTCAACACTATGATCAATAAAAAACTTGGTATCGGAGTTGTTCCTTCTTTTTTATACAACAGCAACATTTATCGTTCCGATGTACAGAACTCTTTTACCTTGGGAATGAACGCACAATATTACTTTACCAACATGTTCAGCGTTTTGGCAGAGTTCAACCCGACAGTTAACGGATATTTAAACCGCTTTAATTCAGCTGCTTTTGGAATTGAGCTGGAAACCGGTGGTCATTTTTTCAAAATAATTTTAACAAATAATGCAAAGTTAAATCCATCTCAATTTCTTTCCGGTGCAGATAAAGATTTTGGAACCGGTGAATGGAGGCTCGGATTTAATATAACAAGACTTCTTAAATTTTAACTTTGAGTGTGAGGAACAAATATTATTTACGGAGAAAGAATTGAAAATCAATCTAGATACTTGCCGTATCCTTTCTCAATTGTTATTCCCGCCATGTCGCTATAAATAATTTTTCCGCGAAGGACTGTTAGTACAACTTTTCCATTGAAGATTTCATTATCAAACGGAGAAGTTTCTCCCTTTGATAATAATTGATCTGTTTCAAACTTCCATGAAATATTTGGATTAATAATTGCAAAATCAGCATCACTTCCAACTAGTAAACTCCCTTTTTGTGGATAGAGATTAAAACGTTTTGCGGCATTTGTTGAAACAACTTCGGTAAATCTTTTAACCGAAAGTTTTTTCTTTTTATATCCTTCAGAAAAAATAACCGGAATTAGTGTTTGCACTCCAGGAATTCCGCCATAATCTTTCCAAAATGAACCGGTTTGTTTCTCGTTCAACGGTGCTGGCGCATGATCTGATGCGACAAAAGCACAACTTCCATTTTCCAAATATTTCCAAAGTTCATCTTGATCTTTTTTTGATTTTACAACCGGCGCAGTTTTTAATTCTGAACCTTTCGTTTTAAAATCATCCTGTGTAAAATGTAAATAATGAGGACATGTTTCATAAGTTATGTTGAACTCATCATCTAATTGATCTACAAGTTCTGCGGCTTCCGATGAAGCCACATGAACGATATGTAGATTTCCGTTAACTCTTTTTGCGATTTCAATCGCGTTTGCAACTGCTGTTATTTCTGCTTGTACTGGGCGTGAATTACAATAGCGTAAATAATCATCTTTATCATTTTCATGAAGTTCGGTCATTACGGCAACAACTTCGCTATCTTCTGCATGAAGCAACAACGGTAGATTTAATTCTTTGGCCTTTTTCAATATTGCTTCAAATTGAAGAAGGGAGACTTGTGGAAAAGTTTTCATTCCCGAAACAAAATAGGTTTTGAAAGCTCTCACTTTTTTTTCAGCAAGTTCTTTCATCGATTTTTCATACGCTTCGAAGTTACTTGCGCAAACGCCGCCGTACAATCCAAAATCGACTACCGATTCATTTTTAATTGCGGCAAATTTTTCATCAAAGTTTTTGCCGTTGGTAACGGGAGGAATTGACGTGCAAGGCATATCTATAACTGTTGTAATGCCTCCGCCTGCTGCCGACATACTTCCGTGATAAAAATCTTCACGATGTGTAAACCCCGGAGTATCGAAATGAACGTGCGGATCGATTCCCCCGGGAATAGTGATCATTCCTTCGCAATCCAAAATATATTTTTCCGGCTCTGCGTTTATCTTCTCAATTTTTGTTCGATCAAGTTCTGAGAGTTTAACGGTGATTTTATTTTCAATTGAAATGGTTCTGGAGAATTCTTCTTTAACCGCAGTTATTCTTTCATCAAAAAGAAAATCAACAAGTTTTTCTTCTCCTGTTAATTCATCATATATGTAGCAGTCTTTCAGCAGCATTATTTTTCAGAAAGAACTTTTAAAACATACTCTGGTGCAAACGGACCGCTATGTAGTCGTTTTCCGGTTGCATTGTAAAACGCGTTCGCAATTCCTGGTAATGCACCGTTAATGTTTATTTCCGAAATGGATTTCGCACCGTATGGGCCGGTCTCTTCGTATGATTTTATCAACTTCACTTTTATCGGAGGAATATCAAATGCTGTGTACACACCGTATTTTCCGAATGTATCGTTCAACATTTTTCCATGCGGAGAGAAATAATAATTTTCAAAAAGTGCATACGATAAACCGTTTACGATTGCTCCTTCAACTTGACCTTCAGCGGTAACCGGATTTATCGGCGTTCCGCAATCAACGGTTGCGGTGTAATTCAACACTTTCATAATTCCGGTGAACGTATCAACTTCGATTTCAATAAAATGAACGGCAAACGGTGGTGGAGATTTCGGCGAAATGTGCGAAGCCGTTGCTTGGATTTGAAATTGATTTTTCTGGTACAAACTGTATTGACATATCTCTGCAAATGAAATTTCTTCATTTACATTTTCTTTTGCAATAACTCTGCTGTCATTTAATTCAACTTCTTCAGTTGAAAGTGATAGCATTTCAGCTCCGACTTTCAGAATTTGTTTTTTAATTTCTTCCGCGCATTTTCTAACTGCTTGCCCCGAAAGATAGGTTGTTGAAGATGCATAGGCGCCTGTATCGAAAGGGGTGAAATCGGTATCGGAAGAATAAACAATAAAACTTTCCACCGGTGTATTAAGTACTTCGGAAGCGATTTGTGCGAGAACCGTATCGGAGCCTGTTCCCAAATCTGTTGCACCGACATTTAGATTAAATGAACCGTCGTCATTCATTTTTATATATGCGGATGCCATATCAATTTCCGGAATAGCCGAACCTTGCATCATTGCAACCATTCCGATTCCTCGTTTCAATCTTTTCCCTTTATTGAAATCGGAATTAGGCCCGTACAATTTTTTTTTCGCATACCAATCAGAAAGTTTTGCGCCTTCATCAAGACATTCGACCAGCGAAGTTGAACCGATGTTCATTGCCACACCTTCTTTCCCTTCGCCCAAAGCCTGAAAAATCGCAGAGGTTTCGCCCGACTTGATGCACCATTTTTTATAGTACTCAACAACATCAAGTCCGCAATTTTCGCAAATTATGTCAATCGCTTGGGCGTAAGCTGGATAAGATTCTGTCGCACCGTAACCGCGATATGCGCCGCCAACCGGAAGATTCGTGTAAACGCCCATTCCGGTAAATCTTAGATTTTCAATTTTGTTTAGCAGTGGTAAAGTTTTTGATCCGGCGTTTGCAAGCACTGTTAGTGCGTGTGAACCGTATCCACCTGCATTTTCAAGCGCATCAAGGTGAAGCGCGTTTATTGTTCCATCAGGTTCATAACCGACAGAAACTTTGGTTTGGTATTCATGTCGACAACGTGTTGATTTAAAAACTTCTCTTCTTGAATAAACTAATTTTGCAGGACGTTTTGTTCGCCATGTCATTAACGCAACAATCGGTTCTAACAAAATTTCCTGTTTACCACCGAATCCGCCGCCGAGTCTCGGCTTGATTACTCGGATTTTCGAAACAGGTATTTCCGCAACGTGAGAAACAATTCTTCTTACGTGAAACGGAACTTGTGTTGTCGAGATAATGACAAGTCTTCCCCTAACATCAAGATATGAAACTGAAGCATGAGGTTCTATCGCGCAGTGTGACCCGTAGGAACAGTAAAAATCGAGTTCAACTTTTCGTGAAGACTTTTTAAATGCTGAATCAAAGTCACCCACATTAGCCTCAACTTTAGAAGCGATATTTTTCTTAGCATCGTAAAAAACGGGAATCTTCGGGAAAGCTCCATCATCTTTGTGAATAATAATAGGCGAACCTTCTGATTTTGTCAAATTCAAAATTGGTTTTAATTCTTTATAGGTTACTTTTATTTTCTTTAAAGCAGCATCAGCAATTTCTTTTGATTCCGCTGCCACCGCGCAAACATTGTCGCCAACAAACCGCATCGTTCTTCCAAACAGCATTGTATCATACGGTGATGGTTCTGGATAGCCTTGTCCGGCGGTTGTATACAAAATTTGATTCACATTTTTATAAGAAAGAATTTCAACAACACCGTGCATTTTTCTTGCTTCCGAATCATCTATTTCTACAATTTTTGCGTAAGCATATCCTGAATGCAGAACTGAAACGCAAAGCATGTTGTCAAAAGAAAAATCATCTGTGTATTTTTCTTCACCGGTAACTAAAGCCAAGCCGTCAATTTTTTCAATAGGTTGATTTACATACTTAAACATAGTTACTCCATTTCCTAATTGTTTGCATGCAATTTTCGGGCAGTCAACTCAACAGCGTCGACAATTTTTACATATCCGGTACAGCGGCACAAATTACCGTCGAGTGCAACAAGAATCTCATCACGCGATGGATTTGGATTTTCTTTCAATAAACTGTAAGACGCAAGCACCATTCCCGGTGAACAAAATCCGCATTGATCGGCTCCGGCCGCAACAAAAGATTTTTGTAAAAGATGCGGTGTATAAAGCGTTCCGATTCCCTTTACGGTGGTAATCTCTTTTTCTTGAACGCTCATTGCAAGCACCTGGCATGAATTGACTGGTTTTCCATCCAGCAGCACTGTACATGAACCACACTCACCTTCGTTGCAACCGCATTTTACTTCGGTGAAATTGTTATTACGCAAAACGTGAAGCAGAGTTTCGTTTGGCAAAATCTCAAGCTCTTTTGATTTGTTATTTACTTTGAATGGTAATTTCATTTCAACGTTCCTTTCAACTCGTTCAGTAAATCCGTAAAAAATATTTTAGCGGTGTGCTCTTTATATTCTGCGGAATATTTGTAATCCAAAACAAATTTCGGTGAAAAATGTTTTTCCGCTTGTTGAATGGTTTCGTCATTTAATTCTTTATCAATTAAAAAATGTTCGGCGCGTATGCAGTGTTTGTGTCTTCCTTTTACGCCAGTAATAAAAATCCTCGCTTCGGATATTATTTTTTGTTTTATTCGAAGCGTTACCGCAACGGTGAACAGTGGATATTCAAATCTAATAAGCGCAAATCTTTTTACGGCTCCAATAACATGCGGATCATCTTCAAGAATTATTCTCTTGATAAGATGTTTGGTTTTGATTACCCCGGCATCAAGATATTCTTCAAGTGAAATGATTTTATCATGTTTGTCAACGATTTCAATTTGTGCGTTCAACGTAAGAAGCGGCGCGTATAAACTTGACCAGATTGGAAAATCTTTTAAAGAACCACCGATCGTAATTCGATTACGGAGTGGAGTTGAAGCTGCTTCAGACAATGCTTTTGCCAGCATCGAAAGTTTTTTTGTTTTTACTGAATAGCGAATTATATCATCATAAGTAGACGCGGCGCCAATACTTATATGTTTATCTGTGTGATGAATGAAATTTAAATTTAATTTTCCAATATCTACCAAACCTTTAATGGATTTTGGTGAAGTTTTCAAAATTCGTGTTCCACCACCGTGGAGAATTACTCCCTGGTGAGCAATCAGTTTTACCGCTTCATCAACGGTATGGGGGAAAAACCACTCAAGATTTTGATTCAACATAGTTTTTGCTTTCTACTTACTTAAATATCTTGCCCAAGAAAAAATCTAAATGAAGTTAATTTTTTGAATTGTATAATTTTTTTGAAATTTCATTTCCCTTGCGGATGATTAGTTCCTCGTTCTCTCCAACAAGTTTTCCGTTTTCAACAACAACTTTTCCGTTTACGATTGTGTATTCGGTTTGATGAGAAATACCGGAGAACAATAATGCCGCAAGCGGATCAGATAAACTTCCGACATATTCTAATTTATTAATATTGAAGACGGCGAGATCGGCGAGATAGTTCTCTTTTATTTTTCCGGTTTTGGAATAGCCTAGAATATTTGCGCCTCCCTGGATTCCAAGAGTAAATGCTTGTTTTGCGGTAAGAGCGTTTGCTCCATATTTTACTCGTTGAAGCAGCATCGTGTTTCGGATTTCACCTAGCATATCGGAAGAATCATTCGAGGCAGAACCGTCAACTGCAATTCCTACATTTATGTTTTGCGCAATCATTTCGGTAACGCGGCATATCCCGGAACCAAGTCGCATGTTAGATGAAGGACAATGCGCAATCGATGTTTTAGTTGCTGCTAATGTTTTCAATTCGTCATCGTTAAAGAAAATCCCGTGCGCATAAAAAACATCTTCACCAATAAACTCAACTTCTTCCATCAACGCAAGCGGTCGCTTCCCGTGAATCGAAATACAATAATCGTCTTCATCACTTGTCTCGGCAAGATGTGTATGCAATCTTACGTTATGTTCACGTGCAAGCCGCGCCGTATCTCTCATATTTTCTTTTGTAACGGAAAATGGAGAACAGGGAGCCAAGACAATCTTTTTCATCGAGTCTTCGGATGCGTCATGATATTGTTGAATAACGCGCAAACTATCTTCAAGGATCTTTTGTTCGGTTTGTACAACTGAATCGGGTGGTAAGCCGCCATTCTTTTTACTTAACGACATCGAGCCCCGAGTTGGTGAAATACGCATTCCTAATTTATCCGCCGCTGAAAATTGTATTCCCATCAAATCAGCGGTGAAGGTGTTGGGATAAAGATAGTGGTGGTCGGTTGAAAGTGTACATCCGGTTTTAAGAAGCTCTCCCATAGCTATTAACGATGAATAATAAACAGCTTCTTCGTCAATATTTTTCCAGATCTCATAAAGATAGATAAGCCAGTCGAACAGTTTTGCGTTTTGTACCGCTGGTAAATTTCTTGTTAGGGTTTGATAGAAATGGTGGTGTGTATTTACGAGTCCGGGAATAACTACGCAGGTTGAGCAATCAAGAATCTGATGAGCGTCTGTTGGTGAAATATTCTTTTCAATTCTTATTATTCGGTTGTTCTCTATAAGAATATCATAACCAGAAAACTTTCTATCATCATCAAACGTTTCTATGTGAAAACAATTTTTTAAAAGCAGCATAAAACCTTAAATCTCTTTATTCAAAAATAAACAATGCTTGGTAATAATTGTAAGGATTACTCTTTATAAAGACCGAGTAAAACCTTTTCCGGTGTGAGCGGAGCAAAAAATTGAAATTCTTTTTCGGGTCGAAAAGCTTTCATAGCGTTTTGAATGGCGAAGAATGTACCGATGCCGTACATCAGCGGTGGTTCTCCAATCGCTTTTGAATTAAAAATACCGAGTGGATTTTCAGAGTTCTCCAAAAAGTGAACTTCAATTTCTTTTGGTGCGGAATGAATATCGGGAACTTTATAAGTTGAAAGTGCATCGGTGAGCAATTTTCCTTCAGAATTGTAAATAACTTCTTCCATCGTCATCCAGCCGATGCCTTGCATTATCGCACCTTCGGCTTGTCCTCGGTCTATCACGTTTGCAAAACTTTTTCCGAAATCATGCACAGCTTTAACAGAATCAACAACATATGTTCCACGTAAACAATCGACAGTTACTTCAACAACTGCGGTTCCAAATGAATAATACGCAAAAGCATTTCCTTTGTTTTTATCTTTGTCGAAAAATATTCCGGGAACAGCATAGTGCGCATGAGCTGACAGATTTACTCGTTTGAAAAATGCTCTCTGAATGAGTTCATTCCAACTCAAATCAACCTTATTCCCATCGCAGAAGATTAATCCATCCTTAAATTCAATTTTATTTGATGCTGAGAAACCGAATTCATTTTTTACAAATTCGACCAACCGACCAACTAAATTTTTACACGCAAGCTCCGTTGCTTTCCCGTTAAGATCGGCGGCACTGCTGGCGGCGGTCGGCGAGGTGTTTGCAACTCGTGTGGTATTCGTTGTTTCAATTTTGATTTTCGATTTATCAATTGAAAATATTTCCGCGGCGACTAATCGAATTTTTTCGTTCACTCCTTGACCCATCTCAACAGCGGCAGTGCTTATTCCAACGCTTCCATCCGAATAAATATGAACCAGAGCGCTAGCCTGATTCATAAATGTATTGGTGAATGAAATTCCAAAACAGATCGGTATGCAGGCAAAGCCTTTTTTGTTAAGCTTGTTTTCAAGATTAAATATTTCGACATTCTTTTTTATTTCACCAAACTTGAATTTTTCTTTTGCTTCATTCCAGCAAGCTCTGGCTTTTGAATTTTCTGCCAACTGTCCGTAATGAAATTCGTCCCCTTCTTTTAAAAGATTTTTTTCTTGAATAACCGATGCATCAATGCCCATTTGCTTTGCGGCTTTGTAAATCGCAGCTTCCATTGCGAACATTGCTTGTGGTCCGCCGAAACCGCGAAACGCAGTGTTGGGAGGAAGATTCGTTCTACAGCACAAGCCGGTTGCTTTTACGTTCGGCACAAAGTAGCTGTTCGTTGCATGAAAAAGAGTGCGATCCAAAATCGGAGTTGAGAGATCAGCCGCAGCACCTGCATTTTGGAAATAGGTTACTTCGTACGCTAGAATTTTTCCTTCATTGGTTAAACCGATTTTAAAATCAATAGAATAAGGATGCCGCTTACCTGTCATTCGCATATCTTCTTGCCGCGGAAGAATTAACTTCACCGGTTTCTTTGTAACAAAAGCAGAAACAGCCGCCATCGCAGCCCACGCATTTGCTTGATCTTCTTTGCCACCGAATCCACCGCCTAATCGCATAACATCAACCTCAACTTGATGCATCGGCAAACCCAACACTTTACACGCGGCACGTTGAGTGGCAGTTGGTCCTTGCGTGGAAGAAATTATTTTGATTCCGTTTCCCTCGGTTGGGAAAGCGATTGCACCTTGTGTTTCAAGGTATAAATGTTCTTGCGCTCCGGTTTCAACCGTGCCATCAACAATTACATCGCATCGCGTCCATGCTTCATTAACATTTCCGTTAGAAAATATTCTCGGCGGAATGATCAGCATTCCTTTTGCATACGCTTCCCGCGGATCGGTAATTGGCGTGAGTTCTTCAAATTCAATTTTTATTCTTTTCTTTGCTGCTCTTGCAATGAGAAGATTTTCAGCAAGCACAATTGCGATTGGCTGTCCGCAAAAATGAACTTCATTCTCGGCAAGCAATGGTTCGTCTTGAATAATCCCGCCAATTTGATTTTGCCCCGGAATATCTTTAGCGATAATGATTTTTTTTACACCCGGATATTTATAAGCTTCCGAAACATCAATTGAAAGAATTTTTCCATGCGCTATTGAAGAGTCAAAAACGGAAGCGAATAGCGTTCCTTCAGGGAGAAGAAAATCATCTGCAAACATTGATTCACCGCGCACATGCCTGGTTGTATCGTAATTTTTCATACAACCTCCTCTAGCGAAATTCTATCAGGAAATAATTTTATAAAATGCGCAAAAAATAATTGGCGCAATAATAATCGCTTGTATTCTGCCGACCCGCGCGCATCGCTTATTGGAGAAATTTCCGTTTGAACCATTTCGGCAGCTTCTTTAATCAACGGTGAAGAAATTATTTTATTGAGCAGAAACTCTCTTGTTTTAAAAAGATAGAGCGGAAAAGGCGCAACACCCCCAGCCGAAAGATGTAGCTCTTTTAACTTCAAATTTTCTTCTTCTAAATAAATTGCAGTGTTTACAATGGCGATATCCAGAAAAGTTCGTTTGCTAACCTTTTCATAATTGAAGTGTGAATTCTTCCCTGGAAGTCTAAAACTTATCGAGTCTAAAAGTTCATTATCTTTTTTATCAAATTGTTTGTACCCGGTGTAAAAGTTATTTAGTGGAACAGTTCGTTCATTTTTTTCTTTTTTTAGGTGAAGTTTCGCGTCCATAGCTAACAGAAAAATAGTCATATCTCCGATTGGCGAAGCGTTTATAATATTACCGCCAACAGTAGCACGGTTTCTTATAGGAAGCGAACCAAAATATTGGAAATAGTTTTCTAGTTGCGGGAAATATTTATTCAAAAGCAAGGAAGATTTTATTTCTGAAATAGTCGTCCGGGCATCAATGAAACATTCTCCGCTATCTATCCATATGTTTTTTATTGATTGTTCTCTTTCAAGAAACCACACTTCCTTTGAAACAAGATTTTCCCATTGCTGAACAAATAAATCAGTGCCTCCGGAAACGACAACCTCTCCGATAGACATATTTGACAATGGGTTCATCGCAGCTAAACGTTCTGGAATTGTTAAGAAATAATCCGGAAGAATCTTTGTTTTTACAAGAGTATCATGATTTGAATCTTTTCCGTTTCGGTTTATTCCTTCAGTAACTTTTTCAACAGAGCGTTTGATAGAAGCATAACCAGTGCATCTGCAAATATTTCCATCAAGCGAGTTGATGGCTGAATCAACTGAATAAATGTTATTGGAAAGAAAATATCCCGTGAGCGACATTAAAAATCCTGGAGTGCAAAATCCGCATTGCGAAGCGCCCTCATCTACAAAAGTTGACTGCAATGGATTTAATTCTTTCTGATTTATTCCTTCGATCGTTACCAAATGTTTTCCATTAAGAGATACAAGAGGAAGCAAACATGAGTTTAATGATTTGTACAGAACGGTTTTGTCGTGTAATTCTCCTACCAAGACCGTGCACGCGCCGCAATCACCTTCGCGACAGCCTTCTTTAGTTCCGGTCAAATTCAAGTTTTTTCGTACGTAATCCAAAACGGTCATCGCCGGGTTAACGTCGGTTACAACATCTTGATCATTACATATAAAATGAATTTTAACTTTCACTTCTTGGATTTGTCATTATAGAATTTTTGCAAAATGTAAAATGCTTGTTTTCTTTCTCCTTTATCGGAGATCAAACCTTTTCTGTTGTACTGGTCTTGAATGCCAGGAAGCGGCCTTCTCGGTGAACGAAAATCAACCAATATCCACGGGCTCATTCCGCGTAGGAAAGAAATTTTCTTTAACATTTCAATTTGATTCGTGTAAACATTTGCTTGATATTCTTCTGCCCAGCGCGTCTGATTATCGCCGTGCAAATTGAATTTTGCGCCCGCACCAAACTCACTAATTACAAGCGGTTTATTAAATTTTGATTCCCATTTCATTTTGGGAGCGTCTTCCGCAACGCCGCCGTACCAGCCAATGTATTCGTTCACACCGATGACGTCTAGTAAATTGCTTAGCGAATCGCTTAAGGTTATAATATTTTTTTCAGAATGAATTTCCGTTGCGGCTGAAAATAGTCTGGTTTGATCCAATTCTTTTGCGGTATTGATAAGATGCCGAAGAAAATTATAGCGCGCTTCACCAACCGGCGTTTCATTTGCAACTGACCAAATAATTATCGGTGCGCGATTTCGATCTCGCGTTATCATTTCAGTTAATTGATTTTCAGCATTTGCGAGCACGTCTTTGTTGTCCCAAAGGATTGTCCAGTAAACAGGAATTTCTGCCCAAACCAACAGTCCAAGTTCTTCAGCTTTGCGAATCATCTTTTCGTTGTGCGGATAATGCGCGAGCCGAACGTAATTACATCCAAGTTGTTTTGCCCAGCTGAGAAGCGTGTCGGCATCTTGTTCGGAAGTTGCTCTTCCTTTTCCAAAAGGAGCCTCTTCATGAATTGAAATTCCGCGAAGAAAAATTGATTTACCATTTAGAAATATCTCGTTTTCCCTTGTCTCTATTGAGCGGAAACCGATCTTGTCTTCAAGTACATCTGTCTTTGAGGAAATTTTTATTTGGTAAGTTTTGGGATTTTCCGGAGACCATAATTGTAAATCAGCGGTGAAATTAATTTCTGCAAATCCGTTTTCATCAGTTTTTACTGATATAGATATCTTTGCTTCAGGAATCTCAACTGTAACGTTTTTAAGTTTTTCTGTCCCTTCAAGTTGAATCCAGCCGGAGATTTCGTTTAAAGAATTTTTCTTCAACTGAAGAAAATAATCTTTGATAAATGTTTCGGGAACGTCTATTAAATAGACATCGCGAGTAATGCCGCCGTAATTCCACCAGTCTGTATTAAGTGTTGGAACGCCGTCTCGTTTTCTTTTATCATCAACTTTTACGACAAGATAATTATCACCGTCAACAAGTTGGTCGGTTACTTCAAAGTTAAATGGAGTGAATCCACCGACATGTTCGCCAAGTTTCTTACCGTTCACATAAACAATTGCTTCATAATTGACTGCTCCAAAATAAAGGAAGGTACGTGTATTGTTTTTTCTTTTATATTGAAATGATTTTTTATACCAGATCGTTCCTTCGTAAAGAAACAGTTTTTCTTTTTGAGTGTTCCAATCACCGGGAACAGCAAGCTCTTCTGAATTATCAAAATTATATTCGACTAACTCCGATTTATCTTTTTGTTTTCGGTTTTCAAAATATCCGTCGTTGCGAGGTTGGTAGCGGTAGTTATAATAGCCGGTTTCATATGGATCGATAATAATTTTCCATTGACCGTTTAAGCTTTGTTTTTGGCGGTTCTCAACGTTGGTTAATAAATTTGTGCTTTGAGCCGAGAGAGATATGACTAAAGCAAAAGACAAGATCGTTGATCGAATCACTTTCATTCTTCTATAATTAATGTTGATCACATTTAATGTGTTATATTTTAATTATAAAATTATTAAAAAAAAAGTTATAAACGACTTCCTTTGGAAAACGAATTACAAAGAAATTTGACAATCAAAAACGAAATAAAAGAAATTGAACTTCTATCTCCGGCAAAAGATTTGTTGAGCGGAATCGCTGCAATAAATTGCGGTGCCGATGCGATTTACATTGGTGCGCCGAAATTTGGCGCACGCTCCGCCGCCGGAAATTCATTGCAAGACATTCAAAAACTAGTTCGATACGCGCATCAATATTGGGCGAAAGTGTATGTAACGGTAAATACAATTTTGTACGACGATGAATTGGATGAAGTGCAGAAGTTGATTCATCAATTGTATGAAGCCGGTGTTGACGCGATCATTATTCAGGACATGGCACTTCTTGAAATGGATTTACCGCCGATTCCGCTTTTCGCCTCGACCCAAACCCACAATTATTCCGTGGTTAAAATTAAATTTCTTGAACTGTCCGGTTTACAGCGAGTTATTCTTGCTCGTGAACTATCGCTTGAACAGATCAAAGAAATTAAATTAAACACCAACGTTGATCTGGAGTTTTTTATCCATGGAGCATTGTGCGTTTGCTTTAGCGGACAATGTTATTTCAGCTTTGCTACAACTGGGCGAAGCGCGAATCGTGGTGAATGTTCGCAAGCGTGCCGGATGCTTTATTCGCTCGAAGACTCAAATGGAAAAATCATTCATGATGCAGCTTATTTACTTTCGCTTAAAGATTTAGATTTGTCAACTTACCTTCATTCACTGTTGGAAGCTGGAATTACATCTTTTAAAATTGAAGGAAGATTGAAAGACGTTTCCTATGTAAAAAACATCACAGCTTATTACCGGCAGAAGTTAGATGAAATATTGTCGAACAATAAGTATTATAAAAAAGCATCGAGCGGAAAAATAATTTACAGATTCATTCCAGATCCCGAAAAAACTTTTAACCGCGGTTCGAGTGAATATTTCCTTTTAGGAGAGGGAAAAGAACTCGCTTCTTTTGCAACACCGAAATCCGTTGGAAAATATCTCGGCGAAGTCAAAAAAGTCGGTAACGATTATTTTGAAATTGAAGCAAATGATTTTCTTGTAAATGGAGATGGCATTTGTTTTTTTGATGAGAAAAATAATTTGTTGGGAATGAACATTAACCGGGTTGAGAAAGATAAAATTTTCACAAAAGAATTGGACGGATTATTCCCCGGCACAAAAATTTACCGCAATCACGATCATCAATTCATAAAAGAATTATCCAAAGACGAGACAAAAAGAAAAATCAGCTGCGAAATTGAAGTTCAAGTAGAAGAGAAGACGCTCACGATCTCCGCTGTTGATGAGGATGGAAACGCTGTTTCATTTGATAAAGCCATCGAAATGATTGAACCGGAAGATGCGCAAAAAGCAAACGCGGTGATGGAAAATCAATTAAAAAAATCGGGCACAACAATCTTTTCTGTTAAGAAAGTTCACATCAAATCCGAAAAAGTAATCTTTCTTCCCGTTTCAAAATGGAATGAACTCCGGCGAAAAATTCTGGAACTTCTTCTTGAAGAGAGGATAAAAAACCATCCAAAACAAAATCGTAAAACGGTGAACAATTCATTCCCGTATCCGGAGAACAAATTAGACTATGCAGGAAATGTCGTCAATGAAAAAGCAAAGACATTTTATAAGAAACATGGGGTTGAAACAATTGAGAATGGTTTTGAAAAGCTGGATGAATTTGAAGGGAAAATCTTGATGACAACAAAATATTGTATCAAAGAAGAACTTCATATGTGTCCTTTTAAAGCTGGGCATGCAAAAGTGCCTGAAATGAAAGAACCGCTTTACTTAAACGATGGAAAACAGAAGTATAAACTACGGTTCAACTGTCAAAAGTGTGAAATGGAAATTTATTACTAGTGAAAAAAATAAAACTGAACTTTGGATTTTGCCTTTTGTTATTTAACTGTGGTAGAATCTTCCTTCTCAAAATTCAATGAAACCGAATTAATACAATAACGTAAATTTGTAGGAGCCGGGCCATCATTAAAAACGTGCCCCAAATGCGATCCGCATTTTTTGCAAATCACCTCAAAACGGATCATTCCAAAACTATAATCTTTTTTCAACTCGATTGCAGAGCTTGAAGAGACATCGTAGAAACTTGGCCAACCGCAGCCGGAATCAAATTTGGTATCCGAAGAAAAAAGTTCACTTTTGCAAGCTGCACATTTATAAGTTCCTTTATCGTGATTGTCCCAATACAAACCGGTAAATGGACGCTCGGTTCCTTTTTCTCTAAGCACATGATATTGCTCGGGGGATAAACGTTCTTTCCATTCTTCTTCAGTTAAGTTTGTTGTTTCCATTTCAGAGTCATCCTTGTTGGTTAGTGAGTCCGGTGAAAAATGAATTGATTTTGCAGCAGGAGGAATCCCCATCAGCGGGGAAGCAAAATAAAGGAGTGAAATAAAAATTCCCAATAGGATAGCGGGTAAAATCAATCTTTTTTTCATCTGTTTGCTCAAAGTTTATTGTGGAAGTATCGATGTTTTCTTTTTCTATTTAGTTCAACACACAATGTTTGCAAAAGGTTTCTTTTGGGGAGCGGTACTTTATTTTTACCCTATTATTATTTCAATAATAGTTTCTTTATTAGAGTGATAAATTCTTCTGGAGTAAATTATATTTGAGTCGTAGAATGTCGAAGATTCCCCTTTCTGTTAAGGCACAAAATTTGTTTAGTTCATGTGCTCTGAAATTTTATCTCAGATAAAGTTTTGATATTTTTAGTTCATTCAACTTTTATTTACTAGCGAGAACTTTATGAAAGCCAAATCGACCCTCATTTTCTTACTTCTTTTCTTATTATTCGCTCAAAAGAATATTTTATCCCAACAAACAAAAACAATTGAACAACGAGTGGATTCGGTTCTTGCGCTTATGACGCAAGACGAAAAAATCGGACAACTTGTGCAGTATTCCGGTGGATGGCAGACAGGTGCCGAGTCTACAAGACCCAAAACCGGAAGCAATGAATTAATCGCTCAGGGGAAAATCGGATCATTCTTGAATATCGCCGGCGCAGATACATTAAAGGAGTTACAAAAAATTGCCGTTGAAAAATCAAGATTAAAAATTCCTTTGATCTTTGGGTTGGATGTTATTCATGGTTATCGTACAACCTTTCCGGTTCCAATTGCCGAAGCCAGTACCTGGGAGCCATTACTTGTTGAAAAGTCAGCACGCATGCAGGCCATTGAAGCTTCGTCTGCAGGAATTCACTGGACGTTTAATCCGATGGTTGATATCGCACGCGACCCCCGTTGGGGAAGAATTGTTGAAGGAAGCGGTGAAGATCCTGTTCTTGGAGCTGCAATGGCAGTGGCCCGCGTTAAAGGATATCAAGGAAAAGATTTATCAGCAAACAATACCATTGCTGCATGTTTAAAACATTTTGCCGGTTATGGCGGAGCTGAGGGGGGACGCGACTACAACACCGTTGATTTTTCGGAAAGAACTTTTAGAGAAATTTATTTGAGACCTTTCAAGGTTGCTGTTGATGCCGGAGCTGCAACATTGATGGCTTCTTTTAATGAGATCGGAGGAGTCCCATCGTCGGCTAATCATCAATTACTAACAAAAATTTTACGTGACGAATGGAAGTTTGATGGATTCGTTGTAAGTGACTGGAATTCGATTGGTGAGTTAATCCCACACGGTGTTGCGAAAGATGCAAAACACGCTGGGGAACTAGCACTTAATGCGGGGTTGGATATGGACATGGAAACAAGTGCTTATATGAATCATTTAAGCGAGTTACTTGCAGAAGGGAAAGTTTCAAAACAGACACTCGACGAAAGTGTGAGAAGAATATTAAGAATTAAATTCCGTCTTGGTTTATTTGATGATCCGTACAAATATTGCGATGCGGAAAGAGAAAAGAAAACGATTCTTAGCCAGGAGATGAGGGATGCGACTTATGAAGTCGCAAAAAAGTCAATTGTTCTTTTAAAAAATGGAAATGGGTTTCTTCCTTTAAATAAGGGGACAAAAAAAATTGCAGTTATTGGACCACTTGCTAATTCAACCACTGATCCTCTTGGACCATGGAATCAGCAGGGAGATGAAAAAAGTGTTATTTCTGTTTTACAAGGAATAAAAAATAAATTAGGTAATAAAGCTAAAATTCTTTTTGAAGAAGGTTGTTCTATAAAAGGAAATGAAAAAAGCGGCTTTACAGCAGCGGTTAAAGCAGCAAAAGAAGCCGACGTAGTAATTTTAGCGGTTGGAGAAAGTCTTGACATGAGCGGTGAAGCAAGGGCCCGCGCAACGCTTGATTTACCTGGTGTTCAAGAGGAGCTGGCAAAAGAAATTGCAAAAGCCGGAAAACCAATTGTTGCTGTTTTAATGAACGGCAGACCACTCACCATTAACTGGCTGAATGAACATGCCGCCGCAATTTTAGAAACTTGGTTTCTGGGAATCAGAGCAGGTGATGCAATTGCAGATGTTTTGTTTGGCGACGTAAATCCAAGTGGAAAACTTCCCGTAACTTTCCCGAAATATGTTGGACAAGTTCCGATGTACTATAATCACAAAAATACCGGCAGACCATATGATCCGAAAAACAATTATACTTCATACTATGCGGACTATGATAATTCACCTCTTTATCCTTTCGGTTATGGATTGAGCTACACCAAATTTGATTATGATAATTTGAAATTATCTTCAAAGAAAATTTCTAAAACTGAAGCGCTGAAAATTTCAGTTGAAGTTAAAAACAATGGCTCGTATGATGGCGAGGAAGTTGTTCAACTTTATATCCGCGATTTAGTTGGGTCAGTTACTCGTCCTGTTAAGGAATTAAAAAACTTTCAGAAAATCTTTTTGAAAAAAGGTGAAGCCCAAAAAGTTGAATTCACTTTAACAAATGAAGATTTGAAGTTTTATAATCTCGATATGAACTTTACTTCAGAACCAGGAATGTTTAAAATTTTTGTTGGAACCAACTCTGCTGAGTGTCTCGAAGACGAGTTTGAATTGATAAATTAATAAATCACCATACATAATTTGTTCGGTGTGTATCATCCACTTAGCTGAGAGGTGGATTTGCTCAACTGCTCTTAAAAAGTCTGAAGGAAAAGATGAAAAATTTATTATTCTTTTTAGTTTTAATACACTTTGTCGGCTGCACAAATGAACCGAAAAAAGAAGAATATCAAAACCCCACAACTATTTCCGGCGTTGTTAAAAACAGCTCCGGAAAAGTTATCAGTGATGCCAAAGTTTCTCTAGCTACTGCCCCAACGTATGAAGGAGTATTAACGACCAGTCAAGGGCAATTTTACCTCGCAAATGTTCCGGCAGGGAAACATACCTTAAAAGTTGAACACATAGGATATCAAACATATCTTGCAGAAGTTCCATCGGCAGTTAACGGATACTCCACTATTAATCCGGTTTTAGCGGTAACAACGTATGATGTTCCCGCAGTAAAACCGTTAAGTACCGGACCGGTGCGAATCAAAAACAAAAAATTAGAAGTTGATTACGATGGTGATGGAATCTACGAACCTTATTATGTAAAAGGCGCTGCTTATTCTATTACACCGATCGGCGACAAACCGATAACCTCAACGTTACAAGACTTAAGCATTATTTATTTAAAACAGATGAATGCGAACACTATTCGAACTTACGGTATTCCAAGCAAAACTATTCTAACAAAAATGGCTGCGCAAAATATACGGGTCATCTCGGGATTTTGGGTTAACACGGATTTAAATCTCTCTCTTGCTTCTGTGCGGCAACAAGTAAAAGATGATTTTGCAAAAATGGTTGTTGATCTAAAAGATAATCCGGGTGTGCTAATGTGGAATCTTGGCAACGAACAGAATTATCAGAACGGAAACAACTCTTACTGGTACACACTTTGTCAAGAACTTGCAGTTGTAGCCTATGAAGTTGAAGGAGAAAAATATCACCCGGTATGTATTAACAATGGAAATATTTATAACATTGGAGATGTTTCAAAAAACGCTGATGATGCATCGCTAACGTATATCGATCTATGGGCTACAAACATTTATGAACTTAACTTAACTCCGCAATTTCAAACCTATAAATCAAAATCGAACAAACCGTTGGTTATAACTGAATTTGGAATTGATGCCTTAGACGATCGAATCAAACAGGAATATGAAACAACACAAGCCGTTGTCGACAGCATGAATTGGTCGCAGATACTTACTGCAAGCGATGTTGTAATAGGCGGTACTGTTTTTGAATATACAGATGAATGGTGGAAAGCCGGAAATTCGTATAACCATGATTACGGAGGTTATGTTACTGGCGCGCATCCTGATGGTTACTCGAACGAAGAATGGTGGGGAATGATTGCAGTAACTCCGGATGTGAACGGAGATGGGCTTGATGAATGGCGTCCACGGCAAGTTTACTATATGTTTAAACGAAATTGGAAATGATGATAGTGGAAAGTAAAAAGTATAAAGTAGAAAGTTTCAAGGTAGAGATAAAAAATTTTTAGTTGAGTACTAATTATAATAGAAAGGACGAAATATGAAAAAAGGAATTTTGTTCGGTGCTTTGGGTTTTGCTGCTATTTTGCTTCTTGCCGGATGCGCATCAACAAAGCAAATACAAGAAGAAACGGCAGGGCAGCAGGAAAAGACTCTTTCAAAAGAAGTTAAAAAATTAGTTACTATTGATTATCTCCTTTATCTTCCAAAGAACTACAATTCCTCACAGGAAAAATTTCCCCTTATGCTGTTTATGCACGGCGCCGGAGAACGAGGGCATGATCTTAATCTTGTTAAAAAGCATGGACCTCCGAAACTGA
Source organism: Ignavibacteria bacterium (assembly GCA_037440065.1). Classification (GTDB taxonomy): domain Bacteria; phylum Bacteroidota; class Ignavibacteria; order Ignavibacteriales; family Ignavibacteriaceae; genus UBA1563. Next base: position 26,573 of record JBBIUV010000018.1, read on the forward strand.
TAGACCAAGGAAAAGATTTCCCTTTTATTGTTGTCTCACCTCAGTGTCCCGAAAATGTTTGGTGGTCAGCGGAAGACCTTTCAGCTCTGCTCGATGAAATTGTTCAAAAATATAAAGTTGATGAAAAAAGAATTTATGTAACGGGACTTTCAATGGGTGGATATGCTACCTGGGCGTTAGCCGAAAAATATCCAGAAAGATTTGCAGCAATTGCACCCGTTTGCGGCGGTGGAAATCCATTAACAATTTGCAAGATTGGGAAACTCCCTGTTTGGGCTTTTCACGGTGCAAAAGATCCGGTTGTGCCGATAAAAGAATCTCAGCAGTTAGTTGATGCCTTGAAAAATTGTGGAAATGATGCAAAACTTACAATTTATCCCGAAGCATGGCACGATGCATGGACAGACACATATAATAATCAAGAACTATATGATTGGTTCTTAAAACAGAAAAAACAGTAACTAATCTTATCACCGTAATTTATTTTCATAATCTTAATACATTTAAAGCTGGATTAAGATTATAGGTAAGGAAAAACCGCTAAAAGAGCTTTCGGGTTAAAAATCATAACTTATTTCTATCGAAGCGAAATTTCCTTATTTTGCAGGCGAAATTAAACGAAGTCCCCAAAACCGCTAAGCGCGGTTTTATTTTATAAGAGCAGTATGAACAAACCCTTAGCAGTTATTGCCGTAAGCGGCGGAATGGATAGTTGTGTTACCGCGGCAATCTTAAGCGAAAAATATGAATTGGCTTTTGCCCATTTTAATTACGGGCAGCGGACGGAAACACGCGAGTTAAAAGCTTTTAACGAAGTTGCCGATTTTTATAACGTACAGCACCGGCTGCTTATCGACTTTTCACATTTCCATAAAATCGGTGGTTCGTCGCTAACCGATTTTCATCTTGCTGTGGAGAAAGCCGATCTTGAAAATAAAGAAGTTCCAAGTTCATATGTTCCGTTTAGAAATGCGAATATTTTATCCGCTTGCGTAAGCTGGGCGGAAGTTATTAAAGCAGAAGCTGTTGGTATCGGCGCTGTTTATGAGGATGCAAGCGGTTATCCCGATTGCCGTCCTCAGTTTTATTCCGCGTTTGAGAAAATGGTTGATGAAGGAACAAAACCTGAAACGAAAATTAAAATTATCACTCCGATAATAAATTTGTCGAAGGTAGAAATTGTGAAAAAAGGAATTAAGTTGAAAGCTCCACTTCATTTAACATGGTCTTGTTACCAGAGTGAAGATGAAGCTTGCGGAGTTTGCGATAGCTGCGCATTTCGTTTGCGCGGTTTTCAGCAAGCGGGAATTGAAGACCCGATTGCTTATAAAGTTAGACCGAAGTATTAGAAAAAATTAAGTTGAAAGAAACCAAGAGACAAGAATGAACGACAAACAAAAAATATTAGTCCTCTTTCCAAATCCAAATCCGGAAAGAAATTATAAAATAATTCACACGGCGCACGAGTTTACTTCCGTTTGTCCCGTTACCGGACAGCCCGATTTTGGAAAGATCACGCTCGAATATATTGCGGAAGGTTTATGTGTTGAGTTAAAAAGTTACAAATTTTATTTGCAGTCTTTCCGCAACGATGGAATTTATTTTGAAGCCGTGACAAATAAAATCCTCAACGATCTTGTTGAACTTATGCAGCCGAGATATATGAAGATCACCAGCGACTTTAACATGCGCGGCGGTATTTCATCAGTTATTGAAGCGGTTTATCAATCACCCAACTTTTCCTGTTAGTACAGTATGAAATCAAAAGAAGAAATACAGAAAGATTTTTTTGCCAAGAAGGAAAAACTTTTTACCCTAGAAAATATTTTAAACAATTCACTCGCTTTTTCTTTTGAATACAGTGTTTTGGTGGAAAATTTACTCAGAGACATTTCAACCGACCTGCATTATCCTTTTGCTTTAGCCTCAGCCGGAAGTTTCAGCCGCCGCGAACTTTCCCCCTATTCCGATATCGATATTATGTTCATTGTTCCTTCGATGAAAGAATCTGAAGACGGAATAAAAGAAATTGTCACTCGCTGCTGGGATTTTGGCCTGGAAGTTTCTCACACCATCCGCGAATTATCCGACATCAAACGATTTTTAAAAGAAGACCTGCACACCTTTACGCAATTTTTTGAAACACGCTATATCTTCGGCTCGCAAGAACTTTTTAAGAAGTGGAACGAGCGATTATTTGAAACGATTACCGACAACGTTAAAAAACAGATCTTCACGGAGTTTGTTGCAGACCGCGATGAACGCTACACAAAATATGGCAACTCCCCCAAAGTAATTGAGCCGAACGTTAAACTTTCCGCAGGCGGTCAACGCGATATTCAGATGATCGAATGGATTTATATTCTGCTCAACAAAGAAATTTTAAATAAACAGTCTGAGCAATCGCAAACTGAATCGTTCATTACTCTTCTATCGCAGCATGAATACACAACTCCAAAAGAATGCCTCCGGTTATTAAACGGTTTTAAATTTATTTTAAAGATCAGGAACCTTCTTCACTTTAAGCATAAACAAAAAAATGACCGACTGGAATTTGCTGATCAACTTGCGCTTTCAGAACTATTACAATATGGCGACGGCGGATATAAAAAAATGATGAAAGAATATTTCGATTCATCAAACGTAATCTACCGTTTTAACCGTTCGTTCACAAAAAAGATGCGTGCGGTGATTACAACTTCTCTTCCCGATCTACTTTCGATAGATCTTGACGATGATTTCAAGTTAAAAGGAGATATCATTTATTTTACCGGGCAGCGATTCCTTACTATTTCAGAAATCTTTCGCGGTTTTTATTACCGGGGAATGCACGAGGCAAACTTCGATGAAAATTTTAGAATGCAGATCATCGATAGCCTTGATCAACACGCGGTACAAGGCGATGCGGAATCTTCCACATTCTTTAGAGAAATTCTCCGCTTACCCAAAAATGTTGGAAAAACTTTATCGGTTATGAACGAGCTCGGAATTCTTGATGCCTTCCTCCCTGAATTCCACGACATGAATGGCTACATGCAGCACGGCGTTTACCATTGCTACACCGCCGATGAGCACACGCTGATGACAATTCAGAATGTTGAAAAATTGGAGAGCGATACAACCGAACTCGGGAACATTTACAACAATTTAAAAGAAAAAGAAATTCTTGTTCTCGGTTTGCTTTTCCATGACATCGCAAAACCAATTAATGTTAGCGGGCACGAAATTATCGGTGCGGAAATGGCGGCATCTATCATGCAGCGGCTTGGTTACGGCGATGCGGAAATTGAGAAAGTCTCTTTTCTTGTGCGCTACCATTTGCAAATGGAACAGATCGCCTTCCGTAGAAATTTAAATGATGCAGAAACGTTGGACAGTTTTGTTGAGGTTTTTCCTTCTGTGGAAATGCTTGAACTTCTTTACCTCTTAACTTATGCCGATCTTTCAGCGGTTAATCCGGCGCTGTGGACATCATGGAAATATGAAATGCTGAACGAATTATTCCGCAAAGCTAAAGCGATGATCCTTGATCATCTTTCGGGTGAGGAGTTGCTTTTCGCATCCACGCTTGTGCAGCCGCAAGAAATATCAAAATACTCCGACGCAATTTCTGAAGACCACGTTAAGGATCATATTGATTCTATTAACGATACAAGCTATACCTCTTTTTATTCTGATGAAGAGATAGCTTTTCATATTCAGGAGATTCTTTCGGGCGTTCAGGTTTCTGTTTCATTTAAAGAGATGGAAAGTTTTACGAACGTTACCGTTATTTCAAAGGATTCTCCATTCCTTCTTTCTAAATTGTGCGGAGTGTTATCGATAAATGATTTGAATATTCACGACGCGAAAATCTTTACGCGCAAAGACGGAATTATCATTGATAACTTTAACGTAACGGATTTCCGCTCGAACGAAAAAGTTGACGCCGGACGTTACGCAAAAATTGAAGAGGATTTCTCTCTCGTTCTTTCGGGTTTAAAAGAATTGAACACCGAAATGAAAAAAATGAAATCGAAATGGTGGCGCATCGAAAACAAATTCTTCAAACGTCCCGGCAAAGTAAAAATTAAGTTTGAAGAGCAGGAAAAATTCACCATCATCGATGTTTTTTCTCCCGATCGTCTCGGCTTTCTCTATCACGTTACAAACAAACTGAACGAACTTGGGCTTAGCATTTACTTTGCCAAGATCGGAACGCGCGGCGACGATATTATTGATGCCTTCTACGTGCTTGACAGCCAGCAGAAAAAAGTTTCTAAAAACTTTTACCCGTTTATCGAATCGGAATTAACCGAAGCAATTAACCAGATTTTATAAGGAATAGATTTTTGAACTTCATGGAAAAAGCAAAACCGATCGGCGTATTTGATTCCGGTATCGGCGGACTTACTGTCGTTCGGCAAATTGCCGCAACTCTTCCGAATGAAAGCATTGTTTATTTCGGAGATACCGCCCGCGTTCCGTACGGTTCAAAATCGAACGACACCGTGATCGAGTACGCGCTGCAAGACGCTCATTTCTTAATTGAAAAAAATGTTAAGGCGATTGTGGTTGCATGTAATACGGTTTCTGCAATTGCGCTAAATGTTTTAAAAGAGAAATTCACCGTTCCCATTATCGGAATGATCACACCCGGTTCGCAGCTTGCATTAAAACATTCGCAAACGAAACGAATTGGAGTTATCGGCACTAGAGCGACAATTTCGAATCACGCTTATTTAAATGAACTGAAAAAACACAATGCGGAAGTTGAAGTGTTTGAACAAGCTTGTCCTCTTTTTGTGCCCCTCGCGGAAGAAGGCTGGACAGACCACGAAGCTACAAAATTAATTGCTGAAGAATATTTAAAAGAACTCCGCGGCTTGAACATTGATACGCTTGTTCTCGGCTGTACGCATTACCCGATCCTCTCAAAGATCATTCAACAAGTAATTGGAGATAAAGTTAAGTTGATTGATTCCGGTGTCGCCTCTGCAGAAATTGTCCGGCAGGAAATTAACCGCATTGGTTTGGAAACCAACTCTCACGCGCTTGGTTACCAGGATTTTTACGTAAGCGATATTCCCACAACATTCAAAAAAGTTGCCGAACTGTTTTTGGGGCAGTCCATTCTTAACGTAAAAAAAATTGATTTGGAAGAATTGCAGAAATAATAAATTTTAGCGGCGCGGCTTATATGGTTACTTCTTTAATGAAAAAAAACTATTTGCTTTTTTTACTTATTGGTTTCGTGTTTTTTAACTACAGCTGTAAGAAAAATCCAACCGAACCGGAGAAACTTCCAACACAACCAGCTCCCCCTTCTCTCGAGTTGAACGTTGACGGCGTTTCTTGTACCGAAGCTTGGATAAAAGTAAAGAAGCTGAACGATACTACTTTTCTTCCTATCTCTTTGAAGATAAATGAGAAAGAATTCTTCCATGGTTTTCTTGCGGCAACGGATACCGTTTTATTTGTTGACCGCCTTGCCCCAAATACAACTTACACAGTTAAAGGAATTATCCTCGATACGCTGCAAACCGCAAAAGAATTAAAAGTAACAACCCTACCAACCACCAGCCACAACTTTACATGGCAAACGTTTACTTTTGGTGAACACAGCAGTAGCGTGCTTTATGATGTTGCCATAATAGACGAAAACAACATTTGGGCGGTGGGTGAAATTTATATGAATGACTCGCTCGGTAACCCTGACCCAAATGCTTACAATGCAGTGCACTGGGATGGAAGCACATGGGAGGTGAAAAGGATTTATACTCTTAGCTCTTGTAATGCTGTTGATTATGCACCATTAAAAGCTATATGGGCATTTTCTGACACAGATATTGTTGTTACTAGCGGGGGGAGCGTGGGGTGGTATGATAGTAAAACAAACAAACCAGATTGTAGTATAAGGCCATTGTTAACAGGAACAGTTAAAAAAATATGGGGTACGAGCAATAGTGATTTGTACGTAGTAGGCAGCCTTGGTAACATCGCCCACTACGACGGGAAGAGTTGGACAAAGATAGAAAGTGGAACAACATTAGATTTCCATGATATTTGGGGAGATTATAATGCACGAAGTCAAAAATGGGAAGTAATTTGTATTGCATCCGACGCTTTAATAGGTTCAGTACAATCAAAATTAATCCTAACTATCGAAAACAATGTAGCAACACCAATACTGAATGATACGTTAACATGGAACCTCATGAGTCTTTGGTTCAAGTCTGGAAGGAAATATTACCTTGGAGGAAAGGGCTTATATTCTACTTTTGCTCTAGACAAGTCTTGGGAGAAAGATAAATCCATAGCAAATTATGTTTTAAGCCTCGCGGGTCAAGATGTGAATGATATCATGATAAGTGGTGGATATAATTTGCTTGCACACTATAATGGTCAAAATTGGAAACAATATACTGGGAGCGGAATACCAAACACAGGGACCAACTATACAAGACTAAAATTGTTACAGAATATCGTTGTGACACTAGGATTCGATGGATCGAAGGCCATCTTAGTAATAGGCAAAAGATAATAATAAAAGATATTTTGTATGGTAGAATTAAAACTATCATGCTTCCCAAAGTCCCGCAGGAACGTACTGTTTATAGAAAAAACAAAGACATAAATCTAGCTCCATCGAAGCGACATGTATAACCCTACTAAGAAGATTCCGTTTTTCACTATATTTGTAACAAAAATCTAAACGGTATGGACCCAATAAATCTTATCATCGGTGTAAATATTATCGCAACGTTTGGCGCAAACATCTCGGGCGCTAAGCAGGGATTTAAAACCTCTATAACACAGGTAAAAGAAAGACCGAAAACTTATCTACAGCATCTGCCGACAACGCTTGCAACCATCTCTCTTGTTTTGTTGATCGTTTCTCTTTTTCAAGTTGGAACGCTTCCTTACGAAGAAACTAATTTTACGCTTCGGTTAATTGCGCTTGCATTTTATCTCGTTTTTTCGTGGGTGCAGATTTGGTCCTTTAGAACATTGGGAACTAACTATTCGCAGGACATTGTTATTCTTCAAAAACATCAATTGGTTACTAAAGGAATTTATTCTATTGTGCGTCATCCCCATTATCTCTCGCAGATCATTATTGAAGTTGCTGCCGCAGTTGCAACGTTAAGTTTTCTGGTTGCTCCTTTGGCGCTGGTGCAAATCCCTTTTTTGTTTTTACGTGCAAAGCGTGAAGAAGCGCTTTTGCAAAAACATTTTAAAGAAGACTTTGAGACCTACAAAAAGAAGTCCGGTTTTTTTATCCCTTTTTTAGGTTAACTGATGCGCATCATTTTATTCCTTCTTCTTTTTTCGCTCGAAATATTTTCCCAGCAATTTTATCAGTTACTTATTAAGACTGAAGCTAAAGAAATACTTGTCGAGGCGTTCAGTAAAAACAGTTTAACCTTTCTTCCGGTTGAATCTTTTTCCAAAGCATTACAACTTAAATATAAATTTAACAGCGCTTCGCAGCAGCTTGAGATCACTTTTCCGCAATACGTGTTAAAAGTCCGCCCAAGAAATTCATTTGTTGTTCTTCAAACGAAAAAAGATAAAACGGAAAAAGTCTTGCAGCTTCCGGTCTCTACGGTAAGCGTTAAAAATCAGCTTTATCTTCCGCTTGAGTATGCGAAGAGTCTGCTGGAAAAATGTACCGGGAGTGAACTCTCTTACATTCGGGTTGAAAAAGAAATTGTGAAAAAACAGCCGCCGGCGCCGGAAGAAAAAAAGGAAAATGAAGAAAAAGAAATTACAGAACACGAATTAAGCGCGCTAAATATTTCGGTAAGTGAAAAGGCAAACGGAACGCTGGTAAAGCTTGTCTCAAACAAAAAAGCAAGCAAAGTTACTCACACCATTTCTGATGACGTAATTAAAATTACTTTCCCCGGAATTTTTGTTGATGAAAAGAAAGTTGAAGAGACTTTTTCAAAAGGATTGGTAAAAGAAGTAAAAGCTGAAAACACCGAAACAGGATGCGTTCTTTTTTTATCGCTCCGGAAAAACTATTCCGCGTATGAGTTCATCGAAGAACTTTTAGGAAAAGAATTTCTTGTTACCATTCATAATAAAAAGTTTGCCGCAAACACCGACATCAAAAAAGATAAATGGAATTTTGATGTAATCGTTATCGATGCCGGACACGGTGGAAAAGATTACGGCGCAATCGGCGTAAACAACACGGTTGAAAAAGAGATCAATCTTGCGGTTGCGCTTAAAGTTGGAAAACTAGTAAAAGAAAATTTAAAAAATGTTAAAGTAGTTTACACCCGTAGTGATGATCATTTTGTGGAACTGTACAAGCGCGGAAAAATTGCAAATGAGAATGAAGGAAAATTGTTTATCTCAATTCATTGCAATGCCGCGCCGAAGAAAAAACAAGACCCGAACGGATTTGAAGTTTATCTTTTGCGTCCAGGAAGAACAGAAGAAGCAATCGGCATAGCTGAACGGGAGAACAAAGTAATTGAGTATGAAGATGATCCCAAGCGGTACCAGAAATTAACAGATGAAAATTTTATTCTTGTCAGCATGGCACATAGTTCATCGATGAAATATTCGGAAAAGTTTGCAGACATGGTTCACCGTCAATTTGAACAGAATATTTCACTTACTCCGCGCGGAGTTAAACAGGCCGGATTTTATGTTTTGGTCGGCGCTTCAATGCCAAGTGTGTTGATAGAGACTGGCTACGTTTCTAATCCCCAGGATGCCGCATTTCTTAAAAGCGAAAAAGGGCAGCAGCAACTTGCGCAGTCAATTGTCAGCGCTATCAAATCCTTTAAATCTTATTATGACAGTGTAATTGACTCAGAATAGAGAAAATATTTTTTTAACTTAACACATCAAATTTTTACAATACGGAAGGTCAATGACAAAAACACAAATCTGGAGCGCAGCATTTTTAGGAATTTTTGTAATTCTATTTTTTCTACAAAAATTTGCGGGTACAGAGTACGGCTCTGGTCCAAGTATGGGAATGGGTGGAGGGATGCCTCCTCAAAACCAGGCTAACGATTCGATGACTTCAACAGAGGCGACAGGTGACGTTTTAGTAAAACAGTTTAACTGCAGCGGCTGTCACGGAAGCGATCTACAAGGTACAACTATGGCTCCGACATTAGTCGGATTAAAAAAATATTACGATAGAGATAAGCTGATAAATTATTTACGCAACCCGAATGCTTATCTTGAAGAGGACCGATTTAAAGAATACAAAGGTAAGTTTAAGAATATTGTTATGCCGGCATATGGAAATAAGGACGTAAAAGAGCTGGGAAAAATTGCCGATTACTTATTAGGCTTAAATTAACAAAAGATGATTTCTTCTCATGCTTTCGTTGCTTTTTTGAAACAATCATCTTAGTTTTGCAGTTGATAATGTGAAAGGAGAAAAAACATTGTCTGAGCAATTATCAAGTTTAACAGATGCTGATATAATGAAGCGAATTGCGAATTATGATTCGCGCGCTTTGGAAACACTGTATAATCGATACTCTCCGATTCTTTACACGTTAGTTAAAAAAATTGTCGGTGATGTACAGATTGCAGAAGAAGTGTTAATAGACGTCTTTGTAATTATTTGGCGGAAAATAAATTATTACGATTCCAAAAACGGCGACGCTTATACGTGGCTTATATCCGTTGCTCGCAATAAAGCGATTGACACGGTACGCCGGAGTAAGAGTGTAATAACAGATGCATATGACGAAGATTATGAAAATTTTTATATCGTTCCCCGTCTCTCACCACAGATTGATGATCTCGATTTAAAAACAGCAATCAGCATCAAAGACAATATCGAAAAAGCTTTGAACAAACTTACCGATGCTCAGAAGTATGTTCTTTTTCTCGCTTATTATGAAGGACTTACCCAGCCGGAGATTGCTCAACATCTCAGAATACCGGCGCAAACCGTTAAATCAAAAATGAAGATTGCACTGGCAAATTTGAAAGATAATCTTTTGAAGGGAGGAGAATAATGGCTACCGGCAGCGGACAAGATTTTGCTTCTCTCTTACACGCTTTTGCTCTTGGTTGTTTGGAGCGAGAAGAATATGATTTGATGATGGAATATTTCAAAAGTAACCAGGACTATCCTTGGCAGGAGCTTGGCGAATATCAAAATTTAGTGGCTCTTCTTCCATCATTTCTGAACATTGAATCTCCCGAACCACGCGTTAAAGATATGGTTGCCCGTAAACTTTATCGTTTGCGTGATCAACAACGACCACAAAGAACTACACAAATAATTTCTCAATCTTCTCCTATTCAACATAAAAATTTGTTCCAGAGAATTGAAACGGATGAACAAAAAATGTTCTCACAAATTTCTTCTCCGGTTTCACCGGAAGAAATAGCTGAACCGGAAACAACTCCAGCTCCGGAACCGTATGAACCGGCAAGCACACCAAGTAACAAAACCGTGGATTTTGAACCGGTAAGCAGTGAGAAAGAAAATTCTCTATATGAACAGGAGAAAAGCGTTTCAGACGCTGAAGATTACAGTTCTCCTTTTAAATCTGATGAAACTTCAAAAGAAGAAGATCTTTATTCAAGCTATTCTTCATATTCGCCTGAAACGACAGAATCAAGTTTCTCTAGCAACTTTGATAATATTGAAAGCGGGAGTAAAGAAACTTCAGAAAACAAAGATGAATTTTCTTTTGAATCTTCACTCTCGGATTATTCATTAAGCAGAGAATCTTCTCCAAAAACAGATGAAGATTTTTCCTCTTTTACTTCTGAAACGATAATCGAAGAACCATCTGAGGATGAGCATAAAGAAGCTCCCGAAGTGAAACAAGTAAAATCAGGTGTAGGTCGTGTTATCTTCACGTTAACATTCATAATTTTAGCCGGCACGATTGGAGCGGTATATTATTTCTTATCAAAAGATTTTAAAGCTGCAACGGAAAAGCAAACGGCAAAATATGAATCCATCGTTCAATCGCTAAAGACGGAAGTCTCTAACACTAAAGAAGTTGATGAACTTCTTGCTTCGATCAATTTGCAAATGGTGATATTGAAGAGTACACCTAAAGCCGCAGGGGCGTACGGTAAAGTCTTATTTGATTCCGTTACCAGAAAAGCAATGTTGCAAGTTGTAAATCTTCCGTTACTTTCAAGTGATAAAACCTACCAACTTTGGGTAATTTCAGGCGGTCAAAAGTTTTCAGCCGGTATTTATGAAGTGACTTCTTCCAAACAATATTTCCCAATTGCCAATTTCGGTGGATTAAGTTTATTGGGTCAAACAAGTTTTCTCATCACTGAAGAAATTTTAGCTGGCGGGGAGAAGCCATCGAAAGATGTTTACTTGGCTGGGCAAATCGTTTTTTAACTATTTTTTAGATTGCCGCTGTTCAATAAAGAACAAAAAAATAGTTATCACTGCAACCGATAGAAGAAGCCAATATTCAGATAGTACGTCTCTAATCGACAAGACAAAACTATTGAAGTGTAAGTTTCCAACAAACAAACTTATTCCAATTGCAATAAGCAGTAGGAATCCCGCAACAAATAAAGATGTTCGCATCTTCGTATTTTCCAAATAAACCATAAAGAGAGAAAACCCTGTAATAAATAAACTCCCCGCCAGTATAAACGGGAAAGTTATTTCAAGCAGAAAGGTTTTAATAAGGAAAGAAATTATTCCGGTAAAAAAAAGTCCGGAGCCTAAGAACACGGCTAGAAAATTTTTTGTTCCGAAAGAATAATAAAAGATGGTTAAGCCGATAAAAAAAGTAGCGAATGAAAAAAGGGAGAAAATTGAAACATCAATGAATCCCAACAATTGCAGCATGATAGGAAGCAGCAAGAAAAGGAGTGCGTATTTGAAAAGTTGTTTAGGGAAAATCATCTTTCTGCCGTTATAAAATTCTTTGTCCCATACTCGAAGCGACAACTTCGGCAGCAAACATAGCGGTTTGATTTTTATGATCAAGGATCGGATTCACTTCGGTTATTTCCAAGGAGGACATGCAGCCGCATTCGGCTATTGCTTCCATTAGTAAATGAGTTTCACGGTAACTTAAACCGCCGGGAACCGGAGTTCCAACTCCGGGAGCTACGGACGGATCCACGCTGTCAACATCAAAACTGATGTGAATATGATCAACGCTATTCTTGAATTGTTTTAACACGCGTGAAATAATTCTGTGAATTCCCAATTTATCAACATCAGCCATGGTGTAAACTTGTAACCCGATCTCACGAATATTTTTTCTTTCCATTGGATCAATACTTCGCGCTCCGATAACCACGCAGTTTTCCGGTTTTACTTTCGGTGCGAATCCGTAAAAATGGGTAAGACTTTTATCTCCAAGACCAAGCAAAGATGCAAGTGGCATTCCATGAATATTTCCTGAAGGTGATGTCTTATCGGTGTTCATGTCGGCATGAGCGTCAATCCAAATCACCCCGAGACGTAAATTATTTTTTTTACAGAAAGAAGCAATGCCCGCTACCGAACCGATAGACATTGAATGATCGCCTCCAAGCACCAAGGGAAAGTTTCCTTCGGATAAACTTTTTTCAACTTTACCGGCAAGAATTTCCGAACGTTTAAGAATTTCCTTTAAATATTTTAGTTTTGGATTACCGGGTTTTTGCCGCTCAATAATTTCTATCTCAATATTTCCGTCATCAATTACTTTGTAGCCTAAGTCTTGCAGTCGCTCTGAAATATGACTGATGCGCAGTGCGGATGGCCCCATATCAACCCCGCGTCTACCTGCGCCAAGATCAACGGGAAAACCGATAATATTTACAACTTTTGAAGGACGAATCGTCATTTGAATTTCTTTTTAATTGTTGGAAGTAATTTATATGTGAAATCATTCACTTACAAATTACACGAGCAGTAAATTAAACTTCTTCAAAACGGATCCAATTTTCGCGGATCTTTTCGGCTTTCTGTCCGCCGGCAGTAAAGATAACTGTAGCGCCCGGTTTTGCAAGTTGGTTTTCGAGGATCAATTTTCTTGCAAGAAAAACTGCCACTTCTTTTTGTTCGATTTCTTCACAATAGAGTGAGGTTACTCCCCAGGTTAAACAGAGGGCATTCATGGTACTAAAATTATCGGATAAGGCAATGATCTTACATGCAGGGCGATACTTTGAAATTCCGCGTGGAGTTTTGCCGTTTGAAGTAAAACCAACGATGGCATCGGCATTTATCTGCCGACTCATCGAAACAATTCCCTTGTTCATTGAATCGAAAAGATTTTCTTTAACATTCTCCGGAACAACATAATTTATATGTTTATGCGGAACATGTTGTTCGGCGTTTAAAATAATTTTATTCATTATCTCAACGGTCTTTACGGGAAATTTACCAACTGAAGTTTCTCCGCTTAACATTACCACATCGGTTCCATCCCAAACTGCATTGGCAACGTCGGAAGCTTCGGCTCGCGTTGGAACTGGATTCGAGATCATCGACTCAAGCATTTGTGTTGCGGTGATAACGGTTTTACCGACTTCGTTGCATCGGCTTATAATATTTTTTTGAACGAGCGGTACTTCCTGCGGTTCCAGTTCAACGCCCAGATCACCGCGAGCGACCATTATTCCATCAGCAGCTTTTAGAATTTCTTCTAAATTATCAACCGCTTCCTTTTTTTCGATCTTTGCAATGATGGGAATCGTTTCCCCTTTTTTATTTAACCAATCTTTTAAATGAATAATATCTTCTGCCTGACGAACAAACGAAAGAGCAATAAAATCAATCCGGAATTTTAATGCAAATTCAAGATCGGCGAAATCTTTTTCGGTAATTGAAGGAGTGGAAAGTTTCATCCCGGGCAGATTCATTCCTTTTTTAGGTTTTAATATTCCACCGTTAAGAATCTTGCAGACCACCGAAGTATCGGTTTTACTTTTAATTTGCAATCGTATCAGACCATCATCAATTAAAATGATATTGTTTGCTTGCGCGTCTCTCGCGAGCAGTTTATAAGATGTGGAAACTTTTTGTTTTGTCCCGGGAATATCTTCGATAGTAATTTCAAGTTCGTCACCCGTGGCAATTTCATAAAAATCTTCCTCCAATTTCCCGATGCGGATTTTGGGGCCTTGCAAATCGAGCAATGTTGCAAGCGGTTGTTTTTCTTCAACACAAGCCTGATTGATATTATTAAAAACTTGTTCAAAAAAGGAATAATCACCGTGTGAAAAATTGAGCCTGACTCCATCCATTCCAACGCGCATCATCGCTTTGATCATTTCAGTTGAAAAGGTCGCGGGACCAAGTGTAGCAAGAATTTTAGTTTTAGCAAAAATTTGTTCGTTCGTCAAAGTCATTGTTTCGTTTTCCTTTTAGGAAGTGATTTTTTCTTTTGTGGAGTTGATTCTTTAAAAGGATTTTTCCCTTTTTTGTACATTTCTTTCAACCGTTCTTGAACCAAGCCGAAAACGGTGTCGCGTTCGTAATTACCGTTTTTGTTTAGTCTGCCCGCGCTAACTCCGGTTAACAGTTCGATGCCCTCATCAATTTTAGAAATAGCGAAAACGGAAAATTCTTTTCTCTTTACACTATTAACAATCTCTTCGTTTAGCATAAGATCTTTTACATTTTGCACAGGAATAATTACACCCTGGTTTTTTGTGAATCCGTTCATTTTGCAGACACTGTAAAATCCTTCGATCTTCTCGTTCACTCCGCCGATCGGTTGGATTTCACCTTTTTGGTTTACCGAACCGGTTACTGCAAAACTTTGTTTTATAGGTAGTCCGGAAAGATTAGAAAGTAGCGTAAAAATTTCTGCAGCAGAAGCGCTGTCGCCGTCAATCATTCCGTAGGATTGTTCGAAGACTAAATTTGCAGAAAATGAAAGAGGAAATTGTTGACCAAATTTCTCGCGGAAGTAACCCGAAATTATTAACACTCCTTTATCATACGTTTTTCCGCTCATGCCTGCTTCACGTTCAACGTTGATAATAGTTCCGCTACCGATTGATACAGAAGAAGTAATGCGCGTTGGTTTTCCAAAGGCATAAAAGTCGGAGCCGTAAACTGCCAGTCCGTTTATCTGTCCAATTTTTTCTCCCGCGGTATCAATGAGAATTGTTTTCTCGCGAATCATGTCGGAAAGCTTTTCTTCGTACAAAGCATGGCGGTCTTTTGCCATCTCGTAAGCTTTTTTCACAAATGATGCGGTAACCACTTTTATATCTTCTTCTTTGGCCCAGTAATGAGCCTCGCGAACAAGATCGGCTAAAACAGAAAAGCGTGCGGTTAATTTATCCTTTTGTCCTGCGTATTTTGCAGCGAGTTCAAGTAGATAAGCGATGGCGGTTTTATCAAATTCTAAAAGATTTTCTTCTTTAATGGTTTTCTTTATAACACGTGCGTAGGCATCAATAATTTCGCCGGTACGCTGCACTTCATAATCGAAATCTGCTTTTACTTTAAATATTTTTTTGAAATCATCTTCATATTCTGCCAGCATTGAGTAGATGTAATTACTTCCGATGAGGATAACTTTTAAATCAACATCGATTGGTTCAGGTTTAAGAATAGAAGGTTGAAATTGAAAGAAGTTATAAGAATCTTGAATTTCAAGTTTGCGGAATGTGAGAATTCGTTTGAGCGTTTTCCAAACACCGGGCTCATCAAATACATGGGTGGCGTTCAAGACTAAAAATCCACCGTTGGCTTTTAACAACGATCCCGCTTTGATCCTTGTAAAATCAGCGTACCAGCCTCCTCTTCCGTCATTTACTTTTTCGATTGTTCCAAATAGATTTGTGTAAGAAGGCGCTATCTCAATAACTACCGGACATTTAATTGTGCTTGAATTATCGAGTACGATATTAACGTCGTATTCACGGAAATAATCGATAACAAATCCTTCTTGAGTTTCTTCATTCTCCGGTTTTTGTCCTTTAAAGATTTGTAAATTTTCCAGGATGCTTTCTTCAACTTGATGAAGATAAAGAGAAGTTTTTTCATCGGGATATTTTTCATAAAAAGCCGCCAAAGAGCCTTTAACAAGAACATCAACTTCTTTTCGTTCAAGTTCAAGCGATTCCATTTGCAATTTTTGACTGAGCTTTAATCCTTTTTTAAAAAGATTCATCAGTTCCAGTTGATACTCATTATACTTCTGAATAATAATCTCAGCTTTTTGCTGCGTGATCGTTCCTTCTTGAATTACTTTATCAAGTTGTTGAACGGGAATTGGTTTGTTCTGAATGAGCGGAATGATTTCCGGTCTGGCAGTTTCACCCACTTGAACAGAACCAAGAGCAAAGCCGTCTTTTTTAATTTTCTTTTGAAAAAGGGAAAGAAGTTCTTTTTCTTTTTTGTCATACTCACCCAGAATTTTTTTCCTCTTTCCTACAAAAGTTTGACTTTCCAACTGCTGTGGAATTCTATCCCTCAAATATTGAATTAAACTTGATATTTCTTTTTTAAAATCTTTTGCCTGCCCTTGAGGAAACGTTAAGAGAATTGGAGAATCAGGATCGTTGAAGTTGTTTACATAGGCGTAATCTTTTAACGTTGGGCAAGATGCCGAAATTGATTCCAACATTTTTTGAACGGCGGTAGCTTTACCAGTGCCGGAAAGTCCTGCGATGAAAATATTATAGCCGGGGCTGCGGAGATTTACACCAAGTTTCAGGGCTCGCAGGGCTCTATCCTGTCCGATAATACTTTCGTTTGGTTCAAGCTCACTTGTTGATTCGAAATCAAAAATCTTCGGATTACAAAACCAGCGGAGATCGTTGGTTTTAAGAGGCTGGGGTAACACGGCTTTTTTTATCGGCATTCAGATTCCCGAAATTTTGTTTTATTGTAAGAAAACTTATAAAAACTGCCTTTCAAAAACAAAAAGTAATCCTAACAATTATGATGAAAGGAAAAACTTCGTGCACGAAATTATTTTTTGTAATTTATAGTTAATAATTTCATAATAACAGATGTTACCACACGAAGCCAGAAAATATTTTCCTTTTTTGAATAAAGGAAAAATCTATTTTAATCACGCAGCTGTAAGTCCGCTTTCTTCATTTGTGACGGAAAAAATAGAGAAGTATTTATTCCAGAGAAGCGAAGGAGAAATTGAGGATTATCAATCGCTGCTTGCCGAATCGACCGAAGTTAAAAATAAATTAGCTCGTTTGATAAATACTTCCTCCGGAAGAATAGCTTTCGTTGATAACACTTCCAACGGATTGAACATTCTCGCTCAAGGATTAAAGTGGAACAAGGGCGACCGGATCATTTTAAATGATATTGAGTTCCCTTCCAACATTTATCCTTTTTTAAATTTGCAGCAACTTGGAGTTGAAATTGATTTTGTGAAATCGGAAAACGGAAAAATTACTGTTGAAAATATTCTCAAAGCGATAACTCCATCAACAAAATTGCTTTCCATCAGTGTTGTTCAATTTTTAAGCGGCTACAAAGCTGATCTTGAAGAATTAGGAAAAGTCTGTAAAGAAAAAAATATTATTTTTGCCGTAGATGCAATTCAAGGGCTTGGTGCTCTTCAACTTGATGTTAAAAAATGTAATGTCGATTTTCTTTCTTGCGGCACTCAAAAATGGTTGATGGCGATGATGGGGTTGGCTTTCATCTATCTTTCCGAAGAAGTACAGAGTTTAATCTCTCCTAAATATGTCGGTTGGCTTTCGGTTGAAAATGCATGGGACATTCTGCATTACGATTTGAAACTAAAGCAAGACGCTTCCGTTTTTCAAACGGGAACCGTTAACGCAATTGGTGTTAACGGATTAAATGCAGCGCTGGAATTATTTGAACTGGTCGGCTATTCGCAGATTGAAGAAATCATTTTAAACAACACCGAATACTTTATTGAAAGACTTTCATCAATTGGATTAACTCCACTTCTTACCGGTGTTGAACGGAAATATCTTTCGGGAATTGTGACTTTTAAAGACGAAAGAGCCTATGGGATATTCGAGAAGTTAATGAGTGAAAAGATTCATTGCTCACTCCGGGAAGGAATGATCCGATTTTCACCCCACTTTTATAATACGCAGACCGAGATCGAAACTGTGGTTGAAACGCTAAAAAAAGTTTTACGATTCAATAAAACTTCATAAATTTCTTATGTTACGGTAGAAAAAATCACAAATTTATAGCAAACGTGGACACAATAGAGCTAAATAAAAATAAGAAGCTGTTAATTGGAATTTTTATTCTGCTGGTAATTATTACCAGTGTAGCTTCTTTTTTTTATTTGCAGTTCATAAACACGAATCCCATCCCCGCGTTTCTCCAGAACAAATTCATTCCCGTAATCATATGTGCGATATTGATAATCGCTGTGATTGCGTTATTCCTTGGACTGCAGCACCAAAAAAAATGGGTTCGCGAGTTAAAAAATTTTATTACCTCGGAAGTAACAGAGAAAGCGCTTCTTTCGCATTATCAAATTATAACGAAGTATGCCAACGATATTATTCTTTTAGTTGATCAAAAAGGAATTATTGTTGAAGTAAACCAGCAAGCGTTAAAAACGTACGGATTTATGAGACGAGAAATCATAAATCAAAATGTGGTGCTGGTCTTTGCTCCGAAGAGTATCCGTGGAATGTCTAAAATTGTAAAAGCATTTGAAAGCCGTGAAGGGGTTATCTTCGAAGCGGTACATCGGAAGAAAAACGGTGAAGAATTTCCGGTCGAAATATCAGCGCGGTTAATTGAGATTGGCGGAGAAACATTAATTCAAAACAGTATCCGTGATATTTCAGAGAAGAAAAAGATAGTTGAAGACCTTGAGTTTTCCCAAACATTGTTGCAAAAAGTTTTCGATAGTCTGGAAGAAGCGATTTTTCTCATCAACCCGACTGAAAGAAAAATAGAAAATGTCAATCATGCCGCAATTAAAACTTTTGGCTACGAAAAAGAAGAATTACTTCAGCGTGGTAGCGAAATCCTTTTTGGTGATACTGCAAGGTTCGAATCATTTATTAAGCAGTCATTTTCAATTTATGCAAAGCAAGATTTTTTTGAAACGGAACTTACCATGGAACGGAAAAACGGTGAGGTGGTTCCCGTATATTTCTATGGAAAAGCGTTAAGTGATGCTAAGAAAAAAATCTCGTTGATTATTGGTGTTGTTAGAGATATTTCCCTCATCAAAAAAACCGAGCAAACGTTAATCGATGCAAAGAATAGAGCCGAAGAAATGAATCGGCTGAAATCAAACTTTCTTGCAAACATGAGTCACGAGTTGCGCACTCCTCTAATTTCAATACTTGGTTTTGCGGAAATTTTGATTGATTCAAGCGAAGATTCTTCTATTCAGGAATCGTCAAAAAATATTTTGTATGGCGGAAGAAGGCTGCTGGAAACACTTAATGTTATTCTACAATTCTCAAGAATCGAAGCGGAAAAGGTCGTTCTTACAGTGGAGTTGTTTGATGTGGTTGCTTCCATTCGAGGAATTACCGAGAAGTACAAAATTTTCGCTCAACAAAAAAACATCAAGCTGTTTTTTGAAAACGAAACAGATGAATGTTTTGCCGAAACGGACAAAGTGCTTTTTGAGGAAATTCTTTCGCAGATTTTGAATAACGCGATTAAATTTACCAATGAAGGAACGGTGATCGTTGTTCTTAAAAAAGATGAAGCAGATTTTGCAAAATATTTTACGATAGAAATTTCAGATTCGGGAATCGGTATTGCCTCCGAAAATTGTAAAATAATTTTTGATGAATTCCGTCAAGTTAGCGAAGGAGTTACGCGCGGTTATGAAGGCTTGGGACTCGGTCTAACGATTGTCAAAAAATATACATCACTTTTGAAAGGAAGTATCGAAGTTCATAGTGAATTAGGCGTTGGTTCAACGTTTACGCTCCATTTTCCAATTGTTGAGTCTCATGCAGCTCATCTTCCTCCGGTTAAATCTCCAACACTCGAGGAAGAAAAAAAGACGTTTAGTTTGACTGAATTTTTCAAAGAGACAAAGTTTGAGAACAATCTTCCGGTTGTTTTGTTGGTTGAAGATGACCCCTCTACGAGTGACGTGATCACAATTTTTTTAAGAAAAGTATGTAGACTTGAATACGCCAACCGGGCAGATAAAGCGATTCAGAAAGCAACCGAGAAAAAGTACAATGCAATATTGATGGATATTAATTTGGGAAAAGGTCCGACGGGAACGGAAGCAATGAAATTGATCAAACAAAATACCATTAACAGCGATACTCCAATGATTGCCGTTACCGCCTACGCACTCGATAATGAAAAAGAAGTGTTGCTCTCTGCCGGTTTTACTGATTTTATCTCTAAGCCATTTAATAAAATTGAAATTACAAAAAAACTAACTTCATGTTTAATGAAGAGTAGTTAGTTTGAGGCGATTTTTTTTAATGCTACTTCGTCCAAGCGAAACGTTGTCCATTCGTCCATCGGTTTTGCTCCAAGTGATTTATAAAATTTGATTGCCGGTTCATTCCAATCAAGCACAGCCCACTCCATTCTACCGCAATTTTCTTCAACTGATTTCTTGATTAAATAGATCAACATCTTTTTGCCGATTCCACCTCCACGCAGTTCGGGCAGAACAAAGAGATCTTCCAGGTACAACCCCTTTTTCCCTATGAAAGTAGAAAAATTATAAAAATAGACAGCATACGCTACAGGTTCGTTATTCAAATAACCAAAGACCACTTCGGCGCTCGGTTTTTCACCGAATAAAGATTCTCTCAAAATTTCTTCTGCTGCAATTACTTCGTGTGAAAGTTTTTCATATTCAGCGATCTTTTTAATAAAGGAAAGAATTAAAGGAACGTCTTCTTCTTTAGCTTGTTTTATAATTAATTCCGATTGCATTTTTTTCCTTTAAGTGATTGTTAATAGTGTGGTTCGATTGTAGCAGTGTCGCCGATAGTTAAAGTTTTTCCAACTTCCGTTAAGGGAATTTTTGTGTTCACGCAAAAGCGATAATAGTGATCGAACTGAGAAATGCTTGACCAATTTGGCAGAGTATTTTTTCGCATTTCGGAAAAATGTTTTTGGAAGGAGGGTATCGCCTCACCATTTTCCGGATTTTTTGTCGGAACAGAGCATCTTGCGCATGGATTTACTCCAGCGAATTTGGTTTCACCTATTTGAAAAACTTTCTCCTCTTCTTTTTCACCAAACAAATTGTCCTCCCAAAATGGAGGAGATGCGTTTATCAAAAGATTAGGACGAAATCTCCGGTACAATTCTTCAAAAGAAATAGCCGAAAACCATTTAGCTACCTCTTCCAAACTTGCAGTACTTACAACCGTTGGACCATAAGCAGTAAGGTCATCCGGGAAACCGCTCTCTTTGTTTTGCCTGAAGAAAAGTTTTTTTTCGAAAAGCTCAGAGAAGAATTTTTCTATCTCATTTTTTTCTTTTTCAAGATGGAAGATTTTTTTGAGATTATCTTGTTTAACGGAAACTTCCACAAGCGATGCAGTTAAATTGAAGTGAGTCTGAATAGAATGTATTTGAGGAAATTTCTTTCCGTTTATGAATTTCCCATCTTCATCAATAAAAGCAAACTCCCGGTCATAACGCAAGCTTCCACCTTGAGTAATTTCAACCGAATCAAGGTTGATACCATCGAATGATTTGATCGGGTAAACGGTTATGCGTTCGAGTGATTTCATAAAGCGGAAAAGGGTATGCTGCCCGCATACTTAGCGGGCAGCGTGATATTAATTTATTTTCTAATTAATTGGAGAAGTTCATCGGTTTTTGTTTTCATCAGTGTTTCATCATTGCGGGTCTCAACATTAAGGCGAATGATCGGTTCGGTATTGGACATACGTAAATTGAAACGCCATTCGTCATATTCGATGCTGATACCGTCAACAGATTCACGTTTTCCGCCCGGATAAGCTGCTTCAATTTCTTTTATCTTTGCGGCTGGATCGGTAATAGTTGAATTAATTTCTCCGGAGCAAGGATAATTTTTCATCATTTCGCCGACGAGTTGGGAAAGAGTTTTGCCTTCTTCAGACATTAATTGCATAACAAGTAAGAATGGAATTATTCCACTATCCGAATAGGCATTTTCTCTAAAGTAATGATGCGCCGACATTTCACCGCCGTAAATAGCGTTAACCTCTCTCATTTTTTGTTTGATAAATGCATGACCGCTTTTTGATTGTACAGCGTTTCCGTTTGCTTTGGTAACAACTTCAACAGTGTTCCAAACTAAGCGCGGATCGTGAATGATATTTTCTCCCGGGAATTTTTTCAAAATGGATTTTGCAAGCAAACCAACGATGTAATATCCCTCTATAAAATTTCCGAATTCATCAAAGAAGAAGCATCGATCGTAATCACCATCCCAGGCAACTCCCAAATCAGCTTTGTTGGCAATGATAGAATCTATCGTAGGTTTTCTGTTTTCTTCGAGCATTGGATTTGGAACACCGTTTGGAAATGTAGGATCAGGTTCGTTAAATAGTTTGATCATCTGGCAGGGAAGATTTGGCTCAAGAAGATTTAATATTGGTCCAACGCAGCCGTTACCAGCATTTACAACCACCTTCATTGGATTTAATTTTTTCACATCGAAAAATTTATCAAGGTTTGCAATGAATTCTTTTGTAATATCTTGTTTTGTGATCGTTCCTTTTTTATCCGCGAGAGGAAGAAAATCATTTTGCAAAATAATCTGCTCAACTTCTTTTAAACCAGAATCATAGCCAACGGGAACAGAATCTTTTTTCACCACTTTCATTCCGTTGTACTCCGGAGGATTGTGACTTGCGGTTATCATAACCCCTGCTTCTGTTCCAAGAAAAGAGGTAGCAAAGTAGATCATCTCAGTTCCGCAGAGACCAATATCAATCACATTAACTCCGCTGTCGGTAAATCCTTTTGCCAGTGCGTCGGAGAGTAGTTGAGACGAACTTCTAACATCATGTCCAATAACGGCAGTTTTACATGAAAGATGTTTGGTAAGTCCGCGCCCAAAATTATAAGCAAGTTCTTCATTCAGTTCTGAAGGAACTTTTCCTCGAATATCGTAAGCTTTAAAAGATGCTATTTTCTCCATGATTTCCTCTCGTTTGATTTTGTTAATTCAGTTCCTAAAATTAGGCTTTTCTGGTTATAATTGGAATAAGATGGAGAAAAATTTTTTCTTAGGAAAGAATCGATTCATTAAATAAGTTTACAAGCAAAAAATGGAGTAACTTATCGCAACAATTTCTACGGTACCCTTACATTTTACGAAGTGCAATAATGTGAAGTGTAATACTATCTTCTTATTAAATCCGCACGAACAACCGGATAAATTGGGGTTTTTATGTCCGGAGTGCAGCAATAAAGTTTTAACTCATCACGCAGTGCAATGTTCAAGTTGCCAGACGGTGTTAAACTTTGTCCGCGCATCCGCGCTCGAAGAAAAAGTCACGTTCAGTATTGAAAAGTGTTCTCATTGCGTTGGTACGGTTGAAGACGAATGGGAAATTGAACCTTTATATAGCTCCGGAATGTATACTTAATTTTCCGGAGCAGCCTTTCTCTTTCACAATGTTTTGCTGCTCATCTTATCATTCTTGAGAAGTGTTACTTCCAAGTTAGTGGGGATTATAAACTTAATTAATTTAAACTATCTTTAATATAAGGCACCTTATATGATGTACAAATCTACAAAAGCACGATTTGTAAGTTCTCTTGTGCTGATGACTTTTTTTGTCATGGGCTGTGGATCTACAATTGACTCTACAAAATCGCATTCGGATCAATGGTTAAATATAGATACCATCAAAGCCGGTAAATTCGATACCGGAAAAATGTGGACGTTCGATTTTCCTCCGAAAGATTATTTCAAATCAGAATATAATTTTTCTTTGAATGAAGAATGGTTAGACAATGTTAGAATGTCCTCCTTACGTTTTGCCAGCTACTGTTCTGCCTCCTTTGTTTCTGAAGATGGATTAGTAATGACGAACGATCATTGCGCACGCGAAAGTGTTGGAAAAGTTAATAGAGAAGGGGAAAATTTAGCTGACGATGGTTTTATTGCAAACACTTTAGCTGATGAAAGAAAAGTTCCGGGATTATATGTTTCTCAGTTAGTCGAAATTCAAGATGTAACGGCTCAGGTTCAATCCGCAATTGATGCCGGAAAAACCGATGCCGAAGTTGCAAAGAACAAACAAAATAAAATTACTGAATTAACAGATAAAGCTCTTGCTGCAAAAGGGAAGAGTTATACTGCACAAGTAGTAACCTTTTACAACGGCGGAAAATATTCTCTCTATGTTTATAGAAAATTTGATGACGTAAGAATAGTTTTTGCTCCCGAGGTTCAGATGGGATTTTTCGGCGGAGATCCTGATAATTTTACCTATCCACGTTATGATCTCGACTGTTCATTTTTCCGCGTTTATGATGAAAACGGAGAACCGTTGAAAACAAAAAACTATTTCAAATGGTCAACCAATGGCGCTGTTGAAGGTGAGCCTGTATTTGTTGTAGGAAACCCTGGACGTACAAGCCGTTTGTCAACCACCTCAATTCTCGAATATCAGAGAGATTATGCTTATCCGTTGACAATGGATTTATTAAACGGTGCAGTTAGTATTTATGAACAAGTTATTGCAGAGCATCCTGATCGGAAGTTCGAACTGCAAGACCGCTTATTTAGTATGGCAAATTCGCAAAAAGCTTATAAAGGAATCTTAGACGGACTAAGGAATCCAATCTTCATGCAGAAGAAAAAAGATTTTGAAGCAAAATTCAAAGCTGCAGTTATGGCTAAACCTGAATTAAAAGCAAAATATGGTGAACTTTGGGATAAAATTGCCGGAACAAGAGCAGAAGCCAAACAGTACTTCGCTAGAAATGCAGCCTTTAATGTGGCAGGTAGAGGCATTTCAACTGAGTATTTCCAAGTTGCAAACAAACTGGTTGATTTTGCTCAACAGATGAAGTTACCTGATTCTGAAAGAATGAAGCAGTATAAAGAATCAGAAGTTGAAAATGTAAAGGCAAATTTAGCCCCAGTTAATTTTGATAAAACGGTAGCAGATAAATTTGCTGCTGTGGTCATTGGAATAAATATAAAACTTCTTGGTGAAGATTCTGAATTATCAAAAATCCTTACCGGTGGAAAAAAGGGAAATGAAGCTTTGCAGTATGCTGTCAACAAATCGATTTTAAGTGATGTTGAAAAAGTTAATCAACTTGTTGCAGCTGGACCTGATGCAATTCTTTCTTCCGACGATCCATTTATTCAATATATTGTTAAGACCGAAAAGCAATTAGAAGAAGTGCAGGCCAAGATAAAAGAAATTAACGAACGCGAAGCAAACTATGTTCAATTATTGGGTAGAGCAATGTTTGAAGTGTATGGAACTTCAATTCCGCCTGACGCGACTTTTACACTTCGTATTGCTGATGGTGTTGTTAAAAGCTACGATTATAACGGAACAAAAGCGCCGGTTAATACCACTTTTTACGGATTGTATGATCGATATTATTCCTTCAATAAACAATCTCCGTGGAATTTGCCAAAACGCTGGGAAAATCCTTCAGCAGATTTCAATCTTGAAACTCCGATGAATTTTATATCTACTAATGATATTATCGGTGGAAACTCCGGAAGTCCTTTAATAAACAAAAATGCCGAAGTTGTTGGATTAGCTTTTGACGGAAACATTGAAAGCCTACCGGGTAACTTTATCTTTGATGAGACAGCTAACAGAACGGTTTCCGTTCACTCATCCGGAATGCTTGAAGCACTGCAAGACATGTACAAAATGAAACGTTTGAGCGAAGAACTTAAAACCGGGAAAATGGTAAAGTAGATTATAGTTAAGAGTAACAAATTAAAAAACCGCAGATAGCTTCTGCGGTTTTTTTTGTTAAGCCACCAAACCCAAAAACATTCATCTCGTAAATCAAAAACAACAATTCATTATTAGGTTTAGTTTTTTTAAGTTACAGAGTGAAGACATGAAATTTTTTATTTGGGACAAGCAATGAGTTTAAAGAAAATTTTACTGGCTGTAGTTTTGCTTTTGAACATTTCGATAGAAGCTTACAACAACCAAGATAGTACAATTAGTTTTAGTGAATTATCCAAAGAATATAAAACACCAAAAGAAAAAGTTACAGCGGTATTAAACTATATTGAGAATGAGCCGGAATCCCCTAAGATAAATGTTATAGAACTACTCAAAGCATCAATTAACCTTGCTTCCACCGGCAACTTTAAAGAAGGAGAAGCAAGAGGGCATTATCTGTTCGGTTTATATTGGGAACGACATGGTGAATTTACAAAATCTATAGACGCACTTACAAGATCTCTTCAATTATATAAAAGTTTGGATTTACCTATAAAAGAAGCTGATGTTTATCGGGCAATGGGGGAAACTTACCGCGCTGCAGGCGAATACAATTTTGCTTTAAGATATTGCAACATGGCTTTAAAAATTTTTACGGATGCAAAAGACAGTATCGGTCTTGCCCGAACGTATAACCGTTTTGCAGCAATTTATTTTGAACTTTACGTTAATTCGGGAATAAATCTTTCTCCTGCTCAAACTGCGACTCCTGAGTTCTCATATAACAAAATAATTGAAAGATGGGTGAAACCTGCGCTATATGATTCTCTAATCTTCTATTCAAACCTAGCGGTGGGTATTGCGGAAAGAATAAAGTTGCAAGATGTTACTGCTTCAACCTATACTTTACTTGGAACGGCGTACAATACGAGCGGCAGGTTTAAGGAGGCAAAATCATATTTGTTGAAAGCATTGGAACTAAGTAGAAGTATCCATGCAAATCTCGATGCGGCACTGATCTTGTTGAATATTAGCGATCTTTTGTTTAAAGAAGGAGATCAACTTGGGGCGCTGGAGTATGCAAAACAATCACAAAAGATGGCCTTGGAAGAAGATTTTAAAGTTTTAGTAATGCATAGTTCTTATTCCTTGGCCCAAAATTATTTTAGGTTGGGAAAGTATAAGGAGGCCTACGAATATCTTCAAATATCGAACAATTATTCGTCAATGCTATACAATGATGAAACCAATAAAAAACTTTACCGTGCACAATTGAAGAGTGAATCGGAAAAACAAGAACTTGCCATCGCCGCGCAGAAAAAAAATCAGAATTATTTAACGGCTATTTTTTCTCTGTTGCTCCTCTTCGTAAGTATAATAACCTTTATACTTATCAAAAGAAATCGAGAACATAAAAAAGTAAATGTTGAACTTGATAAGATGAATAAAATGATCTCATCTCAACGAGATCAACTTTACGGACTTAACGCTACAAAGGACAAACTGTTTTCTGTAATCGCGCATGATTTACGTAGTCCGTTTACCGGATTACTCGGCTTTTCAGAAATGTTGATAAGTGAATTTGATGAGTTAGAACCAGTTGAGAAAAAGAAATACCTTTCAGAATTACACAGAATAATAACAGATCTTTTCAGCCTACTCACAAATTTATTAAGCTGGTCTTCTCTACAATTAGGTAAAACTCAATTTGTTCCAACAGATTTTTCACTATCAAAAGTAGTAGAAAATGCCAATAATTTGTTAAAGAACAATGCCATCCAGAAAGGGATAACAATTGTAAACGAGATTGACCGGACCACCCGGGTTTTTGCCGATGCTTTTATGATTCAGTCGGTGATCCAGAATTTGATTTCTAACGCAATCAAGTTTTCGAATCCGGAAAATGAAATAAAAATTAAGTCAGAATATGAAAATGATTTTATAAAGGTATCTATTGCTGACGCTGGAATTGGTATTAATGAAGATATGGTTAAACAATTATTCAAAGTTGATGTAAATGTTTCCACGAAAGGAACCAAAGGGGAAAAGGGAACCGGTTTAGGATTGCTTATCTGCAAAGAAATGATTGAAAAAAACGACGGACGTATTTGGGTTGAAAGTGAACTGGGGGTGGGATCAATTTTTTATTTTACAATACCGCAGAGTAAATAGAGTTATCGACTAGTGGTAAAATTGTTATAAAAAAGGCGGAAAGTTTTTCCGCCTTAAATAATTGCTGTGTTACACAATAATTTAAATTTCTACTGCACTGCTTTCACTAATTTCTCAATTGCGCTAACAATCATCAGTTCGGCTTGCCCTTGAGGTTTCTTTGCTCCTTCAACGTTTCTTGAAAAAGTTAGCAAAAATTCAGCGTCTGCCTTTGCTTGTTTGTCGATCAAAGAAACGGCGGTTAATCCATCGTCTGCTAAAAACATTAACGCAAGTGAGAGGCCTTCAATTTCTTTCAATATGGGTTGTTTATCGATAATTTTTTTTAACTTTTGAAAATTGTCTTTCCAAAGAGTTAGAGTGTTGACGATTTCACTTTTCAATTCCTTTTTACCGCTCAAAAACTCATCCACTAATTTTCTAAACTTGCGCGCTGCCGGTGCATCGGGAACAGCGGCGTCTACTACGCGAGTGTAAGGTGAATAGGAATAATATTGTACGCCTTGATCATGTCGCGCGTAAATTTTTACAGGTTCTATCAAATCGATGAGAGTTTTGAGGGAAGCTGTTTCAGCATTATTAGTTAAACGGCGCAGCATCATTTCTTGATTTTTAGTGTTGGTAATTCCAAGTTCTTCAAGTTGAAAATTTATTCTATCAAGTCTGCGGTACATATCGTCAACGTCTCTTACATTTTGTGGTGACCAAAAACGTTCTGCAATTGCTGCTGTACGGGGCCAAATCCGCGAATCAACATTTTCCGGTACAACAAATTCTGCCCACATTGTTGCTTCGCCACCAAGCACAAATTTCTTTTCAGCATCGCTTAATTTTGAATCAGCCGGAACCGGATCATTTAAATAATGGTAATCGGTCGGTTGATTCAAATCAATATAATAGCCGTTGGAAAGAATTCCCATGTAACCTTGCTGTGCAGCTTTCGCAAGTGCTTCTGTTCCGCGCCACGATTGAATAACAATATTTTTCGGCAAATCTGGTTGAAGAATTTCATCCCAACCGATCATCTTCTTCCCATACTTGGTAAGGATTGCTAAAATTCTTTTATTAAATAGTGTTTGCAGGTCATGATTACTTTTAATTCCGTTTTCTTTCATGAACTTTTGTATCTGTTCGTTCTTGTTCCATTGATGTCCGTTGTTTTCATCACCGCCAATGTGCATATATTCATCGGGGAAAAGTTCGCACATCTCTTTAAAGAATGCATCGAAAAATTTGTAAGTCTCTTCAATTGTCGGATTAAACGTTGGATCAAAAACTCCCCACTGCCGCTCAATTGTATATGGCCCTGGAGCGCTTGCTAATTCAGGATAACCGACAAACCAGGAAGTTGAATGTCCCGGAACGTCAAACTCCGGAATTACACGAATACCTCGGTCTTCAGCATAAGCAAGAATTTCTTTTATTTGTGCTTGTGTGTAATACATTCCGTCGGAACCAAGTTCGTGAAGTTTCGGGAAAGTTTTGCACTCAACACGGAATCCTTGATCTTCACTCAAGTGCCAGTGAAAAACATTTAACTTAACCGCAGCCATTGCGTCAAGATTTCGCTTTATAACTTCAACCGGCATGAAATGACGGCAAGCGTCAATCATCAATCCGCGCCAAGGAAAACGTGGCTTATCATAAATTAAAACTGATTGAAAATAATAGTTGTTATAATCGGGCTGCAAAAGTTGTAATAAAGTTTCCAATCCACGCATTGCACCAATTTCAGTAACAGCTTTAATTACTATTTTATTAGCATAAATTCCCATGTTATAATTTTCATACTCGTTGAGTTTAACTTCCCCTGGCTGTTGAACAGAAATTACTAAATTAGCTCTCGGGTTGCTGTCAGCTTTTGTTATCACATCTTGAGTTAAGAATAACCCAGTTCTTCCGGAAAGCCGACGAAGAAAATTTGTTGCATACTTATAAATTCTTTTATCAGGATTCCCAGTGATTGCCAACGTAAACGATTTATCAATTTTAAATCTACCAGTCAGATAATTTACCGAATCGGGTATCGGCATCAGGCTAAAGGGGGTGATTTCATCGTTTGCCAAGAATGAAGTTTCAGTTGGAGAAATTTGTCCTTGCATAAAAACTCCGCTAACAATTAGCAAAATTAGAATTAAATATTTTTTCATAAGTACTTTCCCTTAGATTTATTGTGGTAAAGAAATTCCTTTTAATTTTCTGTAAAGAGAAACAGCAAACGTGTCGGTCATCCCGGAAATGAAATCGGTTATTTGTAAAAGTTTGGAATAAAAATCTTCGTCCGAATTTTTTGCAAGTTCAAATTGCGGTGGAAAAAGTTTGATGATGGTTTTTGTTCTGTGTGAATGCTTCTCGTTTGAAAAATCAAGCAAAGCTGAGACAAAAATATCGAGTAACCCGCCGAGTACTTCGTACCCGACCGCTTCGCGTTCAATAACGGTTTTGTAAGAATAGATTTTTTCAAC
Organism: Ignavibacteria bacterium; assembly: GCA_037440065.1. GTDB lineage: Bacteria > Bacteroidota > Ignavibacteria > Ignavibacteriales > Ignavibacteriaceae > UBA1563. The sequence continues at coordinate 56,974 of JBBIUV010000018.1, forward strand.
AGAAACTTTTTCAATTACCTCAAGCGGTTTACGGGCTGAAATAACACTGATAAGTTCCGATTCAAAATCACCCACGAGAATTTGCTCTTCGTTATCGATAAAAGCTTTTGCCAATTGTTCAACCAGTAAGGTAATAGCCTTTGCGCGCAAGTAACCGATTTTCTCTTTTTCATCGCGCGTGTTGTAAAGTTTTAATTTTGTTTTACCGATAAGCGGCATCAGCAAGTTTTCAGTTTCTTCGAACGAAACCAAACCGAGATGCGAACCGTCTTCAAGATCCATTATCCGATAGCAAATATCGTCCGCAGCTTCAACCAAAAACGCAAGAGGATGACGGCACCAGAAAAAGGAATTTTTCTCTTTCGTCTTTTTTGTTAAACCAACTTCTTCAGCAACTGTTTGAAAAATATTTTTTTCGGATTGGAAGAATCCAAACTTCTTATAAATCTTCGGTGGTTTTGTCGAACTTGCGTTGTTGGTTTGAGACGGTTGAAGAAAAGATTCTTTCGGGTATTTGGTGAACGCTGCAAGTGTGGCGTGTGTTAATCTAAGTCCTCCCAGCACATTTGGATTTTGCAGTTGCGAAATAATTCTGAATCCCTGCGCATTTCCTTCAAACTTAATTAAGTCGTTCCATTTCTTTTCATCATTAATTTTTTCTTCAAGCGGTTTGCCGTTTCCCGTTTTGAAGTAATCGGAAATAGCATCTTCACCAGAATGACCAAAGGGAGGATTGCCGATATCATGCGCTAAACAAGCGGCTGCAACAATTTCACCAAAATGGAATTTTGTAAAATTCTTTTTAAGCCGCGGATGCCGTTCAATAATTTTTTCGCCCACAAGATTCCCAAGCGAACGCCCTACGCATGAAACTTCAAGGCTGTGTGTTAATCTGGTGTGAACGAAATCGCTTTCGGGTAAAGGAAAAACTTGTGTCTTGTCCTGCAGTCTTCTAAATGCCGAAGAAAACACCACGCGGTCAAAATCTTTTTGAAAAGCGCTGCGGCCATCGTAAGAAGGATTATTCTTCTTATCGCTTTTATCGTAACCAAGAATTTTAGATGACAGAAGTTTTTCCCAGCGCATAGCTATCTTTGATTGTTAATGGGTATGAAAGTTTTCTACTTTCTCATTACTAAAATATTATTTTTCCTATTAATTTGACATCAGAAATAGAGAAAGTTAAAAACGAGACAAATCAACGTATGAGCGCGCAAAACAGTAATCCATTAGAGCAATCGATCCAATATATCAAAACCGTTGGACCGAAGCGCGCGGAGACGTTTGCCAAAATTGGAATTCGTTCTATAAAAGATTTGCTTTTCTATTTTCCCACCCGCTATTTAGATAGAAGAAACTTACTAACTTCAAGTAAAGCTTACAAAGTTATTGAAGATGGATACGATGGTGAAATAACCGTGATTGGAAAAGTTGTTGATAAAGACTCACTCACATTTAGAGGAAAAAGAATTTTTAACGTTAAGTTGCGGGATGAAGACGGATATTTCGGATGCGTTTGGTTTCAAGGGGCAAAATATTTTCAAGATAAATTTAACAGCGGAGAAATTTTTGCGATCTCTGCAAAACCAACAATCTCGCGGTACGGTGAATTGCAATTCGTTCACCCCGATTTTGACCGAATAAGCGAAGATGAATCACAATTCTTTTACAACACTGGCAAGATCATTCCTTTCTACCGCATTCCAAAGGAATTAAAAGAAAAAAACATTGGCGATCTCAGTTTCCGTAAAATAATTTCGTTCGCTATTGATGAATATCTTTCGCTTGTAAAAGAAACTCTTCCGGCGCAGATAAGAGAAAAGCATCAACTTCAAAATTTACAAGATGCTATAAGGCAAATGCACTTTCCCGAAAGCGATGAACAATTAAATGAAGCGAAGAAAAGGTTTTCTTACGAAGAGCTTTTTTACATCGAAACATTGGTTGCGCTTAGAAAAAATAATTATAAAGAAAAGTTAAAAGGACTTTCTCTTCCGCTAAAAACAAATCTTGTAAAGGATTTTATCAAATCGCTTGCGTTTGAGTTAACCGCTGCGCAGAAAAAAGTTTTAACTGAAATTCTTTCCGACATGAAAAATGAAAAACCGATGAACCGGTTGCTGCAAGGTGATGTTGGAAGCGGCAAAACAATTGTGGCGCTCATTGCTATGCTAGTTGCAGTTGATAACGGCTTTCAAGCGGTGATCATGGTGCCAACGGAAATTCTTGCAGATCAGCATGCGAAAAATATTTCTAAACTATTCCAGAATTTTCATACTCTTTATCCTCAGTATGAGATTAAACCAACGCTTATCATCGGTGGACAGAGAAAAAGTTTGCGCAACAAAAATCTTGATGAGATTGCTTTACAAGAAGCAGATATCATCATCGGAACGCATGCATTGTTCGAAGAAGGAGTTCATTTTAAAAAACTTGGATTGGTTGTTATTGATGAGCAGCACCGATTTGGTGTTGCACAGCGGGCAAGACTCGCATCAAAAGGAAGCGTACCGGAAGTGATAGTTATGTCAGCAACGCCAATTCCGCGCACACTCTCAATGACCATCTACGGTGATCTCGATGTTTCAACAATCACTGAAATGCCGAAGAATAGAATTCCGATAAAAACGTTTCTTCGTGGAGAAAGCAAACTACCTGAAATCTACAAATTTATTCTTGATAAAACGAAAGAAGGTGTACAAACGTTTATCGTTTATCCGCTTGTTGAGGAATCAGAAAAACTGGAATTGAAAGCGGCAACAACACTGTACGAAAATTTAAAAGAAACCTATTTCAAAGATTTGAATGTTGGCTTAATCCACGGAAGAATGAAATGGCAGGAAAAAGAAGAAGTAATGCTTCTTTTCGCTGCAAAAAAATATGATGTGCTTATCTCAACAACAGTAATTGAAGTTGGAATTGACATACCCGGCGCAAACATCATTTTAATTGATGACGCACACCGTTTTGGTTTGTCACAGCTTCATCAACTACGTGGACGAGTCGGTAGAGGAACGGAACAAGCTTATTGTATACTTGTTACAAAGGATGAATACGCAGCGTCTTCAGCTCGACTTCCGAAAGCGCTGGAATACTTGTCTCCTGTATTAATAGAAAAACATAAGTCGGCAATTCGTCTGCAAACAATGGTAAAGCATCTTGATGGATTTAAAATTGCAGAAGTTGATATGAAGCTGAGAGGTCCCGGAGATATTTTTGGAGTGAAGCAAAGCGGGTTTCCTGAATTGAAATTCTCCGACATCATAAGGGACAGTGAATTGCTTTTGCAGGCAAAGACAGATGCGTTTGAAATTGTTGCAAATGATCCTCAACTTCTCAAAGAAGAGCATGCAGTCATCAGAAAAAATCTTCTCGAACACTATTCTGAAAATTTAAAGTACGCTAAAGTAGGGTAGTGAAAATATTTTTTTTGAATCGACGTTGAAAAACTTTTTTTTGTAGAAGAGCAAAAAATATTGACATAAAAATTTTTCTACTTATATTTGGACAAAAAAAATAATTAAAGGAGACAAAAATTTTTTCATCACGTAATGTTCGCTTGAATGTTGCACTAACATTTAATGTAAAACCTGAAAGTACTTCTTTCATTGATGAATTGTCTCCAAACCCCGTAACATCTTTTCAGAACTCACAAAAAAAAATTCAAGACACCTTTGCTGAGTGGGATAGCCGTGACACCGTCAATGCTGTGCGCGATGCACTAGCCGAATTTCATTCCGTTACAATGATTGAAGCAGACTACAACGCTTTCGAGAAATTGAAAGAAGTAAAGCCTGACATCGTATTTAATGTAGCTGAAGGATTTTTCGGAGTAAGCAGAGAAGCGCAAATTCCTGCAATGCTTGACATGCTGAATATTCCTTACACCGGTTCCGATCCTTCAACGCTTGCAATTTGTTTGGACAAAGCTCGCACAAAAGAAATTTTATCTTACTACAAGATTCCAACACCAAAATTTATAGTCGTTGATCAGGTAGACGACTTGAAAAAATTCCAATTGAATTTTCCTGTTATCGTAAAACCGAACGCCGAAGGTTCAAGCAAAGGAATTTTTACTTCTTCGTTCGTCAAAAGTTATACGGAACTTGAAAAAGAAGTGGAAAGAGTCTTGAACGAGTACAATCAGTCGGCATTGCTGGAAGAGTTTTTACCGGGAAGAGAATTCACTGTCGCAATGCTCGGCAACGGAAAAGAAACTGAAGTTCTTCCAATTGTTGAAATAAATTATTCGGAATTCCCCGAAGACTTTATTCCGATTTATTCTTATGAAGCCAAATGGATTCTCGACACAAAAGAAAATCCGCTTGATGTTTTTTCCTGTCCGGCAAAACTTAACAACGAACTTGAACGAAAAATCAAAAACGTTTGTTTAGAAACATATAAAGTTCTTCGCTGCAGAGATTGGAGTAGAATTGATATTCGTCTCGATGCAAACGGAGAACCGAATATTATAGAAATAAATCCTCTGCCGGGAATCTTGCCCGATCCGAAAGATAATTCATGTTATCCCAAAGCCGCAAGAACCGCCGGAATGGATTACACAACCATGTTAAACAAAGTTTTATACACAGCAGCAAAACGTTACAACTTAGTATGATCATTGACGCAAAAATATTGCTTTGCTACAATGCACCCGTAAGTATTTATCAAGTCTACAATGGAAAGCCGAAGGAATTTGACGGAACGGTAGACGATACCTCGGAAAGCAGTTTTGTAAATGAGCTTGACACCTTAGTAACGTCATTGAAAAAATATTTTGCTCACGTTGAAACCTTAGCCGTAACCAAAAACATTGGTGAAACAATCAGAAAAATTTCATCGATTAATCCCGACGCGATTTTTAATATGGTTGAATCAGTTGAAGGGAATGCTACGTTTGAAGCTTTTCACGCAGGAATTTTTGATCTTTTAGATATTTCATACACGGGAAATCATCCGCAAGCACTCGGAAATTGTTTGAATAAAACTTATGCAAAACAAATTCTTCGTTCTCACGGAATTAATACTCCCGGTTCACTCACCTATAAGCCCCACTCACGTATTACACAAAAAAGTTTTTCTTTGCAATTCCCGGTTATTACTAAATTAGCAAAAGAAGATGCAAGCATCGGAATTTCCGAACACTCGGTTGTCTCTTCTTTTGAGAATTTAAAAAAGCAGATCAAGTTTTTAACTTCAACATATAACCAGGAGGTTATTGTTGAAGAGTATATTGCAGGAAGAGAGTTTAACATTGCGGTTTTAGGAAACAGTACGCTGCCGATCTCCGAAATAGATTTCAGCGGTCTGCCTGAGCATCTTCCTAAAATTGTAACGTATGAAGGGAAATGGATCTCCGAAAGTTTGTACTACAAACATACGACTCCAAAATGTCCCGCTCCACTTACTGAAGAGCAGAGAAGAAATATTTCATCCACCGCGCTAGCAACATTCAACGCGATGGAATGCAGAGATTATGCACGCGTTGATATTCGTTTAGATAAAAACGATGTACCTTACGTTATTGAAGTAAACCCAAATCCGGATATTTCTACCGATTCAGGATTTGCACGCGCAGCAAAAGCATCCGGTCTTCACTACGAAGAGATGCTTTATAAAATAATTAATTTAGCTTTACACAGAGGAAAACGTGATACGCAAATTAAAGCAGGCTGACCGCCCCGCTTTAGAAACAATTTTACGGAAAACAAATAACTTTAAAGAAGAAGAAGTAAGTGTTGCTTTAGAACTTATTGATATCACACTCTTGAACGAAGAGCAAAGTGATTATCATGTTTTTGTTTATACAGAAAAAGGAAAAGTTCTTGGCTATCACTGCACCGGTAAACGCCCGCTAACCGATGGAGTTTATGATCTTTACTGGATTGTGGTAGATCCCGAAAGTTCCGGTAAAGGTATTGGAAAAAAATTAGTACTACATGCAGAAGCGTTTGTTCGTGAAAGAAACGGACGCTGGCTTCTGGCTGAAACTTCTTCTAAAGAATTATACGGCGCAACGCAGAAATTTTATTTTAAAAATGAATTTTCAATCGTTGCACAAATAAATGATTTTTATGCTGTTGGAGACGCCCTGCTTGTCTTCGGTAAATATTTGTTGAACAAATGAGTAAGGTGAAGTAATGGAACTGTGGCAACAAATGGTTCGAGACAGTGTTCACACTGTTGATCAACTGGTTGAAAAATTCAGTATTGATAGAACCGTTGCTGAGAGTCTGAATGAATTTTTTCAGGTTCGCATCAATCCCTATTATTTAAGTTTAATCCGCGAGCCGGGTGATCCAATCTGGCTGCAATGCGTTCCCGATATAAAGGAACTTAATGATTTTGATGCGAACGATGATCCGTTGAACGAGGACGGGATGAGCCCCGTTCCCAACATCACGCACCGCTATCCGGACCGTGCTTTGTTTTTAACAACAAGCCAATGCGGTTTGTACTGCCGTTTCTGCACAAGAAAACGGAAAGTCGGCGATCAGGATAAAATCTCGATGAAAGGATTGGAAGCTGCGTTCAATTATTTGGAACAGCACACCGAGATTCGCGATGTTATTCTATCCGGCGGTGATCCGTTGATGCTCACCGATGTAATGCTCGAGAAAATTCTAAAACGCTTACGCACAATTCCTCATATCGAAATTATTCGTCTTGGTACAAAAATGCCGTGCGTACTTCCGCAGCGCATTACTCCAAAGCTTGTTGAGATGTTGAAAAAATATCATCCGATTTATGTGAACACCCACTTCAATCATCCGTGGGAAATTACACCCGAAAGCACCAAAGCGTGCGAAATGCTTTCAAATGCTGGATGTCCCGTTGGAAACCAGATGGTTTTGATGAAAGGTGTGAATGACGATCCGTTGGTTGTGCGCGAACTGATGCAAAAACTTTTGAAGATTAGAGTGAGACCATACTATATATATATGGCTGATCAGACAAAAGGAACGCATCACTTTAGAACTTCAATTGCAAAAGGATTGGAGATAATTGAAAATCTTCGCGGATGGACGAGCGGATTGGCAATTCCTCACTTTGTAATTGATGCCCCTGGCGGCGGCGGAAAAATCCCACTCATTCCAAATTACGTTCTTCATTATGATGAAGATAAAATTATTCTCCGCAACTATGAGAATAAAGTCTTTGCCTACGAAAACCAGCCCGAGCAAGGACCGAAGAACGGAAAACCGGCGCAGCTTGAAAAGCGAACGGCAAAAGAGAAAACCAGGAAAACAATTCCTTCTACAAGAAAAATTGTTCTGGCAGATTTAAGCGAAATTGAAATGATGTAAACAGTTCAATTAAATTGTAAGATATACTAAAATTCCCGCCTCTTGAGCGGGAATTTTGTTTTAATGGGATTCCTGTTAATATAAAATCCAAAAAAGGATTAACGAAATGGATAGATTTAATGTTTTTAAAAGATTGGTGTATGCCATTGTTGTATTTCTTTGTTTAAGTTCTTCTTTTATCACGCCAAATTATAATACCGACTCTATCAAAGATGAATATATTCCAAAAGATGGCTTTGTTCCCGATGCGAAAACCGCAATTAAAATTGCCGAGGCAATTTGGTTCCCAATTTACGGGAGAGAAATTTACTCCCGAAAACCATTTAAAGCTAAATTGATTAATGAACATATTTGGCAAGTTGAGGGAACTCTTCCTGCAAAATATGATGGTGGTGTACCATACGCGGAAATCGAAAAGAAAGATTGTAGAATAATTAAAATTTATCACTCTAAGTAACTCCCCCAAAAAACACAATTACCAAACAAAAAAAATCCCGCATTACGCGGGATTTTTTCTTTTAAAGAATATATCCTTCAGTATTAACGGTATGAGTTTAATACTTTCATATAGTTAGCGCGTTCAAACTGGGAAGGATCGGCAACATTTTGGTAGCTCATGCTTCCGCGCATTTGTTCAACGGATTCGTATTCGTTCACTTCCATCCAGAATTTTAATTTACCTAACACATCGGCCAAATGAGGAATTCCGAACTTCAATAAACTCGACATCATCATCGTAACGTTTGCACCTGCCATAAGCATTTTCAAAACATCTTTTTCAGTATAGATTCCTGAAGTTGCCGCAAGGTCAGCTTTAACTTTTCCGTGTAGGATCGCAACCCAGCGCAACGGCAAACGCATTGCCATCGGCGTGGAAAGAAGAACATTCGGAATAACTTCCAAATTTTCAAGATCAATATCCGGCTGATAAAAACGGTTGAAAAGAACTAGTCCATCTGCACCGGCTTTTACCAACTCTTCCGAAATATTTGTAATTGATGTAAAGAATGGATGAAGTTTCACAGCAAGAGGAATCTTAACTGAGGATTTTACCGACTTAACGACTTCAATATATTCTTTCTCAACTTCGGAGGAGGATTTGCTGCTATCGGTAGCTAATTTATAAATGTTCAATTCAATCGCGTCGGCACCGGCTTCTTCAATTTTTTTGGCGTAATCAACCCAGCCGCCAATTGACTTTCCATTCAAGCTGGCAATGATAGGAATTTCTACTGCTTCTTTTGCTTTGCGGATGTGCTCTAAATATTCTTCCGGTCCAACGTGGTATTCCGATTGTTCCGGGAAATAAGTTGTTGCTTCGGCAAAACTTTCTGCGTGCGCTGATGTATGATGATGTAATTCAAGCTGTTCATGTGTAAGTTGTTCTTCAAATAAAGACCAGAGAACAACCGCTGCAGCGCCAGCGTCTTCCATCGCTTTGATATTTTTTATTTCTCTTTGTAAAGGTCCGCTTGAAGGAACCAGAGGATTTTTTAATTCTAATCCGAGATACGTTGTTGTTAAATCCATTTGTTTATCCTTTTAATTTTTATTAATTCTGTACCGCAGAGTAAGATTCCGCGGTACATTTTTTTTCTTTACTATTTCACTTCTTCGTTATCGTCTTTTAAGGCTGCCAGCTGTTCATAATAATGGAATTTTTTGTTCACACCATCCTGTGCATGTTCCATTAAAACTTCAGCCTGTTGCGGATGAGATTTGGTCAACATCTTATAGCGGGTTTCCATATACGTGTAATCTTTTAAAGGAATCTTTGGTGCTTTAGATTCAAGCTTAAAAGGATTTTTCCCTTCGAGAGAAAGCATAGGATTGTAACGGTACAACGGCCAGTGGCCTGAATCCACCGCAGCTTTTTGATTCTTCATTGCGGTTCCCATGTTTATTCCGTGTGCAATACAATGGCTGTATGCGATAATTAAAGAAGGACCATCGTAAGCTTCAGCTTCCAAAATAGCCTTTACGGTCTGCGCATCGTTTGAGCCCATCGCAATTTTTGCCACGTAAACATTTCCGTAAGACATTGCGATCAAGCCCAAGTCTTTTTTACCCATAATTTTACCTGATGCTGCAAATTTTGCAACAGCTCCCATTGGGGTTGACTTTGATGCCTGACCACCGGTGTTAGAGTAAACTTCGGTATCGAGAACCAAAATATTTACATTTGCGCCGGAAGCGAGTACGTGATCTAAACCGCCGTAGCCGATATCGTAAGCCCAACCGTCGCCACCCATTATCCAAACGGATTTTTTGACGAGATAATCTGCAAGACTTAACAGATGTTCAACTTCTGAAATTTTCGGACTTTTTGGATTAGTTGTTTTGTAATCATTCAGTTTTTGTTTTAAGGTTTCAACTCTTTCACGTTGTTCAAAAATTCCTGCTTCATCAGTTTGAACTGCGTTCATCAGTTCTTCAACTAATTCGCCGCCAATTTCAGCAGAAAGTTTTTGCAAATATTCTTTTGCTTGTTCATTGTGTTTGTTAATTGCAAGTCTGAAACCGTAACCGAATTCAGCATTATCTTCAAATAAAGAATTTGACCATGCCGGTCCTCTTCCATCTTTATTTTTTGACCAAGGCGTTGTCGGTAAGTTTCCGCCGTAAATCGATGAACATCCGGTTGCATTTGCAATTACGGCTCTATCACCGAAGAGCTGGCTGACAAGTTTTACGTAAGGAGTTTCACCGCAGCCTGCGCACGCCCCCGAGAATTCAAACAACGGTTCGAGGAATTGTGAATCTTTTACTTGAGCCGGGTTCAATTTTCTTCTATCATACAAAGGAATTGATTCGAAGAAATCCCAATTTGCTCTTTCGGTTTCGCGGATCGGCAATTGTTCTGCCATGTTGATGGCTTTTAGACGAACTTCTTTTTTGTTTTTTGCCGGGCAGACATCGATACAAATTCCGCAACCGGTACAATCTTCAACTGCAACCTGAATGGTATAAGCAAGATTGTCGCCGAAATCTTTTGCTTTGAACTTGATCGACTTAAAAGTTTCCGGTTTGTTTGCCAATAATGTTTCATCATAGATTTTTGCACGGATTGTTGCATGCGGACAAACAATAACGCACTTATTACATTGAATACAAACTTCAGGATCCCAAACAGGAACTTCGAGAGCAATATTTCGTTTTTCAAATTTACATGTTCCGGTCGGATAAGTTCCGTCAACCGGCATTTTGCTTACTGGAAGTGAATCTCCTTCACCTGCAATCATTACTGCAGTAACATCGCGAACGAAATCAGGAACGTTTCCAGAAACATAAGGCATAAATTGAATTTTGCTTGTAACGGTTTTGGGAACTTCAACCTCGTACAAATTGGCCAGTGTTTGGTCAATTGCATTAAAGTTCATCTCAACAATTTTTTCACCTTTGGCTCCGTAAGTTTTCTTCACGGCGTTTTTGATAAGTGTGATTGATTCTTCTTTCGGGAAGATATTTGAGATTGCAAAGAAGCAAGTCTGCATTATTGTGTTTATACGCGCGCCCATTCCGGTTTCGTTGGCTACTTTGTACGCGTCAACGATAAAGAATTTCATTTTCTTTTCAACCAGATCGCGTTGAATTTTTTCAGGAAGTGTATCCCAAACTTTATCAGTTGGTTCTTGTGTGTTGAGCAAGAATGTCGCTCCCGGGATCGCATCTCTTAAAAGATCCATTTTTTCTAAAAAGACTTGTTGATGACACGCGATGAAATTTGCTTTATCAATTAAGTACGTTGATTTTAATTCTTTCGGACCAAAACGTAAGTGGGAGGTTGTTGTTGAACCAGATTTTTTAGAATCATAAACGAAATAACCTTGCGCATAGTTATCGGTACCTTCGCCAATAATTTTAATTGAATTTTTGTTCGCGCCAACCGTTCCGTCTGCGCCTAAACCATAGAATTTTCCTTTAAATGTTTCCGGAGCTTCTACAGTGAAAGTAGCATCGTATTCCAAACTGGAATGCGTAACATCTTCGTTGATACCGATTACAAAATGATTTTTCGGTTTGTCCTTTTTCAATTCATCATAAACCGCTTTGATCATTCCCGGAGTAAATTCCTTTGAAGAAAGTCCATATCGGCCTCCGATGAGTTTGGGATACGCGAAAGGAAGAACACCTTCATTATATTGTTCGGAAATAGCATTTACGATATCAAGATAAAGCGGTTCTCCTGAAGCACCCGGTTCTTTTGTTCTATCCAAAACTGCGATTGATTTTGTGGTTTTAGGAAGTGCTTTAATGAAATGTTGAATGGAGAAAGGACGGTATAAACGAACTTTAATTACACCAACTTTTTCTTCTCTGTTGGTTAAGTATTGAACCGTTTCGTCAACTGCTTCCGCGCCGCTTCCCATCAAAATGACGATGCGTTCGGCATCAGGGGCACCGACATAATCAAATAAATGATATTGTCTTCCTACGATACCCGCAAATTTGTCCATCTGTTTTTGAACGATTGCCGGACACTCGGCGTAAAATTTATTTACGGTTTCTCTTCCCTGGAAATAAACATCGGGATTTTGAGCAGTTCCGCGCATAACCGGTGCGTCCGGAGTCAATCCGCGTTTGCGATGCGCCAAAACTAATTGATCGTCGATCATGGCTCTCATATCATCAGCGGTTAATTGTTCAATTTTCATCACTTCGTGAGAAGTTCTGAATCCATCAAAGTAATGGAGAAAAGGAATGCGTGATTCAAGTGTGGCAGCTTGAGCGATTAAAGCAAAATCCATTACTTCTTGAACTGAGTTAGAGCAGATCATTGCAAAACCGGTTTGGCGGGTTGCCATAACATCGCTATGATCACCAAAAATTGATAATGCCTGCGCGGCGATTGATCTTGCTGTAACATGAAAAACCGTTGAAGTTAATTCGCCAGCAATTTTGTACATATTCGGAATCATTAAGAGCAATCCTTGGGATGCCGTGAAGGTTGTGGTCAAAGCTCCGGTTTGGAGAGCACCATGCACGGAACCGGAAGCTCCACCTTCGCTTTGTAATTCGCTTACCAAAGGGATCGTTCCCCAGATATTTTTCTTTTGTTCGGATGCCCATTGATCCGACCATTCTCCCATCGGGGAAGAAGGAGTTATTGGGTAGATCGCGCACACTTCATTAGTATGGTACGCTACATATCCCGCAGCTTCATTTCCATCAATTGTTACTTTTTTTCGTTCCATTTTCCTTACCAATATTATTAAGTTATTAGATAGTTAATATTCATTAGAATTGTCGCTATATTTAGCCAAAAATTATACCAGAATCATTTGGGAGTTTTTCGGCTGTTTTCAAAAATATTTTTTCAAAATTGGCAATTATTGTTAGTGAAAAGAAAATCTTTTCTAATTTGTAAGAATAAATTATCAAAAACCGGAGTGAATTAAAAAAGTAATTTAGGATGGAAGTTGTTTTTGAAATTCGCTTATATATTAATATATTTGGTCAAGAAAGTGAAATAATTTAGTTAGAAAAGGTGTTTTTGAAATGAAAAACGGAATTCATCCAAGTTACAGACCAGTAGTCTTTAAAGATTTTTCTTGTGATTTTGCAATTTTAACCCGTTCAACAATTAAAAGCAGCGAAACCATCCAATGGGAAGACGGAAAGACCTATCCTTTGGTTCGCTTAGAAATTTCCAGCGGCTCACATCCTTTCTTTACCGGAAAACAGAAGTTACTTGATACCGCAGGAAGAGTTGAGAAATTCAATAAAAAGTATGCAAAGGCAAAAAGCTAGTTTAAGCTTTTTTGGTTATTTATTAAAAGCTATTCACTCTTGTGCAATAGCTTTTTTTGTTTTTGGCTGAAGTATTATTTTGTGGTAAAGATTATTAACTGAAGAGGAGCGATCATTATGGAAATCTGCATTTTTGAAGACCTGTATTTTGACCGGATTGAACCGCTCACTTTCTCACGTCCAACATATGATTTAGTCTGCGGTATTTCATCGCTGAAAGATAAAATTATCCGCCAATATCCCGGAGTAAAAGTTTCTCTCCATACACGTCCTTACTTAGAATTTTTTCTCTTCTCAAAGTATCCTGATATAAGCATAAACAAAATTGAAAGCGATGATTGTCTTTTTATTAATGGAAGAGTTTTAGCGCCGGAAAACATTTCGGAACTGATTCCTATTAAAGACAAAACGAATAAGGTTTTCATCAACAAGGACGAAACGCTTGTGGCTGCAAGAGTTTCGGGGAAAAAATTAAACGAAGTAAAAAATAATATTCACGACTTACTTTCGCTTTCCAATTTTGACGGCATTAAAATTGAGAAAATAGATGTTCCCTGCATCAACTATGTGTGGGATTTGATAAACAATAACCACAAAGAAATGGTAAGCGATTTCTCCTTTTACACGAATTCAAAAAAGGGAGAAATGCACCATGGAAAAGTTTATGAAGGCGCTCATCTTATAGAAAAAGAAAATATTTTTATTGCGGAAGGAGCTCAAATAAAGCCTGGAGCAGTATTGGATGCTTCATTGGGGCCAATTTATCTCGATGAGAATTCGGTTATTTTTCCAAACGCAGTAATTGAAGGGCCGGTGTATGTTGGAAAATCAAGCCAGGTAAAAAGCTGCGCACGTATTTATGAAAATGTTAGTATTGGTAAAGTGTGTAAAGTAGGCGGTGAAGTAGAAGACTCAATTATTTCGCCATTCACCAACAAACAGCATTCAGGATTTTTAGGTCATGCATATTTGGGAAGCTGGGTTAACATTGGTGCAGATACAAATTGCAGCGACTTAAAAAATAATTACGGAAGCGTAAAAATGTACGTGAACGGCGAAGTTGTCGATTCCGGTTCTCAATTTCTCGGGGTAATTATTGGAGATCAATCAAAGACTGCTATCAACACAATGTTTAACACGGGAACGGTGGTAGGTTTTGCATGTAATATCTTCGGCGCCGGATTTCCTCCAAAATATCTTCCCTCATTTTCCTGGGGCGGAAGCGATGCAGTTACGACTTATGATATTGCACGAAGCATAGAAACTGCAAAACGGGTAATGGCAAGAAGAAATAAAATTATGGATGAAGCTGAAGAAAAATTATTCAGAAAAATTTTCGATCTTACACAAAAAGAAAGAAGAAAAAGAGGATATCCTTATTAACGGTGAAGTTGTAAAATTAGAAGAACATCTCGTAAAAGATATTTATTCGGGGGTTCGCGGAAACGCAGTTAAAATCTTAAATCGTGTAGAACGGGCTGACGCCTATTTAGACAAAGTTCTTGATAAAGAATTACGCAACTCGGATTTTTCCGGACAAGATAAAGCTTTGCTTTATGAAATTGTTCACGGCGTCATCCGGTGGATGGGGAGATTGGATTGGATCTTAAGCGGATTTTATAAAGGACAGTTTTCCAAAGCAATTCCGATCTTAAAAAATGCTTTGCGGGTAGCTCTTTACCAAATCATGTTTCTTGATAAAATTCCGGAATACGCCGCAGTAAATGAGGCCGTTGAGTTTGTAAAAAAATTGCAGGGACAAAAACCTGCCGACATTACCAATGCAATCTTACGTAATATTTTAAAAAGCAAAGATGGTCTTCGCTATCCCGATCCGAACCAAGATGAAATAGGTTATTTATCAACATATTATTCGCATCCCACATGGATAATAAAAAGATGGCTTCCGAGATTTGGAAGAGCCGCCACCGAGATGCTCCTTGCAGCAAACAATGAAAGACCGGTTTTAACTTTGCGTGTGAACTCAAAAAAAGTTTCGCTGCAAGAATTTGAAAATCTTTTATGTTCGGTGAATCTAAAGTTTGTAAAGGGAAGATATTATCCTGAATTTGTTAAACTGACAAATCTTTCAAACATTACTCAATGGCAGTATTTTACCGAAGGATATTTTAATGTGCAGGACGAAAGCGCAAGTCTTGCATGCCGGTTATTGAATGTAAAACCTGGAATGCGTGTACTCGATTTGTGCGCAGCCCCAGGTGGAAAATCAGCTTATCTTGCTAATTTGATGGAAGATACCGGAGAAATAATCGCTCTTGATAAATTTGAAGCACGTTTATCAATGGTTGAAAAAAGTCTGCAACGCCTGGCAATAACCTGCGTAAAAACCATGGCTGTTGATGCAAAGGAATATAAAACAGAAAAACTTTTCGATGCAATTTTAGCCGATATCCCATGTTCCGGAATGGGGACGCTTTGTAAAAAACCGGACATCAAATGGAAAAAAGATCTCCTCGATATTAGAAAATTGACGGAGACGCAATTTAAATTATTAACAAAAGCTTCAACTCTGGTTAAGGTTGGTGGTACGATCGTTTACAGCACTTGCACAATTGAACCGGAAGAGAATTATGACGTTGTTAAAAAGTTTCTTGATGAGAATCATAATTTTAGTTTAGAAAATGCACAGCAATTTGTTCCGTTAGAAGTTGTGGATGAAAATGGATGCGTGCAAACCTATCCACACGTACACAAAATGGATGGAGCTTTTGCAGCAAGAATTATTAGAAATTCATAGAGGTTTTAAGCGATCAGCATGAACATGATGTTTCAACAATTAGCAGAAGAATTAGTAAAGGCTAGAGAAGAAGTCCGGTTAACTCCCGAACAAGTTGCCGTAAAAATTAAAATGGATTTTAAGTTTCTTCTTAAAATGGAAAGCGGAGATTTTTCCTTTCTGCCGGACATTTATTTAACCGCATTCCTCCGCGAATATGCAAAATGTGTCGGTTTGAATGATCAAACTATTCTACAAAAATATAAATATGCAAAAGAAGGAAAACCGTTAGAAGAAAAACGTGAAGAAATTATCGCGCCAAAACAGGAAACACCTTCGGCTCCTCCTCAACCAAGATTAATTACCGATGACCATCTGCAAACGACCTATTCACCTGAGAAGAAATTTTCTTTCACTTCGAAACAATTGATTGGAATTGCCGGTAGCGCCGTTGTGGTTGTCTCAATCTTGATATACTGGTTTATTATTAAGCATGAAGCCGATGTGATTGTTACAGAAAGACCTTATGAAGAATATATTCAAGAAAATAAAGAGAGATATGAAGACGAAACTGCCGCAGTTGATTCTTCTTTAGTTTCAACTTCATCCGATAGTCTGGTATTATCTATAACATCAAAAGATTCTTCGTGGCTAAAAGTTATTTTGGATGATAATACTACGAAAGAATATTTTCTCTATCCAAACACTTCTGTAGAAATAAAAGCGACGGCAAAATATTTTATGACAATTGGAAACCCCAGTGTTGTTAAATTCACTTTAAATAATCAACCACTCGAATTTAAACCAACCTCAACAAGACGACAGATCATCGAAATTACAAAAGAGGGAATAAAATATGTTGATCAGACACAAAAGCAGTAATTGATGATGAGTGTTGAAGAACAACTTAGTGAGCTTCGCGAAAAAATTCATCTTTATGATTATCATTACTACGTTCTCGCCGAACCTTTAATAAGCGATCATGAATATGATCTGCTCTATAAAAAATTAGAAAAATTAGAATCGGAAAATCCACATCTTATTACCTCTGATTCTCCTACACAGCGTGTTGGAAAAGATTTAACGAAAGAATTTAAACCCGTAACTCACCAATTTCCAATGTTGAGTTTGGCAAACACTTACAACGAAGATGAGTTGTTGGGTTTTGATAGACGTGTTAGAGAAACTCTCGGTGAAGATGAAAAAGTGGAATATGTTGTAGAGTATAAAATTGACGGCACTTCGGTCAGTTTAAATTATGTTGACGGCAAACTGAAAACAGCGGCAACACGCGGAGACGGAACAACCGGAGAAGAGATAACACAAAATGTTAAAACGATAAAATCAGTTCCATTGAAATTAAAGAATTACCCCCATCCGAAATACTCTTTGAGCAACATCGAAGTCCGCGGTGAAATCTTTATGGATGTGGAAGATTTTAAACGGTTAAATGTTGAACGAGAAGAACGTGGCGAAAAACTGTTTGCTAATCCGAGAAATTCTTCTGCCGGTACATTGAAACTGCAAGATTCAAAAGTGGTAGCACAACGCCCGTTAAAAATTTTCACCTACTACTTGTTGAGTAATCAAAATGAATTGCAAAAGCAAAGTGAAAATTTAGAACTGCTTGGTGAGCTTGGATTTAGAACAAACAAAGATTTCAAAATATGTAAATCGATTGAAGAAGTGCTTCAAGTTTGCACCAGGTTTGAAGAACAACGCAAAACTCTTCCATTTGAGATTGATGGTGCTGTGATAAAAGTAAACTCAATCCGTCAGCAAAATATTTTGGGAAGCATTGCAAAGTCCCCCCGTTGGGCTGTCGCGTTCAAGTTTAAAGCCAAGCAAGCAGTTACCGTGTTAAATGGAATTACCTGGCAAGTGGGGAGAACAGGTGCGGTTACTCCGGTAGCAGAGTTGCAGCCGGTTTTGCTTGCGGGCTCAACAATCAGTAGAGCAACTTTGCACAACATGGATGAAATAAAGAGGAAAGATATTCGCGTAAACGATATGGTTGTGCTTGAAAAAGGAGGCGATGTAATTCCAAAAATAGTTTCAGTTCAAATTGAAAAAAGAAAAAATGATTCGCTCCCAACCAAACCACCAAATAATTGTCCGGTTTGCAATTCCGCGTTGAATCAGCCTGAAGAAGAAGTTGCGCATTATTGTGAAAATCCAGAATGCCCAGCACAAGTAAAGGGAAAGCTTGAACATTTTGCTTCACGTACAGCAATGGATATTGAAGGTCTTGGGGAGGCTTTAGTTGATCTCTTTGTTGTGAAAAACTTTTTAAAAAATGTTGCCGATGTTTATGATTTGAAATTGCACCGTCAAGAATTAATCCAAATCGACCGCCTCGGAGAAAAGAGTATAGACAATCTTCTCGCATCAATTGAGAAAAGTAAAAATCAATCTTTTGCAAAAGTTCTTTTTGCTCTTGGCATTCGCTATGTTGGTTCAGGAGTAGCAAAAAAACTGTCCGATCATTTTCTTTCGCTTGAAAATTTGCAAAATGCTAAAAAAGAAGATTTGCTAAATGTTTTTGAAATTGGTGAGAGCATTGCCGACAGTATATTAAAGTTCTTTAGCGATCAGAAGAATTTGTCTATCATCGATCGGCTGAAACAGCATGAACTTAATTTTGTGACCGAGAGAAAATTAGTGACTGAAAATGTTTTCACAAATAAATCGTTTGTGCTTACAGGTTCGCTAGAAAATTTTAGCAGAGAAGAAGCTGGAGAAAAAATTTCCGGTTTAGGGGGGAAAGTAGTTTCAAGTGTAAGTAAAAAAACAGATTTCGTTTTAGCGGGTGAAACTGCGGGTTCAAAATTGGAAAAAGCAAAATCCTTAGGAATTAAAATTTTGTCTGAGCGAGATTTTCTTGAAATGTTGAAAAGCGTTTAATAAGAATGAAAAATTTATTAGGTAATATTTATTTAACTTTTACTGCCAAACGGAAGAAAAGTGTTGTACAAAAATTCAACGGAATTCTTTCCGGTGCTAAAAATTACGCACTTCTTATGCCCGAAGACAATGCTGATTTTCAAAACGCTTTACCGATTGCCGAATATCTCCTTTCTAAAAAATTTCATGTTACACTCATTGCGAATAATTTATCAATGCCGCTATTGAAGGACAAAAGTCATTACCGGTTGGAAGAGTATTTCTCCACGGATAAGAACAGATTCGGATTTCCCAAAATCAAATTGATGCAAAGATTAAAAATTTATTCTTACGATGTACTTATCTCTCTTGCTAAAGAACCTTCTCCTTTTCAGAATTATTGTGCCGACAAACTCTCAGCCGGAGTAAAAATTGGTGCAGCACTACCCGGGAACGACAAAATTTACGCAGTCCAAGTTTCCGTTAAAGATGCCGGCCGGTCTGATTTTTATAAAATTTTCTTAAATTGTCTACAATCATTATATTAAAGTATGAATTTTGAAGTAAAACATATTGACGACGTAACTATCTTTCAACTGAAAGAAAAAAAACTTGATGCCAACATTTCGGGTCTTGTAAAAGCCGAGATTACCCTTTTAATAAAGGGGGAAGGCGATACCGATATTATCATGGATCTTAATGAAGTAGAATCATGCGATAGTTCCGGTTTGAGTGCTTTGCTGGTTGCCAACCGGCTGACTAACGCAATTGGCGGTAAATTAGCAATTATAACATCGTCGGAAAAAATTCTTTCACTCATAAGGATCACACAACTACACCGCGTCCTTTTTATTTGCGACGACGTTGAGTCTGCCATTCAAGAATTTAAAAACGAATAAGTTATTTCTTGCACGGGAACATCCTCGATTACATCATCATCGTTGGTTATCTTTTAGGTGTAACCGCGGCGGGAATAATCATCGGGGCAAAACAAAAAAACGCTAAAGACTATTTCCTCGGTGGAAAGAATCTGTCGTGGTGGTCTGTGGGATTTTCAATTGTTGCAAGCGAAACAAGCACACTTACCTTTATCAGCATTCCGGGACTTGCCTACAAAAGCAATTTTCATTTTTTACAACTTGTGTTCGGTTATTTTATTGGAAGAGTAATTGTTAGTTTGATTTTTATTCCTGCCTATTACCGAGGTGATTTAGAAACAGCTTATGATTTTCTCGGCAAACGATTCGGTTCTTCTCTTAGAAAATTTACTTCATCGGTTTTTTTGTCAACGAGAGTGCTCGCATCAGGAGTAAGATTATTTGCTACTGCAATTCCTGTTCATTTAATTATCGGTTATGATTACGCAACTTCAATTCTAATAATCGGCGCATTCACGCTCCTTTATACTTATGTCGGAGGATTGAAAGCAGTTGTGGCGATGGATGTTGTTCAACTTTTTATTTATCTCTCCGGAGCAGTAGTATCGCTAATAATCATTGTCGGGAATCTTCCAAATGGTTTTGGCGATGTGTTCGCTTATGCTTCAATGAATGGAGCAAATAAATTTGAAATTTTTAATTTTAATCTCGGATCTTCTTTGTGGGAATTTTTAAGCGCCCCCTACACGCTGATCGGTGGAATGCTTGGCGGAACCTTTCTTACAATGGCTTCTCACGGTACCGATCAATTGTTGGTGCAGCGATTGTTGGGTTGCAAATCAAAACGGGAAAGTCAAAAAGCTTTATTGTTGGATGCTTCGTTCATTGTGCTTCAATTTGGTTTTTTCCTTTTTCTTGGAGTTTGCTTATACGCGTTTTATCATGGAGTTCCGTTTCAACAGCTTGGGCTTCAATCTTCCGATGAAATATTTCCGAAATTTATTATTGAAGAATTACCTCACGGATTTTCGGGTATTGTTATTGCCGGTGTTTTAGCCTCTGCAATGGGGACTTTAGCTTCATCAATAAGTTCTCTCGCCTCTTCAAGCTATTTGGATTTATTTAAAAATTCTTCTTTTGAAAAAAAACAATCGAAAAGAAGAGAAATATTTTGGTCTAAAATATTTACGCTTATTTGGGGATTGATCCTCATTGGTGGAGCGATGTTGTTTACCGATACTAAAAATCCGGTGGTTGAACTTGGATTGAAAATTGCATCGTTTACCTACGGTGGATTGCTCGGAACGTTTTTTCTTGGTCTCTTCTTCAAAAAAACAAATCAGCGAGATGCTTTTATCGGTTTCATTTTCGGCATTATTGCTATGATCTTAATTTTAAAATACACAACCGTTGATTACACATGGCACACCTTTATCGGATGCACGGCAACTATTCTGGTTGGAAATCTTAGTTGTCTAATTACGTCTTTAATTCGCTTCCCCAAAAAGCTTGTCTAAATTATCGCTTGATATTACAACTTCCTACCGTATTTTTAGTTAGTCCTTTCTCATTAATATCTAGGACAATGAAAATAATTCCGAAGTACAATGCTTAGTAAATCACGATTAAAAAATATTAAATTAGTTCTCTTTGATCTTGACGGAACTTTATTGAATGATAGGGGTGAAATAGGTAAAGACTCAATTTCTCTGGTGAATCAACTTGAAGAACTTGGAGTATATTTCTCCTTTGCAAGTGGAAGGCTGCATTCAGCTTTAACGCAGTATGCAACCGAGCTAAATATCAAAGCACCGATTATTTCGCTTGATGGTTCTTATTTAAAAAGTTATCCCGAAGGAAAAGTACTTTTTCAATCGGTAATTCCCAAAAGAAAAGTAAAACAAGCGATTGAATTCGCCGATCAATTTCTTTTAAAAATAGCACTCTGCCACGCAGATGCAGTTTATTATACAGAACACAATTCCGTTATTCCCGACATCATTGATAAATTTGGGGCAAAATTTCAAGAAGTGAATTCTTACGATCATTATCTTGATGAAACTCTGGAAATAGTTTTTGCAAGTGATATGAAGGACAACTTGAAATTTGTCCAGTCACGACTAAAGTTTCCTTATTCGTTCGGGCTTACATCAAATTATTATAAATCACATTTAAGAGAAAGCATTTATTATCTTGATGTGCGGAAAAGCGGATCAACCAAAGCTACTGGGCTGAAAAATCTTTTAAAATATTTGCGTCTGAAGATTAAAGATGCTGCCGTAGTGGGAGACTGGTATAACGATGCTACACTTTTTGAAACTGAAGCCTTAAAAATTGCCGTTGCAAACGCTGTTCCCGAAATAAAATTTAAAGCTGATTATGAATTGAAAAGAACCAACAACGAAGACGGTGTAGCCGAATTTTTAGAAATGATCTTGAAAGCCAAGAAGTCATAATCTTATGCAAAAGCAAAAATTATTGAGCGGTAAACGTTACAAAATTCTCATTGTTGTCGTTACTGCAATTATAATTTCATTTTTGTTCCCCAAGGGAGAATCGCTTGAATCCGAAGTAACTGTGGGGTCAATCTGGATACAGGATGATCTTATTGCAGAGCTTAGTTTTCCTATCATTAAGCAGCCTCAGATTTATAAAGAGGAACTCGCTAAAGCTAAAAACAGCGTGTATCCGGTTTTTGTAAGTGATGATTCGAATGTTAAAAATAATTTCGATTCGCTGCACCAATTAAAAAGAATCATGAGGGAAGAATTTTCTTCGATTAAAAAAAACAAAAAAAACTTATCTGATGCATTTCCTTTTTTAACCGAAAACACGAAGGAAACGTTTTATTCTCTGAGTGAAAAAAATTACCAGATTTTCGATCAATATTTTTTGGATGTTGAGAATGCTTTGAGCGAAGTAAATCAAAGGGGAATGCTGGACTTGCCGCATGATAAGATTACCAGGAATATTATAACCATTAGAACAGGCAATGTTGATCGAATTGATAATAAGTTCCACTTTCTAAATCGGTCATCGGCGATAACTTACATTGAAAATGCGATCAATAAAAAACCGTACAGAGCTGATGTAAAAAAGGCTTTGGTTGAATTGGCTGGATATTATTTAGTGCCAAATATGAAATTCAGTCAACAATTAACTGATGAAGAATTGGAAATTGTGCAAGACAAAGTTTCAAAATACGCTGGAATAGTAAACGAAAATGAAAGAATAATCGCTAAACATGAACGGGTTAATCCGGAAACAAAATTAAAAATTGATTCTTACAAAATTGCCAAAGGAGAAATTATCGGAGACGGTGGATTGTTTCTTCAGTGGCTCGGAAAATTTCTTCACATTCTCTCAATTTTGATTTTACCGAGCATTTACATTTTCCTTTTCAGAAAAGGGATTTATCAAAACAATTTGAAGATTACAATTTTTGCAATCTTAATTATTTGGGTTGCGCTTGTAACATTTTTGCTAAATCAAATCAGCATTCCGGATGCCGCCCGGTTACTGATTTTCATTCCCACAGTTTCTATGTTGATGACGATTATCTTCGATTCTCGTGTTGGTTTTTACAGTACGGTCATCACCGCTCTTATTTGCGGAGCGCTACGAGGTAATGATTATCCTTTTGTTATTATGAATGTCATCGCCGGAGTTTTATCTGTATATTCTGTTCGCGACATTAAAAATCGGACACAAATTTTCCGTTCCTTTATGCTCATCTTACTTGGTTACGCGGTTACGATCACTGCTTTCGGATTTGAAAGATTTGAGTCGTGGCAGAAAATATTTATCGAGTTATCCTTTGCAGGAACGAATGCGTTGATAAGTCCAATTTTTACTTACGGACTTCTGATTTTCTTCGAACGAATTTTTAATATAACCACCGACTTAACTTTACTTGAACTTTCAAATTTTGATAGACCTCTTTTAAAAGATTTGGCTCGTAAAGCGCCGGGATCGTTTAATCATTCTCTCACTATGGGAACACTTGCAGAAGCCGCTGCAGAAATTGTGGGAGCGAATCCTTTGCTTGCGCGGGTTGGAGCTTATTATCACGATATCGGGAAAACCATTTCACCAAATTATTTTGTTGAAAATCAATTAACCACTAGTAACATCCATGAAGAAATTTCTCCCGAAGAAAGTGCAAAAATCATTCAAGAACATGTTACGCAAGGAATTCAAATAGCTAAAGATGATAGACTTCCTCAGGAAATAATTGATTTTATTCCGCAGCACCATGGAACAACCTTAATAAAATATTTTTATGATAAGGCAACAAAACTTCACGGTGATGAAAAAATTGATCAGATAAAATTCCGGTATCCCGGCCCAAAACCGCAAACAAAGGAAACAGCAATCGTTATGCTCGCCGATACTTGCGAATCCGCAGTGCGCTCAATTCCGGATCCCGATATTGAGAAGGTGGAAAATTTAATTTCAAATTTGATTAATGACCGGATAAGCGACAAACAATTGGATGAATCTCCTTTAACGTTCAGCGATATCAGAAAAATTAAAGAAGTATTCGGCAGCATTTTACTTGGTCAGCATCATCGAAGAATCCGTTACCCCAAACAAGAAGAAATGGAAAAAAGTGAGTGACCCAGCCATTTCTTTTTGTGAAAGTTTTTTAAAAGAATATCTAACTCTTCTTAAACTTGAAAGAAATCTTTCGGACAACACTACAGCAGCGTATAAAAACGATCTTTCCACTTGTTTTAATTTTCTTGATCAGTATAATGTAAGAGACTTGAACGAAGTTTCATATCAGCACATAAATAAATTCTTCGCGCAATTACACGAAGCGGGATTAACCAACTCATCAATTGCGCGCTACTTTTCCTCGTTAAAAGGATTTTTCACTTTTTTACTTCTCTCACGCTATATTGAAAATAATCCAATGGAGAAAATAAGTCCTCCGAAATTGCGAAAAACTCTTCCGGAAGTTTTAACAATAGACGAGATAGATGCAGTATTCAAGGTCCCAGATGTAGGTGATAAGTTTGGATTGCGTGACCGGGCAATGCTTGAGGTTTTATATGCATGTGGATTGCGAGTCTCTGAATTGATCAACTTAAAAATATCCGACCTTTTTTTAAGCGATGGAGCGATTCGTGTTTTCGGCAAAGGCTCAAAGGAAAGGATCGTTCCAATAGGGAGAAGTGCAGTTCATTGGTTGGAAAAGTATTTTTCTGAAAGCAGAAAACAGCTTCAAAAAAAATCTAAAAGTGAGAACTATATTTTCCTCAATTCACGCGGGACAAAAATATCGCGTATGGGAATTTGGAAAATTATTAACCGATATGTTGGCGAAGCAGGAATAATAAAACCAATTCATCCCCACACGTTTCGGCATTCCTTTGCAACACATTTGGTAGAAGGAGGAGCTGATTTGAGAGCCGTACAGGAAATGCTGGGACACTCGGATATTTCAACAACTCAAATTTATACGCATCTTGATCGCGATTTTGTAAAACAGGAACACAAAAAATATCATCCACGGGGATGAGGCAACACCGATATGAAATTTTCGCTATTCGTTTTTTTTCGTGCTAACTTTAAATAAAAAAAGAAAATATATATCTGTTCATGAAAAATATTTCGGTAATAATCATATCTAAAAATGAAGAGAAAAATATCCGCGGATGTTTGGAAAGCGTACGCTGGAGTGATGAAATTATTCTTGTAGATGCATTTAGCGACGATACAACCGTTGAAATTGCAAAAGAATTTACGGCAAAGATTCATCAAAAAGAGTGGGAAGGATTTGCAGACCAGAAAGCGTATGCGTTAAGTCTTGCCAAGAACGATTGGGTCCTTTCCCTTGATGCCGATGAGCAAATTGCTCCTCAGCTCAAAGAAGAAATTTTGGCGTTGAATGAGGAAACATATTCGGCTTTTGAAATTCTTCGAGAGAATTATTTTCTTGGTAAAAAAATAACAACTTGTGGATGGGACAAAGATTACCAACTTCGGCTTTTCAGAAAAGAGAAAACAAAAGTTACCGTTGACAAACTTGTTCATGAAGGTTTTGTGGTTGATGGGAAAATAAAAAAACTTTCTGCTCCGATGTACCATTACACAACCGCTTCGCTAGAAAAAATGATCGGGAAGATAAATTATTATTCTTCTTTGCATGCAGAACAGAATTCCGGAAGCAATAAAAAAATCACCGGATTAAGTATCTTACTGCACGGTATTTCAGCTTTTCTACGTCCATATATTTCGTTAAAAGGATATAAAGACGGCATGCACGGTTTGCTGATTTCATTTTTAAACGGACTTACTACAATTTTAAATTATGCAAAACTTTGGGAATTGCAGAAAAATAACCAAGAGAAAACTGAGTGAAAACGTATTTCAGAATTTTAGCATTTGTAAAACCTTACTATAAATACATTACTGGATCGATTATCTTTAGTATCCTGTATGCCCTTGCAAACGGTGCTTCGGTATACTTGTTCATCCCTTTGCTCGATACCCTTTTTCTTTCAAAAGGAGAGAACGTTCATAAAGTTCAAGAGACTACAACACATGCCCCTTCGCTTATTCCGGATTGGATACTTTCAATAAAAGATTCTGCCGCGTCGGCATTCAACAATTTTGTTTTCAGCGGAACAAAGTATGACGCACTTTCAAAAATTGTAGTGCTTGTTTTGCTGGCGTTCTTTTTGAAAAATTTGTTCAACTATCTTCAAGCATATTTTCTTGTCTTTGCAGAACAGGGTGTTGTAAAAGATATTCGCAACAAAGCATACATGCACTTACACACGTTGCCGATGGGGTATTTTAAAAACGAAAAAACGGGAAACTTAATTTCTCGAATCGTAAATGATGTTCAAGTTGTGCAGGCAAGCGTCTCCACAGTTTTTTTAAATCTTGTACGTGAACCTATAATGATCCTGGTTTTTCTTGGGATAGCGGTTTCTATCAGTTGGAAATTAACACTCTTTTCATTTATCGTGCTTCCCGTATCGCTCGCATTGATAACATTGATCGGGCTTCGCTTAAGAAAAGAAAGTTTGAAACTGCAAGAAGCAATCGCTCATATTACTTCGCTTTTGTATGAAACCATCACGGGAGTTAAAATTGTTAAAGCTTTCGGAATGGAAGCTTATGAGAATAAAAAATTTTTTAACGGGACACAATCTTATTTTAAAAAAGTTTTACGGATGACGAACATTAGAAACGCGGTCAGCCCGATTACTGAATTCCTTAGTATTGCTGTCGGGACGGGAATTATTTATTACGGTGGAAGTCTTGTCCTTTCCGGACAAGGATTAAAAGCCAGTGAATTCCTCGGATTTCTTTTTGCGATTTTTCAATTGATGACACCGATAAAAGAATTAAGCGGATTGAATAATAAAATTCAAGAATCAAGCGCAGCCGGTGACCGAGTATTTGAAATTATTGACACCGAACCCTTAATAAAAGATAAAGCTGATGCAAAAGACTTAAATAATTTTAAAGATAAGATAGCTTTTCAAAACGTCTCCTTTCACTATCAAGATTCAGATGAACTTGTTCTTGACAACATTAACTTCGAAATCAAAAAGGGCAGTGTTGTTGCGCTTGTTGGTCCAAGCGGTTCCGGAAAGTCTACACTCGTTGATTTAGTCCCCCGTTTTTATGATCCCACAAAAGGAAATATTTTAATTGATGGTCTTGACTTGTGTGATGTAAAAATTGCAGATCTGCGCAAATTGATGGGCATTGTTACGCAAGAAACAATTTTGTTTAATGAATCGATAAGAAATAATATTGCTTACGGGTTGGAAGATTTTCCTTTTGAAAAGATTGTAGAAGCCGCAAAAACAGCGAACGCTCACAAATTTATAGAAGAATTTCCAAATGGGTATGATACCATAATTGGTGAGCGTGGTTTGAAAATATCCGGCGGACAAAGGCAACGACTATCAATTGCGCGTGCGCTGTTAAAGAATCCGCAAATTATGATTTTTGATGAAGCTACTTCAGCGCTTGATAACGAATCCGAAGTGCTTGTGCAGGAAGCGATAGAACGTTTGATGCAATATAGAACCACGTTTGTTATAGCTCATCGATTAAGTACAATTCGTAATGCAGATTTGATTATTGTTTTGGACAAAGGACAAATTGTTCAACAAGGAAATCATGACGATTTGCTACTTGAAGAAAATGGTCTTTATAAAAAATTGTACGAACTACAATTTCGTGTTTAGATTCGATGAATTTTAGAGACAAATCTCAGATTGCTTTTTATCTCATCTGTGCGCTTGGGGCATCATTCTTGCTTTCGCTAGTGTTGTTACAGCTATTTATTTTTCTGTTAATAGTGCTTTGGATTACAGAACCCAAAAGTGAAAAGAAAAAAGTCTTTGGAAAAATCGAGATTTATTTTTTAGCATTTGTTTGTGTCCGGGTTTTTTCAATTTTCTTTTCAGAACATTTCGCGCTGAGCATTCACGCGTTATATAAAGATGCACTTTATTGTGTGGGATTTTTCGCTCTTTCTTTTTATCTCAATTCATTTTCGAATGAAAGAAAAATAAAAATCCTTGAAATCTTTTTAAGCTTCTCTTTGATCGCTGGGATGATTGGAATTGGCAAATTTGTTTTGGGTATAAAACCACGTGCAGAATCTATTATTTCCGGGTATGCTTCTTTTTCCACTTATCTTCTTACCGCAGCAGCAATATATTTCTCGTTCTTTAAAGAACTGAGAAAAAAAATAAATCCGTGGATTGTTTCGTTGGGTGGAGTTGTTATTCTGCTCGCGATTGTCCTAGCGCTCGGTAGAACTGATTTGGGAATAGCTATCGCAATTCTTTTTTTTTCTTTACTGCAAAAGAAGATAAATCTGAAATATTTATTGCCAATAATTTTTGCGGCTACTGTGCTTTCGTTTTTTTCTTTTCAGCAAAATAGCAGTGAAGTAAAAGCTAGGGTAAGTCAACCGGCAACAATGTCGGATCGTGATATTTTGTGGAAATCAGCTTTTCAGCTTTCTGGTGAACACCCTCTGCTGGGATTTGGGCCACGCACATTTGAACAAATTTTTCCGAATCGTGATTTACTTTTAGATAAAGGGGTCGGCGGTTGGCACAATGATTATATTACGATACACCTGGAGAGCGGAATTTTAGGATTACTAGCTTTTCTTTTTTTGTGTTTCAATATTTTAAAAGAAGGTTACAAGAAATTTCTTTTTACTGATAAATGGACTTGGGGAATATTTATTTCTATAATTGCCTTGCTCTTATCTGCTGCTATGTCGGGATTTATCAATAACCCGATTCTTTCTATGCTATTCGTTTTTTTTCTAGCATTTTTTAGTTCCGAAAACGAAAATAAAAATTAAATTCCTTTAGTATCGGCTTTGATCATTTGCCAAATGGTGAGAAGGATTATTTGAACATCTAGTGCAATAGACCAGTTTTCGATATACCAAATATCAAATTCAATCCTCTGACGCGTGCGTTTTTTGTTTTCTTCTTCGTCAAGGACATCGCCGCGTAAACCGTGTACTTGCGCCCAACCTGTTATTCCCGGTTTTACTAAACTTCTCAGTTTAATCTCGTCATAAAATTCTTTGTAAAGTTCATTATATGCAATGGCATGCGGTCGCGGACCAACTATCGACATTTCACCGAGCAACACATTGAATACCTGTGGAAGTTCGTCCAAATTCGATCTTCTTAAAAACTTTCCGAATGAAGTAATACGTTGATCATCAATTGTGGTGGGAATAAATTTCTTATCATCGAAGTTTTCGTACATGGTTCGAAATTTAAAACATCTGAACACTTTATTGTTTTTACCAATTCGATCCTGGATGTAAAATATTCTTCCACGCGAAGAAATTTTTTGGATAATCATCAAAATCGGAAATAGCCAGGAGGTTAAAAGAAAAATCACAAGAAGAGAAACAAGAATATCAAAAAATCTTTTAACCAATCTCCATTGAATTTCCTGCAGCGGTTCGTCTCTAACGGTAATTATCGGAAACTTATCGAGCATGGTTATTTTGAACTTTTTAGAAACAAACCGGAAATAATCTGGAATAATATGAGTGCGGATTGCGTTAATGTTGCATGTTTTGATAACATAATCAAGATTTTTTGCCGCATCTTCTGGGAGTGCTATTATCGCTTCTTCAACGCGATGGTTATGAATAATTTGCGAAAGATTTTCGATTGTTCCTAAACAGTCAATACCGGCAGGTGTTGTTTTATCACAAACAAAACCGATAAAGTGATAACCGAGTTGATTATTATTACCCAGCATTTTCCAGAAATTCTGTGCAACTTCCCCAGCACCGATAATAATTAAGTTGCGAACATTTTTCCCCTTTTTGCGGAGGTAATTCACAATCAGTTGAAATGAAACTACTCGTAAACTAATGAAAAACAATAAAAATATTCCGTAATAGAGAATAAAATTTCTGGTGAATAAATTCTCTTTACTAATAAAGATGAACACAATGCCGAGCATTAATTGCAGACTGATATTCTTTACAATTCCAATAAATTGAAAAGAAAGGATTTGCGAACTAGAATCTTCGTAAAATCCGATCGCATTGGAGGACAAATACCAGGCGAAGGAAAGGAGTACTAAAAGTCCGAACATATAGTCGCGTGTGAGTAATGTTGCAAACGATTGAGCAAATATTGCGGCAATAAGAAATGCTGCAGTCAAAAGGAGAAAATCAAAAGTTAATCTGAAGTGATAAATGGAATCTTTATTTACAAACATTATGTTTTGAGATATTTCTTATTGGTTGAAAAATATTTCTGCTTTTTTATTAACAAAATCTACTATCTTTTTTTCGAAAATGGAGCGGTCAAATTGAGCTGCATCATTGCTGATTGAGAGCGAATTGAAGCGCTGCTCATTTTTTTCAAATTCATTTACTGCCTGCACAATTGAATCTGAAGTTTGCTGGTTGAAATGTATTCCGTTTTGAAGATGCATAACCGTTTCCGCAGTACCTCCTTTTCGTAACGCGATAACCGGAGTTCCGCAAGCTAGTGCCTCGACTACAATAATTCCAAAATCCTCTTCGGCAGCAAAAACAAAAGCTTTGGCTTTCTGCAAATATTTCTTTAATGCATCACCTTCCTGATAACCGAGAAAATTAATGTTCTTTTTCGCTTTTGAAACTATTTTATCTTTTTCTGATCCTTCACCAATTACTAACAATTTTTTATCCGGCATGTTCGCGAATGCTTCAACAATTAAATCGATTCGTTTGTAAGGAACAAATCGTGAAGCAGTGACATAATAATTTTCTTTGTTTGTTTCGCACGGAAAAAGTTTAGTGTCTACCGGCGGATAAATAACTTCTGCTTCCTTATTGTAAATCTTTTTTATCCGTTTGGCAATATATTTTGAGTTAGCAATAAAGTGATCAACTCTATTTGCAGTTGTGTAATCCCAAATTCGTAGATAATGAAGAAACATTTTTACAATTGCAGCTTTAACACCTTTCTGCAGATTCGATTCTCTTAGATATTGATGGGTGAAATCCCATGCATATCTCATCGGAGTGTGGCAGTAAGAAATATGAAGCTGCTGCGAGTTTGTTATAACTCCTTTTGAAACCGCATGCGCGCTTGAGAGAACTACTTCATAATCTGAAAGATCGAACTGTTCAATTGCCACCGGGAAGAGGGGCAAGTAGGTGCGGTGATGTTTTCCCGCAAAAGGTAATTTTTGAATAAATGAAGTTTTTGGAAATTTTCCTTTTAAGATTGTATCCCGTTCTTGCTGATTGAGAAAATCAACTAACGCAAAGACATCCGCATCCTTCCAAATATTTGTAAAAGACTCAACAACGCGTTCGGAGCCAGCGTAATTTACAAGCCATTCATGAACAATCGCCGTTTTTAAATTACTTCCCATTAATTTCCTTCATAACTGTAATTGTATAAAATATTTTTATATGATTCTGCAAAGTGTTGGAGCGAAAATTTTTCTTTAACAGTTGAAATACCATTTTTTCTCAAATCGTTCATCGATATAGTGTCGAATTGAGAGACAACATGTGACATCATTTGGAAGAGCGCCTGTTTGTTCCGCGGTTCAATCAAGAACCCGTTTTTGTTGTGAGTAATTATTTCTCCCGGTCCGCCTTCTTTTGAAGCAATTACTATTTTATTATAAGCTAAAGCTTCAAGCACAACCATTGAAAATGATTCAGGCACAAGAGAATAATTTATCAAAATATCAAACTGATTATAAAGATCGGATTTTTGTTCTAAATAACCTTTGAAAATTATTTTATCTGCAATTACAAGATTTTCCTTTGTTTCTTGCAGCGATTTATAAAAAGATTTTGAATTTTTTTCTTCTCTCGGTTCACCAAAAATAAACAATCTGCATTCCGGAAAGTTTGAAGCAACTTCACAAAAGGCATCGAAAACTAAATTATGTCCCTTCTCCGGAATAATACTTCCAACAATTGCAAATCGAATTTCAGTTGGTGAAACTCTTGTTGCTAAATTTTCTTCTCTAAAATTTTCCACAGAGAGACCATTGTGAATTACTGTCAATTTATTGTGTAATTCTTCTCCTATAAAAGATTCTATATTTTCGGCGACACTTCTGGAAACACAAACAAACTGATCAGCATGCTTTACAAGAATTTTAAGAAGTTTTCCTTCAAACGAATTATTTTCATAAAGGAGATGTTGAATAACTACTAGTTTTTTTTTGAAAATGACAGTAAAAGGAAGTGCAAACAGCGCAGCAAAATTTCCGTTTGCAGTAATAGTCGCAATATTTTTCCGTTTCATAAAAGAGTACAAGGGAAAAATCGAAACCACAATATTTATTAGAACTTTTAACTTGTCTTGAAATGACCAACTTTTATTGTTGCTCCGATAAATCTTTTTCAATCTAGCCAACGAAAAAACGTTCAGCTTGTTCCCTAAAAATTTTTCAGCTGCAATTCCGGGAGGAGTGGCAATATAAAATTGAAATCCTTCAACGTGAAGCGCAATTTTTAACAAGACTTCTTCGCCGCCTCCCCAGGAATCCATTACAGATAGAAGTAAAATAGAATTTTTGCTTTTCGCCATCTTTCTTAAACAATTGAAATTTTCATTCTAAATATGCGAAGAAAACATTTTAGATGCTTTCTTTTCCCGCCCAAAATTTTGCCTCAATATGCTTATCTTTGGTCAAAGAAATGGAATGCTTCTAAAACTTGTATGAAAATATCTGTAATTACTCCGACGTTTAATTCTGAAAAATATATCCGGCAGAATGTGCAATCGGTCCTTTCGCAGACGTACGGAAATTATGAACATATTATTATTGATAATCAAAGCCAGGATGCCACGCTTCAGTTTATAAAAGATGAGTATCAATCCAAAGGTATCACTGAAAAACTTGTTACTGTTTCGGAAAGAGATAATGGAATTTCGGAAGCTTTCAACAAGGGAATTGCCCTAGCATCGGGAGAAATAATCGCATTCTTAAATTCTGATGATTATTATTTTAGCGATGATGTTTTTCAAAAAGTTGCTGATACTTTCACCGACGAAGAGATCCTTTTTATTCACGGGAACATTTATTTTGAAGATGATAAATATGGCTCAAATATCCGCAAACCATTGATGTGTAAGGTTCAGGCGGCGATGCCGTTTAATCATCCGGCAATGTTTGTAAGTAAAAAATGCTTTGAAGATGCCGGATTATTTGATACATCATTTCGTTACGCAATGGATTTTGAAATTATCTGCCGGATGTTAAACAAAGTACCAGCTTTTTTGGAAAAAGGATTTTATCATAACGGACCCCCTTTTGTTTATATGCGCGGCGGCGGAGTTTCGTGGTTAAAAGAAAAGGAAAGTGTTCTGGAAGTAAAAAAAGCATTGCAGAAAAATGGTTTATGGAATGCTTTGGCAAGTTATTATTATATCATGCGACGAGTAAGAATATTTCTAAAATCTTTTTTAGACAAAACGGAACTTCTTTTACTCGTAAAGTATTGGCGAAAATTTAAATGGAATTAAATCAACAAATAAAAATATCTTCTCTTATCATTGCAAAGGATGAAGAACAAAACATTGCGAGATGCATTCAAAGTCAACTTGCTTGCATCGATGAAATTATCGTTTTGATTGATGACGCAACAACCGATCGAACCGAAGAAGTTGTTCGTTCCTTTCCACAAGTAAAATGTCAAAAAGTGACCTGGCAGGGATTTTCAAAAACAAAACAAGCCGGACTTTCACTCACTTCGAACAATTGGATATTTTGGATTGATGCAGATGAAGCACTAACCAAGCCACTAAACGATGAATTGCTTCAATTTAAAAATGAACACCCCAAATTTAATGCCTATTCTTTCCCTAGACGTGCTTTCTTTTTAGGAAAATGGATAAAACATTCCGGTTGGTATCCGGGTCGCGTTACCCGACTTTTCAGAAAAGATAAAATTCAGTTCAGCGAAAATGATGTACATGAACATCTGATCGTTAAAGAAGAAGTTGGCAGCTTCAAAAGTGATATTGATCATTTTACAGATCCAACAATTGAGCATTACTTTACGAAGTTTAACATTTACACATCACTTGCGGCAAAAGAGTTGTTCCAAAGGAAAAAATCTTTTAAGAAAACCGATGTATTGCTTCGCCCCTTATTTATCTTTCTAAAAATGTATATTTTTCGTTTAGGATTTTTAGACGGCTTTCACGGATTTCTTTTAGCCGTCTTTTCATCGCATTATGTTTTTACTAAATACGCAAAACTTTGGGAACTCAATCAACAACAGGAGAAATAAATTATGGCTGAAAATACTAATTACGAAGTGCTCTTTATGCAGTTGATCATGCAGCAACAACAATGGGCGATGATGTCCATGGGGAAGTTGAAAAATCCGATGAGCGACAAGATCGAGCGCAATCTTGAAATGGCGAAATATACGATTGATACACTCGACATGCTTGCCACCAAAACAAAAGGAAATCTCGGTGAGTACGAAGACAAATTTCTTAGTGAAGTTTTACGCGAATTAAAATTGAACTATGTTGAAGAAGTCGGCAAAGATAAAAAAGAAGAACCCTCACCGGCTGCAACCACAGAAACAAAACCTCCGGAAGCATAAATGAAATTCGGTATTTTCGGTAATACAACCAAAGATGAGCTAACAACTACTTTGCAAATTGTAGTTGATCGTTTGCAAGAAAATAATTACGAGTTTCTAATTAACGATTCATTAAAAAATTCTTTTCCAATTGATCCAGCCAATGTTGAGTTTTTTGCGCCGGCTGAAAAAGTTGCCGAAACTTGTGATGTTTTAATTTCACTTGGCGGAGACGGCACTATGCTTTCTACCGCCTACATTGCACATCAATATGATAAACCGGTGCTCGGAATTAATCTTGGTAAGCTAGGCTTTTTAGCAGAAGTTGATATTAAAGGAATTGAACAACTTTTTAACGATATAAAAAATTCTCGTTATTCAATTGAAGAAAGAATTGTACTTGTCGGCAACTGCAAAAATGTTACATGTGATGAATATTTTGCCGTGAATGATCTGGTTATTGACAAAGGCGCCTGGCCTAAAATGATTGAACTTACCATTTCAGTTGAAGAAGAATACGTTACTACTTTTTCGGCTGATGGTTTAATTGTTGCAACGCCAACCGGTTCAACGGGGTATTCGCTTTCTGTCGGCGGCCCAATCGTTAGCCCAAAAGCAGAAGTAATAACCTTGAGTCCGATTTCACCACACAGTTTAACCATGCGTCCTTTAGTTTTACCGAGTAATGGAAAAATTTATATCAAGGCGGAATCGATGCACACAAAAGTGCAAATTAACTGCGACGGGCAGCGTGTGATGGAATTTACCCCGCCGCTTAACATAATTATTTCTAAAAGTGAAAAGCCGTTAAGATTAATACACATGGATTCCGTAAACTACTTCGAAATTCTCCGATCAAAACTATTGTGGGGATTAGATGTTAGAAAAAATCTTCATCAAAGAAAAGGGTCTTAAAATGAAAAGTTTACTTATGGTTCTCTTTTTTTCAATTATAACTTTAGCGCAAACATCAAACCAATGTGTGATTGATCAAAAATCTGGCAAACCAATGTTGGTAGGTATCTGTAACCGCGAAGCAATGCAAGATTCTTCTTTCGCCTGGTGGTTTAATTCAGAATATGAAAATTATGAACTTGATAGAGAAACGCTTTCCAAGATTAAAATTGATAATGAGTTTCAATCAATAACCATAGTAATGGGAACGTGGTGTGGCGACAGCCGAAGAGAAGTTCCCCGTTTTTATAAAATTCTTGATTCGTTGAATTTCCCTTCCGCTAAAATTAAATTGATAATGGTCGACAGAAAAAAAGAAGCTGACGGAGTTGATATTTCTTCTTTAAAAATAGAACTAGTTCCAACAATGATTTTTTACAACGACGGATTAGAAGTGGGAAGAATTATTGAAACTCCAAAAGAAACGTTGGAAAAAGATATAGAGGGAATTTTAGCAAAAAAATAGCGTTAAAGAGAATTTGCGTTTATTTCTTTTACTTCTCCCAAACGCAAGTTCCCAAGTCGGATTTTTCCGATTCTTACTCTTACCAATCGCAAAGTGGGGAATCCGACAGTTGCGGTCATTTTTCTCACTTGCCGGTTTCTTCCTTCGGTTATTGAAATGCTCAACCATGTTGTCGGAATTGATTTTCGGAAACGAACTGGCGGAATCCGCTCTTCAAATGGAAATTGATTCTCCAAAATTTTTACTTTTGCCGGAAGAGTTTTTTTCTTTTCGATGACAATCCCCGCTCGCAATTGGGTTAATGCTTTTTCTGTTGGAACTCCTTCAACCTGAACGAAATATTCTTTCTCCAATTTTTGTTTTGGATGCAACAGTTTTTCGGTAAGCTTCTTATCGTTTGTTAGAAGAAGCAACCCTTCACTGTCAGAATCAAGTCTACCCACCGGATAAACGTCATCGGGAAACGCGAAAAGGCTCGCAAGAGTTTT
This sequence comes from Ignavibacteria bacterium, assembly GCA_037440065.1. Taxonomy (GTDB): domain Bacteria; phylum Bacteroidota; class Ignavibacteria; order Ignavibacteriales; family Ignavibacteriaceae; genus UBA1563. The sequence continues at coordinate 93,529 of JBBIUV010000018.1, forward strand.
TCTTCCCTCCGGATCGGTGAATTGAGAGAGTACTCCGTAAGGTTTATTCACAATAAAATACTTAAATAGCTTTTTCATCAGTCCTTTTTCATTTCACAGCGTCAAAATTAGCAAAAAGATTTTCTTCCAGCAGCAAACTATTTCTTATTTTTACAAAAAGAAAAAAAGGAATCAATTTGAAACCACCGAAAAACGACCCGATTTGGAAAATGATGGGTTTGCTCTTTAAACCACATCCATGGCATGGAATTTCTCCCGGCGACAACGCCCCAAGCCAACTAACTGTTTATATTGAAATTGTACCAACTGATTCAATGAAGTATGAAATTGATAAACAATCCGGTTATCTAAAAGTTGATAGACCGCAGCGCTACTCAAATTTTTGCCCGACACTTTATGGGTTGGTTCCTCAAACATACTGTGCCGAAAATGTTGCTGAGTTAAGCATGGAAAAAACTGGTAAAAAAAATATTGTTGGTGACGGCGATCCGCTGGATATTTGTGTCTTAACAGAAAAAACCATCACTCAAGGCGGAATATTGCTGGAAGTTATTCCCATTGGCGGTCTACGAATGATTGACGGAAATGAAGCTGATGATAAAATTATCGCTGTAATGAAGGGCGATGCGGTTTACGGTCAAATGAAAAGTGTGAACGATGTTCCCCCGAACGTGATTGATAGATTGCGTCATTATTTCTTAACATATAAAGATGTTCCTGGCGATGAACATCATAAACATTGCGAGATAGATGAAGTTTATGACGTTGAAACGGCTTATGAAGTGATTAAAAGAAGTCAGAAAGATTATGATATCCGCTTTGGCGGAATAGAAGAAATGCTTACTTCTGCTTTACGCGGATAAGCTCAAGCGAAGAACACAGTTATGATCAATATATAAGTTTAAGAGAAGAAGAAATGGCCTATTATTATAGAGATCAAAAAAAATATATAGAAGAGCTCAAGCGGTATGAGTCCAAAATGCAGCCGAAAGAACTTGACGAATATAAAATGTTCGTTAAACGGCATAAAGATGAAGAGGAATTTGACTCGATCGCTTTTGGAAAAATAAAAGCTCTTTATGAAAAATATTATGCTCAGCGAGAAAAAAAGAGTTATGATCATCTATTTAAAAAACCAGATCAAGATATTGATAATTAACCCCACCCAAGTTTCGGTATTAAGCCGGAGTTTAATAAATTTGAACTACTAATTATGAATCTCATTCATCCTTGAGGAACTAATGAACTATAAGCTCTTGAATAGAATTTTTGCTGCGATCGTTTTTGTTATCTCGAACATCGTTCTTTTTTTAACGGTACAACCATCGGTTTCATTTTGGGACTGCGGCGAATTTATTGCTTCCGGATTTTCACTGCAGGTGCCCCATCCGCCTGGGGCCCCTTTCTTTTTACTTCTTGGAAGAATTTTTTCGCTTTTACCGTTTGGCGAGAATATGGCGTTTCGTTTTAACACGATCTCGGTTCTTGCAAGCGCTTTCTCAATTCTTTTCTTGTATTTAATTGCTGTTAAGTTGATTGAAAACTATAAAGGAAAAACATACAATAGCCTTTCAGATGCTTTACTTACATACATTCCAGCCGCTATTGGTGCCCTTTCTTTTTCTTTTAGCGATACTTTTTGGTTCAATGGCGTTGAAGCTGAAGTTTACGCAACGAGTACTTTCTTTTTAGCGTTAGTTGTTTACTTAATGATGGTCTGGCACGAAAAAGCAGACAATAAAGACAATGAAAAATATATTTTATTGATAGCTTATCTCATCGGACTTTCAACCGGTGTTCACTTGATGAGTGTACTTGCAATGATCTCCGTTGTTATGGTGATCATGTTTAGAAAATACGTTGATGACGACGAAGCATTGAAGAAATCAGGCTATATCTTTTTAGCACATGCGGGATTGTTAACCATTCTTGCTATTGCACTTTGGGCAAATCAAACCGATGCCACTCCTCCTACTCCAGATCAATACAAAGAATTTGATTCACGGTTTAAAATGGTTATGGCAGGCATAAGCATTGTAGTCGTTGGAGCTTTATGGAAAAAATTATTTAACAGAAATTCGATTTATATCGCACTTGCTATCGGCGGTGTTGCACTCTTTGTTGTCTATCCAGGAATTGTAAAAATTCTTCCCGGTTTGATGTCAAGCATTTCCGGTGATAACGTTACCACAGAATTTATGCTTCTTGCGGTTATCTTCGGAGCACTTGGTTACGGAGTTTATTATGCTGTAAAAAATAATAAACCGACAATGCATCTTGTTTTTCTTTCTCTTGTTTTTGCGCTGCTCGGATTTACAACTTACACGATGGTAATTGTTAGAGCAAACCAAAATCCTCCGATGAATGAAAACGAACCTGATAATTTTTCCGAATTGGTTTCTTATCTAAATCGTGAACAGTATGGTGACTTCCCGACATTTAAAAGAAGATTTGCTACCGAACCACATCAGATGGGCGTTTATGAAAACTACACTTCCGATCTAGATTTTTGGTGGCGCTACCAGATGAACCACATGACCACAAGATATTTTATGTGGAATTACGTCGGACGCGAATCTTGGGATCAAGATTCCGGAGCTAACATGTGGCCTCTTAATGGACTTGGCAACGCACTGCTAAAACCGTTTAATATTAAATTTAATGGTGATGCAAAAGATTCTCTCTTCGGAATTCCGCTTTTGCTCGGATTACTCGGTATCTATTTCCATTTCAAAAAAGACTGGAAGATGGCAAGCATTTTTATGGTGCTCTTCGTTTTTATGGGATACTTGACAGCGTTCTATCAAAATCAGCAGGAACCACAACCACGAGAGAGAGATTATTTCTACGTCGGAGCATTCTTCGTCTTTTCAATTTGGATTGCGCTAGGTCTGCGAGGAATTATTGATGTTCTTTTAGAAAAAATTAAATCACCTTCTTTAGCAAAGAATGCCGCATTTGCCGTTGTGGTACTCGGAATTATTTTTGTCCCTGTTCGAATGTTACAAGCTAACTATTTTACACATGACCGTTCACGTAATTGGGTACCTTGGGATTATTCTTATAACTTGTTACAAAGCTGCGCTCCCAATGCCATTCTTTTTACCAATGGTGATAACGACACTTTCCCTCTCTGGTATTTGCAGGATGTTGAGGGTGTCCGCCGCGATGTGCGTATCGCCAACTTAAGTTTGCTGAACACAACATGGTATATCAAGCAATTAAAAAATCTTGAACCCTACGGTGCAAAAAAAGTTGCAATGAATCTTGATGATTTACAGATAGATGCTTTACAGCCGTCGCAATGGGATCCTCAGGAGATAACCATCCCAGTGCCGCGACAACTTCCTTCTTCTTATAAAACCTATTCCGAGGGAAGAACAATTTTAAATACCGATCCTTCAATTAGTCTTGATGAGTGGAATATTAAAGATTCGACAGTTATCCGCGAAGGAAAACTTACCTGGAAGATGGATAACACTGTAGTTTACAGCGGAATAAAAGCTGTGCGCATTCAAGATATAATGACCAAAGAAATTATTGTTGCGAATAACTGGCAAAGACCGATCTATTTTGCTGTAACATGTTCTGACGATAGTAAAATCGGTTTGAATGATTATTTGAAAATGGAAGGTATGGCTTTCCGTCTTGTGCCTGAGAAAAAGCAAGCAAGAACAGAATTCGTCAACGAACCTGTTCTCCGGAAACAATTATTTAGTGAAAGTACCGGTTTCTCTAAAAAATATTTACCGGGATTTAAATTCCGCGGTTTAAATGACTCAACCATTTTCTTTGATGAAAACCATACACGGTTAGTTCAAAACTATCGCAATGCCTATATTCGTCTGGCTATTTATTACATGAACACCGGACAGCCGAATCAAAAAGTAGTTGATGTACTAAATTTGATGGAAAAGAAACTTCCAAGAAAAATTTTGCCGATTGATTACCGCGTGCTTTATGACATCGGTAACTTGCATTTTGCCGTTGGTGATTTAACAAACTACAGAAGCATTGCGGCTGAAGTTGAAAAAGAAGCTTTGAAAACTATCGCTGATAATCCGCGCGGAGTAACGAATTATTACAATCCGTACAGAATATTGCTAGACATTTACGAAAACTTGAAAGAGTACGATAAGGGAATTGCTTTACTAGAAAAAATTTCCAACATGTACCCAGGTGATACTCAAGTTAAGAGTGAAATGGATAGAATGAAAGCCGCTAAAGCAAATAAGGATTCTTTAGCTAAAGGGCAATAGTTATTTGTCATCGGTCAGCTGTCAAAGTAATTATCTTTGACCGCTGACCATTGACCTACATAACGAAACACACTCAATGAAAATATTAATACTTGCTCTTTCGGGAATTGGCGATGCGTTGATGTTCACACCGGCGCTTCAATTATTGCGAACCAAACTCCCGGAAGCCGAGATTGATGCATTGGTAATGTACAAAGGGGTAAAAGAGATTTATGAACGAACCGGTCTTCTCAACACGATCCACCATTTTGATTTTCTGAAAGCGTCAAAACTAGCATCACTTAATTTTATTCTAAAATTAAGAGGCAAGTATGATACTTCTCTTAATGTTTATCCTTCAAACCGCAAAGAATATAATCTCATTAATTTTTTAATTGGAGCAAAAAATCGGGGAGCGGTTCACTATCTTAGAAGTGATATTTCAAACCTTGGATTCTTAAACACACACAGAATTTTGGAAAATGATTCCTTCCATAACGTTGAAGAAAACATTCTTCTCTGCGAAAGACTTTTAAATGTAAAATTCTCAGAAAAGCCGCCCCTCTCTTTTCCCTTAAATCATGAAGATGCATTATTCAAAGAGAAGTATTTAATAGAATTTGGAATTGATGGTTCTGATTTTGTAGTTGGATTTCATCCTGGTTGCTCAACTCTTAAAAATCACACCAAGCGAAGATGGGAACCGGAAAAATTTTCGCGTCTGGGAAGCTTATTGATTGAAAAAAAGAATGCGAAAATTTTAATTTTCGGTGGACAAGAAGAGCGGGAACTGCAAAAATTGGTAGCAGATAATATTAACTCTGACAGGGTGTTTGTTATTAAAACACAATCACTTTCTCAAACCGCCTCGGTGATGAAACGTTGTAATGTTTTTGTCACTAACGATTCAAGTTTGATGCATGTTGCTTCTGCTATGCAAATGAAAGTTGTAGCGGTTATCGGTCCAACGAATACTAGTTATATTTCGCCTTGGAAAACCACTCACCGGATAGCATCACTTAACCTGGATTGCGCCCCGTGCTTTTTTTATTCACCTAAACCGCTAACTTGTAAAAGAAGTGATGTTCAATTTAAGTGTATAAAAGAATTAGACGAGTTGAAAGTTTTTGCAGTTATTGAAGGTTTGCTTACAGACGATAATCGGAGCTAATTGAAGTAATGAGTTCAATGAGTTCTTTGCGGGTGAACGGTTTTCCCACATAGTGAGAACATCCGGCTTCAAAAATTTTCTTCTGATCTTCTGCCATTGAGTATGCGGTTACCGCAACAATTGGTGTTGCTTTGTATTTTTCACTTTGACGCAGCTGTTTTGTCACATCTATTCCAGTAATCCCGAGTCCCAGGTTGATATCCATCAAAATGATATCGTAAGAGTTTCGGTCGGTTTTAACCAGTGCTTCTTCTCCATTTGTGGCAAAATCAAGGGAGGCGAATCCCCGGATAAACAGAGACATTACTTCTCTGTTATCATGATTGTCTTCCACCACAAGGATGTTTAATTTGTTGCTTTTCATTTATAAATAAATTTTATATTTTTTTACTAAAATAGCAATAATTGGCATTACTCAAAAAAGATAATGTGCAGAAAAGGTGTAAATATTCAGAAAATCAAAAGAAACTGCATAACATCACCCCTTCGTCTGTTTGTTTAAACTTCATAATTCAGTATTTTTAGCCCTTACATTTTGAAAACGAAGGAGTATTTAGCAGGAATGCATTTTAAAAAGAGAACCCATACGTGTGGTGATTTACGAGAGTCGAATATTGGACAGTCAGTTATTCTTAACGGTTGGGTAGATACCAGAAGAGATTTAGGCGGATTAATTTTTATAGAATTACGGGATCGATACGGAATTACCCAGGTTGTTTTTGAACCTGGTTTTAATGAAGAAGCTCATAATATCGGCAAACATTTAAGAAGCGAATTTGTGATTTCTATTGAAGGTATCGTAAGAAAACGTCCCGAGGGAACTGAAAATGGGTTAATTGCAACCGGAACAGTTGATGTAATGGTAAACAAACTTACAATTTTAAATGAAGCAAAAACTCCTCCTTTTCAGATAAAAGAAGACACCGATGCCGGTGAAGATTTACGTTTAAAATACCGTTATCTGGATCTGCGTCGTTCTTCGATGCAAAAGAATTTGATTCTAAGACATAAAATGTATCAAATTACCCGCAAATATTTTGATGAGCAAAAATTTATTGAGATTGAAACACCCGTGCTCATGAAAAGTACTCCTGAAGGAGCGAGAGATTTTCTGGTTCCAAGCCGCTTGCACAAAGGGAAATTTTATGCACTTCCGCAATCACCACAGACGTACAAACAAATTTTGATGGTTTCGGGATTTGACAGATATTTTCAGGTTGTTAAATGTTTCCGTGATGAAGATTTGCGCGCTGATCGCCAACCGGAATTTACTCAGATAGATGTTGAAATGTCTTTCATCGATCAAGAAGATATTTTTGAAGTTGTTGAAGGATTAATGAAACGTTTCTTTAAAGAAGTTTGGCAGAAAGATCTCCATCTTCCCTTACCCCGCCTTTCTTTTGATGAAGCTATGGAACGTTACGGAAGCGATAAACCCGATCTTCGGTTTGAATTAGAAATGAAAACGCTTAATCATATTTTTGAGAAGACTACATTTAAAGTTTTTCAAGATCAAATCCAAAATAAAGGGGAGATTACCGGACTCGTCGCTCCCGGTTGCGGTGATTACACTCGTAATCAGCTTGATATGCTGACCGATTATATTAAAAAACTTGGCGCCGGCGGATTGATCTGGATTCGTGTGAAAGAAGAAGGACTTGAATCACCAACTATGAAATTTTTCACCGATGAAGAGCAAGCGAATTTAACTTCTTTTCTTGGAGCCAAACCTGGTGATTTAATTTTAATCCTTACTGGTAAAAAATATAAAACCCTTAGTTTAATGGGGATGCTTCGTTTAGAAATGGCGAGAAGATTAAACCTAATAAATGAAAACTCAGAGCCAAAACTTTTATGGGTTGTTGATTTTCCATTGTTCGAGTGGGATGAAGATACACAAAGGTATTATGCAATGCACCATCCGTTCACGTCACCGAATGTTGACGATATTCCGTTTATGGAATCCGACCCGGGCAAAGTAAAAGCGCGCGCATATGATTTGGTACTTAACGGAAGTGAAGTTGCCGGCGGAAGCATCAGAATTCACAGCGCTGAGCTTCAATCAAAAATGTTTAAAGCCTTGGGAATTACAGAAGAAGAAGCCGAACATAAATTTGGATTTTTAATGAATGCATTTAAATATGGTGCACCACCGCACGGAGGCATCGCTTTTGGTTTTGACCGTCTTGCCATGATTTTTGCGGGAGAACATTCAATCCGTGAAGTAATCGCTTTCCCGAAAACCGCAAGCGGTGTTTCATTAATGGATGACGCTCCTTCAACGGTCGATGAACATCAACTAAAAGAATTACACATTCGAATTAGAAATTAAAAACTTGTATAAAGTGCAAAAAAAAAGCCGTGAAATTTTTCACGGCTTTTCAGTTTTAAATGTTTCAAACTATTTGAAACGAACATCACTTGCAGTTTTATTATAAACCCATTTAACCTTTACCCATGCTGGATCTCCAGGGGTTCCACCACCAAAAGAATCGATGATGATTTTGGAGTAATGCATGTCGTTATCATATAAAAAGACATATTCTGCCGGACGATCTCCCATTCTGTCTGTCCATGTACCATCTTTTGCTGGAGAAGAGACGCCATCTGTTAAAGTGCTGGAGGTACCGATTTTGAAATAAGTTTTTCTGGTTAATCCGGTTGCATTATCTGCAGATGTAACAACAAAACCATTGCTTGTGTAATAAATATCCACATCAGTTTTATTTGTTGAGCTTATTCCATAAGCATTTCCAGAAGATAAGTCTAATCCGCTTGGTTGTGAAGCAGTTGTTCCGGATGTTTCAAAAAGTTGAACTGGACCAAAAGTTACCAATTGTGTGTTGGTTTTCAAAGCAATTTCAGAAGTATTAACAACTGTATTAGCGACAACATTTACGGTAAAGGTTGAATCAATATATCCAGTTAATTTCAGTGTAACAGTGTGACTTCCAACTGAAAGACTTTTTAAAGTATCTGGAGTTACTTTTTTCTGATCTACTCCATCAAGATAAATTGCTGCACCAGTTGGGATACTTCTTGCTACGATGGATCCTGTCTCTACAACCGGATTATCGGTAGTTGAATCGGTACATGATGCGGCAAAGAATAGCAACGGTAAAATTAAAAGGGCTAAATACTTTCTCATTTTTTTTCTCCTATATATTATTTTTTGTTTAAACTAAATGAAGCTTTTGTTTTATCAACAGTTTGTGTAAAAGTTCCAGATAACTTTTTGCCATCTTCGGAAAGTTTTGCTGAATAAGTTCCTGCAAAACGACTATGCAGCATGTCTTTCATAGTAACCGTCATTTTTTCTTGATCAAGTTTACCGGAAATTTTTTGGTTGATTGTTTCGCGGTAATTAATTGTGATTGAACCTGAAAACTCTGTTTCGGTTTGTTCGGTTATCTTAAGAGTTGTAGCACGTGAATCAAAGGTGCCGGTATAGGTTCCCTTTAAATCAAGCACAGCTTTTTTTTCTTCAACCTTTGGTTGTTCTGCAACGGGTTGAGAAGTTGTATCAACGGGGTTTTTTACAGTTTCGGCAACTTGTTCTTCTTGTTTGGGCGCCTCTTTTTTCTCGCATCCTGTGAAGAATGTAAAAGTTGAAACCGTAAGAAGTAAAAGTAAACCTAAGAACGAATAACTTGTTTTTTTGTACATCATACCTCCTGGTATTTTATTGGTTTATTTTGATATGCAAATATAAAGAAAATTTAATGTTTCTTATGTGACAACAAGAGTAGATTTGAATAAAGTTCCAGTGAATTATTCAAACCAGGTAAGTACCTCAAATGTTGTACTTGTTGGAAAAGATGGAGGAACATGGGTCATAAATCTTTCATCAAATCGGATGTTAGAATTGTAACCATGCGTAATGGCTCCCGTAGAGGGATCAAAAACACCGGTTGCCTGAGCTTGATATTCAATTAGTCCACCGGTTAATCTAATTGAACCACAATTAGGGATGGTACTATAATTCTCTGCCTGCAATCCTCCTTTAAGAGAAAAAATTGAAGCGTTAATGTTAATATCATGTTTATTTGCTGCATTATCTGTTATGATGACATTGTTGGTTGCTACTAGTCCAAGCATGTCAGGACAATTTGCAGACATTGGATCAGTATTATAAACAATATCATCATCTAGATAAATATTTCCGTTAGAAACCCCTGAGCTAAGAGAAGCGCCAAGAGTTACTTTCCCTTTTAATGTACCTTTTATGTGGAGATTGCCTTTTTCGACAGCAATAACACCGTTTGGAGCGAAAGTAGATAGTGCAACATTTGTCCAAGTGCCTGCAGCACCAACTTTATAATCTACTGAACCATTTGAATTGAAAGTTAACCAAACGTCGGTGTTTGAAAAGAGTCTTCCACCGGAAGAAGCATCTGCAGAAACAGTATTTAATGTTGAAGGTAATGGAAGATTTACTCCGCTTTCATAACCGCCAAGAAATTGTGGATCAGTTGCAGCATCGAATTTTTTTAATCCGTTTTTGGTTGTAACTTTTCCTGTAAATACCGGACTCCCCCAAACATTTAATTTTCCCTGAACATGCATCGGGCCAGAAACCGTATCTCCCGTTACGTAATAAAGATTTCCTGGCATGATTGCACCATAATAACCAAAGCGGGCAAAGCTTGAAGGTTGAAATATAACTTCAACTGTTTTTGATATTCCGCTGTACGTTCCTCTGGCTGTAATTTTTTTTCTGTTGGAACCAACACTTGAAACAGAAGCACTGAATGTTCCACCGTTAAAGGAAACATTTGAGTAACCTGATGTCCATGTCGGATCAAGAAAAAACTTATTACAGGCAAAATTTGCGGCGCTCGAAGCAATATTTTCAGCCATGGTGTTTCTGTAATATTGAGTGTATACATCAACAGAATCGGAACTGAAAGTAAAAAGGCTTTGTGTATACAGCAGCAAAATGCCGCTAAATCCTAGTACTAAAAAAACTGATGCTCTGCCAAACATAACTTATACCTATCTGCTCTTTAAATTCTTTGATGCCAAGCGAACTTGACGCCAATAAGCATTTGAATAGTTTTGATTGAACGCTGCTGCGTTTTCAACTTTTATTGATAATTCCATTGTCTGGATTTCACCTGGATTAACTATCGGGAGTGGAATTGTATTTCCCAAAGCATCGAAATATACCAGTCTAAATTCTGTTACAACTCCAGTCACCGATCTCTCTTCATTTCCATTGTTAATAATTCTATAAAGAGGAACATCTCTTGGATTAGGTGTTTCTGCTAAATCATATCTCGTTCCGGTTCGGTAGGCAACCGTATCAAGTTTACCTGATTTATGCAAATCAGTTACAAAGGTTATTGCGTTGGAGTCGGCGGATAAAATAGTTTGATTTGGAGGGACCAAATGTTCCGGATCGGCACAATACCCTATACGACGTAAATCACCTTCGACAATAAAGATAATATCAACCAAATCACGTTGGAGTATAAAATCGGAATTGTAATAAAAATAATTTTGTACGGTGTTGTCGTTCACTCTAAAGAGAGTAAGCAATAAAATTCCGCCGATGACAAAAGCTCCAATGATATCCAATATGGTAGAATAGCCCATAGCTGCCTCTACCTAAAATACCAATAACTAAATATTGTACTAATTCTAACGGTATCTTGCATTGAAACACTTGACACAGAAACGGTTAGTTTTTTATGGAATGTAGGTGAGGTTGCTGCAACGTTTGGAGTGGTCGGATTAACATAGCAAACATCGCAAGAAATATGGTAGTAAGCCGAAGCTAATGTTCTTTCGTCGTATTCGTAGTTGTTGTAATCGTCAAAGTCATTAAAATCAGGAGGACGGTTTGCGTGTTCAACTCCATCAACTCCTAAACGACTTAAAGAAGTTAGGGCTGTTGTTGCAACTATGGCGCTATCAACGGTTACTTCATCAAAAGCTAATTTATTGGCATTTTCTATTACTGAAGTTGCAAGAGAAATGGCAGCCAGACCAAATTTAGAGTTTTGCATAGTTTCCTGCGTCTGTAGCAGAGAGCTATTCATTTTTACTGAAAGGAGTGTTAACATCATCATTGCTAACAATGTTAACATGGTTTGTCCGGTATTCATAAAAAAGCTTTTTTATTTGTAAGTTCAAATTATGTACCACGCGCAAAATTACCTAAGACAAATTTACTGCACAACGGTTGATTGAAATTTTATCAATTTAAGGCTTTCTTTTGTGATTCAGATTCGACATTTTGAATTACCGGTAATTATTACACGTAATAATTACATGTAATATATTCTTCAGCTCTCTCTATATTTGGATTTTTTTTCGAAAACATTGGGAATGATATGTCTTTTCGAGCTGGCATCAATCTTGCTTTATTGTTGTCGAAGTCAATTATCACTAATCATAAGGAGTTCTTAAAATGGGACAACAACAGTTATTACTCATTGTACTAGGTGTTATCATCGTCGGTATCTCAATTGTCGTAGGTATCAATTTATTCAGTGCAAGTTCACTAGAAGCAAACAGAGATGCAGTAGTTGCAGATAACATGAACCTAGCAGCTCTTGCACAACAATTTTATAAGAAACCAACCGAATTAGGTGGAGGAAATAATACTTTCACCGGATTTACAATTCCTACAAACTTAGCATCAACAGCAAACGGAAGTTATACAGCAGTAGTTGCAGCGCAGAGTGTTGTTATCACTGGAGTTGGAGTTGTACAAAACTCAGCTGGAAAAGCATATAAAGCTGTTACCACAGTTACACCAAGTTCAATTTCTACTGCTACGCCTACTTTGAACTAAATTTCATTCTTTTTGAAGGGACTAAATGGTTTAGTCCCTTTTTTATTAACGATTATTGTGACAAGACTTAATTTTCAAATAAGATGAACTAGTCTGTCATAATAAACAAACAAAAGGAACTTTATATGGGGCAGCAACAATTATTGTTAATAGTTTTAGGTGTTATTCTGGTTGGAATTGCAATCGTCGTTGGAATTAATTTATTCAGTGCAAGTTCACTAGAAGCAAACAGAGATGCAGTAGTTGCAGATAACATGAACCTAGCAGCTCTTGCACAACAATTTTATAAGAAACCAACTTCATTAGGTGGTGGAAACAATACTTTCACCGGATTTACAATTCCTACAAACTTAGCATCAACAGCAAACGGAAGTTATACAGCAGTAGTTGCAGCGCAGAGTGTAGTTATCACTGGAGTTGGAGTTGTACAAAACTCAGCAGGGAAAGCTTACAAAGCTGTAACAACAGTTACGCCAAGTTCAATTTCTACTGCTACGCCAACATTAAACTAGAAAGTTTTGTTTTTTGACAAAGGGACGGAAAAATCTGTCCCTTTGTTCTTTTAAATAATGATGTAAGCACATAATAAACAAAGGAGATTAATAAAATGGGACAACAACAGTTATTACTCATTGTACTAGGTGTTATCATCGTCGGTATCTCAATTGTCGTAGGTATCAATTTATTCAGTGCAAGTTCACTAGAAGCAAACAGAGATGCAGTAGTTGCAGATAACATGAACCTAGCAGCTCTTGCACAACAATTTTATAAGAAACCAACCGAATTAGGTGGAGGAAATAATACTTTCACCGGATTTACAATTCCTACAAACTTAGCATCAACAGCAAACGGAAGTTATACAGCAGTAGTTGCAGCGCAGAGTGTTGTTATCACTGGAGTTGGAGTTGTACAAAACTCAGCTGGAAAAGCATATAAAGCTGTTACCACAGTTACACCAAGTTCAATTTCTACTGCTACGCCTACATTAGAGTAGGTAATTCAGTTATCAAAAGGATTGTGAATACAATCTCTTTTTAATTATTGGAGTGAATAAATGGGTCAACAACAGTTATTTTTGCTGCTTGTGGGTATTGGTGCATCGGTTATAGCAATCGTAGTTGGAGTAAACGTTTTTAATGTCAACTCGGTTGAAGAAAATAGAAATGCTGTTAATGCAGATATTATTACTATCAGTTCAATTGCTCAGCAGTATTATAGAAAACCAGCTAATATGGGGGGAGGAGATAATTCGTTTACCGGATTTACAATTCCCGCGAACCTAGCCTCAACGGCAAACGGAAGTTACACAGCCGTTGTTTCTTCACAAAGTATAACTGTAACAGGAACCGGAGTTGTTAAAGATGAAAACGGCGAAAACAGTGTTTCGATTGTAACGGTCACTCCATCAGCAATAACTGTTGACTCTGAAAAGACCGATTCTGAAAAAGAAGAAAAAGACAAAGATGAAGGGGATGATAAAGAAAAAGATAAAGATAAAGATAAAGAAAAGGACAAGGATAAGGATAAAGGGAACGATTAACTCAACATCATTCTGTATTTTTCTGAGTGATTTCAAAATCAAAAAAACGTAAAAATTCAATCAAAGTTTTTAGAATAAATAAAATAGATCTATGGGACAACAACAACTGCTGCTTATTCTTGTTGGAGTGATAATCGTTGGATTATCAATAGTTATAGTTGTTAAATTATTTGATGTAAATTCACTTGAGTCAAATAAGGATGCCGTTTATATAGACACCGTAAGTTTGGCGGCCAATGCTCAACACTACTATCAACTTCCGAGAATGTTAAGCGGCGGCGGCGGTTCTTTTGTTGGATACACGCTTCCATCAGAAATGGTAGAAAATGGAAATGGAACTTATTCTGTTTCAAATATTACGGAAAGCTCAATTACTATAACCGGTGTGGGGATTGAGCAAGACCCGGAAGGAAGATCATATCATGTAACCACCATCGTAACACCAACCACTATTCAATCAACTACTTCTGTTCTCCAATAATAATTTAGAACAAAAAAAGTTTTTATTAATGTAATTTTTATTTGGTATATTTCAGACAAATAATGCTTTTAATATTAACTGGCAAAAACTTTTATGGTAGAATATAGATTTGCGGCAATTAACAGCGCTGGAAAACCTATAACCGGTGCAATTACTGCAGATTCGGCTAGAGAAGTAAAGCAGAAGATCAAAAATCTCGCCGAAAAAAATCAACTTCATATTAAATCAATCGAGAAAAAAGCGACTTTCCTTTATAAAGCAAGAAAGGGAGGCGACAAACCGATTAAAGGTTCTCAAAAAGCATTCAGTAAAGATGAAGTTGTTGATGCGCTAACAAGACTTAACTATGAAGTAATTTCAGTTAATAAAGTTCTTCTTGATTTTAATCCCAAACCACCTACACTTGATATCGTAAACTTTGTTAAAATCAGCGCAGAATTGCTTGACCAAAAACTTCCGTACGGAGAAATTTTAACACTGCTTATCAATGATACTCAAAACAAAACGCTTCGGGAAGCGTTAAAAGATATCAATAGCGAACTTAAAAAAGGAACTGATAGTCAGGCTGTGTTTATGCGCTATCAAGTAGTATTTGGAAAGTTTACCGCTTACATGCTTGGGTTAGCATCAAAAAGCGGTAACATGACGGAAATTTACAAAGCAACCGCAAAGTTTCTTGAGCGTCAACAAGAATTTAAAAAAAGTTTGAAGAGCGCTTTGATCAGTCCATTTGTAACGGTATTCATTTTAATGTTAGCAGTGCTTTATTACGTCGGATACATCTTTCCTGACACCGCCAATTTGTTTTTAAGATTTGGAATTACGTTACCACCAATGACGGCATTCACTCTCGATTTAAGCAACTATTTAAAAGATCATATTTTAATTATTCTCGCAATATTTTTTGTCCCAACAGGTGGACTTTTGTATTACTTCAGAACAAAAAAAGGGAAGATGGTTCTTGACGGAATACTTTTAAAAATGCCGATTGTTGGAAATCTCATTCACAAAACTGTGATTGAAGTTTTTTGCCGCGTGTTTTATACACTTTATAGCGGATCGGCGGAAAGTATTGAACCAATACGAATTGCTGCCGAAGCAAGCGGAAATACTTATTTCGAAAACAAGATTAAAAATGTTGCCATTCCGTTAATGATTAAAAAAGGTGTTGGAATTACGGATGCATTTTCACAGACCGGGGTGTTTACCGAAACGGCTATTTCAAGATTCCATTCCGGCGAAGAAACAGGAACAATAAAAAACACTGCACTTCAATTAGCCAATTATTACGAAAGTGAAACGGTTCATAAATTAAAAAACATTATCGAATTAATCCAAGTTATAATTTCAATGATTATCATGATTGTTATGATAGCATTAACGCTTGTTTCCGCTGAAACAGCTACCGTTAAACCTAAAATGCCCGGAATGTAAGTTATGGACGCTAATTTAGAACTTACCGATAAGGTTGGCTACATCCTTTTTAAGAAGGGAATTATCGATACCACCGTTCTTGAACAAGCGCTTACGATGAAAGCGAATGATACCAGCAAGATCAAGAAAAATTTGGCTCAGATCTTAGTTCAAGAATTTAAATATGATCATGATGTTATTTTCAAAGAAGTTGCAAACCTCTATGCTTTTAGAGAAGTAGAAGCCTCCTCCGATGTACTCACTTCGCAAAGATTGGAATTTATAAAACAGACCATGCTTGGCGCCGGAGACACCATGAAGCAGCTTATGCTTCAAGTAAAAGTTATCCCTTTTATGTATGATGAGCGGCAGAAAGATAAATTACTTCTTGCGTCAATTGATCCAACCGAAAGAAATATTCCTAAAATTGCTTTTGGTTTGAACGCAAAAAAATATGAAGTGATGTTCATAAGGCAACGAGACTTTGATAAGCTTGCCGAAAAACTTTTTCCGCCGGAAAATGAATATCTTAAAAAGCTTGAAGAAATGCCCTCCGATTTTGCCATGGATGATCATCAAGAGCAGACGGACGACGAAGCTGAGATAGAAGCTGAAATCAACAAAAGTGCGCTGATAAATTTAATAGAAGCTGCCCTTGTAGAAGGAACTCGAAAAGGGGTAAGCGATATTCATATTGTTCCAACCGACGCGAAAACAACTGCAATCATGTTTCGTATTGATGGAAATTTGCAAGTATGGCACACCCAGGAAAACACTTCGCCTGAAGCCGTGCTTGCTGTTGTAAAAGATCGCTCAAGAGGAATGGACAGGTTTGAAAGAGAAAAAGCGCAAGACGGTTTTATTCAACGTGAAATTGATGGTCACATTATCCGCTTCAGAGTTTCCATTTTGCCTATGGTTGGTACTGAACTTAAAAACAAATTTGAAAGTGTTGTAATAAGAATTCTCGATGACCGAAAAGTTGTAAAAGATTTAAAGTTACTTGGACTAACCGGTTACGCGAACGAAGCTTTTGAAAAAGCTATTCGGCAACCTCAAGGAATGGTAATTTTAACTGGTCCAACTGGAAGTGGAAAATCAACTACCTTAGTTGCAGCGTTGTACCAGGTAATTGATCCCACGGTAAATGTTTTGACAGTTGAAGATCCTGTGGAATATGTTATTGAAGGAGCGCGTCAATTAAAAATTGGCGTGAAGATGAACTTTGAACAAGCTATCCGGTCTATTTTGCGTCACGATCCCGATATTGTTCTTGTTGGTGAAATGCGAGATAAAGAAACAGCTGAAGTTGCTATTAAATTAGCAAACACAGGTCACTTAACTTTTTCAACTTTGCACACCAACGATGCACCGAGCGCTGTTGCTCGTTTGTATAAAATGGGTATTGAACCTTTCTTGATTGCATATGCAATAAATATCATTGTCGCGCAACGTTTAATCAGACGTCTTTGTGCCAATTGCAAACAAAAGATCACGCGCTTGGATGAAGCACTAATGAAATCGCTTGGACTAAACATTGATGAATGGAAAAGTTATACGATCTATGAACCAAAGGGTTGTGAAAAGTGCAGCGGAACAGGGTATAAAGGAAGAGTTGCAATTCACGAAGCACTTTATTTTACCCAGGCATTAAAACAAATTATTCTTCGCTCGGGTGAATCGGTTGATGAAGAGAAAATTCGTGAACAGGCAAAAAAAGACGGTACCTTAAATTTGCGTGAATGCGGTATCGAAAAAGTAAAACTTGGAATTACCTCATTTGAAGAAGTTATTGCCGGAACAATGGAAGAGTAAACCATGATTGATGATTTAAAAAAAATCTTATCAAAATTTCTTATCAATGTACCGGCCGTGCTTTTCGGGCATGACCGCATCGGTTATTTTGTAGAAAAATTTTCTCAGTTCACAAGTGACGACAGAATTTTAATGCAGAAATTTCTCGTTAAGGTTTTAACATTAATGATAGAGCGTGAAGCTTCCGATATTGAATTTGGCGGCTACGGAAGTGAAGGTTTCACCTGGATGAGAATTTTTGGAAAGAAGGAACGTGTTGTTGATCTTCCCAGATTTTCGTTGGATGAATCGGCTCTTTTAATTCTAAGCATGTTGAATGAAAACCAACGACGTTATCTGATGGTGACAAAAAGTATCGATTTTAGTTATACTTTTATGTACGAACGTAAAAGAGAAAATGTAAGATTTAGGGCAACTTGCTATTTTGATCTCGACCATATAACGTTAAACATGCGCGCAATTGCTTCCCGCGCACGCACATTTGAATCGTATGAATTCCATCCGGCATTAACGAAAGTATTAAGTCATCAATATTTTAAATATGGATTAACTCTTGTAACCGGAATTACCGGCTCCGGTAAATCCGCCACGCTTGATGCGATTATTGATTACCACAATAAACTTGATGCCACGCATATCGTAATTATCTCTTCGCCAATTGAGTATGTACACAAATCGGATAAGTCGATTGTTAAACACCGTGAAGTTGGAAAAGATGTGTTAAGTTTTAAAGAAGGAGTAACTCAAGCATTGCGGCAAGATCCCGATATTATTGTTATCGGTGAAATGAGAGATCCCGATACTATTATGGCTGCGTTAGAAGTTGCCGATACGGGTCACAAAGTTTTTTCAACTCTGCACACTTCTTCCGCAGTTGAATCAATTGATAGAATTGTAGCAGAAGTTCATCCCTCGGAACAGGACCGCATCCGTAACCGGTTGGCTGATGTTCTAACGTCGGTAATCTCGCAAAAGTTAGTAACAACAATTAACGGTAAATTAGTTCTTGCCAAGGAAGTATTAATTGTTAATTCAAACGTTCGCGCAGCAATAAAAAACAATAACACCAGTGAGATCTATATGATGATCAATCAAGGTGGACAATTTGGAATGAACACTTTGGAACAAGATTTAAAGCGGTTATATTTGACAAAGAAAATTAGTTTAGAATCAGCAATGGCATTTGCCAACAACAAAACCAGAATGCAACAAATTCTTTCGGCCTAAATATGAAACCTTTAGTCTGTTTATATTGTGAAGGAAACGACTCCAAGATTGTTGTTGTTACAAAAGAGAATGATCAAATAAAAATTCTCCGGGCAGCTTCAGTTGATGTGATCGGTTCATCTCATTCGCATGGCGAGGCTGAAGCTGAAGCAGTTCAAATGATCTCCGATGAAGCCGGAATCCAAATTGATTCTGGCGGCGGTGCTAATTTGAGCATGCAGGGATTTTCCTCAGGCGGAATGTTTGAGAGTTTAGTCAATTCCGAAATGAGAGGGTTGAAATTACACACATGTGAATTTATTCCCGTACTTACTGAACCGTCTATTTTCTACCAGATAATTCCAAAGCGTGTTACCGAATCAATGGTCTCCACTGATGTTTTAAAAGATACCATTATTCAAACCGACCGCCCTTTTGACCGTAGTAATGTTGGTTTAACTCCGCTTGCTGATGGAAATTCCCTAGCATCATTTTTAGCGCAAGAAGTTCCCTGCTTCAAAATGATCAACAATCTTGCAAGGTACAACGGAAGAAGAGTTTATAAATTTACTTCCGTAAAATCAGCCGAACTATCTCTTGCATACTATGTCGCAAAAAAGAAAAAGTTTTTCCCCGATGATTACTCTTTGATCGTTTACATTGGGAAAGAATACAGCAAACTTATTTTTTTGCAGGGAAGAAAATTAAAACATATCGGTGCAACACTTGATTTAGGAACATCGAATCTTCATACTTATGATGTTTACTTCTCCAAAATTTTACTTGAAATGGAGAACGGTGGTATTCCAAATCTCGACAATATTGTGGTTTGCGGTGAAGATGATTCGGAAAATTTAATTCTTTCTTTTTACGGAACGTTTCCTGAAGCCAACGTAAGCAAACTTGATTTTGATAATATCGATGTTTCAACGTTGAGTGAAGATGCCAGAACAAAGATCTCTTCTTTCAGTGTTCCGTTTTCGGCTGCCATAGAATATTTAGATGAATTATCGAAAGAAACAACGGGGATAAATCTTTTACCCAAGTATATAAAAGAAGAACAAAAAGTTTTTCAGTTTGGATGGCATGGGTACCTTGTAATTCCGCTGCTCTTTGCCGCGTCGTTTTACCTAACAACAAATATTTTGACCAAGCAGATAGAGATCAACAAACTAAAAAGTGAAATACAATTTCAAACTGAATTGAAAAGGCAAAATCTTTCTACATTGATGGAGATAGACAACTTAACTGCGCGCATCAATAATTTTGGACAAACGCAAGCGATTTTAGATTCCGCCGCAAAAGGTACGGCAATTTGGAATAAACTTTTATTTAATCTTTCGGATTTCGTCGGAAAGAAAAAATCATTTTGGGTAAGGAATATTGTACTACCAGATAGCGCTGTTGTAACAATTGACGGACATTCGATAAACAGAAAAGTGCTTACGGAATTTGCTTCTGAACTACCGACAGCCACTTTGCTAAGTATCACCTACGAACCGATCCGAGAGAAAGATGCGTTCCGTTTCACTCTTACGTTAAGGAAAGAAGAACTACTGAAAGCATTGCATGAGTAGAAAACTAAAAAATACGTTCGCCCTTCTTGGCGTGCTTATCCTTCTTGTCTTATTGGGCTTTGGCTATATTTATTTCATGCAAAAGCCATCGATAAAAAACAAGACGGCGGAATTAACTTCATTGAAAGCTTTAAGTTATGATCCGAACGTATTGGATAAAATGCTTAAAGAAAAAATGTCGAAAGCTGCAAAGTTGGATTCTATTCTTTCCTCACGAAAATTTAATATTCCGAAAGATCTTTCGTCGTTAAAGTTTTATGATTTTCTTAACCAGCTAAGCAGTCGTCTTTCAGAAAAAGCAAAATTTAATATTGAATACTTGTCGAAGGGTACAGATAAAGAATTCTTCTATTACGACTACCGCATCAGCGGCTACGGCACTTTTAATGATCTCTACCAACTTATTTACGGAATTGAAGAAAGCAAGGAACTTAAAAAAGTTACAAAATTAAATCTTAGCAATTACGTTTTTGCTCCGGAAAATGCAGAGCCGGAATTTTTAATAAACTACACAATGCATGTAGCTGTATATTTTTCTTCTAACGATAGATACGCAACAACCACTTACTCGGAAAATAAATTAAACGCTCCGAAAGTGTATGACATTTTTTATCCTCTTATTCGTACGGAAATTCCGGCAAACATTAAAAATTTACTTGATGTACAGGGTGCTAAATTACTTGCGCTTGTTCCTGATGGAGCCTTTGTTTCTGATGCCAGAGGAAATTCATTTTTATTAATTGAGGGAGACGAAGTGTATCTTGGGTACTTGACTACGATAGACTATAAGTTGAAAAAAGTTACATTCGTTCTCAACAAGGGAGGCATCGTCGAGACTGTTGTTTTAAATTTAGATAAAGCTTTAAGAAAATGAAACCAGAGATCGTTATGAAAAGATTTATATTTATTCTCGTTGTTGCGATAAGTCAATTATGCTTTTCGCAAGACCCCACAGAGAGAGATCTCAAAGGGTACACATCACCGGATGAACTTGTTACACTCTCGGCCAATCTTCCTTTTTCCAATGCAGTAGATTTGCTTAGTAAAGTAAGTGAATTGAAATCGGGGAGAAGAGTTGTTTCAACGCTTCAACGCACTGATCCCATCGGTGTTGAAATTACCAACATGCAATATGAAAAAGCCTTGCTCATCATTGTTCAATATGCAGATTTGCTTTTAGAGAAAAAGGAAGACGTCCTCGTTATAAAACGTAAACCAGATCCAAATGCAAGTAAAGGTGAGGAAGATGTTTTTGTTGATGCAAATACGAGAGAGGTTAAAATTTCAGCGGTCTTCTTCCAAATGGATACGGAAGGTTTAAGAGAACGGGGAATAAACTGGCAATTTCTCCTGAGCAAAAAAGGAATGGATGTTGGTACCGGTCTTACTACTACTGGACCAGCAAATACATCAGGAGCTACTAATTCAGCCGGAACCACGAGTGATGCGGTAGTTACAAGTACAAATTCATTTTCAGCCGGTAATTTTTTTGGAGAAGCTGTTTCACTTTTCCGCTTTATTGAAAGTCAAAGGTTAGGGGAGGTAATAGCAAGTCCGAACATTACTGTCCGGGACAAAAAGGAAGGAAAGATTCAAGTAGGTTCAGATTTTTCAATTAAACAAAAAGATTTCGCCGGAAACGTGATCGATAATTTTATTCACACCGGTTCAATAATTACGGTAACTCCAAGAATTTATTCAGATCAAGGCATTGATTATGTTCTTCTTAATCTTGCGGTTGAACGTAGTACAGGATTTCCTGGAACTGTTTCTACTGAAATTCAAAAAACAGAAGCAACAACACAAGTGCTGATGTTGAACGGAGAAGAGACGGTAATCGGTGGATTGTTTTCAAATGAAACCAAAACCGAGCGCATCGGAATTCCTTTCTTAAAAGATCTTCCTTGGTGGGCTTTAGGAATCCGCTATTTAACCGGAAGTGATAAAGAAACCGTTACAAAAAAAGAATTGGTTATAGTGGTTAAAGTTGATCTAGTGCCTACATTAAAAGAACGACTCGCTTTTCCGAACGGAGAAAATGTTATTAAACAGGAACTTGATAACTATAAAAATAAAATTCAATACCATCAGTTTAATCAAGAAAATAAAGAAAAGTAGATAAGTCATGGAAGCGATATTAATTGTAGATGACGATATAAATCTTTGCAAGGTTTTAGCAGAAGAACTTGCGGAAATCGGGTACCAGACAACTTACGTTACCTCTGCCGATGCAGCCCTGGAACATATTCAGCGTGAATCTATTAATTTAATGTTGCTTGATCTTAAGATGCCGGAAAAAGATGGGTTTGAAGTTTTAAGAGAACTCAAAGCAAGAAACGTAACTTTTAAAGTTATTGTATTAACTGCTTACGCCGATGTTGTGAGCGCTATGGAAGCCGCTCGCATGGGGGCAACTGATTTTATTTCAAAACCATATGACTTTGACGAACTTTTGATCACAATAAGAAAAGTTTTGCAAAAAGATTTATGACTGAATGAAAATTAATTACCGTATCATATTAATTAATATTGTGATTGTTGCGGTAATTCTGGGTGCTTCCGGTTCCGCATTTTACACCATCATGTACAATGTACTTACCTCGCAGCAATCTAAACATCTTCTTACCTCAACAAATGACTTTGCCTTTTTTGTGCATGGTGTCTCAAAAGACATCGAGGATGCTTTTTCTCTGTTCATAAATAAGTATGAGCAAAAACCTTTTTCGAATGAAGCAATATCGGTTTATAAAAATCTTGACTTTGTAATTAAGCTAAATTCTGATTCAACATTTGCGAAAGAATCAATCGCTACAACAAAAGAAATTATTCTGCCGAAAAGGAATGCCAGACTATCAACATTCATAAGTGCAAATCCTCTTATTTTTTACAATGTTGGTACCACTCAAAAGGGAGAAACCTATCTCTACGGAAAGAGTATTTCGCAGAATTTTATAAACGAACTTTCGAGTAAAATTCGAGCTGAAATTGCTATTTACTACGATGATAACATCGTTGTTTATTCCAACGAAACTGTAAATCAAAATTATTTCTTTAATATTACGGAAGCGTACAGCAATCTAAACCTAAAAAACAATTACGATATTTTTACTCAGGAAACCGAAACTTCATTTTTTCTTTCCACCGTTTATAAAATGAAAGAGGAGATGCTGACAAGTCCGCGAGTTGGCGCCATCATATTTACAACGTTAAACGAAACACAAAACCTTAAAACAAATATTAAAAACATTCTTGTGATTTTGGGAATTGCAGGCTTGTCTCTTTCGGTGGTTTTAACTCTTTTGTTGACCGGCAGTATAAGGCGGCAAATCCACTCTTTAACCGAGGCAACAGAAATAACAAAGACGGGTAATTTTTCAAATCGTATGATGGTGGAATCGAAAGACGAGCTTGGCGAACTTGCAGTAGCATTCAACAAAATGCTCGACGAACTTGAACGTAAAGAAAAAACGCAAGTTGAGTATTCTGATTTTATTACAATGATTAACGAGAATCCTTCTCTTAAAGATATTTCCGATTCATCGTTGAAGAAAATAATCAATATTACCGAGTGCAATGTAGGGGCAATCTATTCTGTCATCGGAGAAGAAATTACTCAAGTAAGTTCTTACGGTGTTAACGGAAAATCTCCCGGCGTAAAAGAAAAATCGGAATTATTCAAACCGTTGATAGAAAAATTAGAAACAGTAGAAATAAATTTTAAAGAAGCATCCCCGATTATTTCTTCTGGATTAATTGAAATAAGTTTGAGATATCTTTTACTCCTGCCGATCATTTTCAATAAAAAAACCATCGGTATTTTAGAACTTGGTGCAGTGAACAAGCCATCACCGCAGGCAAAAGAATATCTTGAATTAATAAAAGACCAACTTGCAATTGGATTAACAAATGCGATCGCTTTTGTGCAGATGGAGAATCTGGTTGAGGAGCTGAAACAATTAAATGAAAATTACCAAAAACAAAACGAGCAAATAAAATCGCAGAATGAACGTTTGCTGGAACTACATTCAGCACTTTCACAAAAAGCAAAAGAACTCGAAATTCAAAAACAAAAAGCAGAAGAACTCACACAATTAAAATCGCAATTCCTTGCTACTATGTCTCACGAGCTTCGTACACCGATGAACGCGATCCTCGGATTAACTGAGCTAGTACTTGAAGATCAATCCATTTCTTCAAAAAATAATGAACGGCTTTCGGTCGTACTTCGTAGCGGAAAGAGGTTGTTGAATCTCATCAACGACATTCTTGATCTTTCTAAAATTGAATCGGGAAAAATGGAAATCAAATTTGAAAACTTCATTTTAGATGATCTGCTCGATGAACTCAAAGCTTCGTTTACAAGTCTCGCTAAGGAAAAAGATATTGAACTTCGGGTGGTTAATTTGGCTGGAGAAAAACTATATCTAACAACAGACCGTACAAAACTTCTTCAAATACTGATTAACCTTGTTGGTAATTCAATTAAATTCACATCGGAAGG
The DNA here is from genome assembly GCA_037440065.1 of Ignavibacteria bacterium. Lineage (GTDB taxonomy): Bacteria > Bacteroidota > Ignavibacteria > Ignavibacteriales > Ignavibacteriaceae > UBA1563. The sequence goes on from JBBIUV010000018.1 coordinate 118,273, forward strand.
ATATGTTGAAATTCGCGTTTCACTTCTAAAAGATAGTATTTTGAAAGTTGAAGTTGAAGACAACGGTATCGGTATTTCTCCTGAGCAACAAAAAATTATTTTTGAAGAATTCCGGCAGGCTGATGCATCAACAACAAGAAAATTTGGCGGAACAGGACTTGGACTTTCTATATGCAAAAAATTTGCAGAAATGCTCAAAGGAAATATTACCGTTAAAAGTGAATTAAATAAAGGTTCAGTTTTCACCGTCGTAGTTCCTGTAGAAGTTGTTCATCTTTTCCAACCTCATAGAGAGGCAGAAGAAAAAACTCCAGCATTTGATAAAGAAGCTCATAGTCCCGTATTGATTGTTGAACATCAACATAGTACACGCCAGATGATTGCAAACTATGTGAACAGTAAAGGATACGAGACGATATTCGCAGAGAGTTCGGAACAATGTATCCCGCTTGTGCAAAGAACACTTCCCGTGCTTGTTCTGGTAGATACCTCTTTCCCGGCAGTGAATTTATGGAAGATGGTTTATGATTTGAAATCAGATTCCGATACACAAAAAATTCCAATCGTTTTTTATTCGGCAAACGAAGAGAAAAAAAACGGATATGCCCTGTCACCTCTTCAAATTTTAAAACTGCCGTTAACACAAGAAGAATTTGATCAGACGCTTAAGCAAGTTCGTGAAATGCTCCGCAGCGAAACTACGACGTATGCTTTACTTGATGAAGAAGGCAGCGAAAGAATATTCTCTTTAGCCGGTGTTAAAATTCAACGGTATGATGAACTTGATAATTTTAAATTTGAAGAGGATGTTATTTTTATAAATCCATTTTACAAAGCCGGGAATGCGCTTAAAAAGTGTCCGGACATGTATCTTACTTCAAAGGGTTATCAAAAATTACTCTTTATTCTATTACCGGAAAACATTGCACCGGAGGAATTGGCTAACGGACAACGCATCCTAAATTCATTATCCGATATTTCAAAAGCAAGCACATATGAAATCCTGAAAGTTATTAGAAATGCTTTTTACTTCCTTGAACTAGGGAAGCAAAACCTTGTTCTTCCTGTTGAGGAAGGTAAGGTTGAGATTGAAGAAGAAATAAAAATATCGAATGAAAAATTATATGGAGAAAGTTATGTGGGGAACGTTCTGATTGTGGATGATGATTCCGACAGCCTCTTTACCATCAACGAAATTGTTCAAAAATGCAATTGCGTAACCGCTCTTGCAAAAAACGGAAAAGAATGTTTGGAGGTTCTCGAAAAACAAAAACCGGATGTAATTCTTCTCGATATTATGATGCCCGTGATGGACGGATTTCAAACACTTCGCGCGATTAGAGAAAAACCGGAATACAAAGACATTCCCGTAATTGCCGTAACGGCAAAAGCAATGATTGAAGACCGGGAAATAATTTTGAAACAGGGATTTGATAGTTATATAACCAAACCGATTAACTCAGGAGTTCTGGCGTTTCGTTTAACTAGAGCCTTGTCGGAAAAAAGAGCAGCACAGCATGAAAAAGATCTTAGTAATAGATGATCAAACAGAAAACGTGTTTTATTTGCAGGACAGGCTTCAAAAAGAGGGATTTGAAGTTATTTCTGCAAATAGCGGAAGAACCGGTATTGAAGCGGCACTGACTCAATCCCCCGATTTAATTCTTCTTGACATAATGATGCCAGAAATAAGCGGACTTGAAGTTTGCCGCTTTTTAACACGAGATGTACGCACTACCCGCATTCCGATAATTTTAGTTACGGCAAAAACTTCTGCAGAAGATATGCGGGAAGGACTGCAAGCAGGCGCCGTTGATTACATTAAAAAGCCGATCAATAAAATTGAAATGCTAGCTCGTATTAATTCGGCTTTAAAGGTTAAGGAGTCTCAAGAATTATTTCTTGAGGTTGAAAAAATGAAAACTTTTACTGCCACTGTTGTTACAGCAAATCATAAGATCAAACAACCTCTTACGCTTATTAAGTTGTCACTCACTGCCATCAAACGGGAATTGCATAAAGAAGAAATAAACAGAGATGCCGTTCTAAGTAAAACAAAATATATTGATATTGCAGTTGGCGAGATAAATGATATTCTTGAATTGTTAAACCAGGTTGAAAAACCAGTCTTTGCTGATTATGTGGGGGATATTCAGATGATTGAACTTGGTGAAAAGGACAAAACGTCAGAGTAATTTTTCAATCGTCGCAAGCATTGTGTCAAAGTCGTAGGGTTTACTCACCACTGCATCAACCTTAAAGTCGCTCAATTCTTTTTTATCGGCAAGACCTAAACTGCCTGAAGAGAGGATTACCGGAATAGTAAAACCAAGTTTTCTAATTTGTACAATGCATTCGGCTCCATTCATTTCCGGCATGTTATAATCGATAATTGCCAGATCGGCTTTTATTTCTTCCGTAAGAACCTGCAACAACTCTTTTCCGTTTGAAACTTTTATAACATAATAGTTGTGAGATTCTAACAATTCAGCTAATAGGTCTTGTAACATCACTTCATCATCGGCAATGAGAATTATTTTTTCCGATATTTTTTTCTCAGCTAACGCAGAATCTTCGTAGGCAGGTAAGTAAATATCAAACCGCGAACCCTCATTAACTACACTTGAAACTTGAATTACTCCTTCATGTGCTTTAATAATACCATAGGTAATATAGAGACCGAGTCCCGAACTACTTTCTTTTTCTTTTGTGCTAAAATAAGGATCAAATATTTTTGAAATATTCTCAGATGTTATACCACTGCCGTTATCAGCTACAGAAAAACAGACAAAATTTCCAATCGGTAAGAAGGGGAAAAGGTGTGCATTATTCTTTTCAACCGAAACATTTTTAGTGGAAAGAGATATCCATCCGTGTTTACCTACCGCATCGCGCGCATTGATGCAGAGATTTAAAAGTACTTGATAAATTTGTGTACTGTTCCCCTTGATTTCAAAAACATCGTCCGTCAATTGAATATGAAACTCGATTGTAGCCGGAAATGTTTGTTTTACTACGCCGGCAATTTCATTTGCTAATTGGTTTGGGGAAAGAATTTCTTTTTGTTTCGGTTTCGGTTTTCCATAGGCAAGTAGTCCGGACGCTAAATCTTTTGCTCTTGCAGAACAATTCTCAATATTTTCAACAAGTCGAAGAGCATCATTGTTGTCGGGAATTTTTTTCTTTAAAAGATTTACACTGCCAAAAATGCTTGAGAGAAGATTGCTGAAATCATGTGCAATTCCGCTGGTTAACTTCCCGAGAGATTCAAATTTTTGCTTCTGAATAAGCTGCATTTCAATCGCCTTGTTCAGCTCAAGTGATTGAATAATTTTTGTAGAACTAATAAATAATTTTAGTAAAGCGGAAGCATCATCTTTTTCAATTTCGGAAAAAGGAATTTTGTTTCTCCCTAGAACCAGAATCCCATTTCTTTCTCCTTCAAATTTAAAGGGGAGAAATAAAACATCTTCAACGCAAAGAAGTTTGGAAAAAGCTTCTCCATTGAGTTCGGAGGAAAATGCTTTTCCGATTGGCAGTCCATTTTTAAAAAAAGAGTTACGTAACTCATCTTCGGAAAAATTTATTCTGTTCGGTTCAAAAATAAATTGAACAGCTTCTTCTTTTTCTAAAATGAAAATTTCTAATTCCGTTTTGAGTTGTTCATGAATCTTTTCCCCAACTATTTTAGCAATAGCTTTTAAATCAGGTTTATCAACTAATCCTGATAAAAGTTCAGAATAAAAATCATCATTTTTCACAATACTTTTACCGTTCGGTTTACGTTCCCTTTTCTAACTGATATTTTTTTATTTTTGAGTAAAGGGTCTTTTGACTAATACCCAATTGCTCAGCGGTTTTTGTCCTCTCCCAGCCGTTACTATCAAGCACTTTTAAAATGTGGTTTTTCTCGATTTCATCCATCGACAATTCTTCAATCTGGCGCTCCAATAAAATTCCGTTCGAAGAAGAGGGAATTTGCTTTCTTTTTTTAGCCGAAAGAAAAAGAATTTCAGGATGGATAATATTATCATCGGAAAAAATAATCGCCCTTTCAATGATATGTTCCAGCTCTCTCACATTTCCAGGGAAATCATACTGCATTAATGCTTCGATCGCCTTTTCATCAAACTTGCGGGGAGCTCTTATGGGTGATTTCGACTCAAGGAAAAAATTGGCGAGGGTCAAAATATCTTCTTTTCTCTCTCGAAGCGGAGGAACGGTAAGGGTTATTACATTTAAACGGAAAAGTAAATCTCTTCTAAAGAGTTTTTGTTCCGTTTCCTCTAAAAGATTTTTATTTGTTGCACCGATAACCCGAACATCGGAAGAAAGCGAATTAACTCCTCCAACTCTTCTGTATTCTCCGTTCTCTAAAAAGCGTAAAAGTTTCGGCTGGATATTTAAACTCATCTCTCCGATCTCATCAAGAAAAAGCGTTCCACCATTAGCGATTTCTACAAGTCCCGGCTTCGAAGTTTTTGCATCGGTAAAGGCTCCCTTCTCATATCCAAAAAGCTCACTTTCAATCAATTGGTCCGGCAGAGAAGCGCAATTGATTACTACAAAAGGTTTTGATCTCCGGGCTGAATTTTGATGTATAAACTCCGCAAGCAATTCTTTTCCCGTTCCGGTTTCCCCCTCGATTAAAATATTTGATTCCGACTTTGCAGCTTTTTCAGCAAATTGGATAAGCTGGTTCAGTACTTGGCTGTGACCGATGATTCTACTTGTTCGATGCTGTTTTGCCTGTTTAGCTAAAGCTTCATTTTGAAACAAAAGATCGCGATGCTCCAACGCTCTTTTAATTGTGAGGAAGAGTTCATCAAAGTTGTAAGGTTTGGTAATAAAATCGTAGGCGCCAAGTTTTATACAATCGATAGCTTTACGGATTTCGGAATCAGCGGTAAGGATAACAACTTGTATTGAAGGGAAATATTCTTTGACAAATTTTAGAACATCTTCTCCCTGCATGATCGGCATTTTCAGATCGAGAAGAAGAAGATCATAATTTTTTTTCTTCATGTTTTCGATGGCAAATTTACCATCATATACCATATCAATTGAAAAATTTTTTTCTACTAACTGCTCTTTCAAAAGATAACAGATGGTTTCATCGTCATCGCAAACAAGAATTTTGGGGCTTGTATTCATTTTTTCTATAATTACTCAATACAAAAATAACAAATCCTTTAGAACTGAAAACATATTTCCTTAGAGAACCGCCTGTAGAATCGGGTTCAGGCGTTTTGATGGAATTTCCAGGCGAAAAGGAGATTGAAAACCGAGAAAATCGACATAATTCGAAGGGAATTTTATGGCATACAATTGGTTATTCAAATAGCAGTCGTAAAGTATATTTTTCAATCAAAAAAGGACTACTCTCATGAAAAAAATTCTATTCTTAATTGCGGGTTTGATGCTGCTTGTCGGAGTTTCAACAAAAGCACAGATGCAAATTCCAAAACCACATTTGCAAGCTTCGGTTGTTTCTTCAATGATGAACTCCTGGTCGGTTGCGCTTAACTGGCCTGACGTTTATGCGGCAATTTACATTTTACCGGATCATTATATTATTTATAAGAAAAACGGAGCTATCTCCGATTCAGCGAAATTTGCAACTGTATGGATGACTCGTGAAGGTAAATTTATGGATCACAATGTAGTGCCCGGACACACGTATTCCTACTATATTTCCGCGGATTATAAAAACTTACCCGATGTTGTTTCGGATACGGTCGAAGTTTTGGTTACTGAAGCAAATGATGTTATTGCAAAAGTAAGTGGTAAAGTTTTTGACGAGACGACCTTGAATCCACTTAAAAGAGCAAGAGTTGAATTTGTACCTGCTTCTTTCATGTCCGGTCCTCCTTCTTATGCCGTGACTGATTCTACCGGTTCATATAAACTTAAATTAAAACCGGGTGAATACGTCATATTTGCGGGAGCTGAAGGGTACGTTCCTGAATTTTATGATAATGCTCAAACTTTACAGCAAGCTACAAAAGTAACACTTAAAATCGGGGATTCGTTATCATTTAATCTTGGATTAAAACAATTTGTTAAACCAAATCTTTTCTCAATCTCCGGTACCGTTAAAGATGCAGCTGGAAATCCTAAAAAAGCAAATATTACAGTTGTGGTTAATAATAGAAATTTTTCTCATGCCCCTGAACCAGGTGGACATTGTTTTTCATATAGAACAGACGAACTTGGGAATTTCAAAGTTTTTGCAAAAGAAAATGATACGGTTGCTCTTTTTATAAATCCGCTTGACCGTACATTACAAAAACAATTTTACAACAACCAAACAACTTTTGAAACCGCTAATAAATTGGTGATTACTCAAGATATAACCGGAATTGACGTAACTCTTGCTTCAAAAGTAGTTTACGCAAACGGTATTTCGGGTATTATAACTGATTCCGCAACCGCATTACCACTAAAAGCGAAAGTTTATGCTTATCAAAAAAGATCAAACGCAAACCGTGGTTCACGTAATTTTGTACTTACCGATAGTCTTACCGGCACTTATTCGCTTTCCAATTTAGAACCGGGGACGTATTACCTGTTAGCCGGTGCAAGAGGATATCGTCCGACTTTCTTTAAATATGATGGAACACAAACGCATAATTGGAAAAACGCCGACTCTATCGTTGTTACCGAAACCGGAATTGTGAATAATATTAATTTTGCTCTTAACCGGATTGATACCACCGGTAGTTCAATTGTTTTTGGAAATATAATTGACAACAATGGAAATAGTGTTGAAGGAGCAGTTGCTTCTTTGATTGATGAAAACGGCAAAGTTTTTAATTCAACTATTTCTGATGTTGATGGTTCGTTTGTACTTGAAGGGCTTTCATCCGGAAGTTACCAATTGGTTTCATCTACAGTTGATTTCAGCAGCGCTTCTGTTAGCAACGTTACTGTTGAAACTGCAAACAACTACTTAAGCGTGAATGTAGTATTAACAACAGACGGAGTAACTTCGGTTAAATCGGAAACAAACAATATAGTTACAACTTATGCGTTGAACCAGAACTATCCAAACCCGTTTAATCCAAGTACTTCGATCAGTTATCAACTTCCTGCAAACGGATTTGTAACAATAAAAGTTTACAACGTGATCGGAAAAGAAATTACAACATTGGTAAATGAATATCAGCAAAGTGGGAATTATTCTAAAGAATTCAACGCAAACGGATTAACCTCCGGAGTTTACTTCTACACAATTAAAGCTGGAAGTTTCTCAGCAACGAAAAAAATGATCTTAATGAAATAAATTGATTAACAAGAGCCTCTTCTTCTTGATTGTTGAAGAGGCTTTTTCTAAAGAAATTAATATAAACAATACAAAGGAATAAAAAATGAAACATCTAAAAAATCAATTACTGAGTTTAGCACCGGTAATCTTGATTATAATTTTTTCAACTCTTATTGGATGTAAGAACTCGCCAACGGATCCGGCGGTAGATGCTACAACCGACAAAGCTGCTATGGAAAAAATTGTTTTAGAGGATTCTGCCATTTCTTCATTTGAGTCTAACTATAACGAAGACGGAATGATGGAAATGGAAGGTCCAATGGGATTGGTTGGAATCTCCACAGATATTTTCCCGGTAAGAGTTGGTAGAAAAATTACTTCGGTTACAAAAACGTTTACAATGAATACACTTTCTGATACAACTGCTGAAGGAAATTTGAAAATTGTCTTTGTCGGTGAACTTCTTATTGGGATAACGAAAGATACTTCTACTAAAATTATTGATTCAGTTATATCCAAGCCGTTTGAAACAACATGTGAAAGAAATATTAAGTTTGTGAAAGTTGCAAACACTTCTCATCCGCAGCTTAATTGGAGAGTTTCTTCATCATCTGTAACAAAGGGAGGAACCAACAGCCCGAATATTTATATCAAAAGTGTTAAAGCTTATCTGCCTTCAGGAGATACTTTATACATTACTGATCCGCTAAACTATTATTTTTCGCACGGATTAGGAAAAATGAAACCGATGCCGTTTATAGCGATGAATCAAGAGATTACGATTCTTGTTGAAGTTCATAGCTCCTACAGTACTGCTGATTTCGTCACCTTGAATCATGGCGGAGGACCTGGCAAGGGAATGAAAAATCATCGCGGCAAAGGAAAATTTGTTTTGGTGTCTGATGATGGCCAAGGCAATAAAGTTTATTCTCAGACTTTCCGTACGCCTCCGGCTATGGGACATTCTCACACAGTTATCGACGCAATGCCGGCGCAGGTGCTAACTGATGCTGTAGCACCGGTTGAATCAAGCGCCTGGGGATTTCCGTACATAGTTAAATAGTTCTTTCTAATAATGTTGTTCATAAAGTTACCGCGGGTTTTTACCTCTGCCTGCTGTAACTGTTCTTTAAAGAGTGTAAAACATTCGACTTTTGTATAAGCAATTATTCTCTTATTTTTAAGATGCAGAACATGTAGTTAATAAATCTTTCAATGAAAAAACACTTTCAACATATTATCTTTTTTCTTTTCGCCGCTTTCTTTTTCGGCTGTGGAAAACCTGGTCCAACTGAATTAGTTGACGACAGACCAAGCGAAGAAGCCCCGCTTAAATATGAAGTGCTCGCAAAGAATCCGGATGATGCCTTGTATAAAAACGGGTATGATTCAACCGGTTTATTGATGCCACCACCTCCATCGGACGTTTTCCTTTTCATCAGCAAGAATATTATTTCTGAAAAATATCTTTCACTAAACTATGATAATGCACAAGTCTTCTTTTTTGACAAAGGGAAACCTTTCATTTTACCTGATGGGAAAAGATATGGTTTTCATGGGAAGAAAGTTATTCCTCCGAGAATTAATTCGATCCTAACTAAAGAAGTAGATAACATAATCCACTCTGGCCCCATGACAGCACAGCACGACACAGTGATTGGACCTAAGTATGTGTTGAGGAGAGTTGGACTTTTGGGTGATTCTCTTTCTTTGCATTATAATTCTTCCGTACGATTTGAGTACCGTGAAAAAATGATGGGTTCTCCTATTGAATTAAATCTCAATTTGCCGGAACAAATCATCGGGAATGTAAGCGTTTCTAAAAATGGAAAAGATGAAAACATCCTTCTACTTACATGGAATAAAGCAAGCAAGGACTCAGTTGAAATTATTGTCGGTGGAATATTAAAAGAGGAAAAAGCTGCAACTGCATTTTTTAAATTTCACGTAAAAGATGACGGCAAAGTTAAAATTCCACCGGGAGTGATTTCCGCCATTCCAAGAGATCGCTTTGACAGATTGGTATTTTCTTTTGTTAGAAAAGCGGTATCGCGCCAGGTGAAGTCATCACTCGAATTTTTTACAGTCATTCAGAACACTCACAGCATTATTATAGATTATCCTTGATTAAAACGGCAAGCTACTTTATACTTTTTTTTTATATTGTCTTAGGAGAAGGATTCGCGCAAGAATCTTTTTCTTTAAATGGATTTAAAAGTCACATGAGTAAAGATTTTATTTATTCAACGGAATCTAATCCGACAAATTTTTCCATGGTGAAAGATTTGGCGATTGATGTTTTGTTTGGAACTGAGTTTGCCTCCCCGACCGCTTCAAATTTGTATTCTCTTGGCATTACAAAAACTTTCGGCGGATCAAATGTATTTTTGCGTTACTCTCCCGGATTTATTAAGGAATTTTCTTTATTGAAAAATCAATCGATTATCGGAGAAGATTCTTCTGATATTTCTCTTAAAACCGACTTGAAATATCATCACTATTTTTCGGCGGGATATTCTTATAAGGTAAATGAAAAATTAAATGGCGGATTTACACTGAAATATTTTAGTGAAGAATTCAGCCAGGATGCTGTGGGAGCTGTCTTCTCAGACACTTCTCTTTTCTTTATTAGAGAAAACGAAACTGAAACAATGAAATTGTGGAATATTCAGTTTGGCGCTGATTATCTTTTTACATCTTCATTCCGTTTATCACTCTCCGCATCAAATTTCATCAATATGAAAAACGGATCTTTGAGCGAAACAAACAAACCTTATGAAATTCGAACTCCCCGAAACGTACGCATGGCAATCTACACACAACCATTCTCTGACTTCGAAGCCAATTTTCTTTATGAGACCATTAACGCAATGCAGGTTTCTTTTGGAAAAACTTTACTGTTCGATAAAATATCTACCAATTTAGGGTGTACTTATTTTTCAAATTTTTCAATTAGCGGAATTCAACCTTCACTATCTCTTCAATATGGAAATATTTGTGCTGCAGTTACTGGAGTGATCTATTTTTCAGATTTTCAAAAAAAAGCTTCTTTGGCCGACTTAACAACCAACGGAATTTCAAACTTGTTGAACAATAAATTCAGTAATAATAAAGCGCTGTTCAATGTTTCGTATCGACTAAATACTGAAACGGAAAGATTGGTGCAGTTTGTTGATGTGACAACCTCAAATTCTATTTTCCCAACCTTTACCGAACATTTTACCAATACACCGTTTGCTGTTGCGCGCGTTGTTAACTTGTCAGATAAAGCTATTTCTGTAAAACCAAGCAGCAGAATCGATAAAATAAATTCCGAGTTGATCTATTCTCCAAATGTTTTGGTGCAGCCAAAAGACACGGTTTCCATCCCTTTTTACACCGTGGTATCGGAAGAGTATTTCTCACCAAAGCATGAAATTTCATTTGTTAATTTTTATATCACTTCAGAAAATCGTGAAGCCGATGATGAGATGCAAAAACCTCTGCTCATTAATTCTTCTAATGCTTGGGACGGTGAGGTAAATAATCTCCGCTATTTTGTAAAAAGAGATTTCAACTTTTCTTCAGCAACGGCAAAACGATTGTTAGCTTCACATAAAAGTGAGTTGGACACAACGAATTCCGCGCTTTCTAATTTTCTCCAGGCGAAAATTCTTTTTACGGAAATTATTACCGGTATGCTTTACATCGCTGATCCACTTGCTTCCAATGATCGTGTACAGTTTCCGCACGAAACTATTGATGTTAAAGGAGGTGACTGCGATGATCTTTCCGTTTGTCTCGCTTCTTTTTATGAAAGCATCGGCATTGAGACCGCATTTGTAGATTACCGGGGAAATGATCACAGCCGACATGTGCATCTTATTTTCAACACAAATCTTTCGCCAGCAGACGCCGGGTTGATTACGCAGAACGACAAGAAGTATTATATAAGAAAAAATTCACTTGGAGAAGAAAAGGTTTGGATCCCGCTTGAAACTACAGAGCGCTCGAACTTTGCAAATGCTTGGGAAAAAGGTGTTGAGAAATTTTCTAACGAAGCACTTGATCAATTGGGGCTTGCAAAAGGTACTGTACAGATTATTGAAATTTATTAAACTTAAGTAACGGTTTAGAGGAAATTATGAAAAAGATATTATTGATAACGGTAATTTTAGCGTGCTCTCTTTTTGCGCAATCGTACAAAGTTGAGAAAGTACAAGGCACAGTTAAAGCTTTAATTGGCAATAGCGAGCAGTGGGTTGATGTAAAAGAGGGAACGATGGTTACTTCATCAACTGTTTTAATGACGGATAAAAATGCTTTGATCGTTCTTTCCGGCAGAGGAATAAAATTTACATTGAAACCTTCCGCAGCTTTGTCGGTTAATAGTCTAAAGAGAATGACAATTGATGAACTGCTGCTTGCACTTGCAATGGAAGAAATACTTTCGACTCCCGCAAAGAAAAAAGATGATAAAAGTATAAACACTGCTATTTACGGAACGAATGAGAGCGGAAGCAAAACAGCTGCAGTTTCAACAAACGCGTTAGGCGATCTTAAGTTAAACGGTGCAAAACAATTGGCCGAAAATGGTTTTAAAGAAACTGCGATTCTTACAGCAAAAGAAACCTACCGGAAATATCCGGAAACCCAGAAAAATATTTTAACACGTATTTACTTCGCAGAACAGATGATGCAGCTTTCTCTTTTTGATGAAGCTCTTTCCGAATATTCGCAAATCCAAAACTTGCCGTTAAATGATCCTCAAAATAAAGAAGTCCACGAGAAGTTAGATTTTCTAAAAAAGAAACTCTCGGGAATGTAATTAAAAAGAGACTCACCTTGAGTCTCTTTTTTTTGTCTATACGTTTACCTGAAATGAAATCACTTCAACAAAATCATTTTGCGACTTTGGACAAAACTGCCAGCACGTAATGTGTAAAAATATATTCCGCTTGATAGATGGTTTCCCTTGAAATCAATTTTGTAAATGCCTGCCGGTTTTTCTTCGTTAACTAATGAAGCTACTTCATTACCAAGAATATCGTAAACTTTAAGAGTTACAAAACTGCGGGCTGCTAACTGCCAACTGATGACAGTGCTTGGATTAAACGGATTTGGATAATTCTGCGCTAACTGGAAACTTGCTGGGGAAGAGTTTTCATTCTCAACATCAACTATGTCTGCACCAAACCAGCGCATCGCTTGCACTAACGGAGAGACTCTATCAAAACCATACCAGAAATAGTTTGGTGCTCCACCGCGTAGTGATAATGGATCAAATGCTAAGAAGGCAATTTTGTTTCCAGCTGGTAAGGTTCTATGCGCTGCTACATTGTAAGTTTTTCCATCTATTCCTTGTGCAGTAATGTCAACCACAGTCCCATCAATTATTTCAAAACCGTCCAACAAATTTGAAAAAGTAGAGCCAAGTTTTAAAGAGGGATCAATAAACAATGAGTCATCGTTTAATGCAAGAACTTTTATATAAAGCGAATCACCAAGTTTTGTTCCACCAATGGCAGTAGCCAAAGAAGGTATTATTCTATGTGGATCATTTTTTTCATAGCAAATATCTAAGTATAATTTTGAGACACCCAAAATCTCATATTCAAAGTCGGTTGGATAGAAGTGTCCAATCGCCCAAGAATCATAAAGATATTCATCTCCGGCTAAAAAGTAGTTATGTTTTGGTGAAGCGGCTAACCATTCTTTGATTACAGCATTGTTGTTATCTTTTGGTCCGGTGGTAGTTATTTCAAAAATGTTTTGATAGTTTTCAACTAATTCCTTTGGTAATTTGCCATATGCCCATTTGTCTCTCGGAAATACTATAATTTCAGAAGAGTCTGTTGTTGAGCCATTAAATCCAAAATAATATGATGGAGGAAAGCCTGTTGTTTTATTAAAACCGTTAAATACTATTAAAGAAGGATTATCCTTACCATAACATGGACGTGTAAAATACGAGAGTGGATCACTTTCAAACGAGGCTCCAGCAGCATTGATATATGAAACATAATAGATAACGGTTACCCCGCATCCCGCATCCGGTATCCATCCTATGAATGTTTGCACAATAGAGTCAGCATCTGTTGCTGTCATTTCTGCTTTTGAATACGTGATCCCCTTGTCAAAAGAATAATTCAATTCAACTTTACTTTTGTTGATATCTTCTAGTCCACAATGGTGTACAATTGCAGTTACTTCTCTTGGCAGTGGGCTAAAAGTAGTAGGGACATATGAAACAGCATGGTCTCTGAAAGGCCAGCATCCTCCTTCAAGCAATTCAATCTCGAGAGCGAAATCAAAAGTATAACCCCGCGACCACCATCCAAAATCAATACCCGGTTGTAATCTTCCGTTACTGTAAAATTTAAATCCAGTGTAACCATCAACTGAACCCGCACTGATTCCAACTCGCATAGAATCCATTTCGGAATGAAGATTACGAACAGCCACACCAACAATTTCATTACTTTTTACAATCACCTCTTTTCCCAAAATATCAAGATCAATCCACTGATAGTTTGGCTTTGCAATGATTTCAGGATAAACGACCATGCCGACCCCGCTGTCACTCCAAACATCTTCTGCAAAGGGACTAGATAATCCCAAACCGGAGGAATCAATCCAATCACCAGTTCTGTCTGGGTTATCTTGAAATGCTGTAATATTATTATATCCATTTCCCTGCGCGATGTAATATCCTAAATATATTGCTCTCCGTTTTTGTAATTCAGATTTGTTCCATTTTAGTTTAACTAATTTGACTTCAACTTCTACATTGGCCTTTGGCACATCTGCAAAAGAAATTCCTGCTTTGTGAATTATCATATCTGAAGGAACAACGAACCACTGTAAAAGCCAGTCTTGTCCAAAAAATCCAAAGTTTGTATTTGGTGTATCATCTCTGAAATAGGTTAATGTATCAAGCATGGCATTAACACTTTTAGTTTGAAGAAACTGAGAAGAAGTGTTTATTCTCTTATCAGTCTTTTCATTATTAAGATCGAGGGAAATGGGTGTTTCACTTATTGAAATTATCTCTCCATCTGGTTTAAGTAAAACTCTATTTTGAGCGAATGTAGTAATTGTAAAACTAAAAAGTAAACAAAGTAGGATGTTCGTTTTCATGTTGTATCCTTACTTTAACAAAATCATTTTGCGGCTTTGGACAAAACTGCCTGCACGTAAAGTGTAAAAATATACGCCGCTTGATAGATGATTTCCTTTAAAATCAGTTTTGTAATTGCCTGCCGGTTTTTCTTCGTTCACTAACACAGCAACTTCATTTCCCAAAACATCATAAACTTTTAAAGATACAAAACTGCGGGCCGCTAACTGCCAATTGATTACTGTACTCGGATTAAACGGATTCGGATAATTTTGCCCTAAATAAAAATTTGTTGGAGAAGAATTCTCATTCTTCACATCAACCGCATCAGCGCCAAACCAACGCATCGTCTGCACAAGCGGTGAGACTCTATCAAAGCCATACCAAAAATAATTCGATTCCGGACTATCTAATGACAATGGATCGAATGCCAGAAAAACAATTTTATTTCCCGCAGGTAACGTTCTGTGTGAGCCAACATTATAAGTGTTTCCATTAATTCCTTTGGCAGTCACATCAACTAAAGTGCCGTCAACGGTTTCAAAACCATCCAGCCAATTTGAATAGGTAGAACCTAATTCATAGGTTGGATCGATCTTCAAGGAGTCTTCGTTTAGCGCAATTACTTTTAGGTGAAGGGAATCGCCAAGTAGCGTTCCGGCTGTACCGAAAGCTAGTGAAGCTTTCTTTTCATCTCCGCTCTCTTTATAATTTATATCATTGTAATCTCTTGCCACTCCTAAAACATCATATTGAAAATCGCCCACAGCATAAGTTGAGTCTTTCCAGTTTGTAATATATCCGAGATATTCATCCCCGGCTAAAAGGTAGTTATGAGTTGGTGAAGCGGCTAACCACTCTTTAATAATATTGTTATTAAGCGTTTTCGGTCCGGTGGTAGTTATCTCAAAAATATTGGTATAGTGATCAACTAACTCTTTGGTTAAAGGACCATACGCCCACGCATCTTTTGGGAATTTGATAATTTCTGACGCATTTGAAGTCGCTCCGTTATACCCAAAATAATAGGAAGGTGGATAACCGGTAGTTTTAGCTAAACCGTTAAAAACGATCAGTGTAGGATCTTCAGGCTTAAAAATATAGTATGAAATGGTTTCACTCTCCAGTTGATTTCCATTAGCCTGGGTATATAGAACTTTATAGTCAACTTGTGTTCCTGGTTGAGCCCCTGGGATTGTGCCTTTGAATGTCTGGGAATAATTAGCAGAATCAGTTGTTGTCATTTCTACTTTTGAATAATTAATTCCTTTATCAAATGTAAAAACTAACTCGATTTTGCTCTTTCCTATATCTTCAAGTTCACAGTGAATAATCTCAGCAGTAACCTCTCTTGGTTCCGTGCTGAGGGTGGTTGCTAACTTCGTAATATTGGGATGGAAATAGAAACCACAACCTTCTCCCAATTCAACCGCTAAGGCGAAATCAAATGTAAAGTTCCGTGACCACCAGCCATAATCATTTCCTGGCTGTAATCTTCCGTTGTTGTAAAATTTAAACCCATTTAAATTGTTAACGATGCCGGCACTTATCCCTACTCTTGAAGAATCGGTTGATGGACTAACGTTTCGGACAGCAACTCCAACTCTTATCCCCATCTTTACACCGGGGCATTGGTTTAATGAATCTAATTTAATCCATTGATAATTTTGTTCGGGCGTTTTAACAATAGGATTTATGATTATTCCTTTTCCGCTGTCGCTCCAAATATCTTCTGCAAATGGATTTGTTAATCCTAAACCGGAAACATCCACCCAATCCCCGGTTCTATCGGGATTATCAAGAAATGCGGTGATGTTATTGTCTCCGCTTCCTGATGCCGGGTAATGTCCTATATGTTTTTCCCCGATGCTTGACAAGTCGGATTTTTTCCAGTTGAGTCTAACTAATTTTACTTCTAATTGCACGTTTGTGTCCGATATGTCGGCAATTGAAATTCCAATACTTGAAATTATCATATCTGCTGGGGCAATAAACCACTGCAAAAGCCAGTCTTGTCCAAAAACTCCAAAACTTGTATTTGTCTCACCATTACCAAAATAACGAAGCGTGTCCATTTGTCCGTTTATGTTTTTTAGATGAGCTGGTGACTCTAAGAAATTGGGATTTCTTTTTTCTTTTTTTTCTGATTTAATATCACGGGAGGTTGTTGTTTCATGAGCGGAAATTATTTCTCCACTTGGTTTAAGCATAACTCTGTTTTGTGCGAATGAACTAATTGCACAGCTAAAGAGTAACCAAAGAATGATGTTCGTTTTCATACCGTTCCCACATTATGAATAAACTTTTGTATTCCGGTTTTATTTTTGATGAGATCAAAGAAACCAAAATCTTTTCATGAACATTTTACACTTGAGGAGCAAACTAATAAAAAAAATGAGTAGGGTCAAATTGATAAAAGGAAGCTGCTGGAAACGCTTCTCATCCCATAGGTGTTGAATCAAGTTGAATTCTTTTCTCTTTTTTTAGCACGCTAATTTCTCTATTTTTTCATATCCTTTTTATTGAAATCTCAATTGGAGACCGTTATGAAAATTTGTTCTCTATCGAAAATATTTTCTCTCTTTTTATTTGTTGCAATTGCCAATATTATACCGCAGACAGTACCGGTAACTTTTCACTTCAAACCTGATTACACACAGTTCAAAGCTTTGCGCGTTGTAGGAACGTTTAATAATTGGAACAACGCTGATGATAATTTTAAGATGACCGATATTAATGGTGATGGTGAATATGAATTAACCACTTCACTCGCTGAAGGAGTTACCCATAATTATAAATTTGTAATGGATGCCAGTTGGGATTTTGCTTACGGCGATCCCGATAATCCCGCGATTAATATTGCCGACAACAACAACTCAATGCTTGATGTTAAAGACCCGATGATCACCTATCTTCTTCCTCGCGGAATAAATACGAAGAATGAATTTTTTATTGACACCACCATGGCGGGACTTCCTATCAGAGCAATCTTCGCTTTCAAACCTGAAAATCCTCTTAACTTAGCAACTTTAAAAGTCACCATCGACGGAGTTGAAGTTGTTAATCCAACTCAATATTACGATGCAGCAAAAAAAGAATTCTTGTATCAGCCGGTTCCTGCACTTGGTTCGGGTAACCACACAGTTTCCGTTTCGGTTTCGTCTGCAGTTGGTGCAGCATCAAAGCAGTCAACATTCACGAGGCTTCCCGGCTACGTTGTGTATTTAGTTCCAACTGATTTTTATTACGACAAAAATAGTTCAAAAGGATATCTCACTCAAGATGTAACCGCTGTTTCGGTTGTTGGGGAATTTAATAATTGGAACCAGGCGATAAATCCAATGAATGATAGTAATAACGATGGCTTGTGGGAAACCACCACGTTGTTAAAAGAAGGTTCATATCAATATAAAATGAAGATCAATGGACAATTTTGGTTGAACGATCCTGATGAACCGAAATTTGATAATGTTCCGAACAATAATATGATTACCGTGAAAGCGGATTCAATTCCAAAGATAAAACTGATTTCACCTTCGGATGAAACCGTATTTGCAACAGACAATACTGCAATCAATTTTAGTGCGCTTCTGCGTCCGGGTGTAAAATCAAAAGGTGTTAATCAAGCAACCATTCGAGTAAAATTGGATGATGTTCTCGCTACTTCATCTTTTCAAAGCGATAGTTCGTTTGTTAACGCAAACTTAATTCTTACAGGGGAAGGAAGGCATACTGTTACGGTTTCTTTCTCAAATAAAGAAGGAGTCACAACTGCAGAAAATTATTCGTACGGAATTTATTTGGGCAAGACGGGCAAATATTTTGTCGATGCCGGTAAAGATGAGCCATATACCTATCCAGCTTTGGTAAAAGATGGTTCGTGCGATATTCTTTCGGTGAAGATTGATGAAACTCCGCAGCATGATTCTTTAAAATTTACCGTTCAAATGAGAGATGTTTCAGATCGAACTAGATTAGGATTGATAATTTCTAATCCTACAAAAACGTTGGCAAATGATCCAATCGGTTTGGATATTAAAACTTACGAGTGGGAAGGAAGCGGCATCTTCGCCTCTATTGGAGCGCCCGGAAATGCGTATGAAAGTAAATCGAAAGAAAATAGATTTATGATCAAACGAAATCCATACACCGCAAGCGGAGAATTGATCAAACTAAATAGCGATGTGCTAACAAAAAAAGAATTTGTTTTCAATGTAAGTCTTCAGTTTTTAGATAGTCTTTTAACCGGCTGGATGCAGACAAGAAATATTTCTCTCTTCTCTTATCTTTCAACTGCAGATACCATTGGCGGTGCGTATGAAGTAGGTATGAATGAAGGCGGAACTTATCTTGATGAAGATCCTGACATTTATGATGCTGCATTTATAAGAAGTGGAACATGGCAGAAGAGAATGTTCGCGAATTATATTCCGAACGGCTCTCCAAATGGTCCAAGTTTGGTTGGGCTTGATGGAACGGGAAGAGGAATTTTACCATTCAAAGCAAAAGACATTTCCGACAGCCTTGCAACATACGGTCCGGTAGTTACAATGCTAACTCCCGGTGTAGAATATTGGTACAGAAATATAAATTTCCGCGGAAGACTGAGTGATTCCACAATTCAATCTATTTCATTTTTCTTTAACGGAGTTGAAAGTACGCAACCGGTAGTAAACGGAAACTTTTCGGTTCCGATTACACTCGTTGACGGTGCAAATAAAGTTTACGTTCGCGCTGTTGATTCAAGAGGCTTCGCAACGGTTTCCAAAGAAGTAATTTTGTCAATCAATCCCGATTACACACCTGATCTTTGGATCAACGGAACTTCTACAGGAAGACAAGTTACTTTGTGGGTGAATGGTTCATCACCGAAGGGATTAACCTTATCTTATTTGTGGTCATCTGATCTAACCAATCCGGCCTCTACAATAGGAATTGTAACCGATACAATTACAACTTTTACAATGCCGACGGTGAGTGGAGAATATTATTTTAACTGCCGCGTGAAAGATTCGCAGAATAGAATTAAGAATGCAAGAATTCTTGTAAAAGTAGCGGGAGATTCCGTTCGAGTTGCAGACATAAATGAGCACGCTGCATGGATTGATAAAGCAATCGTTTATGAAATTTATCCGAGAGCTTTTACAGCACAAGGAGGATTTCTCGGAATCATCGACAGAATTGCTGACATGAAAGATCTGGGAATAAATACTCTTTGGTTAATGCCGATTTACAAAGGTCCTACAACTCACGGGTATGAAATTACCGATTACTACGGATTCGAAGAAGATTACGGAACCGAAGCTGATTTTATTAAACTTGTTGCGGAATTAAAAAAAGCCGGAATAAAAATTATTCTCGATTTTGTTGTTAACCACACTTCTATTCAACATCCTTTTATGCAAAACGTCTTTGAGTACCGTGGATATTCACCTTGGGCAAACTGGTACATTTGGAGCGGCGAGCCTGGTAACTCAAACTTCCAATTTTTATTTGATTGGGCTTCGCTTCCGAATTTAAACCACAATGATGTTGAAGTCCGTAATTATTTTGCTAAAGTTGCCGAGCATTGGGTGAAAAAATACGGCATCGATGGTTACCGCTGCGATGTTGCCTGGGGAGTTGAACAACGCAATCAACTGTTCTGGCAAGAATGGCGAAAGAAAATTAAAAATATTAAACCGGAAGTATTTTTGGAAGCGGAAGCTACTTCTTCCGATCCAACGTTCTATCAAAAAAGATTTGACTCTGCCAACGATTGGGATTTGCGCACCAAACTTTTGGGAGCGATAAGCGGCACAGTTTCTCTCACTGATATGCACACCGAAGCGATGCGTACTTACACAAACGGCAGACCCTTTAGATTTGTTGAAAATCATGATGAAGCCCGCGTTACGTATTCGTTTGACAGCAGAAGAAATAAATTAGCTCATACAATTTTGCTTACACTAAACGGCGTTCCGTTAATTTATTCCGGTGGAGAAGTTGGTGAACTGACGAATCGCGATAAAGTTAATTGGAGCGATCCTGATAATACGAGACCCTATTTCAAAAAAATTATCAACGTTCGAAATAAATATCTTGTTAATCCTAAAATTTCAAGATTAACAAATACAGTTCCTGCAAAAATTTATACATACGCTTCTCTTAGCGATACAAATATTGTCGTAACTGCGGCTAACTTTAAGAATGAAATTTTAAATGCCGATGTTGACCTAAGCAGTTTGCCATGGGATGGAGCCAGTACATATTATCTAACCGATTTAATTGACGGAACATCGTACGCCGTTGGTCCACAGCAGCATTCAGCATTTCAAATTGCATTAAATGAATTTGAAGCAAAACTTTTCTATTTCAGTAAATATCCGGTTCTAGTTGGTATTGATGAGAAAGATAATTTAACCGTTACCGAATTTAAATTGCAGCAGAATTATCCAAATCCCTTTAATCCAACGACCACGATTAAATTCCAGTTACCGAAGCAAGAGCATGTTTCTCTAAAAATATTTGATTTGCTCGGAAGAGAAATAACTACGCTGGTTGATGAAGTGAAAAGTGAAGGAATTCATCAAGTTGTATTTAATGCCGGCGGTTATGCTTCCGGCGTTTACTTTTATCAAGTCAAGGCGGGAAGTTTTGTTGAAACGAAAAAGTTTGTGTTGATGAAATAGAAGTAAGAATACAGAAGTCAGAATAAGTTGAGAAAAACCTCCGATGTTTTTACAATATCGGAGGTTTTGTTTAATTACTTGAGTAAAATCATTTTGCGGTTTTGAACAAAATTATTTGTCCGCAGAGTGTAAAAATATATTCCGCTTGCAAGGTTGCTTCCATTAAAATCAATTTTATAATTACCGGCAGGTTTTTCTTCATCAACTAAGACTGCCACTTCATTTCCTAGGATGTCATACACTTTCAAACTAACTTTACCGGTGACCGGCAACTGAAAACTGATTACTGTAGACGGATTAAACGGGTTTGGGTAATTTTGACTTAATGTAAAAATATTGGAAGATAAGTCCGCATCAGATTTTATTGAAGCGATTTTCTTCCCGTATTCTTTTCCATCAATCTTTGCGTAAGCCAGATAAGAGCTACCACATCCCATTTCACAAACTGAACCATACAGCTCCCCGAATCCTTTTGCTAATGTATAGGTTGCACCTGGGATAAAAGATTGATCTTGAAAAGTCTTCAGTTGTGTTGGAATACCGAAAGCAGAGTCGTTTCTCACCGATAAGCATTGTGTAATATAATTACCTGAACTTGTAACTCGATCATGAGAAGAATAAATAGTGTCACCAGGTTGAGCAAACAAACTATCTGTCATGTACTCATGATTTGCTGTAGTATCGTTGATATACCGATAGACACAGCCGGTAAGTGAATCAATTCTTTCATATTCATTATACTGAAATTGGTTAGGAGTAATATCCTTATGCAATAAGATTTTGTAAGTATGTCCGTTTTCCAGCAAAGTATCACCTACAACTTCGATGGAATATGGCCTAAAGTCTGTTGGCGGGAAAGGCATTTGTTCCCAGTAGGATTGATATTCCCAGTAATTGCCGGTTTGCAACGGGTAGTAGTTTAATAATTCTTTAAGCGAATCAACTTGCGCAAAAAGAATCGTGGGCAAAAACACTAAAAAATAGGAATGGTTTTTCATCGATCTTCCTCCAAATGAAAATTATAGAATATCGTTCGTTCCAGTTGTATCGTTGCATGAAAATTAACGTTAAACAAGAGCAATTGCAATTCCTTTTTTCCTTGTAATAAAAAAACTTTACCACAGAGGCACGGAGAAAAATCAACTCATCTTCTTCTTCAATCTTTCAATCTCATCACGGAGTGAAGCGGCGCGTTCAAATTCCAAATCTTTTGCCGCTTTATACATTTCATCGGTGAGCTGTTGGATTAAATCTTCTTTTTGCTCTTTCGTCATGTACTTAATTACCGGTTCGGCAACTTTAGAAAATGGTGTATCATATTTTTCCCCGTCTTTTATTCGCACATCTGCAATTGAAGTAGAAGACATAATTTCATCGAACGTTTTATAAATTGTTTGCGGAGTAATGTTGTTTGCGGTGTTGTATTCTGTTTGGAGTATGCGCCGCCGTTTAGTTTCTTCAATCACTTTGCGCATTGATTCGGTAATTTTATCGGCGTACATAATAACCAGTCCGTTCACATTTCTTGCGGTTCTTCCGGCTGTCTGCATCAGCGAACGCTCACTTCGGAGAAAGCCTTCTTTGTCGGCATCGATGATTGCAACGAGAGAAACTTCCGGCAGATCCAAACCTTCACGAAGTAAGTTGACACCAACGAGCACATCAAAATCGCCAAGGCGCAGATCGCGCAAAATTTCTACACGTTCAAGAGCATCAACATCGCTGTGAATGTAACGGACAAGAATGCCGAGTTTTTCAAGATAGTCGGCGAGGTCTTCCGCCATTTTTTTTGTAAGTGTTGTTACCAGTACTCTTTCTTTTTTTGCTACTCGGATTCTGATCTCTCCAAGCAAGTCATCTATTTGTCCTTTTATCGGGCGAACTTGAATCTCGGGATCAAGCAATCCTGTTGGACGAATGATCTGTTCTACAAAAATTCCTTCCGATTTCTCCAATTCGTAATCGCTCGGCGTGGCGCTAATAAAAACAGCCTGATTGATCATTGAATAAAATTCATCAAACTTCATCGGACGGTTATCAAGCGCCGAAGGAAGCCGGAAGCCATATTCCACAAGGGTTTCCTTGCGTGAGCGATCGCCGTTGTACATACCGCGGATTTGTGGAATGGTTACATGCGATTCATCTATTATTAAAAGAAAGTCTTTCGGGAAATAATCCATCAACGTAGAAGGACGTGAACCGGGTTCACGGTTTTCCATGTGGCGCGAATAATTTTCTATTCCCGAGCAATAACCAATCTCTTTCATCATTTCGATATCGAATTTTGTCCGCTGCTCAATGCGCTGCGCTTCTAAATATCTTTCTTGTTGATGGTAATACCGGAGACGTTCTTCCAATTCAAATTCAATAAACTTTATCGCTTTCTGCATTTGTCCCCGCTCGGTCACGTAATATTTGGCGGGATAAATTGCGGTCGATTCAATTTCTTCTTTCACGTCACCGGTAATTGAATCGATGACGGAAAGTTTTTCAATCTCATCATCCCAGAGTTGAATGCGGATAGCTTCTTCATATTGATACGCCGGGATAACTTCAATAATATCACCTCGAACGCGAAAAGTACCGCGGGTAAATTCAGCATCGTTCCGAACAAAGTAAATATCGGTAAGTGTTCGGAGAATTTCCTTCTTAGAAGTTTTCTGATTCTTCTTTAAAAAATAAATTTGTTTCGCGTACTCTTCCGGCGCTCCGATACCGTAAATACAGCTTACGCTGGCAACGATGATGATGTCGTTTCTTCCTTCAATTAAGGCTGTAGTTGCTTTTAATCGAAGTCTATCGATCTCTTCATTCACCGCAAAATCTTTTTCGATGAATGTGTCGGAAGAAATTACGTAAGCCTCCGGCTGGTAGTAATCGTAATAACTGATAAAAAATTCAACCGCATTTTTAGGGAAGAATGTTTTAAATTCAGAATACAACTGTGCGGCAAGCGTCTTGTTGTGCGAGATGATTAACGTTGGTTTGTTTAATTGTTGAATTACATTTGAGATGGTAAATGTTTTTCCGCTGCCCGTAACGCCAAGCAGCGTTTGGAATTTATCGCCCCGTTTTATACCGTCCACTAATTCTTGAATTGCCCGCGGCTGGTCACCGGAAGGCTGATAATTTGAAACTAATTCGAAGTTCTTCATTTCTTTTAATAAATTTATAGTTGGAATTCTAAGATACAGGTTTAGGTTCAATTTCAACAAGAGAAAAAGAAAGTAGAATTATGAAAAAAAAATTAATAATGATCGCGGGTGTTTTTGGCTTTTTCGGAGTTGCGCTCGGGGCTTTTGGCGGGCATGCATTAAAGGAGATTCTTTCACCCGAAATGCTGGAAATTTATAAAATCGGAGTGCAGTATCATTTGATTCACTCGGTTGTACTGCTTTGTATCGCACTTTCAGGAAAAGAATTTCTTCAAAAATCATTTGTTTTTTTTGCGGTTGGGATTTCCCTCTTCTCATTTTCGCTTTACACATACGCAATTAGTGGGGTAAAATTTCTGGTTTTCATTACTCCGTTTGGAGGAACATGTCTGTTGATTGGTTGGGGATTGATTGTTTATCAATCGTGGAAACAAATAAAGACTGAATGACCGATGAATGATTCATTTCTTATTAAACGAATTCATTATTATTTTATTAAAGAATTTTGTTCAATTAAAAAAAGAAATTCAATGAAACGCACAATACTTTTTCTTCTTGTTTTTATCTCCGTCTCGTACGGACAATACATTGTTAAATCACCTTACTTACAAAATCCTGATAAAATTATCGGTTATGTTGATAGCTGCGCCGCTTTTTGGTTGAAAGCATATGACCCGGTGAATGGAGGATTCTATACAAATATTGATAAGTATGGAAAAGCAAGCGGAACGCAAAAAAATATGCAGACACAATCTCGCGATGCGTATGGATTCGTCCGCGCTTTTATGCTGACCGGAAAAGATGAATATCTTATTAAAGCAAAACAAGCCCTTGATTTTATGTACAAACACGCATGGGACAATACAAACGGAGGCTGGTTCTGGGAACTCGATAAATATGGAAATCCAACTTCCGGCAACACAAACAAAGATGCATTTCATCAACATTATGGGCTTCTCGGACCCATGGCTTCTTTTGAAGCTACGGGTGATACGCTCGATTGGAATTGGGTGATGAAAGGATATCAAAATAATGAAGCAAAAATGTGGGACAGCCGTCCAGGATATTTTGGTTATTACGATTACAGCAGCAAAAACTGGTCGACAAAAAACAATAAAAGCTTTAACGCCACTGTTGACGCGATTACAACTCATTTGCTTTATTTGTATTTGCTTACTAAAGATCAACAATACTTAGACAAGACGCTTCAGGTAATTGATAACATGCAGACATGGTTTGTTCCGAGCATGGATGTTCAAAAGATTGGTTTTGCCGAAGTGTATGACGCCAATTGGAACAGCATTTCATCCGAAACGATGACAATTATGGGACATGTTTTAAAAACCGCATGGTGTTTTTCCCGTGTAAATCAAATTCATCCCGATCTTGGTTATATTATTTCGGCAAGAAAATTAATCGAAAATGTTTTAACAAAAGGGTATGACACCGAACTTGGAGGCCCCTACAAAGATTACAATCGTACAACCGGACAAATGTTAATGTGGGGAAATCCCGACACCGCCAAAGCCTGGTGGCAGATGGAACAAGCAGTTATGGCTGGATTGCAAATGTATCAATCAACTTCCGACTATCAATATTTAAAGATGGCAGATGAAACACTCGATTTTTTCATGAAGTATTTTGTTGATCATGTGTATGGGGAAGTTTATGAAAACAGAACACGGCGCGGAGCGCAAACTTGGGGCGAGACAAAAGGAAATCCCAACAAAGCCGGGTATCACTCGATAGAGCTTGGTTATTACACGTATCTTTACGGAAAATTTTTTGTAAAGAAAGAGCCAATAACTTTGTACTATGATTTTCAACCGGGGAAGGACCGCAAAGTATTTTTGAATCCGATTGAATTCCCGTTTGATTCTTACAAAATAAAAGAAGTTGTTTTTAACGACCAATCTTTCACTGATTTTAATGCGGTTACGCATGAGCTGCATCTTGCCGCTAACGCTGGTGGAAAGTTCAAAGTTACTTATGAACTTAGTGGAACAACTAATATTGCTAGAGATGCAAACAATAAGCCGCATCAATTTAACCTTGAACAGAATTATCCGAATCCGTTTAATCCTACAACAGTTATAAACTGGCAATTAGCGGTCGGTGGTCATGTAACCTTAAAAATTTATGATGTGGTTGGGAATGAAGTAGCAACATTGGTGAATGAAGAGCAACCTGCCGGAAATTATCAGGTAGAATTCAATAGTCAGAATAAAGAATTAAGTAGTGGTGTATACTTTTATCAACTTCGTGCAGGAAGTTTTGTTCAAACAAAGAAAATGATCCTTCTTCGTTAACTGTTTGTTTGTGGTGCTATATTTACAAAAAAGTCCGGTAGAAACCGGGCTTTTTGTATATATGAAAATATTTTATTCGTGTACTTTTTTAATTGCTTCAATTTTGTTCCGTTTATAATCAGAAACTCCAACCACCAAACCAGCCGTAACAACAACAGCACCGATGATTTGATAGATCGTAACCTCTTTTCCGAAAAGTATCATAATAAAGGGAAGAAGCGCGAGCCAAACGTTGGTATAGGGAACCCATAGATGAGCAGAAAATTTTGAGAGTTTAAAAAATCCAAAACTGTAAATATATCCTGTTAACCCGGCAGCAACCACAAATAAAATCGGCCACCAGTTATTTGGAAAAATATCACCATCGAACAAAGCGAAGAATCTATGGTACTCAACCGAGATAAAAATCTTTTCAATGTTCTTTTCATCCGCAAGGGATAAATCTTTTTTTAGTTGATACGAAGTTTCTGTTTTAACATAATTAGCTAAGATGAATTCTTTTTTTGTTTCATCAAGTTTTGCGAGTACTCGCGTTTCAAATTTATTAACAGGAACTTTCTCCGGAATATTTGCCCGCAGTAAACTTCCGATGAGCGGGAAAATGATGAGCGCGGAGGTAATAAAAATCATTTTCCATATTTCCCTCCATAATACTAAGGCATTTGGTCCCACATCTTTTAATGCGGTTTGCACGGTTTTATTGTTTAATATTTGCTGAGAACCCAAGCAGAGATTGATAATAATGATCCAGATGATGGCGGATGAATCAAGAAAAGTATTCGGATCAGGATTGGCGTCGAAAATTCTTTGTGCATGGGGAATAGCTAATCCTAAAACAACAAGTAAAACTCCAATCCAATGTTCTTTTCTGATTGCAGCATCAAACATGAACTTGCCGAAGAATGGCAGAAATGCTAAGTAAATATTTACATAAGGAGCAAAAAGATGAGGTGAATAATATCGTGGTAAGTAGAAAAATCCGATGTTTTCAATAACACCGGTGAAAGCACAAATCATTATTGTTAGCAAGGCAACTCGACCCGGCCACAAATATTTTATTTTTTTACCCCGTGCAACTTCAACAATTACCGCAACTATTGCCCAGAGAAGTTTTGAAAGTTCTCTCCACCAGGTCATCACTCCAGGAGAAACACCAACTTCTTTGTTTCCAACATATTCCGGTTGGTTGCCCATCCAATTAAGAATGTACTGCCCCCCCAAACCTCCATTAATAATCATCACCCAAAGAAAAAGTAAAATTAATTCCATTGATCTTCTTCACTTATGTGAATGAATAGTTCAAATTTTTACGGGGGGTAAAGTTACTTTTTTTTTTTGAATGAACCTATAAAAATTTAATCCATGTACACAAACAATATTCAAATTGAATGACTGGATGATGTATAGAAGAATAAATTTGATAGTCAACCTTAGCTTAAGCGGTATTTAACCACTCAGTTACACAACAATTCTGTCTTCAAACGCGAACATTTTTTCCTTATATTTGCTGTCAATTATTGATTAATATAGAGAAGAGTATGGAGTCCCAAAACATAACCGAAATTCCCAAAGCTTACAATTCATCATCTGCCGAAGACAAATGGTATGCCTACTGGTTAAAGCATAAAATTTTTCATTCTGAAGTTGATAAAGAAAAAGAACCTTACACTATTGTAATTCCACCGCCGAATATTACCGGCATGTTAACCATGGGACACATTTTAAATAACACACTTCAAGACGTGCTCATCCGCCAAAAAAGAATGCAAGGTTTTAACGCTTGCTGGGTGCCGGGAACTGACCATGCATCAATAGCTACTGAAAGTAAAGTAACAAAATATTTAAAAGATGAAGGAATCGATAAACATCACATTGGCAGAGAAGAATTTTTGCAGCACTGCCAGGAATGGAAAACAAAATACGGTGGAATCATCATTCAACAATTAAAAAAACTTGGCGTTAGCTGTGATTGGGAACGCGAACGTTTTACAATGGATGATCACTATTATAAAAAAGTTATCGAAGCGTTTGTGAAACTTTACAACGACGGCAAAATTTACCGCGGAAATAGATTGGTTAACTGGTGCCCAGTTTCTAAATCGGCGATCAGTGACGAAGAGGTAAATTACAAAACAGTTAACGGAAACATTTGGTATTTCAAATATCCGGTGAAAGATTCTGATGAGTTTATAACCGTTGCGACTACGCGTCCGGAAACAATGCTTGGAGATAGCGGCATTGCTGTTAATCCAGGCGATAAACGGTATAAAAAGTTTGTAGGTAAATCGGTGATCCTTCCTTTGGTGAATATGGAAATTCCTGTTATTGCAGATCATTATGTTGATAAAGAATTTGGAACCGGCGCAGTTAAAGTTACACCTGCACATGATTTTAATGATTACTTGATGGGTCAACGCCACAATCTTGAAGTGATAAATATTTTTAATCCGGACGCTTCAACAAACGAAAATGTACCGCAAGAATTTCAGCATCTTGATCGTTATGATGCGCGCAAGTTGGTAGTAAAGAAAATGGAAGAGTTAGGTTTGGTTGAAAAGATTGAACCATATCAAACCAACATCGGATATTCAGAACGCGGCGGTGTGCCGATTGAACCGTATCTCTCCGAACAATGGTTTTTAAAAATGGATGAGTTGGCAAAACCGGCGCTTGATGTTGTAAAAGAAGGGAAAGTAAAATTTCATCCCGATCATTGGGTAAAGACGTATGAACATTGGATGGAAAACATTAAAGATTGGTGCATCTCACGCCAGCTTTGGTGGGGACACCGTATTCCCGTTTGGTACTGTGTTGGTGATGATCATTGTAACTTAGAATGCAAGCAACCGATTGTTGCTGAAACAAAACCGGAAAAATGTCCGCACTGCGGATGTACAAATCTTACACAGGACACGGATGTACTTGATACATGGTCATCAAGCTGGTTATGGGCGCACGAAGTTTTTAAAACCGATGAAGAAAAAAAATATTATTACCCGACAAACACGCTTATCACCGCACCGGATATTATTTTCTTCTGGGTTGCGCGGATGATTATGGCTGGATTGTATTTTGAAAAAGACATTCCTTTCAGCGATGTCTATTTTACAAGTATCATTCGCGATCTGCAAGGGAGAAAGATGAGTAAGTCGCTCGGCAATTCTCCAGATCCCCTTGATGTGATTGCCGAATATGGTGCAGATGCACTCCGCTTTTCCGTTGTATATCTTGCACCGCTTGGACAAGATGTTTTATTCGCAACAGAAAAATGTGAGATCGGCAGAAATTTTGCGAACAAAATCTGGAACGCGGGAAGATTTTTACTGATGAACGCTCAAACGATTTCAATTGATAAAAACCTTGCTGAGAAAAATATTGATATTGTTGATGAATGGATTCAATCACGCTTTAACCAAACACTTAAAGATCTGAACCGCGCGATGGAAAAGTTCGAATTCAACAATGCATCCAAAATTATTTACTCTTTTGTTTGGAATGATTTCTGCGATTGGTACATCGAACTGTCAAAATCAAAATTCTATTCCGATAACGAAGAAGTGAAATCAGCCGCATTAACACGGGCTATTTCGCTGTTCGAAAATCTTTTAAAACTTGTTCATCCGTTTATGCCGTTTGTTACCGAAGAACTTTGGCAATTAATCGAAAGAAGAAATGAAGGAGAAAGTATTTCAACTTCAATTTATCCAGAATGTGACGAAACTTTGATCAAACAAAATGTTGATGACGAAATGAACTTTTTACAGGAAGTTGTAACCGGCATCAGAAATATTCGCGGAGAAATGAACATCGCCCCTTCGAAACCAATTTCTGTTTACTTAAAAACCGAGGCAAATCTCTCAGCAAGCATTAACTATTTTAAAAAATTAACTCGCGCTGAAGAAGTCGTAATCGGAAAAGATATTGTTAAACCGGAAAAATCTACCGCAGCAGTGGTAAAGAATTGCGAAATCTATATTCCTCTTGAAGGACTGATCGATGTTGCTGCTGAGCGCGAAAAACTAATGAAAGATATTAGTCGGCTGGAAGGAAGCATCAACGGAGTTGAGAAGAAATTGTCGAACGAAAATTTTGTGAGGAACGCTCCCGCCAATATTGTTGATAAAGAGCGGGCGAAATTAACAGATTGGTTTGAAAAACTGGCGAAACTAAAAGAACTTTTACAAAATCTTTAATAGGTGAGATATGTTTACTAAAAATCAATGGGCACTTCCCGCAACAATTCTTGCTGTTGCTTTTATTCTTGGAACGCTATTCATCAGCGGAACATGGAGGAACGTGAGCAAAGCAAATCAAACAATCACCGTTACCGGTTCTGCTAAGAAAGAAATTATTTCAGATTTCGGCTTGCTTCGCGGAACAATTTCTGTTCAGTCGACTTCGGCTAAAGATGCTTACCAAGAACTCGAGAGGCAGAAACCAATTCTTTTTCAATATCTTGCTCAAAAAGGATTTTCAAAGGAATCGTTAAATCTTTTTACGATAACGAACTATCCCGTTTTTGAAATGAACCCGCAAGGAATGCAGACAAACATTGTAAACGGTTATGTCTACTCACAAAGAATTGAATTGCAATCGAATGATGTAAACAAGATCAGAAATCTCTCGCTTGAAATTAGTTCGGTGATTGAGCGTGGTGTTAATTTTTCTGTTGAACAGCCGGAATATCAATATTCAAAAATGGCTGAAATTAAAATTGAAATTCAAGCGGAAGCGGCTAAAGACGCGATGATCCGCGCGAAGAAAATTGCCGAAGCAACCGACGGTGACCTTGGCACAATGCGCAACGCACGCATGGGCGTTTTGCAGATCACTCCGAAAAATTCCAACATGGTTTCCGATTACGGAGTGAATGATCTCAGCTCAATTGAAAAAGAAATTACCGCGGTTGTTAATGCTTCGTTTGAAATTAAGTAATAAGCTAAACTAAAATTTTTAGTGAGAAAGTCGCGATGAAAAGATATGCTTTTACTATTTTATTCGTATTCGTCCTGGTAACAACTCTTAAATGTCAATTTGTGGAGAAGTTTGGGTGCAAATCAAATTTCAGTTTAAACACGGAAAGAAGCGTCAACAACTTCGTTACAAATGAAAATGATAGTCTTAGAAAAATCTTTTATTCTATAGGAATAGGTTTATCAGAAATTGCTCACATTGGTGCAGGGTATCAGCTCGACAAACAATTCGCTCTTTCACTGAAATATGCCACAACATGGCTTTCTTACGGTGGGGTTGGTTTAGTTGCTATTCCTGGAAGCGGTGCCGGTTGGGGAATTACAGCAAGCTACTTTAATGATTTTTGGATTTTTAACAAAGTATCAATTGAATACCTGTATTATACAACGTTGCCTCCCCGTCATGATCCTTCTGATCACATGATGAAAAAAAATTATGGTAATTATTATCAAATTGATATTGGAAAAGAGTACATCTTCAAATCTAAAAACTTGCGATTCTACTGGTTAATTGGTATTGGTGTAAGCGTTCCACAAAAAGAAAAATCTTTGATACTCCCAACAATTGGAATTGGATTTACAAAAAACAACTAACATGTTGTTCTCTAATTATTTTACAATCCTTTGTTCTTGCGTCTAATTATAGACTCTTTTTCTTATCCTTCTTCAATTTCTTTTCCCCCTCTTTTTTACCATACTCTTTTTTGTAAGCCTTGGCGATGTGGCAGTCCTTACAAAAACTGCCGCAACATTTTTCCCACTCTTTTTCAGAAAACATTTCTTTTAATTTTGACATACTTTACTTCAGCAGCGTTTTTGCTGTTTGTAAAATATTTTCCACGGTGAATCCGTATTTCTCAAAAAGAATTGTATCAGGGGCAGAAGCTCCGAATTTTTCTATCGAAATAATTTTGCCTCCGTCACCGGTATATTTGTGCCAGCCTTGTGCAACTCCTGCTTCGACGGCAATGCGTGCTTTCACATCTTTTGGTAAAACTGAGTTTTTATATTCTTCACTTTGTTGTTCAAATAATTCCCAACTTGGAAAACTTACCACGCGGACTTTCTTGCCTTCGCTTTCAAGTTGTTCAGCAGTCTTTAGAATTAATTGAACTTCCGAACCGCTTGCCATTAAAATAATTTCCGGTTTGTCTGCATCTTTTAAAATGTAGGCGCCTTGGAACAAATTATCAGATGATGGATATTTTGTTTGATCGAGAACCGGCAAACCTTGTCTTGTTAGAATCAATGCTACAGGACTATTTTTATGTTGAATTGAGTACTTCCATGCAGATGATGTCTCGTTTGCATCTGCAGGCCGTAGAACAACTAATCCCGGAATTGCCCGAAGTGAAGCGAGATGTTCAACGGGTTGATGGGTTGGTCCGTCTTCACCCAATCCAATAGTATCATGAGTGAAAACATAAATCACTTTTATTTTTGAGAGTGAAGCAAGTCTAATTGCCGGACGGAGATAATCGGAAAAAACTAAAAATGTTCCACCAAAAGGAATAACGCCGCCGTACATTGCCATTCCGTTCATCAAACTTGCCATTCCATGTTCCCGGATTCCGAAGTGGAAATTTCTGCCTGAGTAATCGTCTTTTGAGAAAGCTAAATAACCATTTAAGAAAGTATTGTTTGAAGGTGCTAAGTCTGCCGAGCCACCAATAAATGTTGGAAGTGATGCAGCAACTGCATTAATTGCTTTCCCAGAAGCTTGACGCGTTGCAAGTTTCTTTCCATCATCAGCAAAAGTAGGAATTTTAGAAATCCATTCATCGCCAAAGTTTCCGCTCATTACTTCAAGGAATAATTTTGCATCTTGCGGATATTTTGCTTTGTACTTCTCAAAAAGTTTATTCCATTCATCTTCATCCTGCTGATGTATTTTTTTTAATCCTTCAAAATGATTTTTTACTTCTTCTGGAACATAGAATGATTCTTCATATTCCCAACCTAAATTTTTCTTGGTTAGTTTTATTTCTTCATCACCAAGTGGAGAACCGTGAACAGAAGCGGTATCTTGTTTGTTGGGGCTTCCAAAACCGATATGCGTTTTTGTGATGATGAGCGAGGGTCGTTCATCAATTTGAGCATTCAACAAAGCGGTTTCGATCTGCGAAAGATCATTTCCGTCACTTACATGTTCAATGTGCCAGCCGTAAGACTCAAAACGTTGTTCGATATTTTCTGAAAATGTAAGCGAAGTTTTTCCATCGATGGAAATTCCGTTGTCATCATAAAAGAAAATAAGTTTACCCAGTTTTAAATGACCTGCAAGTGAAGCAGCTTCGTGAGAAATTCCTTCCATCAATTCGCCGTCACTGCAAATACCGTAAATGAAATGATCGAGAATTTTAATATCAGCTTTGTTAAAAACCGATGCGAGATAAGCTTTGGCGATCGCCATTCCAACTGCATTTGCAAATCCCTGTCCCAACGGACCCGTAGTAGTTTCGATTCCAAGTTTCGGTTCAAATTCAGGATGTCCCGGAGTTTTGCTTTTCCATTGACGGAAATTTTTAAGATCGTCCAGCGAAATATTGTAACCGCTTAGATGCAAAATTCCGTAGAGAAGCATACTTCCGTGTCCGGCAGAAAGAATAAATCGGTCGCGGTTTAACCACAACGGATTTTGCGGATTATATTTCATATATTTTGTGTAAAGTGCGTATGTTATCGGCGCACATCCCATCGGCATTCCGGGGTGCCCGGAATTTGCTTTTTGGATTGCTTCTACTGCAAGAAAACGCAATGTATTTATACTTAACTGATCAAGTGATCGAGAAACTGTCATCAATTGCTCCTAAATGCCCATTCTGATAGAAATGTTTTATTACTAACTTTAAATATAAAAAAGTTGTTTGTTTGTGAACTACAAAAAAGCGATGTAAAATGAGAATTCTTGACATCTTTCGCCAATTCCGCAAAGGAATTATTTTTGCAGTCGGTTTAGTTATTATCGAAAATCTTGCATGGATAGTAGAACCGACGCTGTTTGGAAACCTAATTGATGCAATTATTGACAAAGCTTCTGCTAATTATGAAAGAATCATTCTTGTTCCAATAATCTTATGGGTGACGGTCTATCTAATCAATTCTGTGGTCGGTTCGCTTAGAAGATCAATCGATCAGAAAATTTATTTGAGGATGTTTTCAAAAGTTGCAACTGAAGTTGCTGAAACAGGAATAAAAACTAATCTCCCAGTTGAAAAAATTGCCGGGCGCGCAGAATTATCAAAAGAGTATATCACGTTTTTCCAATACCGTGTCCCGGAATTGGTTGAACAATCAATCGCAATTGTGGGGGCAATAATCGCTCTTTCCTTTTTTGATTGGCGCATTGCTTTAACGTGTATGTGCATTATCCTTCCGCTGGTGTTCATAACTAAATTGTACAATGAGCGGGTAATTCATTTTCAAAAAGATCTTCATGAAACCCAAGAATCGGCTTACGGCATTTACTCCACACTTGATATAATTCTTATTAAGAAATATTATGCCGACTATTCAAAACACGAGCAAAAAATTGCGAACTGGGGAGCGTTGAACTTCGGAGTGATGCGGTTTTCCCTCTTAATTATTTTCTTGATCGTTCTCTACATTTGTGTTGATCTTGATAATTTTAGTACCGGAAATATTTATTCGATCATTGCTTATTTGTGGACGTTCGTTTCATCAGCAGAATATTTGCCGGATTTGCTCTCGAGCTGGACTTCGCTAAATGATTTATCTACAAGATTGAAAACTGCTGACGAAGTTTTACCCTAAAATTTTTCCATCAACAACCGGTGTAAGACAAATAAGTGGGGAGTCGGGGACTTGAAATTTCTGGAATATTTCTTCAAATAAAAGAAATTGTTTCCCTTGTTTTTCCAGTTTGGAAAATTGCTTGTACTTCATCTTTTTCCCCGAGTTTGAAACCGGAGCATCAAACTTGAATGAGGAGGAAAAATCATGAACTGCATTCTTTTTAAGCAATGAAATTTTTTCATCATCACTTCCGTCGACTTCATACGAATAAGCGCGAAATTCTTCAATAACTCCATGCTCAATTATAAGGTAAAGATTAAGAATTTTTTCAGGCACAACTACTCCTTGTTTTTCCAAGTAAAGATCATTAAAAAGGTAGCAAGAATAAAAGCCATTTTACAAAGTAAACTTTCACCGGCTTGAACAAAGGTTGGAACAAACAACGCTATTATCATTGAAGGGATAAATGTGAAAATGTAACCAAAGAAATGTAATCTTGTTAACGCCTTTTTCTTTGGATCAGTTTCAGTCCCCCATTTTTTATCGAGGATGATCATGGAACCAATTATCGGCAAATAATAAAATGTACCGTAAAGTGCTCCAAGTGGGTAGTGATAGGTTGCGTAAAGTACCGCGCATTTAGTTACTGCAAGCTGATCGATGGTAATTGCGTATAAAACAATGAAGAAAATTGCGGGGTAAAAAATATTTTTATGATACGGTTGAAGCTTCCCAGCGTAAAGAAGGACGGTGTACAATCCCAACGGTGGTAAAAGAGTGATATCCACCAACGCAAGGTAAATTACAAAATGACTTTGCATACCGAGGAAGCAGATTAAAAATTCAAAGAATTGATATCCAAACAGAATTGCAATAGTGGTAATTGTAAGTTTGTTAACAGCATTTTTTTGAGCAACGACTAAAAGAAAAATTACATAGCTTAACTCTGCAGCAGCGATAAAGAGTGAAACGATTCCGTCAAGATTGTTCAAGGTATTCTCCACGATTGAAATTATTTCGTTTAAAATTATACCACACTTAAGTAGTCTATATTAATAAGATGTTAATAGAGCTCAGTTAAGAATATTTATTAATGAATTTATCAGAGCGTTTTATGTGTGCCGTCACAAAAAGGTTTATCTTTCGTGTGTTTGCATCCGCACCACCAAACTTCTTTTGGTTCAGTGATCTCAACGATCATCGGTCTGAATTCACTTCCGCGATGCGTGCCGTCGCAGAATGGTTGCTTTGAAGATTTTCCACAAGTGCACCAGGCGTATTTACCTGGTTCCATTTTAATACCGAACGGACCTTTTTGCGCAACAACGGGCTGTTCCATAACTCTCCTTTAAATTGATGAAATATCTTTTATCTCAATTAATCGTCCCCAAGTTTGTGTTGACGGAACATCATCTTTGAAAACGAACGAAAATCTCACTCGCTTTCCCTCCACACAGTAGTTTTCCGGGATATTTACCGGGACGTATTTTTTTTGATCGTCACCAATTATTCCCCAGAAATTATATTCTTTTACAAATGTTACTGTTCCGGTTTTTGTTAACTCATCAACCTTTGGTTCACAACTTGAGAGATATACCAGAATAAGAATGAAGGTGATGATGAAAACATATTTATTTTTTTTCATCATGCTTCTCCGGTAAATTAAATTGTTATGCTTTTGGTCCTATCATTTTTTCAGGGCGAACGAATTCATCAAATTGTTCTTCGGTTAGCAAGCCAAGTTCAACAGCAGCTTCTTTTAAAGTCTTCTTACCGTGAAGCGCCTGCTTTGCAACTTTTGCAGCATTATCATAACCGATGTGAGGATTAAGCGCAGTTACCAACATCAAAGAATTAATCAAATGTTTTTTAATGTTCTCTCTATTTGCCTCAATACCAACAACACAATTATCGGTAAAACTATTACATGCATCGCCAAGTAATTTAATTGATTGAAGAACATTAAAAATAATAACCGGTTTGAAAACGTTGAGTTCAAAATTTCCCATCGCACCGCCGATGTTAATAGTTACGTCATTGCCTAAAACTTGAGCGCAGACCATTGTCATTGCTTCTGATTGTGTCGGGTTAACTTTTCCCGGCATAATTGAGCTTCCTGGTTCATTTTCAGGTAAATTCAATTCACCCAAACCGCAGCGTGGACCAGAACCGAGCCAGCGAATATCATTTGCTATTTTCATTAATGATGTTGCGATGGTTTTTAAAACTCCGCTGAATTCAACCAGTGCGCAATGAGTTGCTAAACCTTCGAACTTATTTCTTCCGGTAACAAATGGTTTTCCGGTAAGCTCCGCAATTTTTGCTGCTGATTTTACGGCAAATTCAGGATGAGTATTTAATCCAGTACCAACAGCCGTTCCGCCAAGTGCGAGTTCGGACAAGCGTGGAAGTGCACATTGGATTCTCTCCAAAGCATTGGTGAGCATTTGAACATAACCGCTAAATTCTTGTCCAAGTGTTAACGGAGTAGCATCCATTAAATGAGTTCTACCGATTTTAATAATGTCTTTAAACTCTTCCATTTTTACTGCGAATGCATCACGGAGTTTTGTAACACCTGGAATAAGATGGCGGTAAATTTCTTCTACTGCGGCGATGTTCATTGCAGTCGGGAAGGTATCGTTTGAAGATTGAGCTTTGTTCACATCGTCATTCGGATGGATTGGTTTTTTACTTCCCATTACTCCGCCTGCAAGTTCAATGGCGCGATTGGAGATTACTTCATTTACATTCATATTTGTTTGAGTACCGCTTCCGGTTTGCCAAACGACAAGTGGAAAATGATCGTGTAGTTTTCCTTCGATCACTTCATCTGCAGCTTTTACAATGAGATCAGCTTTTTCTGCGGAAAGAATTCCCAAATCTTTATTAACAAGTGCTGCAGCTTTTTTCAAAATTCCGAATGCG
Source organism: Ignavibacteria bacterium (assembly GCA_037440065.1). Lineage (GTDB taxonomy): Bacteria > Bacteroidota > Ignavibacteria > Ignavibacteriales > Ignavibacteriaceae > UBA1563. Next base: position 156,431 of record JBBIUV010000018.1, read on the forward strand.
CGAATCAACTCATCCGGCATTCTTTCTCCACCGATTTTGAAATTCATTAACGAGCGTGCGGTTTGAGCTCCGTAATATTTATCGGTTGGAACTTTAATTTCGCCCATGCTGTCGGTTTCAATTCTGTAATCCATAAGATCTCCTCTGAAAAATTTTTATTGTAAAATTAATGATAATTGTAATGCTGTGGTAGTGGAAAGATTAAGAAAAATGTTTTTTTGAGGTAAGAAGTCAGAATGAAGAAGCAATATCCGGTGTTTTAAATATCCCGGATATTGCAAATTGAAATTATTTTACAAGACTCATTTTGCCGGTAACAAATTTATTTCCGGCAGTTACTTTGTACAGATAAACTCCGCTCGGAACCGCTGTGCCTGATTCATTTGTTCCATCCCAGCGGGTAACATAATTTCCTGTCGGTAGTTCTTTTTCAAAAAATGTTTTGATCAATTCACCGTTGATGCTGTAAATCTTAAGTGAAACATTTTGTTTTGCCATTGCCTCGGGAATAGTAAAACTAATTATCGTTGATGGATTAAACGGATTGGGATAATTCTGTGCAACTAAATAATTCATTTCATATGCAGGATTGTCTTTCCCATCGATAGAAGTTAACAACATTGGTCCACTACCTTTTGTGTTTCCCGAGGAGTCAGCTAAATAAAGATTGACAAAAGAAGGGCGAAGCGCCGAGGAGTTATAAGAGGTTCTCCATTCTTCATCGGTTAAACGCAAAAAGTTTGTTGAAGTGTATTCATAATAACTTAACGTGGGACCAACATAAGCGGTTGGTCGACCTTCTTGATTGTTGGTAACCCAAACACCAAGATTCATCATGCCCGTTCCAACATGTTTTACCCACCCGACCTGATGTCCAACTTCATCAGTTGGAGCAGTATGAACATCCGCTACAAGCCGTTCGTCTTCATGCGATTCTCCATAAAAAAGAGAAAAAATCCAACCGTCGTATGCGGGTGTCCCGCAACCAGACCATGGATTATACGTTATAGTACATTCAAGAAATTTTGTTTCTTCCGGAGATAGTTTTTGATTGTTTAATTCCTTTTCTGTAATGGTTCCCAGGGTATCTGAAATTTTATATAACTGTTGGAAATAGTATAGCATCATTTCTTTATAATACTCTTTAGAAAAGGTGAGCGATTGAAATTTTTGCTTTGCGATATCCGCGTATTGTTTTAAGTTTTTATAAAACTGCGGAAACGGTTCCACATACACGTACGGGAATGAACAAGTTGCTCCACCGGAATAAGATTGTTTAGCATATAATAAATTATCGTGGCGGAGTTGTGTCCACGAAGCAAGCTGTGTTGTCATCTTTGATTGCCAGTAGGCTGCCGTCTGCATGAATTGCGGCATTTGTAACCGTTCTACCGGAGGATTAAGCGAACGAATAGCTTGCAGCCAGGCATTATACATCGAACTTTGCCAGAAATCAGATGAGTACTCATCTATTAAGTAGCGAAGTGATGCTAGATTGGTTCCATAATGGTATTGATCAAGCTCAGGTTTTAGAAGCTGTCCAGCAGCATCATTTCCTAAGGCAAAAAGAACATCAAGTGAATTGGGAAGCATTCTTCTGATGAACGTGTTGTTGTATTTTATTCTGTCGTAGGTAACCTGCGAGAAGACGTACGAATCAATAATGAACCGCTGTCCTAGAAAAAGAAAAGCCGACGCGGGAACAATGGAATCAACTTCAGATGCTTCCAGTACTTGTGATAAAATTCGCTGATATGCAAAATCATTTTTCTTTAATTCGTTTTGGAAATCTTTTACTCTGTTGGTGTCAAGCAAATCGCTAGGATCGCTTATCTGTACGGCATTTTTTAGAAAAGTTAAATTGTTAAAAGTAACATTGTCTGATTCGCCGACGAAAAATTTAATTACATCATCAATTTCATTAAAAGCATTTTGCGTACCGGATAAGTTCAAAATTTCTGAAAGGAGCAATGCATCAATTATTTGCCGTTGAATATCGGCATCTGTTTGGCGGGGACAGTTCAGAGGATCAACGTTTGGTCTGATCAAATAAAATTCAGTTCTGCCAAGCCACATCATCGATTGAAAATACTTGCCCAATTCCGGCCTGTATTGATCGGTATAATGTCCGCGAACTTTAAACTGGCTAAAATCAATATCCCTACAATTTTCAGAGAATAAAGTATATGGTTGGAATTGATATGAATTAATCTTCATCAATATTTTAGTTTGTTCGGTGGTATTTGATGCATAATATAAATTCGTATTCCCGGTTAAAAGTTTTTGAGCGATACCTAGATATAAATCTACATCTTCCAGTGATTTTGTCATTGCTGGATTTGCAGCGTAGCGTGTTTGAAGAGTTGGAATCTGTTTGTGCACTAAATCTAAAACCTCAGTCAATTTCGGAATGATGTACCCCAACTCAACATCTTTTAAAATATTATCGTAAGAAAGATGAAGCGAATGCAAGATCGCATCGGTAGAAATGAACAGTGGAAGATCATTACGGAATATATCAATGAAAGCATTTCCAACCGATCCTGTGGTCAACCTGTCGGAAACCATAAAACCGTTTTTCTCAATCAGTGATTTTTCGTAATCGGTTAGTTTATATTTAATGGCGATGCTGTCGAGGAATAAAGCATTTTGTGTTTGCGCGGAAATTTGACCACGAAAAGTGCCAGCATTATGCAATTGTAAGACATCTCCCGCCGTCATATTCTGATGCGTGGAAAGAAATTGTTTATATGCTTCGATGGTGAAAGTGCTTGACTGGGGAATGATCAAACTTGAAAATACTATCATCAAAGAAAAAACAATGAATGTAGATTGCTTTTTCATAGTTCCTCCTAAATATTGAACTAATTAATAATTCTTGATTTATTTAACAGCCACCCTAATTGTATTCGTTTGCATGTCACTATTAGACGAGCTTGAATAATAAAGAAAATATTTGTTATTAATTTTCCTACAACTTGGGTATACAACTTCGTATGCTTTTCCCCCTTTTGTATCAGCTATAGTAAAGAAGGGTTTTGAGGTGGTTTGAGTCCAAGTGTATCCGTCTTTTGAAGTAGCCATACCAAAACCGGCGCCTTTTGCCTCCATAAAAATCATATCATATCTACTATTCTCAACAATAACAGTGGGATAATAAACCTTCCCATCCCAACTCTGCGAATTTGATAAAATAGGATTTCCATTATATCTCGTCCATGTTTTTCCATCATTTGAAATAGCTAAAGAAATTCCATTATTTATTTGGATTGGAGGCATCGTCTGCGGATTAGGACTGACTGAATAATATAAAAAGTAAACACCGTTAATTTTAACAATATCACCGGCGGAAACCCGATATTCGTTTACAGTAGATTTTAATACTGGATCGGCGTACCTTTGCCAATTTATTCCGTCATTAGATTCCGCTAATCCGGTTTGCCATTCAGCGCTGGAATTTCTAAATCCCACATAATACATCCTATAAATTCCGTTATCTTTTATAACTGCTCCGGGGATAACACAATTAGCATCCCATCGATTATAAGAAACACTATCGTTTCTCTGCAAGTCAAAAAGATTTTTTTTGACAAGTGTCCATGCAAAACCATCGTAAGATTCAGCATAACCTGTATTTGGAGCTAAACCAGGGGTAAGAATTGCGAACCACATTTTAAACTTACCTTCGTCATAGATAACTTTTGGTTGATTACAAATAGATTGAGGGTAGCTTGTACTTGGCATTTTTAATACCGGATTCATTTCATAATCATTCCAAGTCGAAGATGGTTTCGTTCCCCAATTTACATAAATGTAAATACTTCCAAGTCCGGTGCTTGTCGGGACGAGTGTTAAATTAACCTGTGTTGTAATTCCATCTTGCACTTCAACTGCGGTTTCACCACTGTAGACAACCTTTTGAAGGCTATCATACGCATTAACATTTAATTTCCATGAGCCGATTGGAATATTGGTGAGGGCTAAATCTGCAGAAGTTTCGGTTAATAAATTAAGAGAGGCTTTTATAGTATCGAAGTTTGTTCGAGAGAGTAAGGCTTCAACCATAACTACATTTTGGGGTGCGTTTTCTTTATCGATTTTGAAAAGCAATCCACCTTTATTGGAATTCTTTTCAACTTCAACGGTCACAACTTTTTCCTTGCATCCGGTGAAGCAAAAAAGAGATAGTCCAATAATAGTTATTAGGAAATATCTGAACATAGAACCTCCGATAAATTTATCCAAAACTTAGGTTTTTTGAAGATAAAGCGCAAGCGCAAATTTCTAATCCCAAAATTCTTCAATTCTCACACAACCACCATCGGCAACAACTTATCCTTTCTCCATTCCACTTCTTTTTAGTATTTTGACCGGAGAAAATTTGAAAACTTAAACAAAAATTCGAGGCGTATGTTAGAGCAGCAAAGAACCATAAAAAATGAAGTTGCTATTACCGGAATCGGACTTCATACTGGGACTACATGTACCATGACCTTCAAACCGGCTCCCGAAAATTACGGCATCAGATTTGTCCGTACAGACTTAGGGGGAAATCCTGAAATTCCAGCGCTTGCTGATCACGTTGTTGACGTTTCTCGAGGAACAACGTTGGGAATCGGTGAAGCAAAAGTTTACACAGTTGAGCATGTACTAGCTTCCGTGGTTGGTTTGCAGATCGACAATATTATTATAGAATTAGACGGCATTGAACCGCCAATAGGTGACGGAAGTGCGATGCCTTATGTTACAAAGTTGCTTGAAGCCGGATTTGTACAGCAAGAGGCGCCGAAAGATTATTTAATCATCGATGAAACTGTAACGTTCCATGATGAAGAAAGACAAGTTGATATTGTTGCTCTGCCGCTTGACAGCTATCGCATAACCGTGATGGTCGATTACCAAAATCCCGCGCTTGGCAGCCAGCACACTGGACTCTTTGATCTGGAGAAAGAATTTGTTTCCGAATTTGCTCCGGCAAGAACTTTCTGTTTTTTAAGTGAGGTTGAACAACTTTCCGATTATGGATTGATCAAGGGAGGCGATATTGATAACGCCGTGGTTATTGTTGACAAAACTGTCGTTGAAGGAGAACTCGATCAATTAAGAAATAAATTGGGGATTGAAAACGAAGTTACGATTGGCGAAAACGGAATTTTAAATAATAAAACTTTGCATTTTAAAAATGAACCGGTCCGCCACAAACTGCTTGATCTTATCGGCGATTTGGCACTCATCGGCGTTCCGATTAAAGCACAGGTTTTGGCTGCCCGCCCGGGACACAAAGCCAACGTTGAATTTGCCAAAATGATCCGCAAATTATACCAGCAGAAAAAACTCGTCCGAAAATATCAGCATGTAAAAAAAGAAGGAATCGTATTTGATATTAATGCGATCATGAAAATTCTTCCACATCGCTATCCGTTTCTTTTAGTTGATAAAATAACTCAGCTCGATATGGATAAAAAAGTTGTCGGCGAAAAATCTGTTACTATTAACGAACCATTTTTCCAGGGACATTTCCCGGGACAACCGATTATGCCGGGAGTGTTAATTATTGAATCGATGGCGCAAACCGGAGGAATTCTTCTTTTAAATTCTTTCCCAAATCCGGAAGAAAAACTTGTCATGTTCATGCAGATCAATAATGCAAAATTCAGAAAACCTGTCGTCCCCGGAGACGTTTTAACACTTGAAGTTGAATTGATCAACAAAAAAAGCAAAGTGGTAACCATGAGTGGGAAGGCATTTGTAAATGAGATACTTGTAGCCGAAGCTGATTTTATGGCCGCAATTGTTGATAAAAACGGAAACTCAAAACAATCTTAAAAATAAAATGACAGAAATACATCCAACCGCAATTGTTAGCCCTAAAGCCCAGTTAGGAGAAAACGTCCGAGTGGACGCATACGCAATTATTAAAGATGACGTGATAATAAACGACGAAACATACGTTGGTCCCCACGCAGTAATTTATGACGGCGCACGCATTGGTAAAAAAGTAAAAATTTATCAATCTGCTTCTATCGCACATATTCCTCAAGATTTGAAATTTGACAACGATGAATCAACCGCAGAAATAGGGGACGAAACCGTCATCCACGAATTTGTAACCGTTCACCGCGGAACAAAAGAAACACGGTTAACTAAAATCGGCAGCAATGTTTTACTGATGGCGTACTCGCACATTGCTCACGATTGCCACATCGGCAACCGTTGTATTCTTGCAAACGGTGTGCAGATTGCCGGACACGTTTTCATTGATGACTGGACGATCATCGGCGGAATGACTCCTGTACATCAATTCTGCAAAATTGGAAAACATTGCATGATCGGCGGAGGATTCCGTGTTACACAAGACGTTCCCCCCTTTATTTTAGCGGCTCAAGAGCCGTTACAATACGAAGGATTGAACGTTGTTGGTTTACGTCGCAGAGGATTTTCAAATCAAGAAATTCAAATGTTAAAAGATGTTTATCAAATTCTTTACCGCTCACAGTTAAATGTTACACAGGCAAGAGAAAAAATATTAGCTGATTTCGGAACAGAACCACATGCTTTAGAAGTGCTTTCTTTTTTAAATGAAAGTAAAAGAGGACTCATCGGAAAGTGAAATGGCATTTTATTAATTCCGGTTTACAGACCGGAAAATTTAATATGGATTTCGATCTTCAACTTGCAAACAATTGCAAAGAAGATGAAGCATACTTCCGTTTGTACCGCTGGAAACCACATTGCATTTCACTTGGGGCCAACCAACCATTCGAATCAATAGATATTGAGAAAGCGAAAAAAGATTTAATTGATGTTGTGCAGCGCCCGACCGGTGGAAGAGCAATTCTTCACGCAAAAGAAATTACCTATTCAGTTGTAATCCCATTAAGTTCAACCCTAACCCCATCAGAGATTTACCGAGAAATTAATTTTGCGCTGCTGCAAGGATTGTTTTTGTACGATGAAGTTTTATCAGAAGCCGAACTCGAAACACAACAGCCCGACTTTTCATCCATTTATAAAGATGGAAAGGGAACCGCATGTTTTGCAACGTCAGCTAGAAGCGAAATAAAATATGAAGGAAAAAAACTGATCGGCAGCGCGCAGAGAAAACTTGGATATATCATTTTACAGCATGGGTCCATTCTTTGCGGAAAACAACACCGAAAGTTGTACGAGTACCTTGCCGGAAGCGAACAGGAAAAATTTGAAGTGAAGGATGAACTTGAAAAGAAAACCATCGAGCTAGATACAATTCTTAATAAGCCAACCGATTACGATTTTCTGAGCGAATCTTTAAAAAGCGGATTTGAAAATCATTTTAAGATCTCTTTTGTAAATGAATAAAACACTCCTTCTTCTTTTCATCACCTTTCTTCTTTTTAGATTTGAACTTTCCGCACAAGTTGAATATGAATCTTTTCTTGAAGGCGCAACAGTAAACGACATAACCACAGACGGCAGTTCACTTTGGTTTTCAACATACGGACAGGGAATTTCTCAGTACATTCCAAAAGAAAAAAAATGGATCACCTACTCAACAAAAAACAACTCGTTAACGGAAGATTTATTTTATTGTATTGCAGCGAGCAAGGATTTTGTCTGGGCCGGTACAACCGATGGTTTGATGACCTTCGATAGAAAACGGAACCTTTGGCGTAAAAGAAAATTTGGCGCCGGGGGAGAATATGGAAATTGGATCCGCTCTCTTTATTACGATCAAAAAGAAAATATTTTGTGGATCGGCAGATTCATCAATCTTACCCGCTTTGATATTGATAAACAAAAATATGATGATTTTGATATAACTTACGGCAAAGATCCGAAAACGAACAACGTGAAAATTATTCGCGCAGACGGGAATGAGTATATTTGGTTCGGAACAGAGGGAGGCGTATTTCGATATGATAAATCGCGGGTGCTGGAAGATAAATCGCAATTGATCTTTTACAACAATCAACGCAACGCGTTCCGCGGAGTTGGCGATGCAATTTCTATTTCCGATATCCTCTTTGATAAAAATTATATCTGGTTCGGTACGGATGAATTTATTACCCGCGATAATCCGGAGTTTAATGTTGGTGGACTTTTCCGTTTTAACCGGAGAGCATTGTGGGAACGAATTGAAAAAAGAAACGGTCTTCCGGCAAATGGAATTTTTGCGTTGGAACGAACCGGCAGTTTAATTTGGGTGAGCTGTTACCAGTTCGATAAAAAAAATAAAAAGGAATACGGCAGAGGTCTCGCTTTATTTAATACTTCAACGGGAAAAATCTCGCGCGTAAATCCTGATGACATTAATCTCACTTCCAACACAATACTTTCGCTTTACTTCGATGGTGAATCAATGTGGATTGGAACGGAAACCGGATTGACAAAAGTGAAAATCTCAAATCCGCTTGCCTATTGGAGTGGGCAGAAAAAAGTTAAAACGAGATAAATTCATTTCACGCAGTTGGTTTTATCTCAGCAAAATCATTTTCTTAGTTTGAACAAAATCTCCAGCGCGGAGTTGGTAAAAATACACTCCACTGCTTAATTCATTATTCTTATTATTAAATCCTACTCGATAATTCCCCTCGGACTGTTCTTCGTTTACCAAAACGGCAACTTCATTTCCAAGGACGTCATAAACTTTTAAAGTTACGAAACTGCGTACTGCTAACTGCCAACTGATTTTCGTTTCCGGGTTAAACGGATTTGGGAAGTTTTGTTGAAGTGCAAAAGTAGATGGAACTGTGTTTTCGATTCTTTCAACATCAGTAAAATCATGATATCCGGCAACTCCAAAAGTATCATCAACTTCATAATTGAATTTTGAAAAGAGCATGTTTAATTTATGATTAGACACGGAACTGAATTCATTATTGTTGCCTCCTCCGTTAGTCTCTAAGCCCCAGTTGGCCCCGTATCTATAAACTATATATGGACCTGTATAGTACCTTGGGAATTGGATGATATTTGTAAATATCTTGTCACCGGCAATTGCATCATTATGAGTTCCATCATCAAAAAGTTGTATGACTTTGTTTATATCCGAATTCGGCCATCCACCGCTTGGCCAATGCATTGGGTGATTTGAACCAGCTATATGAATGGTTTTGAATTCCGTCTCGTCCGGCGCATTTATTATCTTTCCCCCATTAGTATTGCACTTAAACACAATTAGCGGATCTTGAGCAAAATATGGTGGATTACCATCATGTACATTAAACCCAATGGCATCATAAGTAAAAGAACCCGAATTAAAAACCTCTTGTGTAACTATGAAAAACCGTTCGTTGGGAAATTCAAAATTATTTATTTCCCATGTTCCTGGGCTATAAAAAAATGCAAAACTTATTTTTTCATCCAAACTTACTACAGCAGGTGTCGTAACTTTGTAAATGTCTGGGGTATCGGGTAATGGAGTCATAATGGCTTTGTTCCAACCGTTAAACGAACCGCGAACGGAAAGAGTATCTGTTAGTGGATTGAAGAGCCCTGACAATCGTTCAAGTTCCATGTTAATGGTAAATGTAATTTGTATGGTTTTATAGTGGGTACAAAAACAGGCGTCTTCCCATATAGCAGTAAAAATATTTTGACCTAAAGGAGAAACTGTTAATGTTCGGTTCCCGACACTTTCCCAAACATCATCTCCCCCGTTGTGGGTGTGTGTAAATTTGAATGTTAGTTTTTGATCTGCGTTGAAGTTGTAAAAAATTCTGGAATATATTGAATCGCCGTCTACATCTTTCAATTCAAAATCGTTTCCGCTCCAGCCGTTAAAGTCACCACGAACGAAAACTTTTTCGCCTCTAACAAATTCTCCATTTCTCATTTCTATGGTCATGTTGCATCTGAATTCGACACTGGTCGGAGGAGAAAGGAACTCAGAATTAAATCCAATCGTATCTACTACAGCAAAACCGCTATCATAATTAGCCTGAGTTATCACATATTCTCTTACGCCCACAACTTCCCAAGTATCCGGTGAGTAAACAAAATTGAAACGAATTGTATCTTGCACAGAATCGGTAACGGAAATGGTTGTGCTGTAAATATCGGGATTGGTTTGCGACACCGTCATTACCGATTTCCCCCAAGCATTAAATTTTCCGCCGATAAAAACAGTATCGCTCGAAGGATTAAACAAACCGCTTAATCGTACTAATTCCAAATCAACAGAAAAAGTCACAAGAATGGTTTTGGATGTTTGGTTATGGTTTGTGCTTGCCGTCTGTGGAGAAATGGAAACCGCAAGTATTACAAACAGAAATAAAAACAATAAACTTGGATTTAAATTTTTCACAACACGATCCTCCCGGTTATTTCATTAAAATCATTTTCTTGGTCTGAACAAAATCTCCCGCGCGGAGTTGATAGAAAAACACTCCACTGCTTAATTCTGTATTCTTACTACTGAATTCGATTCGATAACTTCCAGCAGATTGCTCTTCATTCACCAACGTTGCAACTTCATTTCCAAGAACATCAAAAACTTTTAAGGTTACCCAAGCACTGGCTGCCAACTGATAGTTTATAACTGTTTCCGGGTTGAATGGATTTGGATAGTTTTGAGCCAATGAAAATTTCGAGGGAATTTCATTTAATTTTTCAACTTTATCAGGGTATTGTAGTACTGTTGTATGAACAATTCCAAACGTATCTACGACAGTTGCAGTTGTAGTTAAACAATGCATTTTTAATGTTTTATCTCCGCCAATAGGTGCTTCGTTATCATTTTTCCCTCCATTTGTAGGTAAACCCCAGTTAGCGCTGTACTTATAAACAACATTCAATGTTGAATAGCGCGGGAAGGGAATTTCGTTAGTAAATATTTTGTCTCCGGCAACTGCGTCATGATGTGTCCCATCATCAAAAAGTTGAATTACTTTTGTAACGTCCTGATCGGGCCAACCGCTGTTTGGCCATTGGAGAGGAGAATTACCGCCGGCGATGTGAATTGTTTTAAACTCTGTTCCTACTGGAGCGTTTATTATTGAAGCATTATTTGTGTTACATATAAATGTAATATGTTTCTCCCAACAATATGTTTCAAGTTGCCCATTATTAAACCCAACTGCATTATAAGCCATAAAACCGGAATCATAAACTGTTTGAGTAACTATAAAGAATCTGTCGTTTTGAGATGGACCATCCAAATTATTCACTTCCCATGTTCCGGGAGAATAAAAGAATTTGAAACTAATTTTTTCGTCAACCGCTGCAATTACATCCGTAGTAACTTCGTACAAATCTGCATTTACTGTTGATGGAGTCATCAAGGTTTCACCCCATCCATTGAAAGAACCGCGAACGGAAACTTGATTTATAGTAGGATTAAATAATCCCGATAATCTTTCGAGTTCCATGTTTACCGAGAAAGCAACTTTAATAGTTTTTGTAGGTACGTAAACACAAACATCTTCCCAACACGCGGAGGCGTAATTCGGACCAGCACCAACGGTTAACGTTCTATTGCCGGTTGATTCCCAAACATCCGGACTGTGGACATATTTGAAAACAAGGTTTTGATAAACCGTAAAATTATTATACGTCCCGGAGTAAACTGAATCACCATCGGGATCAGTTAATAAAAAGGCTTTGCCCGCCCAATCATTAAAGTTACCCCGCACCCAAACGGAATCGGTTGCTGCAAACGTTCCGCGTTTCATTTGTACACTCATATTGCAATTGAATTCTACGGTCGGGATTGTATCTGTAATATGCTCAATTATTAATTTGATGGGTAAATCAGTTGTCACTCCCCAGTATTTTGATTTATCAAAATATCCAATAGTATTTCCACTTGGTATGGAATTGATGGGAAAGCACAATGAAAACGAATTTATTGGTAAACGAATTTCCACCTTACCAGAAATAACGGGGAATTCTTTTGAAACTTGAACCGGGCACCAATTAGGATAAATCTTTGACGAATCAAGGATAACATTTACGCTCTCTTCATAAAATCTGTTTTCTAATGAATCCTTATAAAAACCAACTTGCTTTAAAGTATCGCCAAGAACCATTGAAGAAAAAAGGTATTGGACTTCTTTTACTTTATAATATTTCCAATCAGGTTTTGGTGTAAAACGAGTATGGATAAACCAAACTTCTTCTGCGATGGAATATTTATCAACAAATTTGGTGGTATCCGGTAGATAATATAGAGTGTCTGTTTCACCGTTAAAGGAATTGGAATTTGATAGCGGAGGAATTAATTCACTCGCATAAGTTGGGGCTGATACAGAAATAGCAAGGACAGTTAAAACTGTTAAAAAGAAAAATAGAAACGAGAACTTTTTCATAGCGACTCCCTCAAATAAGTCTTGGTTCCGAACGTTGTTGTAAACTTAAAAAAAATGTGGCAAAACTCAAATTCATTTTTACTGGATAATTGACATTGAAGATCTGGAGATCAACATCTCGTTGGAGATAGAGAGCGAACAAAAAGAGAAGCCCAAAGTAACTTTCCCTACATCTATTTTCTCCTTATCTTTGCAACATTAAATCACAAGCAAAAGAATGTATGGTTACTCTTTCAAAATCCCGTTTGCAGAAAATAAAAAAGAATTTTAAAGGGAAGAAAATTGCGGTCATTGGCGATATGATGCTCGACTGTTATTTCTGGGGTGAAGTAAAACGCATTTCTCCCGAAGCTCCCGTTCCCGTAGTAGAAGTTGATAATGAATTTTACCGTTTCGGCGGCGCTGCAAACTGCGCGCTTAACATTGCACGGCTCGGCGGAAAGCCTCTTCCGGTTGGAATCATCGGAAAAGAAAATTACGGTTCAATATTTCTTTCGCTGTTGGATGAATCAGGAATTGATGCGACGGGAATTCTTGTTGACGAAACAAGACCAACAACGGCTAAGACCCGCGTTATTGCCGATAGTCAGCACGTTGTTCGAATTGACAAAGAAAGCAAAGAATATATTTCGAAAATAACTCAGCAAAGAATTCTTACTTTTCTCGAAGAACACATTTCTTCACTCGACGGCATTATTCTGCAAGATTACAACAAAGGAATTCTCACTCCGCAGCTTATTCAAAAAATTATATCACTTGCAAATAAAAACAATATTTTAATAACCGTCGATCCGAAGTTTCTTAATTTTTTCTCCTACAAAAACGTAACTGTCTTCAAACCAAATAGAAAAGAAGCGGGAGATATTCTCGGGATGCAGATAAAGACAGATGCAGAAGTTTCTACCGCCGGGAAAAAACTTCTATCAAAATTAAATGCAAAATATGTTCTGCTAACACTTGGCGAAGCGGGCATTGCAGTATTTGAAAAAGGAAAAGAATACCGAATGCCGACCAAGGCAAGAAAAGTCGCTGATGTTTCCGGTGCGGGCGATACGGTAATTTCTACACTAACAATGGCTCTCGCTGCAGGTGCAAATGTTTTAGAAGCTTCCTATCTTGCAAACTATGCCGGCGGATTAGTCTGCGAAGAAGTCGGTATTATTCCGATCGAATTGGAAAAACTTTTTTCAACTGTTGCTGAAGAACTGAAATGAAATCAATTTACACGCGCGCAGAAATTTTGGCAATCCGCAAAAAATTAAAAGAAGAGAAGAAAAAAGTAGTTTTTACCAACGGCTGTTTTGACGTACTCCATGCGGGGCATGTTGATTATCTGAAAAAAGCAAAAGCCGCTGGAGATGTTTTGATCCTTGGTTTAAATTCCGACGCTTCCGTTAAAAGGATCAAAGGAGAAAAGCGTCCGATTGTAAAAGAAGAAGAACGCGCTTTCATTCTTTCAAATTTAAAAGCTGTCGATTACGTTACGTTGTTCGAAGAAGACACTCCTCAAGAAATTATCGGCGAACTGATTCCGGATATATTAGTTAAAGGTGCAGATTGGGCGATCGACAAAATTGTGGGACGCGATATTGTTGAAGCAAATGGCGGGGAAGTGAAAACTATTTCCTTTGTTACCGATCAATCGACAACCAACATTATTCAAACTATTTTAGACCGTTACGGAAGTTGAAGAATCCTTTAGATATAATAATTCCAAAGCGGAGCCGCTTTCATAAAACGGTAAACGCTTTTGTCATCTTTTTTGTCGGGATATTTACACTTCTTCTTATCGTCGGAGGAATAACCCAAACCTCCACTTTCCGCAATTACCTTCGCGAACAAGTTGTTTCGCTGGTAAATGGAGAGATCAATGGGAAAATTGAAATTGGAAAAATAGACGGCACGATTTTCACTTCGCTGATTATTCGAGATGCAAAACTTTTTTATTTGAAAGATACTATTGCCAGTATAAAAAAAGTTGAAGTGAAGATTAGTCCGCTGCAAATATTTTTACAAAAAATATTTGTGCGGAAGGTGTTAATAGAAGATGCCAACATTGCTTTGTTGAAAGACAGCGCCGGAGTGTTAAATATTTCCAAAGCTTTTCCTTCTTCACCACCGGATACTTCAAAAACAGAATTCCCGTTTCTTATAAAAGTTTCTGAAGTGTCGCTTTCGGGAATAAGTTTTTCATTGCAGGATGAAGCATTGAAAAACAGTAAGAATTATTACCAGAATCTTAATCTGAGGGATTTACGGATTAAAAATCTTGGATTAACATTAAACGCTGAAGCGAACATCAATCGCAACGAATTCAAAGTACATATTGATGATTTCTATTGCCAGACAAATATTACCGACTTCAATGTAAAAAAGATTGCCGGTGATTTTCTTGTAAACGAAGAAGAGCTTTCTGCACTTGGAGTTGAGCTGCAAACAAACCGATCAAAGCTTTCGCTGCTGGCACAGTTAAAAGGATTTAATCTTTTTACTCCGTTTGACGAGAAAGCATTTAAACGTGCAAACGCAAATGTAAATCTTATTACAGAGCCATTTAACTTTGATGATTTGACCGCGCTTGTTCCGGTAGTTGATATGCTTGAAGGTGATCTTGACGGCACTATAAATGCAGAGGGAACCATCAATGATCTTATAGTGCAAGAATTGAATTTAAAATATTTACAAACAAATCTTAAGTGCACGGGACGTTTGCAAAATTTAGATAGTCCATCCAATCTTTTAATCGATGCTGCAATTACAAATTCATCATTGAACTATGAAAACGTTTTACAGCTTATGCCAGGATTGGAACTTCCGCAATTCCAAAAACTTTCAACGCTTGCAATTGATACGCTAACTTACAAGGGAGGAATTAAAAATTTCACCTCCCGCATTTCTGCAGGATTGGACGAGGGAAGTTTAGATGGCAATGTTACTTTTGATTTTCGAAAAGATGAAATGGAATATCAAGCCGACTTAAATTCATATAACCTTGATGTTCAGCCCTTTGCTCATTTTCCGATAAGTCTTACTTCAAGAATCTCAGCGCAAGGTTCCGGCACAACCGGGAAAACGTTAACTACCGAAATCACCGTTGATGCGGCCCGCTCGACTGTGTCGAATAATTACGTAAATGAATTTTTACTTTCTGCCGACATGAAGAATGGTCTACTCACGGCAAAGTGCAGCGCAGCAATTGATTCACAAAAAATAAATTTAGATGGAACTCTGAACATTCAAAACGGTGAAGCTCCTGAATACGAATGTTCGATGGAAGCGCGTCAACTTAATTTGGCAAAACTTTTAAACGATTCATTATTGACTTCTTCGTTTAATCTAACATTTAGCGTTTCAGGTGAAGGATTTGATCCCGATAACCTTTTGGCAAAATTAAACGGAAGAATTTACGACTCTCATTTCAAGCAGAAAATAATTAACGAAGCTTGGATAGTTTTCTCGATGGACACAAAGGCTCCGACCGAAAAAATTATTTCACTCCATTCTACATTTGCAGATGCGATGTTGTCGGGAAATTTTCAGCTTACAAAGTTGATCCCTAGACTTATTTATGAAAGCGACGGAATTTCAAAATCGTTCATCGAAAAAATTGATGCTTATTATCCGTTGGGACTAAAAAAGGATTCACTTCTTGCTAAAACAAAATTGTTTCGCAATACTCCACGCAAAAAAGTTGTTCAACAAGAAGAACAGAATGACGAATTTGATCTGAACTTTAATATTGTTGGCCGGGACCTCTCACTTCTCTCCATTTTTGCAGATCAATTTCAAGTTGATACAGAAGGAAAACTGAGTGGAAAAATCAAATCGAACCATTCATCTTTTTCACTTCAAGCAGAAACATCATTCGAGTATTTAAAATTCGTGATAGGAGGAAATAATTACATCGTGCAAAATAGCTATGGCAAAATTAGTTTAGAACATCCCGTGCGAGATTTTAAGTTAAGTAATTTCGTTACCGGAATTTCTATTAATTCTGAAAGACTTTTTGCAGCGTCAGAATTAAAAAATATTGCTATTGATCTATCTTTGAAAAACAACATGTTGAAAGCGGAAGGTGATGTATCAATAAACAACAACATGAAGGGATCGCTTTCATTCAATTCAAATTTAAGTTCTTCAAGTTTAGGAATAAAGGTTGATAAACTCGTTTATCAATACAATGATTTTATTTTGAGAAACAGAAATGAAATGCAAATCGGATTTGCGGATAAAATTCTTTCGCTTAAAAACGTAAATCTTTACCGTGGTGATGCGCAAATAAATGCTGAAGGAACTTTAGCGCTTGAGGGAAAACAAAATTTGTCGATTCAAGTTTCTGGATTCAAAGGATATGATATCAGTTATAATCTTTTGGGAATGAATCCTGAAAATATTATTGATAACGATGTGAATGTTACTGCAAAGGTTACGGGGTCATTTGAAAATCCGATTATGGATTTAAATGTTGCTGTTGATAATGTTACCTATCAAAAAAATAATTTTGGTTCACTTAAAGCGATGTTTGGATATAAAGATAAAAACATGAACACGAAGATTAAATTTGGCGATGTGGGAAAAGATAGTCTGCTTGCAAAATTGTCAGTTGTAGGTTCGCTCCCTATTGATTTAGCATTTGGTTCTGTTCCTGAACGACTGCCTAACAACAAACCTCTTTCTCTGTTGATCGACTCAAAAGATTTTGATCTTGCAACTTTTGGTGATGCTCTTCCTTTTGTGAACGAACTTGGCGGACTGCTGAACGCCGATGTAAAGATTGGTGGAACCTATGCAAAACTTGAACCTGTAGGATTTTTGAAAATTCAAGACGGTGCCTTTAGAGTTGAAGCAAATAATTTAAAATATACAAGTAGTTTGCAAATGCATTTTGAAGATCAAAGTCTAATTTTAGATGAGATGATTGTTGCAAATAGCGGGAATGTAAAAAATAAAGGAACGATGCGCGGTACCGGGAAGATGATGTTCAAGGGACTAAAAATTATTTCAAACGAATTTTCAGCTAACGGAGATCTGACAGTTTTAACAAATGATTCAAAATCCGCAAGCCCTAATCTTTACGGAGATCTCTTTATCGGCACCGACGGCAATATTGTATTTTCAATGCAAAATGAAAATTCATCTTTAGTAGTTCCTCTGCTTGTAAAAGAAACCGCATTGATTTTTCCGCCAACACAGGAAAGTTTTTCTTCTAACGCACAAAATTTTATTTACCGATATAAAGAAGACACGCTAAAACTTTCAGCGAGAGAAAAAGAAATTGAACGGATCATAAATTCCGAAATAGGTAAAAAGTTAAGCGATGCAAATGGAGGTGGAAATTTTTTCAAATTCGATTATGATATAACCGTAAAAATTCAAAACGAAGCCACGATAACCTTTATTCTGGCGAGGGAGGCAAATCAAAAACTAACTTCTGTCCTAAACGGAAATATCCGTTACAAACGGGTAAACGGTTTGCAGGATGTTCAAGGCGAACTAAAACTTCTGGAAGGTTCAACACTTGAGTTTATAAAAACTTTTACTGCAACGGGGTCGCTGAAATTTGAGAGCGACGTTACAAATCCCTATTTGGATATCGTCGGCATGTATAAAAATTATTACATCAAATCCGATTCAACTTCAGCTGGGGGAAAAGAAGAAGAAGTTGCGGTAAAATTAAAACTAGTCGGTGCTCTAAAAGAGCTTTCAAAAACATTTGCTCAATCCGAAACCAATATGGCTGTATACCGGGGTGCAACCGCTATTGCAAACAATGAAGCCACACCGGGAATGGATAAATCAGATGCAATCTGGTTTATTATTTCGGGGAAATTCAAGAATGAAATTACCACGCAGGATAAGACCAATGCTGCAGATATGTTTTCAGGCACGGCAACATCACTTGCCGGTTCGCTTGTTGGCGGACTTCTTAATGCGTATCTTGGAGATGTGGTTAAGTCGTTGGAATTCCGTTCTGCCGGGGCAACTACTAAGTTCAATTTGAGCGGAAGTATAAAACGTTTTAAATATACCATCGGCGGCACAACAAATATTTTCCAGGATCTTTCGGCGGCAAATATTCTAATTGAATATCCGTTAATAGAAAATTTTGTAATTCGTGTTGAGAGAAGATTGTCGGAAACAGAAAACACATTTACTACAGAAATGATTAACGAACTGGGTCTTAAATATAAATTCGAGTTTTAATGAAAAAAAAACTGGTATCTTTTTTTAAAAAAAATCCTGGCAAAGCAATAAAAGCCAGAGAACTTGCCAAGCAGCTCAATGTAACTGAGGATCACGAATACCAATCGTTAAAAGCCGTTCTCCATCAATTGCTTGAAGAAGATGTCATCGTTCGACAGGGGAAACGCTTCCAACTTAAAATTTCAAGAGAGAAAGTTATCTCCGGCGAGTTGCAGATGCATCCGCGGGGATTTGGTTTTGTACTTCCGAAAAAGGAAGTCGGGAGGGATATTTTTGTTGCAGGGAGAAGTCTCGGAACAGCATTTCATGGCGATATTGTTGAGGTTGCTCTTTTTGCCGAACAGAAAAAGAAAGCCAAAAACCTTGAAGGCGAGATAACAAAAATTATTAAGCGCCGGATAACCGAGGTTGTTGGGACACTGAAGAAATCGGATTCGTTGTTTTATATCGAACCGGAAATGAAAGAAATGCGGCGCGATATTTATATCGATGAAAAAAATATTCTGAATGCAAAAGTTGGTGACCGAGTTGTTGTAAGTGAAATTGTTTGGGAATCTCCTAAACAGAATCCGCAAGGAAAAATTATTGAAGTGCTAGCCAAGTCAAGCAAAAGCGATGTTGAGTTACTTTCGATTGCGAAAGAATTTAATCTTCCTGTAAATTTTCCGGAAAGAGTTATACAAGAAGCAGAAAAAATTCCTCTTGAAATTCCGGTTGAAGAAATTTCTTCGCGCGTTGATTACAGAAATAAAGTTGTAATGACGATTGATCCCGATGACGCAAAAGATTTTGACGATGCTCTTTCGGTTGAAGTTTTGGAGAATGGAAATTTTGCAGTTGGAATTCACATTGCCGATGTTAGTAATTATGTATTGAAAGATACACCGCTCGATAAAGAATCGGAAAAGCGCGGGAACAGTGTTTATCTTGTGGGAAAAGTTATCCCGATGCTGCCGGAAAGATTATCGAATAATATTTGCTCACTTGTTCCGAACGAAGAACGGCTAACTTATTCAGTAATTGCAGAACTTACGGCACGCGGCAAACTTGTTGATTATAAAATTAAAAAGACGATCATCAAAAGCAAACGGAGATTTACTTATGATGAAGCACAAAAAATTATTGAGACGGGTGAAGGAGATTTTTCGACAGAAGTTCTTCTTCTAAATAAACTGGCGTTAACTCTTCGCAAAAAAAGATTTAAAGAAGGAAGCGTGAACTTTTCAACTTCCGAAATTAAGTTTCAGCTAGACGAGTACGGAAATCCGATTAGGGCATATTTGTATGAAACAAAACAGAGCAACAATCTTGTTGAAGAATTTATGCTTCTGGCGAACAAAGTGGTTGCGCATCATATCGGATTTGTAAAAAAAGAATCAACGCGCAAACCGTTTTTGTACAGAATTCACGACCGCCCAGACAAAGATAAAATTGCGGAGTTTGCAAAATTTATAAAATCTTTCGGTTATCATTATTCAGCGGATAATCTTTCTAAAGCTTCGTCTATAAATCAACTGATGGAAGAAGTAAAAGGAAAAGAAGAAGAATTGCTGATCAACGAAATTGCTATCCGATCGATGGCGAAAGCAATTTACTCAACCGAAAACATCGGGCATTATGGATTGGGATTTCCTTATTATACGCACTTCACTTCGCCGATCCGCCGTTATTCAGATCTGCTTGTGCACCGCATGCTTTATGAGTATATCGAGAAGCAGAAAAAATCTCTTTATTCTGAAGAAGCACTTTCTGCAATTTGTGAGAATATTTCAGCATGTGAAAGAAAAGCTGTTGACGCGGAACGTCTTTCGGTTAAGTTGAAACAAGTTGAACTGATGCGAAGCCACCTTGGCGAAGAATTTCATGGGATCATTTCTGGCGTAACACACTTTGGAATTTTTGTGAAGATCAAAGATGTACTTGCCGAAGGGCTTGTTCACGTGCGTGATTTGGAGGGAGATTATTATCTTTATGATGAAAAAAAATATGCGTTAATTGGCAAAGCAAGTAAAAAAATGTTCCGCCTCGGTGATAAGATTCAAGTTAAATTGATTCGGGTTAATCAAGAGCGGATGGAATTAGATTTTCTTATTATCGATTAAAAATACTCTATGAAGAAGCAATTTAATTTAGCGGTGCTCATTTCAATCTTTTTGGTGCAGTTTGTTTTTGCACAGTTCGGACAAAACAAAGTTCAGTTTAAAGATATGACGTGGTACTATATTCAAACAAACCATTTTGATATTTATTTTAATCAAGAAGGAAGTAAAGTCGCGGAGTTCGCAGCGGCTGCATCGGAAGATGCACTCGGCTCGATTGAAAAACATATCAATTACAGGATCAACAATAGAATTACACTCATCCTTTACAATTCACAAAACGATTTTCAGGAAACAAATGTTACCGATGAATATTTGAGTGAAGGCATTGGTGGATTTACCGAGCTCTTTAAAAACAGAGTGGTACTTCCCTTTACCGGGAATTACAAAATGTTCCGCCATGTAATTCATCATGAACTTGTGCATGCAGTTTTAAACGATATGTTTTACGGCGGATCAATTCAAAATATAATTTCCAATAATATTTCTATCCGCTTGCCGCTTTGGTTTAACGAAGGTCTGGCGGAATATCTTTCGCTTGGCTGGGATACAAACACCGATATGTTCATACGCGATGCGGCAACGAGTGAGTATTTACCTGATATCGAAAATCTTGACGGATATTTTGCTTACCGCGGTGGGCAAGCAGTATTTCATTACATCGCACAAAAATATGGTGATGAAAAAATCGGCGAACTTGTAAACAAAATTAAAGGTAAAGCAAATTTTGAAAATGGTCTAAAGTCCGCAATCGGTTTAGATTTGGAGGAACTGAATGAGCGTTGGAAGAAAGATATTAAAAGAGTCTTCTGGCCTGATATGGCGCTCTACAAAGACCCCGATGAATTTTCTAAAAGATTAACCGATCACCGGAAAGACGGTGGATTTTATAACACCAGTCCCGCCATTTCCCCGCAAGGCGATAAGATCGCATTCATCTCCAACCGTGATTTTTATTTTGACATTTATATTATGGATGCCAACGATGGGAAGAAAGTTGACCGCATTATAAAAGGAAACCGCTCCGCCGATTTTGAAGAATTAAATATTCTTACTCCCGGTTTAAGCTGGTCGCCCGACGGTAAAAAGATTGCCGTATCTGCAAAACGAAACGGTGCTGATGTAATTTACGTGTATGATATTGCTGAAGATGATGTTACAATTCTACCGCTGAGATTCGGTGCGATCGGGACAGTGAACTGGGCGCCGGATAATAATAATCTTGTGTTCGCCGGACAAACTTCATCGCAGTCCGATATTTATATGTACGATATCGCCAGCGATAAATTGAAAAATGTTACAAATGATATTTTTTCCGATAGCGATCCTTCTTTCTCACCAGACGGGAAAACGATTTTCTTTGCTTCCGATAGAGGTGAGTATGTTGATACCGCTGCTGTTCCGGAAAACTTTAGAATGTACGAACACAATTATTCGCAGAACGATCTTTATTCGGTTGAAGTTGAAGGCAGAAAGATCACCCGCTTAACCAATACTCCAAACTGCGATGAAGCTTCACCAATTGTTTCAGCCGATGGTAAAGAAGTAATTTTTGTATCTGATAAAAATGGTATAAATAATATTTATAGAAAGAAAATCGTCCTTGACGAAAATGATTCGGCAAAAAATGTTGAATCGCTTGAAGCAAAACCAATTACGAATTCTTTGAATGGTTTGTATCAACCCACAATTTCAAAAGATGGGAAAAAACTTGCATTCGCTTCGATGTATCAATCGGCGTATAATATTTTTTTGATGAATAATCCGTATGATATCTCTTTAGACAAAGATTCGCTTCCTCTTACAAAATATATGGAATCGATTCTTTTTGTTAAGAAGCCGGAAGTTAAAAAAGATTCCACAAGCGAAGCAAAAATTGATTCATCCGTAAAACAATCCGATGATGCGAATAGTTTTTCCACCGGAGTTTTTATTGATTCAACCTCCGCTAAAAAAGATTATAGTAATTTTATTTTTGGCAAATCGGATTACCTTTCGTACGATTCCACCGAACAAAAACCGAACGATCTCTTTAATCCAAAGGCTAATCTTGATGCCGAAGGAAATTTTAAAGTCAATCGTTACAAAGTAACATTCTCTCCGGATATCATTTACGCGAATGCCGGATTTAGTACGCTCTACGGTTTGCTCGGTACAACCGTAATTTCTTTCAGCGATGTGCTCGGTAATCACCGGTTGATCGGGCAGACGAGTATGCAAATCGATTTGAAAAATAGCGATTACGGATTAGCTTATTATTATTTGCCAAACAAATTGGATTTCGGAGTTGAAGGTTTTCACACAGCACGGTTTGTCTATTTGCAAAGAGGGCGCGATATAAACCTATTTCGTTTCAGAAATTACGGAGGAGTACTTTCACTTAGCTATCCATTTAACAGATATTATAGATTGGATGGCGGATTAAGTTTTTTAAATGTTACTGCCGAAAATTTAGATAATCCGTATGAGACAACACAGAAAGCAACTTATCTTATTCCCGCAATAAGTTTTGTTCATGATAACACCATGTTCGGTTATACGGCACCGATCGACGGCACGCGCTACCGATTTGATCTTTACGGCAATCCGATTCTTCATGCAAAACAATATGGCTTCTATTCCGTTTTGGGTGATTACAGAAATTACACAAAATTTTGGACCGATTACGCTTTCGCATTTCGCTTATCCGGAGGATTTTCAAACGGAAAAAGTCCGCAGCGGTTTTTCCTCGGCGGAATTGAAAATTGGATCAACCGGAGATTTGCGACCGGTGAAGTTCCTCTAGATTCGCCTTCTGATTTTGCATTCCTAACCGCCGCTTTACCTATGCGCGGATTTAATTATGCGCAGCAGATCGGAACAAAGTATACATTGTTCAATACTGAATTTCGATTTCCGTTTATCCGTTATCTTGTAACCGGTGCGCTGCCGGTTCTGTTTAGAAATATTCTTGGCGCAGCATTTTTTGATGCCGGATCTGCATGGAATAATTCACACCAGCTTAAACTTTTTGAGAAAGATGAAAACGGAAGAACGATAAGCAGGGATTTACTTATGGGAACCGGTGTCGGCACAAGATTTTATTTTCTCTATTTTCTTCTTCGCATTGATTGCGCTTGGGCGTTTAACGGACAAAGTTTTACGCAGCCGATTTGGTATTTCTCGCTTGGCGGAGATTTTTAAAAGTAGAGACATGTCATTGTATGTCTCTGCTAAATTTATTTAAAACATTAATTAAAGGTGACTGATGAAAAGGATGGTTTATGTTCTTCTTATTTCTCTTCTTACCTTTACTTCATGCAAGAAAGATGGCGGTTCGCCCACAGAAACAAATCCGAATCCAAACAATGTTACCGATCCTCCGTTAACTCCAACGTTAGTGGTACCCACAGACAGTGGAACCGGAATTTCAATACAGTGTACTTTTTCATGGTATCCAAGTAAGGGAGCTGAAAGTTATACTTTGGAAATTGCTGTCGATTCTCTCTTTAAAAATAAATTCTACGAAAAAAGCGGATTAAAAAATTCAAGTTTATTAGTTGGAGGACTTTCTTTTTCATCAAAATATTATTGGCATGTGAATGCAAAAAATAGTGGGGGAACTTCATCATTTACACCTATCAGAAATTTTACCACTGCCGATTCGTTGTCGTTATTTACTTCGATAAAAGGGAAAGTAACGAACAGTTTAAATGAAGCAATCTCCGGTGCAAAAATTTATACGGTACCAACAACTTCAACAGTTTATACTGATTCCTTCGGGAATTATCACATTAAAAATATTTCTGGAGGAAGCTACACGCTCCATTCAGAAAAAGAAGGTTACAATAATTACATCGTGAATCTTTACGCCGCCGAAGGAATTGAATATGGACAAAACGTAACGATGAGTTTACTTGGCAGTGTTTCACCCTGCATAGGATTACCGACCGTGACTTACGAAGGAAGGACCTATAACACCGTTCAAATTGGAAACCAGTGTTGGATGAAAGAAAATCTTGATGTTGGAGTAATGATTGCAGGCAATATCAAACAAAGCGATAACGGCACAATAGAAAAATATTGTTATGAAAATAAACCGGAGAATTGTAATACTTTCGGGGCACTGTATCAGTGGAATGAAGCTATGCAGTATTCAGTTCTTGAAGGGACAAAAGGAATTTGTCCAGCAGGTTGGCACATTCCCACAAAAGAAGAGCAAAAAGCATTGATAGTTATGGTAGAGAATAAATCTACTTCATTGCGGGCAGTTGGTCAAGGGACGGGAACAGACATAAGTGGATTTTCTGCTTTGCTTGCTGGTTATCGTTATGATGCTACTCATTTTTATAATTACGGTGAACACGCAGCATTTTGGAGTTCAACAGAATTTTCGGAGACCGATGCTTTTTATTTCGGATTAAGAAGGGGATTTAGCGGTGTTGATTTGGGAGCTGCCGATGAATTAATGGGCTTCAGCGTTCGTTGCTTAAAAGATTAACCGATAAGTGATGGAAGATTTTAATGCAGGTTTATCTAAAATGGAGTTGTAATTTAATAGTGAATGAATAGAATATCTTGCATATTAATTTTTCTCGTCACAACAGCATGTTTTAATGCACAGTCGCTTGAAATTGAGGTTAAAGACATTGGTTTCTCGTCTGCAAAGATCCAATCATTGGAAGGGGAGAAATTTACTGAAATTGATTCGGTTACTGCTAAGGGAAAAGATACTTTCCGCTCTTCTTTTGAGCAGCATAAATATCACCAAGGATTTTACCGTCTTACTTTTCCCAACAACCGAAATATCGACTTTGTGTATGACGGAAAAAATGTTCAGCTGAAAACAAATGTTTCTGCAATTTTAGACAGTATGGAAATTATTTCTTCAGAAAGTAACCGACTTTATTATTCTTTTGTAAAACTGAACAAAGCCTATAAAACTAAAACCGAATTGCTGCAGCTGATTCTTATCCGTTATCCAAAAGAGGATAGCTTTTACCAATTAGTACAAAAAAAAATCAATCAAGTTAAAGACGAGTATTTGGATTTTGTAACGGTTGCTTCACAAAAAGAACCGCAAGCATTCATAGCAAGATATATTCGCTCGGCAAGTTTACCTTTTGTTAATTCCAATTTATCTCCGGAGCAGCAATTAACTTTTCTTAAAGCTCACGCACTTGATAACGTGAACTTTGATGACACCGAGTTGGTCTTCTCCGATGCATTTACGAACAAAACAATTGAGTATTTAACCTATTATCGTAACCCACAATTGCCGAAAGAACTACTCGAAAAAGAATTTATGAAAGCAATCGATTCTGTTGTAAGTCGCGCAAAAGTAAACACGATTGTTTATCAACATGTTGTTGAATACTTACTTGATGGTTTTAAGAAATTCGGATTTGATAAAGTGTTGGACTACATTGTTGATAATTATGTAATTAAAGATGATCTTTGTTTGGATGAAAAGTTGGGGAATACAATTCAACGGAGGATTGATCAGAATAAAAAACTTCCAGTTGGCGCAATTGTTCCAAACTTTAAGATGACGGATGTTTCCGGTAAAGCAGTTGAACTTTACAAAATCAACAAAGAAAAAGTACTGCTTGTTTTTTATGCAAGTTGGTGTCCTCATTGCAAAACTATATTACCGCAAATCAATGAACTTCAAAAGAAGAGAAAAGATTTTGAGGTAGTAGCAGTTTCGTTAGATACAAAGCAAGAAGAATGGAAGAATTTTATCGATCAAAATAAGCTGGATTTTATAAACCTCTCCGATTTAAGAGGGTGGGATAGTTCTACAGCAAATGAATATTATATTTACGCAACTCCAACAATGTTTCTATTAGACAAACAGAAAAAAATCATTGCGAAACCGATAACCTTTGAGGAATTAGGAATTACGAATTAGGAATTACGAGTTTTTTTGTTCATTCCTATTCGGTTTTAGGAGGAGAAGCTTTTACGGGTTTAGCTGAAGAAGAAGAATTTTTGTAATCTGTTTGATAGAATCCGGTCCCTTTAAAAATCGGAACAGAACCGGTCCCGATTAAACGTTTTAATTCACCACCGCATTTTGGGCATTCGGTTAAATGTTTGTCTTTCATCGACTGAAAAGTTTCAAAGTTATGATTGCATTCTAAGCATTTATAATCGTAAGTCGGCATCTTCCTAAACCTTTTTTGAAAAAAACTACGTTTAAATCTAACGAAAAACCAAAAATTTTTCTAATTTTGATGTACGAAAATCATTTAGGATTCTTAATGAAGCAACAGACCAGTTCCCATTCACGTTTTAGTAAATTTTTATGTACAGCAGTTTTGATGATCAGTCTTGCTGGATGCATCAATTACGAGCAGGAAGTAAGTTTTAGTCCCGATGGTTCCGGCGACATGAAAATCCATTATTGGATTAAAGCCGATACCTCCGGTGGAAAAGCTTTTTACGATCCTCTGGGAATTTTTAATGCTGATTCACTCCGTTCTGATTTTAATTCACCTAACATTAAAATTGAAAATATAACGGTCTCCAACGACACAACAGACAGCACGGCTCACGCAATAATTGAATTTAGTTTTACGCACATCGATTCATTAAACAAAGTAAAACCTTTTGCGGAATACCACTTTTCGATGCAAGACGGCGCTGCCGGGCAGAAAGTTTTCTCTCAGTTTATACCTCCTATTGCAACCGGTTTTGGTTTGAACGATTCGACTTATCAAGTAACATACATTTACACCTTCCCTGGTGAAATTGTTACACACAACGCTACGCAAGTTGAGAAGAAAAAACTCATCTGGAAATATTCTCTTGCAGAAATTGGAAAAGGAAAAACCATCTCCGTTTCATTTAGACCCTTTAAGTTGAAAGAAACACCATACTGGATTTTCTTCCTTGCTGGATTTGTCCTGGTTGTAGTGATCTTTTTCTTGTTCAGAAAAAAGAGGACCTGGTAAAATTTTTAGCATTAAACAGTGACACATTTGCTGATTTTTTACAACCGCTTTCGTATTCTTGTTGCTTATTAATTTGATAAGGAAAATTTATTAATTTGATAACCAAAAACTTAAATGACCTCAAAAATATGATTAAAATGGTGTAAAAACGGACATTTCTTTAGGCATATTGTTTGTTCCAATTCCCCTTTGCATTCATATAAATCAAAGACAAAAATTTAATTAATTACACTTTCACTTATTGAGGAGAACATCATGGCGGTATCGGCTCCGGTAAACGCAAATGTAAAAAGTTCAGGCGACGGACAAAATTACACCTTTGCATTAACAACATTAACTTCACTCTTTTTTATGTGGGGATTCTTAACCTGCTTAAACGATATTCTTATCCCTCATTTAAAATCAGTTTTTGATCTTAACTACACGCAAGTGATGTTAATCCAATTTTGTTTTTTCTTCGCTTATTTTGTAGTCTCACTTCCTTCGGGAAAATTTATTGAGAAAATTGGTTATCAACGCGGTATTGTTGTTGGATTGACAACCGCCGGAATCGGAACTTTAATGTTTTATCCAGCTGCCGGAGTTCGTTCATATCCGTTGTTTTTAGCCGCTCTTTTTGTTTTAGCCGCTGGTATTACAATTCTTCAAGTTGCAGCAAATCCATATGTAGCAATTCTTGGAAAATCTGAAACCGCTTCATCAAGATTAAATCTTACCCAAGCGTTTAACTCTCTTGGAACAACGATCGCACCTTATTTTGGTTCATTGTTGATTCTCTCTGTCGTTGTTAAAACTGCTGATGAAATGAAGGGAATGCTTCCGGCTGACGTTGAAGCTTACAAAGCTGCTGAGGCTGCTGCCGTGCAAAATCCCTACATTGGATTAGCTGCAGTATTATTTATTATAGCCGCGATTTTTGCATTTATAAAACTACCCAAAATTGAAGCTGCAAGTGTTTCCTCCTCCGATGGAACCGGAACAAGTTATGATGAAAAACATAAAAGCGCCTGGGGATACAAACACTTAGTTCTTGGCGCGATTGGAATTTTTGTTTACGTCGGCGCTGAAGTTTCAATCGGAAGTTTTCTTGTAAATTATTTAGGTCAACCATACATTGCCGGGCTTGCCGAAGCTGACGCCGGAAAGTTAGTTTCGTTCTATTGGGGTGGTGCAATGATCGGAAGATTTCTTGGCTCTTATGTACAAAGAATTGTAAAACCGGGAACAGTTCTTGGTGTGAACGCTTTTGTTGCCGCAACATTAGTAATAATTACAATGCTCACGTTTGGTCAGGTTGCAATGTGGTCAATTTTAATAATTGGTTTATTTAACTCAATCATGTTCCCGACAATTTTCACTCTTGCTATTGACGGATTAGGAAAGCACACAGGTCAAGGTAGTGGTATTTTGTGTATGGCAATCGTTGGCGGAGCGATCATTCCGGTTATTCAAGGTGCAATTGCCGACGCAATTGGAATTCATCATGCTTTTATTCTTCCGGTAATTTGTTATGCGTTTATCGCTTATTACGGATTTAAGGGACACGTGCCGTCTTACGCTAAGTAGCGGAAAAGAATTCAGAATTAGAAATGAGAAGTCAGAATATTACAATGTTCTGACTTCTTTAATTAAAATCAAAAAATTTTTTAACAGAAGAAAATTTAATTATGGCTAAACTTAGTGTTGCTCTGGGTATTGATATTGGCGGAACAAATACGGTTTTCGGATTTGTTGATAAAGAGGGAAAATGTGTTGCCGAATCATCCATCCCAACAAACGCATCGGAATCTGCCGAGAAATTATTTGAAAGGTTATTCCCCAAAGTAGATGCGGTTTATCAAACCATTGCAAAAAATTATTATTTGGTCGGAATCGGAATCGGTGCGCCAAATGCAAATTATTACACCGGTAAAGTTGAACTTCCGCCCAATTTAAATTGGCAGGTTGTTGATGTTCTACGAATCGTTAAAAAATATTATGATATCCCTTCCGCAATTACCAATGATGCTAACGCAGCCGCACTTGGTGAAATGAAATTTGGCGCAGCAAAAGGATTGAAAGATTTTATTGTGATCACACTTGGTACCGGACTTGGAAGTGGAGTTGTTGCAAGTGGAAATATGGTTTACGGACACGATGGTTTTGGCGGCGAGCTTGGTCATATTATTGTGAAAGAAAACGGAAGAGTTTGCGGTTGCGGAAGAAAAGGTTGTTTGGAAACTTATGCTTCGGCAACCGGAATTAGAAGAACAGTTTTTGAACTTCTCTGTAATTCAAACGACGAAAGTAAATTACGCGGCGTTCCTTTCAACGATGTTACTTCAAAAATGATTTATGAGGCAGCTGTTGATGGAGATAAAATTGCTCTTGCAGCATTTGCGTTTACCGGTGAAATTTTAGGTAAAGCACTTGCGAATGCGGTTGCATTTACCAGTCCCGAAGCTATAATTCTTTTTGGAGGACTAGCATCAGCCGGAGAAATTCTTTTTAAGCCGACTCAACAAGCCATGGAAGATAGCATGTTGAATATCTTCAAGAATAAAGTAAAACTTCTTCCTTCAGCTTTGCAAAATGGAAATACTGCTGTCCTTGGTGCTGCTGCATTAATTTGGAATGAGCTTGAACAAGTCCCGGCAAACGAAACTTCTGTTGAACATTGGGATGTAATGTAGGGAGATTTCAAAATATTTCTTGGGTAGATCTTAGTACAAGGGGTATTATTCTTATTTCGAAAATTCAATTGTAACGGAGCAATTATGAAAAACTTAACAACTCTTTCTCTCATTCTTTTTACATCGATGGCGATTTTCTCGGCGTTTTATTCAGATCATTCTGCCAAAGAGCCGAAATCAAAATCATCGATCGATAAAAAAGTTGATGACCTATTATCTCAAATGACACTCGAAGAAAAAATCGGACAGATGACTCAAGTAGATATCGATGCTTTGAAAGGGCATTACGAAGATATCGAAAAATATTCTTTGGGTTCAATTCTCTGTGGTGGAAATTCGGAGATCGATGACATTTCTGCAAAAGGCTGGGCTGATTATTATGACATGCTTCAAAACCATGCGTTAAAATCGAGACTCCACATTCCTATGATTTATGGAGTTGATGCTGTTCATGGGCACAACAACGTTACTAACGCCGTGGTTTTTCCGCATAACGTTGGATTAGGCGCAACCCGAAACCCAAAACTTGTAGAAAAAGCTGCACGTGTTACTGCTGAAGAAATTGCCGCAACCGGTATGGATTGGGCCTTTGCTCCATGTATTGCAGTTGCAAGAAATGAACATTGGGGAAGAACCTACGAAAGTTTTGGTGAAGATCCGGAATTAGCAAAATCATTGGGCGCTGCCAGCGTTAAGGGATTACAAGGAAAAAAACTTTCAGACAAAACTTCAGTACTTGCCTGCGCAAAACATTTTCTTGGTGATGGTGGAACAACTAACGGAAAAGATCAGGGGAATACAGAAGTTGATGAACAAACTTTGAGAAAAATACACATGCCTGGATATATTGCCGCTATCAAAGCCGGTGCTAAAACCATTATGGTTTCTTACAATTCCTGGAACGGCGTAAAGATGCACGGAAATAAATATCTCTTAACCGATGTATTGAAAAACGAACTAAAGTTTAAAGGATTTTTAGTCTCAGATTGGGCTGCAATAGATCAACTTGAAAAAGATTACAAAAGCAGTATCGAGAAATCGTTTAATGCCGGACTCGATATGGTGATGATTCCAAACGCTCCGGGCCAGGCAAACAATTATGTTGATTTCATCACCCTGTTAAAAGAATTGGTGAACGAAAACAAAGTCCCGATGAGTCGCATTGACGATGCAGTAAAAAGAATCCTTCGCGTAAAATTTGAAATGAACATTTTCGAGAATCCCCTTACTGATAGATCTTTAATGGCAACTTTTGGATCGAGTGAACACAGACAAGTTGCCCGCGAATGTGTACGTCAATCTTTAGTTCTTCTGAAAAACGAAAACAAAACTTTACCCATTTCTAAAAATGTAAAGCACATTGTTCTTGCTGGTAGAAGCGCTGATGATATTGGAAATCAATGCGGTGGCTGGACAATAACTTGGCAGGGGAATTCTGGCAACTCTATAACAGGCGGAACCACCGTTTTACAAGCAGTTAAAAATACTGTTTCAAAAAATACCGTTGTTAGTTATTCGAAAGACGGTTCTGAAGTAAAGGATGCTGATGTTGTTGTAGTTGTGGTTGGGGAAACTCCTTATGCAGAAATGTTTGGCGATACTTCGAATGTAATTCTTGCAAAAGAAGACGAAAAAGTAATTGAGACGGTAAAAAAATCAGGTAAACCTTTTGTTGTTGTTCTTTTCTCCGGCAGACCAGTAATAATTGAAAAACAGTTGAAAGATGCTAACGCTTTCGTAGCAGCCTGGTTACCGGGCAGCGAAGGGGCAGGCATAACAGATGTGTTGTTCGGAGATTTTAATTTCACCGGAAAACTTGGTCATAGCTGGCCGAGAACAAATGAACAAATTCCCATCAATGTTGGCGACAAAAATTATGATCCATTATTCAAGTACGGTTTTGGATTGAAATACTAAAAACATCGGGACGTAGATTTGTTATGATCTTTTATGATCCGCGCTGATCATAATACATCATGATTGGTCTGCGTCCTATTTCTTTCACTTCTGCTAAAGTACCCTCCTTTCAGTAAAATTGACTATTTTTCTCAAGTCATTTAAAATAAAAATGTAATGCTGAAATGAAAATTGAAAAACTGCCTCTACTCTCCCATGATAAAATTATTATCATTCTTCTATTCCTTATAACAACCCAACATTATTCTCAAATCTCATTTGATGCAAACTTTGAAAGTGGAAATATTAAAACCGTCACCACAACCGACTCTGTGAATTACACCGTTACAACCCGTGAAGATATTGGAGGGAGATGGTTTTATTTCAGAATTATTGGAGTTCAAAATAAATTTGTAAAAGTAACGGTTTCCAATTCTGATGTTAAACGTGCGGTTTACTCGTATGATAAAAAAAACTTTACCCGCTTTACGGTTGCTGAAAGTCCGGCAACCAAAACTTTCCAGAAAACATATGAGTATGATACGGTTTACGTTGCTTATTATATTCCTTATACATTAAGTTTTTTAAGAGAAAGAATAAAACAATGGAGTGCATCTCCTTACGTTAAAGTTGATACTCTAGGTTACACGTTGCGCAATTTACCGATCCATGAATTAACCATAACTGATACGGCTATTCCCGATTCACTAAAATATCATGTTTGGGTTCATGCGCGAACACATCCGAGCGAAACACCGAGTTCATGGCATCTCGATGGATTTATTGAAAGTATTTTGGCAGAGAATGAAGTGATACAATTTTACCGTGAACACATTGTTTTTCATTGCATTCCGTTTGCAAATCCGGATGGCGTTTATTACGGAAGATCAAGAACAAACTTTGACGGAATTGATGTTGAATCGAATTGGAATAAAAGTGAAACCGCAACGACTGTTGAAGTAAAAATTCTTAAAAAACGGATGGTTGAAATAAACAGTAGTAAAGTTCTTTCAATCTTCCAAAATCTTCATTCGCAAGCCTCACCGTTTTGCACCTTTTGGATTCATACGGAGGAGTCAACCTCTCCATTCTTTTATCGATTAGAAAATCAATTTTCAAATTTAAATACTTCGGGAAATTCATATTTCACAAAGTCCGATTACAGTTATTCTACCTTGCAATATTATTTTCCTGAAGGCTGGCTTTGGAATAATTGGGGTGATAAAGTTATAGCACTAACCTACGAAACACCGTATGATTACTATTCAACCGGAAAAGAAGTAACCAACGAAAACCTTGCTTACCTTGGAGAAAGATTTATGTATTCGATATCAGAGTATTTTCAACTCTCACATCCGAAATGGATAATTCTTGATAACAAAAACATTGCAAGTTTCTGGAGCGCATCAACGGTGGGAACAGAATTCTTTGGTGATAATTATTTTACATCAAGTGGAGCTGGACAAGGCGGTTCGGCAGTATTTCAAACGGATATTATTCAACCGGGAAAGTATGATGTTTACGCATGGTGGCAATCTGATCCGGCAAACGCATACGACACAAAATTCTTAATTGAGGGAGATGGAAAAGCAACGAGTGTAGAAAAAAGTCAAAAAGTGGATGGAGGCGAATGGAATTATCTTTCGACTGTAAATCTTTTCAACTCAGGTGCGATTAAAATTTCTGTTGGTGATGTTGCAAACGGAAAGGTTGTCGCCGATGCGTTCAGAATAATTTATACGGGAAATCCAGTTGGTGTAGAAGAAAAATCTAATTTACCTGGTGACTTCCAACTTTATCAAAATTATCCTAATCCCTTCAATCCGAGCACTGTAATCAGTTATCAGTTGTCAGAAAGTAGCGATGTAACTCTAAAAATATATGATGTGCTTGGAAACGAGATTGCAACATTAGTAAACCAAGAGCAACAAGCCGGGAAACATTTCGTAACCTTTGATGCATCCAACAACCAACAAACCATTACCAAATTAGCCAGTGGAATTTATTATTACAGACTGCAAGCAGGTCAACAATCACAAACCAAAGGAATGATCTTTTTGAAGTAAGGTTGGAAATATCTTGACATTAGTTGATTTTTTTTTAATTTTTCTTCTAGGTAAAGCAAGTGATTCGAAGATTGTAAACCGATCTTAGATTCAGGCTTAAAAATAATCCGGAGGTTCTTATGAAAAAGTTGGTTCGTTGGTCTTTAATTGGTCTTGTTTTAATTCTCTCCACAAATTCCTATTCACAGTGGTTCCCTGCAGCCGGTAATTTAGAAACAAATCAATGGGGACTTGGCTGGGCTATTGATGCGGTTGACAGTAATTGTGCCGTGATTTCTGTTTCGTACGGAAAAATTTACAGAACTCTGGATGGCGGTAAATCTTGGGGGAAAATATCCCCTCTTAATTCCTCTGCAACGTGTGTCGATATTTCAATGGTAGATAGTCTAAACATTTGGTTTGGTACTGAGGACGGAAAAATTTACTTCACTTCTGATGGCGGAAAAAACTGGACAGTTCAATTTAACGACACTTCCAAAACCAATTACATGAATTATATCAAAATGTTTGATCTTCTGAATGGAGTTGCAATGGGTGACGGAAAGACGGATTCTGGTCCGGCTTACTTTTTAAAAACTACTGATGGAGGAACAAATTGGGTGGCTGTCAACGATTCATCCTTTGGTGCTTATTCTGGCGATACATGGAGACGGCTAGATTTTACTTCGCCTAATATTGGTTATTTTTATGAAAGCGGTCTAAACCCTCAGAACATTTACAAAACTACTGATGGCTGTAACACCTGGAAAAAAGTTCAAATATTTTCACCTGTCCACGTACTGAATTTTTATGATGAAAACCTTGGACTTTGTTATGGATTTAATTCAAAAATGGGAAAGGGATCAATTTACAGGTCAACAAACGGTGGAGGTTCATGGGAAGAACTTGTTTTTCATCCAGAGACAAATTGGGGAAATGATATTGAGTTCTTAAAAAATGATGCCTCCAAAGTTTGGCTTTCAAATTACAATAATCTTTATTTTAGTAATGATTCGGGAAAAACTTGGACGCAGCAGCTTATTCCGAACGTATCTAACCTTAAAGGGAGAGATTTAGTTTTTACCGATAACGCTTCTGGATGGTTCTTATGTGATAGTATGGTTTATAGAAATCTACAAAGCAATCAAGTTTATCCAATTGTAAATATTGGATCGGAAAATATTTCTCCAGCTGGATTATCGTTAGAACAAAATTATCCAAATCCATTTAATCCTAACACGGTGATTAGTTGGCAATTAGCGGTTGGCAGTAACGTAACACTAAAAATATATGATGTACTTGGAAATGAGATTGCGACATTAGTAAACGAAGAACAACAAGCCGGAAAACATAATTACGAACTTGAGATGACTAAATATAAATTGTCCGGTGGAGTTTATTACTACACATTAAAAGCGACAAACTTTGTACAGTCAAAAGGAATGATTTATTTGAAATGATCTTTAACTAAGATTGTAGGAGGTAGATATGAAAAAGTATTTATTATTTGTACTCTTTGTTTTTGTGTGGAACAGTTCTTTTGCCAAGGACGATTCTGTTTTTGTTAAGATTCAAGCTGACACCGTACAGATTTGGAATACTGATGTCTCCGCAAATTGTGCATCGAGATTTTCTATAAAAACGGAAATCACTAAAAATTCAATTGTAGTTACTGAATGCGACACTTTAGGGCCACTAGCAAATTGCAATTGCATCTATGATCTTCACGCTTCTCTAACCGGGTTAATCGCCGGACAATATTCAGTGGTAGTTTACCGCCAGGAATTAAAAAAATATTTCTACGAGAAGGACACTACCATAGTAATTGATTCTTTGGAATTCACACTGGGAGCCTCGTCTTCACTACCTAATAGTGTAGTCTCAATCCAAAGCGCTTGTCATTCTACTTCGTCAATCGCAAAAGAAGAAACAACACCCGAAACATTTCAACTGTTTCCCAATTATCCGAATCCGTTTAATCCAAGCACCGTCATTAGTTATCAGTTGACGGTTGGCGGTCTTGTAACTTTAAAGATTTATGATGTCCTTGGGAATGAAGTTGCAACACTTGTAAATGAAGAACAACAAGCCGGAAGACATTCCATAAACTTTGACACAACTAACAACAATCTACTGGCTACCAACAAACTCTCCAGCGGAATTTATTATTACCGGTTGACAGCAGGGAACTTCACCGAAACAAAGGGAATGATTTATCTGAAGTAATTTTTCCATTTGGAATTTGTGTTTTGCCTTTTGGAATTTCTCACAAACTATCCTCTTTTCCGGTTATAGTTTTTCTATAAAACTATCTCTATTTTGCCTACCGAAATTTAATTTATGAAAAAATATTTTCTTCTAATTTATATAGTTTTTACCGGGTTTAGCTTTGCGCAAACCGACGCTTTCCGTATTGCCAGGCTTAAATACAGCGGTGGCGGCGATTGGTACAACGATCAATCAGCCGAAGTGAATTTACTCCGTTATGTTGCAGAGCATACTTCAATCAAAACAAAACCGGAATATCTTTTTGCCGATTTGAACAGTGATGAGATTTTTTCTTATCCCTTTTTGTTTTTAACGGGACACGGCAACATCGTTTTCTCCGAACAGGAAGCGAAGCGATTGCGCACATATCTTGAAAGCGGTGGCTTTCTTTACGTTGATGATGATTACGGTTTGGATGCTGCTTTTCG
Source organism: Ignavibacteria bacterium (assembly GCA_037440065.1). GTDB lineage: Bacteria > Bacteroidota > Ignavibacteria > Ignavibacteriales > Ignavibacteriaceae > UBA1563. The sequence goes on from JBBIUV010000018.1 coordinate 193,268, forward strand.
AAGAGAAATAAAAAAAGTCTTTCCGGAGAATGATTTAGTTGAACTTCCGTTCTCATTCGGCTTATATCATTCACCTTTCGATTTTCCGAACGGTCCCCCGAAAACGCACGAGCATGATAACAAACCACCGCAAGGATTTGGAATTTTTATAGAGAAGCGTCTCGCGGTTTATTACACATACGAATCAAACCCAAGCGACGGCTGGGTTGATCCCGAAGTGCATCATGATACCGAAAAAACAAGAGAAGAAGCTTTGAAATTTGGAACAAATATTATTGTTTGGGCATTAAGCCAATAACTATGAAATTCGATTTAACATATTACAACGCAATAGAAAAAAAGTTAGAACAGTTTGCTCAAAAAAAACTGTTCATAAGGGTGGTTACACAATTACAAATTGCCGCTTCGGGAATAATTCTTTTTCTCTTCTCACTCATTACTGCTGAACTCCTTTTCCGTTTTTCATCGGCGGTGCGAATGCCGTTGTTTTATTCCTTTGTGCTTGTTGTAATAATTTTGTTTGTGGTTAAAGTTGTTTTACCCTCAGTGAAAGAATATGTTTCTTTCAAAGCGAATGAACATTCAAAAGCGGCTGAAAGTGTTGGTCGTTCTTTCCCCTCAGTAAAAGATGAGTTGCTGAACGCGCTCCAACTTTTTAGAGAAAGAGAAAGTCTCTTCTTTTCGCATGAGCTGGCACTTGCGGCGTTCTCTTCAATTTACAAAAAAGTTGAACCGGTAAATTTTTCATCTGCACTTACGTTTGAGCAGCCAAAACGCCAGATGAAATACTTTTTCTCTTCGCTTTTGATATTAACAATTTCGTTGATCTCTTTCCAAAACTTTCAACAAGCTGCGCAAAGGTTTTTCGACTATCGCACTGAATTTCTTCCTCCGCAGAAATTTTATTTCCTTGTTTCACCGGGGGACACAAAAATCACAAAAGGTGCAGACGTAACTATTTCTGTTTCAATTACAGGAAACAATCTTTTAAAATGGAATGCGCCAAATTCAATTTCTCTTTTTTATAAAGATGAAACGGAAGCGAAATTTAAATCTGAAAATCTCTCTGCCGATTCCACCGGAAAATTTTCTTTTCTCTTTACCGGAGTTCGGAACAAAACGGAATATTTTTGTTCAGCCGAAGGAATTGAAAGTGAAAAATTTGTGATTGAAGTTGTTGATAGACCGGTGCTGCAAGCATTTTCACTAACGGTTACTCCGCCCTCATACAGCAAGCTTCCGGCGGTGCAAATGCAAGATAACGGAAATATCACCACACTTTTCGGCAGTACGGTTTCGCTTCGTTTACAAGCATCAAAATTTTTAAAGAATGCATTTTTACTTTTCGATGATTCGACAAAACTTAAAATGAATACTTCCGGTTTAAACGCTTCTGTTTCGTTTTCTGCAAGACAGGAAAAGAATTATCAAATAATGATTGAAGATGAATTCGGCAATCAAAACACATCGCCGGTAAGTTACTCGATAAAGCTCCAAAGCGATGCGGTCCCTTCAATCAATATTCTTGCGCCGAATAAAAATATTGATCTGGGAGATGACCAGCGGTTGCCATTACTGCTTTCGATTGCGGATGATTTCGGATTCACAAAACTTCTACTTCATTACCGGCTTTCCGCATCTCGATACGAACCACCGCAGGAAAAATATCAATCGATAGAAGTCCCAATTACAAAAGAAAATGTTGAGCAGGAGGTTCGTTATATTTGGAATCTTTCACCTCTTTCTCTTGCTACCGAAGATGTGTTAACTTACTATCTTGAAGTTTTTGATAACGACAATATCAGCGGACCGAAATCAGCCAAAACAAACAGCTTCACGGTGCGGCTTCCTTCGCTTGACGAAATTTTAGCGAAGACGGATAAAAAGCAAGATCAAGTTGAACAAGATTTGAAGAAAACTCTAAAGGAAGCGGAAGAGTTGAAGAAGGATTTGGATAAGATCAGCAAGGAATTGAAGCAGGACAAAAAAGAAATTACCTGGGAAGAAAAAGAAAAAATTGAACAGACGCTGAACAAGTTTGAAGAGCTTCAAAACAAAGCCGAAGAGATTAAAAAAGATTTTGCGGAAAATAAAGATGATCTGCAGAAACATAATCTGCTTAGCAAGGAGACGCTTGATAAGTTTATGGAATTGCAAAAAATGTTCGATGAATTTTCAAGCGATGAAATGAAAAAAGCGATGGAGAAACTGCAGGAAAAATTACAATCTATGGATCGGAAGCAAATCCAGCAAGCGCTTGAGAATATGCAGTTCGATGAAGAATCTTTTAAAAAAGGAATTGAACGGACGCTCAATCTTTTAAAACGGGTGCAGATAGAACAGAAGATCGACCAGCTTGTAAAAAGGACAGACGAAGCTTCAAAAAAGCAAAACGATCTTCAACAAAAAACTGAACAAGCGGATCTAGAAAACAAAAATCAGCGTGAAGATGCTGCCAAACAACAGGAACAACTTTCGGACGATATTCAAAAAATGAAAGATGAACTGAAACAGTTGGAAAAGTTGATGAGTGAGTTGAAAGATATGCCGAAAGATGAAGTTGAAAAACTTCAAAAAGAATTGGAAGATCAGAAGAATGAACAACTCTCGGAAGAAGCATCAGAAAATATTCAGCAAAAACAGAAGCAGAAAGCAAAGCAGAAACAGTCACAGCTTTCTCAAAATATGCAAAAGATGAAACAGAAAATGCAGAAACTCCAACAGGATATGGAACAAGAAAACCAGATGGAGGTTTTTGCCGATTTAATGAAATCACTGAACAATATTATATCTCTTTCAAAAGATCAGGAAGAAGCGAAGCGAAACGGGCAAGAGAATTCGCAATCATCTCAAATAAACAAACAAGCTGTTAAACAAGATGAAATAAAAAGAAATCTTGAAAAAGTTTTATCGCAGATGAATCAGCTTTCGCAAAAAACTTTTGCCATAACTCCCGAAATGGGAAAAGCGCTTGGCAAAGCGCACAGCCAAATGGATAACGCGCTTGAAGGAATGCAAAATAGAAATCAATCGCAGACAATAACGGCGCAGTCTGAAGCGATGTCTTCGCTTAACCAGGCAGCATCAATGATGAAAAATATGATGGATCAAATGATGCAGGGAGGCGGTCAAGGCGGCAGCGGAATGATGTCGTTGATGCAGCAACTTCAGCAAATGTCGGGTCAGCAAATGTCGTTAAACAATATGACCCAAATGCTTCAGCAGGGAATGAACGGACAACTTACGCCCGAGCAGCAAGGACAAATGCAGCGGCTTGCACAGCAGCAGGAAATGATTAGAAAATCTTTGGATGAACTGAATCGCGAAGCAAAAGAAAGCGGGCAGTCGAAAAAAATTCCTTCCAACTTAGATGAAACACTCAAGCAAATGCAGGAAGTTATAGCCGATATGAGATCGGAGAAATTATCTGATGAAATAATTCAAAAGCAGGAGCGCATCCTCTCGCGATTACTTGACGCGCAGCGATCAATGAACGAAAGAGATTTTGAAAAGGAGAGGGAATCAAAAAGCGGAACCGCACAGCAACGTACTTCTCCCGGACAACTTAATCTTGCCAAACAAAAAGGAAAAGATAATCTGAAAGATGAATTGAATAATCTTTACCGAGAGGGCTACACGAAAGACTACGAAGAGTTGATCAAACGATATTTTGAAGCACTGCAGAAAGCGCAGATAAAAAACTAAAGTTGATTTTGAACGAGTATTTCGTTTAGTTTGCAGTAACGAAACGGAGGTTTTTGTGAAACGGTTATCAGTTATAGTTGTTTCTCTTTTCTGCTCTCTCCAGGTTTTCTCGCAAGAGAGGTTTTATACTTTTAATTCATTGGATGGATTAGAAGATAAAGAGGGTAACACCCACCTTTTTTACCGAAAGTATTATTTATATCATACCGAAGCAAATCATTCCGACGAAAATAGCATTTACCGGTATGATGTTAGCAAAAATAAAGATACACTTATTGCAAGAGATTATTGGATCTATAATCCGGTAACCGAATGGCAACAAAGTGTAAACGATATTTCTTTTTACGACGGAAACCCGTATAACTTCATTTATTGCGGCGATAATGGAACAATGGAACCTTCTGCTTATATTTTTAAGTCGGATACCGGTATAGTCTTCGGCTGGTTGTGGTTGTTAGTCAACAGAATTGAGGTATCGAAACAAAATTCTAAAAGAGTATTTGCTACTTTCGAACACCAAATGGTAATAAGTAGTGATGGGGGTTTTACGTGGCCAACATATGATTTCTCGACCGGTTTTTCTTCTTCAAAAAATTTCTTTTTGCTTTCCTCGTTCCCAAAAGATGATAAAATCATGCTGGGATTGATAAATAATAACTTGGTAAAGTCCCTCGATACTGGAAACACTTACACCAAAGTTGATACAGCTACATGGAATGGAAATTCAAGGTTTTATTATGATTTAGACGGAACTCATATTTACGGGTGTTCAAGTGATTATGATGATAAATCTTTTGTCTCAGTATCCGATAACAGCGGAGATGCATTCTCTTGGAAAAAGATTTGGGAATCATCACAAAATTTTTTTATAACACTCGATAACTCAATTTCCGGCACAATCTATCTTGCAGATGGGAAAAATATTTTCCTCTCTCACGATTACGGCAAAACTTTCTCACATTACCGAACCCTTGACAGAAATATTGTCGGCATTTATGAAAAACCTGGCTCAAATATTCTTTACGCCGCAACCAGGTACAATCTTTATGAAATAACTTCAAACGAAACGAAAATTATCAAGTCGCTTCCCATTTCACCCGAAACCTTATCCTACTATCCACTCGCAGTCGGAAACAAATGGGTCTTCAACATTTTCAGGCGTGAGTATTTGTCCGTTGGCTGGAGGGATGATGAAGGAATAATAACCCGCGAAGTTATTGGCGACACGCTTTTACCAAACGGGAGGAATTACTTTATTATAAAGCAAAGTGAATCTCTTTACAGCCCTGCTTGGCGGACGGAGTATTTTTTTGAACGAATTGATAATTCGACGGGTAAAGTTTTTCGATATGATTCTCTTGACGGAACCCCAAAAGATTTTTTAGTTGATGATCTTACCGTGGAACTCGGTGACACATTAGAGTTATACCGTTACCAAAGTATTAACTCTCCGCAAGTAATTTATGAAGATAATCTGCAAAAATATTTTGGGGAACAAATTCTTGACAGAAAATTATTCCGATTTCCAAATTCATTATATTATTCAAGTTATTCACTAACAAAAGGAATCGGGCTCGACTCCTTGGCTGCTGGATTTGACCTTGGTTATATTAACTGGTGGCTTAAAGGTTGTGTAATTAACGGAAAAGTAATGGGAGACACTTCTCTTATTGTTGGAATAAAGAATGAGAATAATGATGTCCCGAATGAGTTTGCGTTGTTGCAGAATTATCCAAATCCATTTAATCCGGAAACAATCATTAGTTACCAATTGGCAGAAAATTGTAAAGTGAGTTTAAATGTTTATGATATTCTTGGAAATGAAGTTGCAATTTTAGTAAACGAAGAAAAACCGGCAGGAAAGTATCAAGTTAATTTTAATGCACGACCAACGACCAACAACAAACAACTATCCAGCGGCGTATATTTCTACCGTTTGCAAGCCGGTAATTTTGTTCAGACGAGGAAACTCATTTTACTGAAATAAGTGGAACAAGAAAGGTTCGCCTAATTTAGCGCGAACCTTTTATATAACTTGTCAATTGTTCAATCACAAATTCTTCTTCATCAATAACGGCTCCAACTACATCGCCGATGGAGACAAGACCTAAAAGTTTTCCGTTTTCTTCAACCGGAAGGTGACGGATATGTCTGGCGGTCATTATTGCCATGCACTCTTCAACCAGAGTAGAAGGAGTAACTTTCACAACATCTTCCGTCATAATTTCACTCACCAAAGTTTCCTTGCTCAGTTTTCCTTTAAGAATAACTTTTCGGGCGTAATCGCGTTCAGAAAGAATTCCGACAACTTTTTCATCAGCAAGCACCAACAACGCACCAACATCGGAATCCGCCATAAGTTTTAAGGCCTCGTACATCGTTTCGTTGGGGGAGATAGTGAAAATTCCATTCCCCTTTTTTGCAAGGATTTGCTGCACTGTTTTCATATTGCCTCTTGAATTAGTGAGAGTAACTAATCTTTACCTGGCTTAATATAACGAAAAAACCGAAAGAGTGTCAACTGATTTTTTTGGAAAAGATTTTAAGCGATTTGCGAAAGGAGTATCTCTTTAAAAGCGTTTGTCCCGATTTCAATTATATCATCATCGGGTAAAAATTGAGGATTGTGTAATCCGTGTTGTTCGCCGGTGGAGGTCCCGAGCCAAAACATAAATGAAGGATATTGCTGAGAAATATAACCGAAGTCCTCGCCGGTCATTTTATAACCGCAATCAAGAAAGATGAATTTATCGGCTAAAATTTTGGACAGAGTGTTGAAGAGAGAATCGTTTACGATAACCTCAGGATACTGCGCTTCTTTAGTTACAGTGATCTTAACATCAGAAATTTGTTGAACGCCGATCGCGATCTTCTCCAATCGTAAAGCAATTTCATCCGTTCCCTTCATGGTTAAAGCGCGCACAGTTCCTTCAAGCCTTGCGCTACCGGGAACAATGTTGCGCACGCTGCCGGAAGTAATTTTGCCGAATCCAAGCATCGTTGCATCGTTAATCCCTTTTGGAATATTATCAACTGCATCAAGAAAAAGCCGCACCGCGTTAAATGCATTCTTTCCGTTTTGCGGAAAAGCGACATGAGAACTTTTGCCAAGAAAATCGACATCAATTTCCAAAGCGGAAGCAAAGAGAACTCCGCATGTACTTGCTATTGTTCCTTTTGGAAATTCATCCGTAACGTGGAGAGCAAAAGCTTTATCAACTTTAAATTGACTGAATACTCCGGTGGCAAAAAACTTCATCGCGCCGCCGCCGCTTTCCTCAGCCGGTTGAAAAAGGAAAAGAATATTTTGATTCACGTTCTCACAACTTACGAATTCAACTAAACCGAAAAGATTAGAAGTGTGAACATCGTGTCCGCACGCATGCATCCAACTATTTTTTGATTTGAATTGAAATGAAGTTTCTTCGCTTATCGGGAGCGCATCAATATCTGCACGGAAGAGGAGATAACCTCCGTCATTTACTTTGTATTCAACCAACACACCGGTTTGCATCGGGGTATGAATGGTAAACCGTTTATCGAATTTCGGTAAAGCGGAAATAGCATCAATAATTAATTTCGTTGTCTGAAATTCCTGATACGCAAGTTCCGGATTTTCATGCAGCAAATGGCGGAGTTCAACTGGACTTATCTGCAAAAATTTTTCTTTCTATAAATCGAAAGCTTTAGTTAATGATGCTACAGCTTGTTGTTTGCTGGTGGTTTCAATCAAACAAGATATTTTTATTTCCGATGTGGTAACCAGTTTGATCGGAATCTGTTGAAGCGCTCCGAAAAACTTTGAGGCAACGCCGCTGCTTGATCTCATACCAACACCAACGATCGACAATTTGCTGTAACCGGGATGATAAGAGATGTTCCATTTTTCCAAATCTTTTAACGAATGATGCAGGGCAGATTCAACATCCTCCTTGCTCTCGTCAACAATTGAAAACGAAACCGTTAGGCTGGCATCATCATCAATCACCGAGATCATATCAACGTTCAAACCTTCTTCTGCAACGTTATGAAAAATTTTATGGATCAAGGTGTAATCTTCCGGCAAGTGCGAAAGTGTAACTTGCGTTTGATTATCCATGACACTCAGTCCGGTCACAACCGGTTGTTCTATATTTTCTTTCACGATATAACTTCCTTCTTCTTCTGAAAATGTTGCTGCGCAATAAAGCGTAATTTCAAATTTTTTAGCTATCTCAACCGAGCGGCTGTGGAGCACTTTAGCACCTAACGAAGCCATCTCGAGCATTTCATCATACGTAACATATTTTAGTTTTTTTGCTGTTGGATGAAGCCGCGGATCGCAGGTATAAATGCCGTCAACATCGCTGTAAATTTCACATGGTGCATGCAATGCTGCAGCAAGCGCAACGGCAGATGTATCAGAGCCGCCTCGTCCAAGCGTTGTTAAATCGCCTTCATCATTTACTCCTTGAAATCCGGCTATTGTAATAACATCAAATTCTTCAAGGAGATCGAGAATTTTTTGCGATTTTATGTTCTTGATTCTTGCTTCGTTAAAATCTCCGGTTGTCATAATTTCCGCTTGAAAAGCATTGAGCGATTTGCTCTTTATGTTCACCTGATTTAAGGCAATGGCCAAAAGCGAAATTGAAATTTGCTCGCCAGTTGTTAAGAGCATATCCAATTCTCTCGGTTCCGGTTTTGCCGAAATTTCTTTTGCAAGTTTAATTAAATTATCGGTGGTTTTACCCATTGCAGAAACTACAACAATAAGTTTATTGCCTTGCAGAACGCGTTTCTGGATTTTCTCTGCAATCCGTTTTATTTTATCTGTATCGGCAACAGAGCTGCCGCCGAATTTTTGTACAACGATATTCATTTATACTTTCTCATTTATTCTTTATGAAATCCAATGCTTATGTAACAACTGCACGCCGTTAGTTAGTTCCTCTTTTGGAATTAGAAGCGAAATTCTAAAAGCTGTGGTCGTAATGCCGAAAATATTAAGTCCATTTTTCTTAAGTAAACTAACCGTTTCGTATAATGTTCCGTTATCTGAATTCAGGCCTTCACCGATAAGAGATATAGCTCCAAGAGAATAATCAAAAGTTATGGTTTCGATTAAATTCTTTTTCACTTCTTCTTCAATGCTCTGCCAGCCGTAAACGTTTTTATAAGAGATAATGAATGATGTGTTTGTTTGCAACTCGTTTTCGTCAGTCGCGCTAAAATTTAATTCTTTTAACGCGATCTGTTTCTCTTTGAAGTAATTCATCAACCAATCAAATTTATCTCTACCGGTTTTCATTTGAATTCTTACAAGATCACTTTCGTATACAACTGCAGTAATTCCCTTTGAAACACCGGGAGATAATTTTCTCACGATCGTTTCTCTTCCGGCTTGAAAAGTACTTCTGGCGTAGATGGCAATGTTGGCTTCTTTGGCAAACTGAACAGCCTGCGCATTTAATACTTTGGCTCCGGCAAAACTCATTTCCTGCATTTGCTGATAAGAAATTTCGGGAAGATGTTTTGCTTCTCTAACAATTGCCGGATCAGTGGAATATACACCGTCAACATCGGAATAAATTTCGCACCGCTCTGCATCTAACGCGGCTGCAAGCGCAACCGCCGATGTATCGGAGCCGCCGCGTCCAAGTGTTGTTATATCACGCTTGTAACTTACTCCTTGAAAACCTCCGACAACAACAACTTTTCCTTTTTCTAATTCGTCTTGAATTCTAAAAGGACGAACTTCAATAACGCGTGCATCATTGTGCTTATCGTTTGTAATTATTCCAGCTTGCGAACCGGTAAGTGATATAGCGTTAAGTCCCAATTCTTCAAGCGCAATACAAAGCAGCGACATGGTTATTCTTTCACCGGTGCTAAGCAGCATATCCATTTCTCTGTGCGGCGGAGTTTGAGAAATTTGTTGTGCTAAATCGATAAGTGAGTTGGTGGTCTTTCCCATTGCCGATACGACTACTACAACGCCAAAATTTTGTTTGCGAACTTGCGCGATCATTTCTGCGATCTTTTTAATTTTTGCTACATCCGCAACGCTGCTTCCGCCATATTTTTGAACGATGATATGCACGGTTATAAATTTCTCAATTCGTCAATCAATTTGGTTTTTTCTTTTGTCTTTTCATCAACTTTCTTAAGCAGTTTTGCAGGAACTCCAACCATTACACTGTAAGGTTCAACATCTTTTACTACGACTGATCCTGCTGCGATCACTGCGCCTTTGCCGACACGAACACCTTCGAGCACTACTGCATTCGCACCGATCAAAACATCGTCCTCAACTACAACGGGGTCAGCACTTGGCGGTTCGATTACTCCAGCCAACACCGCACCGGCACCGATGTGACAATTTTTCCCGACCATTGCTCTTCCGCCAACAACAACATTCATATCGATCATCGTTTTTTCACCGATCACTGCGCCGATGTTTAAAACTGCTCCCATCATGATTACGCAGTTGTCGCCAACGGCTACGTGTTCTCTGATGATAGCGCCCGGCTCGATACGCGCATTGTATTTTGAAAGATCGGCTAAAAGAATGGCGGAGTTTCTTCTATCAAGTTCGATGCGATGTTTTGTTATCGAATCTTTATTTGCAGAATAAAAATTTTCAAATTCAGAAAGTTCACAGAAGAGAATTCCAGATTTGTTACCGCCAAAAAACTCAAGTGAACCAAAATCAACATTATCAAGATTACCTTGTAAATAAATTTTTACCGGAGTCTTCTTTTTTGATGAAGCGATATAATTTATTATTTCGTATGAATCCATGGTTGTCCTTTTTTAAAGTTAATGATCACTTTCGTTAATCACATCAGTGAAAGAATAAAATCCGTTTTTCTTTTTTAAAAGAAATAAAGCTGATCGAAAAATTCCTTCGGCAAAAGTTCGGCGTGATGATGCTGAATGAGAAATTGAAAGCACTTCACCTAGTCCGCCAAAACTGATTGTGTGTTCACCGAAAACATTTCCCAGCCGTAGCGAAGAAACATTTACTTCTTCTTTTTCCACCGCATTACGGATCATTATTGCCGTGCCGGATGGTTTGTCTTTCTTAAATCTGTGATGTGTTTCAGAAATTTCGATGTCCCAATCAGTAACATATTTTTGAACTTCCTTTGTTAGCTTTAATAAAATCTGGATGCCGAGTGAATAGTTGTAACTTTGTACAACCGGAACCGTTTCAGCCAATGTTTTCAATGCTTCCATTTGTACGGAAGTTAATCCAGTTGTTGCGATAATTAATGGACGATTAAATTTTTTAGCCAGCGAAATCGTGTTCTCAAAATTTTCCGGCAGAGAGCAATCGATTAAAATTTGCGGAATATCTTTCTGTGTTTCGCCTTCTAACGAAAGTTCATAGACAAGTAGAAACTTGTTCTCAGCAAAAACATTTTGTACTTCTTTGCCAAGTTTTCCGTTTGAGCCGAGAAGTCCATATTTAATATTTTCCATAGTTCTCTAATTCTTTCAGCAAAAGATTTTCTGTTCGCTCTGAAACCGGCGCCAGCGGCATACGTAAAATATTTTTACAAATTCCCATTTTGCTTAACACAAATTTTAATGGAGAAGGACTTGTTTCTTCAAACAGTAAATTCATCATTTTTAAATATTTTTGATTTAACTTTTGAGCTTTCTGTAAATCGTTTTTCTGCATTGCAGTGGTAATTTCTTTCAACTCTTTTGGAAACGCATTTGAGTAAACCGAAATTACACCAACTCCACCTAAAGCCATAATCGGAATAACTTGATCGTCGTTGCCGGAGATAACTTCAAACGATTGTTGTTTCATTGCTAACAGCTGTGCAATCTGTGAAATATTTCCACTGGCTTCTTTTATGGCAACAACATTTTTGCACGATTCATTTATCTTAATTGCGGTCTCAGGAAGTAAGTTCATTCCCGTACGTGAAGGAACATTGTACAAAATTATCGGCTGAGAAGTTCGTTCGGAAATATATTTATAATGCTGAACCAAACTGCCCTGAGTTCCTTTGTTGTAATAAGGGTTTACAATTAATACGGCATCGGATTTATACTTTTCTGCAACGGCGTTCAACTTGACAACTTTATTCGTGTCGTTGGAGCCTGTCCCGATTACAATTTTGAGTTTGCCTTCGGCGGCTTCAGTTGCGGTTTCAATTAATTTTTCTCTTTCATAGTCGTCAATAACCGGTGACTCACCTGTGGTTCCAAGCACAACAATATAATCGATGCCGCCGTCGATTTGTGTACGGATCAGTTTTTTGTACGCTCCAAAATCGATCGACAAATCTTCGTTAAATGGGGTTGCTAGGGCTGTCCCAACTCCTTCAAACATAATATTTTACTCATTTTATAATAATTAAAAAAAGACACGGAAAACTACAAAATCTTTAACTGAAAAGATATTTTTTTCGTTCCATGAAAGGAGAAGAAAATGCAATATTTGCAAGAAGATAGATCAAATTGAAATAGATTTCATTTTCCAAAATACTTGACTATAAAGTCTGTGGAAACTAAGTTACAACTGTACTTTTACAAGGTTTAAAAAATGAAGCACATTATGACTTTTAAACATCCACAGCTAAAGAAGCTATTTTCTTTTGCCGCAATTGTTTTTCTTCTTTCACTTCTTGTTGCCAGCTGCCAATCTCCTAATTCCCCGGTGGTCGATGGTTCTACGGGGGGAGGTCAGCAGAACCAAAATTCGGTAGTGACCATTAACGGAACAGTTATAGATTCGGTTACACAACAAGCTGTTGATAGCGCTATTGTGCGGATTAATTACGGAACCGAGATTGTTACTTCTTCCAATTCTTATGGTAAATTCTCAGCAACTTTTACTTTATCCGCTGCAGATACCGTAACGATCTCAGTAATTAAATTTGGGTACTCGCTTACTGTTCAATCAGAAATTTATTCTCCGGGCGACAACAAAACACCAACAATAAAATTGAAATCAAATTCAAATTCCTCCGGTAAAAGCGGACCTCCGGTAGCAATCTATTTGGTTTCTCAATCATCATTAAGTTTGGGCGTTAAAGGAAGCGGCGCGCTTGAATCCGGTAAAATAACTTTTCAGGTGATCGATTCGCTAGGTAAAGCAATCGATTTTGCCAACTCTATCGCCGTAAAATTTACAATTGGGTACGGACCCGGTGGCGGTGAGTTTTTAAGTCCCGATTCATCATACACAGATGCTAACGGTCAGGCTTCGGTATTTCTAACCAGCGGAACCAAAGCTGGAACAGTTCAGATTATTGCCAATATTTTAGTCGGGTCCAAAAAGGTTTCTTCAATTCCCGTTACGTATGCAATACACGGCGGCTTGCCGGATCAAACACATTTTTCAACAGGCCCGCAATATGTGAACATTCCGGGACTAGTAGTTTACGGTTATATTGATAAAATTACTGCATACGTTGGAGATAAATATGCCAATCCTGCTCGACCGAATACTCCCGTTTATTTTACTACCACAGGTGGAATAATTGTTGGTTCATCTAATACTGATGATCACGGACGTGCAACTGTTGATTTAATTTCTGCGGCTCCTGAACCAGTTGATGCAATTTTGGGACCCGGTTTTGCACGCGTTACAGCAACTTCATCTGATGAAAATTTTAATCTTGTAACCTATACAATTCCGATCTTGTTTTCAGGTTCACCGTATATTACCTGTACTCCAAGTACTTTTGATATTCCGAATAGAGGAACGGAATTTTTTAATTACGAAGTTAAAGATCAATACAACAATCCACTATCGAGCGGACAATCAATAACCGTTGTTGTTGATGGAGACAATGTTAAAGGTCGTGGAGATATTTCGATGAATTTGCCGGATACTCAAAGTAGAGGTTGGACTCAATTTTCTTTTTCAATTACCGATACCGACACGTTAGAAGTTCCAAGAAGTGTGAGTGTTTCAATTAAAACTAGTGGTCCAAACGGTGGAACGAAATATTCTTTCTCGGGAATTGTCCGATAGTTTTTCAAGCGAAATAATTAAGTAAAATTGCAGATGCCGAAGCCACGTTAAGTGATTCGGCATTTCCTTCCCGCCTGCCGGGCGGGCAGGTTTTAGGAATAGTAATTTTATAATCAGATGCAGAAATTAATTCTGAAGATGGGCCTTCAGACTCGCTGCTTAAGCAAAGAATGAGTTTCTCCGGTTTTTCAATTTCGGAAAAAACTTTTCCTTCTAGATCACTGCAAAGAATTTCAAATCCAAGTTTTTTAAGATTTGTGAGATACGGAAGATCAACATTTTCAGAAACAGAAACATGAAAAAGTGAGCCCATACTCGCGCGAATCACTTTTGGGTTGAACAACTCCACACAATTTTTGCTAAGCAAGATTTGTCCAAATCCAAACCAATCGCAAGTACGGATGATCGTTCCAAGATTTCCGGGATCGGAAATATTTTCCAGATAAATTATTTTGCGCGAAAGTAATTTGGGTTGTGCCTCATTTGTTGGGAATTGAAATACCGCTGCAACACCTTGAGGATGCTGGGTATCGCAGAGACGTTTAAAGTCTATGTTTCGGACAATCTCAACAGGAAAATCCTTCAGCAAAGAAAATACAAACTCTTCGTTCTTTTCATTGAATTCATAGGTAATTAAAATTACTTCACATTGATAACGGCTCTGTTGAATTCCTTCCTCAACAAGTTTTTTCCCTTCAACAATAAATTTCTTTTCTTCCTGCCGGTGTTTTTTCTGAAGCAGGGAGCTGTAGTATTTTAGTTTAGTTTGTGTGATCATATGAGCGCTTCGTAATTCTGTTTGGTACCATTTGACTGATCATTAGCTAATTGTTTCAGGTACTCCCACGTGTATATCCCGGTGTCGTGTCCGTCCTTCCACCAGATTTGCAAAGCGTATTCACCAACCATTTTTAAGTTTTTGATAGTGTACATATCAGGATGCGCAATCGGTAATTTGGGCGGGCGGTAACTGTGTAGCAAAATTGTTTCACCTTTACAACCGGCACATGGACACTCTTCGCGTAAATACCGAAGCTGTATTCTGCTTTCGCTAGAATCTTTCCACAGAATAGAAACTTCTTCTTTTTCTACTTTAATTGATTTTGGCTTCATAATATTTTCTTTTTTACACCAGAAAATAAGCATAGTTGGGGAATTATTCCGGTTAAGATTTTTTAACGAAGGTTTTCATCCTTATTTTTGCTAATAAAATTAGCAAAGGATGAGTTTTTAATACTTATGATCGGTTTTTTGATTCTGATAATATTTATCTTCGCGGCGTTACTATCTCTTTCCGGGGCTGCTGTTATTAGTTATAATGAAGGAGAGAGTGGCAATGATAAAATTTCGAAACGGATTAAAGCGCTACAGGAGAATATTGATGATATTTACGGTTTAATAGAAATTGCTGCCTCGTTTAGTTTACTATTAATCTCTTTCATCATATTCTTTTACATTGACGCCGTAGTTGATGATTCATTCGTTTTGTTTGTTACTTCGATAAAGATCGGATTGATTGTAGTAAGCTTATTACTTTTGGCTTTATGCCATTGGATTTTTATAGTACTTGTGCCGAAAGCTATCGGGGCAAAATATGCAGACACGATTGCTCCAAAGATAGTTTCGGTTTTTGCGCTGATCTTAAAGTTGTTTAAAATTCCGATTAGAGTTCTACTTTTTTTAACCAACTCAATCCTTCTTCCGCTCAAAACAAAAGGGAGATTCTCACATGGACACGCCTCGGAAGATGAGATACGTGTACTTATTTCGGAAGGGGTAAAATCGGGCGCAATTGATGAAGCCGAACACCAGATCATTGAAAATGTATTTGAATTTACAGATCTCAAAGCTAATGAAGTGATGATTCCGAGAACTGAAATGGTGGCGGTTGAATTAACCGATGACAACGATGCGATGGTGAAGGAGATTTTTCATACAGGACACACCCTCGTTCCGATTTATCAAGATTCTTTAGACAACATCATTGGAATAATTCATATTAAAGATTTAATGCGATCTTTTGTTGAAAAGAAAAATATTGTCATAAGGAGCTTAATACGTCCGGTTTATTTTGTTCCGGAGACTAAATTGATCTCTGAAATTATGAAAGAAATGCAAAAGAGGAGCGAGCGAATCTCAATTGTAACTGATGAATATGGAGGAACTGAAGGAGTTTTAACAATTGAGGACATTTTAAGTGAAATTGTAGGTGAGCTTTCTAGTGAGGGGAAAAACGTTTCCAACGAATACTCCAAATTACCCGATGGTAACTTTTTAGTTTTAGGCTCGATTGATGTTGAAGATTTCAACGAAATATTTAATCATTCATTACCATATTCTGATGAATATACAACAATCGCCGGATTCGTTGCCTTCCATACCGGGAAAATCCTAAATACGGGGGAAATCTTTCAATATCGAAACATCACTTTTGAATTGATAAAAAAAGTGAAACAAAAAATGGTTCAGTTCAAAATTTCGATAATTTCGCAAGAGGATGAGATCAAATAAGCAAAAATATTTGGAAGACTGACGAAATACCCTTAATTTTGTGTGCTAAAAAATTATTGCTGGAATAGCTCAATTGGCAGAGCAGCTGATTTGTAATCAGCAGGTTGCGGGTTCGAGTCCCATTTCCAGCTCAAAAAAGCCTCGAAAACAAACGATTTTCGGGGTTTTTTGTTTTAAAGCTTTCTGAGAATCCCGATTATTTTAAGGTTTAAAGTAGGGACTCGGTAGGGACTTTTTCAAAAACTCCTTCAATTCTACCAAACATTATTTTAATGAACACTCCAACAAGAAAGCTCTGGGATACCGTACCATTAAATTTGATGGATTTTGATATTAAGATTTTAACGGCTTTGAACTTTTGATATATGAAACCTATGAAAAATACTGGTCAAATTAAAATGGTTGATACCTCTTAAAAAAACTTAATATACATTTTATTAGAAGAAAGCTTCCCACGATCAAGAGGGAAGCGTAAATTTGATTAAAGATTTAAGCAGCTTCTTTCAGTTCCTTAGCTTCGAAATAAGCTTTGGTTAAGAACTCAACCGCTTTAGAAGCTGAGGTAATAGCTCCGGGAATGAACGTCTTATCAAGTTTCCCGTACTCGATCCAGTCCTGGATGTACGCTGCGGAATTCTCAAACGTATTCTCAATTCCGCAAAGAGCACAAAGAAAACTTGATCCGAACTCTGCGATTAATTCCTCCTTTGCGTAAGCGATGGTTTTATTATCCGCGTTAAGCTCTCTTTGCATTTCCTTTCCACTCCAATGAACTATTTCATGGAAGAACGTTGAATAATACTCCTCCGGAGAAGTGAACTGTTTACTGCTCGGCATAATGATATCATGCAGACTTGGACGATATGAAGCTTTGATGGGATGGAATGAAGTTATGATATTCTTTTCAAGGATGATCGAATCAAGTAAAGACTGAGCATCTTCATGAATTTGTATTTCCGGTACACCGGTGTAATCCGTTTGAGAGATATTGAAAACATAATAGAACTTCGCTATCATCCGTCTTCTTGACTCAATTTCTTCGGTAGTAACATTCACTTCCGAAACTTGATCCGTTTTCCAAAAGATGACTTGACTTCCTTTGCTTCCCTTATTGATCTTCAATCCCTTTTGAGAAGCTTGTAAGAAGGTTAAGAATCCCGGATTAGTGAAGTTATTGTCGATCATTGTCCCGAACAAGCTGAAGAGATTCATACCGCTGTATCGGCGCTTACTGACAAAATTATGAGGCAGAGAAACCCTCCAAGTTTGTCTCCAGGAAAGCTTTCCGGTCTCTAAAATTGAAATGATCTTATTTGAGATTTGTGCTGAGAATTCTGAGTAGTT
Organism: Ignavibacteria bacterium; assembly: GCA_037440065.1. Taxonomy (GTDB): domain Bacteria; phylum Bacteroidota; class Ignavibacteria; order Ignavibacteriales; family Ignavibacteriaceae; genus UBA1563. The sequence goes on from JBBIUV010000018.1 coordinate 210,810, forward strand.
CATGATATTGTTCCTTTGTAATTAATTGAAGTTTGATTTGTGTTAAATGAAAGCCGGAAAGCATTATGCTTCCCGGCTAAAAATTGTTGCGATTACATCAATCGTTTTTCAACAAATGAGGTGTAACCCGAATTTGTAAAAATGATATGGTCGAAGACATTGATCTCGATTATTTTTCCCGATTCCACCAATTTCTTAGTGATTGAAATATCTTCGTTGCTCGGTTCAAGATTTCCCGAAGGGTGGTTATGGGCAATGATGATATTTCTGCAAGTTGCGACTATTGCCCCTCTGAAGACCTCTCTTGGGTGTACTACGGAAGAATCAAGCGTTCCCTCTGAGACTACTTCAAACCCGATCACTCTGTTCTGAGAGTTGAGCCAAAAGACTACGAACTTCTCTTTGACTTCATTTCTAAAGAGAAAAGAGAATTGAACGAAAACGTCTTGAGGTGAAGTGATCTTCATTTGGCAGTTAATTAGTTCGGGATAACTTTCTTGAAGGTCTCTGAATTTCCAGGAGATTGTTTTTACAGATTTGGGATTAGTCATTGTCTTTGCCTTTCGTTAGGAGATTGAAAAAAGTGATTGAGCGATTAAATGAGATTGAGTGATTAAAAACCGTATTCATACTCTTCATCCGGGTTTATCGGGAACATTGAGTAATTGATCACTGGTCGTTCCGGTTTAAGTTCTTTCATTTGTTCCGGGGTTAGTTCAATTCCTCCAAGCTGATTCTTGATGAAATCAAAAAGAGGGGCTCTTTTGATTTCAAGAGTATCGTTGTTTAATGTTTTAGAAGATTGTTGTTTACTTTTTTTAGATTGGTTTTTAAGAGACTTTTTCATTTTGTAGTTCCTTGTCTTTAGAATTTCTGAGATAATTGAGATTAAAGGTTATTTGAGATTCAGATGATGCCCGAAAAGAGATTAACGGTTTTGAGGAATTACATTTTTCAAAGAGGAATAAAATTTCAACTGCGTTGCCGTTCGCTTATCGCTGATTCGCTTTTGCTATTGTAAATCTTGGAATAGAGAAAAATGAGGGAGGTTTTCAGGTCAAAGAATGGTTTAAGAATCTTTATGTCTTGTTGCGTTGGATGTACCGAAAACACCAACAAATGAATGGTATCGAAGCGATTGAGGGGTTAAACTGCTTTTCACTTTCGATTTTTTCAAGTCCGCCAATAAAATTAGAACATCTTTTTTATAGGGACTGCCGTTGATTTTCCATCGTGAAGTAAATGCGATAAAAAATGCCGGAGAGGAGATTAGCGGTTGGTAATTTTTATTGTGTTTACAAACGTGGAGCTGATGGAAAAATTGCTTTTCTCCCATAAAAAAGAGGTTCGTTGTGCTTTTGGCGGTGCTTAAGAGAAAGTGATGTACTTAAAACCCCTCTTCGAAGACCAATCATGGTGATGAAGGAACAGTTGTATTAAGAGACATAAAAAGGAATCGAAGTTAAATTGACCAATTAGAAAACCCCCTAATCTCTATTCCCAATAGCGCGAAGAAAAGAGAGAAGCAACAGTTGAAATTTCTCTGAAGGAAAAATTCTAAACCCGATGTGATTATGGAGTAACTCTATATTTATTACATATCAATGAATTGAAGTGGAATTGATTTTCGGAATGCGATCTTGTTGAAGTTGAGCCAGGAATAAAAGTATGGCGGTGGTTAGAATGAAGAGTTGTGAATACTTGAGAATCATTTTTTCTGTTTTTTGGGATAAAGCATACTTTTTTACTAAAAATTAAATTAGTTTTTACATTTATTAAATCTTATAATTCTTAGTGGAAATCGTTGGTGGAATTTTAATTGACCAACGGAATAGAAGAATCGCAAAAAGACACATAACTAACAAAATTAGATAGTTCGTAAATAATGCAAGCTCTAATAATTCTGATTTCCATAGATAGAAAGATATTTCGAAACCCACCAGTGAGGTAAATAATTTTAGAATATCTTTCATCCGTAATTCTATTTTTTCATTGAAAAAACGTTTTATATACCACCAAAAAGTGAATGGGAGAGAGATAAAACAAAGTGCAGTATTAATGTTCTTTAACCACGTCGCAGTTTGAACTCCATCACGTTCAATATCAATTATCAGGGGTTGATTAGCATAATTTTGATTATTCATTCTACTGAAAGACAATGATGTACTGCTGCTGTCAACGATATGATTATTATATGACCATATTTTAGAGATTGTCATTTCATTCGGCAAATTGATGCGGAGTACGTCTTCCCGGTTAAAATTAGATAAATATGTCGGATAGTAGCAGAATCTGTAATTAAAATAATCTACTTTTTGAAGTCTACCCGTATTTAGAGGATTAAATGAAAGTTTTATTTTAAAATCAATAATTTGATCTTTATAAGAACCGTAAATAATATCGATAGTTTTATTTTTTACTTTTGAACGATAACTATCCTTATCAATACCAATATAGTAATAACAATAATTGTTTTCAGTTAAACCACTGCTAAGTATCTGTTCGAATTTAGTTGAGTCTATGGGAAAAGGTTTGTAATTTTTACCATCAATCGTTACTGACATTTCAGGAATTGTCGGAGTGAAACTCGCTGGTAGTGTAAAATGAAAACTTCCTCCTTTATAAAGGCTATCTGATTGTTGGAAGATATCCCATTCCTCTTCTAACCGATCAAGCTCTTTTAGATCAATTTGCCGATGAAATTCACTTATAAAGTCCGGGAATCTTTTCCGAATGATAAAATATCTTTTAATAGCTCCCAATAATTTCAAATTAGTGTTTATGTATTTCCTCTTAAGACTGAGAGAATTTGGTGAATTATAAGTAAGACTATATTCCGGGAAAATATTGCTCAATAAATAATAATTATTGGGAAGCAATTTTACATTAATATTTTCACTTAAAGCCCAGCTTTGCTCAGCCGGAGTAAAAATTTCGGGCATTTCGAGATTGTATGACTCAATATTTTTAAAAATTGAAGATTGATATTTTGATAATATATTATATCGATACACCCAACGAACATCTACTTCTTTATCAGTAGAATTCACATAGTTCAACAACGACTTTTTCAATTTTAAATAACATATATTCATTCCATTTTCACGGAGTGATTTAATTTGAATTTCATCTTTTGAAATTTTTTGCCCATTTATTTTAAAAACGAGGATATAGATAGGATTGGGACTTTGAATGCCTCTTGAACAAATGATCATATCTACAGGTCTATCAATTGATAAAAACTCATCAACAATTACATTCCCACTGTCTGATATAACAATAGATGTATCTCTGATTGCATTTGGTAAGTTGTTTTTATCCCTTAGATTATTTAAGGAATATACAACTATGATGATTACGAAGAAGGCAATTAAATATAGAATTGTTGCAGTGTTTGAATTCTCTTGATTATAGTTTTTTTTCACTTAACCAACTTAAATTGATATGTGTACATCATCAATAAATTATAATTGCGTTAGATTATAATGAAAAATAACCAATTTTAATGAATAGTTAAAAATCGACCTAGTTGGTAAATCATAATTTTATGATTCTCTTCGACGAAGTATTTCCTCGTTTACTTTGCTTACATAAATCTGCAGGATTGTTTGTGAAAGAACAGCCAACTTAAGGGGTACAACTATGCGCTTTTCAGAGATGGAATTTCGAATGTAGATTAAAATAAAGTATACACTAATTTTTACCAATTAATGCAACACATTAGACAAAAGCTTTATTGGTTAAATAAAATTTATACTCCTCTATAAGAAAGAAATTGACAAAGATTTGGCCGAAAGAGACAAAACACTCACTGATCAAGGAGTTCAGTTCACGGAAAATTATTACTTGAAGAACTATAATCTTAAAAAGGGCGATTTTACGCTAAAAAAGAGGGAATGAGGACTGTAGAAGGATCTAAAACCTTGCGCCGCTTTCCGCAAAACGGACAAAAAGGGCGCATTTCAGAGGCTTGGCGTGAGTTTTTGGGAACAAAAACCATGAACAAGCCTCATTTGTTTTCAAGGTGTACAAATGTTCGGGGAGTATGGTGAACATTTGTACGGATTGGAGTTTGGCGGAATTTTTGAAACAAAAATTATGATCAAACTCATTTGTATTTGCAGCTAAGGAAGGGGCAAAAATAGGTAGTTTGCATAATGTCTCTTTATTCTGCGGACACTTCAACTACCCCTATTAAGTCCGCAGAATAATACCGCATTATGTAAAGGGAAATGAACCTAAAATTTAATTTACTGCTGAATTTGTTGGAACAAGTAAATTTTAGGTGAATGACCGTACTACCGTTAAGTTTTTCCCTCCTTCCGCTGCCTTTGCGATTAAAAAAAAACTTCCCTTTCTTCCAGATTGTTTTCCGGCAATAAAGCGAAACGGTTTCATTCTGCGATTAGCAAATGAAAAGAAAGTTTTGCTTTAGCCTACATCTTGCCGGCTATTTCTTTACTTAAAATCAGATTTTTCCTTAGAAGTGAGAATATTTTTGAAAAGGTATTTCTTATATTTATAAGAAGTTACAAGTCAATCTTTGCTTAGGCTTTTCTAAAAAGATGGATTTCTTTACTGAAAGTTGTTGAAGATAAAACGAACTGAAAACTTAATTATTCAAAAATCAGTTATCTCTAAACCACTTTATGATTTCTTTAGCAGGTGAATTTAGATAATCGTCGGAAGCGAGTGGAAAGCGAGCATATTGACGAATTGAAGCAGTAATCGTTTTGTCATACTCTATTATGTTCAATAAAATATCGCCTTGTTCTATATCCGTTGCATCAAACAAAATATCAAGAACAAGTTGATTGTTGTTGGTTGCCGTAGCTCGCCACATGTAATGTGGTAAAGGAGAAGCTAAAATGAAACTAAGTCCAGAGCCAACAAGTTTTTTATCTAAAAATATTTCAGATTTAAATTCATTTATGGAAGTAAGATAAATATCCCATTCAAGGAAATTAGTTATGGAAAGAAAATTGTTTTGACGTAAAAACTCAATAAAGGTATTGAAGAAAATAATATAATTCAGAATTGATGCAAATGGTATTCTTATTTTGTGATAGAGAGGGATTAATAGTATTGAGGGAATAGCACGAATGTTACCAACTTGACGATTTATATCTGACCAAAAAGTTTGAAGAGAGTAATCGTCAAAAGAAACACCACCGATGTTAAAAGTGAAAATATTATTATCAAAAATCATACGGGCAAAAGGGCCGACTTGATCATCATGAACATAGAATTTGCTAACTCGAAATGATTTTAGATGTACTGCGGAATCCGGGACTGTAGTGACATAGGAGTCATCAACATGATAACCAGTAACAGCAACTGCATGGCGACCAATGTATTCTTTTGTTGAGGTATTATACAATGAAATGCCCAAAAGCGAGGGGATTTTGCTATGAGCATATGCATAAACCGTGCTTTGAAGTATAAATTGTTCATTCGGATTCACTAAATAAGGTTCCAAAGAAACATCTCTAACGGCATAAGCCATTTGTTCAATTGAAAGGCCTTTATTTGGAAAAATCCGAGCATCTAAAGTGCCAGTAGGAAGATACTCAGAAGCTTTCTTAGTGATTAAAGCAGGTGATGGGATGGGATGATGGAACATTAAACCAGTACAATGAAAAATCGACCACAAAGCACTTGTAGCGCAAGCAGCAACAACACTGTCTTGTTCTTGAAAAGGAATGGATTCGACAGATAAATCTATTCCATATAAATTTGCATTATAAGGACGGATAATAGGGAAATTGCGATGATGATCGTCATTATAAGTTTTAAGACAAGAGCGACCTATAACCGTATTTGGTAATTTCTTTACAACGATGAAACCTAAATAACTTTTTGATAATATTTCTGCGGAAAGAATTGACTCCTCGCTTTCGAGGAGTTTAGCGAATTTATCTTCATCGAAAGCATTTGAGAAAAAGTGAAGACGGGTGCACTTCCTTTCATAATCATCAAAACACCTGACATAATAAGAAGAAAAATCATCGAGATAATCTTTATCAATGTAATCATGTTCGACTACAATTGTTTTCGTGTCGAGATGGGAAAAATATTCTTCAAAATAGATAGAATGATGTTTTGATTTTATAACATCCACATTGGCGAGAGAATTGTCTGAAATGATTTTGATAAGTTCAGCAATCGAGTAAGGGTGAACTTCAAAATTCATTACAATAGAAGGAGGTGACTATACGGTAAATGGTTCTTTTACTATAGATACAGGTATTTGGCGACTCTCATTAACAGCTGAGGCCAACTTTTCCGCTTTCTTAATAAACTTAGATAATTGTTCTTTACCTTCGGAAGATAAAAACCACGAATTATCTCGGCTTGAGGAAACTTTTTGATCTGAAGAAGTGTTTTTACGGATCTTCATAAAAGACCTAACTATTATTTAATAATATAAAACAATGAATGCAAATATAAGACATTTATTAAAAACAATGAACTAAGGGAAAAATAAATAATCGCTATTTTAAGCGAAATTAAATAAACTTAAAGCTATTATCGGTAAATTATGAAAAATATTTAGAAATTAAATATAGCAAAAGTGCAATTACCTTTAGATTACAAAGATTTTACTTGGGCCAATAGAATTTGGTTAATGGTAAAAGTAATTTGGTTTCAACATCCATATTTTCATAATTTGTTAGAATCTCTTTGACTAAATCATCAGCATCCATGAGGGTTAAGGGAATTGATGCTCTGTCAGCTTCGTACTTTGCATCTTTTGTAAAACCGCCGGTACTCACGTACAATCCTTTATCATCTTTATGTCTTCCACCTAAAAAACTACGAATATCTTGTGATCCGATTGTTTGTGTCCGGTGTTTTACCTCAACAACAATTCTTGGCTGCTCAAGACCAAATCCATCCGGTGAGGCAATAATATCTTTGCCTAAATCTGAACCCGGACGAGATACTTTTGTTTTATATCCCATTGAACGTAAAAGTCCGGCAACGAGATTTTGCATATCTTCCCAATCGAGCTTAGAAATTTTATCTTTAACAAATTCAATTGAGCGAGCTTGCACGTCATCAAAAATATTTTCTAAGTCAAGTATGGCTTCCGGTTCGATAGTTGTTACTGTTGGATCCTTCATTACATTTTCGATTTCAGTAAATACTTCACCAGGGACGTTAAACAAAGTTAACGTTGAACCAAGAACATTCTTTGAGTTTACACTGAGACGATCTCTTGATATTTCGGTTAGCCACTTTACTTTACGATAATTCGGCCATTCGCCTAAGGAGGTGTCGTAAGTATAATCTGAAATAAAGCTGCCGATATGGTAGGTGCGTTTGCTTGGATCGTAAGTAATTACGTTATCTGAGATTTTGATTTCATTAACAAAACGGTAAAGAACGCTAACGATATTTCTGTTTGTCCCTTGTTTTTTTTCGGGCCAAGCATTTTCGATGTTTTTTAATAACTGCTCTTTTGTTAAGCCGGATAAGTTATTCACTTTAGACCAACCGATAGCGGCAATTCCTTTTGAGAGAAACATTTCAATTAAGGCACCACCTTCAGCGCGAATCATCCAAGTTTGTTTCATTTTGTACTCCGTTGTAATATCACTTTGTTTTTGGCGATGTAAAATAGTTTGAGGTCTGACATGATTTATACTCTTAATAATTATGGTTGACTTTATAGTACATAATTAAGTCAAAAATAATTCCTAATTATCAACTACAATTATATCAAATTTCTTTTTCATTTGAAGATGGTTGTTTAGATGGTTATTATATTGAATGTAAAAGGTCATTTTTGACTATCTCAATGATGCTATCTTTTCGAATAAAACCGAGAAATATAAAAATGAAGAATCATCAAATGAGTGGCATTCTTTTGCAATTAATTTTTTTACGGTATCCTTACTGCTTAGCGTACTTAGGCTTTTAAAATTTTTAAGTACATAACGATTGAGAATATATTTTGGGAAATAATCTTCAATATTGAAATCACTTCCGCCTCGAAAGTAACGGCGATACGGATAGACCAAGATGAAAGTATCATTTTTTTGGGGGGGATGAGGATTGGTGCGTCTATATTTATTACCGTCATCGAAAACCGCAGTAATACCTTCCCAACCAGCATTATCGTTATCAAATAATGCGATAATTCTTTGATGAGATTTTGGATTAAATTTATCAACAAAAAGTTTAACATTTGAGGCGCCACCACAAGGTATGTATTCAAAATCCATACCGTTATATATAGTTGGCATGGTAAGTTGCAAAGAAGATAATGCTTTTTTTAATATTATCTCATCTGTTTTCCCTTCTACTAATAGAATATCTTTACTGGAATTTAAGAAGATATTCTGTTCCATATATGACCAGATGCCGTTCGTAATATCATGGACAACTTCTTGTTTTTCTTTCGATTCTATTTTTGCATCACCACTTGGTAAACGGGAGAGCATAGTTATATGTTTGTTATCAAAATGGTGGGCAAGAGTAGGTGAGTGTGTTGTTATAACATTTTCTCTATTTGAATATTGGGAAAGCATTTTAACAATTTCTTTCTTTTTTGAAACATGGACATGAGAGTCTGGTTCATCTAATAGAATTAATGAATTCTCATCGCCAATAACTTCAAGAATTAATTTGATGAGCATAAGTTTTTTTTCGCCTTCACTTAAACAATTGGCAGTGATGTTATTATTAATAGTGAGTTCAATTTTAGTTATTAGTTTATCGTCTTTTGGCATGAAAGCAGCGGATAAATATCGGAAGAAATCAATTTCATTAGCGATAGATGAAACACGACTTTTAAGTGTAGTCAAGTCGATCTCAATTAAATTTTCTGCGGTAGGATTTATTGCCTTTACAAAATTTGTTACAGGATTCGAAGGCCAACTTCGAAGTTTTGAAATATCAAAGCTAAACTTAATTTTGTCAAGCGATTGTATTCCTAAAGTATTTTCACAAAAATCTTTAAGATCAGTAAAAGAAGAAAAATCATGATAATAAAAAGTAAGTAGAGCGATATTCCAATAATATTTGTTAATATAAATTAATTCCGAACTGGGGAGGGAATCACCACGAAGAGCTTTGATGTAATTCTCATAAAAAGGTTTGTAATATTCTTCCCACAATCTACTTTCTTCACCGCTATAACAGCTAATTATCTGGGTAGGTAAATATTCAGGTTTAAGTATGTCAGCATTACCATTTACAATTATATCGTAGTTTGAATTATCATATTTAATTTCAATTTTATGTGTGTCCTTCGAATATCTCAATTCAAATTTAAATCTTAGCGGTGGGCTAAAAGAGTGGTTATATAGACAAGCGAATATATTGCTAATTGCTTCAAGCATATTACTTTTACCGCTGCCATTATTGCCAATTAAAACAGTAGTTCCGTTTTTACCGGAAAAATCTAATTCTATATTTTCCAGATTTTTGAAACGATCAACAATTTTGAAGTATTCTAATTTCATAAACTAAAAACCGTTTTTTCGAATTGTTGCACTGCAAGAGTCTTGTTTTGTTCAGAATTTGTTAAAAGTGTTTTTTGTTCATTCACAATTTTGTTTAAATCAGCAACAATTTTGTTTTGAATTTCTAAAGATGGGATGGGAATCATAATATTTCTAAGTTCTTCCGAATTTATATTTGCTTGTCCCAATATTTGGCGACTCATTAAGTCAATTTGCATTCTCCCGATTTGTGAATTTAAAATGAAGTTTACATAGTAAGGATTGATCTCTTTATTAAACCTTAGCCGGATTAAGTATGAGGCGAAAGTATATTCACCATCGAGATCAAATACAGCAGTTTTACCAACTAACTCCTTGCTGTTTGTTCTATTAAAAAGCAAATCGCCTTTTTGCAAAAGAGCTTTTTCTTTATTAAGATTTGAAATTTCAAAATCACAATGCTTCAATTTTTCTAAATCAATTTTTCTATTTTGAATATTATTCATTCTGAGAACAACAGTTCCTTTGTTGGCAACATTCGACTTTTCTGAAATACCATATTGTAAATAGTCAATTATTTGTCCTAAGGGTATAACCGGGAAAAAGGATTTTCTTAAACTTGAAAGGCTACCTTGTTTTAGGATATAGTCAACGGACCATTTAGTAATATCCTTATATGCAAAAATGTTTAAGCCCTTTGTAGTTTTACCTTTTTCAATCTTGATGCCTAAAGTCTCACAAATTCTGGTTTCAATTTTATTTTCTAATTCGTTTGCGTCTTTTTCTTGCTTGATTGAAAGTTGAATTTGACGATAGTAAGTATCAATTAGCTTTTGTTGGATGTTAAGTGGGGGTTGTGGAATTTCTAGCTCTCCAATAAACTCATAAGTGGCCTCATTCTTTATTCCGTCAGCCCTTAGGTAGTCAATAAAATTTAAAAATACTTCTGATCTTAAGACTAATGCTAAATATTCAGGCAACACTTTTGAATGATCAATTCTATATGGTTGATAGTGAGTAGTACAAACCAAGTCTTCAATTTTGTTAATTGCAATTGCTCCTTGATGAAAATTAATTTTTGAAACTAACAAATCATTCAAATGAAGCTTATACAAGTCCATTTTTGTTTTATTCTCTTCTCTTAGATGGATTTTCCCATCAGAAAAGGAAATCTTTTTTATTACCTTAGTATTACCATCAAAGTCTTGTAAATGTATTTTCTCCTTTATTGGATAGATGACCCTCTTAAGTTTTATTAATGGAAAAGTAGATATTATCCTATGAGGATTTATATAGTAACTCACATACCACTTTGAAAGCTCTTTAAATTTGATGAAACGAAGATGTTTATAAGGTGTAACTTGTATCATATGCCATAAATGGTTTCGGGTTCTCCAACCACATTATTAATAACCCAAGCTCTTGTAATTTCATCATTATCATTAAAAGAATAGACTACTTTAGACTGAAGGTTTTGCCACAACTTATTTTTTTCAATGTACTGTCGATATTCAACAGTAACCTCTTTTAATTCATTTTCGCATTTTGCTCCAGTAGACGTAATGCCAGCTTTCTCTACCTCTACTATCGGGATGGGGTAATCAAATTTTTCTTTCACAATGCTTTTTACTTCTTCGATTTTTTGCTGTGTAAGTATTTTAATTGAAGCGGAGAAAGCTGCTTTAGCTTCTTTTAGTTCCTTTTTTAATTTGATCTCAACAGGTAAAAGTTCTTCATATTCTTCGTTAATCGGTTTTTTATCACCTTTGGTGAGTTTTATTTCTTTTAGTTTTTTTACAACATCGTTGTGTATATTAATGGCAGATTGAAGTACGATATTTAATTCATCTTCTTGAGGTTTGAATTTCTTATCCACAGTTTTAACAGCTTCGTCGGTAATTTGTTTATAAAGCAAGGTCTCTTCATCACTAAACTTTTTAAGGAAAAGTAAACTTGGTTTTACCGTGGCACCACTTGCAATAAAAACATCTTGCGGAATTGAAGTAATGTTTATGATCTTCGCTTTACCTTCTACGAACTCTCTAACTTTTTGTAAACTACTTGTATTGAGTACCCCTTCCGGAAGGACAATGCCTAATCTGCCACCAGGTTTAAGCAAATTTAGATTTCTTTCAATGAATAGCACTTCGGTTAATCCACTCATTTTCCCCAATTCAAACAGATCAACAATGGGTTTCCCTTTTCCCCTCTTGCCATTACTTTCGTTTGCCCATTGGATAAGAGGATTTATAACTTTTGATTCGTAATCATCGCCATATCTTTCTTTGAAAAGTTTTATTTTGTTATCGTTAGGAATATCTAAATTAGAAACAACTAAAGTTTTTTCTACTCTTGAACCAAAAGGCGGGTTTGTAAAGACAATGTCAAACCTTCCGTCAAAAATGCCGTTTACATTTAGCAAACCATCGTGATGATGCACACCGCCATGACCATCACCGTGCATAATCATATTCATTTTGGCAGTTCTTGCCATTCGTGGATTTGCATCCGTGCCGTAAATACAATCGTAGCTTAGGGTTCTTAATCTGCCTTTTATATTTTGAAGGTCTAATTCGTAATTGAGTTGATTGAAAAGATTGTCAACCTTTTTAATAACGTCGGCTTGTTTTTTCTCAGGTAATTTATCAAAACCATTTGAGAAGTTTTCTTTTTTTATTTTCTCTTTGGCTTCTTGAACATCTTTCTCAATTTTATCTCTTACATACTCAAATGCCTTAATTAAAAAACCACCACTTCCGCAACAAGGGTCACAAATCTTTTCACCTTCTTGAGGGTCCAACACTTCCACCATATAATCGACTATTGTTCTGGGTGTAAAGAATTGGCCTAATTCACCACGAAAAGTTTTACCTAAAAATTCTTCAAAGGCAATTCCTTTAATATCATCTGAAGTATCTGAGAGATTATATTTTTCTAATTCTTTGACTATTTGAAGAAAACTGTTTTCGCGAATTTTTATAGTATCATTTTCATCAAATATCTCATCAGCTTTAAATGTTTTTTTTGTTTCTTCAAAAAAATGTTGATAAAAAGGTAAAGCATTTTTACCAGTAATTTTTTGATAAGTGACATTCATATTTTCAAATTCTTCTTTCGAAAATAAAGTACGTGTTTTAGCTTGTTCTCTTTCGAAACGAATCTTCATGAAAAGAATTTTGCTAATCTCATCAAAGGCAGCTTCTGGTGAAAGCTTATCGTTATTTCTAATAATATTGTGACATTTAAAGAGCAGCTTTGAAAAATCCTCCCTAGTGAAAACCTTAAGCTGATTTAACAATTCTTGAATTTTCTTTTCATCATTTAATTCATTGGCCTTTGGTATGCCGGTTATTTCGTCCGGAACATCAGGCATTCTATCTACGTTAACTCTGAAAAATTTAGTTTCTTTAAGATTTGTAGTAACAAAAAACTTAGCCCCAGCCCAAGAAGCATAATTAAATCCTTGATAGTAATCTTCTTGATGAATTGTAATATAATCTGCTTTACATTCAACAACAATTACCGGTTTTTTCCGTTTAGCTCTTGCTTCTTCGGACTCCCAAATAATAATATCAGCCCTTGCTTTCCCTTGACCCCTTTTTGCATTATTAACTTGCACCTCTTGTTCCATTTGCGACAATGAAAAGCCATAGTGATTTACAAGATGAATAATGTATTCTTGCCGTACTTTTTCCTCTGGTGTTAAAACTAAGTACTTGTTTTTAAGAGGGGCAAAGATTTTCCCGTTTTCGATTTTTACTTGTAGTTGCATAGTTAAAACTTATTAGTTGATGTTGAAATTTAGAGAAAATGTTTGATGAATGAAAAGATATTGGCATGTTTTCAATTCTTTTCCAAAAAGAGGTGGCGAAGGAGTAAACTTGATAATAGCCTCATCGAGAATTCTTTGATGTAATTATTCTCCTTTCGTATTCGGCAAAAGCGCTTTAAGAGCTTCGAGGTTATCTACCTGGATTATTTTATTTCCACTGTGAATTTCTTGGTTAGATTGTTTACTGTTTTTATAGCCGCAAGAGTATTTCAAAACTTTGAATGGAACATCCATAAGGTGATTGATGACTTTATCTTTTCTTATCCGGTGTATTGTTTGCATATATTAAAATCGTTATCAGATAAAAAGTCGTATAATTTATTAATTAATTTAAGAAATTATGTCTAAGCAGGAAACACACGTGAAGAATGAACAAAAATGACTCAATGTGGTAAAGAATGGGAAAAATAATCTTGTGTATAGGAAAGAATTGGTGAAATATGTGGATTTTAGTTATTAGTATTATACTTAATTTTTTAATTGAATTTGGAAATTAGAGAGGACAATGTGGAAAAAAGATTTGTTAAAAATATTACAAAAGTTGAAGTTGAAAAAAATATAAGCGATGGAACTCAGCAAAGAGAAGAGATAGTTGGTAATTCGAGAAATATGCTGCTTAATTGGATTGGCGAAATGAACAAAATAGTAAACTTTGATGATGAAGTGCTTCGTTTTACTTCGGATAAATATAATAGACTTACTTCACAGTTATTAGAAAAAGAGTTATTAGAAATAATTTCTTTTACAGATGCGAAAAGATTAAACTATTTCATTGAAAATATTGATGTTAAGAAATTTGAGAAACGAAAGAAACTGCATGCAAAATTATTGATTTATGAACTTGATCTAATAAACAAATACTTTTTAAAATTTATAGCAGAATTAACCGAAATTATCAAAATCCCCGAGGAAAGGATCAGTGCTGAGTTCCGTCATATAAGTGATATATCCGACAATATAAATGTGATTTTGTTGCACATACAGTTTATGCTGTCGATTACCACGAGTAAAACCCTTGACAAAATGATGGATAGATTTAATTATGACTATGATAAATCTCTGAAAGTGTTGAAGGAAGAGATAAAGAATGATTGTGATAACAGATTTGAGTTTTTATTTCTGCTTACTAAGGTGCTTAAAAATGGAAACGCTTTGGCTATAGAGAAAGAAAAATTATACAATCAATTTAGAAAAGGAAAAGGTCTCAGTAAAGAAAAAGATCTCAAATACAGGAAGATAGCTGGAATAATAAAAACCTTCGAATTATTTTACCCCAATATTGCTGGAGTGCAAAAAAAAGCTTGTGCGATAGTAAAAGAAAATGAGTCAAGTTTTTCACGTTGGTTGAATAATAAGAATACTAAAGGAGAAAGACGTAACTACGCGAATTACATAGAATGGACTAAAAATATTAGCCCTTCAGATTTTCATAACTATAGAAATGAAATAAATACATATTTAAATATGGGGTGAATATATCAAAAGTTAAGGGATGAGAATCTACACTCTGGGGAGATAAACAAATAGTTTACTATTCGAATGGTAAAGAAAAAGTTCACCATTGCATTGGTAAATAAAAAAATTACCATCCCAATGGTGCGTTGATACCGCATAAAAGAAAAGATAGTTTAGCATCAACAAATAAAAATTATAAGGTTGATGCTAATGAAAACAAATCACATACTCGAAAAGCTAAACAAGCTTGAGAACATCTTAACAAAGCAAAACAAAAAACCACTAAACCTCAAAGAAGCAAGTGCCTACCTTGGTTTTAGGCCAAGCTACCTATATAAACTCACACATAAAAAAATAATTCCCTTTCACAAACCCTCAGGGAAAATGTTATTCTTTTCTAAATCCGAACTCGACGAGTGGATTTTTACCAAGTCAAAAGACTCCGTCAAAGTCGGAGTAAACCAAAGCGAAAAGTTGCAAGAAGACGATCCGGGGACTACTCAAGCGGAAGAGAATGTAATTAATGAAGAGGATGATGATCCACCGTAGAAAGAATTAGGAACTTCAATGATTACGAATTAGAAATTACGAATTAGGAATGAACACAAGATTAAGAAAAACACGGACGAAGAAAATGGGAAACGAGATTCAAAATATATTAGGCCAATTCTCGATTGAGGAGATGGAAAAGTTGAAAGTGCTTTTTTCAATTATGCCTCAGACTGAACAAAAGGAAATAGTGACATTGCGGGTGTTTGCTGATGAGTACAAAAATATCATTCGTAATAATAGATCGAGTGCTTATTTGAGGTCGGTTACTATTTCGTTGGAGTATTTAGTAGAGTATTTCGGAGCACAAAAATCGATTTCATCAATCCAATTCAAGGATATTGAAAATTTTGTAATTCATCTTCAGCGCACTGTTAAAAAAGGTTATGTTGTTTATTTCCGCAATCTGAAAGCAGCATTCAATAAAGCTAAGGATTGGAAATATATTGCTGAAAATCACTTTCTAAAAATCAAATTGCCCAAAAAACAGCGGGTAAATCCGGCGTACGTTAACGGTGACCAGTTATTGTTGATTCTTAGGCACATAGTTGTAACAATTGTAAGAGATATAATCATTATAGCATTTTATACTGGTATGCGATTGAATGAGATTGTTAAGCTTCGGTGGAAGAACATAAATCTTGTTACAAGAATAATTACAGTGGGAGATGAAGATTTTGTTACCAAAGGAAGAAATCAAAGATTCATTCCGATTAGCGATGAAGCCTTCACTGCACTCCTCGCCCTAAGGGAGAAAAAAGTTATTCCAATAGGAAATAGTTATGTCTTCTCAAAACCAAACGGAGAACCGTTTACGGGAGATTATTTCTCAAAAAGATTTAAAAGAGCGTGCAAGTCAGCTGGGATTGATAAGGCAATCCATTTTCATTCACTCAGACACTCGTTTGCCTCAAACCTTGCACAGAAAGGGGTTAATCTTTATACGATTAAAGAATTGCTCGGACATTCATCAATAACAACAACAGAAATTTATAGCCATTTGAATATGGATTCTTTGAGAGAAGCAATAAAAACGATTGATCAAAATCAGATTAATAAAACACCGGAATTAAAATTAATTATTAAATAAAAAGGAAAAACATGAACACTATTAAAGAAATTGGTAAACAATACCACGAAGACTTCGGGATTAATATTCTGCCAATTCAAGGGAAAAAACCTAAAATACTCTGGGATAAATGGCAGAGCGAGAAACAAACCGAAGCAGATATTGAGCAAATGGACTGGAGAAATGCAACAGGTGCCGGAGCTATCTTGGGAATTGAGGATCTCAGAAACCTCGATTTAGATATTGTTGAGGATTATGAAATTGTGGACAAGCTTTTAAAAGATTTGGAACTACCGGAGAAATATCCTTGGGTAATACAAAGTGGCAGTGGCGAGGGATTTCATATCTATCTTAGAATAAAGGATGAACTTGGAGTTTTAAGTAAAAAGTTTTGGGGTGACAAAGCTGTCTATAAGTTCAAACCAAAAGAGAAAAATATCTGCAAACACATTGAAGTGAGATGGAAAAACTGTCAAACCGTGCTACCACCATCTTTACACGAAAGTGGAGGTATTTATAATTTTTATTATGACGAACCAAAAGAATCTCCATTATATATCCAAGTTGAGAAACTGATCGAAGTGATCTCAAAATATTTTGAGACAGAGGAGATTGTAACTAAAAGAAGCACTCAAACGAAAGAAGTGAAAGAAGAAGCCTCGCCTTATGACAAGGACAAATTAGAAAGTGCTTTGGAGCATTTAAGTAAAAACTTGCCTTCCAATTGTTATGAAGAATGGTACAGAGTCGGTTTTGCTCTCGTTCCTTATGGTGAAACAGGAAGAAAATATTTTGTGGACATGAGTCTTGCGAATCCCAATTATAACGATACTGAAGACCAATTGAATATCAAGTATGATGAGCTTATAAAGGATTATGACGGCAGGGTGACATTGGGAAGTTTGTTTCACATTGCAGAGAATTATGGATGGATAAAACCAATAATAAAATTTTGGTCTGTAGATGAAAAGGGGGGGATAAAAATATCGAGAACACGTTTTAAGAGGCTACTTGAAAGCGAAGGATTCTGTAAGTACAGAATTGAATCTAGTTATTTATTCGTGCGAATAAGACAAAATATTGTAGAAGAAATAGACTGCGTAGATGTAAAAGAGAGAGTGATGCAGTATTTAGAATCATTTGCTGTGGAAGATTTGGAAGGAACTACAAGAACAGAATTAATCGATGCACTAATAAAGTCTGCTAATCAGCTTTTCTCAATTCAGTTCTTAGAATTTTTAATAACTCGAAACATTGAGTTTAGTAAAGATTGCGATAAAAAAGGATTTTTCTATTTCCAAAACGGTTATATAGAGATCGATGAAGATAGAAGTCAATTTAATGATTACAAATCTTTAGAAAAGCATATCTGGAGAAAACAAATTATTAAGCGTAATTATGCGAGAACCGAAAAGAGAACAATGTATGAAGATTTCATATTTAATATTTGCCGAAAGGAAGTTAAAAGGTATGAAGCATTGAAAAGTGCTATTGGTTTTCTACTCCATACTTATAAAGATCCCTCAAATGCAAAAGCGATCATCTTCATCGATGAAAAGTTGAGCGAGGGTTCTTTCGGAAGGAGCGGGAAAGGGATGGTAATAAAAGGGATATCCCATATCAGAAATACTGTTGTTGAAGATGGAAGAAATTTTAATCCAGCCAAGAATTTTGCCTTTCAAAGAGTAAAAGCAGATACATCAATTATTGCTATAGAAGATATAAGTATGAAGTTTCCGTTCGAAAGGTTGTTTTCTATCATTACCGACGGTCTTACCATAGAACGGAAAAATAAAGATGAAATGTTCCTAAACGGAAGTGAATCCCCCAAGCTTGTGATCTCAACAAATTTTTCGATAAAAGGAATCGATGACTCAACCTTAGATAGACAGTTTATCGTTGAGTTTTCTGATTACTTCAATAGAAATCATCGTCCTTTCGATGAATTCGGAAAAAGATTTTATGAAGGCTGGGATGAAATTGAGTGGAATAGTTTTGATTGTTTTATGATTGAGTGTTTGCAGTTTTATTTAAAAAAAGGATTAGTCTCTTATGAATATGTAAATCTTGAGAAGAAAAAACTTATTGGTGAAACATCTATTGAGTTCGCCGAATATAGTGAAAGTTTAGAACTTGAAAAGGAATATGATAAAAAAGAATTGTTCGAAGATTTTAAGAAAGAGTATAGCGATTATGATTCCGATGGAGTGGGAAAGTTAACTCAGCGTAAACTTACGCATTGGTTAAAAATGTTTGCGAGAATCAAAGGAATAGAAGTAGTAGAAAATAAATCTGGGGCAAAGCGGACAATAAGTCTCAAGAAAAAAGAAGATAAAAAAGCAGCATAATTATTATGGACGCTTGGACGCAAAAATGTGCCGTTTTTAAGTGCGGTTAAAAAATTAATAAAATTGCGTCCATACGTCCAAGTCTATAAATTTTAACAAAAGAGGAAATAAGATGAATGTAACACCATTAAAAGCGATAAAGAAACATTGTTTGGAATGTTCCGGGTTTGAGAAGAAGCAAGTACGGGAATGTGTTATTAAAGATTGTGTGCTTTTCATCTATAGGCAGGGAACAAACCCGAATCGAAAAGGAAGTACATTGAGTAAAAAGGATGCTTCAACGAAGGATTTTGAAAAAGGGAAAGTATCTGTAGCGATGGGGAGTTTGTTTAGGGAAAATGAACGGTGAAGCGGAGATTATCGTAATAAAAAGAAGAATTTTGCTCTGCTAAAATATGCTATTGTAGAGAACTGGAGAGATCAAAAAGATTCCGAAAATGAGGTATTTGTTTCCCGAGAGAGAAAGCAATAAATTTGCACCACATGAAGAAAATATTTCGAAATACAACAACAAAGATAATATCTCTAAGCCTTCTCGGATTTTTCGTTTTTTCGTTTTTACATTCAGAGTTAGGGTTTTTGGATTATGACGGAGATAATCACGGTACGCACGATTATTGTGAGATTGACAAGAATACAAATACCCACTCAAATATCCTCAAAGATGAACTCTCTAAGCTTGAACCTAACAAAGATATCTGTATCCATCTTTTTGAAGAAATTGAAGCACAAGAAACACAGACTTCTTTTGAAATAACTGATCATCATTTTACCACAAAGCCATTTCTCGATCTCTATTTATTACATAGAACTTTTCTGATTTAACAAATCACATTTCATTTCATTCCGCCAATGGCGGATAAGTATTCCCGTTACGGGATAAGTGTCATTAATAATTAATTTATTTGGAGAATTATGTTGAGTAAAACAAAATCCCGTTTTGCGGGAAACAAATTTTTTGTTTTGTTCGCAATTGCAGTTTTACCGCTTTGCATTTACGGACAAACTGAAATTAAAAAACTAGGTTTGAATGAAGCTGTTGAAATTGGACTGAAAAATAATCCGGAAGTAAAAAGCGCAATAGAAAATATTTCTGCTTCAAAGGGAAGATTTTGGAGCGGAATATCCTTACCTCAACCGGAAGTTGGGATGAGCTATGAATATGCACCGGTGAACAGTAGTTTAAGTAATTACAGTGAAAAAACTCTGGCAGTAAGTCAATCCTTCGAGTTCCCTTCCAATTACTTTTTGAAAGGAAGCAAATACAATAAAGAAGAAGAAATTGCAGTTTACAAACTAAACTTGACTGAGAGAAGCGTTATTAATCAAATCAAAACAGGTTATTACAAAGTTCTGGCTAAACAATATCAGGTGAAATCTGCGGAGGAAAATCTATTAATCTCGGAAGATTTTTTTAAGAAAGCGGAGATAAGGCAAAATGTTGGGGAAGGAACGAATCTTGAAAGATTGACTGCAAAGGTTCAATACACTGAGGCGCGGAACAATCTGGAAGTTGCAAAGAATGAACTAACGACAGCATTTGCCGAATTGAATTACTCACTTGGATATGGAAAACAAAGCTATGACTCGAATTTCGCTTTAACTGATACGCTTGTTTTTGTTGATCACAAAATTAGTATTGAACAAATATATAAATCGTTGGAAGAAACAAATCCGCAGATTAAGATAGCCGAATTAAAATATGGAATAGCATCTGTTGAAAAAGGTCTCGCGTGGTCTTCCATTCTTCCTAATATTAATCTGGCATATTTCAAACAAACGCGCGACGGTAATAACGGATTCTACGGAGCTTCGTTTGGTATCTCTGTCCCTTTATGGTTTATGTTCGATCAGAGAGGAAAAATTCAGGAAGCAGTCGCCAATCAGTCCATATCTGAATCGGAACTGCAATTGACAAAGAACGAGATAGCCTTAAAAATAAAAAGCGCTTTTACTGATCACGAAAATAATCTAAAGCAAGTAAAACTATATGTGAATGATATTCTTCCGCAAGCTGAAGAGATTTACAGAACCGCGATAAAAAGCTACGATGCCGGAGAACTTACATATCTTGAATATCTACAAGCGAAACAAACTTTGATAAGCTCGCGGAATAATTACATAAATGTTTTATTCAATCATTATCAATCAGTTTTTAGAATTGAAGAAATAGTCGGGCAAAATATTATTGACAAATCAGAATTGGAGAAATAAATGAAAGCAAGTATCAAATTATTAATAGTCGTAATTGTTTTAGTGTATGGTTTTTATGGTTGCGGCGGTAAAGAAGAACCTAAAAAAGAAGAAAGCCATAATGAACATAGCGAAGTAGTAAAATTATCTGCTGAATCAATAAAACAAATAAAATTGGAAACCGAAACGGTATCATTACAACCATTCACCGGTTATTTAACAATTCCCGCTAAAGTAATTACTAACCAGGACAATGAAGCGCAAATCGGTTCGCTAGTTCAAGGAAGAGTCCACAAGGTATTTGTAAAAGTTGGCGACTTCGTTAAGGTAGGACAAGTATTGATGACGGTTGAAGGTCTTGACGTTGGTGAAATAAAAGCAGGTTTCATGATAGCAAAAGCTGCGTTAGACTACACAAAAGCAAATTATGAAAGACAGAAGAAATTATTTGATGAAAAAATAGGATCGCAAAAGGTGTTATTGGAAAGCCAAGCCGAATATGAAAAAGCGTTAGCCGAATACAAAGCAGAAGATAAAAAAATACATTCAGTTGGTTTGGGTGATGAAGATGTTACAGATGGAAACAAAAGCGAAGATCATACATCCGGCACGCTACCAATCAAATCATCAATCAACGGTGTTGTGGTTGAAAGAAATGTAGTTATCGGGCAATTGGTTGACGCAACAACAAATGCTTTCAAAGTGATTAATACAAATACAGTTTGGGTTGACGGACAGATATATGAAAAAGATATAACGAAGATAAACCAGAAAACAAACGCATTATTCACATCCGCAACATATCTGAAAGAGAAATTTAACGGACGAATCATATATATCGGCCAAACAGTTGATGAACAGACGAGGACAATAACAATACGGGGAGAGTTTGGAAATTCAAACAACAAATTAAAACCTCAAATGTTCGGTGAACTAAAAATACCGGTAAGTGCAAATGCAAAAGCGATTATGATACCGGAGGAATCTGTGGTAAAAGAAACCGGGCAAGAATATGTTTTTGTTCAAACAAGCGAAACAATTTTTGAACAAAGGAAAGTGATTACAGGATTATCTGTTGATAACCGGATTGAAATTAAAGAAGGATTGAAAGAAGGTGAAAAAGTTGCATCGAAGGGAGTGTTTTATTTGAAGAGTGAATTAAAGAAGGAAGAATTAGAAGGAGATGAACATTAATGTTAGAAAAAATAATTTCATTGACGTTAAAGCAGAAAGGAATGATAATATTTCTTTCACTGCTCATAGTTGCGTTCGGGTTATACTCATATTTGACTTTACCGATTGATGCCTTTCCGGATGTAACAAATATACAAGTTGAAGTTGTAAGTCACGCGGATGGACTTTCCGCAATCGAGATTGAACGAAATGTAACTTATCCAATTGAAATGGCAATGCGGGGTTTACCGGATGTTGAACAAATGCGTTCGGTAACAAAATTCGGTCTTTCGATTGTCACAATAGTCTTTAAGGATAATATTGATATTTATTTTGCGCGGCAATTGGTATTTGAGCGGCTTGGTGAAGCAAGAGAAAGCGTTCCAAAAGGTGTGGAAGTTGCAATGGGACCAATAGCAACAGCAATGGGAGAAATATATCAATATACTCTCGAAGGAAAAATACCAAGCGATTCACTTTCAAAGATTGCTTACTTAACAAACTTAAGAACAATACAAGAGTGGATTATCACGCCGCAGTTAAAAAGTGTTGCCGGTGTAAATGAAATAAATTCTTTCGGCGGTTACTTCAAGCAATACCAGGTAATTGTATCACCGGAAAAATTACTGAAGTATGCAATAACGGCTGATGAAGTGTATTCTGCAATCGAGAATAACAACCAAAATGTGGGCGGGAATATTCTTGAAAGGAATTCCGATCAATATATCGTTCGAGGAGTTGGATTAATTAAGAATATAAATGATATAGAAAACATTGTTCTGAAGGCTCACGAAGGAACACCTACTTATATAAAAGATGTTGCAGAAGTAAAGATAGGCGAGGCTGTCCGGATGGGTGCTTCGATGAAGAATGGTGTAGATGAGTGTGTTGGCGGGATTGTAATGATGCTGCGCGGCGAAAACAGCCGTGAAGTTGTTAAGCGTGTAGAAGAAAAAGTCAGAGAAATAAATGAGAACAACATCCTTCCGGATGGAATTAAAATGGTTCCTTATTATGATAGAAGCGATATAGTTAATGCGAGTGTAAATACTGTAAACAAAGCTTTGATCGAAGGATCTCTTCTTGTTCTCTTAGTTTTGTATTTATTGCTAAGAAGTTTTAGAGGAAGTTTTGTAGTGTTAATTGCCTTACCTCTTTCGCTTCTTGTTACATTCGTTGTGATGAAACTTGTGGGATTGAGTGCAAACTTAATGTCGCTCGGCGGACTTGCGATCTCAATTGGAATGATAATAGACGCAACAATAATTCAAGTGGAGAATGTTCAAAGACATTTAAGCGAGGGGGGCAATGAACATCCAAAATTATTAACAGTTCTTAAAGCGGTGCTGGAAGTAAGAAAACCGAGTATCTTCGGTGAACTTATAATTGCGATTACATTTATCCCAATTCTTTCGCTTGAAGGGATTGAAGGAAAGATGTTTGGACCGCTTGCAAAGACTGTTGCCATTGCTCTTCTTTCTTCATTGTTCCTTTCAATCTTTGTAATACCGGTTCTTTGCTCAATGTTCTTGAAGTCTCAACCGGAAAAAGAAAGTATAATAATGAAGTATGCTACAAAAATATACTTGCCGGTTTTAGAATATGTGATGAAGAAAAAAATAATGATCTTGAGCGTTGCAGGAGTTTTCTTGATTTCCGCTTTGTTTCTCTTTACAAGATTAGGAACGGAGTTTATTCCTACGATGGATGAAGGTGCGTTCGATATGGATGTTGCATTGCTGCCGGGAGTATCACTTTCGAAATCTATGGAAGTGAATCAACTTGCAGCACAGAAGATGAAAGAGTTTGAGGAACTTGACGTTGTGGTTTCACGAATCGGGCAAACTGGTGTTGCAATGGATACGAGAGGAGTGGATAAAACCGGCTATGTTGGAATATTAAAACCAAAGAGTGAATGGAAACGTGATATTACGAGAGAAGAATTGACAAATGAAATGCGTGCTTCTTTGGAGACAATACCGGGAATTGGTTTTGGATTTAGCCAGCCGATACAATGCAGAATTGACGAACTTGTTGCCGGAACGAAGGCGCAATTGATTCTTAAACTATTTGGTGAAAATATAGACTTGCTAAAAAGTAAAGCGGATGAAATTGCTAAAGTTCTTTCTTCGATTGAAGGAGGAACCGATTTAATGACTGAAAAGGTTTCCGGACAACCGTATTTAACGATAAACATAGACCGATCAAAAATAGCGCGGTATGGCTTGAATATTAATGATGTGCAGAATGTAATTGAAATTGCTATTGCCGGAAAAGCTGCCTCTAAATTTTATGAGGAGAACCGGAGTTTTGATATTACCGTCCGTATGCCGGAAGAGAAAAGAAATTCCATTGAAGCGATTGAGAATATTTTAGTCCCGACAAAAACAGGAATAAATATTCCGCTGGCGCAGTTAGCAGAAATAAAAATGATTGAAGGACCGGTTCAGATAAGCCGGCAAGATGGAATTAGAAGAATCGGTATCGAAATGAATATTAGCGGTAGAGATATAGGCAGTTTTGTTGCAGAAGCAAAACAAAAAATAAAAGAGGATGTTCAACTACCGGCTGGTTATTACTTAACGTGGGGCGGGCAATTTGAAAACCAGCAAAGAGCAATGAACAAGCTGCTGATTATTGGACCAATTGCGATCGGTTTAATTCTGCTTCTCTTATTCGTTACGTTCAAGTCCATCCGTCTGGCATTTCTCGTAATATCCAATTTACCATTTGCATTAATTGGCGGAATCTTCTCGCTTTACATATCCGGATTGTATTTATCAGTTCCGGCTTCAGTTGGATTTATAGTTTTATTTGGAGTTGCCGTGTTGAATGGAGTTGTGCTTGTATCTCAAATTTCGCAACTGCGTGAAGAAGGAATTGAACTACAAGAGGCGATTAGGAAAGGAAGTCTTAACAGATTGCGCCCGGTATTGATGACAGCATCAATAGCAATATTTAGTTTAATGCCGATGTTGTTTGCAAGCGGAGCGGGATCGGAAATACAAAAACCGTTGGCAACAGTTGTTGTTGGCGGCTTAATCACTTCAACTCTGTTGACATTGTTAATCATTCCATCGGTTTACAGTTGGTTTGAGAAGAGAGAAACAGAAAGAGAAATGTAAATTATAGCATCGAAGGGAATGGCAATAAGCTGTTCCCTTTAATTAATGGAACTATATGGGAATAATTAGATTAAGATCAATTATACAATGCCCAAAGTGCGGAAATAAAAAAGAAGAAATTATGCCGGAAAATGCTTGTGTTCACTTTTATGAATGCACTGTATGTGGAGAACTTTTGAAAGCCAAACTGGACACTTGTTGTGTTTTCTGTTCTTATGGGGATGTAACTTGTCCGCCCAAACAAAAAGAATCAAATGTTAAATAAGATCAAAGGAAAATAAAATGAAAGAGATAAAAGCGATAATAAAACCGTTCAAATTACTGGATGTAACCGAAGCATTACAAAAAATTGAAGGACTTCCGGGTGTAACAGTTTCTGAAATAAAAGGATTTGGGAAAAGCAGAGCTAAGAACGCTAAAGATAAAATTGTTTACGAGCTAGTTGAATTTATTCCAAGAATAAAATTAGAAGTTGTAGTTAATGATGAAATGGCTGATGAAGTTGTTAATGTGATACAGAAATACTCTCATACCGGGAATACGGGCGATGGGAAAATATTTATAGTTAGCGTTGAGAATGTTGTAAAGATAAGAACGAATGAAAGAGGAAAAGAGGCAATATGAAGTTTTCAAAACTTGTTTTACCTGTAATAATTATTGCGGTAATTGGATTAATATATTACACTTATTTCGCGCCAACAGAAGAATTAGGTTCTTTCAGTAAATTCGATGGAGGCAGTGAAATCAACCAGCGTATTAATGTGCGCATTGTTAAATCTATGGAATTTGAAAAAGATGTGAATGGTAATATAATTTCCTTTTACGCATTGGATAAAAATAATATTGAGGTAAAAGTTACCTCTCACGAACCTATCTTACCAGAAATTTTAAATGCTGATGTCGTAGAATTGCTTGGGCATAAGCACGAAAATAGCATTACCGCTTCAAAAATAGCTATTATAAGGGAATGAATGTTGGATAGGATTATTAAGAATCTTTCCTTAAGTTTTTGCATCTGATCGTTGAAAGTTATTTTAGATTTAATAAAATGTTGAGAAATAGAATTATAAAAAGTATAGCAGCAGCCATTTTAGCTGTAATTGTTTTCGTGTTTATATATTCCGAATTAGGACAATTTGGTTATACTGGGGATAACCCCAACTCACACGATTATTGCGAGATCGTAAAAGCAACTTTAACAGATACGGGCAAGGTTGCAATAAACGATTTGTTTAAGCTGAAAGTGGAAAAACAAATTTGCATACATTGTAATTATGATTCAATTGAACAAATCTTATCATATATTCAATTAGATTTAGAGCATTTTCATACACCACCACAATCTATCACTAATAAAATTTACCTCTACAACAGAACATTTCTGATTTAATCTTTACCTTATATCTTTTCTATTAATCCTTTGAATAATCAGAGGATATCTAAATATAATTTATTCATCAAAAGAAGGAGTAATACAATGTTCACTTCAAATAAAAGATGGTTTGCAGGAATTGCAACAGTAATTGTAATTCTGCTTGTAACTTTAACATTACTTGGACAAGATCATTCAAAGAAAAATAATTCCGGGAAGCATACTAATAACGCATCTTGGTGGAACTCAAATGTTCCGGAAAAGTATTGGCTTAACGATGATCAGATAAACCAGGTAAACAAAACGAAAACCGAATACGATGACTTAATACAACCGGAAATTGAGAAACTAAACTCTGTGCGCGGAGATTTTTCTGATTACCAACAGCAGGATGATATTAACAGCAAACGTATCAGAGAATATCAAAGTGAAATAAGAGGGATTGAAGACAAGATATACAGCTTAAAAATGGAAGCTGGAAACAAAATCAGAAAGATGCTTAATAAAGGTCAGAAAGCATATTATAATGATTCCGTTTTTAATGATGGCTGTGACAACTGGGGCTGGAATTACAGCGGTTATATGGATTACGGAATGAGAAATCATGGCAATAGACATAACAATAAATGCTGCTGGTAAATATTTTAATAACTTAGCAATAAATTCCCCGCTGCTTGCGGCGGGGGGTTTCATTTATAAAATAATTAATTAAAAGGAACAAACCAATGAATAGGATATTTAACAAAATTAAAGTTATAGTTTTTATTTCAACTTTAGTAATCGCTCACATCTATGCACAAGAAACCGAAAAAGTGATTGGAACGATGGGCAATGAAAAAATGGGAGAAGACCAAATTGTAATATGCGTGTATGGAACTAAGGCTTGTATGCCGGTAAAAACAGATACAAGTATGACAGTAAAATATAAAGACAAAGAAACAAAGCTGACCGAGTTACCTTTTGGGCTTTATTTAGAAGCAGAAATCGGCCGAGACAGCCACAATGAAAAAACAGTAAGAAAAATAAGTATAGATGAAACTAAAACAGTAATCTGCTTTTCTGAACTAAACAAAAAACAAGAAGCAAAGCTAAGTAAACTATTAAAGAAGATTAAAGGTGTAAAGGTTTTTAATATACATTCAGAATCAAGCCAGGTATATATTGAATACAATCCATCGACAATCTCATATAAGGATTTGGAAAACAGAATTAAAGAAGCTGGTTTTGAATTGGAATAGGGAAATTAAAAAATGGTAAACTATACATTGAAAGAGAGACTCGTCGGAATATCTATTGCAGTGGCAATCCATTTAATAATTTTCTTAATCGTCTATTTAACGCACAAATATTGAATTAAACTTTAATACCAAATAAAAAGGAAAAATAAAATGGAACAAACAAATTATGGGTTCTTAAAAGTAGTTAATCTCAGTTACGATGAAGCAATTGAAAAAGTAACCGATGAATTGAAGAAAGAAGGTTTCGGCGTTCTTACCGAAATTGACGTTAAAGAAACATTAAAGAAAAAGCTCGATGTTGACTTTAAGCCGTATAAAATACTCGGTGCTTGCAATCCACCTTTTGCTTATAAATCTCTACAAGCTGAAGAACAAATTGGATTGATGCTGCCTTGTAATGTAATTGTTTATGTAAATGATAAAAACGAAACAGTTGTGGCTGCTATAGATCCTATCGCATCTATGCAGGCAGTAAAGAATGATAAGCTTGTTGACGTAGCAGTAACAATACAAGGCAAGTTAAAAAATGTTATCAGCAATCTTTAAGCAATTTCACAATACTATGATTGTAGGCTAAATAAAATTAGTTGTTGGGAATTAATAACAAGTGGTGATTGATGCTTGTGAAATACCAACAAATGGTGATTGATGCTTAACAATATACTGAATAATATAGTTGTTAAAAAAGGCCTATTATGAGAGATGAAAGGACGGTTGATAAAATAGAACTTCTTAAAGCAACAATACCAGGTGCAAGAAACATCAAAAATATGATCAAAGTATGGGGCCCAGCTTGGCTTGTTATGATTGCTGATGTAGATGCGGCAAGTGTTATAACTGCAGCCCAAACTGGCTCAGTTTACGGTACCAAACTTATTTGGTTCTTGCTGTTGTTAATTTTCCCTCTATTTGTTATACAGGAATTGGCGGGGCGTGTTGGTGCAGTTACAGGCAAGGGATTAGGTGAACTAATTAGAGAGAACTACAGTAAACGCACAGCGATTTTTGCAGCTGTACCAATGGCTCTTGTTGATATAATCAGTTATGTAGTGGAATACACAGGTGCAGCTATCGGTTTTCAGATTATAGGAATATCACCTCAAGTTTCTGTCCCTTTTATTTTCATTGCACATATTCTTATAGTGTACAAGCGAAAGTATGCAGAAGCAGAGAAACCCCTAATAATCATTTCAGTTTTGTTTGCTGTCTCATGGGCTGTTTCTGCTTTTTTGACAGCTCGGAACGGAATTCAGATGACACCATTTTATTTTTCTGCTTCAACAGGTTTCATTTTTTTGCTTGCAGCAAACGTTGGAGCGGTCATTATGCCGTTCATGCTTTTTTACCAAGCCTCAGCAACTGCCGAGAAAGGAATTACTGCCAAGAACCTTTGGGCGGTAAGACTTGAGACGGCTATAGGGGCAATTGTTTCAGAGCTAATAATGATTGCAA
The DNA here is from genome assembly GCA_037440065.1 of Ignavibacteria bacterium. Classification (GTDB taxonomy): domain Bacteria; phylum Bacteroidota; class Ignavibacteria; order Ignavibacteriales; family Ignavibacteriaceae; genus UBA1563. Next base: position 240,068 of record JBBIUV010000018.1, read on the forward strand.
TTGTAATTGCTACAATAGGAGTGAACAAGGATTCTTTGGATTTTGCATCACCCGGAATTCTTTCACAAGGACTATCTTCAATTGCCGGTACATTTGCGCCTTACTTTTTCGGCATAGGATTGATTGCCGCCTCATTCATTGCACTTATTGTAATTTCTCTTGGAAGTAGTTGGGGTGTTGTTGAAGCATTAGGATGGGGCAGAAAAAATTGGTTCAAGGTATATCTTATCGAATCAATTCCAGCTTTGATAGTACCGATGTTGACATTGAATCTAGTAAATTTAGCACTCAATTTAATGGTGCTGCAAATAGCTGTACTTGTGGGACCAGCAATTACATTGGGACTAATAGCTTCAAACAAAAGATTGATGGGAAGTTATTCTTTGAAGGGATTTAATAAAATCATTTACTGGGCATTTTTCGTTCTAATATTAGGCACAGGCATTGTTAGTACGTTCTTATTATTTTAACTGTCGATTGAAGAAACAGAAAGAGATGTTTATGAAAAAATTATACAGTGAGTTTAATATTTCCAAAGGGAACCATGAAAAAATATCAACTAAAAAATATTGATTGCGCTTCGTGTGCAGCGAAAATAGAAGACGGGCTTTCGAAGATGGAGGGTGTGAAATCATGCTCTGTAAATTTTGCAAACTCAACCTTACTGATAGATACACCGGATATTGAAGCTGCACGACAAAAAATAAAAGAGATTGAACCGGAAGTTATTGTTGAAGAGATCCAAGCTGAGAAAACCGCTGAATCAGGAAATGTTTGGGAGGAAAACAAAAATGAATTGATAAAAATCTTTCTAACAATTCTGCTACTGGCAGTTGGGGTAATTTTTGAGAAAGAAATTCATAATACACCATACCGCATAGTTGAATATTTGATTTTTATCCCGGCTTATTTATTAAGCGGCTGGGGCGTATTAAACGGAGCTTTTAGAAGCATTACAAAAGGCAAAATATTTAATGAACATTTTCTAATGACAATCGCAACGCTTGGCGCAATTGCAATTGACGCAATGCCGGAAGCTGTAACTGTAATGTTGTTTTATGTGGTCGGAGAATTATTTCAAGATATTTCTGTTAATCGTTCACGTAAATCGATTAAAGCATTGTTAGAAATAAAACCGGATTATGCTAATATAAAAAGCGATGGTGAAATAAAACGAGTTTCTCCGGAAAGCGTAAAAGTTGGTGAAAATATTATAGTAAAAGCTGGTGAAAAAATTCCTTTGGATGGAGAAATAATTGAAGGTAATTCTTTTGTTGATACGTCTGCATTAACCGGAGAAAGCGTTCCAAGAAAAGTTAAAGAAAAAGATATTGTCTTATCAGGAATGATAAATCAGTCTGGTCTACTGACGATTAGAGTTACAAAATTATTTAATGAATCATCCATCTCACGAATTTTGGAGCTTGTTGAAAATGCCGCTTCAAAAAAGGCAGAAACTGAAAAGTTTATTACAACGTTTGCGAAATTTTACACTCCGGTTGTCGTGATTGGCGCTTTACTTCTTGCAGTTATTCCGCCGTTGCTTTTTGCCAATCAAACTTTTACAGATTGGATATACAGAGCATTGGTAGTTCTCGTAATATCTTGTCCTTGCGCTTTAGTAATCAGCATTCCGCTTGGATACTTTGGCGGAATTGGTGGAGCTTCACGAAGAGGAATCTTGGTAAAAGGTTCAAACTATTTGGATGCTCTTACAAAAGTTAAGACAGTAGTTTTTGATAAAACGGGAACATTAACAAAAGGCGAGTTTAAAGTATCTGAAATTGTTGTTAAAAATGGATTTGATAAAGATGAGTTGTTACGGCTTGCTGCTTATGCTGAATCTCATTCAAATCATCCGATAGCGAAATCTGTAATTGAAGCATACGGAGGAACGATTAATCAAGAATTGATTAGTGACGTTCAGGAAATAAGCGGTAAAGGAATAAAAGCAAATATTAATGGACAGATAATCCTTGTCGGAAACGATAAACTTCTTCATTTGGAAAATATACAACACGATAAATGTGATGTCCAGGGAACAGTCATTCATATCGCTGCAAATTCAGTTTACGCCGGATACATTATTATTACCGATACACTAAAAGAAGGTGCGAAAGAAACAATAAGCTTGCTAAAGAAGAAAAATATTAATTCGGTTATGCTTACGGGAGATAATAAAACGGCGGCAGAATCTTTTGCAAAGAAACTTGGAATAGATAAGTGTTATTATGAACTGCTGCCGGAAGATAAAGTAAATCATATTGAGCAAATTATCCAATCATCAATTAAAGGAGACAAAGTTGCCTTCGTTGGGGATGGTATAAATGATGCGCCGGTTTTAGCACGCGCAGATGTTGGGATAGCAATGGGCGCACTCGGTTCGGATGCTGCTGTTGAAACTGCGGATGTTGTTCTTATGGCAGATTCTCCTCTGCAGGTTGTTACAGCAATTGATATAGCAAAGAAAACGAGAAAAATAGTTTGGCAAAATATTGGCTTCGCTATGGGAGTAAAATTATTCTTTATCCTTCTCGGCGTATTGGGAATTGCTACAATGTGGGAAGCGGTCTTTGGAGATATGGGTGTTGCAATCATTGCAATATTAAATGCGATGAGAGTTATCGGGGAAAATTGAACAATAATATCAAGAAGGATAAAAAAATGAAAAAGATTAACTGCAAATATTATTTAGCATTTGCGATATTTTTATTGAGCGGTGCTTTTATTGTTAGAGCTCAGAGTGTGGAAGAGAATAAACCGGCAAAAGACTGGTCATATAATTCTTCCGATTGGTGCAACACAAATGTTCCTATAAAATATCGGTTGACGACGAAACAGATATCAAGTATTTTATATTTGAGATTAAAGTACAATGAAATTATCCTACCGGAAATTGCAAAATTGGATCAATTACAAAAAGCTGTTGATAATAAATCTACCGGTTCATTAAATAATGTTTCAAATGAAATTCAAAAATTGGAAGAAAAACTATTTGAGCTTAAACTTGAAGTAAGAATTCAAATAAGAAGACATCTCAGTCCCCAACAAATTACCTACTTCGATGATTTTGTTTTTAGCCATTGGTGGGAATGGAAACAACAATAAAAATATTTTTGCCACTATCTTTCGTTCTACAAGAGTAATGGTTTTTATTTATATGTTCCTATTTTTGTTAGAGAAGCTTTATCTCATAAATGGAGTTTAGAAGATGATTTGGACAAAAAGAATAAAACTTGGAAATAGTAAGTAGAGTGATGGGAGAAAATATATGGATGGATTAGTTCACATAATTACGGGGGCCTTATTACTGAGCATTGTACATGCATCAATACCGAATCATTGGATTCCCTTAGTAGCGTTATCAAAATCGGAAAAGTGGAGCGAAAAATTTACAATGGGTGCAACAGCAATTGCCGGTTTGGCGCATACGCTCAGCACTATAATAATTGGAGTCATCGTTGGGTTTTTCGGTTATAAACTATCCTCTTCTTATGCATTTATTGTCGGCGTAATTGCCCCGACGGTTTTGATTATCCTTGGGATTGCTTATTTAATTGCGAGTTTTAGGCATAACAAACATCATCATCACCACGAAATTCATCTTAACGATGCAAATTTGCTTTTGGCGAAGAAAACTACATTTACGATACTTCTCACTTTAGTTGTCTCAATGTTTTTTTCTCCTTGTTTAGAAATTGAAGCCTACTTCTTTGTTGCAAGCAAACTAGGATGGGAAGGAATCATAGCTGTATCAATAGTTTACACATTTGTTACGGTATCCGGGATGCTTTTGTTGGTTTGGTTTGGATTGAAAGGCGTTCAAAAAATTAACTCCAATTATCTTGAACATCATGAAAAAACAATTACCGGGTTTCTACTGGTTTTCTTAGGTATAGCCGGGTATTTCATAAGATAAATAAATGTGAATATTCATATGGAACACAATCATAATCACTCACACGCACAGTTTGATTATAACAAAGCATTCGCTTTCGGAATCATTTTAAATACAATCTATATTATCGTTGAATTTGTTTTTGGTTTAAGAATAAATTCGATGGCGCTGATTGCCGATGCCGGTCATAATTTAAGTGATGTCCTAGGTTTGCTTATTGCCTGGGGAGCGACCTACCTTGCAAGAACTTCAACAACGAATAGAAGAACATACGGACTAAGAAAATCAACTATTCTTGCTGCATTTTTTAATGCGATAATACTATTAATTGCAGTAGGGGCCATTTCAATTGAAGCTGTTAGAAAATTTATTTCACCGGAACAGGTTGGAGGAACAACCATGATGATTGTTGCCGGGATAGGTGTTTTGATAAACACTCTTACAGCTCTTCTCTTTTTAAAGGGAAAAGAGAAAGATTTAAACATTAAAGGGGCATTCTTGCATATGGCTGCTGATGCCGGAGTTTCGCTTGGAGTAGTTGTAGCCGGTTTGATGATAACTTATACAAATTGGTTGTGGCTTGATCCGGCAATGAGTTTAGCTATCGTTCTCGTAATTACAATAGGCACTTGGGGACTTTTAAAAAATTCATTTATGCTATCAATGGATGCAGTACCGGATAAAATCAATGTACCCAAAGTGAAACAATATCTAACCTCTTTACCGAATGTGAAAGATCTTCACGACTTACACATTTGGGGAATGAGCACAACTGAAACCGCACTAACCGCTCATTTAGTAGTGGAAAAATTTCCGGAAAATAATCAATTGGTTGAAACAATAAATTCAAAATTACACGATGAATTCGGAATTGGACATCCGACAATTCAGTTAGAGTTGACTTCAGAAACAAATAATTGTGAGAAGTGCGGGTAATCCGAATCTTTATTTTGCACTGAATAATTATCTCTAAAATCTTGTAAGAATATTTTTGAATGATGAGTGCATTCTTTTGATTAAGATCATCAATCAAATCATGTTATAATTTACAGTCGGAGTTGTATACTTAATTCTAATTCAGTTATAAGTTCGATGGGGGGAAGAAAATCTAATTAAAACCTCTTGAGCACTTATCAAAATTATTGTGTAAAGAAAAGAAGTTGGAGATCGAAGTAGCCCTTAAATAAAGGATTACTTTTCATAAAAGATTAACCGCATCTCTTAAATTTTGTTGCTGAAGGTGAGCATAGATTTGAGTGGTTGATAAATCTTCGTGCCCTAAAAGTTCTTTAACTATATAAAGTGAAACTCCTTTTTGAACCAGTTGCGAAGCAAAGGAATGACGCAAAGTGTGGAAGTGAATTTTATCATCTAAACCAGCTGCGCGAACGGACTTCTTGAATTGTTTGCTTACAAAATCTTCATTGAGTTTAATTCCGTTTATTCGGGTAAAGACAAAAGTATTTTTTTCTAAATCAATAACCTTGGGTAATTGATTTGATAACCGACTTCCGAGGATTGGACTGATCGGAATAATTCTTTCTTTTTTACTTTTAGTTGTGAATGTAGCTGAGCATTGAACGGTGATAATATTTTGTTTGAAGTCTATCCAATTCCATTTCATATTTAGCAATTCACCCAATCGCATCCCGGTATAAAAAGCAGCGGTAAACAAAGTGCGGAGAAATTCTTTTTGTGTGTGGTCAAGAATGATTTTCAATTCAAGATCAGAAATGAAAACGGGAAAAGGTTTTGCAATTTTCGGCGCTTTGATTTTCTTTAGTGGATTATCTGAAAGGTAATTCCAAACAACTGCTTTACTGAATGTCGCTTTAAGGGTGCGGTAGTAAAGGCCGGCTCCTCGTTGTGTACGTACAAATGTTGATGTAACAAATTTATCGAGTGTAAGGATACTTAGACGGTGTAATGAAACATCTCCAGCGAAGGAGATTAACTGCCTAAATGAAAGTTCAACTGAGCGCAAGTAACTTTTTGATTTTGTTTTCTTAATATATTCTTTGTACTCATCCAGGAATTTTGAAAGTGAAATGGAAAGAATATACGCTTTTGGTTCAACGCTTTCTCGTGAAAAGTTTGCCATGAACTTATATGCTTGTTTTTGATTGGCTGTTTTCGTTGAAACCGTTGTGCGTTTACCGTTGAGATCATAAGTCAACTGATAGAACGGTGATTTTTTTGTTTTAGAAATAAACATAAGATTTAACTCCTTATGTTTGATAGGGACTGAGTAGGGAGTGAGTGAAAAAATGGCGGTTAGGAACTAATTACCACAAGAATCCCGATTATTTGTAATCAGCAGGTTGCGGGTTCGAGTCCCATTTCCAGCTCAAAAAAGGCTTGATTTTGAATGAAATCAAGTCTTTTTTATTTTAAATAAAGCAGCTTCGACATTTTAAAGGTTTTTAATGCGGTAGTTTGCTCTTCAATCTTGTGTACAGAAAAGCTCCTATAATTGCACCGGTAAAGGTGAATATTGCCGGAAGTTCACCAGCTCCAATTTGAGCAAAGATAGGTCCGGGACAAGCTCCCGTAACTGCCCAGCCTAATCCGAAAATCGCCCCGCCAATTACGACTCCCTTGTTCATTTCTTTCTCGGAGATTTTTATTTTTCCTCCCTTTACATCCTTTATCTTAAAAGTCTTGATCAGCAGATATGAAACTAATCCGATGGCAATTGCTGAACAAATTATTAAGTACATATGCGCTTCTTCAAATTTGAACATGCTATTTATTCTAAACCAACTTATTACTTGCGATTTAGTTAAAACTATTCCGAAGAGAATTCCGGGTAAAATATATTTTAAATCTTTCATTGTTTACCCTTAGTAAAAAAGAAAAGTCATGATTAATCCGCCGACAAAGAAAAATATTGTGGCAATGATTCCCGATTTTTGAAGTGTGGATATTCCGGTGATCGAATGTCCCGAAGTACATCCGTTTGCATAGCGAGTTCCAAAACCAACTAAGATTCCACCAGCTAATAACTGAACATACCCCAAAAGTGAGTGGTAACTTTCCGGAAGAAATTTCTCCGGTGTTTCTGAAAGTAGAAAGTTAGCGATCCATCCACCGATGGTAATCCCAATTACAAAATAAAACTTCCATCGATTTTTATTTACAAAATCGGTGATGTTTTCCTTGTTGCTGCCCGGGAAAATAACCGAGCAGATATAGTCGAACGAAGAAGATATCCCGAACATTTTGCTGCCGAAAAGAAGAAAGAAGGGAACAAACAACCCGATGAGCGGACCGGCGACATACCATTTACTTAACTCGTTTATTATCTCCAATGTTTATCTCACTATTTATTTAACTTATAATTGAATTTCAAAACTGCGCTCTTCTCTAAAATTTTTGAAACGGAACAATACTTTGTCACCGAGAGATCAATCGCTTTTTGAATTTTGGTTTCATCTAAATCACCCTTGAAAATATAAGTCACCAAGATCTCATTAAAGATTGCCGGTGTTTCATCTTCTCTTCGCGAAGCATCAATTTCAATTTGAAAATCTTCAATTACCTGCTTCTGTTTTTTTAAGATACTGATAATATCGATTGCGCTGCAACTTCCCAATCCCATTAGGATCAATTCCATCGGGCGCGCACCAAGTCCGTGCCCACCAACGGCTTCGGCGGCATCGATATTTACTTTTACATTTGAAGCGCCGATTGCTTCAAGATGGAAATCATTATCTACTCTTTTAAGATTTACTTTCACGTTTACCTACTTTGATTTATCTATTGATTGAAGAATATCATCTAAAATGTCTGTTATATTTTCAAGTCCAACGGAAACTCTGATCAGTCCCGGGAAAATACCAACTTTAGCGCGTTCCTCTTCCGTTAATTTTGAATGAGTTGTAGAAGCTGGATGAGTTACGATCGTCCGCGTATCGCCAAGATTAGCGCTGCTCGAACACAATTCTACATTGTTTATAAATCTCTTCGCTTGTTCAAATCCCCCTTTTAAATTAAATGTAACGATACCCCCTCCCATCTTCATCTGTTTTTGTGCAAGCTCGTATTGAGGATGCGATTTTAGAAAAGGATATTTTACCGTTGAAATATTTTCATTCGCACTAAGTTTTTCTGCTAAAGCCAAAGCGTTTGATGAATGTCTCTCCATCCGTACGGATAATGTTTCAAGACTTTTTGATAATACCCACGCATTAAAAGGGGAAAGCGCCGGACCCGTTTGTCGAGCGAAAAATCTTATTTCTTTAATTAAATCTTTTGGACCAACAATAACACCTCCAAGTACGCGTCCTTGTCCATCAATATATTTTGTAGCTGAGTGGATAATAAGATCAGCTCCAAACTCTGCCGGAGTTTGGATGAGCGGAGTAGCAAAACAATTATCAACGATTAAAAGTAGATTATGTTTTTTCTTTAATTCACCCAACCACTTTAAATCAATAATTTCAAGCGCAGGATTTGAAGGGGTTTCGATAAAAATAATTTTTGTATTCGGTCTAATTTCCTGTTCCCATGTTTCCGGTTTATCTGCGTCAACGTAGGTGTGCGTGATCCCCCACTTAGGAAGGATTTTTGTTAAAATTTGATGACTCGAACCGAACAGTGAGCGTGAAGCTAAAATATGATCACCCGAATTTAACAATGCAGCAAAACTTGTAAATACCGCCGCCATACCGGTGGCAAATGCGAAACCGTCTTCACATTTTTCGAGTGCAGCCATCTTCTCTACAAACTCACTTGTGTTGGGATTTGAAAATCTGCTATAAATATTTCCGTCAATCTCATCGTTAAAAAGAGCTATTCCCTGTTCGGCATTATCAAAAACGAAACTTGATGTTAAATAAATGGGAACGGAGTGTTCTCTATGTTCCGATCTTTTGGCTTGGATTCGTATTGCTTTTGTTTCTTTTTTCATCTCAATAACTAATATTTGTCTGGTTTATTCAATAAAAGGAGTTTTTATGAAGTCTCTCAACTTTAACTCCACGATCATATTTAGCAACCCGAATAACAAAGGAAGAGTTCCCTGGTGAGCTATAAAAAGACTAGTTGTTTTGGGAAAAATGTTAGTGATGATGGTAAAAAATTAAAGGGGAGAGTCAGCAGTTTTCATAAGATTTTTAATTTTTTCAATCGTAAGTGGTGCCGATCCTTCATAGTGGTTGTTTACGTTTAAGAAAAGATCAATTTTTTTCTGCTGCAAAATATTTATCAGTTCTACCACTTTGTTTAACTCGTTGTCTTTTGGTTCAACAATCTTGTTCCAAATGTTGTTGGTTTTTTGCTCAATGCCAGAACGATCCGGTCCGTGCAGTCTTATAACGGCAGTCGATTTTATGTGCCTTTGGTACTCCATAAATACATCCCAGATGGAAGGCATGTAATAACCTTGGAGAAAGACAATGGCAAAATTATTTCTTTCAAAAAATTCAAAGAAAGGTTTTTTAAGAAAATTCGGATTGCGGATTTCAATTCCGTAGGTAAAGCCTTTATCTAAGGATTCAGCAAACAATTCGAATTTATCTAAGAACTCGTTTAGTCCACTCATCTTCTCCCTGTTAAGATATTCAAACTGAAACATGAGCACCCCGATCTTTTTCTTCATCGGTTCCAATGAAGTCAAAAACCGGTTGAATAATTCTGTACTAAGAAAATGAGGATTAGGCTTTAGTAACTTCGTTCTATCCTTATTAAAAAAATGTGTGAGTGTAATGCTGTTTGGAATTTTAATTGTAAACTTAAAGTCATCAGGAACCGATTCAGTATAAAGTTTAACATCCTTTTCAGCGGGAAGGAGTACTTTGTTTTGTGTAAGAAGGGACCAGAACCACTGATCTATTTCAACCGTATTAAAATGCTGGGAATATTCCAAAAGATAATTTTGTGCAGCTAAATCAGAATAGATCAATCCTTTCCATGATTCATATTTCCAACTGCACGTACCGATTCTTAAAATAGCCATAATTATTTACTTTATTTCTGCTTCTCTTTTTGTTTTTCTTTGTGATTGAACTTTAAACATTCTTTCCCTGAAGTAAGGTAAACTTCAGCTGAAGGAGTTCGTTTTGTTTTCAATCCAAACGCTTTGCATCCATATGGAAAATTCTTATCCCAGGTTATATAGAAATGGATACATTGTCTGCAATTTACAGCCATAGAACATGCTTTAATAAAATTATTTTAACAAACTAATTCTTGCGTGGTCAAGTAACGCGCCGTTCACTTCACCATTCATGTTTTCATCTGAGTTTCTAAATGTTAAAGTAAATGTATGATCTCCTTTTGTCAGATAAACGTGAACAGAATTACTGTAGTCAAAAACATCCCATGTGTTTTCTCCGCGATGCGGCATAATAATAGCGCCTGCAAATTTTTTATCAACCATCAACGAGCGGATGGCGCATTTATTCTCTGTATTCAGTGGACCGTTGCCGTTTGCATAGCGGAAATCGATGGCATAAAGTCCTTCTTTTTCAGCGGTATAAGGAAAGCTAATATCACGGTGATCTTGCTTTTCTATTTTTACGTAACCTTTACCGGAGTAATTGGCAAACTTGTTTTCAACGGAAGCACTGTAATCTTCCATCTCAATAATTTTTTGATCGTTTCTAACAGTTACCGGTTCGCTTAAAAATGAAGTAAAATTGTTTTCATCAACTGCTTTTAGTTGATATTCTGCTAAAAGAGATTTTGGAGGTAAAGCAAAATTTGTTTCTTTTGTTAAAGCAGATTTCTCTCCATTTTTATAAACGATGTAGCTTACTGCTCCAGTAATTTTTTCCCAAACCAACTTCTCATCAACTAATTTTACTTTTGGTGTTTCTGGCGCGTATTCATTTTCAACAAGATTGATTTTTGACTTTGCAGTTTTTCCGTTCATTACAATTTCAATGGTGTGTTTTCCTTCAATTGAAGCGGGAATAAAATTATCTTTCAAAACTTTTCCATCGAGTTTAAAAGATTTTATTCCATCGCCAAATCCTTTTACGGAAATGGACAAAGTTGAATTTCTATATTTGAAGTTGGAAAGCGTTCTTTCACCCGAAAAGTTTTTTGGAATGAACGGAGCGAAGAGCAGTTTATCGGATTCAAACTGCATTCCGAAAAGTACCCGGTAGGTCATTGCCAAATTTCCGGCAACGCTCCACAACTGTCGGTTTGAATTAATTTGCGTCCCCACATAATCACCATTGGTTGCAACAAAATTTTCTTTGTTGGTTAAAAATAACGCAGCCGCGCGATAGAGAGATGCGAGTCCGTGTTCAACTAATTTTTCATTTTTAACTTTCGCCGATGCCATAGTCCAATAGGCTTGAACAAAAGCCCAAACTGCATCGTTGTGGTAAGGAGGAATGTTCGGCGTCTGAGGGTAAACGCATGGAATACCGAACTTTGTAACGGGAGTATTTTCAACGATTTCCTTTTGCCGCTGTGCATCAGGAATTCCAAACAATACAGTTAAAGCTTCGCCGAGGGCCTCCGACTTTGGTGAAAGCGATTGATAATTTCTTCCGTATAAATATTGTCCGAAATATTTTTTCTCCGGTACCCACATTAGTTTGTTTATTCCGGCTTGAATTCCATTTGCTGTAGAAATGAATTGTGGATTCTCTTCATGCAGTTCTGCAGCCATCGCTGCTAAAATTTTATACGTTTGAAAATGTACGGCGTTTGTACCAAGATTTTTTGACGAGTAAATATCTTTCGGATCCATCCAAAGCGGATATGTTTGTTCACGCCAATCTAGGAAAGACGATTCACCATTGAACAATCCGGTTTGTGTATCTTGCACGGTTTCCAAATCTGCAAGCGCAGAATTTTTAATGATGGCAAAACTTTTTTGTAACCAATCTTTGTCTCCCGTAACTTTATAAATTTCCCATGCTGCTAAAGCCCACGTCATTCTATCTGAAGAAACTGGCCACGCGCCGCCGGTTCCTGTATCTTGGATGATTTTTCCGTCTTTTATTTTTGCCAGCAGACTCGTTTTAGCCGCATCGGGATTGACGATTGCGAACGCGAGATTAATTGAATAACTAATGTCGCGCGTCCAAACTCCTGGCCATTTTTCTCCAGCCATAAAGGCGCCGTCTTCACGGATATCTAGAAGCATTTCTTCCATCGCTTGATTGTAAAGCGCATCAAGCAGAACCGAAGAAGATGTTAAGTGGGGATAAGCTGAAATATCTTTTGTCAATTTCCATTGAGTGGTAAGCTTATCTTCATCAGAAGCAACAATATCTTTTTTAATGAGAAGTTTTAGTTCATAAAAACCGTCGTTATTTTCATCGGTTAGTTGAAATTGTTTTTTTGTCCCAAGAGTTTGAAAGTCCCATGAAAGAGGTTCAATACTTCCTGCAACAAAAACACCTTTAAAATCTTTTGCAAAAAACTTTTCACCGTTGAACAATTCAAAATAGTTTTTCTCTTTAAAATCTTTTAACACATGCCGCATATCAACGCGGAGGGTAAGTTCTACATCTTGGGTTAAATATTCTGTTTGTTCATCAGCAGTGGGTACATCCGATTCTCCGAAAACATAAATTGGTGAGATCATCTTGCCTTTAACGGATTTAATCATAAGCTGATGATTCTGAGCAAAACCACGTTCATTATCCAATCCATTTAAACTGAATTTAAACTCTAATTTATTTTGAGCCACTTTTTTATAAATACTTTTATAAGATGAGTTGATCTCTGTTGGGGAAACCGCTTTAGCTTCAAATATTCCTTGAGTCACTTTTTCGCTGGTAACGGTAAAATCTTTTGAATGATAAAAAATATTTTGAGAGAAAGACATAGTCGATATAAAAATGCTAATGGTTAAAAAGAATAAAAGCCTCATAGGAATCCTTTTACAAAATTATGTAGACGAAAATTAACTGAAAGATATGAGATGGGAAAGGGATGTATGCTAATGGGGAATCAAAACATTTTGAGAATAATCAAAATATTTTTACTTTATTCTCGAAAATTGCAAGTTCTTGGTTTTCGAACGGTTAACAAAAAATGGGAGTTCATTATGGGAAGGTTACAACTATTTACAATCGTATTTCTTTTGTCGATAACTTTACTTGCACAAAGCAATGAACAGACAAAAGAATTCCTCAGTAGGTCAGCGCAAAATGTTCAAGCCGCTGGCGCTATCAGTAAAACACCCCTTCACAAACCCAACACAAACGATTTCAACAACTTTATCGCTATCAACCAAATCTTTATGTGGGTTGGTAATAATGGTATGGGTTCACATGATCCACGCACAGATGGTTCGGGCTTTTATTGGCCGGGTGGAGAGAACGCAACAATCGCTGCCATTTATGAAGATGGTCTGCTTTGGGGAGCTAAAGTTGATACTCAAATTCGGGTGAACGGTTCGGCGTATCGGCATGGTTTGCAAGCTGGGAAAATTTTACCAAATGGTGAAGCGGATAATCCTAATTTAGAAAAATACCGTGTTTATAAAATCCGCAAGGGTTGGGAAAATCTTCCGTTTGGTCCAACAAGAGACGCTTATGAAAAAGACTATAATGAATGGCCGATAGAAGTCGGGGCTCCTTTTATAACTGATAGTTACGGGAATAAAATTCCTGAGTTCGTTGGAGATGAGGTGCTCTGGTGTGTAATGAACGATCTAGATTCTAACCGATCTCGATTTACGTATGGAACTGACCCAATAGGATTAGAAGTGCAAATGACCGTGTACGGATTTAATCGGCAGGGAGACTTAGGTGATGTTGTTTTTAAAAAATATACCCTAGTAAATAAAGGGAACCAAACGTTACGAGAAATGAACCTTGCTTATTGGGCAGATCCGGACCTAGGAAATGCCTCTGATGATTATGTTGGTTGTGATACAATTTTAAATTTGGGATATTGTTATAACGGTGATAATAATGATGAACAGTATTATGGGTCTAATCCCCAGTATTATGGGCCTAATCCCCCTGCCTTAGGTTATGTTTTTTTACAAGGACCGGTAGTAGCAGCTACTGAAAATGACAGAGCAAAATTTTTAGGAGGTTGGCGAAGCGGATACAAAAATCTACCGATGACTGCATTTACACTTTATTTTGGTGCTCCTGGAATCCCCTATGTGGATCCTGCCCAGGGCATTGCTAGTGGATCTTTACAATTTTATAATAATATGATAGGGATAGATCGTTACGGTCGTTTTTTCCTTGATCCCGTAACTTGGAAGAATGTTAAACTTCTTTTGACAGGTGATCCGGTTGCAGGTACCGGGTGGTATGAAGGTGAGGGGTGGCCTGGTACACATTATTTCCCAGACGATAGAAGGCTGTTGATGAGTTCCGGTGTCTTCAATATGGCTCCCGGAGATACACAAGAAGTTGTTGTAGGAATTCTTATGGGGCGAGGAACAAGTAATCTAAATAGCATCACAGAACTGAAGAGAAAAACAAGAAATGTTCAATTAGCATACGACAGAGATTTCGCTACTACACCATTACCTGAAGGACCTATTGTAACTTCAACAGTTGATGACAAACAAGTTGCATTCTACTGGGAACCCAATGCAGAAAATTATAACGAAATTGATCCGTGGATTATAGGGAAGGGGAAATCAGATACGACATACAACTTTGAAGGATATCGTATCTGGCAGTTTGAAGATGAGTACGGGAAAAATCCTAAACTGTTAAAAATTTATGATCTTAAAAATGATGTAACAAAAGTAACGCAAAGTGTTGATTATGATGGAGTAGTAGTTGAGCAAACTCTTTTTCAATTACCGAATATGGGAGTAAGCCGTTACTTTTCGACTAACGTTGATAAAATCAATAACACCTCATTAGTAAACGGAACACCTTATTATTTTGGAGTAACAGCATTTGGATACTCAAAGGAAAGTGATCCAAAGTATCTCGAAAGTCCATTCCAAATAATTACAGTTGTTCCAGAAAAGATTTCTTATGATAGTTCATATACAATTCGCTACGGAAGTTATATAACAGCAAAACTTAGTTTTGGCGCTGATGATGGTGATGTTCAATTGTTTGTAGTAGATCCGCTAGCGTTAACGGGAGACACGTATAAAGTTACCTTCGATTCGACGCACATTAGAAATTATGACAATACAGCGGACACTGTAGTTTTTACATATAATCTTTTGAATGTTTCGAAAACTCCAGTTGATACACTCTTAAAATCAAGAACTGAGTTTGGCGTTGACAACAGTACCAATAAAATTATTACAGATGGTTTTTCCTTGGTTGTAAGAAACACCGGCTTGGATAGTATCGCGAAGGTTGTTTCAAAATACAGAGTTAAAAGTGTGGAAGAGATAAAGGGTCCTGGAGGAGTTGTTCTTCCCGCACCACAAAATGTTTGGGATGGCAAATTAAATTCAACGGGAAAATGGACAGTCTCTGCAAAAAGCATGTTAGGTAGATTTAATTGGCAAGCAACCAAACCAGAAGAAGGAATGGGATATGCCGATTATGAAATCCGCTTTGCTGATTCAAGCGCATATTTCCTCGCTGGTTTACAAGGCGGTTTAAGTGAAAAGTCTGTTATAACAAAAACAGATTCTCTTTGTAAAACCGGAAAGTTACCATTTGAAATTTGGTACACCGGCAAAGATAACGATCCTAATGATGACAAAAGATTAATACTTAAAGTGCTGGATAAAAATGCCGGTTCTCCTGTCGATTCTTCGAAAGCAATTCCCGATCGCAGATGGACACACTTAACAAATGGAAATTGGGAACAAGTTTTTGCTTTTGAATCAGCAACACTTGATCCAACTAATCTTCCGGCAAAAGAGTTGGTTGCTTCAAAAATTACAGATCATAAAATCGGCGGTATAACATTCACAGGAGATTTACCAGAACCAGGAACAGTCATAAAAATATCAAGTTACAAGCCACTAGTGCCGGGAGACGAATTTACAGTTGTTGCTCCCAAAGCAATATTAAGTGATGTTGAAAATGGAACTGATGATAAGAACTCACCGAAGTCTTATTCATTAAATCAGAATTATCCCAATCCATTCAATCCCAATACAACAATAAGTTATAGTATAGCAAATCCTGGATTAGTAAGCGTGAAGATCTTCAATATATTAGGAGAAGAGATAGTGCTGTTAGTGAACGAATTTAAAAACAGTGGGAGTTATTCGGTGAGCTTTGATGCATCAAGACTTAGTTCGGGGATATATTTTTATACAATGAGTTCAGGAAACTTTGTTTCAACAAAGAAGATGATAGTGCTAAAATAAAGGGAGTATTATATGAAAAGAATATGTTTTTTACATTTCTTTTTGGTGGTTACATTTTTGCTTTGTACAGCCATGATAGCCGGAGATAAAGGCGATGAGAATAACAAGCGGTTCAACAAACCAAATACAAACGACCACAATCAATACATTGCTGTCAACCAAATCTTTATGTGGGTGAGTAACAACGGTATGGGTTCACACGATCCACGTACTGATGGCTCCGGATTTTATTGGCCCGGTGGTGAGAACGCTACTATATCAGCTATCTATGCAGACGGCTTAATTTGGGGTGCGAAGGTTGGGAGAGAAATTCGTTTTAACGGTTCTGTTTATCGTCATGGTTTGCAAGCGGGAAAAATTCTTGCGGATGGCACAGCTGGTAATCCAAATCTAGAAAAATACCGCGTTTATAAAATCCGGAAAGGTTGGGAGTTACTTCCTCCAGGTCCGGAACGAGATGCGTATGAAAAAGATTATAATGAGTGGCCGATTGAAGACGGAGCTCCTTACATTTTTGATAAAAACGGGAACAAAGTCCCACAATTTATTGGCGATGAAGTCCTTTGGTGTGTAAGTAATGATCTTGATTCGTCTAGAACCCAATATACGTATGGGACGGAACCGATTGGTTTAGAACAACAGATGACCGTATTCGGATTTAATAAACATGATGACTTGGGAGATATTGTTTTCAAAAAATATGTCCTTATCAATAAGGGCAATCTTACATTGAACGAGATGTACCTTGGTTATTGGTCAGACCCTGATTTGGGAGATGCGGGGGATGATTATGTAGGTTGCGACACGTTATTGAAATTAGGTTATTGTTACAACGGTGATAATAATGATGAAAAGTATTATGGGCCAAATCCCCCAGCAGTAGGTTATGTTTTTCTCCAAGGTCCGGTAGTTCCAACAACCGAAAATGATAGTGCAAAATTTTTAGGAAGTTGGAGGCAAGGGTATAAAAATTTACCAATGGCAGCATTCTTTACGTATTATAAGATGATATATGGTTTTCATGATCCAAACCAAGGCACTCCTTCTGGAGCAATTTCCTATTACTATAATTTATGCGGTAAAAATACTTACGGAGATGTAATCATTGATCCGCATACAGGCCAAGCCACTCCATATATGCTTTCGGGAGATCCGATAGCAGAAACTGGATGGTATGAAGGACCAGCAGGTTCATTAAATATGTATTACCCCCCTGATGACCGACGTATGTTGATAAGTTCCGGTCCTTTTACTATGGCACCGGGAGACACGCAGGAAGTTGTTATTGGTATTGTAATCGGACGGGGGACGAGTAATCTGAATAGTATTACCGAGCTAAAGCGAAAAACAAAAACCGTTCAGATCGCTTATGACAACGATTTCAATTTAATCAAGACGCCGGAACAGCCGAAAGTCAGTTCTTTCAGTGATAACGGTCAGATAACTTTGTATTGGGAACCGAACGCAGAAAGTTACGACGTAATTGATCCCCTGATAGTTGGAAAGGGGAAATACGATACTACCTATACTTTTGAAGGTTATAGGATATGGCAATTCTCAGATAGAGAAGGATCAAATAAAACTTTGCTAGGAATGGTTGATCTTAAAAATGATATAATTAAGGTAACACAACCTGATGAGATAAACGGTGTAACAGTTGAACAAACTGTATTTACTTTGCCGAATACGGGATTAAAAAGGTTTTACACTACGAGAAAAGATGAGATCACAAAAACTAGTTTGGACAATGGAAGTCCATACTATTATGCGGTGACAGCTTTTGCATATTCAAAAGAGAGCGAACCGAAATATCTTGAAAGCGAACCGCAGATAATTGAAGTGCGTCCTGCTGCTCAACCTATTGATATAACGTTTGATTATAATAATGGTGATTTTATTCCGGCAAAACAAACGATGGGAACTTCAGATGCTGAAGTAAATTTGTTTGTGGTTAATCCTTTAGTGTTAACTGGAGATACTTATAAGATTGTTTTTGATAATGATTCATTGATAATTAGAAATTATGATAACATGAGGGATTCGCTTGTACGTTTAACTTATAGTTTAATCAACACATCCAAAACCCCCGTGGATACAATTCTGACTCACCGGACGGACTTGGGAAAAGACAGTATAACGAATAAACTTGTGACAAAAGGATTTACGATAGTCGCGAGGAACATCGGTTCAGAAAGTATCCTTGCTGGAAAGACAATGAAATATAGAGTAAAAAGTGTTGAGGAGATTAAAGGTCCAGGAGGAAAAGTTTTGGAAACCCCGGTTGATGTTTTCAACGGAAATATAAATTCTACAAAGACTTGGACAATCTATCCCCGGAGTAGTACTAAAAGGTTGAATTGGCAATCTATGCAAAGCGAGGAAAGTATGGGGTATGAGAATTATGAGATCCGTTTTGATGATTCCAGTTCATATTTTCTGTCGGGCTTACAAAATGGTTTAAGTGAAAAAGCTATCATGACAAAAACAGATTCTCTTTGCAAAACCGGGAAATTACCTTTTTCCGTTTGGTCTCTAGGGAGGTATGATAAACCGGCAGATGCGAAACGACTTTTTCTGAAAATTGTAGATAGAAATGTTGGTGTGAACGATTCAGCCAAAGCAATCCCCGACCGTAAGTGGACCCGTTTAGTTAACGGTGAATGGGAACAAGTTTATGCTTTTGAATCATCTACGCTTAGTTACGCGAATCTTCCCGATAAGGAAGTAGTTGCCTCAAAGATACTCGATCATAAAATTGGAGGTATTTCATTTAAAGGAGACTTACCAGCTCCAGGTACGGTTATTAGAATTGCCGGTTATAAACCGCTTATGAAGGGAGATGAATTTACAGTGACGGCTCCCGCGGCAAATACAAATAATTTAGCTAACGCTAAGAATAATATTGACAAGATAAGCGTTTTTCCAAATCCTTACTTTGGATGGCATGCACTTCAAGAGAGCAAGTATCATAGATTTGTCCGTTTTATCGGATTGCCAAAACAAGCTACAATTACTATCGTTTCGCTTTCCGGTGTACTGATAAAAAGATATGAGAAATTTAATGACTCGCAATATTTTGATTGGGATTTGATGAATAAAGATTATTTGCCGGTGGGAAGCGGAATGTACATCGCTTATGTAGAAATACCGGAAGTTGGAACAAAGGTGTTTAAATTGGCAGTTATTCAAGAAGTGGAATAAATTTTAGTGTGAGGTAAAGTTAAATAACATATTGATTAATAATCATTCTTCATTAATTTAAAAGTAGATTGATTAAAAAAATATTTTGCTTTTATCATGAATCTTGCATTAATTAATTTACTTGCAATTTTAACTGCAATTCTTTTGTCCATCTTTTCAGTCTTTTCATTTAATTTCAAAAAAGGGAAGACGATAAGTAACAGAATTCTTGCGGCTTTTCTTTTTGCAAATGCGATGTATTTGATCGATTTTTCTCTTTTCGCAATTCAAAAGATAACCGGCTTACCTTTGCATTGGTTTTCAGGAATAGGTTCAACTTTTGGTTTTTTGTTTGGTCCAACGCTTTATCTTTATATCTGCTCACTTACTGAAAAAGATTTCCACTTCAGATTATTTCACTTGTTCCATTTTCTTGTTTTTGCGATCGTCTTTGTTTTAGTTTTTTTTCGTATAGCTATCCCATTAATTTATATCTATTCAGCTCTTCATTTGCAAACCACTCCATATATGGTTGCATGTATCGTTGTTCTTTTACAGTACAGAAAGAGAATAAAAGATTACTTCTCGTCAATTGAAAAATTAAATCTCACTTGGATGTTGTACGTTGTAGGGGCCTTTTTCTTTATGTGGATGGTTGATCTTGTTGATTTTATTTTGCAAGATCTAAGGTTGATTACTCAACACGAGGAGGCCTACTTCATTTTCATCTCCCTTCTAATAAATTTCTTTTTTGCAATTTTAATCTTTTATAAAGCACTGCAGCAACCAGAAATTTTCAAAGTTGGGTCCAATGTTGAGAAAGCTCAAAAGTATGAACAATCGCGCTTGACGGAATCTGAAAAAAAAGAGTATTTAGAAAGACTCGAACAATTTTTTATCATAAAAAAACCATTCCTAAATCCCGAGATTACAATAGCCGAAGTCGCAAGCGAACTCAATGTTCACTCAAAATATTTATCACAGGCAATTAATGAATCACTTGGTAAAAACTTCTATGATTTTATAAATTCCTACCGGATCGAGGAAGCGAAAAGGCAACTAAAAAATAATAGTGACTCGAAGAAAACTGTTTTGGAGGTTTTGTATGAATCTGGGTTTAACTCTAAATCCGCATTTAACTCGGCTTTTAAAAAACATACTGGTTTTACTCCCACCGAGTTTAAAAAGCAACACAGCTAATAAAAACCATAGGAAAAAAGTATTGATTCATCTATTCGGACGACTTTCGCTCATTCCAATAATATCTTTGCATCCTAAATTTGACAAAA
The DNA here is from genome assembly GCA_037440065.1 of Ignavibacteria bacterium. Taxonomy (GTDB): domain Bacteria; phylum Bacteroidota; class Ignavibacteria; order Ignavibacteriales; family Ignavibacteriaceae; genus UBA1563. Next base: position 260,670 of record JBBIUV010000018.1, read on the forward strand.
ATATGTAAAAGAGGAAGTAATGAAGTCACTAATCACAAACTCGGTTTTATTGGTATTTTTTTTGTTCTCAATGAGAACAAATGGGAAGATTTTATATGTCCCCCAACACTATGCAACTATTCAAGCTGCAATTGACGCTGCTGCTAACGGTGATACAGTTTTAGTCGGTGAGGGAAGATATTTTGAGAATATCAACTTTCTTGGAAAGAAGATTCTTGTCACTAGCATGTTTCTGAATTATAATGATGTTAGTTACATACCTAATACGATAATTGATGGTAGCAAACCGATCAATTCTGACAAAGCAAGCTGTGTGCTTATGGTTTCAGGAGAAGATTCCTCATCTATCTTACAGGGATTTACACTAACTGGAGGAAAAGGAACAAAATGGGTTGATGAACATGGCGCGGGAACTTATGTTGAGGGGGGTGGAATTTTAACTACTTTGTCTTCTCCAACTATCAGATTTAATATTATTGTTGATAACGAAGCGATCTCGACCCCAACGGGAATAACGAGTGCTGGAGGTGGTGCAATCCGGTGTGGAGACGGATCGCCACAAATTTACAATAATGTTATTTTAAATAATAAAGGAATGTATGGTGGCGGCATTGTACTCAATTATTGTTCGGGGGCGAGAATTGTAAATAATATTATTAATGCCAATAAAGTTTACCAGGCGGTTACCGGCAAACAAACATTTGGCGGAGGCGGTATATGGGTGTACGCTACAAAACCAGGAGATGATCTCCCAAATATTATTGAGAACAATACTGTTGTAGGTAACGCTTCAAATACCGTTGGTGGCGGAATACGAATATGGTCCGCAGCCGCGCAAGTAAGAAACAATATCATTTGGAAAAATTATCAAACGGTGGGGATGCAATTATATATCTCTGATTCATCCCCACTGGTTGAGTATAACGATATAGAGGATAGCACAGTCGGAATCGGAAACTTTTCGCTCTATCCGGTTTTTACTGATAGCAGTTTTCTTTTAACGGATGGTTCTCCATGCATAGATGCAGGGGATCCATCTATCCTTTTTGCAGATTCCGAAAATCCAAGCTTACCAGGATTTGCGATAGCGCCCGCTAAGGGATCAACAAGAAATGATATTGGAGCGTACGGTGGACTTATGAGCTCATGGTTTCCTAATTTTTCTGTTGGTATTTTATCTTTGCCAAGTGAAGGGTACAATTTTGGATTTACTCTACCGAATGAAGCAATCCAACTATCAATCCCAATTACAAATCTAGGTGCATCTAATCTTGAAATTGATAGTGTGATTGTACAAACTAATCAGCTCGAAATCCTTTCTTTAAGTTGTTTTCCGGATGCTATCCCTCCAATGCAAAAGCACGATTTAATGTTGACCTGGGTTCCTAGTACACAGCAAAATCTTGTAGATACATTATTGATATTTCACCATGCCCCGAATTTAGTAAAACCATTTAAGGTGTCCCTTACCGGAAGCTCAATTCCACAAGCGTTCGTAACAATTGATCAAACTATGCTAAATTTTGGCGATATTGATGTGAATGTTCCCATGGTTGATACGATTATTTACGTTCATAACTCAGGGACACTGGATGATTCAGTTTACGCTTCAATTCTCTATCAAGTTGTAAAACCGGATTCGGCTCTTGAGTTACTTCCAAAAGTATTTAAGGTTGCACCTAAAGATTCAATTGGTGTGCTCTTTAGAATTTATCCGCCAAGAATAAAACGCACCATCTTTAATAATTATCAACCTATTGTTGTGTTTGACTCAAAGTTTTCAACGGGGATAAAACATTTTCAGAAGACTATGAAATTTCATTTAATTGGAACAACCGATGTTAATGAAGATGAAAAAATTCCAACAAGCTATAGCTTATCTCAGAACTTCCCAAACCCATTAAACCCAAATACAACGATAAGTTTCAGCATAGCTAATCCGGGCTTAGTAAGTGTGAAGATCTTCGATGTTTTGGGAGAAGAGATCATGCATTTGGTGAACGAATATAAAAACAGTGGAAATTATTCGGTGAACTTCGAAGCGTCAAAACTTAGTTCGGGGATATATTTTTACACAATGAGTTCGGGAAACTTTGTTTCAACAAAGAAGATGATTGTTCTAAAATAAGAAATTAATAAAATAGAGCCTTGCCTTTGCAAGGCTCTACGTATTCATATATCACTATTCTTCGACTACTAAATCACCCGCAGAACTTTTTCTTATTCACACTAATTCACTTGCACGTTTAAATAGTGCCGGAATTTTTACTCTGAACTCTTCAACTTTTGTATAAACAATTGGGACAACTAACAGTGTTAAAAAGAGGGAGCTTGTTAGTCCGCCTATTAACGCCCACGCTAAACCTGATTTCCATTCAGCACCAGGAGCGCTTGAAAGTGCTATAGGCATCATACCAAAAATCATTGTTAATGTGGTCATAAAGATCGGGCGGATTCTCATTCTTCCTGCATCAATTAAAGAATCGAGAACACTTTCACCTTGCGCGCGCATAAAGTTGGTTCTATCAACAATTAGGATCGCGTTCTTTGCAACTAGACCGGTGAGCATTATTATACCGAGAATTGTAAAAATGCTGAGTGACTTCATCGTTAAGCCTAGTGCGAGTAATGCTCCGATCATCGCCAGCGGAATAGAGAATAAAATTACAAACGGATGAACGAATGAATCATACAGCGCCACCATTACCAAGTAAGTGAAAAGTACAGCTCCTAACAAAGCGATACCAAGATCGCCGAATGAATCCCGTTGATTTTTTACATCTCCCAAAAATTCATAAACTACTCCGGATGGGAATTTAAATCCGCTTAATTGCTTGTCGATTTCTTGCGAAATAACTCCCGATGTTTTACCGGTTTGCACTTGCGAATAGATTGTTACCGCAGCGCTTCTTGCTTGACGTGATAATTTAGTGGGACCGGTTGCTCGGAAAACTTTTGCAAACTGTTTTAAATAAATTTGCTGTCCTTTTCTGTTTGTGAAACTCATGTTTCCAAGTTCTTCAGTTTTGGAGCGGTCAAATTGATCTAACACAATGCGAACATTATAATCAGTATTTCCTTCGCGCAGTTTTGAATCATCATCACCGGTGAGCGCAACCTTTAACGCCTGACCAACTTCAGCAACGGTTAAACCAAAACCGGTAAGTTTTCTTCTATCGATCTCGATTCTAGTTTCGGGATTTCCATCTTCTGCAGAAAGTCGCACGTCAGCCGTTCCCGGAATTTTTTTGATAATATTCTGAACTTGTTTTGCCGTTTTAACAACGTCTTCGTAGTTCGGTCCGCCAATTAATAATTGAATTGGGGTTTGATTTGCAACACCGAAAATACCGATTGGATTAACACGGACTTTAACACCCGGGAATTTTTGTGTTGCCATTTTAATTTCGTTGCCTACATCATCGGTAGATTTTTTTCTAGCTTTTCTAGGAACTAGCGTAACCGAGAGTTCGGTAGTATTGCTGGAGGCAAAACCAATCAATCCTTCGTTTGATGAACCGACGTTGGCATAAATTCTTGAGACTTCGGGCATTTCACCGATAATCTTTTCGATCTTTTGTGAAACACGATTAGTCTGTTCAATCGTTGCGCCTGGAGCTAATTCAATGGTCACAGCAAATTCACCGCGATCGGTTTGCGTCATAAATTCTGAGCCGATAAATCCAAACCAAACCAAACCAATGGAGGCAGCAAATGCAACAAACGTCATTAATAAAACTTTCCATTTATTACCTAATGCCCACTTCAACAGTTTTATATAATAATCGGTAAATTCTTTAAATTTCTTTTCAAACCAGACAGCAAATTTTCCGACCAAAGTTCTTGAGGTTAATCTTTCCAATTTAGCAAAGCGCGATGCAAGCATCGGCGTAACGGTAAAAGAAACAAAGAGAGACATCAACGTTGAAGCTACAACCACTGCGGAGAATTCTCTTAGAATATTTCCGACAATTCCACCAACCAAGGTTAGCGGAAAGAAAACAGCCACGTCCACAGCGGTAATTGCAAGCGCTGCAAATCCGATTTCGTTTCTTCCGCGTAAAGCAGCAAGTCTGCTCTCTTCACCTTTTTCAAGATGATGATAAATATTTTCGAGTACCACGATTGAGTCATCCACAAGAATTCCCACCACAAGAGAAAGTCCGAGCAACGTCATCAAGTTAAGAGTCATTCCAAACGCCCAAATAACAATGAATGTTGAAATGAGTGAAGTTGGAATAGCCACCAGCACAATAACCGAATTTCTAACACTGTGTAAAAACATTAACATTACAATTGCAACAAGAACAACGGCGATAGCCAAATCCTCTTTAACAGCATTTGCAGCATCAACCGTAAAGATTGATCCGTCTTGAGCAACTTCAAATTTTACATTGTTGTTTTTGTAAACCGTTTCTATACGCTTTAATTCTTTTTTAACAAGGTTTGCAACTACAACCGAATTCGCATCAGATTGTTTCTGTAAAATAATTCCAATCGTATTTCTGAAATTGATACGGGCGATGTTTGAATAGTCTTTTATTCCGTCTTCAACTTCAGCGATGTCTGATAATCTTATTTCGCCGCCTTGTTTTGACTCTGCGATCGTTAAGTTTTTTAACTCATCGAGAGAAGAAAGTTTTCCGGCAATTCGTACGATGAATTGTCCATCTTTATCTTTTATCTTGCCGGTCGGGAAGTCCAAGTTGGCAGATTTAATAGCCTGCGTAACTTGGAGAATTGAAAGTCCATACGAACGGAGTTTCTGCAGATCGAGATTGACTTTTATTTCACGCTCTTCACCACCGATGAGTGCAACTTGTCCTACTCCCGGTACTCGTGAAAGTAAAGGCTGAATTTTATCTTTTGTGAATTGATAAAAAGTTTTGGAATCCATGTCTGCTGAAACACCCATACGCAAAACGGGAATTTCATCGAGTGCAATTTTTGAAATTGTAGGAGCTTTTGCATCACTCGGAAGCAGCGCAGTTATTTGTCCTACTTTTCTTTGCGCATCTTGTAAAGAAAGATCTGTGTTTGCTGATTGCAAAAGTTCGATGATAACAAAAGAAATTCCTTCCGAAGAAGTTGATCGAACTTCAGAGACTTTATCCATTCCTGAAACTGCGTCTTCAATAACTTTGGTTACACCGGTTTCAACTTCGTTTGGAGAAGCGCCCGGATAGACAGTGGTAATCGTAATAATCGGTGGAGAAATCTTCGGCAGCAATTCATATTTTAACTGCTGGAAAGCAAAGAGTCCCAACACAATTAACGATGCAAAAACAACGATAACTAATGAAGGTCTTTTAATTGATAATTCTGTAATGGTCATTTTAAATTTCCTTTTTCTGTTTTATAGAAACTGCTAATGCAGGTTCTACTTCAAAATTTCAACTTTAATGTTGTCAACAATATTATTTTGTCCACTTACAACAACTTCTTCGCCGACAGTCAATCCGTTAAGTACTTGGATATCCAATCCGGATTCATTTCCAACAATGATGTCTCTCAACTTTGCAATTCCGTTTTCCACAACGAACACTTGCGGAGTTTTTATACTGCCGACTAACGCGGCACGTGGAATAACAATGTTTTCACCGGAAGTTTTAGCAGAAAACGAAATACGGGCGAACATTCCAGCTTTTAGCTGATGTTTAGCTTCATTTGCAATACTGATCTCAACCGGGAATGTATGCGCATCATCTCCTTTAGAACCAACGGATTCAATCTTTCCGGTAAATGTAGCTTGCGGATAAACATCCGAAGTAACAGAAACCTGATCTCCAACCTTTAAAATGAAAGCATCTTTTTCAGCGACATTCAATTTTACTTTTACTCGAGAAATATCAACTACATTTGCAACAAGAGTAGCTTGCGGAGCTCCTTGTACCATTGAACCGAGATCAATATAACGGGCAGTAACAAAACCTGAAATAGGAGTTTTGATTTTTGTATCAGCCATTTGCCTTTTTGCAACAATGTATTGTGCTTCGGCATTTGCAGCTCCCAGTTTTGCCATATCTAGCTGTGCATCAGTTGCAGCTTTTTGCTGAAATAGTGCTTGAGTTCTCTCGAAATCTTTTTTAGCCTTTTCATAATTTGCTTCAGCGCTCATTAATGCGGCTTTTTTCAATTCATCATCAACTTGAAAAAGAATTGAACCGGCTGATTTATAGTCTCCAACTTTTGCAAACACTGCAGTAACTTTTCCTGAGGTTTCCGAAACGATATTTACATCATTATTTGCGTATACAGTTCCAACCATGCTGAGTGATTCAGAAAGATTCTTCTTCACAACTTTTTCAACGGAGACGTAGTAAACATCTTTAATTCCGCCGGCAGTATACGACGCCATTTTTTTCTTGTTCATAAAGAGAATAGCAACAATAACCACCAAAACAGCTACTGTTGATAAAATTAATTTTCCTTTTTTCATTTTTAAGTACTCCGATAATTTTTAATTTTTGTTTTCAACTGCTCGCTTTACAACAAACAGTGAGAATTATTTTTATTATTCACCAATTGATTTATCTAATTTTGCTTTTGCCAATTCAAGATCGACCAAAGCAGAAGTATAATTTGTTTTTGCACTAAGCAGAGCCACTTCAGCGTCGATTAGATCGGAACTGAGTGCAACGCCATTCTTGAATTTTTCTGAAGTGATCCGTTGATTTTCTTCAGCTTGTTCAACGGTTAATTTTGTAATGTTGATTTTTTGTTCTGCTTGTTGATAGTTCAAATAATTTTGTGTCACTTCTAAAGTGATTCCGTCTTTCAACATTCCAACCGCATCAAGTGATTGCGCAAGTCCAGCTTCCGCTTGATCTGTCTGGTGTGAAGTTGCGAGCCAATTCCAAACATCCATACTGATCATAACACCCGCGTCCCATGTATCTTTGAATGCATCTTTGGAAGGAAACACTCGTTGATTCGGACGGTTGTAGTAATAATTTCCGTAGAGACTTACTTCAGGATACCAGCGTGATTTTGCAACCGATACGTTTGCTTCACTTGCTTTAGCCCGGTAATCGGCAGCTTTTAATTCACCTCTTTTGTCTAATGCTTTTTGCAAATAAGAATTTATTTCCTCATTCGATTTGATTTGTTTTTGCGGAACCGATATTACGTTAACTTCAGTCGTTAATTGTACACCGAGTGTATTGTTCAAATTCACCTGTGCAAGTTGAACTCCGTTTGACACTTCAAGTTGTTTGAGTTGCACATCCGATAATTGCACTTGCAATTTTAAAACATCATTATTTGTAAGCATTCCCTGCGCCAAAAGGTTTTTCGCATCTTTTAAATGTGCTTTTAATTGTTCAACATTTTCATCAACAACTTTTTTCATCTCCTTCGCTTTGAACAAAGACCAATATGCGTTACGAACCGTAAATGCAGTTTCAAGCTCGTCTTTTGTATATTCGACTTCAGAAGCTTTTAATTGGTACTCTGCCATCTCGCTTGTGTTTTTAAGACGGAAACCGGTAAATAGCGGTTGCGCTAAAGACAACTTTAATTGATAGTTATTTAAAATCGAAGGAGATAACTCAAACGAACCGAATGGAGTCACGATTGAAAACGGATCGATCTTACTTAATCTTGTGTACACACCAGTGAAGCGGACAGAAGGTAACCGGCTTGAAGTAATTTCGCTTACCCGTGCTGAGTTTGCCTTCACCTTCATCGAAGATGAGTGAAGTGATTTGCTGTTTTTTACTCCCAACCGGATTGCTTCATCAACAGAAAGGGATAATTTCTGTTGTGAAAACAACTGAGGTGAGCTTAAAATAAAAAGAGTTGTTAAAAAGTTTAAAATATATTTATGCAACATTTGCGACCTCTTCAGTTTTAATATTATCAGGTTCATTGAATTTTTTTCTCCCTTCATCTGTTAGAATTCCTTCAAAAATTACATTGATTAAAGTGTTATAAACTTGATCGGCGGAAAGAGGCACTTGAGCCAGTACCTCCGGCGTTAATAAGTTTTGTAATGAAAATACGTACATCAATACGACGATATTCTTATCAACATCGTTACGAAAAATTCCATGTACAATTCCGTCATCAACGAGCATCGAAAACTTTTCCCATGCTTTTTTCTTCATGAAGAGATGGATCTTTTCCCAGATTTTTGGGAAATGGATTTGCAAATCTTTCATCATGGGACCTTTGAATTTGGCAATGTGCGTTGAAACGTGTTCAAGCATCAATTTTACTTTTTGAACGTAGGTATATTTTTCGTTCGCCATAAGATCGGTTGAAAATTTTTCGGTCTCGCAAGTAACAAGAGAAAAAATCTCATTCAGCAAATGCTCTTTGTTTGAAAAATATTTGTAAAGAGTTTTTTTACTAATGCCCATTTCGGCAGCGATCTCTTCCATGGTCACCTTAACACATCCGAATTGATGGAACATATCGGATGACTTTTGGATGATCTTTTCTTTTAATTCTATTTCGTCGTGCATTTTATCCTTTGTTATCAAGAAACATTTTTAGTTTATTTCGTTTCCAGTAAAACCTAAAAAAAGGGAAAACCGGTTCCCAATTACTCTTTAGAAACGAAACTTGTATAAAACGTTTCCAAATTAACGGATAAATTTCGAAAATGTCAAATTATTTCTTATAACTGGTAAAAAAAGGTGATGAGTTCAGAATTGTTGAAAAATTTCTACCCGAGATTATTTTTTTGCAAATCCCTTCTTTTCCATTTGTCCCCAATGTCGTTTTCCGGTAAAATATTCAACCATACCTCTAAAGCGCCACCAGGTTGTTATCTGGCGGTAACCAAAATTTTCTAGAAAAGCCGCAGCCATTAATGTTAGCAGATGAGAAAGTTTCGGATACCTCTGAAATGAAAGTTCTTCTAAAATTACCGATAGCACTGAAAGTACAACTCCATAAAGAATAGCCGTGGTGAGAAAAGCGACCGCAAAAGAAACCGTTACAAACCCAAGTGAAAATGAGACGATAAAGAAAAAATAACCAAAAATTTCTATTATTGGTCCGATCATTTCAAAAAGGGCAAAGTAGGGGAAAACAAGCATTCCAATCCAACCGTAAGCGGGATTCATAAATAATTTTTTATGAAGTAAAATACTGTCAACGGTTCCTTTCTGCCATCGCATTCTTTGACTCCGTAACACGGCAAATGTTTCGGGGGCTTCCGTCCAGCAAACGGGATCGGGAATAAAAGTGATGCGTAATTTTGGATTTTCTCGTCTCAGCTTCCGATGCATGCGCACGATAATTTCCATGTCTTCACCAATGCAGCCTTCACGGTAACCATCAATTTTGATGAGGGCATCGCGTGAGAAACAGCTGAACGCTCCGGAAATGATTAAGATTCCATTTAAAACATCAAAACCATTTCTCCCGAATAAAAAGGCGCGCAAATATTCTACAACTTGAAATCTAGCAAGCCAGGATTTGGCAAGTCCTACTTCAAGAATATTTCCATGGAGAATGTTGCATCCGTTTGCAATCCGAATTGTACCGCCGACGGCAATAACATTTTCATCTTCCATAAAAGGACGAACGATCTTCAATAGACAATCACGTTCTAAAACGGAGTCGGCATCAATTACCGTGATCAGCGGACTTTTTGCTAGGTTTACTCCGGCGTTTATTGCATCCGCTTTTCCACCGTTAACTTTGTCGATCACAATTAAATTGGGATATTCGGAAGACATAAAAACGGATCGAATCGGCTGAGATTTTAATTTATAAAACGGAGTAAAAGAAACCTGCCTAATAGAAAAATTCTCGAATAATTTTTGTAAGGTGCTATCCTTCGATCCATCATTTACTACAATTAATTGAAAATCGGGATACTCAAGTTGAAGAAGTGATTTAATGCTTTCTACAATTCCATTTTCTTCATTATACGCCGGAACGATAACCGAGATCGGTTTGTAATTGGTTAATTTGAAAACGCGCTTTAGATCGAGATATTTTATGGTGCTGTTGTACTTTATCATTTTAAAGAACGCAATAACGTTTAAAATGATATAAATTGAGCAAACAAGGAGGAAATAAAAAAGAAGTAAGGAATTAAATCCGAAGACAATATATTTTATTACATTCATCTTAATTCCTGATATTCCGTTCGCTTAACACCATTCTTGCAATTGCAGCGCCTCTATCTTTTAAATTGCCGTAAGCGAATTGAGAGATTTTTTCTTCGCTGTCCGGAATCAATTTCATAAGCGTGATAACGGCGTTATATTGAACTTCATATTCGGGGTCGTACATGCAATCCCAAATCCTTTGTTCAAAAGATTCATTTCCCAACACCGCCAAAGCTTTCAAAACTTCAGCACGAACTTCCGCTTTCGGATGATTGATCAAACTCCTCAAAGCAGTTGCTGCGTCAATAAACTCAATGCTGCTGAAGAATTTAATACTTTCAACGATGACTTCTTTGTTTTGGCTGTACACCATTATTTTAAGAACCGATTCGCCTGCATCATAAAATTTAAAATGCCGGAAAAGAGTAATTGAAATACTCTGGATCAAAATGTTCTTTTCTCTTTTAAGATTTACGAGAAGAGGTTTACAAATTTCGTCGGTGTACTCGGATAGAATTGCCAAAAGCGAATCTTTGGAAACGAATTTAAATCGCCGCGCATTACGAAATATATCAAAGACGGCATCTACATCATTCAAACGGGCTAACGCTAAAGCTGAACTTAAAAAAACGGAAGCGTTTTGACTTTTCAATTTTTTCCTTAAAACATCTCTGGCAGCAATTGATTTTGCAAGGCCTAAAAAATACGCAGCTTCATTAATCTTTCTCGGTGATCCCGATTTTAATTGGGAAATAAGAAAAGGTTGAATTTTTGTCTGATTTACAAGTGCAGAAAGTTTTAGGAAATCATCTCCTTTAAGCATAAGAAAAAATTCGCGGAGATAGTGTAAGAGGAAAAGGTATTTGCTTTTTCTAATTTTTTTAATCAAGGTTCGAGGATCTTCTTCCCCTTCAAGAAACAAAAAAATATTTTCTTCCCAGACGGCAAAAAATTCACGCTCTTTTTTCTGCTGATACCCGTGAACTAATCGCAGAACAACTACCTGAATAACCAGCACATAGGTAAGTATTAACAAGGCGAAAATGGTTAGCGCAAGAAAAGCAAAAATATCTAAGTGAATGTTCAAAAAAACTCCAAAGCAAATAAACTTCTCGTCACCATAAAATTACTGGTTCGGAACGGTTATCGCATTTTTAAAATATTCTTAATGCGAAGCACAAGTTCAGTTGAGGCGAAGGGTTTCAGGATATAATCCGTTGCTCCCAATTGCAACCCTTTAACAACATATTCCTCATGCGAATTTGCAGTAAGTAGTACAACCGGAATATGTGTCAAACTCTGATGGCTTTTTATTTCTTTTAGAACGGTAAGTCCATCCTTAACCGGCATCATGATGTCAAGTAAAACCAAATCGGGCATATGCTTAAGTACACCTTCGGTTACACCCACGCCTGAAGGAAAGTGGATCAAGTTAAATCCTTCTTTTTCAAGTTTAAATTTTAACAATTTTGCTATGTGTACCGTGTCTTCTGCAAAAATGATAGTTTTCTTTTCGTCCATCGGAGTAGAGCAAATGCCTTCTTAATATTTTTTTTTAGTGAACAATTCGTTAGTTTCACAAAAATCTCTTTTTAATTTAATAAATTTTCGTGAATCAATGGTATGAATTTTTTAGAAAAACAAATTGCAGGTAAATCGATCCGCTATTACCTCTTTTTCCTATATCTGGCAGGCGTTATCGGTTTTGTGGTGGGGTCGCTTTTGTTTTGGGGACCTATCCGTTGGACGATCGAATACATTCAGGAAGAAGGGGGTTCTGAAAAAACTGAAAGTCTAGTTATTAAAATATTTATTGTGGTAATTCTTCTATTAGCCGGATTGATTTCGTTTTTTGTTTCAAGGCGATATTGGGAATCAGAGCACCAGAATAAAAAATGGATGCTATACCTTCCGGCTGTTTTTTTTGCTGGCATTTTATTTTTGTGGATGAATCCGCAGTACACACCCGGGAGAGGGGAAAAATCAGAAAAAATTTCGCTGGCGCGCATCTCGTTTGTTTTCGGTCCCTACCCGTCAAAGAATCAGATCAATCAACTAAAGAAAGAAAATTTTACGGGAATAATTTCACTGCTCCATCCGGCGGTGGTTCCCTTCGAACCGAAATTAATTTATGATGAAGATGTTGCGGCAAAGGAAACCGGAATTGAAGTTATTCATACGCCGATGCTTCCGTGGGTTAGTCAAAATATTTCCTCAATCGAAACAATAAAGAAATTGGTAACTAGCGGGAAAGGGAAATATTATGTCCATTGTTATCTTGGCAAAGACCGCGTAAACGTTGTGAGGAGAATAATAGAAAGTCAGAACGTTTCAGTTGATGCCGGAAACGTTAGTACTTACCGGACGCTAAATGAAATTACTAAATTTGCAGAAGGACCCCTTTTTTATCTCGGCAAAGCTGTTTATTTATTGCCGCATCCTTCTGAAGAAGAATGTTTGGGTTACCTTCTTTCGGGATATGTTAAACAAGTTGTTTCGTTGATTGATGAGTCGAGTAATGAGAATTTGGAGATAGTAAAAAAGGATAGCACCCTATATGCTGCCTATGCAATGAATTATCTCCATCTTCCTTTTGATCTAACCAATTTTGATTATAAGCAGTTGGATCAAATTCTTGAGTCAATTGCAGCACTTCCGAAACCTCTGGTATTGATAATTAAAACTACAAAGGCAAAAGAAACTGGAATGTTGGTTCAAGGAATCAAAACTTTCTTTACCCTGAACAAACTTGATCTTGAAAATCTTTTTAAACCGGAGAAGGTGGAGAGAATTTTTCCAAATATTTTCTCCGGACCGGAACCAACTCAAAAACAAAAAGAGGGATTAAAGTCACTCGGAATTCAAAATCTTTTTTATTTCGCACCAAAACCAAACTCTCAATCAGCCGCAAATGATAATGAAATGAAAATCCATTTCTTGACCGATAAAGGGAAGCTCGATTCACTTCTAATTAATAGTACGTGGTACATTTGTGGAATGAACAAAGAGAAAATTACAAAAAGATTTTCGTACAAATAAATTAAGGTTATGAGTACCCATTTATATAAAACTCGTGAAGACCTTTTGTCATTTTTGCAAGTAACTTTATTGAGATTTTTTCAACTAACTATTACGCTGCTTGCGCTCTTCTTTTTAATGCGAGCTTTTGAATACATTTTTATCTCTCAAATCCATCAACTTCCGAAAAACAGTTTATCTCTCGCCGTATCAGGAATATATTACGATACTGTCTTTGTGTTAATTATCTGTTGTTATGGCATTATCCCGTTTTTTATCATAAGTTATTTCAAACCCGGTTTTGCAGTTTTAACATTTGTTATCGTATCTATCCTTGCAATGCTTAGTAATCTGCTGTTGATCTTTTATTATTCAAAATCGTTGGTGCCTCTTGGTGTTGATCTATTCGGATATTCGCTTAAAGAAATTTTGCATACGGTTCAGGTTTCGGGGGCAATTAATGTTTTTTTGATCTTAACCTTAATTTTCTTTATCTCCATTGCCCTAGTGGGCTTTCATTTTAGTAGGAAAATATTTTTACCAAAATATCTTTTATACGTCTTGTTCATAGCTCTTTTAGCGGTTGTTTTTTTCTGTGAAGAAGTAGTTCCAAAAGACAAAGAGTACAAAACAGAGCTTGAATTTTATACGGTGATAAATAAGTTGCAATTTTTAAGTGGAAAAGTAATTCCTTATTTGTCGGGACAAGAAGAAGAATTTGTTGGCGGAGATTATTTTATTGATGATAAAAGTGAAGGACAGAATTCCTTTTTTTATGTTGATAAAAATTATCCGTTCATGCGATTGGACAGCAGTCAAAATGTTCTTGGAAATTTTTTCAACACCTCAAAAGAGCTTCCCAATTTCGTATTTATTATAACTGAAAGTCTTGGTCGATCATTTAGTGGTGAAGGGGCAGGTGATGGAAGTTTCACTCCTTTTTTGGATTCTCTTGCAAGACAAAGTTTATACTGGAAAAATTTTCTTAGCACAAGCGGAAGAACCTTTGCAGTTTTTTCTTCTTTGTTTGGTTCACTTCCTTTTGGTGAAAAAGGATTTTTAGATTTTGGCGAGAAGATGCCGAAGCACTTTTCTTTTGTTACTTACCTAAAACAATTGGGATACCGAACCTCTTTTTTCCACGGTGGTGACGTTCATTTTGATAACATGGATGTGTATTTCAAAAAACAAGATATTGATTTTATTTTGGGTGATAAAAATTTTGGTTCGGGATTCAAAAAAATGCCGGCAAAATCTGAAGGTTTCTCGTGGGGTTATGGAGACAAGGAATTGTTTCAACGAAGTATGCAAATTTTAACCTCAGAAAAGAACGTACCTCGCCTTGATATTTACTTAACACTTTCTATGCATGATCCCTTTTTAGTTGAGGGGCAGGAATTATATAAAAACAAAGTACGCCAACAATTGCAATCTTTTCCCCTTACCGTTCAGCAAAAAGCAGAGTATGAAAAATACTTTGATATGTATGCTACAGTAATGTACACTGATGATGCGATAAAAGAATTTTTCGCCGCGTACAGCAAAAGGGCTGATTTTCAAAATACAATCTTCATCATTACCGGTGACCACAGAATGCCGGAAATTCCTTTAACAACAAAACTTGACCGTTTTCATGTTCCCTTTTTAATTTATTCCCCTCTGCTGAAAAGAAGAGAAACAATCGCTTCTGTTTCAACACATTTTGATGTTCTCCCATCGCTCGTTGCCTTTCTGCGTGAAAATTATAAGATAGAAACTCCAAAATATGTTTCATGGCTTGGCAGCGGGTTAGATACGGCGAGTTATTTCAGAAACACGCATTCACTTCCGCTAATGCGGAACAAAAACGAATTATTGGATTATCTTGATCAGAATTATCTTTTGGCTGATAAAAAAGTTTTTGAAGTGTTCGACAACTTGGTTACTTCCAAATTGAATGATGATGTGGTGCAGAACAAGTTACAAAATAATTTTAACGAGTTTAAGTCGAGGAACAAAAGTATGATTCAGACAAAAAAACTTTTGCCCGATTCGGTGCTTCAATTTGTTGCAAAAAGAAAAAAATGAAATGCTCTGCGGAAAATATATTAGCGGTGTGAATTGTAATAGTTATAAAGAATTTTTGTTACAAGCGGGGAGTAGTATTCCCAAAAGAAACTTCTCCGTTCCGGAATTTCTTTTGAATTATAAAAAAACCATTTGAAAAAACGAACACCTTTCATCTTTGCTGCAAATTGATCAACAGGATTGTCACAAAAGTCTCCCGCAAAATAATAGAACATATAATCGCCCGTATGTTCAATTACTGCAGGAAAAACTTTTGGAATTCCACTTATTCGTAAAAGAGAATCCCCCTTTGCATTTGAATAAATTGAATAAATCGAAACAACATTGTTCGTTCGTTGTGTAAGCATTACGTCAAACCAATAAGGATATTTAAGTTTTGTAGGCAAGCCGAAACGTTCGCTATTTTCTTCATTCGTTAAAAGATAGGGAACCTCTTGTGTAAGATGCGTTTTGTTCTCTAATATTTCTACACGGTTATCGAAATGAACAAATGCAATTCCGGAATTTTTAAATTTCCATGAATTGTTGTGTTGTCTTTTGTACTCGCGGATAAGCCATCGGGGAAGTTCTTTGTTGGTAAGGGTGTCAAGACTTTCGAAATATCTTCCTGTCCAGCCTGTCCAACGTAAGCCGAACATTTTTTCAAAATCGGCACGAACAACATCGCTTGTAGGGGAAGCGATGGTATTAAATTCGGTGAAGATTAATTTGTTTTTCTCTTTCATCTTTTGCAGGAACATTAAATCAACGGTTGACATTCCGCCATAAACCAGACTGCTATGTTCGGTTTGTTCTTTTTGCGTGTACCACTCACTTGAAAAGATTCCGTAGGTATCGGTAATGTAAACCGCTTTAGAAGCGTTTGCGAGACTATCGATTTGTTCGGGATTAAAATTCTCCAAACCCTGTATAGAGAATTTTTTGTTATTCTTTGGAAAAAATCCGTAATAATCTTTTGCGATTGAATAGAATTCTCCCCCCGGTTTTACAAATTTTTCGTGCGTTAAAATCCAATTGAAAGATTCGTGTTCTTTTGCCTCGCGAGTTAAAACAGTTTTGTCAATAATAACGATTGGGAAAGGTTTAACATCCGACATATTCCATGCAATAAACATCCATAGCGGAAAGGGGAGCAGCATGATGAGAAGGAACCAGCCAAGTATTTTTCCGTATTTCATATCAAAAACTAAATTGAGTTCCTAAACCAAATGAAATTTTATTGCGGAATGAACCGGCGAAATATTCTTCATAAATGTAAGAAGTTGCAAGTGAAAGTGTCTGCCGTTTTGAGATTCTGAAATTGTAATCTACTCCGACTTTTTTTGAAATTAAAAGATTAGGGTTGTTCAAACTTCTTTCGTCGGGGGAAATTCCGGTGCCGAGCGAAAGCGCCAGATAATTGTCTGCATCAGTTAAATAGTAGCGCGTAATTAATGTATAAGAATAGGATGCCGAGTTTCCGCTTGGAATAATAAACGTTCTAAATGAAAACCAAAAAGTGCTGTAATATTTTCCGAGCGCAAAAGTATAAATGTTGGTCTTTGACGAAGGAAATTTTAAATAACGAATTCCTGCGTCAATCTCAAAACTTAAAGGTAAACTGTAATAAAGCGAAAGTCCGAATCGAAGTTTTGGGAAAATCGAAGCGTTCGAATATCCGAAATTTAAATACGAATAAAAACCGTTCATAAATCTGGGATAAGCATCAACTTCAACCTGCATTCCGTTTTTAAGAAATCTATTCGCATAATTTATTCTTCCGATGACCGAAACGATCTCGGTTTTACGTGAATACGAAACAGCTACTGCATGCCATGGATCAAAAACTTTGCTGAAATGGTCGTAATCATAATTTGTTCCCACCGTGTTAATACGCGTTAAATCTTTTATCCGTTCTGCATAAACAAACGCTTCGGTGTTGCTTCTGTTGATATGCAAAAGGGAATCGATTGTTTTGTAGGCTTCTTCATAATTTTGAAGATCGACGAGAATTTTTGTTTTCTTTAAAAGAATATCTTCTGAAATTGGATTTAAGGTTAACGCCGAATTAGCATATGCTAAAGCTTTCTCTGATTCTCCCGACCAATATTCCAAATCGATGAGTGCATTGTGCGCCTCAAGGCTGGCTGGATTTTTTGCAAGTGCGTATGTTAGAACAAGTCGCGCTGAATCGCGCATCTGATCCCATGTAAAAAGCCGGCCGAGGAACACTTCAATGTCGGTGTAGTTTGGACTTTTCTTCAATGCTTCTCTGCATAGCTCTCTTGCATTTACATAATCCTTTTTATCAAACGCGACCGTACGCGCTTGAAGAAAAAGGTCTTCGCTTGTCGCTTCTTTTTGTGCAAGGAGAGTAAAGTTCAATAGCAAAAAAGAAAGAATGAAAAGATGAAAAGATTTTTTAATTACCGGCATAAAATATCGCTTATAAATTATTCCTTTGTTCATAGAAATATAAACAATAACTGTGAAAAAGGGGAAAGGAGAATTTTAGGAATACTTTTTTCTCGCGTCTCTTCCTCCAATTTTCCGTATATTTACATCATGAATGTATTCGAAAAAAACAGCAGCACTCCAATTTGATTTTGAAAAGGCATCTCCACGCCTCTTTTCATGAATAATTCCATTTAACAATAGAAAAACGATTAGAAGAATATGAGTCTTTCAAAAGAACTTAAAAGAAGAAAAACCTTTGCGATTATCAGTCACCCCGATGCAGGCAAAACCACGCTCACTGAAAAACTTTTACTTTTCAGCGGAGCAATACAAATTGCCGGAGCAGTAAAATCAAATAAAATTAGAAAAACCGCTACATCCGACTTTTTAGAGATTGAAAAACAGCGTGGAATTTCCGTTGCTTCTTCTGTTCTTTCTTTTAATTATCACGATTATAAAATTAATCTTTTGGATACTCCCGGTCACAAAGATTTTGCCGAAGATACCTACCGTACTTTAACAGCTGTTGACAGTGTTATTCTTGTTATCGACTGCGTAAAAGGTGTCGAGGAACAAACCGAAAAGTTGATGCAAGTCTGCCGTTTGAGAAACGCGCCTGTAATCATTTTTATAAACAAACTCGACCGTGAAGGAAGAAACCCGATCGAATTGTTGGATGAAATTGAAGAGAAACTGTCCATAAAAGTTAGACCGTTGTCCTATCCTTTCGGAATGGGAATAAGTTTTAGAGGCGTGTATAATGTATATGATAACACCTTTGCTTTTTTTCGTGCGAACAAACAGCAAATAGAAGATGATGTAAAATATTATAAAGGAATTGATGACGAAGAACTTGTTAAAACTTTCGGTGAAGCCGCAGAAACTTTAAAAAATGACATTGATCTAATTAATGGTGTGTATGGAAAATTTGAAACAGAAAAATATTTAACGGGAGAATTAGCGCCCGTCTTTTTTGGAAGTGCAATAAATAACTTCGGCATTAGAGAACTTTTAGATACCTTTGTCGCAATTGCTCCTTCACCGGTTGCACGGGAAACCACCATCGGATTAATTCCGCCGAAAGATGAAAAGTTTAGTGGATTTGTTTTTAAAATTCACGCCAATTTGGATCCGAAACACCGCGACAGAATGGCGTTCGTGCGTATCTGTTCCGGAATGTTTGAAAGGAACAAAAATTATTTTCATGTGCGATTGAAGCGTCAAGTAAAATTTCCAAATCCAGCATCGTTTCTTGCACAAACCAAATCGCTTGTAGAAACAGCATATCCCGGTGATGTTATTGGTTTGTATGACTCCGGATTATTTAAGATAGGTGACACTTTAACAGAAGGCGATGCTTTTATGTTTAAGGGAATCCCAGTCTTTTCGCCTGAAATTTTTAGAGTTGTGCAGAACAAAGATCCGTTCAAATCTAAGCAGCTTGAAACCGGAATAAGACATTTAACAGATGAAGGGCTTGCACAGCTTTTTGTTCAATGCGACGGGACCAAAAAAGTTATCGGCGTTGTCGGCGAACTTCAATTTGATGTTATTAAATACCGCTTGCTGAATGAATTTGGCGCGAGCTGCGATTTCATGCATCTGAACGCTTATAAAGCTTTTTGGGTAAAATACGATAAAAAAGAAGATATTGAAGAGCTCCAAAGATTGCGTGGAAATTATTTGTATTTCGATAAAGCAAAAAATCTTGTCTTCATTGCGGAAACGGAATTCTCACTAAGAATGACGAGAGAGAAAAATCCGAAAGCAACATTTCTATCGAGCGTTGAACACAACAACCAGACGGTTGAGATGGAAAAAGTTTAAAGCAGAATTTATTCTGCTCTTAGCGCCTGTAAAATATTCATTCTTGCGGCGCGGACCGAAGGTAAAAAACCTCCGAGAAATCCCATTGCAACGGCAAAAAGTAAAGACGAAATAATTATTGTTGGTGAGAGCGCAAAATTAAATGCAAGTTCGGTAAATGAACCAAAGTTTAAAGTAGAAATTGAAACAAATTGCAAAAGAGATGCAAGCGCCAAACCGATTATACCGCCGATCACCGCGATCAACAATGATTCGCCTAAAAATGCAGCTAAGATACTTCTTCTTCTAAAACCCAACGCTCGCAACGTACCTATTTCCACCGTTCTGTTTGCAACCGCTGCGTACATGGTTATCATTGCACCTATAGTAGAACCGAGGCTAAAAATGACCGTGACAAAAATTCCCAATATTCTTATGAATCCCGCCATTAACTCAGATTGTTTTGCGAAAAATTTTGTTTCTATTTCCGGTTCATATTGTTGAAGTCGTTTGTCGGTATCGAATGCAAGTTTAAAAGAAGCATAATCTGAAGGATTAGCTAATTTAACCGTCATAGTTGAGACAGCATTACCGCGTGCAAAAGCATCCAACAATTGTAAAGCATCACCCCAAATTTCGGAATCGAATCCGCTGCCATCGGTTGTAAACTTACCAACCACCGTCCAAAAATCTCCGGCAAATTTTATTTTCCCGCCGATCTGACATCCAAGAAATTTATTTGCGATAGATTCCCCGACAATCAATTCGCGTCTGCCCTGTACAAAATTTCTTCCTTCAATTATTTTTATGTTCGGGCGCAGTTGCAATACTTGTTCCGATACACCGCGGACACTGATATTGCTTAAACCGCCGCTTTCTTTTTCCAGATTAATAATTACTACCGGTTCGCAGGAAATTATTTGCTTACCATCAGAAGTTTTTGCGATGTTCGGTAAAGAAGAAACAATACTTTGTACATCTCCCGGAAGTATGCTTGAAATTTCACCATTAGCTGATTTGCGGGCAATAAGAACGTTCTCTTCTGAGCCTGTTATAGTTAAAGTTTTTTGAACACCGTATGCCATCATCAATACTGCTGCGAACACGAAAACAACCAGCGCAATGCCGGTGACGGTAATACCGGTGGTAAGTTTTCTAGTTGTAAAATTTCTTAAACTATATTTTAATGGTATTTTCATTTCAAAGCCTTTATTAGTTAGTTGTTCAGCCGGAAGCTGATTTGCTCTTGGCTGAAGTAATCAGTTGTTAGGTGATTATTTTCTAATCATAATATTTTTTAAATTTCATTTAATCGACAATTCTCATCCTACAAAACGGAAACCTTCGACAATTTTCATTTTTAATGCCCGTTGAATTGGAGAAAGTGATGATAGAACTCCAATTAATAGAGCAGCAAGAGATGCGAGAACAACCGTAATCGGTTCAATTTCGAAAACCGGGAAAAATCCTTTTGGAATTACTTTCTCTAACCCTTGAATGAGCGGGAAAGTAAGAGTCAAACCAAGTGCGCCGCCGATGATTGAGATTATAAGTGATTCACCCATAATTAATCCGACTAAATGCGAACCGGAAAATCCGATGGTTTTCATCACTGCGTATTCTCGAGTTCTTTCTCGTGCAGACATGATCATTGTATTGCCAAGCACGAGCAAAATTATTCCGATGATAACAAAGGATAAAATATTCATGGCTGTAATAATCGCGCTGGTGGAAGCTAAAAAACTTTGCGCAAAAGCCCGTTCCGATTCAGTTTTTGTTTCAGCGTTAGAATTTTTAAAAAGATCATCAATTTGTTTGGAAATTATTCCTGCTTTTGACGGATCTTTTATTTTAACAATATACCATCCCACATCGCCGGCACGTTCGGGAGATTCTTTTTTCATTCTTTCGTTCACATAATTCCAATGAAACATCATTTGGGTTGCATCGGTGGTTTTATCACGCGGTTTATAAATTCCGCGGATGACAAATTCCCATCTCCCTGGATAAATATCTCCCTCAATCGGCATAACATCGCCAATCTTTAATTTATACTGCTTGGCAATATCTTCTCCAACAACACAAGAATTTTGTTCGCGTTTAAAAGTTTCCAATTCCTTTTTTGTCAAAAGAAATTCGGGATAAACATCAAACATTGTCTCGGCATCGCAAGCAAAGCGGGCAAAGAATTGGTTTTTGTCAATATAAACGCCTTGAAACCATGTTGCAAAAGTTACCTGCGAAACGCCCGGAATTTGCTGAATTTTATCACGGTAGGTAAAGGGAAGAGGGAAAATAAATGAGACCGCCTGCCGGGTAACCAATCTGTTTGCGGATGTAGCCTCAACACCAACATACCAGGCAGTAACAACAGTGCGCAGAACGCCAAAAGCAATTACTGCGATGGCAATTCCGAGTATCGTTAAAAAAGAACGGAGTTTATGTCTGAAAGCATTTTTGAAAACAAGTTTTAAAATTTTCATAACGGTTCCTAAATTAAATCGCCTTTTTCAAGATGACGAATTTTACTAGCCTTTTCCGCAGCATGCGGATCGTGGGTTACCATTAAAATTGTTTTTTTGAATTCTTTATTTAATCTATCAAGCAGAATAAGAATTTCAGTTGCGGAATTTTTATCGAGATCACCGGTAGGTTCATCGGCAACAAGAATGAGGGGATCGGTGACGATAGCTCTTGCAATTGCAACACGCTGTTCTTGTCCGCCGGAAAGTTGTTTCGGATAGTGAAACATTCGATCGCTCAAACCGACGACGTTCAAAGCAGCTTCTACGTGCTGCTTCTTTTCGGCTTTGGACAAATGGGTTAACATCAGCGGAAGTTCAACATTTTCATACGCGGTTAAAACAGGGATGAGATTGTAGAATTGAAATACAAATCCGATGTTGTTTGCCCGCCATTTTGCAAGGGAAGACTCATTCAACATAGTAATGTCCGTATCTTTAATAAAAATATTTCCTTTTGTCGGTTTATCAATTCCCGCAATTAAATTTAGAAGGGTTGTTTTACCCGAACCCGATGGTCCCATCAAGCAGAAGAATTCCCCTTCTTCAATATCGAGCGTTATATTGTTTAACACTGGAATTGCAAAACTATCTCTTGTGTATGATTTTGAAATATTTTTTACTTCAATTATCGCCGGCATATTATCTCCGTTTGTTTAAGTTTTCAGTAATCTCAGCCAGTGGCTGATCCGCCTTTGGCGGAAGTAATCAGAAGTAAGAATGCTTTTTTATCGTGATCATAATCTTAGCCTTGTTCTTATTCTGTTTCCATTATCCATCATTTTTTAACGTTTACCTTGGTTCCATTTTTAATTTCTTTTGATGGGCTATCAATAACTTTTTCGCCATCAACTAAACCGGAAAGAACTTCTATATAAACTCCAAGTTTTTCTCCGATTGATATTTTAGCTTGTTCGGCTTTATCATTTGTTACCTTATAGACAAAATATTCTGTCCCATACTGAACTAATGCTGAAGCTGGAATAACGAGTTTTGGTTTCTTGTTCAACATTTCCTCGCTTACCGGTTCATTTAAAAAGAGAACTTTGGCCCGCATTTCGGGGAGAACTTTTTTGTCATAGTTTTTAAAGCCTACTTTAACCAACACCGTAGCTTTTGCTCTGTCCGCTGTCGGAACGATTTTAGCAACAAAGCCGGGATAACGAAAATCGGGATAAGCTTCAAGAGAAATCTCGCAATCTTGATTTGGTTTTATTCTTTCGATGTTCGATTCGGATACATCAGCCTCAACCTGAAGTGAGGTCATGTCAGCCATTGTTACCACAGCCGCTTTTGAAGAAGCGCTTGCAGCAAAGGGAGCAACAATTTCTCCAACATCTGCGTTTTTTGTCAAAACGGTTCCATCAAACGGAGCGCGGATGAGCATATTTTCCATCGCCACTTCCGCACCCAAAACTTGTGCTTTTGCCAATTCAATTGATGCAGTTGTCCGGTTTAACCTTGCCTCTGCTGCATCAAGTTCAGATTGAGAGACCGAATTCGAAGCAAAAAGTTTTTTAGTGCGATTAAAACTATTCTTAGCATCAGTTAAATCGGCTTCACTTAGTTTTAAGCTTGCTTTTGCTTGTTCCAGTTGTGCTCTAATATCGTTGTCGTCAAGTCTGGCTAGGATTTGATCTTTTTTAACTGCATCGCCTTCAACAACACCAAGATATTGTAGTCTCCCGGTTCCCTTTGAAGCAACGGCGGCTTTTCTTTGTGCAACAATATATCCGCTTGCCGTTAGTATGGCATTTGATTGTGAGGATGAAACTTTAGAAGCGGTAACCAGAGAAACATCAATGGTTGACGTGAAAACATAATCCCACAAAAAATATAAAAAGAGAAGGGCCAGGAGACTTCCTACTCCCAAAATAATTATTTTTCTTCCGGCATTTCCACCTGCAGTATTATAGGATCGGTCTATTTTTAATGAAGTAAGGTCGGCATTCTTGTTTTCCATTATTCACCAGTAATATTATCATTAAGTTCTGGTTGCTAAAATAACAACGGTTGCCGATTTTAGAAAGAAATATTTTATTAATGTGATGAACGGAAGTTTGTCAAACTTCATCAAAATTTGATATTCAAATGGACTATTTTGTAGTTGATGACATAATGGGTTTCGTTGTAAATCAAATTCTTTTTCTTTAAGTTTCTCAAAACATTATTACATCTGTTATTAATTCACTTTTCACAATTCGTGTACGATAATAAATACAAGAGGTTTTCGTGAAAAAGAAATCATCAGAAAAGTTCACCTCATCAAAGACGAAAGAAAAAAAGATCAAAGAAAAAAAGAAGACTCCTGATATGGAAAATCACCTAAACGAAAAAGCCGATTTATCATCTGAAATTATTGATTCTAAAGACATGTCCATCATGCTTGAGGATTCTGTAGCTGCCAATTTCCTATCAACCCCATCTGGGAAATTAGTTTACTGTAATAAAGCCTTTTTGGATTTGTTCGGATTCAAGACAAAAGAAGAAGCTTTTAATTATCCCATTCAGAAGTTATATCTCTCGAATTCTGATCGAGAAAATTTTCTTAGCGAATTAAAAAAAAATAAAAAATTGGATGGTCATGAGGCTGTGCATGTTTCAATTGATGGTAAGATCATTCACACTCTTGAAAATATGTTAGGTGTATTTGATGATACTGGAGAACTTGTGAAAATTATGGGGAATATCGTTGATATTTCCGATCGCAAGAGCACCGAAAAAGCTTTGGTAGAAAGTGAAACCAAGTATCGTGAATTAATTGAATTAGCTGTGGATGGAATTCTTCTTGGTTCACATGAAGGAATTATCACCGGAGCGAATTCTCAAATGCAGAAATTATCGGGTAGATCTTTAGATGAGTTGATTGGACAGTATGTGAGCATACTATTTGGTGCAGATGAACTAAAAACTGTTCCACTGAGATTTGATTTGTTGAATAAAGGGGAAACTGTTTTTAGTGAAAGAACTATTATTCGTCCCGACGGAACTACTGTAGATATTGAGATGAATTCTAAAATGATGCCTGACGGAACCTACCAGTCAATTTATAGAGATATTTCAGCCCGACGGAGAACCGAAGAAGCACTAAAAAGAAGTGAAGAAAAATATCGCAAGACTTTTTTTATTAGTCCTGACGCCATAAATATTAATAGACTTGAAGATGGGTTGTATTGTTCAATTAATAATGGATTTACAGAAACCACAGGTTTTACTGAGCGTGATGTTCTTGGAAAAACTTCTCTTGATCTAAATATCTGGATTAACCAGCAAGACAGAATTGATCTAATTGAAAAATTGAAAAAAGATGGGGTTGTAAATAATTTTGAAGCACCATTTCGCAAAAAAGATGGTTCAATACGCTTTGGACTTATGTCTGCCTCCATCATTGAACTTGACGGTGCACCTCATATAATTAGCATTACAAGGGATATTACAAATCATAAAGAAACAGGCGAAGCAATTCAGAAATCTGAATCTAAACTGCATGCCATTTTTTCTGCAATGACGGATGTAATCTTAGTTGTTGATTCAGATGGAAGATACTTGGAAATTGCCCCATCAAATTCTTCATTACTTTATAGACCTCCACAAGAACTCTTGGGGAAAACTATGCATGAAGTTTTTCCAAAAGAGCAGGCTGACTTCTTTCTCTCTCGTGTAAATGAATGTTTGAGTTCGCGTCAACCTGTGCGAATGGAATATTTTTTAGAAATTGAGTGTAAGGTCCTTTGGTTTGCGGCAGTTCTTTCTCCGTTAAGCGTGAATACTGTTCTACTTGTTGCGCGGGATGTTACGGAAACAAAATTAGCCGAAGAGAATTTGAAAATTAGCGATACCACTTATCGCGGTATTCTAAATACAATTAATGATGCGATTTATATTCAAGATACGGATGGAACTTTTCTTGATGTTAATGAAGGTGCCGTGAGAATGTATGGATACACGCGGGAGGAACTCATCGGTAAAAATCCTCTTTTTGTTTCTGCTGAAGGAAAGAATGATATAGCAAAGGTCGCTAAACAAGTCGAATTAGCTTTTGAGGGTATGCCGCAAGAGTTTGAGTTCTGGGGAAAAAGAAAAAATGGACAAATCTTTCCTAAGATAGTTAGAGTTTATAAAGGGGTATATTTTGGAAAAGATGTCATTATCGCAGTTGCACAAGATATTAGTGAGCGAAAAAGAACAAATCAAGCATTGCATGATAGTGAAGAACTTTTCAGAAATCTTATAGAAAACATTGCAGATGTTTTTTACATTGCAGATGCACAAGGGAAAATGAAATATTGTAGCCCGAACTTTTTTTCATTTACCGGGTATGCGCCAGATGAAATCATAGGGTTTATTTACACTCGCGTAGTTCATCCGGCTGATAGGAAAAAAGTGATTGAACATTACACTAACGCCACCAACAGTGGAGTTCTTGATACAAATATGGAATTGCGGGTTCAGAGAAAGGATGGATCGGTCTTTTGGACCGGTCAAAATACTCGCATTGTCCGTGACGAAACCGGAAAAGTTCTTGAATATAGAACTGTTGCCCGGGACATCAGCCTTCAAAAACATGCAGAAGAAGAATTGAGAATTAGTGAAGAACGCTTCCGGTTAATTTCCAACCTAACATCGGACTACGTCTTCTCAACGAAAATCAGTGAAGATGGAACAGTTGAGCTAGATTGGGTAATGGGAGCTTTTGAAAAAATCACAGGATATAGCTTAGATGAATATAAAAAAAATGGAGGGTGGTATGCAGTAGTGCATCCTGCAGATCGTGAAAAAGATTTAAATGATTTTAACAAGCTTCTTAATAATGAAAAAGTTGTTAGTGTGGTCAGAACTATTCATAAAAATGGAAATATCGTCTGGACCCGAAGCTACGCTAGGCCAATTTGGGATGAAGATAAAAATAAATTAATTGGTATTTATGGTGGATCTCAAGATATAACTGAACAAAAACTAGCTGAAGAAGAATTGCGAAAATCGGAACTCCATTTCCGTTCTGTTTGGGAAAGTGCTGCTAGTGGAATGAGACTGACTGATGAAAAAGGAATTATTATCTCCGTCAATAAAGCCTTTTGTGAATTGGTAGGAAAACCAAAAGAGGAATTAGTCGGTTTTAATTTATCGGTAATATATTCAACGGCAAATAGAGACCGAGTTGAAAATGAGTATTTCGAACGGTTTAACACCAGAGAAGTTAAAGAGTTTGTTGAAAATGAATTTATTCTTTGGAATGAAACAGTTTACTGGTTCCGTGTTGTAAATTCATTTATCGAGAGTGAGAAAGAAAAGCCCTTGTTGCTAAGTGTCTTTACGGATATTACCGAACAGAAAATTTCTGAAAGAGAAATCAAGAAACTTTCTCAGGCGGTTGAACAATCTGCCGGTGCAATTGTTATTACTGACGTTAAAGGGTATATCGAATATGCGAATAAAAAGTTCGAAGAGGTTACTGGTTATTCGTTTGAAGAAGTTAAGGGTAAAAGTACTCGCATTTTAAAATCGGGTTTAACAAATCTTGAAGATTACAAAAAAATGTGGGATACTATTAATGCGGGAAATGAGTGGAGAGGAATATTTCACAATAAAAGGAAAGATGGCTCACTCTATTGGGAGGCAACAACTATTTCTCCGATGAAAAATAGTGCAGGAAAGATTACCAACTTCCTTGCAATTAAAGATGATATCACTCAAGATAAAATTAAAGAAGATCAATTGATGAAGTCGGAACTTCATTTTAGGTCGATTTGGGAAAATTCGTTAGATGGCATGCGACTAACTGATGAACACGGAATAATTGTTTCCGTAAATGATGCTTTCGCGCGACTTTTTGAAAAAGATAAAGACCAAATTATTGGCAAGGGTATTTCTGTCGTTTATGGAGAAGACTCAGGCTTTAATGATATAACCTCATTTATTAATCATTTCAAAAATAGAACCATTGATCCGTTTATGGAGCGAGATATCACGTTATGGAACGGAAAACCAATGTCGATTGAACTCACCAATTCTTTCATTGAGATTGAGGGACAACCTCCGTTGTTACTAAGTATTTTTAATAATGTAACAGAAAGAGTACAAAATGAGCGCTTATTGAAAGAAAGTAACGACTTCAATACTTCTTTGCTAAAGAATGCCCCCTTCGGAATGGATATCGTCAGTGAAGATGGAACCATTATATTCCAAAGCGATAACTTAAAAACTTTATTTGGTGGTGATTCAGTTGGGAAAAAATGTTGGGAAAGCTATAATGAAGAAAAAATTCAGTGTAAAGAATGTCCATTAAAATCTGAAATTATTATTGGACAAACTTCCCGGATGCAAAAGGGAAATATTATAAGCGGAAGAACTTTCGAGATATTCCACACAGGAATCAATTTTCAAGGGAAGAAAGCGTTATTGGAAACATTCTTGGACATAACCTCGCAAAAAGAAGCTGAACTTGAAATTACCGCGGCAAAAGAAAAAGCAGAAGAAGCAAACAAAGTTAAAACTAACTTTTTAGAAAACATGAGTCATGAACTCCGCACCCCAATGATCCCGATCCTCGGTTTCACAGAATTGATGGCTGCAATGGAATTGCCTGAAGAGGTAAAGAGCATGGCTGCCATGATGAACAAAAGTGCTAACCGATTGATGGATACGCTCAATATTATCTTGGATCTTGCCCAAATTGAAAAAGAGCGCGTGCTACTTAAACCGATGTCCACAAATTTGAATAAGACCATTGAAGAACTTGTCGGATTGTTCCAGCCGATTGCAAAAGAAAAAAATCTTTATCTCCGTTCAGAATTTTCAAATGATGCGATAGCCATAACAACAGATGAACGCATTTTGCGCCATGCATTAAATAATTTGATAAATAACGGACTGAAGTTTACTCAAAACGGGGGAGTTACAATTAAACTTTCAAAGCAAAAATCTGGAGATCAGAATTTTGCTTTGATTCAAGTTTGTGATACAGGAATTGGAATTCCTAAGGATAAACAAAATATCATATGGGAAGAATTCCGGCAGGCAAGTGAAGGTATCGGGAGAAGTTTTGAGGGGAACGGTCTCGGTTTAACCATAACTAAAAACTTTATCGAGCAATTAAAGGGAGAAGTTTGGGTAGATAGTGAAGTTGGCAAGGGTTCAATCTTTAATATAAAACTTCCACATGTAGAAAGTGTTGTAGAAGAGAAAACGGTTATTCAACAACCGGAAATTCCGGTTGCTCCGATAGTAGTGCAAGAACCTCCCGTAGAAATTAGTTCGTTGAAGAGAGTATTGTACGTAGAAGATGAAGAAATTTCTTTCTCGGTGGTTAAACACTTTCTGAAAAATAAAGTTTTACTTGACTGGGCAAGAAGCGGACAAGATGGTGTTGTAATGGCAAAAGGAAATAAGTACAATGCAATTTTGATGGATATAAATCTTGCAAAAGGTATTGACGGAATGCAAACCACAAAACTAATTCGTGAACTTCCACAATATCAAAACATCCCGATTATTGCAATAACTGCTTTTGCGATGCGCGGAGATAAAGAAGAATTCCTAGGCGCCGGATGTTCACATTATATATCAAAACCATTTACTAAAGCGGCTCTGCTTACACTTATGGAAGATGCGCTTGGTGAAAAGGTAGAATGATTTGATTACAATAAAAAATCATTAGCGCTAGTCTGAGTTCTGAATTTAATCTTTCTTTTTGAATACCTTTTCTCTAATTTTGAAATGGTAATTATAAAAATAATTATACGGAGGTCGTATGTCTGAGAATAGCGCTTTCGTAAAAGCAAAACATTACGTTGAAACTCACGTTCATGATAGTGAAACAGGAAGGAAAGGAACTATTGGTCCCTGCATTACTATCTCACGCGAAACAGGTGCCGGTTCCGGTCTCATCGCAGAAAAACTTATTCAATTATTATCTCCTCTAAGCAAAGATCAAAACGCACCTTGGGCTGTGTTTGACAAAAATCTGATTGAAAAAGTTCTTGAGGATCATCATCTGCCAAAACAAATCGCCAAGTTTTTAGGTGAAGAAAAAAAATCGCTACTGACTCAAACGATGAATGAAGTGCTTGGCGTTCATCCTCCTTTGCTAAAACTCTACCACAAGGAAACCGAAACCATCCTTCATCTTGCGCATGTTGGGAATTGTATTCTTATTGGAAGAGGAGCCAATATCATTACCGCATCAGTAAAGAATGCATTTCATATCCGCTTAGTGGCTCCGCTTGAATTACGAATTAAAAATGTGCAAGAATTCTACGGCAATTCAAAGAACGAAGCTGTCGATTTTGTTAAAAAAGAAGATGCAAAACGAAACGCATTTATGAAAGATCATTTTAATAAGAACGCTGCAGATCCCTTGTTATATCATATGATTATCAATACCGGTTATTTTTCGCTTGATGAGGTTGCAAAAATAATTGCAGAAAGTGTGATGACTAAATTCCCTAAATTTTTTGTTGAGTAATAGTTAAAGAAAATTCACAAAAGGACCCATTGACAGTAGAAAAATTAGGATTGTATCTTTTCTAACCTTATTTCTATGTTATTCAACTTTCAGTACGCAATCTTTTTTCGTTATATTTGTTAAAAGATTTATCAATCTTCTTCACTCCTCCCAGATTGATGAATAACAAAAAACTAATCGAAACAAAATATTATGAAAAAATTACTATTTACTCTTTTCACTCTGATAAACATATCAATTAACGCACAAAATTATCAGTTGGTTTGGTTTGATGAGTTTTCCAACGCAACAATCGATGCTGCAAACTGGACACATGAAACCGGCGGAAGCGGCTGGGGAAATAATGAATTGGAATATTACACTAATCGCAATGTTAACTCATATATTGAAAATGGTAGTTTGATTATCGAAGCAAAAAAAGAGAGTTACGGCGGTAAGAACTATACTTCAGCGAGGATGATAACAAAAGGGAAAAAATATTTTACTTACGGTAAGATTGAAGCGAGAATAAAACTTCCGTATGGACAGGGAATTTGGCCAGCATTCTGGTTGCTCGGTGAAAATATTTCAACGGTTGGCTGGCCCAAATGTGGTGAAATTGATATTATGGAATTGATTGGCGGCGGCGCAAATGATAAAAAAGTTTATGGAACCGTACACTGGGAAAGTAATGGTCATGCTTCTTATGGTGGTAATTATTCACTCGGTACGGGAATATTTGCAGACAATTATCACGTCTTTACAATTGTATGGAATACCAAAAGTATCCAATGGTTTGTGGATGGAAGTAAATATGTAACCATTGATATTACTCCTGCCGGTTTAGCAGCTTTCCATAAAAACCAGTTTATTATTTTGAATCTAGCGGTTGGTGGTAACTGGCCGGGTAATCCAGATGCTACAACGATCTTTCCACAAAAAATGTATGTTGATTATGTTCGCGTTTATCAAGAAGTTCCTGTTTCAACAAACGAAGATGAAGGAAGTATTCTCCCATACCAGTTCAAATTAGAAAATAACTTTCCGAATCCTTTTAACCCGGCAACTGAAATTGGATATCAAGTTCAATCAAACAGTTTTGTAAAGCTTAAGATTTTCAATGTGTTGGGGGATGAAGTTGCAACGTTGGTAAACGAAGAAAAATCTGCCGGGAAATATTCTGTAAAGTTTGATACAACAAATAATAATAATTCTTTACCGAGCGGTATTTATTACTTCACAATGACTGCAGGATCTTTCAGCGAGACAAAAAAGATGGTGCTTTTAAAGTGATTTCGCTAAAAGCATATCACTATTTTTGAACTTCTTTTAACCCGGATTCAATTTTTTTTGCCAATTCAGTTTCGGAAATTCCAACGATTTTCAATTTGGCGTTTTTAACGGTAATTAGCGGTTCATCACCTTCCCCGGTCATAAATTTATATAGAGCGTAGCCAAGTCGATTTCTATCATTCATTATTGGCAAAAATTCTTGTAATGAATCTACTAAAGTATACACTTGTTTTTCAATGGTCGTGGCAGCAAATTCTTTTGTTGCGGGAGAAGGTAAAGTTGACATTAGATAATTTCCTATTTCTTTTTGCTAAAAATAATCACAAAGTGTCTAATCTACAATT
Organism: Ignavibacteria bacterium; assembly: GCA_037440065.1. Classification (GTDB taxonomy): domain Bacteria; phylum Bacteroidota; class Ignavibacteria; order Ignavibacteriales; family Ignavibacteriaceae; genus UBA1563. The sequence continues at coordinate 292,669 of JBBIUV010000018.1, forward strand.
ACAATTCTTTTTCTAAATTTGTAAAAAGATTTACTCATATTTTGAATATCAACGACTGCAAACATATTTTAATAGTAAGATTAAGCTCTTTGGGTGATATTTTACTCGCCACTCCACTTCTTCGGTCGTTGAAGAAGCAAAATCCCAATTTGCAAATCGATTTTCTCGTCCGCTCCGAATATTCCGATCTTTTACATACCAACCCATACATTTCGTCACTACACAGTTTTAGTCGTGATGATGCAGAAAACAAAAAACTGAAAATCAAGTTGCTTGAAATGAAATATGATTGCATCATAGACCTTCAAAACAATTTCCGATCAAAAATTTTTCTGAATAATCTTACTGGTGAGGTTTTTACTTTTAACAAAAAAAGATTTGAAAAAGTGATGCTGGTGCACACAAAAATTAATTTACTTAGAGATGCACCCCCAATTCCAATTAGGTATGCAGAAACAATCCCCGGTTTTAAGCTTGATGAAGAAGGACTTGATCTGTCTATTCCCGAAAACATTTCCACGAGAATTACAACCGATAAAAATGTAATCGGGCTTTGTCCCGGTGCAAGACATTTTACAAAACGGTGGCAAAAAGAAAAATTCGTTCAACTAGGGAAAATGTTAATTGAAAATGGTTTTGCCGTGGCTCTCTTCGGCGGAAAAAGCGACAGAGAAGTTTGTGAAGAAATAACAAATGAAATTCCAGGAAGTATAGATCTTTCAACAGATGATGATATACTCCAACTAGCAAAAGACATGCAGCGGTGCAAAGCGATCGTTTGCAACGACTCCGGTTTAATGCATACTGCTTGCGCCGTTAGAACTCCGGTTGTAGCAATTTTCGGATCAACTGTTCGTGAATTTGGTTTTTCCCCTTATGGAGGTAAAAATATAATTTTAGAAAATAATTCTTTAACTTGCAGACCCTGTTCGCACATCGGTAAGAAAAAATGTCCGCAAAAACATTTTCGCTGTATGCTTGAGCTAACGCCGGAACAGGCAGTTGAATCAATAAATAAACAGCTGAAGGTTTGATGGATCTTTTCTGGAAATCCGCTTATAATATTCTTATCGTTCCCTTGTTACTCTTTGCTATGAAGATAGCTCCCTGGTTTAATCAAAAAGTAAAAATTGGTGTAGTAGGACGAAAACGGTTGTTTGAAGAGTTGATCGTGAATATGTCGTCGCTTAATAAAAAGAAAAAACTTATTTGGTTCCACTCTTCTTCTCTTGGAGAATTTGAACAAGCAAAACCGATCATCGAAAAACTGAAGCAGAGCAAAGATGTAAATATTTTGGTAACATTTTTTTCTCCTTCCGGATTAGAAAATTCAAAAAAATATCCCTTTGCCGATGTCGTCTCTTATATTCCGCTTGATACGGCACAAAACGCCGCAAGATTTATTTCGTTGGTAAATCCGGCGCTGCTTGTTTTGATGCGGTACGATTTATGGCCAAATCACATTTATGAACTTGCGAAACGGAACGTTCCGGTTTTTTTAGTCGATGCAACCATGCGAAGTGATTCTGCGCGTAAAAATTTCTTCGCTAAAAATTTTCACAAACATCTGTACGGAAAGTTATCCAAAATTTTAACTGTCTCTGAAATAGACACTATCAACTTTAACGCGTTTGATTTGCCTTCTCATGAAATAGACGCGGTTGGTGACACCCGTTTTGACCGAGTATATCAGCGGAGTTTAGTGGCGAAAGAAAGAAATCTTATTCGAGCTGAAATTCTGAAAGATAAAAAAGTAATTGTTGCCGGAAGCACATGGTACGAAGATGAAGAAATGCTGCTTCCTGCATTTATGAAATTAACCGAATATGATGAAAATGTTCTGATGATCATTGCGCCGCACGAACCGACAGTTGTTCATCTTGAAAAATTGGAAAATGATTTTGCTGGAAAGATCAAAACGATTCGCTTTTCATCGTTAAATAATTACAAAGATGAAAAAATTATTTTAGTTGATTCAATCGGGATTTTGCTTACGCTCTATTATTATGCGAACATTGCTTTTGTCGGCGGGAGTTTTAAAAGTAACATTCACAATGTACTTGAAGCTGCGGTGTATGGTGTCCCGGTGATTTTTGGTCCGAAGATTACTAATTCTCAGGAAACAATAAAACTAGCACAGCTTGGGGGAGGAATAATCATTCGAAATAAAAGAGAAGCGTACCGATCGTTAAGATTATTAACGATCGATGAATCAATTTGTTCTGTAAAAGGAAAAATCTCTAAAGACTATGTCCAAAGCAACCTTGGAGCAACGGATAAAATTCTAAAAGAAATGTTCAAAGTACTTTGAACAAAAAGTTTACTTTCCTTTATTTCAAATAGCGACTTTTGATAACTTCCAAATGATGTTTCTCGTGTCCGATAGTTACGAATAATATTGCTCTCGCCGTAACTTCTTTTCCGCTCGCTGTTCCTTTTTGTACAAGCATTTCTTCATCCAATGATTTGAACAATTCCAAATTTGCCGCACTTAAGTGAGTGTATTCGGCAAGCAAACTTTGTAGACTTCTGTTTTCATATTTACCGTTTTTAACATAATCATTCTCAGAAAATCCTGGTAAAGGATTTTTATCTCCGCGCGAAATTGCCAACACACGATAACCAAAAATTCTTTCGCTATCAACAATATGAGCAAGCACTTCTTTGATTGTCCATTTCCCTTCTGCATAACGGAATGAAGCTTTCTCTTCGCTTAGGCTTGTAAACAAAGAAACGATCTCCTCAGCTTGTTGTTTGTAGAAAGAAAAAATGTCGTCTGTTGTTATTAGATCAATATAGCGCTGATAATATGGGGCGTATTCAGTTACATTAGGTTTCTGCATTTTCAATATTCCTTTAAATTAAAATTAAATTACTTTTCCCAAATCTTTACTTCTTTTTTACCGTCGGAAGTTGCGAATCCGCGCAGCATACTTTTTGTATTGTACTGAAGCGTAAAATTTCCGTCTTTGTCAACAGCGATCAAACCGCCATCGTTTGGACTCAACCGTTTGTGGATCATTTCAGTTGCCGCATCACTCAAGCTTGTATTTTTATATTCCATCATTGCGGAGACGTTAAACGCCACGGTGTTTTTAATAAATTTTTCTCCCCAGCCCGTACAAGAGACGGCGCACGTTTTATTGTTCGCATACGTTCCCGCACCGATGATCGGCGCATCGCCAACGCGCCCCGGTTTTTTCATCGACATTCCGCCGGTTGAAGTTGCAGAGGCAAGATTTCCGGATTTGTCAAGTGCAACAGCGCCGACGGTTCCTTTTTTCTTTTTGCTGATTTCGTCTTTCTCTTTTTTCCATTTATCGTATCGGTTCTCTACAATAAAATATTTTGGACTCACTGATTTAATCCCGACTTCTTTTGCAAATTTCTCAGCGCCTAAACCGGCAAGAAAAACGTGCTTCGATTTTTCCATTACCGCCCGGGCAAGCGAGATGGGATTTTTGATAGTTTTTATTCCGGTTACCGAGCCGCATGATAAATCACTGCCATTCATAATCGCGGCATCCATTTCAGCTTTCCCGTCTGTCGTCAGAACCGCTCCTTTTCCGGCGTTGAATAATGGATTATCCTCAAGATAGTTGACCACCTTTTCAACCGCGTCTAAGCTGGTTCCATTGTTTGCAAGAATTTGTTCGCCAATTTCCAAAGCTTTGTTTAGCGACATGAGATATTCTTGTTTTAAAGAATCGGGCATCTTCTCTTCCATTCCACCAGCACCGCCATGGATTACCAAAACATATTTCCCGGTTGTTTGGGCGTTTATTATCAAGCCCCAAAAGAAGAACAAGAAAAACAGAGATGCAAATTTCATTTTCATAAATTTCTCAAATCAAATTTTATTCTGAAAGAGTTGAATAAAATAATTTATCGTTTCTTTCAAACCTACCATTAAATCATGTTTAGGTTGAAAGCCGAGTTGCTGTTTTGTTTCTTCAATTGAAGCCATACTATGTTTAATGTCTCCCGCGCGTACTTTTTCATAACGAATTTTACTTTTGCTGTTTGTCAATTCCAAAACGAGTTTCACAAGTTGATTGATTGAGATTGCAGAACCGCAGGCAACGTTGAAAGTTCCGGTTACGTTTTCTGTAGTGGCAGCAAGTACATTCGCTGCGACAACATCTTTTACAAAAATAAAATCTCGTGTCTGCTCACCATCGCCATAAATAATGATTTCTTTGTTCTTCAAAGCATTGTTCACAAAGATGGGGATTGCCGCAGCGTATTGACTTTTCGGGTCTTGCCGCGGACCAAATACATTAAAGTAGCGAAGCGAAATAGTTTGCAATCCAAAATTTTCTAGGTAAGATTGAAGATAGTATTCACCGTCAAGTTTCGTAATTCCGTAGGGAGATTTTGGTTCCGGTTTCATCGAAACTGTTTTAGGAGAAACGGGATTATCACCATAAACAGCGGCAGAACTGCTGTGCACGATTTTTTTTATTTTGTGTTTTGCCGAGGCTTCAAGGATGTTGAGCAGTCCATTAACATTGATGGAAACGCATTCAAACGGATTCTCAACTGATTCCGGTACCGAAATCATTGCAGCTAAATGATGAACGTAATCGGTATTTTCTAAAACTGAAAAAACCGTTTCCTTGTCGGTAATGCTACCTTTAACAAAAGTAACATTTTCAAATCCATTTAGATTTTTTTCGAAACCGCTTCTCAGATTATCAAGTACAAAAACATCCGCGTTTTGTTTCGACCAATATTCAACTATATGACTTCCAATAAATCCAGCGCCACCGGTAACCACAACTTTTTTACGCATTAACCTTCCTAAATTAGTTTAATATCATAGAGAAACGGAAAGTGACTTCTAACTTTCTCAACATTGCCAAGTTCAATTTCAGCCGAATAAAATCCCTCGGCATTTTCAACCGATAGCAATTCCACTCCCATCGGATCGAACAAACTGCTGAATCCGCTGTAATTGGCTTTTGGATCAGAGCCAACTCGGTTGACGCCGATGATGTAACATTGATTTTCAATCGCGCGCGCTTTTAATAATGTTCTCCAATGTTCAATGCGGGTATCAGGCCAATTGGCAATATTTACGATGAGATTAGCTTTTTCTTTTGCATAAAATCGGAACAACTCCGGGAAACGCAAATCGTAACAAATTGATAAACCGATTTTCCAATCGTGAAGCATTGTCATCTCCGGAGAGTCGCCGGCTGAGTAGAATTTATTCTCTCCCGCCAAAGAAAAAGGATGAACCTTGTTGTACTCTTTTACCGTTTCTCCAAAGTAGTCGATATGCACAAGTGAATTGTAAAATTTCTTGTTTTCCTCTTGAATAAATCCGCCAATGATATCTGTTTGATAAACAAGAGCGAATTTTTTAAAGAAGGAAACCGTATCACCATCAATTGTCTCGCATAATTTCGCGGCATCCATCGAAAAGCCAGTCAAGGTCATTTCAGGAAAAATCAAAAGATCGGAATCTGTGTATTGTTCTTTTAAAATTCTGAACAATTTTTTCTGATTCTCTTCTTTGTTTTCCCAAACCGGATTGTATTGCACAAAAGATATTTTCATTATTTTATCTCCCGGAATTTTATTAGCTAAATTAACAAATATATCTTGATGAATAAACTCAATTAGGAAGAAACAAAATTCAATTGTCAAAAGTCAATTTTCAAATTTTGTAATTTGTATTTTGTATTTTGGAGCCTGTCATTTATGACAAAAACAAATGCAGTTAGAATTTTAGAAGCAGCCGGAATTATCTTTTCAACACACGAATATGAAGTTGATGAAAGTGATCTTACGGGCGAAACGGTTGCAAAGAAAATAAACACCGAAGCTGACGCGGTTTTCAAGACACTTGTGGCAAGAAATGAAGCGAATGAACTTTTCGTTTTTTGCATTCCCGTTACTACGGAACTTAATCTGAAGAAAGCGGCAAAAGCCTCCGGCAGCAAATCAATTGCTCTTATTCACGTAAAAGAATTGCTTCCGTTAACCGGATATATTCGCGGGGGCTGTTCTCCCATCGGAATGAAGAAGAAATTCCCCACCTTTTTAGATGAAACCGCCCAACTTTTTGAAACAATTTTTGTAAGCGCGGGAGTTAGGGGAATGCAGATCCGGCTTTCGCCATTCGATCTTCAAAAAATAACAGAATCTGCGTTTTCAGACCTAATTTGATGAGAAATTAGTAAAAAATGACTATTGACAGTTGACCAATGATTCGAAATTCCGGCTTTTATGCCACAATTTATTTAGAAATTTGTTTTTATTTCGGTGGAAAAATTGATATTTTTGCACTAAACATTAGGAGAAGTAAAAATGGCAAAAGTACAGAGCTTTGGTGATAAAGCTAAAGGCAAGAAAAAAGACCCAACGGTGAATGTTAAAGTTATTAAATCTGTTAAGACTGATAAGGGAACGTTCAAATTCAATGAAAAATTTGTAAGACTTGACGACATCAGCAAGATAAATACGATTAAGTAATTTTACCCGCCAATACTTTTTGAGAATGAGGCTGTTTCCAGCCTCATTTCATTTTAAATCATTTATTCAGCGATCGACTCAACCGGGCAGACATCTTTGCAGTTTTTGCAGTCATCGCACAATTCTTGTACGATGTATGGATGATCTTCCGATAACGCAGGGTTAGATTTTCCGTCTAATTCATATTCGGTTCCGGGATAGTAGATCGCATTGTTCGGACATTCGTCAATACAAGCATTACAGCTAATACAATCGTCAGTAATTACCATTCTATTTTTTCTCCATTTTTTAAGAATCTGTACATTTTAACAAAAATAATGCCTAAAATATTTATCCAGACTCCCACTTTTTTTTCTTAAATCGAAAAAAAACGCAGCAGAGTTATCTGTTTAGAGAAAAATGGAACTGACTGTGAGAAAAATTAGCAACTATTTCTCAAAGGCATAGAAAATCTTTTTTCTTTTTCAAGTTGATAAATAACTATTTTTCGCCGTTCTTTCATCTCCAGAAAATTTCTCTTATTTATTGTACAAGGATCATTTATGCACATTCCCGAAGTTATCGCTAAAGAATTAACTATCTCCTCCCGCCAGGTTGAAACCGTTATTGAACTTTTAAAAGAAGGAGCAACCATTCCATTCATCGCACGATACCGGAAAGAAAAAACCGGCGGACTCGATGAAGATTTCCTCCGCCAAATTGAAGACCGATTAAATTATTTAACGCTGCTTGAAGAACGAAAAGAAGCAATTATAAAAAGCATAGACGAACAGGGCAAACTTACTGATGAATTGAGAGCGAAAATTATTGCGTGCACAAAGCTTCAAGAGTTGGAAGATTTATATCTTCCTTACAAGCCAAAACGGAAAACTCGGGGAACGATCGCAAAAGCAAAGGGACTCGAACCACTTGCTCTTTTCATTCTTGATAATCCACTTTTTAACGGTGATTTTGATGCGAAACTTGCCGAATTTGTAAATGAAGAATTAGGTGTAAAGACAATTTACGAAGCGCTTCAAGGCGCTAAAGATATTATTGCCGAAATGATTTCCGAACATGCGGAAGTTAGAAAAATCATTCGCGAAATTCTTTTGGAAAGCGTCATCATCAAATCGGAAAAAACAAAAGACAACGCTACCGAAGATACAACAAATGAAAAATTAAAGGAGAAAGAACGGAAAGAAGTTTATCAAATCTATTTTGATTTCCAGATTGATATCAAAAAAATTAAGCCGTATCAAATTCTTGCACTTAACCGCGGTGAACGTGAAAAGCTTTTGAAGATTGCTCTCGTTCACGATGAAATTGAAGTTCACAACCAAATAAAAAAAACATTTTTAGTTTACCACGAATCATTCTTCATGGAAATTTTAGAAGAGACGATTGCCGATTCATTCAAACGGTTGATCTTTCCTTCCCTTGAACGCGAAGTGCGAAACCATTTAACGGAAGCTGCTGATCTGCACGCGGTAGAAATTTTTGCATCTAACTTACGTCAGTTATTATTGCAGCCGCCGATTGCCGGCAAAATAATTTTAGGAATTGATCCCGGCTTTTATTCTGGCAGTAAAATCGCGGTTATTGACGCGACCGGAAAATATCTTGAAGGCGCTACAATGTATCCCCATCCGCCGCAAAATAAAATTGAAGAAGCGAGAAAAATTTTACTTAACTTTATCAAAAAATATTCCGTTGAAGTTATTGCTATCGGTAACGGAACCGCAAGCCGCGAGACGGAACTTGTAGTTGCCGAATTAATCAAGACCAATAAACTAAACTGTCATTACATCATTGTAAATGAAGCCGGAGCTTCGGTTTATTCAGCTTCTGCGATCGCAAAGAAAGAATTTCCAGAATTGGAGGCGAGTCAGCGTGGAAACATTTCCATCGCACGCCGTTTGCTCGATCCTCTTGCGGAGCTTGTAAAGATTGATCCGAAATCGATTGGTGTAGGATTGTACCAGCATGATGTAGATCAAAAATTTCTCGCAAAAAAACTTGATGACGTTGTTGAAAGCAGCGTGAACTATGTTGGAGTAGACGTAAATACCGCTTCAACTTCTTTGTTAAATTACGTTTCCGGCTTGAACAAACGGCTTGCGGAAAACATTGTAAAGTTCCGCGAGAAAAAAGGAAGATTCAACAAACGCGAAGAATTACTTGAAGTTAGCGGAATGGGAGAAAAAGTTTTTGAACAGGCTGCGGGTTTTTTAAAAATTCCGGATGGCGAAAACCAGTTTGATAATACTTTTATCCATCCAGAATCATATCAAGCGGCTGAAAGTCTTCTCGGGATGTTTAACATTTCTAAAGATAAAATAAAAGAGTCGGGTTCGCTTTTGGATTTTTTCATCGAGAAAAAAGGGATGAAAAAAACAGCCGAAGAGTTGCATATTGGAGAACCGACACTAAAAGATATTATCGATAACTTGAAAAAACCGGGACGCGATCCGCGCGAGGAATTACCAAAACCTTTATTGCGCAGCGATGTTCTTAAAATTGAAGATTTGCAACCGGGAATGAAATTAAAAGGAACCGTCCGCAACGTTGTTGATTTTGGCGCATTCGTTGATATCGGTGTTAAACAAGATGGACTACTTCACGTTTCGCAAATTGCCAATAAGTTTATTCAAAATCCGATTGAGCACGTGCACGTTGGAGATATTATTGATGTAAGCATCCTTAGCATTGATAAAGAGCGGGGAAGAATTTCGTTAAGCATGAGAGAGTAAAAGTGCAATGGGACGCAGATTCATTAAGATTTGTTATGATCAGCGCAGATCATAAACGATCATAAAAAATCTGCGTCCTATTTTTTTTATTTTGAATAAAACCTTAACCCTACAATTCCGACGATAATGAGAAAGATGAAAAAGGTTCTCATAAATTCTCGCGACTCGTTAAAAAGAAAAATACCGAGGATTGCTGTTCCAACCGCACCAATGCCCGTCCAAACGGCGTAAGCAGTGCCAACCGGCAAAGTTTTTACTGAATATGAAAGCAGCGCCATGCTTATGATCATCGTTGCGATTGTGAAAATGGAAGCAAGTGGTTTTGTAAAACCTTCCGAATATTTCAAGCCGATTGCCCAGGCAACTTCGAAAAGTCCAGCGATAAAAAGTACTATCCAGCTCATTATATTTAATTAGGAATTAGCAATTACGAATTAGGAAAAAATTTTGATCATTATTTACTAGTGCACTTTTGAAATTCTTTTTATTCATTCCTAATTAATTTAGATTCTTCTTCTAAATCCTTCACCTAATACTTCGTGAACGTTGTTAATGATTACAAAAGCATCAGGATCGATTTCTTTAATTTGCTCAACAAGTTCAGTTATTTTCTTTAAAGGAAGAATCGTGAAAAGAACATTTTTATTTTGTTTTGTGTAAAGTCCGGTAGCGTGTAATGAAGTTGCGCCCCTTCCGAATTGAGTAAGCACCACTTCGGCAATTTCTTCTTGCTTGTCCGAAATGATATATGCCGCTCTTGCATAATCAAAACCCTCAATTATTATATCTACAATCTTACTTGAGACGAAAAGGAGAAAGACTGCATAGAATGTTAGAGATAGTGCCGGACGCACCGGAGAAAGATGTTTTATTTCAATTATTAATCCCGCTATAAGGATAACGAAAATATCAATAATAAAAATCGCTTGCCCTGGACGGATACCATAACGTTTCTGCATTATCGATGCAACAATATCTGAACCTCCCGTTGTTCCTCTAAATTTAAAAACTATTCCCAAGCCCAATCCGAGTAGTACAGCGCCGATCAAAATTAAAAAGAAAAAATCATTTTTATATAAATCGAGAACAGTTTGTGATTTTTGTAATTTTAAAAAAGCAAAACCGGGAATGTCACCTCGAAACAAATCGATGAAAATTGAATTCAGGGTGAATGCGTAAAATGTCCGAACACCGAAAGTCTTTCCCAATTCCTTTATTCCCCAAAGATATAAAGGAACATTTAAAATCCAGATCAGTAATCCTACGGGAATAGTGTAGTTTGACATGTAATGAATAGCCATCGAAAGTCCGCTTACACCGCCGGGAACAACTTGTGCGTCAACTAAAAATACACCGATCCCGATAGCCATTATTGCTGCACCAACCGTCATGAAAAAATAATCGAGTAAAGGATGTTTGCTTAGTTTTTTGATCATTCGTTTCTCTATAAAAATGCAACTCAAAATTAGCCAATAAAAAGTTGGTTCAAAAGTTTTAAATAGAAGCAATTACCGCGGTACGAAAAAGAATGTTATTTTTGAAACAAAAATTGGATAGTACATGAAGACAAAATTAGAAATAGCAAAAAATTGGTTACCCCGTTACACCGGAACCGAAATAGATGAATTTGGAGATTATCTTCTGCTCACTAACTTTCACAACTATGTTACAAAATTCGCCGATAAATTTCATTGCGATGTTAAAGGACTCGGCAAGCCGATGCAAACCGCAACAAACAGTGGTGGTTTAACCATCATCAATTTTGGAATCGGTTCTGCCAATGCTGCCACCATTATGGATTTACTAGTAGCACGAAAACCGAAAGGTGTTTTATTTCTTGGCAAATGTGGTGGACTGAAACGATCGACTGACCTCGGATATTTTATTTTGCCTACAGCCGCAATCCGCGGAGAAGGAACAAGCAATGATTATCTTCTTCCTGAAGTTCCTGCGCTTCCTTCGTTTAAACTGCACAAGTTTGTTTCAGATAAAATTGTTCAAAGAAAATTGGAGTATAGAACCGGAGTAATTTATACAACAAATCGCCGTTTATGGGAGTGGGATGAAAAGTTTAAAAAATATTTGAAAAGACTTTCCACCATAGGAATTGATATGGAAACCGCTACAATATTTGTAGTTGGTTTTGTAAATGAAATACCACGCGGCGCATTACTGCTCGTATCAGATGTTCCGATGATTCCAGAAGGAGTGAAGACTGAAGCTTCCGACAAAATGGTAACTGATAAATTCTCTACACTTCACTTAGAAATTGGAATTGAAGCAATGACGGAGATTGGGAAAAAAGGGGAAAAAATAAAGCACTTCAGATATTAAAATTTTGTGACTCTGCGGTAAATCTTTTTACCGCAGAGTCACAAAGAAAACAATTTTACTTTTCCGGTAACAGCACCACTTTTACAGATCGGTTCTCATCTAAATATTTGTTTGCATAAATTTTAATGTCTTCGTTTGTCAATTTCTCAACCCACGAATCATAGTTCAACATTTCAACCGGGTCTTCATTATTCATAATGTAGTTTGAGAGGACTCCAGTCCAAAACTTATTTTGTTTCAATTTTATTTCACGTTGACGTTTTTGAGTCTCTTTTACTTTCGCGAGCGTTTCGGGGGTGGTTCCGAAATTTTTAAGACTATCAATTACGCTAAAAACGGCTGATGTTAATTCATCAACTCTCTCCGGATTGCATCCGAAATTAATGTTAACGGTTGTTTTTGTTGCGGGAATTCTGTAGAACTGGTGGTATACACTTACTCCGTACGAACCACCTTTATCTTCACGAACTACCTCGCGAAGCCGAATGTTCAAAACGTCCATCAATGATTCCATTAAATATTCGTTAGTTCTACTCCACTTAAATGGAGAAGGAAAAGCGATCCCAACGGTACTCTTCTGCTCAATTCCTTTTTTAACAACTTTTTCGATTTTAGTATCGACATCTTTTACATTCAGGTCTTTCCATGTTTCATTTCTTTTTAAAGATGGAAGCGCGCCCAGATATTTTTCGACAAAAGTTTTAAATGATGGAAGATCGATATTTCCTGCAAAGACGAACGTGAAATCACTTGCATCGGCAAAACGGTTTTTGTAAAAATTATAGGATTTGGATAAATCCATATTATCTAAACTTTTTAAACTCCACGGCTGCATTCGAGGATGGTAATTTGACATCGTAACCATCATAGTGTCGTTGAACGCCACACGCGGCTCGTTACTGTAGTTTTCAAGATAAGCTTTCATTTTTGCTTTGTAAGATTGAAATGCAGTTGTATCGAGTCTTGGTGAAGTGAATGTAAGATAAATAAGTTGGAACATCGTTTCAGCATCCTTCGGGCTGCAACCGCCATTCAATCCTTCGGAATAATGTCCGATATAAGGATTAACCGAAGCTACTTTTCCAGCTAAAGCTTTTTGTAATTCATTTATTGAAAAGTCTCCAAGACCGGCTTCTCCTAAAATGCTTACTGCGTTATTTGCGGCTTTAAAGGTTTCGTCATCAATCAAGGATGAACCACCGGGACTAAAAGCGGAGAAAGTAATTTCATCGTTTTTAAAATCTGTTGGTTTTACAATTACTTTTACGCCGTTTGCAAGTGTCCAATTAACAATCCCAAGTTTTTCCAACTTAACTTCGTTGGTAACCGGCGATGCGGTTGCTAGATTTTTTACGAGAGGTTGTTCAAGTGTTTTGTCTTTATATGCTTCAACGAATTCTTTGTTAACTTTTTCCAGCACCATGTTTAGACTTGTTTCAGTTGGAATTTTATTCCCCTCTTTCTCCGGTACGTTAACAAGGATTACCCGATTATCAGTTTTGATAAGTTCGCTTGAAAGCTTGTTTACATCTTCTAAAGAAATATTTGGAACCAGTTTATTTATCAGCACAAATTCATTTTCAATTCCGGGAATCGGTTCATCTTCCAGGTAATTACTTACAAACTGCCAGATCAAATTAGACGATTCGGTTTTATCTTTTTCGTCTTTTTGTTTTTCAATTTGCCGAAGAAGATTTTTTTTTTGCCTATCCAATTCTGTTTGAGTAAAACCATATTTACGAACGCGTTCAGCTTCGCGAAGCAAAACTTCAAGTCCACGCTCAATGCCGTTATCCTTCACCATTGCCTGCAAAAAATTAACATCGGCGGTACGAACCATTCTTCCTTTGCCTGCAAAAGCAAAAGCAAAAGGTGGATCTGCGAGTTGAGTTAATTCTCTTAAACGTTCGTTGAACATACTTCCGAACAATTGGTGGGTAATAGTCTTTCGATAATCATCAATGTTTTTAACAACTTCCGGTTCTTGTTTGTAATAAAGAGCTACGGAGGAATACATCGCCTCCTTATCGGAAGCGATCGCAAACTGTGTCCCTTTTTGGCTTGGAACGGGAAAGAGTTCTCTTGTCCTTTCGGATTTTGGAGGTTCAATATTTTCGAAATGTTTTTTGATTAACGATTCAATTTCGTTTTTATCAAAATCTCCTACAGCAACCACGGCCATTAAATCCGGACGGTACCAATCTTTGTAATAATTTGTAAGCGTTGGATGGGTAAATGATTTTATAATGTTGATATCACCAATGGTTAAACGGTCGGCATATTTTGAATCTTTAAAAATTACGGGAAGCTGTTTATCAAGCATTCTCATTTGTGCCCCGCGTCCAAGCCGCCATTCTTCGGTTATTACACCTCGTTCTTTTTCAATTTCGGTAGAATCAAACGCAAGTCCGTGAGCCCAATCTTCTAAAACTAAAAATGCTTTTTGCATAATTGCTTGGCTGTCGGTCGGCACCTGAAGCATGTAAACTGTTTCATCAAAGCTTGTATATGCATTTAGTTCGGGACCAAATTTGACACCTATTGACTCTAAATAATTTATCAGTTCATTTTTCTTAAAATTTTTTGTTCCATTAAAAGCCATGTGTTCAACAAAATGAGCAAGTCCCTTTTGATCGTCGTTTTCCAAAACGCTTCCGGCATTAACCACAAGACGGAGTTCAGCGCGTTTTTCCGGTTTTTTGTTTTGTAAAATATAATAGCGGATCCCATTCTTCAATTTTCCAAGAGTTACATCTGGATTAACGGGTAACTTTTCAGATTGAGAGTTTATAATTTGCGAGAGAAAAAAAGTGAAGAGAAATAAAAAAGATTTGAATTTTGCCATTGTTCCCGTCCTATTCTTAGTTAAAAAATAATTACAGAACCGATCAAAAAATAAAGAATTCTGTTCAAAAAATATAACCGATTACGGGAAGATCTTGGTGTGAGAATAAAAAATCAACAAAAATTTTATTAAAAGTTTCCGGAATTTTTTTTAAATGTTATAAATGGGGGTGAAGTAGGTTGTGTGTTTTTGTTTTCATTTAGTGTCTGTTGAATCGGTTTTTTACAGAAGAGTGCAGTTCCGAAATAAAAAGAATTATCACATGTCGGATTTTTTTCAAGACACTGAACTACCTTTCCGCTGATGACTTCCTTAACCTGGCAAGTCGGTTCTGTCTTAATCGAATCTTTTTTATTAAATGAAAGTAGGTTTTTCATTAAACACTCACACAACTATGATTTTTGATGATTTAATTTAATACGAAAAAAGTGGTGAAAACAGTAGGCAAATTCCTAAAAATGAGTAGGGAAATCCCTAATGATGAGTAGGAGCATCCCTATTACTCGAGATGGATTTCACTAGTGCTTAGTAGCTTAAGTTAGGAATATCATTCTAAATAAGAGAAGAATATGAATGAATCTTTATCATTTTAGTAATAATGTTTATTATGTTTCCAATCACGACTTCATTTCCACGTTAAAAACAGCCTTTTTCTGAGGTTTTTTTTGAACTATCTTTGTGGTATAATTTATGTTAAGATAGTAGAGTATTGACGTTGAGAAATGTTATTATAATTAATCATTTTGAGAAAGTGTTCGCTTCCTAGTAACTAGAATGAAAAAATATCTTATCATGCTAATTGTTTTTCCCGTTTCGTTTTTATTATCACAATCCGTTGTACTAAACGAAGTGATGTCTTCCAACACAATTACCATTGTTGATGAAGATGGAGATTTTCCGGATTGGATAGAATTGTACAATACATCACCACAGCCGGTATCTCTTGCAAATTATCATTTATCTGATGATTCACTCAACTTATCAAAATGGAAATTCCCAAATATTTCACTGCAGCCAAAAAATTACTTAATTGTTTATGCTTCAGGTAAAGATAAAAAAAACGGAGCTATGTTTTGGGAAACTGTCATAACAAAAGGAGATAGTTGGAAATATCTTGTTCCGACTTCTGAACCCTCAAGTGCTTGGAGGAATCTAGGTTTTGATGACGCGGCATGGAAAAGTGGTCCCAGCGGTTTTGGTTTTGGAGATAATGACGATGCGACAACAGTCCCGCAAACTAATTCGGTATATATCAGAAAGATTTTTTCAGTAACCGACCCCGCGACCGTAGATACCGCTTTTCTGCATGTTGATTACGATGATGCGTTTGTGGCATATCTAAACGGAGTAGAAATTGCACGTGCGAACATCGGCACAAAAGGAACACCGCCAACATATTCGCAATCGGCAAATTCAAATCATGAGGCAATGATGTACCAAAATGGTTCGCCTGAAGTTTTTCCAATTGCAAATATCAGGGCATTGCTAAAAACCGGTGATAATCTTTTAACGATGCAAGTGCATAATATCAACACAACATCAAGTGATTTAACTTTAATTCCATTTTTTACTCTTGGTATGAATTCTGTCCCGGTAAATCCTCGTGGACTATCTCCGCTAATAAAACTTCCGACTTCCTATCTTCACACAAATTTTAAACTTGATTCGGCAGGTGAATCAGTTTTTCTAACTGATTCTTTCGGAAATAAAATTGATGAAGTTACTTTCGGTTTTCTTCCCACAGGACTTTCTTACGGACGTAAACCCGATGGTGGAACAACCTGGTATTATTTTCAAACTCCCACACCTAAAACTTCAAATACTTCAACTGGAATTTTACAAGTTGCAGAACCTCCTCAATTTTCACGAAAAGCTGGATTTTACTATAGTGGTATGTCGGTAGGAATTACTAGTACCTTACCTGGGGGAACAATTTATTTCACTACTGACGGTTCTGATCCTACTGAGCTCAGTTCGAAATACATTGGCGCAGTGGGAATTTCTAAAACAACAACACTTCGATCAAAAGTTTTTGCAAATGGGGTAATTCCAAGTCCAACTACAACAGCAACATATTTTATAAATCATGTTTCAACACTCCCGGTTGTGTCTCTATCTACTGATCCAAAACATTTTTGGGATAACGATTCCGGAATTTATGTGATGGGGTCAAATCCTGGTGGGTACCCTTATTTTGGTGCAAACTTTTGGAAAGATTGGGAGAAGCCGATTCATTTTGAATTTTTTGAACCACTTGATTCGCAGACAGTTAGTGTGGATGCCGGTATAAAAATTTATGGTAATTGGAGTCGTGCGTTTGATCAGAAATCCATGGCAATTTATTTACGCGGGGGTTATGGCTTCAATAAAATGAAGTATCAGTTTTTCCCTGGTAAAAAGACCGATAGTTTTGCAAATATTGTTTTACGTAACGGAGGGAATGATTTTAATTTTACGCTTTTACGTGATAGATACATGAGTGAGATGCTAAAAAATTTAGATATTGGTGTTCAAAGTACTCGTTTTTGTGTAGCTTATCTCAACAACGAATATTGGGGTATCTATACGCTAAGAGAAAAATTAAATGAAGAGTATCTTGGGAATACTTATGGAGTAAATCCAGATAATGTTGATATTGTTGAGTTGAGTACTGAAGCTGGATTTTATGTTAACGAACATTTTTCATCATTGTACAATTTTCTATCACAAAAAGATATTAGTGCAAAGGCAAACTATGATTTTGTCCAATCGCAAATGGATATCGAAAATTATAAAAACTACCAGATAGCCGAGATTTATATTAACAACTTAGATTGGCCTGGTAATAATATGAAGATTTGGAGGGAAAGAACCGAAACGGCAAAATGGAGATGGCTCACGTTTGATCTCGATTACGGTGTTGGATTGGTTGAATATTATAACTCGCAGCAAGATTACCGATTCAATACACTCGATTTTGCTACTGAAACCAATGGTCCGGGATGGCCTAATCCACCTTGGTCAACGTTAATGTTCCGCAAACTCTTAACGAACAATGAATTTAAAAATGATTTTATCCAATCATTTGCACATTTATTGAATACAACCTTTTCGCCTGATTCAACTCTTCGCCTATTGGCAAAAATTCAGGATGAAATTGCTCCTGAGATAAGCCGACATAATGCTAAGTGGAAAGGAACGATGCAATTCGATTGGGTTTCAAATATTGCAAGAATTAGAACTTTTGTTTCGTACCGTGAAGCTTACATGAGATTTCATATCAACACGAAATTTCAATTAGGCGGTTTTGCAAACTTAACGTTGGCGATAAATGATTCGTTAGGTGGAAGAGTTTTTCTTCAATCTTACAATATTTCTAAAGCCTCTTTTACCGGGAAATATTTTAAAACGGCTCCAATAAAACTTTCAGCTAAACCAAATCCAGGCTATGTTTTTGCCGGTTGGAAAAGTATTTCAACAAACCCGGAAATAAATATTGTTTTAAGTAAAGATTCGGTTGTCCAGGCAGTGTTTGTTAAAGAAGATACACAAAATCAAAAAGTTGTTATTAACGAAATCAATTACAAATCTGCTCCAACATCAGACTGTGGTGATTGGGTCGAGTTATATAACAACGGAACAGAAAACGTTCAATTAAAAAATTGGAAATTTAAAGACAGTGTTGACATTCATGAATATGTTTTACCCGAATACACTTTGGCGCCTGATTCATTTGTGGTACTTGCAAACGATACTTTAAAATTCCGATCGGTATTTCCAAGTGTTACAAATATGGTTGGTCAGTTTTCGTTCGGACTTTCTGCCAGCGGTGAAACCGTCCGTCTCTTTAACGAAAACGGATCACTAATTGATTCGCTAAAATTTAATTCTGTAGCTCCATGGCCAATTGAGCCTAATGGTACTGGCGCAACATTGGCATTGATAAATCCTACTTTCGATAACTCGCTGGCAGAGAATTGGAAAACTTCACTAAACCTTGGGACACCGGGAAAGGTTAATGATATTTTCTCCAACATTAAAACTGACGAGTTTAAACCTAATACCTTTATGTTGTGTCAAAATTATCCTAATCCGTTTAATCCAAGTACTACTATTAGATTTCAACTGCCGGAGTCTGGAAAAGTTACTTTGAAGGTTTTTGATATTCTTGGAAACGAAGTAACTACGTTAATAAATGATGAAATGTCTGCAGGAAGTTATAATTACGAGTTCGAAATGAGGAATTACGAATTGTCCAGCGGTGTTTATTTCTATCAACTTCGAGCAGGTAGTTTCTTACAAACAAAGAAGATGATATTTTTAAAATGAGTATTTCAAAAATTTACAGCATGACTAACATAGTTAGTCTTATTAGTCCGGAATAAAAATGAATAAAAAAGTTGAGCGAAAAGTAATTTTAAGTATTGCATCTTTTTGTTTAGTAGTCTTCTTACTTTTAATAAGTGGAATTAAAATTCCCCACTCGTTAAATATTTTTGCTGAGGTACATCCGCTACAAAAATGGCAAATTGTTAAAGGGACCGATGGACAACTCACATCGGCTTTGATAGACTACGAAACCGGATTTTCGAACACATTTGGTGTTACCCAATTCCAACGCGGGGAATCAATGGTCTTCTCTTTTAGCGCATCGATGAAAAATAAAAAAGAAATCAACGCTGGAGATTCGGTAGGAGTTATTCGTTCAAGTGATGTTGAAGAAAATATTGTTCGCCTGGAAGGTGAATTATCGGTTGCACAAGCTGAACTCGAAGCTAATAGAACCGGTGAAAAACAACCGCTTATAACCGAAGCAAAAAATCGTCTGGAATTTGCAAAAGCAAAACTTGGACAGAAAAAAGATACGTTCCAGCGTAATGAACAATTGTATAAAAAAGGATTCCTTCCTCAAGAAAGTTATGAAACTGATCTCTGGGAAATAAAACAACTTGAAATTGAGATATCGATCTATCAATCGCAGCTTGAAGCAATAACCAGCGGCTTAAAACCAGAGACACTAAAGTTGCTGGAATCTAAAGTAATTGCTTTGTCAAAAGATCTTGAAACCGTAAAAAAACGTTCTAAAAACTTCAGTGTTATTTCTCCAATTAACGGAATCGTAAATCGTTCGTTCTCTTCAGATACAATTTTATCGGTAGTCAATCTTGATAAAGTGGTGATGAATGTTCCTTTAAAAATTGCTTACAGAAATAGTCTAAAAGAAGGGGAGTCAATTTCTGTAAGATTTATAAATTATCCCGAACCATTTCAAGCGAAGGTTCTATCAATTTCTAACGAAGTAAAAATGTTGAACAGCGAACAGGTGATTGTTGCTGCAATTCTTATTAATAATTCCGGGAAACAACTTTTGCCCGGAATGGTAACCCAGGGAAATATCAAACTTGGGACGATAGCAATTGGGGATTATTTAACGAGCTATATTTTCAATTAGTAAATGGCTAGTAGATTAGAGTATAAATACTTAGTGCCGGAAAAACTTTTACCGAAAATCCGCTCGGTAGTTTTGAATTATATGAATTACGATCCGTATGCAGAAATACGACCGCACAAAGATTATACAGTACGGAGCATTTATCTCGATACTTCGGATTTGCAGTGTTACCGTGAAAAGTATGAGGGCTACAAGATAAGAAACAAATATAGGGTGAGGGTATATAATGAGTGGCGCGAAGACAGTTCTGCTTTTTTAGAGATAAAGCGAAAAAATGAAAATTTTATTTCTAAAGATCGGGCAAAACTTTACCTAAAAGATTTGCAATCTCTGTTTCTTTCAAAAAATGTGGATGAATATTTGGTTATTAAGGAAGATGGAAAAAGCGATTGTTTGGAAGCAAAGAAATTTCTTTATCACTATTATTCTAAACAATTAAAACCGACAACTCTTGTTGTTTATGAACGAGAAGCATTTGTCGGAAAGTTTGGATTCGATCTGCGAGTAACGTTTGATAAAAATTTGCGTGGTTCGGTCTATCCAGGTTTTAATGATATTTTTAATGAACAAAATTTAAAGCATGCATTCCCGAATTATTTTATCTTGGAAGTGAAATTTCATCAAACGTTGCCTGCATGGATCCCTCAACTTATAAACAGTAATGGATTACAACGAATATCAGTTTCCAAATACACTAATTGTATTGATATAAACAAAAGTAAAATGAACTTTAGTAGTGCGTTGGTATTTTAAAGGAAGAAAATATGTTAGAAAATCTCCAATCGATAAATGTTTTTGCTCCTACAATTTCCGAAATCATTATAAATATTTTGATAAGCCTAACGTGTAGTTTTTTTATAACATTTATTTACCGGATTAGCTATAAGGGACCTGGTTACTCCGATAGTTTTGTGAATTCGATAATTTTCCTCTCACTCATCACCTCGTTTGTAATAATGGTTATTGGAAATAATTTAGCCCGCGCATTCGGATTGGTTGGCGCAATGTCCATCATTCGTTTCCGTACAGCCATAAAAGAAACGCTTGATATCGTCTACATCTTTTTCGGATTAGCGATTGGAATGGCTGCGGGGGTGGGTTATCACAGATTAGCTATTGTTGGTTCATTATTTATTGGTGCAATTCTTTTTTTGTTTTCAAAGACAAATTTATTCACATTGCGAAAGGAACAGTATTTACTTCAGTTTTCTTTTTACTTGAGCGAAGAGAAAACTTCAGAATACCTCCATGTATTCGATAACTTTTGCAGTCGTTATGATATCATAAATATTAAATCAACCGAAGATTCATCACTTGCTGAATACGCTTATTATGTTTCATTCAAAAAGAAAAGCAATGCAAATAGATTTGTTGAAGAATTAAGAAATGTAGGCGGTGTAAAAAATATTAATCTCTTTTTTGATGAAGAAAAGATCTAATCAACTGATGAAATTGAATACAAAAGTTATTGTCTGTATTATCTGGATAGTGCCTCTTGCACTTTTCAATTGTGGCGGTGCTTCGGCAGATTCTGCAAGTCAACTCCGACTGGTTAATACATATAAACTTCCCTTTACTGAACCTTCGGGAATTGCTTATAATGAAGAAGAAAATGTTCTGTGGATTGCTAGCGGCGGAGATCAAAAAATTTATAAAACTGATATCACCGGAGCAATTCTAAAAACATTAAGTTATAAAGGGGATGATTTGGAGGGAATCACTCTCGATAATTCCGCTAAGTCACTTTGGGTTGTTGAGGAACGAAAAAGAGAATTACTTCAAATTGATCTAGATGGAAATGTTTTGCAGAAAATTTCAATTCCATTACCTGGAAAATTAAACAGCGGCCTTGAAGGAGTTGCTCAAAACGAGAAGGGGATTATCTTCCTTTTAAATGAAAAAAAGCCGGGTAAATTTGTTGAACTAAATTCGGATTTGACAATAAAATCTCAAATAGAAATCTATTTCGCCAGCGATTTTTCAGACATGGTTTATTCTGTGAAAGAAAAAAGTTTCTTTATTCTAAGCGATGAAAGCAGCGCGCTTTATAAATGGACAAAAGAATCGGGGGTAGTACAGAAATTCAATTTACCAAAAACCAAGTATGAAGGAGTTGCGGTTAATGCTGCTGCTGACAAATTCTTTTTGGTAAATGATCAGACAAACGAACTAACGATTTTTAACCTCAAGTGATCTATTCACGTGATACTAAGTGCGATGCAAAACAGTCGCATCATTTTTTTAAACCTTAAGAATTTATTACCATCAAAGCGCAAATAGCAAATTATTCGATTTCCAAACAAAAGATGGGTTTTGTGTCTAACTCGGTTTTCACAAATCCCATCTTCTGTAAATAGGAATCATGTTTTGAGTTGCCGGGGTTACTGTAAATCTTTTTGATCTTCTTTTCAGTGAAAATGTTTTGATAAACATATTTCCCGATCTTTAAATCTCTGTATCCAGGAATAACAAAATCGATGTCGATAAAAAGACTGTCATCGGATTTCTTTGTTGCACAAATCAAACCAGCCGGAATTGAATTTCTCAGAATAAAAAACACGATTGACTTATCAGTTGCGGTAAATGAGAAGGACGGCATGTATTTTTTAATTTCATTTTTGTGAAAATTCAAAAAGTAATGGAGGTACTCTGAGTCATGCATTACTTCTAAAACTTTGAAATATTCTTTTGATTTGAAAATGTCGTAGAGATAGTAAATATCAACAAGGCAGATAAATCCGTTTACAATAGTTACCGGTAAAGCCTCGATGAGTAGTCCATAAACGGTAAAAATAATTGCTCCGATAAGATTAATAATTCTGAGTTTAACAATTCCGCTCATCATGAGCGAAACAGCTACAAGAACAGATGCCGAGTAACCGATAAATTCTGTGGTTTGGATAATTTTCTCCTAAATTAGTTGAAGTGAAAAACGGGTAAATAATTATTAACCGCCGCTTAAAATCTTTTTATAATACTCTTCATACTGCGGAATGATGAGCGATTTATCGAAATTATCTACTGCTCTTTTTCGAGCGTTCAAGGAGAATTTTTGATATTTCTTTTCATTGGTTAAAAGTTCAATAGCATATTTTGCCATGCGCTCCACATCTCCGAATTCAGCGATGTAACCGGTTTCGTTGTGTGCCATTAATTCGGGCAATCCGCCCACACTAGAACTGATAACGGGAAGACCGCACGCCATCGCTTCCAACGCCGCTAAACCAAAACTCTCTGATTGTGAAGGGATCAAAAATAAATCTCCGCAATTTAAAATTTCCGCCAAACCATCCTGTTTTCCAAGGAAGATAACTTTGTCGCAGAGATCAAGTTCACGGCACAGTCGTTCGCATTCGGAGCGATCAGGTCCGTCTCCAACTAAAACAAGTTTACAAGGAACTTCTTTTGAAACGATTTTCAAAATTTTAAGCGTGTCTGATACTCGTTTAACAGCTCTAAAATTGGAAGTGTGAATGAGAATCTTTTCGCCGTTTGGTGCGCAATGTCTTTTTAACTGTCCCGGTTCCTGTGGTGAAAAGATTTTCGTATCAACAAAATTTGGAATTACACGGATATCTTTTTCAATTTTATAATTGGTTAACGTTTGTCCCTTTAAATAATTTGAAACAGCAGTAACCCCGTCGCTTTGCTCGATACTGAATTTTACAAGATGAGAAAAAGATGGTTCCAACCCGACAAGAGAAATGTCGGTTCCGTGCAGTGTGGTAATTATTTTAATATCACTTTGCTCTTTGATGATTTGTTTTGCCAGATAAGCACTGGTTGCGTGGGGAATAGCATAATGTACATGAAAGAGATCGAGATTTTCATAGCGAGCAACTTCGACCATTTTGCTTGCGAGTGAAAGCGTGTATAAAGAAAATTCAAACAATGGATAGTTGCTTGTTTCAACTTCGTGAAAAAAAATATTCTCAACAAAGTGAGTTAAGCGAAAAGGAAGCGCATAAGAAACAAAATGTATTTCGTGCCCTTTTAATGCAAGTTCTTTGCCAAGTTCTGTAGCAATAACACCGCTTCCGCCATAGGTTGGATAGCAGGTAATTCCAATTTTCATAATAAAACCGTACACCTTTTAAAGAAAGTAATTCTCATCATCACTAAAAGAAAATTAATTATTATTTCTATTTTAAACTATGGTAATTTCAGTCGAAATGTTCCCCGACTCAGGATTTGATTGATTGAACCTTTCCTAATTACCCTTACAGTTGAATGCCAAAATATGAGTTTAATAAATAGATTTCTCGCTTTCAATGCGAGTACCAAAAAGAAAATATTTCGCCGCGAAGTTGAGAAAGCGATTAGCGAAGGAAAGCAGATCAAACTGCCACCGGTAACTTCTTATAGTTTACAACAACTTGAGTTGGTAAAAAATTCCTTTCCGTTCCAGTTATTTTCTTCCGATGAAATTCTTAGCGGACTAAGAAAAATTCTTATAGATCAAAATGAAGCTGAAAATATTCTAAATGAAGCTCGACTAGCTTTAAATAATAAGTTTAACTTTTTCAATTTTGGGGAAAAGGAACTTGGAGAAATAATCAACTGGAATTTCGATTATCTGTCCGGATTCAGTTTTCCCGATAAACCATATTGGGGCATAAATGTCGAGGAATTCCCCAAAGGCGTGGATGTCCAAAGCGCATGGGAATTGGGGAGAATGCATCAACTTACGCAGTTTGGCATGGCATATCTTTTAACAAACGATGAAAAATACTGCGAAAAATATTTTTCTCTTTTGGATGATTTTACTTCAACTACTGCAAACTTTTCCGGTGTGCAATGGACAAATCCATCCGAAGCTGCGATCCGGTTAGTGAACATAATTTTCGGATTAGGATTTCTACTGGAATCTCAAACCTTTAATGAGCAGAAATATCTCCGGATGCAGGAGATCGTTTTGTTACACACAATATACTTAGAGCATACGGTAGAGCATTCTGACGTTAGAGATCATCACTATGTACTTGTGAATGTTGCGCTTTTATGTTCGAGTATGTTTATCCAAAACAAAGCTTATGCAGAGAGACTATTTCATTTTTCAGTTTCCCATTTCGAATACGAGATTAGAAAACAGGTTTTTGAAGATGGCGTCAGTTTTGGACAGTCGGTGCAATTACATCCTTTCACCACAGAATTATTTTTACTCGCAAAAATATTGCTGGAAAGAAGGGGAAAAAAAATTTCTGATGCGTACGACAGCCGTTTGCATCAAATGTTCGTTGCTTTGGGTCTTTATCTTAGAAAAACATCGCAAGATGAAAATGAGTTATCTCTACCAAACATTGGCGATGCGTTTACTTCACCCATTCTTAATTTTTTTCCAAATTCGCAATTAAGTTATACGAAATCGTTGCTCGCGGTTGGGGCTTATCTTTTTAACGATAATAAGTTGAAATTGGAGACTTCACAAGAGATAAAATATTTGCTTTTTCTCTTTGGAGATGATGCAGTCAATTCTTTTCTAACTATGAAGGGGGATGCAGAAAATTCGTCATCAGTTGGATTAACAAAAGGAGGACATTATTTTCTCCGTGCAAAACAATTAGAAATGTTTATCCGTGTTTCCGAAATTGGTAAATTAGGCTCTGGCGCACCGGGACATAACGATACCTTTACTTTTGAACTCGCTTATAAAAATAGATTGTTTTTTGTTGATCCTGGAACGTATTCTTTTTATGCGGATAAGGATTTGAGAAATAAGCTTCGATCCGTTTTTTCACACAACACGTTTTCAATCGATAACACGCAACTAGCTGAGTTTGATGGGCTTTTCGACATTAAAGCTGATTTAACTAAACCGAAAATTATCGAATGGCAATCGGACAACGATGAAGACAGATTAGTAGCGCAACATTTTGCTTACGTCAGGCTTGCTGATCCCGTTATTTGTAAAAGGGGATTCTATTTTCAAAAAGAGAAAACGAAAATCAAAATTAAGGATGAATTTTTAGGTGGAACGAAACATAAAATAGTTTCCCATTTGCATTTGCACCATGATGTTAAAATTGAAAAAATAACCACAAACAAATATTCGTTAACTCATGGAGAAGCAAAATTGTTATTAACTTTTCATTCTTCAAGCGAAAATTTTGAAACTTACTTGCAGGATTCTGTTTATTCCCCTTCGTATAGAGTTTTACATACCACAAAAAAAATCCACACTGTATTGCACGAAAATTTACCGACATTTTATATCATCGAGATTGATCTGTTATGAAAATTCTCATCATCGGGCACACAGTAGAAGACCACATCGTCTTTCGCGGAATTGAACAAGAAATAAAACCGGGAGGAATTTTTTATTCTGCTTCAGGATTTCATTTTCTAAAAAATCCGGGAGATGAAATTTATCTCTGTACTTCTATTCAAAAAGAGAATTACAAACTGTTTTCGTTTGTGTACGATGAATTTAAACAAGATTACTTTTCTTATGTTGATAAAATCCCAAAGATTCATTTAAACGTTTTCGAAAAAAAAGAACGACACGAACGCTATGAAAATATTACCGACAAGCTTTCCGTTCCGATTGAAGAATTAAACAAATTCGATGGTATTTTCATCAACATGATTACCGGATTTGATATAAACGCGGAAGATATTCAACTATTTAGAAGAAATTATAACGGATTAATTTATATTGACATCCATTCGTTAGCGCGTGGAATTGATGATAATTACCGGAGGGATTTTCGCAAAATTCCGGAGCGTGAAATATGGATTTCTTCCGTAGATATTCTTCAAGCAAACGATCATGAAATTTTTACATTGAGCGAAAAGAAAACGGAAAAAGAAATTGCAGAAGAACTTCTTTGTATGGGTCCCAAAATAATTTTGGTCACAAAAGGGGATCAAGGCGCATCACTGTACACCGTGGCAAATGATGAGCTTATTTCTCTTACGCTTTCCGCGATAGAAGTTGAGACGAGAAACAAAGTTGGCTGCGGAGATGTTTTTGGTGCGGCTTTCTTTTCTTCCTATATTAAAGATAAAAATCTCGAAAAGGCTTTTACACTTGCAAATATTGCCGGCGGGTGCATTGCTTCTTATCCTGAAATAAAAAAAATGAAAGATTTAAAAGTAGATGTTCTCTCAAGATTTTCTTAAAAAAAGAGTTTTAATTTTTGGTGCTAACGGAATGCTCGGTCAACGAACGATTCATTTATTTACTCAAGCGGGGAATTATGAAATTCTTGCCTCTTCAAGTGAGCCTGAACCATTTTTTACCGGCATCGATTACAAGCAAGTTGATTTTACCAATCGTGATGATGTAAAAAAAATTATTCTAAACTTTTATCCGGATGTAATAATTAACGCTGCCGCCTACACCAATGTTGACAAAGCTGAAAGTGATCGTGAACTTTGCTGGAAAGTGAATGTGAAAGGGTTGGAATTCATTACCGAAGCAGCGCGTGTGGTTGACTGCCACATCATTCATATTTCAACCGATTATGTTTTTGACGGAACAAAAGGGCCCTACAGCGAAGTTGATAAACCAAATCCGTTTGGATATTATGCGCGCACAAAACTTGCAAGCGAAAACGCTTTAAAACTTGGCGGAACTCCATACACAATTTTGCGCACCAACGTTTTATATGGAATTATAAAAACCGGACGAGCCGATTTCGTCCGCTGGGTTGTTGATTCAATTAGAAATGAAAAACCAATCCGCATTGTAACAGACCAAATTAACAATCCAACATTTTTGGATGACCTCGCTTCGGCTATTCATAACGTAATTGTTAAAAAGAAAATGGGACTCTACCATATTGGTGGGAGAGAATTTCTTTCACGTTACGATTTCACACTCCGCATTGCCGATTATTTCAATTTAGATAAAACACTCATTACACCAATCGTAACAAAAGAATTGAATCAACCAGCGCCGCGCCCTCTAAAATCGGGACTGATAACCATTAAAGCTGAATCTGAATTTGGATTTAAACCGCACAACATCGAAGAATCATTTGAAAAAATGAAAAAGGAATTAAACTTATGAAACTGAAGATTGCAGCCATAATTATTTTGTTACTAACGGTTTTTCTAACTGAGAATTCTTTCGCACAAAAGAAATTTCCCGATTGGGCAAAAGGAATTGTCTGGTATCAAATTTTTCCAGAAAGATTTGCAAACGGTAACCCGTTAAATGACCCAACTGCTGAAGAAGTTTTCGTTAATCGGAAAAAAATTCCGGATGGCTGGGAAATAACAAAATGGACTTCCAATTGGTTCACTCAATCAGAATGGGAAAAGAAATCGGGACATAATGGACACGGAAACGTTTTTGCTCGTCGTTACGGGGGAGATATTCAAGGCATCATAATTAAATTGGATTACTTGAAAGAACTTGGCGTTGGTGCGATTTATCTCAATCCGATGTTTGAAGCAGTATCCATGCATAAATACGATGGTTCGTCGTATCATCATATCGATCATACATTTGGGACTGATCCGGTTGGAGATAAAAAATTGATGGCGTCAGAAACCCCCGATGATCCATCAACATGGAAATTAACTTCAGCGGATAAATTGTTTTTTCAGTTGATAAAGGAAGTCCACGCGCGAGGTATGCACATCATTCTTGATGGGGTATTTAATCATACCGGTGAGCAATTTTGGGCGTTTAAAGACGTTGTGGAAAAACAAGCTCACTCGAAATATAAAGATTGGTACAAGATAAAAAGTTTTGATGATCCGAAAACAGAGAAGAATGAGTTTGATTATAAAGGTTGGTGGGGAACGAAATCACTTCCGGAATTTAATAGAAGTGAAACGGATTTATATCCGGCGGTAAAGAAATATATTTTTGATGCAACCAGAAAATGGATGGATCCGAACGGTGATGGAAATCCGGAAGATGGAATTGACGGCTGGCGCCTTGATGTTGCTAATGAAGTCCCAACTGGTTTTTGGCGAGATTGGAATACGGAAGTTAAATCGCTCAATCCTCGGGCAATAATTCTTGGCGAACTTTGGCAGATATCAAAAGAATATATTTCCGAAAACGGGGTGTTTGACGGATTGATGAATTATAATTTTGCTTACGCGGTTTGCGATCTTTTCATTAATAAAGAAAAGAGAATACCCGTTTCTGAGTTCGTTAAAAAACTTAGAGAAATTGATGAAGCTTACCCGAAAGAAAATTTATTTCTGCTTCAAAATTTAATGGACTCGCACGATGTTGACCGGCTCGCCTCGATGATCGTTAATCCCGATCGTAGGTTTGACAATGATAATAACGGACAGAATCCAAAGTACAGCCCGCGTAAACCGAATGCCGATGAATATGAAATTCAAAAACTCGTCGTTGCATTTCAAATGACCTACCGCGGTGCACCAATGATTTACTACGGTGATGAAACCGGAATGTGGGGCGCTGATGATCCGCACGACCGCAAACCGATGGTGTGGAAAGATTTGAATTACGATGATGAAGTAATTGATTCGACTTCAGGATTTCAAACCGGATTTGGTATTTATAAAGTTGATGTGAATAATGATCTTTTGGATTTTTACAAAAAGATGACGAAGGTTCATAACGAATCGAAAGCTTTGCGATATGGTGATGTGAATTTTGTTTTACAAAACGATGAGCAAAATATTTTCGCGTTCACCCGTACATTTGAGGATGAAAAGCTGCTTATTCTTTTTAATTTAAATGGAAAAGAAGAGAAGTTTTCATTTGAGATAAAAACGCCGCAGCTTTATGATTTGCTATCAACGGAAAACATCGAAACGAAGAACAATCCTTTTTCTGTTGTTCTTCCGGGAAAATCGTTTTCAATTTACTCGTTTCAGCAAAGATGAATGATGGAATAAAGATTCTATCTACTTTATTAACCGGTAATCATTAGTACTACAACCTTTATCCAATAATTTGGTCTAAATGATAGTTGACAAACTAATTTGTGCTGACTGAATTATTTAGTAAAAATATTACGGAGCCATATGAAAAAAGTGCTTCTTTTTCTCTTCATTTCTTGCGCTACAATATTCGCCTCAAAAATAGATACTCTCTCAAGTTCAATTAAAATTAAGGCGGTAAAATTAACCTCAAAAATTTCTATTGACGGTAAACTTGAGGAATCTGTTTATAAATTTCCAGCCGCGGTAAATAGTTTTACCCAACGCCAGCCGAATGAAAGTAAACCGGCATCTGAGAAAACAGATGTGTGGGTGTTTTACGACGATGACGCAATCTACTTTTGCGCAAAAATGTACGACTCGCACCCCGATTCGATCATGGCACTTTTGGGAAGAAGGGATAACTTTCAGAATTCAGATTTCTTCGCCGCTGCTATCGACCCGTACCACGATAAACAAACCGGATATTTTTTTGTTATTAATCCGTTGGGCGCAATAGTAGATGGAACAATGTATAACGACAGTTGGAACGATGATTCATGGAACGGAATCTGGGATTATGCTGCTTCGATAAACGATGACGGATGGAGCGCCGAAATGAAAATTCCTTTTTCGCAGCTTCGTTTTAATGCCTCGGATTCAATGAAATGGGGAATCAATTTTCAGCGTGAAATTGAACGAAGAAAAGAAGAATCTTATATGATCATGGTGCCGAAAAAAGAAAGCGGATTTGTTTCTCACTTTGCTGAGCTTGACGGACTTGAAGGAATAAAAAACAAACCGCGCATAGAAGTGCTTCCGTATGTTGTGCAAAAAGCTCAATCACTTGTGCACGATCCTAACGATCCTTTTTATAAAGGGAATAGATATAAAACAACTCTTGGTGGTGATATAAAAATTGGATTGGGCAGTAACCTCTCGCTTGATG
Source organism: Ignavibacteria bacterium (assembly GCA_037440065.1). Classification (GTDB taxonomy): domain Bacteria; phylum Bacteroidota; class Ignavibacteria; order Ignavibacteriales; family Ignavibacteriaceae; genus UBA1563. The sequence goes on from JBBIUV010000018.1 coordinate 323,301, forward strand.
CAACGATCAATCCCGATTTTGGTCAAGTGGAAGTTGATCCTGCAGTTGTAAATCTTTCCGCATTCGAGACCTATTTTGATGAAAAGAGGCCCTTCTTTATTGAAGGAAGCAATCTTTTAAACTTTGGTAGAGGCGGATCAAATAATAATTGGAATTTCAACTTCGGTTCACCAAACTTTGTTTACTCGCGAAGGATTGGACGTTCACCGCAATATTATCCGGATGCAAACGGCTACATTGATCAACCAAACGAAACCAGAATTCTTGGTGCAGCGAAAATTACCGGCAAACCCGCAGAGAATTTTTCTCTTTACGGATTAACCGCAATCACCCAGCGCATGTCGGCGCCAATTGATGATAACGGAAAAAGATACGAAGAAGAAGTTGAACCGCTGACAAGTTATTCTGCTTTTAGGGGATTGAAAGAATTCAACAGCGGAAATCAAGGGCTCGGCTTTATCCTCACTTCAGTAAACCGAAATCTTAACAATCAAAATTTGAGATCAATTTTACCGCAAAACGGTTTTGTTGGAGGTGTTGACGGTTGGACGATGTTGGATGAAGATAAAACATATGCTATCAATGGGTACTGGACTGGTTCATATGTAAAAGGAAAAACAGACGCAATCATCGGTTTGCAAAAAAAATCATACCGCTATTTACAACGCCCTGATGCAACGTACGCAAGACTTGACAGCAGCAAAACTTCTCTCACCGGTTCAATGGGAAGAGTAATGCTGAATAAACAAAAAGGGAATTTTTATCTAAATACCGCGTTTGGGTATATCACTCCCGGATTTGAATATAATGATCTCGGTTTTCAGTGGAAGACAAACGCGCTTAACGCACATCTGGTGCTTGGCTACCGATGGTTTGAGACCGATGGAATTTTCAGAACTAAATCTCTTTATACCTTTGCGTTTAAAAACTATGACTTTGAGGGAAATCTTGATGGCGATGGATACGGAGGTTTTATAAATCTTGAACTTGAAAATTATTACGGATTCCAGTTTGAAGGATTTTATTTCCCGTCAACTTTTTCTGCCGGTTTAACCCGCGGCGGGCCGAGTACAATTTCGCCTTCGGGATATTCACTTTATTTTTCCAACTACACTGATAGTCGTAAAGCTATTACCGCTAATACGTATCTAAATGTAGTCGGCGACGAACTCGGAAGCATTAATTATAGCGGGGGGATTTCCGCAGAAGTTAAGGTTGGATCCAATCTTACTGTCTCTGTTGGACCAAATCTTTCCTACTATTTAGAAAAATTGCAATGGGTAACAAAGATTAATGATGCTTTATTTACACCAACGTATGGCAGTCGTTATGTTTTTGCCGAAATGACACAAAAAACTATTTCTGCAAATATTCGTGTTAACTGGACTTTCACTCCGGTGCTAAGTTTACAACTCTTCGTTCAGCCTTTATTCTCAACGGGAAAGTATGATACATTTAAACAGTTGAAAAAAGCGGGATCGATGAATTATGAAGTGTATGGAAAAGATGGTTCAACTATAACGTATAATTCTGAAAATAATTCATATTCAATTGTTCCATCAGATCTAAATGCCGGCAACTATGGTTGGATTGGTAATTCAGGATATATGATTAAAAATCCAAATTTCAATTACAAATCATTTAAAGCCAATATGGTTTTGCGGTGGGAATTTAATCCGGGTTCTACATTATATTTTGTGTGGACGCATGACAAACAGGATTTTCGTAATCCGGGAACTCTTCAGCTAAACAAAGATTTTTCCTCTTTGATGGAAGCTCCTCCAAACAACATCTTTCTTGTAAAAGTTAGCTACTGGTTTGATGCGGCAAAGTGGTGACGCGTTATAAAGTGTTATCACCAAGCAATAATTTTGCTTGCGCAAGAAAAAAAAATCATTTAATTTTATCTCATAAGAAGAGATAAAAGTCGGAAAAACGCTTCTCTTATTGCAAAAATTTGTTTATGACAACTAAACATTTTTTAACTCCTCGGGAATGTCAAATATCAGATTTTCAATTTCAGCTTAAGAATAATTCCTTTAAATTAATTAGTATGGAGCTATATGCTCAAAAGGATTTGGACGAATTTTCTGCTTACTGTTATTGTTTTATTAGTTCTGGTAAATGGATCCATAAGAAATGCTACCATTTCCTATAGCGGAATGCACTTCTGCACATCTCTTGAGAAGAACACTTTGGGCCTCCAAAATAAATACAAACCTCCAACAAACACTTGCTCATTTCAAAAACTTAAGCACACCACGGCTATCATTGTTAGCATAATTAAAAACCATCAAAATTCATTCATTATTTAGAAAACATAATTAAACCATGGGATTGTTATGAAATCATTGCTTATTTTATCAACTCTCTTCTTATTGTCAGCCGGCCCTCTTATTTATTCACAATCTGCATTTACAGTAAATACGACGGATGACACACCTCCCTATGATAATCCCGATACGGAAATAGACGAAGCTGATGATGGTATTTGTGCTGATCAAAACGGGCATTGTTCACTCCGCGCGGCAATGTTAGAAACAAATGGCGGCGGCAATTCTTTCCCCAGAACAATTACTATAAATATCCCCGGACAAATAAATCTTAAAAAAGAATTAGGTTTAATTACAATAATTGATGGCTTCAAGTTGATTGGAAATCGAAGTACAACAATCGATGGTACGGCTACATCGGGTGCTTTTTTAATTTCCGGTAGTGATGTAGTTGTTGATGGGTTGGTTGTAAAAGCTGCACAGGCAACCGCATTGGGAATTAATTTCGGTTCCAACATCCAAATAAAGAATTCGTTTTTTAAGGACTCGAACTGGGGATTATCAACTGGCGGTTTCGGTGCAAGTAATGTTGAAATTTCTGATAACACAATTTCGGGTAATACGGTAGGATTAATTTTTAGCGGATTTGGATATTCAAACATCAAGGTCATCAAAAATAAAATCGGCACTGATCCATCCGGCAATTCAGCACTTCCCAATTTACAAGCCGGAATATCGATCCCCTATTCTCTTACTGGTACTCCTCAAATTATTATAGGAGGCGATGATATTTCAGAAAGAAATATCATTTCCGGAAATTCAAATTATGGTATTCAAGTTCAATCTGATAACGTAGTTATTAAAAATAATTATATAGGAACTGATTTTTACGGTACAACGGCAATTCCGAATGAGAATAATGGCATTGTATTAAATTCTTCTAATAATTCAGTTTATGACAATGTAATATCGGGGAATAAACTCTACGGTATTATGCTGCACAATAATGTTTCGACTGTTTCATCGGCAAATAAAATTTATGGAAACATAATTGGTGGCAGAGCAAATGATACTCTTCCGCTGCCAAATGGAGTGGGAATATGGATCGAAGGAAACTCACAAAATAATATTATCGGAAATGGATTAAGCGCGGTTTTTACACCTAATGCCATCGTTCACAATACAGGGAAAGGAATTGTAATTGATAATTCTTTCCCGACTACAATGCCTTCAAAAAACACTTTCCGGAAAAATATGATAAAGGAGAACGGAAGTACCGGAATTCAAGTTAAATCAGGAACTCAGAACAATATACAACCTCCAATACTAGACAGCCTTTCAAAATTATCAACAGGAGATATACATTTGTATGGACACGGAGCAGCTCCTAATGCACTTGTAGACCTTTATTATGCTGATGATGAGCCGACCAATTCCGGTGAAGGGAAAATGTGGTTGAAACAAATCAATGCTGATGGTTTAGGTAACTTTAACTTTATTATTGACAGCCCAACTTGTGAAGAGTTCACAGTTATGCAAACCGATCCACAAGGGAATTCCTCACAGTTTTCCAATAATCTAAATCCGAAACCGAAATCAAATAGCGCAGAACTAAATTGCTCGGGAGTTTTTCTTACAGGAGTAAGTTATTTGAATGAATTTAAACTCAATATGGATTGGAAGGGAATGCCGCCAGCAAATCGAAAAGTGGATTTTTACCTGAATGGGGCAAACAAACAAGAAGGACAAATAATTGACGATGTAGCTAAAACAACCTATGATATGTCCTTATTACAAACAGGAGACAACAAAATTACATGGCAAATATATGACTGCGACGGAAGTACTTTTACGGAACCTCCTTATTCTATCTGTGCTGTAACACTCCCATTTTGGTTACCAACTCCAACGGCAGTTTGTAATAGCGGCACCATAAATTATGAAAAAAGATTAACCTTCCCAGATAATGTAGTTCAGTCTTTTTTACAAATACCGCCAAATGTAGATTTTATTTCGGGGATGATTAATTTCTTAGGCGCCCCGAAGTATGAAACTACTTTAAAAATTCCCGGTCATTCTCCTACTGTAACTTTCACGTCTTCATTTTCTCTTATGGGATTTTCACTTAGATTAAGAGCAACTGGTGATGTTGAAGTGAATTTGGATTGCAGTTCCATTACTCCTCAAGGCAACTTGAGTTTAAGAGCCAGGGCTTCCAAAACATTTTATGCCGGGTACAATTTAGGCAGCTACTTACCTTCATGTACCGGTGTTTTAAGCTGGCCAATTTTGAACGAGGGATGTGAAAAACTTCATCAGCTAGCGAGAAATTTTCGAGTTGGATGTAAAGTCGGCGGTAACCTTGATTTGAATGCTAGGGTTACACTGAACAATGGACTTTCCTTGCAGGGTTCTTCTGCTAACATTAAATTCTATGCAAAACCATTTATTGATCTTTTATTTTTACATGCCCGCGGGAATGGAAATATTAATTTTGCGATAGATATTCCATCATTTGACTTGCAAAATCTTTATGGTAGTCTGTCCGGAAAAATATATTGCGATTTTCCAGTTCCAATGTTTCAATTTACTAAAGATTTAGGTCCATGGACGTTCTTGCGCTCAAGTGAAGAGTTGTATTTGAAGAATATTAATGCTTCAGACTTTGCACTGAAGGAAATTTTTGGAAACGGAAAATTTTATACCGCTTTAACATCCCCTCTTGAAATTAAAGACACAACTATAATTCAGAATATTCCGTCTGACGGTAATATCTCAGTTGCCATTGGAGATAATGGACGAAAAGCTGTGGCTTGGGTGGAGATGAATGATCAAAGCAGACCTTCTGGTAATATCAGCGTGAAATTATTTAATGGATCTACCTGGCTAAATAACTTACTCTTGAATAATGATATTAACTCTGATATAAGTCCGGTAATCGCGTTTGATAACAATAACAATCTGATTGTTTGCTGGACAAGGAACGGTTCGGCAACAAACCCAGACCCAGTAAATTTCTATGATCCCGCTTATCTGAAACAATTTGAGGTAGTATCTGCAGTGATAAATTCAGAAAATGGCAACATCGTTTCTTCCAATTTGTTTGCAACTCCAAACGAATATGATTTCAATCCAAAATTGATAAAAGGAAAAGACGGATCAATTAATCTAATATGGCAAACCGGAGATGGAACTACGCTATTCGGGAAACCAAATTCACGACTGGCTTTTAAAAAGGTTTTATGGAGCGGTGGAAGTTGGTCAGGGATAGAAACAATTGCATCAGACTTTGAAGGAATAATGAGTTGGGATTATTCGGCGTTAAACGCTTCAAATGGTTTTTTAAGTTATTCAAAAGATTTAGACCTATCCCATTTAACCTCACTTGATCTTGAAATTTTTATTAAAAAACTTCAAAACAATAATTGGTTACAACCTCAGCAAATTACCACCGATAACAATTATGATATTGCAGTCCATTCAAGTTACTCCAGCGATTGCAGACCGATATTAAGCTGGTTGAGAGATTCATTAGTTGTAGGTCTGGTAGATAATTTTACCTCTGCTCCAACGGTTTGGTTTGATTCTACGAGGAGAGGATTGGAATATGAAGATGCAGAAATCATTGCAACCAACGATACAATCTTAGCAGCATGGCAAGAAGCTGGAGCCGTTTATTATTCCTATTCCAATATTAATAAAATGAATTGGAGCGAACCGTTCTTAATTGGATTGACCGAAATGGCACAAACAAATATTAATCTTGCTTCTGATACTAAAGGAGATATTTTGCTCGGTTGTTTACAGTATCCTAATATTGATTCAATTTTAACCTCCCCAATTAATGGGGATGTTTATCTTTATCAATTCAATCTTAATCAACCGCCGACTGTTATTGAGCATGAGGCTGTTAATATTCCAGCGGAGTATGTTTTATACGATCCATATCCAAATCCATTTAATAATCAAACTAAAATAAAAATCTCGATACCGGTAGCCGGAAAAATTAACCTGGTTATTTATGATCTACTCGGTAAACAAGTTGCTGAAATTCATAACGGAATGTTAAACTCTGGTTTTCATGAATTTGATTTTAATTCTTCCGGTATAAGTAGCGGCGTTTATATCATTCGATTAACCACAGATTATTCACATTCAAGTAAAAAATTAATTCTACTTAAATAATAAGGTTGCAGTGAAATTTTAATATTTGCTTTCGTTTTAATTTTAACGGTTGAGTGTTTTTCTAAACAGAATGCTAAAACCTATTGAACTATTATTTTGTTCAGAGCCAAAATCATAGTTGAAGATAATTTTACTGAATCCCAAAAGGGTGAATTCCCTCAAATGTGGAAACTAATAGCGGAAAAGTGAGCAGTTCCTTCAAATCAACCGGTAAAAATTCTGACTTTTGTGGAGCTTTATTTCAATCCATATGCTGGCAAAACGTCTTATGGAGTTGGAAGAAAATTCAATCTGTTAGATGCAAAACACATGGGAATATTTATTAATAACTCCGTGAGGTTAGCGAAAGAAATTTACGAAAGACTAGATTTGGAAAAGATTAACAAACTAAATGAGAATTATTAAAAATGTAACCTGCAAACTGTTGTCGGAAAGCTTGTCTGTAAGAGAATGAATGAGGGTGACCGAACAACTTCTTCTTTTTGTTTTCTCTCTATTCTCTCTTATTTTTGATGCCGAAATTCAAATGAGGTTACTAGCTCTTCCTCCGGCTTCGGATTTTCAATTTTAATACAGCCCAAAATAATTCATCAACAATTCTGAGATAAATTTGATCAACTTTACAAATTTAAAATCGAGTGGAAAGGTATTACTAACGATACTTCTTTTCCCGCTACTTGTATACTTAATTGATTTTCTCATTCGCTTTAAGTATTTAGTTATTCTTGACCGAATTGGACTGGTTAACTATTCTCTTTCTCTTCTGTATGAAACGCTATTCTACATTTCAGTTCTGTGGCTTATTTCATTCACAAAAAAATCTAGAAAATATGCGCTAATTTTGTTTGCTGTCTTCATCGCATTACTTCAACTGCTGGTGTATGGACACTATTTTTATTTCGGAGTTTTGCCGAACAATTATTCGATCAATTATTTGTTCGATCATTTTCATGATGCGCTAACGTTAACTGTTGAAAGTTTGCGAAAAGTTTACATCCTGATTTTTGTCGCATTAGCTTCTCTTCATTTTTTTGCCGCTTCTTTTTCATTAAAGGAAATTCAATCCCTGTCACGCAAAAAGGGATTGACCATCGCGTCTCTTTTTCTTTTGATGACCTTGTTTTTTAATAACAACGTTAGGTTTCAACCGGCAAGTTATTCATTTACTCCAGCTACAATTTTTTCAATGAAATACGTTTTGCAGGAAAGATTTTTCGGTGGAAAGTTTTTAATTCAGAATGGATACATCCAAAGGAAATTTGAAATTAAAGAGCGGGAAAAAATTCCGGTGAAGTATAACGTGCTGCTTTTTATAAGTGAAAGCGTTAAACGAAATAATCTTCACTATAACGGTTATGAAAGAGCGACTTCCCCCTTTATTGACAGCATGATCTCGGTAGGGAAAGTAATACCGTTCCACAATCATTTTTCGAATTCCGTGTCGACGCAGTTTTCCGTACCGATAATTCTTTCCGGAAATTATACGATAGAAAAGTTGAATGAACCCTACATTTATGATTATGTGAAATCATGGACGAATGCTACAACTTTCTTTTTCTCTTCACAGTCGATGCGGACAGATAACATTGATCTAGTTTTTAACACGTCCCTTGATAATTTTATTTGCCAGGAAAATTCCGGCAAACCGAAGTTTAACGATAGAGGAATAAACGATCATGATTTGATTCCGGATGTGGCAAACTATTTAAATACGCTCGGTAGAAAAAAGTTTTTGGGAGTCATTCAGTTCAATAATACGCATTATCCATACAAACATTCGCGGAAAGAATTCCTCCGGTTTAAGCCATGTCCACCTACGTCACTGAACGCGTACGACAATACGATCTATGAACAGGATTTTGTGTTACGTGATTATTTTAATATGTTAAACAAAAAACACCTGCTTGATTCAACCATAATCATTTTTACTTCCGATCACGGTGAAGGTTTTGCTGAGCATGGACACAGCGGACACTTACAAACATTATATAATGAAGATATTGCTGTCCCGTTTTGGATATATCTTTCACCAGGATCTCCCAATGAGAAGCGAACAGTCTTAGTAGAGAATTCTAAAAAAAATACTTCGCATCTTTCGATCTTTCCGACAATATTAGACATATTCGGTTTGCTCGATACCGTAAAACTAAACTTGAAACCTTCCGGACAATCTCTCTTAAGTAACAAAATGAGCGAAGAAATTCCTTCCGTTGGTCTTGATATGCTTGATACTAAATCTATCGTTTATAAAAATTATAAATATATCTATTCCAAGAAAGATAATATTGAGCGGGAGGAACTTTATGATTTATCAACCGATAAAAAGGAAGCGAATAATCTTTGGAACAAAACTGATGAAAAAACTAAGGAGATGTATCGTTCATTTTTACGGAAGTGGGAAAAACATCGGAGCTCTTTTACTTCTTTGAATAAACCGCTGTAGCAGGAAGTAGAAAGTGAAAAGTATCAAGTAGAAGGTTCAGAAGAATCGGATAAAGCTTTGCAAATATAAAGTAAGGAGCAATTTGAAAAAAAATTAAAGCTCTTTTTACTTTCAACTTTCTACTTGTCACTTCCTTCCATAAAATATTTTTTCTGAAACCACAACGCTACATTAACCAGCATGATGAGCGCCGGCACTTCCACAAGCGGACCAATAACCGCCGCGAAAGCTTCACCGCTGTTTATTCCAAACACCGCAACCGCAACAGCGATCGCCAATTCAAAGTTGTTACTGGCGGCTGTAAATGAAAGCGTTGCAGTCTTTGCGTATCCCGCTTTGAATTTTCTTCCCATATAAAATGAAACGAAGAACATAATCACAAAATAAAGAAGCAGCGGAATCGCGATGTGAATTACATCTAGTGGAATTTTTACAATGTATTCACCTTTGAGAGAAAACATTACAACAATTGTAAATAACAAAGCGATAAGGGTTATCGGACTGATTTTTGGAATAAATTTTCTGTGGTACCATTCCTTGTTTTTCAATTTGATTAATGAAAAGCGGGTAATTATTCCCGCGATAAAAGGAATGCCAAGATAAACGAAAACGCTCTCAGCAATTTGTCCGATTGTTATATCAACTTTGAAAGACTGCAAACCAAGCCAATTTGGCAATACGGTTAAGAAGACATAAGCATAAATCGAAAAGAAGAGAACTTGAAAAATTGAATTGAACGCTACAAGTCCCGCTGCATATTCTGTATCCCCTTTCGCAAGTTCATTCCAAACGATAACCATGGCGATGCACCGCGCAAGACCAATCATTATTAAACCCGCCATGTAATGCGGATAGTCTTGCAAAAATATGATCGCAAGGAAAAACATTAAGATTGGTCCGATGATCCAATTCTGAACTAGTGAAAGAGAAAGTACTTTTGCATTGCGGAATACGTCACCAAGTTCTTCATACTTAACTTTAGCAAGTGGCGGGTACATCATCAAAATTAATCCGATTGCAATGGGAATGTTTGTCGTCCCGGATTGAAATGAATTCCAGAAATCAACAATTCCGGGGAATAGATATCCGGAAAAAACTCCTATGAACATTGCGAGAAAAATCCAAAGCGTAAGATATCTATCTAAGAACGATAATCTTTTTGATACGTTCGGCATAGCGGACTCCTTTATTTATTCTTCAGATTCGTCAAATAGAAATCAAAGAAATCTTTTTTTATTTCATCCCGTATTCTTCTAAACTGGTTCAGAATTTCTTCTTTCGGGCCTGTTGCATCTGCAGGGTCTTCAAAACCAATGTGTAAATGCTTTCCAACTTTACCGATAAAAACCGGACAAGTTTCTTTTGCATTACCACATACGGTGATTACAAAATCAAAAGTATCATTTAAAAATTGATCAACTTTCTTTGGTAAGTTTTTGCTCAAATCAATCCCAACTTCTTCCATAACTTGAACCGCTTTTGGATGTACATGTGAAGCGGGATTTGTGCCGGCTGAAAAAACTTCCAGCCGGTTATCAAATGATTTTAGAAATCCTTCCGCAATTTGACTACGGCAAGAATTCCCGGTGCAAAGAATGAGAATTCGTTTCATTACTTTTTATCCGCGGTTACTGTTATACTGAAAATACCAATTCCGCTGTTTCGGTATTCAGTTAACTCGGATTCAGATAAATATTCTTTTAATATTTCATCCGGAAGTTCTATCACTTTAGTTTTTTTGATTTCCGTATTCGTAAACCCGGTAGTAGAAATAATATTCAGATAATCTTTTTGTTGAATAGCACCTGCTACACACCCCGCGTACATTTCAGCTGACCGCTTGAGTTGTTCCGGAAGTTCTCCTTTGATGACAATGTCTGAGACACAAAAATGTCCACCCGGTTTTAGAATTCTGTAAATCTCAGAAAATGCTTTTTGTTTATTAGGAACCAGATTTAAAACACAGTTGCTTACAACGACATCTGCGAGAGAATCTTTAAGCGGCATCGCTTCAATTTCACCTAAATGGAATTCAACATTATTGAAGCCTAACCTTGCATTATTCGCATTGGCTTTTTCGATCATCTCTTCAGTCATATCAATTCCAATAACTTCCCCTTCTTCCCCTGTAATAGCGCGGGCAACAAAAACATCGTTTCCTGCGCCGCTGCCAAGGTCTACAACAACATCACCTTTTTTGATAGCGGCAAATTCCGTTGGAAGACCGCACCCTAAACCAAGGTCTGCATCAGCAACATAACCTTCAAGATGATCGTACTCATCTTGCATAATGGTGTACCCCACAATTTTGTTATCGTTTGTTCCGCAGCATGAAGTTGGTCCGCAGCAAGAACCTGACTTCTTGGCGATTTGTCCGTATTTTTCTTTTACCACTTCTTTTAATTCGTTTTCGGTTTGCATGAGATTTTTTCTCCTTTGTTAAGATTATTAAAATAGTTTTGAAAATCGGTTGTAACTTTTTGAAGCGTGTCAACATTAACGCAATAACATACTTTTGGTCCGTCAATATCACCCTGGATCAATCCAACTCGTTTTAATTCTTTTAGATGCTGGGAAACTGTGGCTTGCGCAAGGGGAAGAAGGTTGACTAATTCTCCACACATACAAGCATTCATCTCAGAAAGCAACTTCATAATTTTAATTCTAGCAGGATGCGAAAGTGCTTTAGCTGCATCTGCTAAAAAGATTTCATCATTAGTAAAGTTTTCCGTTTTTGCTGTTGCCATATAATTTCCTAAATCGTTCATCGTAAATATACGATGAAGAGATTAGTTTGTCAAGAAAAAAGTTTAAATGGGTGAAAAAATTTTTAGTCTGAGAGACTTTGCTCCGGCTGAAAGGAACGTTAAACTGAAAAGAGAGGAGGAGAATTTACTCGATTATAGCAAATCGTCAATCTTTATTTTTAATTGGGAACTGATGCTGTTTAGTGAGGTAATGAAATTTTCAAGTAGGGGGATTCTTCAAGAAGATTGTTCACAAATTCTCCAACCGAAGATTCTTTGGCCATTAAATCTTTTAACGTAGTCTTCGTAACAACCCCGTCAATAGCGGTTTGAACCGCTCTCCACAAGGAACGGATTGAACAATCGATTGAATGTGTACAGACCATATCAAAGCCGGTATAATCGCCACAAATAGAAGCTTCAAATAATTTACCGCCAAGGGCGTTAAGCACATCTGCAACAATTATTTGCTCCGGCGGACGAGAAAGTTTGTAGCCGCCCGCTTGACCTCTTGCACTTTCAATAAATCCACCGATGCGCAGAAGGCGTAAAATTTTAGCCGCATTCGCCTGCGTAAGTTTTTCTGCACTGCTGATCTCGGGAATCGTGAGTCCGTTTGCGGATTGGCTGTACGCAATTCTTAGCAAACAGCGCAATCCATATTCTTCTTGTGAACTAAATTTCATTATCGAAGACTAATTATTATGATTCATCGGAATTTTTGAGCCGCATGTTTTAGCATACTTAACCGCTTCGTATTGTTCTTTTGAAAGAGAAGGTCCTTTGCAATTGCAGAATTCATCAAACGCGCTGGTCAGTTTTTTTGCTATTTGTTCCGGTGAATAGCCTTCAATTTCAAATCGTGGCAGAAAATAAACGGGTTTTCCGTTTTTAAAAATGGCCATGCTTGGAGAAGAAGGAGCTTCACCAACAATAAGCTCGCGAACTTTATCAACCGCGTCGCGGTCTTGCCCGGCAAAGACAGTAGTAATTTTATCGGGAATTACCGAATGTTGAAGAGCCGCGGAAACACCAGGTCTTGCGCCGCCGGCAGCGCATCCGCAAACTGAATTAATTACTACCAAAATAGTTTTATCGTCAGTTACTTGAAGCGTATTTTCAACGGCTTCTTTGGTGCGCAATTCTTCAAATCCAACGGCGATTAATTCATCACGCATTGGTTGAACAGCAGTTTCGTCATACATCGGTGGTCTTGTTATTGTGAACATAAGTAGTATCCTTTTTTATAAAATCTTTTTTAATTCTTCTTAGTCTTAATTGATTTTAAGAGATTAAGAAAAAAATTCGATTAAAATGCTTCGTTAATAAAATCCTAATTCAACTTTTGCGACATCGCTCATCATATCTTTATCCCATGGCGGATTCCAAACTATCTCTACTCTAACTTTTCCAATTCCGGGAACAGCTTGTAATTTTTGTTGAACTTCCGGTGGAAGCGTTTCAGCCACCGGACACATGGGTGAAGTAAGCGTCATGTTTACTTGTAAATTTTTTTCGAGATCGAAATTTAATTCGTAGATAAGTCCCAGTTCCCAAATGTCAACGGGAATTTCGGGATCGTAGCAGGTCTTTAAAGCACGGATAACTTTTTCCTGCATCTCAACCAATTCAGATTTTTGTGTTGCTACATCCATTTTTACTCAGTTGAAATTATTTCTTCTGTGTTATTTAGAGCAACGTGAAGTGTGTGCCACGCAAGGCTCGCACATTTTACGCGAGCCGGGAATTCTTGAACTCCTTGAAAAACCGCAAGTTTTCCCAAAGCTTCAACTTCATTCGCATCCTTTAATTTGCCGGTAACAAGGTCGTGGAATTTTTCAAATAACTGTTCGGCTTCTTCTTTTGTTTTTCCTTTAACAATAGAAGTCATCAATGAAGCTGAAGATTTTGAAATCGCACAGCCGTTTCCGATAAAAGAAATATCTTTTACTATATCGTCATCAAGTTGTAAATAAACATCCAAATGATCGCCGCATAAAGGATTGTGCCCCTCTGCGTGATGATTTGCGTCTTCAAGTTTTCTGAAATTTCTCGGACTCTTATTGTGATCCAAAATTACTTGTTGATACAGTTCGCGTAATTCACTATCCATTAACCAAACACCTCAAATACTTTTTTTATTGCGTCGGCAGTAAAATCAATTTCCTCTTTCGTGTTATAAAAAGAAAGAGAAATTCTTGCAGTTGCGGGAATACCGAAACGCTGCATTACCGGCTGTGTGCAGTGATGTCCCGTTCTTATTGCTATACCTTCAAAATCCAAAATGGTTCCGATGTCATGCGGATGAATTCCTTCAAGTGCGAAAGAAAAAACGCTGAGTTTATTTGCAGCGGTTCCAATTGGTGTCAGCTTTTCAACGGCAGATAATTTTATTTCCGCATATTCGAATAAATCTTTTTCGTAAGCAGCGATTGTATCAATGCCGATTTCATTTAGATACTCAATTGCTGCACCCAAACCGATTACTCCGGCAATGTTTGGTGTGCCGGCCTCAAATTTGTACGGCAACGCGTTGTACGTTGTCTTTTCAAAAGTAACTGAAGCGATCATATCGCCACCACCTTGGTAGGGAGGCATTTCTTCTAAATATTTTTCTTTGCCGAAAAGGATCCCAACTCCGGTCGGCGCGTAAAGTTTGTGTCCGGAGAAAGCAAGAAAATCGCAATCAAGTTCTTGTACATCGATTTTAAAATGCTGCACTGCCTGTGCAGCATCAATCAAAACGGGGATGTTTCTGCTATGCGCAAGTTGAATGATCTCTTTAACCGGATTAACTGTTCCCAACGAGTTGGAAACATAAACCACCGAAATGAACTTTGTTTTATCGGAGATTAATTTTTCAAACTCTTCAAAAATGATTTCGCCTTTATCATTAATCGGAATTACTTTCAACACGGCCTTTTTCTCTTCGCACAGCAATTGCCACGGAACAATGTTTGAATGATGTTCGAGATGGGAGATAATAATTTCATCCCCTTCTTTTATAAATTTTTTCCCGAATGAAGAAGCAACTAGATTGATTGAATCGGTCGTTCCTTTTGTAAATATTATTTCTGACAAACATGAAGCATTTATAAACTGCAGAATCTTTTCACGCACTTGTTCATAAGCCGTTGTTGCCTTTTGACTAAGTGAATGAACACCACGGTGGATGTTTGAATTCAATGTTTTGTAGTACTCGTCTTCTTTTTGAATAACGCTTATCGGCTTTTGTGTGGTAGCTGCGTTATCAAAATAAACCAACGGTTTGCCGTGAACTAAAGTATTTAGAATCGGAAAATCTTTTCTAATTTTTTGAACATCAAGAAGTTTGAAATCTGTAATCATCTAACTAATTCTTTATAATAATTTTTTTGCAAGTAGCGCTTCCAACTGGTCGCGCACTTGCAGCATTGAAATTGAATGCACCACATCGCTCGCAAACGCATAAATGAGAATTGCTTTCGCTTCTTTCTCCTGGATGCCTCGCGCTTTTAAATAGAATAACTGATCTTTGTCCAACTGACCAACCGTTGCGCCGTGGGAACATTTCACATCATCGGCAAAAATTTCCAACTGCGGTTTTGTGTTTACTAATGCGTCGTTGGAAAGTAAAATGTTTTTGTTTTGTTGATAGGCGTTGGTTTTCTGCGCGTCTTGTCTTACAAAAACTTTTCCGTTAAAAACTCCGCGCGAAGTATCATTTAAAATACCTTTATACAACTCGTTGCTCAAACAATTTGCTTTCGCGTGATCGATTGCAGTATGATTATCAATAAACTGTGTCCCTTCGGTAACGTATAAGCCGTTCAATCTGCATTCTGCAAAACTGTCGTTAAATCTCACGTTCACATTGTTGCGTACCAACGATCCACCAAAGTTGATATTGTATGATGAGAAGTTACTCGATTTTTCAAGATCAACGGACATAGTTGAAATGTGATATGATTGCAGTTGTTCATCTTGAATCCGCACGTGTTCTACAACTGCGTTTTGATCAACTACAAACTCTGTCACTTGGTTTGTGAAATAAGTTTTGTCACCAATACCCGCATAAGTTTCAATAATTTTCACTTGAGCGTTTTTGCTGATCAAAAATAAGTTTCTTGGAGAGACAAAAATATCGTCCGCTTTGGTCACATACAAAATCTGAATCGGCTTTTCAATTGCTGCGTTTTCTTCCACATGAACAAACGTTCCGTGATCCGCGAACGCTGTATTTAACGCTGTGAAAATGTTTTTCTCGGCGGAAGCGGATTTAGAAAAATAATTATGGACCAATTTCGGATGTTTTTTTATTGCTTCGGAAATTGTTTCAAGGACTAACCCCTTAGGGAGCGAATCGATTTCTGAAAACTCCTTTGAAAAATAACCATTGATAAAAACCAATGTGATAAATTCTTTTTTATCGAAAAGATATTTTGCAATGAACTCCGAATAGACTTCGGGAATTGAATCAGCCGATTTAAATTCCTTGCTCAATAACGGATTGATGTTCGTGTACTTCCATTCTTCATCTTTTACTGATGGGAAGTTTAACGAAGAAAATTTCTCGATCGCATCTTTTCTGATTTTATGAAAAGGAAGTTCTCTTTCACCATTTAAGGTATTTTCAAATGATTGAAATTGTTTGAGGAATTGTTCCTTTAATTCAGTGGAAGAACTCATATTATGCAAACTCCGCAGCTTCTTCAATTACCCAATCATAGCCTTTGTCTTCAAGCTCTAACGCAAGTGACTTATCTCCCGATTTGATAATTTTTCCGTTGTAAAGTACATGCACAAAATCCGGGACGATGTAATTCAAGAGCCTTTGGTAGTGTGTAACCACAATTGTTGCATTCTCGGGTGATTTCAATTTTGTAACTCCGTTAGCAACGATACGTAAAGCGTCGATATCCAAGCCTGAATCAGTCTCATCAAGGATCGCAAGTTTCGGTTGCAATACCGCCATTTGAAAAATTTCATTTCGCTTTTTCTCCCCACCGGAAAATCCTTCGTTCACCGAACGTCTCAGCAGATCTTCAGATAATTCTACAAGTGACATTTTCTTTTTAACTAGTGTGAGAAATTCCATCGCGTCAAGTTCTTCTTCGCCACGGTATTTACGAATAGAGTTTAATGCGTTTTTTAATAGTGTGGTGTTTGAAACACCCGGAATTTCAACCGGATATTGGAACGCAAGAAAAATTCCTTCACAAGCTCTGTCTTCAGTAGAAAGTTCAAGTAGATTTTTCCCATTGAACAACACTTCACCTTGAGTAACTTCGTAATCTTCTCTTCCGGTTATGACCTGTGCAAGTGTACTTTTCCCGGAACCATTCGGTCCCATTATTGCGTGAACTTCGCCTTTATTTACGGTAAGATTAATTCCTTTTAAAATTTCTCTTCCGTCAATGTTCGCATGTAAATTTTTTATTTCAATCATTCCTAATTCCTTCCGCAAAAGGCGGACTTTAATTCCTAATTCCTAATTTTTAATTCGTAATTAATTTTAACCAACGCTTCCTTCTAAACTGACGCTTAAAAGTTTCTGCGCTTCAACGGCAAATTCCATCGGGAGTTCTTTAAATACCTCTTTACAATAACCGTTCACTATCATGTTTACCGCATCTTCGGTTGAGAGTCCGCGTTGGTTTAAATAGAAGATTTGATCTTCACCAATTTTTGATGTCGTCGCTTCATGTTCAACAATGGCCGAAGGATTCAACACTTCCAAATATGGGAACGTGTGCGCGCCGCATTTGTCGCCGAGCAAAAGAGAATCGCATTGTGAAAAGTTTCTTGAACCTTCGGCATTTTTTCCAATGCGGACAAGTCCGCGGTACGAGTTGTTACTCTTTCCGGCAGAAATTCCTTTTGAAACAATTGTGCTTCTGGTATTCTTCCCTTGGTGAATCATCTTTGTTCCGGTATCTGCTTGCTGAAAATTATTTGTTACCGCTACGGAATAAAATTCTCCGACTGAGTTTTCTCCTTGTAAAATGCAACTTGGATATTTCCAGGTAATTGCCGAACCGGTCTCAACTTGTGTCCAAGAAATTTTTGAATTTATTCCTTTACAAATTCCTCGTTTTGTAACGAAGTTGTAAATACCGCCGACACCTTCTTTGTTTCCCGCGTACCAATTCTGTACGGTTGAATATTTTATCTGCGCGTTGTCTAAAGCAACAAGTTCAACAACCGCCGCGTGCAACTGATTTTCATCGCGCATCGGTGCGGTACAACCTTCTAAATAGCTAACATAAGCGCCTTCATCTGCGATGATTAATGTCCGTTCAAATTGTCCCGTGTTCTTCGCGTTAATTCTAAAATAAGTTGAAAGTTCCATCGGGCAGCGTACACCTTTTGGAATATAGATGAATGAACCATCGCTGAAGACCGCAGAGTTTAGTGCCGCAAAATAATTGTCGGTAACCGGAACAACAGAACTTAAATATTTTTTAACCAGTTCGGGATGTTCTCTTATCGCTTCTGAAAAGGGAATAAAGATGATTCCGAGTTCAGCTAATTTTGCTTTAAATGTAGTGGCAACCGAAACACTATCAAACACGGCGTCAACCGCAACGCCGGCAAAAACTTTTTGTTCTTCAAGCGGAATGCCGAGTTTGTTAAAAGTTTTCAGAAGTTCAGGATCGACTTCATCCAAGCTGTTTAACTTTTTTTGCTGTTTTGGTGCGGAGTAATAAATGATTTCCTGATAATCAATGGGAGGATAATGGACATTCGGCCATTTCGGCTCTTCCATTTTTAACCAGGCGCGGTATGCTTTTAAACGATATTCGAGCATCCATTCCGGTTCGTCTTTTTTTGATGAAAGAAGACGGATAACGTCCTCGCTCAAACCTTTCGGAATTTCATCGGCTTCGATGTCGGTAACAAATCCGTATTTGTAATCTTGCTCGGTAAATCGTTCTAAATGACTAATTTCGTCCAATTTTGTCAACTTTCTCTAAAAAAGAAATAATTTCTGTAGTAAACTTATACTTACTATACAAAAAAGTCAAGATTAAAGTTCCGGTTTATTTACAAAACTTCCGTTATTGTTTTAATAACCAATCTTTTATTAGAGTAATAAGCTTTCTCAACCATTTTTTGCAATTACTTGGGCAAAATCCTCTAAAACCGCAATTTATACCAGCAAACCGGAAGGCATACAATTTGGTATATAATATTGATGAATAAATTAGAATAGAAGAATGGATGCATGATTGACCGAAAACAGTTGAAAGTTTTGAAGGTTTTTAACTCAGTCATGCAAACATTCGCTCCTTTCTCCGGGGTGAAGAAAAATTTTTAGTATCCGAAATTCAAAATTCAAGGTGATATTATGATTAACTTTAACTCGAAAAAATATTTTCTTTCTTTCGTTTTCTTCCTCACTTTTACAACAATCATTTCAATCTTCCCTCAAAAAAACTTTGTTACGGTTAAAGGAACAAAATTTATTGACGGGGACGGTAAACCGTTTCTGCTTCAAGGAACAAACCTTGGAAATTGGCTGAACCCCGAAGGTTACATGTTCCATTTTGGCGATGTGAGTTCTTATCGATTAATTAACGAGGTTTTCTGTCAACTCGTAGGCACGGATGATACAAGAAATTTTTGGAAAACTTTCCGCGATAATTACATCACCAAAGAAGATATTCATTTTTTAAAGCAAACCGGACTCAATCACATTCGACTTCCTTTTAATTTTAAATTGTTTGTTGTTGAAGATCATCCAGATGTATTTCTTAAAACCGGATTTGAGTATCTCGACAAAGCAATCAAATGGTGCCGCGAAGAAAAACTTTATGTAATTCTTGATATGCACGCGGCTCCCGGCGGACAAACCGGCGCCAACATTGACGATAGTTGGGGTTATCCATATTTGATGGAAAATAAGGAAGCGCAAGATTTAACCGTACACTGTGGAAGCAAATCGCCAAACGTTACGCGAATGAAAAAATTGTTATCGGCTACGACTTACTAAACGAACCGATCGCGCACTATTTTGAAAATAAAGAAGAATTGAACAAAGCGCTTGAACCGCTTTATAAAAGAATCACCACGGAGATCAGAAAGGTTGACAAAAACCACATTATTTTTCCCGGCGGCGCGCAGTGGAATACTAATTTTACTGTGTTCGGCAAACCGTTTGATAACAAACTAGCTTATACATTTCACGGATATTGGATGCCTCCGGTGCAAGATCAAATTCAGCGGTTTCTTGATTTTAGAGATAAATATAATGTCCCGATCTGGCTTGGTGAATCGGGCGAGAATGAAAACTCATGGATCGATTCGTTCCGCGTTGTGCTTGAGAAGAATGATGTAAGCTGGAGTTTTTGGCCGTATAAAAAATTGGATTCACCGCGCGGTATTGCTTCCTTTGCAAGAACTGCTGAGTGGGATTCAATTATCGCCTATACAAAATCACCCAGAAAAGCATTTGATTACGATGAAAGTCATCGCCCTTCAAAAGCTGTTGTAAAAAAAGCCATGGCTGATCTGCTGGAAAATATCAAATTCAAAAATTGTACGATTAATGAAGGATATTTAAAAGCTTTGGGTGTCAAAAAGCAATAGCACGCGGATGCCGCTGATTTAACTGATTAAAACGGATAAGAAAAATCATGAAAAAATTTCTAATCTTTTTACTTTTTGTTTCTACAGTTTTTGCTCAATACGAAGACAGCGGAAAACGGGGTTTATATTTTCAGAAAAAAACTTATTCGGATTTTCCAATTCCAACTTTTGCCCAAAGTGTAAAATTGTTGCCCTCGCCAATTTTGGAGAAGAATCCTGAATTAGTAAAACTTTATTGGGCAGCATGGGAAATGGCGTTCGATCATTTTAAGAGACCGCCGAAAGGCTCGCCGTTTGTTTCAAACTATATTGATGAAGCATTCGCTCCTAACATTTTTCAGTGGGATACGTTTTTCATGCTGATGTTTGCGCGCTACGCAAATCATAATTTCCCATCGATACAATCACTTGATAATTTTTATTGCCGCCAATATGAAAACGGGTATATCTGTCGCGAAATTGTTGAAGCAACGGGAGAAGATTTTGTTTTTGAAGGGCGTGAACACACAATAAATCCGCCGCTGTTTAGCTGGGCCGAAGTTGAAAATTATAAAATCACGGGAGATAAATCCCGTTTTGCAATGGTGCTGCCTGTGTTGGAAAAATATACCGAATGGCTTGAGAAATTCCGCAGGAAAGAAAACACAAAACATAATTTGTATTGGCAGACCGGACTCGGTTCCGGTATGGATAACACTCCGCGTAGCGGCTCCGGTTGGGTTGATATGTCGGCGCAAATGGAGATGATGTATCACGACATGGCTTTCATGTGCGATGAACTTAAGTTAACTGAGAAAGCTTCTTCTTTTAGAGAAAAAGCAAAATCGATCAGCGACAGAATCAACAAATTCATGTGGAATGATGAAGACGGTTTCTATTATGATGTTGACGACAACGGCAATCAAGTTAAATGCAAAACGATCGCTTCTTTCTGGCCGATGCTCGCCGGAATTTCGAACCAGCAACAAGCTGAAAAAATGTTAGCGAATTTGAAAGACACAAAAACGTTTTGGCGGACAATTCCTTTCGCTTCGCTTGCTGCAGATGACAAAAATTACAAAGCAGACGGCAGTTATTGGCTTGGCAGCGTTTGGGCATCGACAAATGTTATGGTGATTAAAGGCTTGGACAAATTTGCGATTGGTGAGAACGCAAAATATTTTAATGAATTTACTGCTACAGCTACAGAGAAATATCTCGAAGGAATGTTTGAAGTTTATAAACGAACAGGAACGATTTGGGAAAATTATGCACCAGACGCACACACGCGTGGATTGTGGTCGAGACCCGATTTTGTTGGCTGGAGCGGCTGCGGACCGATTGAATTGCTCATCGAAAATATTTTAGGCATTCGTGCCGATGCAAGTAAAAATGAAATATCCTGGTACCTAAACCGCATTGACAAAAATGGGATTGAGGATCTGAGATTTGGAGATAACGCGGTATCGCTTCTTTGTGCAAAAAGAATTTCGGTAAACAAACCGTGTGAAGTTGAAGTCACCGCTAAAAAATCTTTTAAATTGATTGTAACCAAATGGGATAAACCACCCAAAACTTATTTGATCAAAGAAGGTATTAATAAATTAATTGTTGAGTAAACTTTTCGTACAGATATTATTATGAAATCAAAATTACTTTTCTCTGTTATAACTTTATTTTTTCTTACATCACCAATCACCGCACAATTTATTTCTCTTCCGGGAAATTGGCTCTTTAAAACCGGCGATAGTCCCGCCTACAAAGCATCCGGTTTTGACGACAGCAAATGGGAATATCTAATGGTTCCCGGTAATTGGGAAAATCAAGGATATCCTGATTATAACGGTTACGCCTGGTACCGGGTTCATTTTCAAGTTGACAAAAAAAATCTACAAAGAAAACTTTTTCTTCTCCTTGGAAAAATTGATGACGAAGATGAAACTTTTCTAAATGGTGAACTTGTCGGTTCAATGGGAAAGTTTCCACCGGAAGATGTAACAGCCTGGAACGAACAAAGATCGTACGCAATTCCCGATGGATTGTTAAAAGAAGATAATGTTCTTGCAATTAGAATGTATGACGGGCAAGGTGGTGGCGGGCTCCATTCAGGTCTAATTGGAATTTTTGATAAACCTACTTCGGTATTGGAACAAAATCCCGGGCCGGCACCTAAAAAATCTTTCTACCAGATTACAACGTCAAATGGATTGATCGCAGCAGTATATAATGAAAACTTGAACATTGTAGAATCGGTTTCTCCGCACATTTTTCAAATGTATGATCTTGGCAAACCGGTAAAGCCTTTTCTTCGATACTTGCAGCTTGCTGATGGACAGAAACCTCTTTCTGTTGAGTATGTAAAAAATACTCACGTCATTAAAATCAATTATGGTGATTTTTCACTGTACTACTTCGCCCCTTTTTCCATAAACGAAAAAATATTTGTTACTGTTGCCGAAGGGAATCTTGAAAAGATTAAGGATTTAAGATTTACTTTTGAAAAAGATCAAAATAAGATACTTGAAAAAACAGTTCTCCTGGAAAATAAAAACAAACCGGCACAAAAATATTTTCTCTTTTCATTTAACGATTCGCTCCACAACAACACGGAAGCGTTTGAAAAGATAAGTGATAAGAAAATTCTAAAAAATTTGTTAGCTGATGAAGTCTCCTACATGCGAAATGCTTTTCGCAAAGTGCGGATTCCTACCGGACTAAGTAAGGACGAAAGAAATCTATACGAACAGTCGATTGCCATAATAAAGATGGCGCAAGTTTCGCAGAAAGAAATATTTGAAAAGTCCCGCGGGCAAATTATAGCATCCCTTCCTCCCGGCAATTGGAACATTGGATGGTTGCGCGACGCTACCTATGCAGTCCTTGCTTTGAACAAACTTCATTTATTTGAAGAAGCAAAAAATGCGCTCAACTTTTTTCTGCATGCCGATGCCGGATATTATAAAAATTATGTTTGGAAAGACGGCATTGATTACGGAGTTAAAGTTGATTGCAGACTTTCCGTCTGCCGTTATTTCGGAATTGGGAAAGAAGAATCGGATTTTAATGAGAAGGGACCAAACGTTGAACTGGATGGTTTCGGCTTATTCCTAACTGCGTTTTCCGATTACATAAATGTATCCGGTGATGAAAAATTCCTTAAAGATAATTATGAAACTGTGACGAAATTAGTTGCTGATCCAATACTGACTTTTATTGAACCGAACAATTTAATAAGAAAAGATTCCGGTCCATGGGAAATGCATTTACCGGGCGTTCAGCAAAGTTTCACAACCATTGTTAATGCGGCGGGTTTGCGTGATTTCGGTGCGTTGCTAAAAAAACATCATTATGATAATTACCAAAAATATTTTGATGGCTGTAAGAGACTAACTTCAGGCATAAAACAAAATCTTATGTATGATGGAAAAATGCTAAAAGGTTTTAGTGAAGCCGCAACTCCGACAGAACTTAATTTTCATGATGGCGGCGTAATTGAAGCATTCTCTCAAAATTTATTAAACGATAAAAAACTTTTCAACAGTAATTACAACGAATATGAAAAAGGTTTGCGCATTGATAAAAGACGCGGCTTCTCTCGCTTGAGCAACCCAGATTGGTACACTATCAGCGAATGGCCTTTTCTTGATTTACGAATTGCGCTGGCTCTCAACACTTTCGGAAGAAAAACGGAAGCGAAATATTTAATTGATTCGATCACCGAGTATGCTAAACTGAATTTTAATTTTATTGCAGAACTTTATAACTACAAAGATGAAAATTACGGCGGCGCGGTTCCAATGATCGGGTACGGTGCCGGAGTTTATATTTTAACAATCAATAATTATTACAATAAATAAACATGGCGATTCAGATCACTATTAACGCCATAAAACGATAACGGAGAAAACATGAAAAAAATACTAATGCTTTTGCTCGTTGCATCTACATGTTTTGCACAGCAAAAATTTCCCTACAAAGATGCTTCTTTACCAATTGATACGCGGGTTGAAGATTTACTGAAGCGAATGACGCTTGAAGAAAAAATTGATATGCTCGGCGGAACTGGGTTTGCAACAAAGCCAAATGAGCGGCTCGGCATTCCAGAGTTACGAATGACCGACGGACCGCTCGGAGTTCGCATTGATAAATCAACTGCATTCCCTTCCGGAATTAATTTAGCA
Organism: Ignavibacteria bacterium; assembly: GCA_037440065.1. Lineage (GTDB taxonomy): Bacteria > Bacteroidota > Ignavibacteria > Ignavibacteriales > Ignavibacteriaceae > UBA1563. Next base: position 347,680 of record JBBIUV010000018.1, read on the forward strand.
GCTACCTGGAATCCGGCGCTTGTTGAAAAAGTCGGACACGCTCTCGGACGAGAAGTTAAAGCCTTTGATGCGCATGTACTTCTTGCACCATGCGTTAATATTGCGCGCATTCCAAACGGCGGAAGAAATTTTGAAAGTTATGGAGAAGACCCGTATCTCGCTTCTCGCATGGCGGTTCCTTATATTGAAGGATTGCAAGCAGAAGGTGTTGCCGCAACGGTAAAACATTTTGCTGCGAACAATCAAGAGCACGAACGGATGTTTGTTGACGCACAAATCAGCGAAAGAGCGTTGAATGAAATTTATCTTCCGGCATTCAAAGCGGCAGTGCAAGAAGCGAATGTACTTTGTGTGATGAATGCATACAACAAAATAAATGGACCCTTTGCAAGTGAGAATGATTATCTCTTAAAATATAAATTGAAAAATGAATGGGGCTTTACGGGAATGGTAATGTCCGATTGGGGCGCTGTGCATAGTTCAATTCCAACCGCAAAGGGATCAATGGATTTGGAGATGCCGGAAGGCAAATATCTGAATAAAGATTCTTTGTGGAACGCTATTCAAAAAGGAGACGTGAAGGAGTCCACAATCGATGAAAAAGTTAGAAGGACTTTACGGACAATATTTAAACTTGGACTTTTTGAGAAACCGAGTTTAAAAGATGACTATAAAGCCGGGACAAAAGAAAATCGTGAAGCTGCGTTTCTTGCCGCGCGCGAAGGAATTGTCCTTCTAAAAAATCAAGAGAACATTCTTCCGTTGAATTTTGCTAATTATAAATCAGTTGCCGTTATTGGTCCGAATGCAGCAAAAGCAAGAACCGGAGGTGGCGGTAGTTCGCAAGTTGATCCGCTTGAAGCGCCGAGTCCGCTGGAGATATTGAAGAAAAATTTCGGCGGTAAAGTTAAAATAAATTACGCACAAGGAGTCCGGCTGGACGGCGAATCAATTCCGATTCCTTCAAAATATCTTTTAACTGATAAAGGTGAAGAAGGATTGCTTGGTGAATATTTTGATAACATGGAATTAAGCGGGAAACCTTCTTATACCCGTGTTGATAAGGAAGTCTATTTTGATTGGGGCGGAGATTCTCCTTTTAAAAATGAAAAATGGAAACAAGATCATTTCTCAGTTCGATGGACAGGAAAACTGAAACCGGCAGTCAGTGGTGAATTTATTCTTGATCTGATCAGCGATGACGGTGTACGGTTCTGGCTTGATAATAAATTAGTAATTAATCATTGGACAGATCACGCGCCGGAATCACGTGAATATGAAGTTCATCTTGTTGCGGGTAAAGAATACAAAATTAAAATTGAATTTTATGAAAACGAAGGTGGCGCGGTTTGTAAATTCGGTTGGACGCTCCCGGGTGAAGACCCGATGGTAGCCGCTGTTAAAGCCGCTAAAACATCAGACGCAGTGTTGTTCTTTGCCGGAACTTCGAACGCGTATGAATCAGAAGGTTTTGACCGCGATGATTTAGTTCTTCCGAAAAATCAAGATGCATTGATTGAAAAAATTGCAGAGGTTAATAAAAATGTTGTAGTGATTATTAACGCAGGCTCACCGGTATTTATGGACAAATGGCTCGCGAAAGTGAAAGGTGTAGTCTTTGCATTTTTCGGTGGACAGGAAATGAGCTACGCAATTTCTGACATTCTGTCGGGGAAATATAATCCTTCCGGTAAGTTACCGGTAACTTTCCCAAAACGGTGGGAAGATTGCTCTGCATTTTCATCTTATAAAAAAGTGGATAGCGTTACCCAATATACAGACGGAATTTTTGTCGGCTACCGTCATTTTGAACACAACAATATTGAACCTCTTTTTCCATTTGGTTTTGGATTATCGTACACAAATTATGCTTACAGCAATCTAAAACTCTCTGCAAACGAGCTGAGTCAAAATGAAAAATTGACCGTCACATTCGATATTAAAAACACCGGTAAAGTTGATGGAAGTGAAATCCCCCAACTTTACATTCGTGATATAAAATCTAGTGTTGAGCGCCCGGTAAAAGAATTGAAAGGATTTGCGAAAGTAATGTTAAAGCCGGGAGAGACAAAAACAGTCATGCTGACAGTTGATAACTCAGCGTTATCTTTTTTTGATGATAAAACAAAATCTTTTATCGCAGAACCGGGAGAGTTTGAAGTTCTTATCGGAAGTTCATCACAAAAAATTGAGCTAAAAGATAAGTTTTTGCTAAAATAGATTCGTGAATATCTGTTTGATCCCTATAGTCCGTGTGCTATTGTAGCAAAATGAATAACACACGGATTTCTCGGATGTTACAAATTAAATTTTACTAAAACCTCTTTAACTTTTCGATTTCATGTGCCAGCGCGGCAATTCCCGCCGGAGTAGATAAAGAAACTACAAATTCGGGATCGATCCTATTCACTTCTCTTAGGCTTTGAGAAAAATTCCCAAGCATAAAATAATTCTCCGCTTTTAAAACAATTAAGTCGTTATAATCAAGACTCGATAAATAGGGGAAGAACCACGCCGGATCGATCTTTAATGCTTGCTCAGCCTTTTGATTTGATAATGCATAATTTTTTGCAACGTTAAGAGCAAATGCATATCCTGCAAAGACGGACGCGTTCGGATCAACCATTATTGAAGCGCTATCGAACATGATAAATGCTTTTTCAATACTGTCTTGCTTGAAGAGCACCCAGGCTAAACCCGAATAGGCTTCAGCATTTGCGGAGTCAACTTCAATTGCCTGACGGAAACGAAGATTGGCTTCCACAAAATCTTTTTTCGTGAAAGCGATCCAGCCGCCGTTTATTTCTGCCTCATATAAAAGCAAAGGATCTTCCGGTTCAACATTACAGCTAATAAAAACCGAGAGGAATAATAAAGAAATTGTAATTAGCTTCGATATATTTTTCATAAAAATCTCCTTTAACAAAATTCTTTTCAACTACTTTAAGAGAATCATTTTTCTTACTTGATCGAACTTGCTAGTCTTTAACCTATATAAATAAATACCGGACGGAACTTGAACATTCGCATCGTTCATTCCATTCCACGTTACGGAGTATCTTCCGGCAACTGCAAAACCTGAATAAAGCGTTGAAATTCTTGCGCCGAGCATGTTGTAAATCTCAAGCGTGAATTCACAATCTTCAGGTAGATGGTATGCAATAACTGTAGATGGATTAAACGGGTTCGGATAATTTTGAATCAGTGCAAAAGTTTTCGGAAGATCGATCACTTCTTTTTTATTGATATCAATTCCCAGTTTTACTTTGCCTAAGGTTGTTAGCGAAGCCGTAACGGTTTTTGTTTTCTTATTCACTTCACTTTGAACCGGTTTCCATTCTCCGTTTTCAAAAACAAAAACAGAAAACTTATAGACTTCTTCAAACGATTCATTTTCAAACGAAAGGGTAACGTTGATGGCTTTCTTGAAGGTCCTTGCCGGTTGGATGTTGTAGAAGATCTCCTTGTTCACTTTTTCTTCTTCGATTGAGAAAAATGTTTTTTCTTCAACTACTCCCGGATTTATCGCCAACGTTAAACCTTCATTTTTACTGGTGACTTTTGCAAAAAGATTTGGAAGCGCTACGCCAACGGCAAATTGACGAAGCGTATCTTTCTCAATTCCCATTTTAGAAACTACACGGGATTGAAAGTTGTAAATTCCGGTTGTGTCAAATTTAACCGAGCATTCAAAGACGTTTGTCGAGTTTTGAATCGGATTCATTTCATAAACAGGTCTTTCGGTAACTCCCGTCCGCCATACCGTTGTTGTTGGCAACGCGCTTAATAATGAATCGGAAATCAGCACGACATTACAATATTGAGTAAGCACCGGATTTTGTAAGATCGATACGTGAATGGTCGGTGGTAAAATTGCGATGGCAAAATTGCTTCGACTGGAATCGATCACGGTTGAATCTTCAGTGGCCCAAATTTTAATTCTACAGTTTGTTGATGTAATTTTTTCGATGAACAAACTAAAGACAGAATCGGATGCAGAGACTGCATTTGTCAAAGTTCTCCATGAATTTCCATCGTCTGTTGTTAGAACAATTTTTACCGATTCAACAAAACTGCTTTTCCATTTTATTTGTTTTGTTTCTCCAACGTACCAGGTTTCGCCTCCCTTTGGAGTTACGATAGTTATCTCCGGTGTATAAATCGAAAACACTTTATCCGATGTATCTCCAACGGTACTGTAGAATTTGTCGATAACACGAATGCGGCATTGTGTTGATGTTACTTTAGGAATAACCCAAGTTAGCTTTTCAGTTTTTGCGTTTGTGGATTTTGAAATACTTGTCCAGTTGGCGCCGTTATCAATGGTGTAATCAATTATAAGTGAATCAGAATTCTGGTTCTTCCATGTTAATTGATATTCAGTTCCGCCTTTCAAATTCTCTCCTCCGTTTGGAGTAAGAACGGTTAAAGTCGGAGTCATGATTGTAAATACCTCAGCCGAAGAATCGGCAGTTAAAATATTATTTCTATCGGTGATTTTCACTCTGCAATGTGTAGAAGAAATATTTTGCGGAATCTTCCAATCATAAGCCAGTAATGTTGCCGGTAAACTATTGGCAATCAGCTGCCAGGAAGCGCTGTTGTTAAGTGAATATTCCAACTTAACCGAATCGACAAAATTGAAATTCCATTTAACTTGCTGTGTGCTTCCAGAGAACCATTTTTCGCCTCCTTGCGGAACAAGAAGCGCCAATGGTTTTATGATTGAGAAGACATTGCTAACAGCTGAGATCTCTTTATAATTAACATCAGAGACTCTGATTTTAGCTTGCTCAGTTGGTGTCCTCGGGATGGTCCAATTATACAATCCGGAAGAAGCGAGAACAGAATCTTTAAGCGGTAACCATGAAGTACCGTTGTCGGAAGAAAATTCAACCAATACAAATTCAACATCAAGACTATTCCATTTGATTTGCTGAACAGTATTTGTCTTCCAATTTTCGCCACCTGCTGGAGAAGTTAATGTTATTTCAGGAACAACAATTGTAAATGTGTGGTCGCTTGTATCAGCAGTTGAAGCCAGGCTAACATCTGTTATACGTACTCGCGCTCTTGAGGTTCTTTCCGCCGGAATCTTCCAATCAATAGTTTCAGTAGCTGCATCAACTGAATCGGAAATAACTTTCCATTGAAATCCATCGTTGGTTGAATATTCGATCTTTATTTTGCTTATCTCATTGCTTATCCATGAAATTTTTTGTGTTGTTGATGTTCTCCATTTTTCGCCGCCGTTTGGAGAAGTAACAATAACTCTTGGGTTGTAAATTTCAAACGCATTATCGCTTGTATCACTGTGGGTTGCATCTTCAGTGTCGGTTATCCTGATAAGGCAATTTTTCGATTCAATCGCCGGGATTTCCCAATTATAACTTTTCAATCCAGCATTAACGGAAGCGGCGAGCGTACTCCAGTTTGATCCGTTATCCAAAGTGAATTCAATTTTTACGTTTTGGATTGGAGCGATTGTCGCATCGTCAGTATCAACTAAATTCCTTTTAATCGCTTTTGGATTTACGATCTCGGAAATATTCCAAGTGATTGGAACAACAGTTTTTGCTCTTAATTTTTCGCCGCCGTTTGGAGAAGTAACGGCCAACGCTTCTTTATAAATTGTAAAGACGTTGTCACTTACATCTTGTACGGAGAGGTCGTCGTATTTAGCAACACGTACAAGTGCTTGAGAAGTTGGAAGGGATTCTACATTCCAATTGTAAATTGCATACCACGCAAAAACTTTTGGAGCGAGAACATTCCATGTGGTTCCATTATCAAAAGAGAAATCAATTCTTACCGAATCAAGATCACTACTTGTCCAAGTAATTTGGTGATTGGTTTGTGCCAGCCATTTTTCTCCTCCGTTTGGAGCGGTAAGCGTGATGGTAGGAACAACGATGGTGAACACTCCATCACTTATATCGGTCATTTCGGAATTTAGCACATCGCTTATTCTAACTTTACAGTTTTTCGAGGAGGTTGTTGGAATCGTCCAAACAATATTTCCACTGCTTGCAGGAGTAGAAGCTATGATAGGATTCCAATTCTGACCGTTGTCCGAGGTAAATTCTATTTTAACATTTTCAATATTTGAACTTGTCCATTTAATCGTATCGGTTTTTCCGGCAACGAAAGTTTCGCCGCCGTTTGGTTTAACTACAAAAAGTCTAGGTACAAAGATCGTGAAGACCGCGTCACTCACATCGCGAATGAGTGTATCGGTTGTTTCTGTTAATCTAACTCTTGCGCTTGTACTCGACACATTTGGAACCAGCCATTTATAACTTCCAAGGGCTGCCTCAACAGATTCGGAAATCGTAATCCAGGAATTGTCATCGAGTGTGTACTCAATTTTTAATGTAGTCAGATCTTTTTGAGTCCAGGTAATTGATTGTTCGCTTCCACCTTTCCATTGTTCTCCCCCATTAGGCGAAGTAAGAGTTATGGTTGGAGTAAGAATTGAAAAAGTTCCATCGCTAAGATCATTGATTTCTGGATTTAGAATATCACTGATTTTTACTACACAATTTGCCGAGGGAGTGTTGGGAACTGTCCAAACGAAACTAAGCGTATTTGCAGGCACAGAGGAATTGATAAGCAACCAATTTGTTCCGTTGTTTGTTGAATATTCAATTTTAAGCGCGGCAATATCAGAACTCGTCCATCTTATCGTATCTGCCTTTCCTGCAATAAAACGATCACCGCCATTTGGTCTTAAGAGAGTAACCTTCGGAAATATGATAGAGAATGGACTGTCGCTCGTATCAGCAAAAGTAGTGTTTGCAGCATCTGAAATTCTCACTTCACAATTCGGAGAAGGAGTGTTGGGAATCGTCCATATAAAACTTCCATTGGCAGCCGGTGTTGATTCGGTAATAGTAATCCAATTGGTTTTATCAATATGGTATTCAAGTTTGACACTAGTAACGTTTGAGCTTGACCATTTTATTGTATCTGTTTTCCCGACGATAAGATTTTCTCCACCATTTGGTCTGATGAGAGTAATTTGGGGAAGGATGATAGAGAAAACATTATCACTAACATCAGGAAGCGAAATGTTTGCTACATCAGAAACTTTAACCAAGCAATTTGTTGAAGGAGTATTTGGAATCGTCCAAACAAAACTTCCCGCAGATGCAGGAGTTGACGCAAGAATCGAAATCCAATTTGTTCCGTTGTCGATTGAATATTCGAGCTTAACATTAACAACATTTGAACTTGACCATTTTATCGTGTCCGTTTTTCCGATGATAAAACTTTCTCCGCCATTCGGTTTTAGAACCGTGATCTTAGGGAGTACAATTGAAAAATTATTTGTACTCATTTTGGAAGTGGCAACTTTTGCAACGTCCGAGATCCAAACTTTACAATTTGTTGAAGGAGTGTTTGGAATTGTCCAAAGGAAACTTCCTGTATTTGCCGGCGTAGAAGCAACGATGGTAGTCCATGTGGTACTGTTGTCAGTTGAATATTGGATTTGAACATTATCAACGTATGTACTCGTCCATTTTATTGTATCGGTTTTACCAACGACAAAAACTTCACCACCGTTTGGCTTCAGAACAGTAAGTGTCGGCAAAATAATTGTAAAAGGATTATTGCTTGTATCGGCGACCAAACTATTTGTAACATCCGAAATCCTTACTTTGCAATTTGTAGAAGGATAAGGTGGAACTGACCAAAGGTAACTTCCGGCCGCTGCAGGAGTTGAATTAGCAATTGGAATCCAGGCAACCCCATTGTCCGTTGTAAACTCAAGTTTAACATTAACGACGTTTGAGCTTGTCCATTTTATAGTATCGGTTTTAGCTATTGGGAAAATCTCTCCGCCGTTTGGTTTAAGTAAAGTAAGTCTCGGGAGAATGATTGAAAAAACGTTGTTGCTTGTATCCGCAAATAAACTATTCGTTACATCGGAAATTCTGACCTTGCAATTTGTGGATGGAGTATTCGGAATTGTCCACGAATAACTTCCTGCGCTTGCCGATGTTGATGCAAGAATAGAAATCCAATTAGTACCGTTATTTGTAGTGTATTCGAGCTTGACATTTGCAACGTTTGAACTTGTCCAGGAAATATTTTGATTTGTTCCAACAATCCATTGTTCTCCACCGTTTGGTGAAGTGACCGTAACTTTTGGGAGGATGATGGAGAAAACATTATCACTTTGATCGGGAACAGCAACGCCAGCTACATCGGAGATTCTAACTTTACAATTTGCTGATGGTGTATTTGGGGTTGTCCAGACAAAACTTCCTGCACTTGCCGGTGTTGAAGCAAGAATGGAAATCCAATTAGCACCGTTATCTATCGAGTATTCAAGCTTAACATTAGCAACGTTCGAACTCGTCCAGGTGATATTTTGAGTTGTTCCAACTACCCATTGTTCTGCGCCATTCGGTGAAGTGACTGTAACTTTTGGAAGAATAATCGAGAAGACATTATCACTTAGATCTGGAACAGCAACGCCGCCTACATCTGAGATTCTAACTTTACAATTAGTCGAGGGAGTATTTGGGATTGTCCATGTGAAACTTCCTGAAGATGCCGGAGTTGATGTAAGAATAGAAATCCAATTTGTACCGTTGTCAGTAGTGTATTCAAGTTTAACGTTTGAAACATTTGAACTCGTCCATTTTATTGTGTCAATTTTTCCGACAACAAAACTCTCTCCGCCATTCGGTTTTACAATGGTAAGTTTTGGTAAAATGATCGAGAAAACGTTGTCGCTTGTATCAGCAAATAAACTATTCGTTACATCAGAGATTCTAACTTTAGCAGTTGCTGATGGTGTATTCGGAATTGTCCAAACAGAACTTCCCGCAGATGCCGGAGTTGTGGCAAGAATAGAAATCCAGTTAGTCCCGTTGTTGGTTGTGTACTCAAGTTTAACATCTGCAACATCTGAACTTGTCCAAGTGATATTTTGTGTCGTTCCAACTACCCATTGTTCACTACCATTTGGGGAAGTGACTGTAATTTTTGGTTTAAAAATTTCAAATGCGCTACTAACGCTTGTCAGGGCAATATTTTTCGAATCGCTAATTCGAATTTTTGCCAGTTTAGTTTCAACATTTGGAAACCATGGAAAACTTGAAACCGAAGCTAACACGGAATCAGCACCAGGGAGAACTGACCATGACGAACCATTGTCCTGCGAAAATTCAATTTTTATTTTGTTAACATATTCGCTTGTCCATGTTACATTCTTCTGTACGCCAATAAGATATCTTTCGCCACCAAGAGGTGAAGTGAGCGTTAATTTTTGCTGGTAAATTGTAAACGCTCCCGCGCTTGCGGCACTAACCAAGTTTTCGGTGGCATCGCTAATTTTTACTTTTGCACTTGTCGAAGGATCATTCGGTATAGTCCATAGATAATTATTTAAATTCGCATCAATTTGATCGGCGATCAGTTTCCAAGTAGTCCCGTCTGTGGTGTATTCAAGTTTAACTTTGGTTAAATAAGTTGAAGTCCAGGAAATATTTTTTTGCGTTCCGATCTGCCATAACTCACCACCTTTAGGTGAATTGAGTGTTAGCGTTGGGAAATAAATGACGAAGGGGGCAACACTCTGAGATGAAACGGTAACGTCTTTGTAATCAGTAAGTCTCACTTTAGCTTGATTTGTTATGGGAGTAGGAATGGTCCAGTCAAAATTTCCTGTTGAAGCCAAAGCTGAATCAGCAACCACGATCCAGTTTGTACCATCGTTGGTTGTATATTGAATTTTTACTTTTGAAACATCGCTGCTCGTCCATGTAATTTTTTGTGTCGTGCCTGTTCGCCACTGTTCACCTCCATTTGGTGAAGTGAGGGTTAATTTCGGAACAAAGATTTCGAATGCGTTGCTTGTACTTTGTAATGCTGAATTTTTAAAGTCACTTATCCTGATGATAGCCTGCTTTGTTTCAACGTTCGGCATCCAATTAAAAGTTGATAGAGAAGCGAGAACAGAATCAGCGCCTGGCAGGACTGTCCAACTCAGACCATTATCCTGTGAAAATTCAATTTTAATTTTATTTACAAATTCACTTGTCCAAGAAATGTTTTGTGTTGTTCCTAAACGGAAGCGTTCACCTCCGAGCGGTTTTGTAATGTTAAGTTTTGGTTGAAAGATAGTAAATGGTGCATCGCTCACATCAAAGAAGGTTGAATCATCTGCATCTGAAACTCGTATCAACGCGTTTCGGGATGTATCGTTTGCAACTGTCCAATTAAAATTATTTGGAGTTGCTGCAATTGAATTTGCAATCGGAAACCAATTTGTACCGCCATTGGTAGAGTAATCAATTTTCACTTGCTGAATGTTTGTACTATTCCAATTTATATTTTGCTGTGAACCTCTTTGCCAGAGTTCTCCACCATTTGGAGAACCCACGGTTATCTCAGGAAGTGCAATGATAAATGGTGCGGAGCTAATTGTTGAAACTCCTGAAAAAAGATGACTAATTTTTATCTTTGCTTGTGTTGTGCTGATTCTTGGGACTTTCCAATAAAAACCTTCCGAATTCCCTTGAACCGAAGGCGTAATTGTTTGCCAAGTATTTCCATCGTCTGGAGTGAATTCAATTTTAACTGAATCAATAAATTGACTTGCAGTCCAATCAATTCGATAAATCGAATTAGCTTTTATCCAGTTTTCACCATTGGGGTTTAAATTTGTAATTTCTTGTGCCGTCCAATTGTTTTCGCCAAATAAATTTGAAACATCGGTTTTAGAAAGAGGGATATTATAAATTCTTGCGTCATCGATTAGTCCATTATATTTTGCGGGATATCCTGGTGTTTGCATATATGCAAGCCGCACCGGATTTGGACTAAATGCAGTATATGGGATCTGCCGGGAAATTTTTTCAACTCCATCGACATAGAGAGTGGCATTCAATCCATCATAGACTCCTGTAACCAAGTGCCAAATGTTGTCGTTAAAAGTTTCTGAAGTGTTTAAGGGAGTTCCAGATACATAAAATTGCAGATGATTATTTTCTGCAGCCAAAAAATATCCATTCGCATAACCGTGAACATGTTTTCCGAAAACCACTGCACTCGGAGTGTTTGCGAATTTTACCCATGTAGAAATTGTGAATCCATTTTTAGGATAATCGAGTGAAGTTGAATTGGCAACTTCTGCTTGACTTGTTGTGCCATCAAATGCAAGCGCTGAATTTTGATTGTTGAATCTATCACTAGCAAAGGTTAAACCGTTGCCTGTAATATCAAATCCGTTTTCTGTTGCATCATTAAGGTTTCCAGTAAAGTTATAAAGAGCAACCAATCCATCGATTGCGTTGATGTTTGTTAAGGGAATTGTTCCACCGGGATCTGATTGTATTTGTCTTGGAATTAAAAGTTCTTTTCCACTCGAATTCTGCCAAAGCTGGAACGTAACTTTTTCGGCAGTTTCACCTTGAATCAACATTGTGATGTATGCTGATCCATTATTAATAATAACTTCTTCTCTTCCGCGGCATTCGCCGTTAACAAAAGCTCCGACAATATCACCCGGTTGTGCTGGTATTCCATTGACAAATACTTCGCCATAAAAGGTTGTGCTGTTAGTGTAGATAATCGGTTTCCAATTCGGACCTTTTCCATCGATTAAAAAATAATCGGGAGGAGTTCCAATTGTTCCACCGGGAGATGTAGTTACTTTGTTAACTACTTTATAAACGACATCGTTGTTTTGTTTCCATATTTGGAAAGATGCTTCTTCAGTAACTTCACCTTGAATGAGAAGAGAGACATATCCTTCTCCAAGATTCGTTACAACGTCTGCCACTCCGCGGCATTCACTGCCTACGAAGACACCAACTCTATCACCAAGCTGTGCCGGTACACCATTGATTGATACCTTTCCGTACAGCGTAGTGCTGTTGGTATAAATCACCGGACTCCACTTGGGTTGTGCAGAAAGAACTGCTGTGGTTATCAGTAACAAGCTAATTAATTGTATCAGCTTTTTCATAATTATTTCCTTCTGTTTAAACTTATTTACTTCTCATTCTTTCCGTCTCTGCGAATAAAATAATTTTGCGCAAAGACGCTAAGGTGCAAAGGGATACTTGATACTATTTTAATTTTTACAAACTGCTAATTATCTATTTACTCATTTTATTTAACATAAGTTTTTCTTTGCGACTTTGTGAACAAAATGATCTAACAAAGTCGCTCTGACTGCAAGTTGTTACTTCAACAATAAAAGTTTCTTAACCGAAACATATTCACCTGATTGCATTCGGTAGAAATAAATTCCGCTTGGCAATCCGCTTGCATCAAATGACACTTCATAATAGCCTGCATTTTTATTGTCATCTACAAGCGTAATGACTTCTTTTCCGAGAACATCGTAAATTTTTAAGCTAACATATTGATCTTTATTTAACGTATAACGAATTCGTGTTTCAGGGTTGAACGGATTCGGATACGCGTTCATTAAAGTTGTAGTTGTCGGTAAAATCGGGTCTTCAATTCCAGTTACAAAAGTGAACGGAAGTTCTTGAATTCCCGGAATAGTTGTGCCCGGTTTTGTATTTAATTTCAGGTTAGAACCGAAGGCTTCCTTTTTCTCAGCATCAAATATTTTAAATGATGCTTCTTCTTCCTTGTCTCCGTTGATAACCAACGTTGCGAATGCAATACCTTCAGAATTAAGTTTTACTTCGCTGATAGCTCTACATTCACCATTAATGAAAGCCCCTATAACACTGCCTGCCGGAACCGGTCTTCCATTTGAAGTTACGTTAAAGATTGCGACGGTACTTTGTGTGTATCCTTTTAACTTCCAAGGAAGCTCAACCATTAGTTTTTGTCCTTTAGTTAGGTGCTTCTTTGGCATAATAGTTTGCGGTGAAGGAAGAACGTATCCGTCAACTTTTGCGTTAAGTTTTAACCAATAAGCTTCACCCGGTTCGAGCCAATAGAGAGTGTTGGTGACTTCCGAACCAAGTGGACTGAAGTAGCCTGTTAATGTTTTGATTTCCTCAATCGAACTCATTATGGGTTCGAACGCATACCAGATTGATTCGCCGTATGAATAATAATAGCTCATCAAATTCCAACCAGCCCGGTAGTTAATCCCATCAGCCGGATAAAAATGATCCCCTTTAACCGCAAACGAACGTTCTGAGGAATCAGTCTTAACTAAATATCCTTGTCCCGCATCAACATTTTTCAATGTGTTAAGGAATTCCGGCAATGCGGGGTCAAATGATTTTAGTTCAGTTTTTACTTGAAGTACCAGTGGTGACGGAAATACATCCCGTGGTATGCTTGAACTGGGTTGAACATAAAATGAAATCATATTCCAACCGGAATAATACAACGGAACATATTGCGTTATTTTATTTGTTACTGTGAAATTACTATCGCTCTCATCAAATAGAGCCGGATTAAATTTATCTGATATTCTGATTCTAACCATGTTGCTTTCAATATACGGGGCGTACCAAAGAAAGCCGGTTGAAGCAGCAGTAAGTGTATCGCAAATCAGCGACCAACTTGTGCCATTATCAGAAGTATATTCTAAACTTAAATTATGAACATTCATTGCACTCCACTCAATCGGAACGGGGGAATTGGCTTGGAAAACTTCTCCACCGTTAGGAGTTATTAATGTTAATGAAGTAGGGAAGTATTCTTTTTCATAATAGAGCATCATAATCTCTTGTTGAGACAATGATCGATCATAAATGCGGATATCATCAATAATCCCATTGAAGAATCCTCTGAAATTTGAATTTTGTTCGGAGTAACAGCCAATTGTTAACGGTACATTTGATTTCATCAAATTAATTTGTCCCAAATATCTAGCTGAACTTAAAGCTCCGTCAACATAAATTTGAGAGAAACCTGTATTGTAATCATAAGTCCCAACAACCATATGCCATTGATTATTTTTTAATAAAGCGCTTGGTGTTGAAGTTCCAAAGAAATATTCATTGGATGAAAAATTATCACGTTCGTCTACCAAGTCGAAAGAGAGAGAGTCATAATCTGTGCTGTAGAGGAATAGGTCATATTGTCTTGTCTGAACAGTTTCATGTTTTGCTACGATTGATCCCGGATTTAAGTCTTGGATAATATGTGGATTATCTGTTTTTATCCAGGCGGCTAAGGTGATACTGTTTTGAATATTTAAAGATGCACTACTCGGGACTAAAACGAAATTAGAATTCCCATCAAAACTCAGAGCACTATTTGGCGTATTGAATCTGTCAGCACTAGGTGTTGCACCATTGTTGGTTCCGTTGTTTCCGTTTCCGCTTTCATCGATGGTGTTGTTGTTAAATGGATAAAAGGCTACGAGTCCGGAGTCAACTGTACGAAAATCCCAACCACCCTCGTGGTAGAGTGCACGAATTTCCGCAGTTGGAAGGGCGCGATTATAAATCCGGATGTCATCAATTGTCCCTACCGTAAATTCTGTCAACCCTGGTGTGTCCATTCCCCAGACTAACGGTTCGGAATCCGGTGTTAATGTTCCAACGGATGGTATACTGCCAATAAGATTTCCATTGACAAAATAATTTATATTATTCCCATCCCAGGTTACTGCAACAAAATACCATTTACCATGTTCAAAAGTGAATGGCATACTTACGTCAGCGGCAATACTGCTACTAAAAACTACAGAATAATCTGTAAGGTATAATCGATATTGGCCAAGACCTGAAGTTGCTGATTTTACAGCTATCGCATAAATTGATCCCATATCATTTTTAACCCATCCCGAAAGTGTAACCATATTTGTTGGTGATTGAAGACTTGGCGAATTCGGTACCGACATATAGGCTTCACCATTAAAATAATAAGCACTATTGGGATTCCCGAACCGATCTGCAACTAACTGTCCTCCAAAATTTGTGGCGGTATTTCCGTTGCCGCTAAAGTCGGTAAGACTTCCTTCTATGAAAGGATAATATGCAATCAAGTCACCAAATTTTTGAGCCGAGATTGTGAAGACGTTATCGCTTCCATCAAAAATAGTTGGATTGTTGGCATCAGTGATTCTTACAAGGCAAGTAGTTGAAGGTGTTTGAGGAATAAGCCATGGAAGAGCATTATGTATTGAGGGGAAATTTCTGGCAATCCAACTCCATGTCTCTCCACCATCAGTTGAGTAATCAAGATTTACATTCGTTCCATAGTCACTATTCCAACGGATAGTATCGGCTGTTCCAATAACAAAATTTTCTCCGCCATTCGGGTAAACCAGAACAAGATTGTGCTGAGGAATAATATTAAATTCGGTTCTCTGAATATTTGACACGCGAAGCTCATCAATAGAAGCGCTAACGCCAGCACCTGTTCCAAGAGGAATGAGAAGATTTCCCGAATAACCGTATGCAGGCATCCCTGTATTTGGATCACTTCCAACGAGTACACCGTTAATATAGAGTTTTGCGCCGGTACTTCCCCAAGTAGCCGCAATGTGCGTCCATTTGTTTAGGGGTACTTTTGCGCTTCCAGATGATAAGTTGAACGCAGCCCAAGCGCCTGAAGTTAATGTTCCACTTGAATCAATACCCATATCAAATGTCCATCCGTAACACGCCCCATAATATTGTCCTTGATTGACCAATCCCATTCCTTTACCGTAAGATGAAAGGTTAATCATAAATTCGATTGTACCGTTGGGTTGACTAAGTAGTTGTCCACCCAGATATTTTAGATAGGTAGATGAGCCCTGCGGTTCTCCAATAGGAGGAGCCATATTAAGAGCGTAATTTAGTTCGTTCAAACTAGGACTGAATGAAAAATTTGGAGCTGCAGAGTACCATTCTGTCCCACAAGGAAGTCCTGTTGGTTTTGCGGCTAGAACTGTTGCGTCGGTATTAACATTAAAGTGATCTAAAAGAATCGTATTGGCATCAGCAGTATATTCTCCGCTTTTGAAAAGTTGGATTGTAAATGCGCTGTCACTCTCATCAAAATTATTTGGATTATTATTATCTGTAACTCTAACTTTACATGTTGTTGATGGAGTGAAGGGAACCATCCACGCATAAGCAGGATAAATTGAGTAAAGACCGCCGGCAATATTCATCCATGTTGCCCCGTTATCGGTTGTGTAATCAATCTTAACTTGAGTAGTACTGGTTGCCGACCAACGGATTGTATCCACAGTACCGGAAGTAAGTAATTCATGTCCGTTAGGATAAAAAAGAGCAATTCCTGATGCTGTGTTTGGAGTTGCGCCTACCTCGTTCGATAAGTCACTTTCATTTCCGGCAGTATCAACAGCAGTAATACGGAAATAATATGTTAATCCGTTTGTTAAATTCATTATTGTTTTAGTTGAATCGGGCTGGTACACGCTATCAATTTGGATTCTAGCGTTCGAGGAGTTTCCCCCATAGATACGGTAAATTTTTACGTCTGCTTCTCCATTTTTTTGCCATGTTAAATATACAGACTGATCCATAGCAATTGCAGATAAACCAATTGGTATTGAAGGAGGTGTCTTGTCTTGGGCGATTGAATCCAGTAAATAAGTTCTAAAACCTAAGTCAGTTCCTGGAACATCAGCGTACCATGTTGGCCGAGGCCAACCGGTTGGATGACGAAAATAATGATGCCCATTTGCGTAACCATTTACCGAAGTTGTTCCGTACCAGGTGTAACTTTGTACATCGGGATCACTGCGTAAAACAATAGCTAACGCTTGACCGGCGTCTACGGCTATTGGATTGGAACTAAAATCGATAGTATAAAATCCCTGGGTTTCGGGCACGGCACTATAAGGAATTCGCATACTGGCAAGCGTATTTGCGTCATCTGTAACAGGGTAACCTCCTGAAGTTGGACGAATATCAAATAATAAATCTGCAGTTCCACCCGGATATCTTGATATTAATAGATCAATGCGTCCCAATTTTCCAGCTTGTCCAACAGTAAATACCTGAGCCTTATCCAGTCTACCTGTTGACATATCAATATTGGTAGGTTCAAAAAATTGATCGAGTTTAAAAGTATTTCCCGGTGGATTAGTATTGACCATTATCGTAAAAGTTCCATCACTTTCATCTACCATGGTTGGGTCGTTGATGTCCGTAACTCTAATTTTACACATTGTTGATGGAGTATTGGGAACAACCCATGCATAACCTGAAGGATATTCTGCCGGCATGCTACCAACAATATTTATCCACGAATCACCGAAATTTGTTGTGTAATCCAATTTAACCTGAGTTAAATAATTCGCAGACCAATGTAGAGTGTCGATTGCTCCTCCAACAAGAAATTCTCCCCCGTTGGGAGTTTCTAATTTTAAAGTGCGGGTTTGATTTCCAGTGTCGTTGTAAATTGCTTGGATTTCACTCAGACTCAAAACTCTATCGAAAATTCTAATGTCATCTAGTGAGCCTATAAATTGATCTAAGTATTTTCCGTCTTGCCCAATTCCCATATCGGTTAAAGTTGCAGTAATTGATCCGGTATTTGTAGCGGTTTCAGTTAACAAACCGTTAATAAAAAATTGGACTTGATCTTTCGCATCATCAAATGTAACTGCTAGATGGGTCCAGGTATTACAGTTAATCGGAGAAAGATTTGCCGTTGAGGTTTCAACATTGCCAACAATCAATCTAGGATATGTTGGCAAAGTGCAATTGGTGCCCCATGTACCAAATCCAAATTCTTGCGTATAGTCTTTTCCAAGTATGCAATTAAAAGCGACAGAACTTCCAGCTTGATTCAACCAAACGGTAAAAGTAAACTGCCCTTTAAAATTTAATTGTGGAGAATGAGGAACTTTGATTGAAGTATTATCACTAAATAAATAAGCGCTGCTTGGATTTGAAAATCTGTCAGGCACCAACATTGCTCCTTTAACCGTACCATCATGCCCGTTCCCGGTTGCATCAATTGCATCGCCGTTAAATTTATAATGAGCAACAACCCCACCTCCAGGGGCCATGTCAGTTATCGTGAAAACATTGTCGCTCACATCTAAGATAGATGGATTTGCCGCATCATAAACACGGATTAAGCAACTTGTTGATGGAGTATTTGGAATACTCCACATATATGTTGGGTACATCGAAGGAATGTATGTGGCAATATTTGTCCAATTCACTCCGCCATCAGTTGAATAATCGATATTAGATGACCCATTCATATTGGAGTTATTCCAGGCAATATAAATTGTTGATCCAACCGTAAAGAGCTCTCCACCGTTCGGAAATGTTACGTTGATTTTGGGTTTCGTTGTATCAATTATCGTAAAAACTCCGTCGCTCTCATCAAAAACTGCGGTATTGAGTGCGTCGCTAATTCTTACTATAGCTTTGCTGGTTGAAGTAGAAGAAACCATGCTCGAATAACTTCCCATATAAGCCGGAATATTTGATGCAATCGAATTCCATGTTTGACCGCTATCAGGAGAGAAATATAGATTTACCGAACCAACACCATTGCTCGTCCAGGTAATGTTTTGTTGAGAACCGTTGTAAATAATTTCTCCGCCGTTGGGATAGGTAAGGGTCAATTTTGCTGGAAGCTGATCGGTTATTGTAAAAGGAGTATCGCTTTCATCAAAAAAGAGGGAATTGTTCACATCTGTTACTCTCACTTTGTAGCTTGTTCCAACAATAGTCGGTGTCCACCATGAGTAATTCGGGTACATTGAGTTTGCGGAACTAACAATTCTACTCCAGGTAACTCCATTATCACTTGAATAATCAAGATCAACAAAACCTGATGAATTTGCGTCAGTCCATGAAATGGTTTGTGTTGAACCGGCAAGCCAAATTTCACCTCCGTTTGGAGCAATTAACGTTACTTGTGGAAAAAGGTTACAGGAGAACAATAAAACAGATACTAAAAGTAAAAGTTTTTTCATGGCGGTGTTCCTTTCGGACTAATTGAAGTTATTCTTTAACTTAACTATAGATAGATACTTTTAAAACTTAACAAAGTTCTTTAATACAGGACTTCTCTCTTGGGGAGAAAAAGCTGTATAAACTGAACTGTTCAACAAATAGAAAACACATTTCTCAAAAATTGGAGCGGAAATCAGTTACATTATTTAGGTGCTCAAAAATATCAGATTCCATCCTAATAATTAGTGATTACCGATATAAATGTCAATAATTAAATTGGTCAAATGCAAGTTTGTGACAATGAATACAACTCGACCTATTTTGAATTTTTCACCCTTTATTTAACTCGTAAGCAAATAAGCTCGAATTATTTTGAGCTGGTGATTGGACAAAACTTGCGAAAATCATTTCATAAGTTAAACGTAGTCTTGTTTTAATTCTCTCACAGTTGCGGCACCTTGAACTTTTTAATAGCTTTAACGTTCAGTCACTGAGATATATGAAAGATTTGGCGAATTTTAGAATTGTAGTTTTAACTCAATAGAGATAATGATGCGAATATTTTTTATTATTCAGCCATATGCTGTTTATTTTTTAGAATTAATAAAATTGAAAACGTTCCCCGAAATTTGCCTCTGCTAATTTAGTTCAGACCTGTATATTGCAGTAAAAAAAATATTCTTTACAAATAATTTGATTAGGACTCAACGGTGATGAGGAAATACATTCTCTTATTCTTACTTTCAATTCTTGTACAAACACAATTAAGTGAAGCACAAAAAAAAGACGAACCGGTCGCCAAAATTGGCTCTACGCTTATCACTGCTGATGAATTTAAGACCCGCTATGAGTTGTTGCCTCATCCAAGCGTTACTCACAAAAACACCGACTCATTAAAAAAAGAATTCCTTGCTTCTCTTATCTCAGAAAAGCTTTGGGCATTGGAAGCTGCGGATAAACGTTTCGACACTTTAAAATATTATAAGGACTTGCTTAAGCCAATCGAAAAAATGTTTCTGCGCGACGGATTATTTAAACAAGAGGTTGAAAGCAAAACCAAGATTACAGATATTGATTTAATCCGTGGTAAGGCTAGAGCAAAAACAACTTTAAAAGTTTTAATAATTAGTTCGGTAGATTCGGTTGAAAGCTATGCAATTTATAAGGAACTTCGGAAAGGAGCTTCTTTTGATTCGCTATTAAAAATGCGTCCCGATTATGCAATTCAGAAAGAAGCGGTTCCAATCACTTTCGGAAAAATGGATGACGAATGGATGGAGGATTCGCTATACAGTTTGAAGCTAAATACCTATTCTAAACCGATGAAAAACAGAAGCGGTTGGTTTATTTTTAAACTGGTCGACAAAACTTCTTCAATTCCTGATAAGAATGCAACCGGCGCAGATAATGTTAAAAACATTATAAAACTAAGAAGGACGAAAGCAAACGGAACAGAGTATTTAAATAAAATTCTCTCGGGCATCCAAATTCAATTTAATCCCAATATTGTTATGGAACTGCCCGATAAAATTCTCCAATCTTTTCAGAGAAGAAAAGAGATCAATCCAGCTGACTCATCTAATTATCATTTTACCGAGTTCGATCTTTTGTATATAGCTTCTCTTTACGGCAACGAAAAACTTGTTTTACCGATTGCGAACTTTGACAAAGATTCTCCAACATTAAACGATTTTCTCTATTATCTAATTGTTGAAGATTTTTACATCAAACATGCCAACAAACAAAATATTGTAGGATTGCTTCAAAAGAAATTAAACGATTTTGTTCAACACGAATTGATAACCCGTGAAGCTATACGAAGAGGAATTCAAAATCATCCGCAAGTTCAAAAAGATATTCAAATGTGGCGGGATAGTTATTTATCGCAATTTATGAAGAAAGTTTTTGTTGATTCATCCCGCGTGACCGATGATGAAGTCTATAAATATTATTTGAGTAAAACGGGAAATCAAGTTGCCGGATTAAAAGTAAATCTTATTGAAATTTTGTCAGACAATCTCGATTCAGTTCAAACGATTTTGCAAAAAATAAACAGTGGAGAAGATTTTAAAACCTTAGCCGAAAGATATAACCAGCGGAAATCAACCTTAGGACAAAAAGGTGAATTCGGATGGCAATATACTTTTCAGCTAGGGGAAATCGGAAAAATTGCGGAAACGATGAAAGAAGGGGAAGTTTATGGTCCTCTAAAAGTTGAAGGAGGTTACTCCATATTTAAACTGCTTGGTAAAAAAGAAGCGCAAGATTCTGTAAAGCAAACTTTTGAAGCGAGCAAAGATAAAATTAAAGAAGAACTTTTTGAGAAACGACTTTATGAAAACGTAACTGAAGGAACTGCGCGACTAGCACAAAAATTTGGTGTCACTCTATATGACCAGTCGTTGCAGCAATTGTCCGTTACTGAAGTTAATATGTTTACCTACCGTTACATGGGTTTTGGCGGAAGGATTTCAGGAGTTCCAACCATAACACCAAATGTGGATTGGATGCAAACCTGGCAGAAGCAAAAGAAATTACTTCCTTAAGAAATCCTAATAGCGATTGGACTGTAGTGTTAAACCGAATAAAATTTAAGTTTACATCAAATGAAATTTGAAAAAACTTTTTATGTTATTCTCAGCGGAATAGTAATGATTTCATTCCTGCTGATCACTTATGTCTTTCCAACAGGCTCGGGACTTCCATCTGCAAAGACGAAGGCAAAAAAAATCTATTTTGTTGATAACATTTCAAGCGCTCACCAAAAAGTAATCGAAGCATTTAATAAAAAGTATGAAGGGCAAATTGAAGTTGTAGCAATTAATCTATCGTTTGATAAGTTCAGCACAAATGAGCGAAAAGAATTACTCGCAAGATATCTTCGTAACAAGAGCGATCGTATTGATGTTTTTACAGTTGATCAAATTTGGGTGCCCCGATTTGCGAAATGGGCAGTTCCACTCACTCCATATTCTTTTCAAAATGAAAAAGGAAAAATTCTAAACTACGCTCTTCAAACATGTATTTATGACAACATGTTAATGGCAATCCCGTTGTACATTGATATTGCGCACTTATATTACCGCGATGATCTTTTACAAAAGCTTTCTAATTACCAGGAACTTCAGACAAAAATTAAAAATTCAATAACATGGGAGGACTTGGCAGACTTATCCAAAAAATTTGCGGTGTCTAAAAATGCCTATTACATTTTTCAGGCAGATAATTATGAAGGATTAATCTGCAGTTTTTTTGAGATGATGGCGAATGGGAAAAATCCTTTTTACCGCAATGACACACTTTTTTTAAGCGAATCGCGATTTAAAAAGGTACTTAATCAACTTCTCAAAAATATTTATCGCGATAAAATATCTCCCGATAAAGTTATCGATTTGAAAGAAAATGAGAGTCTTGATTTTTTATTACATGAAGATGGTTTTTCTGTCCGAGGCTGGTCGAGTTTAAAAGCAGGAGAAACTTATTCTGAACATGCGGGAATACTCAAAAAACTTAAAAGAGCCCCAACTCCACATTTTTCAGGAGAAAAACCGGTTTCCATTTTCGGCGGCTGGAATTTAATGATCTCAAAATATTCAACAAATGTTAGTGAAGCGGTAAAACTTATAAATTTCTTTACAAGCGAGGAATCACAAAAGCTTATGTACAAAGAAGTGGGATATTTACCTGTGCTTACTAAGTTATATGAAGATCAAGAGTTTTTGAAAGAAAATCCCGATCTCACTTTTTACAAAGAGTTGATGAAGAATGCAACGCATCGACCTTTTTTTAAGAAGTACACTATCTTCTCGGATATTCTTGCACGAATTATTCATTCAGCTCTAAAAAAAGAAATATCCGTGGACGAAGCAGTAAAAACAGCTTATGTAAAAATCCGCAAAGCGGGAATCATAGTTCAACCGGCGGACTAGTAAAGATGGCATCAAAAAAAATATTAGACAGATTTCGTGAATATCATTTTCAGTTTAAACACCTTACGGTGCTTTTTATCGTTATTTTTGCCTTCCAGTTAATCATTTCGATTATTAATAAAATTTCGATCACAAATTTCTTAAACACAACTCAGGAGTGGTATCAAAAAGATTCCGCCGAGCGGCTTGCAAATTTAACCACAACTTCAATTGAACTTTTACTTGAAACGATCGATCCCCAAAAAGTTTTAAGTGAGCAAGAATCAAAAAGGATCACGCAGTCCTTTGATATCATTTTTAGTCAACAAACTTTACAGCACAATGTTGAAGCGCTTTGCATCCTTGTAAACAAAGGCGATAGTGTTATTGCAATAGATGAAGGAACCGATCTCTACGCGTATCTAGTTGCAGAAGATTTGTCGTTTACAGGCATTAAAGAAAAATATGCTCAGGCAATTTCTCTCTACATGCCGATTAAAAATCAAGTTGAATCTCAGGAACAAATACAAACGATTTTAACAAACAGGAAGTCGTATAACATATTTGTCCCGTTTGTACTTCGTGGAGAAGTGATCGGTGCTTTGTACATGAAAAATTCTCCCGATTTTTCTTTTATAACGGATCAAATTATTTCTGGATATGATGAAACTTCACTCATCTATCTTTCACTTATTTTACTAGGTTTGCTGGCGATGTATTTCATTTCTTCCTACACGGTAAAAGAACGTGATGAAGCGCAGAAACTTTTGTTTGATGAGCACGAAGAAAATTTGAAGAAACAAATCAACTACCAAAAAGAACTTGTCTTTACAAAGAGAATTTATCACACGCATCATAAAGCTGAAAAAATTATGGGATTTATAAAAGAAGATCTCCGCCAGCTTGAATCAGAAAATATCGACGAAGTTAAATATCGCGTTGCCAAATATTCCAATTTTATTTCGCGTGTAATTTATGATATGAAGTGGTATGATCCGCCGATTCAGACTATCCGTAACCAGTTGTTCCAAACCAATTTGAACGAAGTAATCAATTTTTTGGTGAAGCACATCTTTTTACGAATTGCGAAGAAGACGAATGCTTTTACAATAAATTTGTCTCTGGATGAAAATCTTCCAACTGTTCCCGTTAATGAATTTGTTGTGTGGGAAATACTCGAACCACTCATTCAGAATAGTATTGATCACGGTGGCGAACAGAATCTACAAATAGCAATTACTTCGCAGTATGATCAGGCGAACAGAAAATCTCTCATAATAATTTCAGATAATGGGAAAGGAATTTCTCCCGAACTTCTTAAAATGGAGGAAGACGGAAGGAAATATCTTTTCCACGAAAATGTATCAACAAAAAAATCTGATATTCCAACCATCGGTTACGGATGTTATATTGCTTATGAGATTGCAAAACGCTGTGGATGGAATCTCGATGTGGAAAATTTACCGCAAGCAGGATGTAGGTTTGTCATATCAATTGGAAATTAGAAATTGTTTCGCTGTTTTATTTTATAACTAAAGATGAGTAATCGGTATTAAGGAGCTGTAATGTTTTTAGAAGGAATTATTAACGTCCTCTTAATTGAAGATGAAGATTTTGATGTAAGGCGCGTTCAAAACACGATCAAACCGTTTTCCGATCAAATAAAGATTGGTAAAATTGTTTCGGACGGGAAGGGAGCTCTTGAATTACTTAAAGAGAAAAGTGAACGATTTGATCTGGTGATAATGGATTTTCAAATCGCCGGCGGATTGATGGGAGAGGAGCTGATTCATAAAATAAAAGAAGTTGATTCCGCGCTGCAAATTATTGTTGTAACAAAGATGACGATAAATATTTCCGACTATGCATTCGCAAATAAATTGATGAAAGCCGGAGCGTTTTGGTACTGCACAAAATATCCGGGAGACATTGAAGAATTTATTTATCAACCTACCGATTTTATCATCAGTATTTTTAACGCTTTTGAGAAAAGAAAATTAGAACTCGAGCGCTTGCGCGTTAACCAAAAGTTAGTTCGCAATGTTGAAGAAACATTAGAACAAAAACGGATGGTGGGAGAATCTCCCGAAATTGTTAAACTGAAAGAACAAATAGCAAAGTGTGCACAAAGCACAATCAACGTTCTTATTCGTGGCGCTTCCGGTACAGGCAAAGAACTTGTTGCGTATAACATTCATTATAACAGTGCCAGAAATCTTGAAAACTTTGTTATCATCAATTGCGGGAGTCTGCCGCATGATCTGGTAGAGAGTGAATTGTTCGGATACGAAAAAGGTGCGTTTACCGGTGCGGATAAAAAGAAACTCGGACTTTTTGAAGTTGCTAATAATGGAACTATTTTTCTTGATGAAGTAACCGAATTGCCGTTAGCTGCGCAAGTAAAATTACTCCGTGTCATCCAGGATGGTGAGATAGAAAAAATAGGCAGAACGGAAAAAATAAAAGTTGATGTTCGCATCCTTGCAGCTACGAACAGAAATATTGAGGAAGAAGTAAAAGCAAGACGATTTAGAGAAGATCTCTACTATCGACTTAATGTACTGCCGATTCACGTACCTGATTTGAAATACAGGAAAGGTGACATTCCGATTTTACTCGATCATTTTATGATGATCATGAGTATTGATATGATCCGTGAAAAACCGAGATTTGAAGATGATGCAATGAAATTGCTGATTGATTATGATTGGCCCGGAAATGTGCGTGAATTAAAAAATGTTGTACAACGTTTACTTTTTAATGATGAAAAAATCATTACATTGAAAGAAGCAAAACTTGCCATCGGTAAGTATGGATTTATGGATGAACCGGTTCAACATGCAGGAGTTAATTTCGATAAAGAAAATATTTTATCGCTTCGCGACTTGGAAGTTTTGGTCCGCCAAAAATATTTTACGTTTGTTAGAGAGAACTCAACTTCCGATACCGACGCAGCAAAAAAATTAGGACTTGCCCCGCCAAACTATTTCCGTATGGCGAAAGAATTAGGAATGAAATGAATTGCGAGATGGGACGCAGATTCATTAAGATCGCTCAGGATTTTTTAGGATAATCTTAATTGATCCTAAAAATCCGCATACAATTATTTTTTTTGCTGCAGCATTTCCCTTATTACAATAATAAACTCTGTTTTATTAGAATAATAACCAACCAACAAAAGCGTTACCATCTTCGTTGTTTTTTCGGCAAAAGAAGTTAAATTTGGTGGTACTATTCTTGTTCTCATCAGTTAAATAATAATAAAAATTAAGATAAGTAGTTATGAATAAAAGACTAATAAAATTCGTTTTCACCGCAATTGTTTTTGCATGGACCCTTTCCCTTAACAGCAGTGCACAAACCGGAGCCTCACTTGATGCAACGCTAAGTTTTAAAACAATTAATGGAGTACATGTTCCGTTTCAAAACGGAATGCCGGTTCCTTCATACGAGAAGCAAAACAGAACTATGGTTAATTTAGCCGGAACCTGGAAAAAATTAAGATTCAATGCGAGCGATAGCATTTCTTTACTTAAAAGAGATGAAGCAGGAATGACAAGTCTTTTAGCAGAAGCCGGCGGAAAGGAACTTCCCGGTTTTGACGACAATAGCTGGACAGCAAAACAAATACCTTCTGTTGAAAACTTCTTATATCAGGATACCATCAGAACTCCTGAGTTTTATGAAAACGGAGTATGGTACAGATATAATTTTACTGTTGCAGATTCTCTTCAAGGAAAATTTATTAAACTGATTTTCTATTCGGTGAATTATGTTGCCGATGTTTGGATAAACGGGCAATATTGTGGATACCACGAAGGCGGCTACACTCCCTTTGCTTTTGATGTGAGTTCAAAATTAAATTTCGGCGCGGTTAATAACTCCATTGTAGTTAGAGTGGATAATCCGGTATGGGGGGCGCGTAAAGATATCGTTCCCTACAAACAATGTGACTGGTTTAACTATACTGGAATTATTCATGATGTTTATTTGGAAGCCTCGGAAAATATTTCTGTATCACGAGCTGATTTTACGACCGACGGTGTAAACAAAAAAGTTACCTTTAACGGAGTCCTCTTTAATAAAACAGGAACTTCAAAAACGGTAAAAGCAACTGTTCAGGTTTATTCTGCTAACATTAACGCTGGAAATATTTCAAATGAAAAGACCTTTGAACTTCTTGGTACTCCCGGATCGAGTCTGGTTTATAATTTAACGCTTCAAGATTCAGTTACTGCCTTCACTGGCGAGTTCGCGATGAGTGAATTTCAACTCTGGTCGATGAAATCTCCGAATCTTTATATTGCAAAAGTTACAGTAGAAGAAGGGGGAAAAGTAGTTGACGAATTCCATACTCAATTTGGTGTAAGAACAATTGAAACTAGCGGCGATAAGCTTTTACTAAACGGCAATCCGGTTTTTCTTCCGGGAGTTGCACGGCATGAAGATCATCCCCTCTACGGAAGAAGTGTTCCGAAGGATACTATCTTTACCGATCTTCAAAAAGTTAAAGATATGAAAGCATTGTATCTCCGGACAGCCCATTATCCAAATCATCCATACACCTATCTAATTTCTGATAGGTTGGGAATAGCAGCATGGGAAGAAATTCCGGTTTTTTGGTTTGATGAAGTTGAATCGTGGAATATTCAAAACAATGTCCGTCACATTCATCAGCAGATGTTCAGAGAAATGGTTTTAAAAGATTTTAACCGTCCCTCAATCTTTTTTTGGAGTTTGCAAAACGAAAGTTTGGTTGAACTAGAAAGGAAAACTTATATTCAATCGATAAGAGACGATCACGATCTGAATTTAAAAGACGGAAGATTATTAACTCAATCAGCAGCGGCTGACAGACCGGGTGTTACTGATGTTTCTCAACAGCCTTGTGATGTTGCAAGTTGGACAATGTATTTCGGTATTTTTTACGGCTCTAGCGGAAATTATTACGCTGGAACGAGCAGTTTTCTTGCCCAGGCGAAAGTTAATAATCCGGGCAAACCAATTATGGATTCCGAATTCGGTTATTGGTCCTCAGAAAACGGATCAACTTCTGCAAAACAGGTTACAGCTTTTAATGAAACTTATAAGGCATTTAAACTTTTCCCCACGGTAAGTGAATATGGAAAATATAATCCGAACGGAATGCTTAACGGTATTACCTGGTGGTGTATATTCGATTGGTACACAGCAGGTCAACGACTTGGTTATCAAAGTATGGGTTTAATGTCGATGGATAGAACCACTGTAAAACCCGTCGGTGAGACGCTTAAAAATACTTACAAACTTTATTATGATTTCGGCGGCACGGTAACGGATGTTGAAGATAATAAAAATGTTACTCCGGAAAGTTTTGAGTTGAGTCAGAATTATCCTAATCCATTTAATCCAAGTACGGTTATCACGTATCAACTTCCGGAAAACAAGTTTGTGTCGCTTAAAGTTTTTAATATCCTCGGGAAAGAAGTTGCCACCTTGGTAAATGAAACTCAAAAAGTTGGGAAGTATTCCATAAAATTTGAACCTAGCAGCAATTTGGCTAGCGGCGTTTATTTTTACCGACTTAAAGCCGGGGATTTTACTCAAACGAGAAAGCTGATTCTTCTTCGCTAAAAATATAATCAGACGGAGCAGAATCGAAGAATTTTAATCATCACTTTTATGAACAAATGGTTGAACGAGACACGAAAATCGTTCAACCATTGATTATTTTATACAGACCATGATTTATAAAAACCAGAAAAATGGGAATCAAAATTGAGATACTTTTATAATTTAATTCTACTGTTTCTTGTTCTGAGTGTAACACTCTTCCCTCAAATTACTATTGTAAATCCAAACGGTGGGGAAATCTGGCATACCGGAAAACAGCCGAAGATCATTTGGAAAAGCCAGAATGTTGCTAAGGCAAATATTTTATATTCAGTTGATAAGGGAAGCTCATGGACTACCGTTATAACAGATTTACCAACTACATTACCATATTATAAATGGACAATACCAGACACAGTTTCAAACAGTTGTCTTTTAAAAATTGTTTCAGCCGAAAATAATTTAATTTCCGATGTGAGCGATTCTCTCTTCACCATAAAGCATGATGATGGTTCGGTCATTAAGTTTGTTGTACTTGGTTCTTCAACTGCGGCGGGGACCGGTCCCAAACCGATTGATAGCGCCTGGGTTTGGAGATATAGAGAATATCTTTTTCAGAAAAACACTTCTACTCAGGTTTTAAATTTAGCTGTCGGTGGTTATACGACTTATCACATCATGCCCGATGATTTTGTTTCTCCATCCGGGAGACCACAGCGTGTATTGGGTAGAAATATCACGTCGGCGTTGCTGGCATCACCGAATGCTATAATAATTAATATGCCTTCGAACGATGCTGCAAATAATTACCCCGTATCAGAACAAGTTTCAAATTATAATGTAATTATGGCTAAAGCGAATGAAAAAAATGTTCCTGTTTGGGTTGCAACTCCACAGCCGCGAAATTTTTCTCAATCGCAAATTGACATTCAGATCGCTATGGTCGATACTACATACAAAATGTTTGGTGAGAAAGCAATCGATTTCTGGACGACAATTGCCTATTTTGATTCAAGGATAAATCCCCTTTATAACTCGGGTGACGGAGTACATTTGAACAATGCGGGGCACCAAATTCTTTTTACAAGAGTGGTCGATGAAAAAATATTAGAGCAGTTACAGACGGTTTCAAAGGTTGAACAAACTCCTTTAGCAGCAACTGGTTTCAAACTTGAACAGAATTATCCAAATCCTTTTAATCCGGAAACGAGAATTCGATATTCACTTTCAACAACGCAACATGTGGTTCTTAAAATATTTGATATGCTTGGGAGAGAAGTAACAACTCTGGTTAATCAGGAGCAAGCAGCAGGAGATCATGAAGTAGTATTTAATGCACAGTTAAACAATAACAGCCAACTAACTGGGAGTGGAACTTCTCACATAGTTGGTTGTGCCTCCGGAATTTATTTTTATCAACTTCGTTTAGAGAATTCTATCCAAACAAGAAAAATGATTTTACTTCGCTAACCATGTTGAAGTCGTACTTAAAAATAGTTTTGGCTCTGATTATTTTTATTCTCGACGAAGTTTCTCTTGCGCAATTCAGTTCCTTTGTATTTGAAAGATATACTATCGAAGATGGTTTGTCCAACAATTCCATAAATGCAGTTTTGCAAACAAGTGATGGATTTTTATGGGTTGCAACAAAAGATGGTTTAAATCGTTTTGATGGGCAAAATTTCGTAGTTTTTAAACACGATCCAACGACCGCAAATTCATTGCCGGAAAACTATGTAATGAGTTTGTACGAAAGTCGGGATAAAACATTCTGGATTGGTACTTGGGGCGGAGGCTTGTGTAAATATGATCCCGTGCATGAATCGTTTATTCATGTAAATACCCACCTTGAGAACGACGCATACGTGCAATGTATTGAAGAAGATGCATTTGGATGGCTTTGGTTTGGAACTTATACCGGCGGTCTTTTTAAATACAATCCGAAAACAAAACAATCTTTTAGTTTTAATATTAACACTAAGAATCCACTCCGGATTACAAATAACAATGTAACTTCTCTCTCAATAAATGAAGACAATAGTTTGTGGATAGGAACATGGGGAGGAGGTTTTTCACTTTTTAATGAAAAGAAAAATTTAGTGAAAAATTTTATACACTCCGCTGATAAAAATTCTCTTTCAAACAACAATGTCTGGTTCATAAAAAAAGATGAGAATAATAAAGTGCTGATCAGTTCTGATTTCGGAGTAGATCTTTATGACCCGGAAACGAATACATTTTTACACAACTTAAATATTGATCAACAATTTGAAATCTATCTTAATTCTCCGGTGAGACAAACCTTGCGGGACAGTTACGGAAGACTTTGGATCGGAACCTACGAGTACCAAGGACTTTTGATGATTGAAAAAGACCGCAAGGGAGAAACCTTAACTCAACGGATTGTTCGAGAGCAAGATGATCCGCAATCATTAACAATGAACAGAATAAGGTGGATTTACCAGGATCTAAAAAAAAATATTTGGATCGGAACAGAAGACGGATTAAATAAACTTCCTGCAACAAAACCATTTACACAATTTAGATTTTTTGCTTCACGAAAAATTTCACTCGGCGGAAGAGTTGTAAGCGGAGTTGTTGAAGGGAAAGACAGTATTTTATGGATTGGTTATGGTGGTTCCGGGTTTGACAAAATTGATTTAAAGAACAATGCTATTGAACATTACAAAAACATCCCGGGGAATAGCAACTCTTTAGTTCAAAGCGATGTAACTGCAATCTATGAAGATAAATTTGGGAAAATTTGGATTGGAACCGCGCACTATGGAGTAGATCAATTTGATCCGAAAACAGGAAACTTTAAACATTTTGTAATGGATGCAAATGATGCACATAGAGACGATCTTAATTGGATACAGGCAATTTTAGAAACCAAAGATGGAAGTTTGCTTGTGGGAACGAATGCCGGATTAAGTGTTTTCAACCGTTCAACTCAAAAGTTGTCTCCTTTCAAACCGGTTATAAAAAATAAAATTTCCTTCCCCGAAGTTTTTTCAACAAACGCTCTATTTGAAGATGCAGAAGAAAATCTTTGGGTAGGAACCTGGTTAGACGGGCTTTTCCGTTATGATAAAAATGCCGAAAAGTTTTATCGCTATCTTCCTGAGGCAAATAATCCCAACAGTATCAGCGCCAATAAAATCACCTGCATAATGGAAGATTCGCATGGATTTATTTGGATCGGTACACACAGCGGCGGAATCAATAAATTTCAAAAATCAACGGGAAAGTTTTATCGCTTTTCTACAAAACATGGTCTGCCGAACGATGTTGTATTTGGAATTCTTGAAGATGGAGGAGGAAACCTGTGGATAAGCACTTTGAACGGATTATCAAAGTTTGATCCGCGGACGGGGAAATTTAGGAATTATGATGTTTCCGACGGGATAATTCACAATCAGTTTAACTGGCACGCAAGTTTTAAAAACAAAATCGGACAAATGTACTTCGGAACAATTAACGGACTTATTTCATTTCATCCGGATTCTGTAAAAATAGATCCCGTACCTCCTTCAATTGCATTAACTTCTTTTAAAGTATTTGGTAAAGAAGCCGCATTACCGCAGTCGTTACCAGCTAC
This sequence comes from Ignavibacteria bacterium, assembly GCA_037440065.1. Taxonomy (GTDB): domain Bacteria; phylum Bacteroidota; class Ignavibacteria; order Ignavibacteriales; family Ignavibacteriaceae; genus UBA1563. Next base: position 379,620 of record JBBIUV010000018.1, read on the forward strand.
AAAAGAAATTATGCTCAATTACGATCAGAACTTTTTTTCAATTGCCTTTACTGCTTTAGATATTGCGCCAAGTCATAAACATCAGTTTAGATATTTTTTGGAGGGAATTGATCCAGCCTGGGTTTCTTCGGAACAAAGATCGATTGCATATTATACAGATATTAATCCCGGCAAATATAAATTTTATGTTGAAGCCAGCAATGCTGATGGCGTCTGGAGTAAACCGGTAGCTCTTTCAATCATCATTTTCCCGGCTTGGTGGATGACCTGGTGGTTCAAAGTTCTTGTTGCATTATTTATAATAGCTCTTGGTTATCTTGCATACTTATATCGGTTAAAGCAACTTTTAGCAATTCAAAATATACGATTGAATATTGCAAATGATCTGCATGATGAAATAGGAAGCAACTTAAGTAGTATTAGTGTTGATAGTCAGATGCTTTTAAAAAGTTCCTCGCTAGATGAAACCGAACAGCAGCTGGCTTCGTTTATTGGCAATACTGCAAAAGAAACTGTTGAAACCATGCGGGATATTATTTGGTTTATTAATCCCCGAAACGATTTTGATACAGACATGGTCATCAAGATGAAAGAGACGGCAGCCAAACTTTTAGCTGGAATCATCTGGACGTTAAATGTATCTCCCGAAGTTAAATTTGAAAAATTTAATCTTGAGATTAGACGGAATATTTTTCTTATCTATAAAGAAGTGTTGCACAATATCATCCGTCATGCAGAAACAAAAACCTGTTTGATTGAGATGAGCGGGAATGCAAACTTTGTTACGCTTCTTATAAAAGATGAAGGAAAAGGATTCGATCTGAAAACCGTACAAGAAAATAACGGTCTGCGAAGCATTAAAAGAAGAGCGGAAAAAATAAATGCTTCACTTACTATTAACAGCGAGGTTGGAAACGGAACATCCATAACTCTCGTTATTTCTTACGGCAAACAGAAAAGATTGATCTAGTTGTGAATTCTTATACAACGAAAAATACCTTCATCACGGTATGGGAATTATCATAATTCATTAAGAACTTAAACAAGATGATTAAGTCAAAAACTAAAAATATTAGTAATGCTTCACACAACATCTGGTTGATTGAAGATAATGCACACTTCAGGAGGACTATGCAGTGGCTTATAAATAGAGCTCCGGGAATGGAGTGCACACACGCATTTGAATCGTGTGAGGATGCGTTATTAAAATTAGGAAAGGAAGAACTGCCGGAAGTAATTCTCCTCGATATCAATCTTCCCGGTATGAATGGGATACAAGGAATAGAAAAAATAAAATTTATCTCGCCTGAAACGTACATTGTTATTCTTACGGTGTATGATGATAATGATAAAGTGTTTGACGCTCTTTGCGCCGGAGCTTCAGGGTATTTGTTAAAAGATTCCGCGCCGGAAAAGATTATCGATAGTATTGAAGAAGCCTTGGCAGGTGGTGCGCCAATGAGCATCCAGATAGCTCATAAAGTGTTGGAAATATTTAGTCAGCTAAAGCCTAAAAAATCAGATTACGGTTTAACTTCACGTGAGAAAGAACTCCTTCAATTAATGACCGCCGGACTTTCGCGGCAGCAAATTGCAGATAAATTGTTTATCAGTTTTCACACAGTTACCACACACCTAAAAAACATTTACAGTAAACTTCATGTAAACAGTAAATCAGGCGCAATTTCTAAAGTGTACAAAGAAAATATTCTCTAAAGCACTTCTTATTTTCTACCAGTTCTTATTCCAAATCATAATCTTACTCAGAGCATCAGTCATTCGTCATCAGTCAATGGTTATTTGAAAGACATTCTGACTAGTGGCAATTGAGTACTGACCATTTACCAACTCCCCCAAAATACCTCGAACGAGGGATTGTCCCCCTAACACAGCTAACCTAATTTTCTTTTGTAGTAATGGAAAATCTCGAAATCATTTTCGTAAGACATTTTTATGGTCGTTACGTTTAATAAACAATAAATAAAACAAAAAGGAAAAGGTGCTGTTATGAAAAATCTTTTACAAAGATTTGTGCTTTTGATCGCTTTGTTCATCGTGTCTTCGTCAGTTTCCAACGGTCAGATTGGATGGTGGAAATTCGACAATCCTAACAATTTAACCGCTGTTGAAGCGGGTCATGGAAGTGATCTAATTTTGACGGGAACCGTCACAGCTGTAGCTGGTCCAACAGGATCCAATGGAGCGGTAAGCGTTCCGGTTGGTAGTTATTTTAAATTTAATCACGGATTACCACCAACAGGCGGCGGTCTAAAAGTGAATACTTACTCGCTCCTTTTTGATTTCAAAATTTCTTCAGCAATTTGGCATAACTTCATTCAGACCGATTCACTACCAGGCGGAAGTGATGGTGATTTCTTTATAAAACCTGCTGGAAATATGGGAACAAGCGGTGCCGGTTATTCAACCTTTACCACAGCACTTGACACCTGGTATCGATTAGTAATCACAGTTGAAAACGGTGTACAAAATAAATCTTATATCGACGGACAATTAATAAAAGATTGGAGCGCTTATGATATTGATACCCGCTATGCTCTTTTCCCATGGATTTATTTCTTTGCTGATGATGACGGCGATGACGGTGTAATTGATGTTGCAGAAATTGCCATGTGGGATCATGCACTTACTCCAAACGAAGTTTTAGCCTATGGCGGCGTAAGCGGATCTTTACCGGTTGAATTAAGCTCTTTCAACGCAGTTCAGTTAAAAGGAAGTGTTGTTCTTAATTGGGAAACCGCTACAGAAAAAAATAACAACGGATTCACAATCGAAAGAAAAGGCGAAAATGATAGTTGGAGACCGGTAGGATTTGTTTCCGGTTACGGAACTACAACCGAAAAACACAGCTATTCTTTTACTGATCAATTAGTCGGTGCAGGAAAATATTCTTATAGACTAAAACAAATGGACCTCGACGGAACGTTTGAATACTCACAAATTGTTGAAGTTTTATTAACTCCGTCTGATTTCAAGATGTACAACAACTATCCAAATCCGTTTAACCCTTCAACGATTATAACCTATGACCTTCCGACCGATGCTTTTGTTACATTGAAGGTTTATAATACTACCGGTGAACAGGTTGCAGAGTTAGTTAATGAATATCAAGTTTCCGGAAAATATAACAAGAGTTTTAATACTTCATCAATAAGTAGCTCATTGCCAAGCGGAATTTACTTTGCCGAATTGCGAGCTAACGAAAAAGTTCAAAGAATTAAGATGATGCTGTTAAAATAAAAAGTTCTCTTTCTGAACGGTTGTCTTTGTTTTCATCCTGAATGACCAAGACAACCGTTCTATTTTAAAATACCTCGAACGAGGGATTGAGCGAACCACTCTCCGGTTTTATGTTTACACTAAGGAGTAATATCTTCTTTCAATCACTATCGATTATCAATAATTTTTTTTAGGTGCAGAATGAAACGGATTTCAATATTTTCTTTGTTTTTCTTACTGGTGTGCAATACACTTTTTTATTCACAGATTCCGGAGCGTAAAGGCTGGTGGAAATTCGACAACATTGATACTCCTCTAAAAGCTGAAGTTGGCTTCGGAAATGATTTGGTGTTAGTCGGAACTCATCAAGTTATCGATGGTCCTGATGTGAACAACAACGCTGTTAAGATCGGTGTCGGAAGTCATTATAAAGTGACACACGGCATCGCTCCAAACGGGGGAGGAACAAAAGTAAATGAATATACGCTTCAATTTGATTTCCGTATGCCTGTACAATCTGGTTGGCATTGTTTCTTTCAAGTAAGTCCCCTTAACAACACCGATGGTGATTGCTTCATAAATACAACAGGACATATTGGCGTTGGTTCAACGGGATATTCAGAACATACTATAACTGCCGGTGAGTGGTATAAATTAGTTATCACAGTAAAGAATGGCACCTTTTATAAATATTATTTAGATGGACAATTATTCCATGAAGGAAGTGTCCAGGCGGTGGATGGACGATTTGCACTTGAGAATTTATTCCTAGCGTTCGCTGATGAAGATGGTGAAGATGGTGAAATGGATTGTGCTGAATTAGCAATTTGGGATCGCGCTCTAACCGCGCAAGAAGTTTTTGCTCTCGGTAGTTTTCATGCAATTGATGTTACCCCTCCGGCAGCCCCAACAGCGCTTGCGGTTACACAATTATCGTATCAAAATTTAATTACATGGGCAGATGTTCCGGGAGAAGAAGGTGAAACTTATGATCTCTATTACTCGGAGAATCCGATAACCGATATCACAAAAGCCGAAGTTCTGAAGTTGAAGGTTGCAGAGAATATACAAAACATTGAACACATTCTCCGGGCTCCAAATACAGATCAAGATATTACGAGCTATTACGCCATTGTTTGTAAAGATTATTCAGGGAATTACTCCCAGCCCTATTTTCTTAATACACCAACTACAAATAAGGGAAAGGGAGTTCCGACAATCGGACTAACCGCGCCACTAAATTTTAGCGCCGATGGAGATTTAGCTGAATGGTCGACAGTCCCTCAGATTAGAATTATTAATTCTGAAGGAACCGGGTTCTTAGCCTCCAACGGAAATTTTGATGGGGACCAAGATATGAGTGCACTCGCATATATAACGACCGATAATCAAAATCTTTATTTTGCTGCTGATGTTACCGATGATATTTATTCATGGAAATCAAGATCAGACCCGTGGATGAATGATGCTATCGATTTATTCATCGGTTTATTTGATTCGCACAATACTGCATTTACTAGTTATCAAAGAAGGGCTACTCCACATTATCAAATGAGGTTTGACCAAGAAAGAGTTACTATCGGTGGTAGCGACAGCCTAATGGTGATCGGCACAAACTATTATTTCGGTGAGAAAGTGCTTACTTCGGGATACATTATTGAAGCCAAAATTCCTTTTGCAGATATCGCAAAAAAACGAAATGCTACTTACACCGGTTTAACGGATAGTATTTTCCACCCGATTGAAGGAATGAAAATCCCGATCGACTTCTCTTTTAATGATGCGGATGCATCAGGAAATAGAGAATTAGTTTTTACTTATTCTCCTTATAATCAAGATCAGTCGTGGAATGATCCTTCTCGTTGGTTATGGACCTGGATTGGAAATAAAATGAAAGTTGATCCGAATGGGGTTGAAGATGGAATTGTTGCAGTTGATTATCGTTTGGAACAAAATTATCCAAATCCGTTTAATCCGTCAACTAAAATCACTTATTCACTACAAAAACCGGAATTGGTTTCTCTTAAAGTTTATGATGTTCTCGGAAGAGAAGCTGCAACTTTGGTAAATCAATATCAAACCGCCGGAAGCCATACCGTAAACTTTAATGCTGCTAATCTGGCAAGTGGAATCTACTTTTATAAAATTGAAGCCGGTTCTTTTCAAAGTATTAAAAAACTGATTCTTTTGAAGTAACTATTGCGTTGGCAAAAATTAGTTGATATGCGGTTCAACACAGCAAATTTAATTTAGGAATTATATGAAACGTTTCTCTTTCTATTCTTTTCTCTTTGTGCTTTTATTTAGTTCACTTTTTTATTCGCAAATTTCAACGAGAAAAGGTTGGTGGAAATTTGATGATGCTGCAAATCCATTAAAAGCAGAAGTGAACTTTGGAAATGATTTACAGCTAAAGGGAACACATCAAACAGTAAACGGACCGGGAGCCGGCAATGGTGCTGTAAAAATAGGAGTTGGGAGTCATTACAAAATGTCTCATGGAATTGCACCGAATGGAGGGGGCAGTGGAACTTTTGTAAATGAATACACACTTCAAATTGATTTCATGGTACCTGCAATTGATGGATGGAGATGTTTCTTTCAGACGAATCCAAACAACAGTACTGATGGTGATTGTTTCATTAACACCGCAGGAAATATCGGAACGGCCGCAACCGGCTATTCGGCTTACGCAGTTAAAGCGAATGAATGGTATCGTTTAATTGTTTCGGTTAAAAACGGTGTTCAATTCAACACTTTTTTAGATGGGCAGTTACTCCGCACCGGTACAGTTCAAGGGCTCGATGGACGATTCGCTCTTGATACTCTGTTGCTGATTTTTGCTGATGAAGATGGAGAAGATAAAGAGATCGTTTGTTCGGAACTTGCAATTTGGGACCACGCTTTAACAGCTGGTGAAATTGCTTCGCTCGGAGGCTACGGACATAAAGTTTCTGCTCCGGGAACCAAACAGGTAATTCTTGTTCCTTTTCTAAATGAGCCAATGACAAATTCAATTTACGTTTGTTGGCACGATACCATGTCTACAATTACTCAAGTTGAATATGGGACAACACCGGCTTTGGGGCAGACTGTTACAGGTACAAGTGAAGTTATTGGAGCGCCTTACCGATGGCATTCCGTAAAATTGTCGGGGCTTCAACCCTACACCGAATATTATTATAAAGCTGTAAGTGGAAGCGGCTCTTCCGATGTTTATTCTTTTAGAACACTGCCCGATAGTAGTTCGCAAGGAAAGATCAGATTTTTATTTTTGAGCGATACGCATAGCACCGATACAACTATGGCGGTCAAGGTAATTCAAGAAGCGAAAAAGAAGATCCAGCAGTTGTACGGAAGCGATATTCAAAATCAACTTAATTTTGTTCTTCATTCAGGTGATCTTGTAGTTGATGGCAATAATATTATTCAGTGGACTGATGAATTTTTTGCACCGATGTCTCCTATTTCTCCAAGCATTCCGTTTATGACCATCACGGGAAATCATGAAGCTGAGAGTCAAAATTATTATAAGTACATGCACTATGATGAAGTTTCGCCAATTCCGGCCGTGAGCGAAAAATTTTGGTCGTTTAGAGCGGCAAACACCTTGTTTATCGGGTTGAATACCAATGCGATCACAACCGTCGGAACACTTCAAAAAACTTTGGTTGAACAGATGCTTATAAAAGCCGAAGCCGATACTTCGATTGATTTTGTATTTGTTATTTCACATCATATGGTTGTTACAGAACTATGGGGCGAAGGAATTACTTTTGACGGTGGACCAAATTATATGAAAACGCAAATCTATCCGTTATTAAAAAAGTATTCTAAGGTGGTTCAGCATTCTTACGGTCATACGCATGGTTTTGAAAGAGGAACCGTAGAATCCGAAGCAGTTAATCCACGCGGTGATTTCAGAATGGTTTGCGGCGGCGGAGGCGGCGGTGCAACCGATCGTTGGGGCGCTTACAGAAATAATGATTTTCCGGAAATTCAAATTACGTATGATGATTATTTTTATCAGATAATCGAAATCGATCCGGTAAAACAGACATTTGAATCTTCCATGTACAGTTTGGGAAATGCAAGCCACAGCCGTGACTCTGAATTAAGAGATCATTGGTACAGAAAAGTAAATCAACCCGCCCCGGAAAATCCTGTAGCTTCAGCTCCAACAGTTGATACAAACAAAGTTATCTTCAAAACTTCACCAATAAGCGGTGATTCATTAATGACTGTGAAAATTCAAGTTGCAGATAACGAAGTTTTCAGTCTGGCGAAAATCGATACTATGGTTCACTGGACAGATATTTATGGCGCACCGGATGCAAATTTTAATCCGAGAGATTTAAACAGCGGAATTGATTTAACTAAATTAGCTTTTGACGCTAAGAGATTTGACACTGCAAAACAATATTACTACCGCGTTAAATACCGCGACCATAATTTAAAGTGGTCTGGTTGGTCAAACATAGTATCGTTCAATGTTACAACCGACATCAAAGATAACACTATTCCAACCGTGTATGCTCTTGAACAAAATTTCCCAAATCCGTTTAATCCGGTTACTAGAATTAATTATCAGTTACCTAAAAATAGTTTTGTATCTCTAATTATTTATGATGTTCTAGGAAAAGAAGTTGCCACTTTGGTAAATGAAGAACAATCCGCAGGAACTTATCAAACCACATTTGACGGCAGCAGATTAAGCAGCGGAATATATTTTTATAAAATTCAAGCTGGAGATTTTATTGAGACAAAAAAACTTGTTCTGATGAAATAAGTCGATCTCCCGGAGAGAGTGACTTTCTCCTGTCCGCCGTCACTCTCTTTTTTTTTATGGCGAAAAAAAATAATGATGTAATTTTCTTGTGTCTCAATCACATTTTATTTAGTATGATAAAAACCTTATGAAAACTTTTATACGGATAACTTTTTCAGTCCTCCTTTTTTTTCTCTTTGATCTTTTTATTCACGCGCAACCAAAACCAATCCGCGTAGCATGCGTTGGGAACAGCATTACGTTTGGCGCCGGTGTATCAAGTGATTTAGCGTATCCTGCCCAACTAGGGAAATTATTAGGCGCGCATTATGACGTGAAAAATTTTGGAGTTTCCGCGAGAACATTATTAAAAAAGGGAGATTATCCTTATTGGAAAGATCCGGCGTTTGTAGATGCAAAAGATTTTCAGCCGCAAATCGTCATCATCAAACTAGGAACCAATGATACAAAACCGCAGAATTGGGTTTACAAGAATGAGTTTTACTCAGATTATATCGATCTGATAAATGAATTCAGAAAAGGGAAAATTAAACCGCAAATATTTATCTCACGACCGTGTCCTGTTTATCAAACAGCATGGGGAATTAGAGATTCAATCCTAAAACTATTAATTCCGATTATCGATTCCGTAAAAGAAACCGCAAAAACAGATTTTATAGATTTTAATACTCCAATGCTCGATCACGCTGCATGGTTCCCGGATGGGGTCCATCCGAATGCACCCGGATATGCGTTCATGGCTCAAGTTGCCAAAGATGCAATATTAAACAGCGCAGCAGGAATTACACGATACTTTAATGCCAACAAAAACTTTTTTGAAAAAGGAGAATCGGTTTCACTTTATTGGGAAAACACCACCGGCTCTCAAGTCACGTTGAATGGTAACCCGGTAAATGCGATCGATTCATTAGTGGTCAATCCGGTTGAAACAACAACTTACACATTAATTTCTAAAGGAATTAACAGAAGTGACACCACAATTATCAATCTGCAATACCTTCGTCCGGGGAAAATAAAATCATTTTATGCAAAACCGAGAAATATAGAAATCGGAACGGGAGATTCTTCTCAGATATTTTGGACAACAGCAATAGAGTCGCAAGTTTTTTTCGATAATCTTCCGGTTGACGGGAATGGAAGTAAAATTGTTACTCCTTCATCAACCACTTTTTATAAGCTCAGCACAACCGGAGATACATCTGATCTGAAAGAAATTTCTGTTCAACTTCTTCCTGCGGAAGAAATTAATCGATCTTTGGATGGAGTTGTAAAATCTTCTACAGCGCAAACAAATTTTGCCGCTGCAAACGCAATTGATGGAGATCCAACTACGGCTTGGAAAAGTAAACTCGAATCTTCTCCATGGATTTATATCGATTTTGAAAAATTGATGGATTTTAAGCGGGTAGTTTTAAAGTGGGGAAGGAATTACGGAATAGCTTATAAGTTGCAATCAATAAGTGAAGCGGGCGCCCTGACCACCATTTACACGCAAAGCGCAGGAATTGGAGGCGTTGAAGACATTACAAATCTTTCGGGCAGTGGAAGATATTTGCGACTACAATGCACCAAAAAGTTTATCGCCGATTCCGGTTATGTTTTAAACGAATTTGAGGTTTACGCTCAAAAAAAAACTACTGCACTTAATGATGAATCAGAAAGTGTAAAAGAATTTAGTCTTCTCCAGAATTATCCAAATCCATTTAATCCGAGCACAACTATCAGCTGGCGATTGCCTGAGAAGGGTTTTGTAACACTAAAAGTTTACGATGTTCTCGGAAAGGAAATTGCAACTCTTGTAAATGAAGAACAATCAGCAGGTGTTCATCAAATTAATTTCAATGTGCATTTTGTTGCCAATCACCAGTCACAATCAAATGGTGTTTCTGCAAAAGGTGAACAAGCTTCCGGTGTGTATTTCTATCAACTCCGCGCAAGCAATTTTGTGCAAACAAAACGGATGATAGTTCTAAAATAATTTTCTTGTTGTTAGTTGTGGCAAGTGCTAAAGAGGCTGTTGAGGAGCGGTGATTTTGAAACAGCCTTCTTTCGCTTTTTATTTAAAGTTGAGCAAAAGTACGTTACATGTCCTTGGTTATCAGGAAATAATTTGGTTCTCTAGGTTTTAAAAGTTAAACGATATTTAATAGTTTGCGAGCGTAAAAGTCAGAATAAAAATTTTAATAAGTAATTAAGAATTATGGTAATTCATGAAAAAAAATAATTTGGTGTTAAGCAGTTTACTATTTCTGGTCTTGGTTTGTACCGCAAATCTGTCAGCCCAAGCATTAAGAGTGATGACATACAATATTCGACTTGATAGTCCAAACGACGGTGAAAATATTTGGAGTAACAGAAAAGATCATTTCGTCAGTATGATAAAATTTCACAAAGCGGATATTGTTGGACTTCAGGAAGCGCAAAAACATCAGATTGACTACCTGCAAAAACAATTGCCTGAGTATAGCTGGTTTGGAATCGGGAGAGATGATGGTAAAAATGGGGGCGAATTCACTGCAATCTTTTACCGGAAAGAAAGATTCGATACATTAGAAACTTCAACTTTCTGGTGCTCGCAAACACCCGAACATCCTGGTTTAGGCTGGGACGCAGCTTATCAAAGAATTACTACATATGGAAAGTTTAAAGACAAATCAACCGAAAAAACTTTTTATCTTTTCAACACACATTTAGATAATGAAGGTAAGATTGCTAGACTTGAAAGTGCAAAACTTATTAAAAGAAAAATGGAAAAAATCTGCGGAAATCTTCCGGTAATTTTTACGGGCGATTTTAATTCCTTCCCAGATTCATCACCATACAAAGTCATAACCTCAACTTCGGATTCAAGTAGTTCAATCCAGCTTTTTGATTCCCAATATATTTCTCAAACTAAACATCATGGTCCCAGTGGCACGTTCACCGGATTTAACATGAACGCAAAACCACTAAAACCAATTGATTTTATTTTCGTCCGGAAAGGGATTTCCGTTCTATCACATGGCACACTGTCGGATTCTTTCGATGGATTTCTTCCATCAGATCACTATGCAGTAGTAGCTGATATATTTTTTTAATGTGAAGGAAATCCATATTTACTTGTTCAAGTAGTTTATAAGATGAACTGATCGCGGATTATTATTGTTCTCACCTTTAGGTTGGAAAAACTTTTGGCTTCCGGCTCAAGAAAATTCAAATTTGTTCTTGCCTTTCTGTATTCGTTATAATATTTTATTAAAGAAAAGTTTGAGTTAATGATATACTTCCGAGTATTCGGAAATTATTGCGATACTAATTACAATAAAGGAATAAAAACATGAAAAAATATTTTCTATTCAGTTTAGTTCTCTGCGCATTATTTTTGAGCGCACTCAATTTTGCCGGAGTTAAAGTTATTGCTCATCGCGGCGGCTCTTACTTAGCTCCGGAAAATACTGCGTCAGCTTGGAAAAAAGCGGCTGCCCTTAAAGCAGATTATTTTGAACTTGATATCCAACTCTCCAGCGATGATTCATTAATGATAATGCATGACGATACCGTAAACCGGACAACAAACGGAACCGGAACCGTTAGCGCTATGACGTATGCACAACTTCGTGCGTTAGATGCCGGTTCATGGTTTGGCGCCGCATTTGCAGGAGAGAAAGTCCCAACATTTTCGGAAGCTTTATACACCGCCAAGTCCGATCCAAACAATATTGGCATAGTAGCCGAAATCAAAACGTCTAACGCAACCGCAGTGGCTAAAGTTGTTAAAATGATCCAAGATTACGGCATGCAGAGAAGAGTTGTTGTATCAAGTTTTAATTTTGCACAAATCTCCCAGGTTAAAACTTTAGACCCTACTGTTAAAGTTCAACTTTTTGGAACAATTACCAATTTCAATATTGATCAAGTTTCGAGTATTGGCGGAGAATGGGTTGGCAGTGGCGGAACAACTACACAAGCGATCATCGATTATGCTCACTCAAAGAATGTTCTTTACAATGCATGGACGATTAACAGTTCCACCCAAATGATTCCACTTATTAAAACTACCGTTGTAGATGGAATAACAACCGACGCGCCCGATGTATTAATTGCTCTTGCTGACGATACACCTCCAACTGATGTTGTATTAAACACTCCAATAATTTCAGCTACAAAAGTAACACTTAGCTGGCAAGCTGCAATCGATGAACAGAGCGGTGTAACCAATTATCTTATTTACCGCGATGGTGTTTCTTCACCAACAACCTTAGTAGCAACAGTAGGCAAGGTAACGGAATTTATTGAAGAAACTTATGCTGAAAATCAGACTTTCTTCTACAGAGTTAAAGCTAAAAACGCGGCAGGAATCCTAAGTTCCAACTTTAGTAATGAAGTCTCAGCCACCACTGGTGCAGATATTACCAAACCTGTTGTTTCTTATATAACTTCAAATGGAGATAGTTCAAAAGTTATTGTTGAGTTTAGCGAGAGAGTGGATAAGACAACAGCAGAGATAAGTACCAACTATGAAATTGATAAATCCATTTCTGTACTAACTGCCAAATTAACTTCGGATCAAAGACAGGTTATCCTCACCACTTCGAAACTGGCAGATACAACTTATTCGTTGACTGTTTTAAATGTAAAAGACAAAGCACTAACCGCAAATGTAATTGAAACAAGTTCAAAAATTTTCCGGCACAACAATGTTTCTTCGGACATCATTGCATTTTATACTTTGGATGAGACAAAAATTGTTGGATCAGATACGCTGGTGGTGGACGCATCTGTAAATGCTAATAATGGTATTGCTAAAAACGGCCCCGTTATTTCTGAAGGTTATCTCGGTAATGCTTTAAAATTTGACGGAGTTGATGATTACGTGCAATTCCAGACTTCCCCATCTTTTGATTCACCTAGCGGAGCTGTGTCAGTTTCCGTTTGGACGGTTTTGAATTATTTACCGGCTGACCTCCCTGCTTCTTTTGGTCCAATTTTCGACTCTGAGACAGATAATTATGTTGTCTATGAAGATAGAGGAAATAATGAATTACGATTTAAAGCAGCTACTTCCGGCGGGGCAGCCAGGCCTGGAATTAAAGCCTCAGAACTGAAAACCGGTGAATGGCTCCACATCGTTGGTGTTTACGACGGAACTAACGCTAAAATTTATTTGAATGGAATATTAAAGAGTACATTACCGCTTACAGGAACGGTGAATAAAGGACAGGTTGCAACACTTGGTAAAAGCGGAACTTCCTTTTTCAGTGGAAAAATTGACAATGTTCAAATCTTCAACAAAGCATTATCTTATTCAGAAGTAGGTGATTTGTACACAAAAACTAAAGCATCGCCAATTATCACCGGAATAGAGAGTGAAGAGATAAATCTCAACAATTTTGACTTAAAACAGAACTACCCAAATCCATTTAATCCAAACACGGTTATTCACTGGCAAATGCCAGTTGGCGGATTTGTATCGTTAAAGGTTTATGACGTTCTTGGAAGAGAAGTTTCAACTTTAGTAAATCAATACCAGACGGCGGGAGATCATTCTGTAAATTTTAATGCAAAGGGATTTGCAAGCGGATTATATTTCTATAAAATTGAATCAGGTTCATTTCAGAGTATAAAGAAAATGATTCTGCTTAAATAATCTGAAATCCTTTGCCCCGCTTAGAATGTGCAATTTGTTTTAAGCGGGGCATTTTTTATTTTAAAGAAGAGATAAACTTTATTCATACTTAGGATCCTACATCATGCACACAAATTTTGTGAAGCAAATAACCCGCCATTTCCTTCTCCTTTTAGTATTCGCTATAGAAACTGTACTTGCACAATCAATCCAACTTCCAAACGAGTGGAAATTTAAATTAGGAGATGACCCGCAATTCGCAAGTCAATCTTTTAATGATGATAATTGGGGAACGAAACCTGTAAGCGCAAGCTGGTCAGCTACTGGAATTGAAAAGGACGTTTATTCATGGTACCGAGTAAGGATTGTTATTCCTTCAAGTATGAAAAGCGCTGCTGAAAAAAGAAATGGATTTAAACTCTGTCTCGGCAAGATCGACGATGTCGATCAAACATTTTTTAACGGTAAAATGATCGGACAAACCGGTTCGCTTCCTCCAAATTACGAAACGAAGTGGGACGCAGATAGAGTTTATTTTATCTCCGAAAATGAAATTTTGTGGGACAAAGAAAACCTTATTGCTGTTAGAGTTTTCAGTCCGGATCCTGGCGGAATTGGAATGTATCTTGGACCCTATACCATTGGACCTATCAATTGGTCGGATTTCATATCGGTTAAACACACAATTATGAAAACCGAAAATAACGGATTTATAACGAGTATAAAATTTGTTAACAATGGTCACGCTTCTCTTAAAGGAAAAATAAATTATTGGGTTAAAGATAAATTGGGGAATGAATTGTTTACGGAGGCTAAGTCTGTGTTCATCCCAAAAGAAAAAGATTTTGAGAATGTAATTACATTTTCGAATTATCAGCCTAAACAAGAAAACGCCTTTCTAAAAGTTGGTTATCAGATTGAAGAAGATGAAAGTTCAATTGTTGTAAAAGGGGAACAAGGCTATTTGCCGGATCGATCTATAAATATTCCTCTTGCTGATGAGCCAAAACCAATTGTAGAAAATAAAATTCGAGAAATGTTTAGTTCAATTCCGTTTCAAGACCAGCAATTAAACGGTTATCTCGGGAAACGTCTTGAAAAAAATTTAGAGGAGCGGCTTCTCAAAATAGATGAAGAAGGAATGATAGATGGTTATTTACAGAGACCAGGAAATCATCCGTGGATTGGTGAACATGTCGGTAAATATTTAGAGACTGCCTGTAACGTTTGGAAAAATAGTCACGACACCAGAGTGAAAAAGCAGATGGACCGTATTATGTACGAACTGATTAACTCGCAATTGGAAGATGGATATCTAGGTACGTACACTCGGGATAATTATTGGACAAGCTGGGATGTCTGGTCGCATAAATACAATTTATATGGTTTACTCGCTTATTACAAAACAACCGGTTATCTGCCCGCGCTTGAAGCTTGCAAGAAAATGGGAGATTTAATGTGTTCAACTTTTGGGAATAATTCCGGACAGCGCGATATTATTCTTGCAGGGGAACATGTTGGAATGGCGGCTACAAGTGTTTTGGATCCGATGGTTGAACTCTATAAATATACCGGTGAGAAAAAATATTTGGATTTTTGTTATTACATTCTTGATGCATGGGAACAAAAAAATGGTCCGAAAATTATTAGTTCACTACTCTCTACCGGCAAAGTAAACAAGGTAGCGAACGGTAAAGCATATGAGATGCTTTCAAATTTAGTTGGATTGATAAATCTTTACAAACTTACCGGAGACGAAAATCTTTTAAGACCTGTGTTGATAGCCTGGAATGATATCGTATCGAAGAGACTTTACATTACCGGAACAACAAGTTCATGGGAACATTTTCAGGATGATGAAGTACTCCCCGCAGCCGATAAAGATCATATGGGTGAAGGCTGTGTTACAACTACATGGATTCAGTTGAATCAAATTCTTTTATCTGTTACCGGTGACATAAAATATCTTGAACAAATTGAAAAGACAATTTATAATCATTTGTTGGGGGCTGAAAATCCTGAAACAGGATGCGTAAGCTATTATACTCCGTTGATGGACAAAAAACCTTTTATTTGCTCGATTAGTTGCTGTACTTCAAGCGTACCGCGCGGAATAGCGATGATTCCATTTTTTACTTTTGGCAATTTGAATAAAAATCCAACTCTGATGTTCTATGAACCTGCATTGTACAAAGAAAAAATTACCACAATTGATAAAAAGAAAATTGATCTAGCATTAAAAGTCGAAAGTAATTTCCCGGAAAGTGGAGAATTGATTGTAAGAGTTAGCACTTCTCAAACCGCTTTATTTACGATAGCATTGAGCGTCCCATCATGGGCAACATCATTTAAAGCAAAAGTCGGAGGCAAAGAATATAAAGGCGAACCAAATCAATTTTTAACGATTGATCGTATATGGAAACAGGGCGATAAAATTAAAATATCTTTTTCAATGCATATCAAAATAAAAAATGGCGGTAAAAGTTATCCAGGTCAAATTGCACTTGAGAGGGGTCCGCAGGTTTTAGCGATTGATACTTTACTCAATCATGAATTACCAAAAGATGCTGAATTATTTTTAGAAGAAAAAAGTCTCATTGATTTAGCAATCGATAAAAGCAATGTAAAGTTATTGCCTGAAAAATGGATTGGGGAACAAGCTTACATGTTAAATATTGTTGATACAAAGAAGAAGAATAAAAGCTCTAAAATAAATTTAGTTCCTTTTGCAGATGCAAGCCAGACAGGTGGATCGGTGAAAGTCTGGCTGTCTATAAAAGTTAAATAATTTGATATTAGAAATTCGCCAACATATTTAAAAGCGCCTCTTTTGTAAAAGGTTTAGAAAGATACTCATCGCAGCCAGCTGCAAGAGAATTTTGTCTATCTTTATCAAATGCGTGCGCTGTTATTGCAATTATTGGGATATGACGGAAATTTTCTTTTGTTTTTAATTCTTTAGTTAATTCCAAACCATTTTTGGAACCGCGGATAGAAATATCCATCAAAATGAAATCAACATTATGATTCTCAAGTACTTTAATTGCTTCATCCGAAGAAGCAATTACAATGGTTTTATATTTACTTGCTAAAAAACTTGAAATGGTAACTTGATTAATTAGGTCATCTTCAATAACCAAGACCAATTGTTTCTCAGATATTCTTTGCTCTTCAACTTTGGTCTGAACTTTTTCTTTAATCTCTTTCTTCTTTTTTTGTCTTGAGGTTTTTGTAAAAGTAATGGTAAAAGTTGTTCCCATTCCTTTTTTACTTTCTACAGAAATTTGCGCTTCGTTGAGTTCCAAAAATTGTTTTACCAGTGATAAACCGAGCCCAACCCCTTCGTATGCACGTCCGTACCCCATTTCTTCTTGCCTGTAAGGTTCAAAAAGATGTTTTAAATATTCTTCCGTCATCCCGATTCCGTTATCTTTTACTTTAACTAATACTTCTCCGTCTTTACCGGGGGAGAGACTAAGAGTTATAGGCCCTTCTTTAGAATATTTTATAGCGTTATCAATTAGATTTGATATTGCATGAGTTATTGAATATTCATCTGCCGTGAGCAAGATTGCTTTATCAAAGTGATTTTCAAATTTTAGTTCAAGTGAAGAGTAATTTGCACGAATATAAAATTCTTTATACAAACTTGAACAGATCGACGTTAAATTTATTTCCTTTGGTGCGATGGGGAAGTCTCCCGATTTTAATCGTGAGAAATTCAAGATCATATCAACAGTCCTTATTATTCGCTGGCTGGATGTTTCGATTCCTTCAAAAAAAGATTCTTCGTTCTTGGTTACATATTGTGAAAGCGAATCCTTTATAATACTCGTCATTCCTAAAATTCCGTTTAAAGGAGTTCGTATTTCGTGTGACATGTTTGCAATAAATCCATCCTTAACACTGTTGGCACGTTCGGCCGCTTCTTTGGAGGCGATTAACTCACCTGTCATTCTTTTCCGTTCGGTAATATCGCGAATAATTAATTGCACCGCAGGATTATGTCCGAATTTTATGGCCATGGCTTTTACTTCAACATCAACCTCAGAACCGTCAAGTTTAATAAATTTTTCTTCGGCAGGAGGTAAAACAATTCCATCAGCAACAACTTTTTTCATCCGTTCACCCACAAATTGGCGAAAATCTGGATGCACAAATTGAATAACCGATTTGCCGAGTAATTCATCGGAACTTTTTGCTGCCATCAACCGGACACATTCATTATTTACGAACGTTATTTTCCCCTCAACATAGATTGCTATAGCATCGGGAGAATTTTCTACAAGTTCGCGATACTTTAATTCGCTTTCTTGAAGCGAAGCTTCTGCTAATTTTCTATCGGTGATGTCGCGCCAAACGGTATAAAAAGTCTGCTTACCTTTAATCGTGATTGATGTTAACATAACTTCAACGGGGATTTCAGTTCCATCAGCTTTTAAGTGAATCCATTCAAAGCGGTTATAACCATCGCGGATTGCTTTATCAATCATCAATTTTGCTTTCTCTGCGGAGAGCATGCCGTCGGGCTGCAAGTTCGGCGATACTTCCCATGGCTGTTTGTTTAGAAATTCTTGTTTGGAGTTATATCCCAGAAGTGAAAGAGTTGCCTGGTTGCACTCAAAAAATCCCGAATCATTTAATAATAAATTTGGATCTGCCGATTCCTCAAATAATTTTCTAAATGTTGTTTCGCTTTCTTTTAACGCTTCTTCGGCTTGTTTCCGTTCTGTTATATCCGATCCTATTATTACAAGAGCTTTCCTGCTTCCATCAATTTCAAAAAGGGGAACTTTTCGAACTTCATACTGATGAATATTCCCTTGCTCATCAGGTACAAATTCATCGGCAATAAATAATTCTTTTTTATTCCAAGCTTTTTCATCATCAATGATGCAATTTGCATGTGCATCTTTTAGTTCAGGTCTCTCTTCACCAAGTTGAATATCTGTTTTCCCAACCCAATCATGGTTGTGAAGTAAGAACAATTTTTTAGCCGGTTCGTTTGTTATCAACCAGCGCCCTTCTCCATCTTTAAAAAATATCGCATCCGGTATGGCTTCTATCAAAGCAACAAGTTGTTGATTCGTTTCGTTTAAAATTAGTCGTGTTCGTTTTCGATCAGTGATATCTCTATTACTAATGCGTCTACCAAGAAATTTATTGTTGTTATCAAAAATTGGTCGGCAGATGTGGTGGAGAAAAACTATTGAACCATCTTTTTTTGTTATTCTAAACTCTAACTCATCAACATGGTTTCGAAAGTCTTCAGTGTAGTCTCTTCTATGATGCTCAGCAATTGTAGCTACGTCCTCAGGAACTACAATCTTCATCAGTAAATCGGGTGTGGCGATAAATTCTTCTCGAGTATAGCCGGTAATTCTTTCGCACGAAGGAGACATATACATAATCTCTCCACCCTCTGTCTCCCAATATTCCCAATCGTAAGTGAAGTCAGCTACAGTTCGAAATTTTGCTTCATTCTGTTCCAAAATTTTTAATGTTGCAATACGTTCTTGGTTGTACAGTGCTATTGATAATTGATCCGCTAATTGAGATCCGAAAGCAATTTCTTCGGCTTCCCAATGGTGTGGTCTATCAACATGTTCGAAACAAAGTGTCCCTAGATGAACGTCACCGTGTTTGATTACAGAGTCTAACATTGAAGTGATGCGGTTGGGAATTAAATATCCTTCAACATACCCTGCGGTGCGGGGATCAGTTAAAGCATTATCGGCATTTACAAATTTTTTTGTTTTTAGTGCATGAAACTCATTTACAAATTCTTCTTGTTTAAGAGCTATACCGTTTGAATGGAGTTTCTTTGAGTTTTCATAAAGATCAATGCAATGTAATTCTGTTTGCGACTTATTAAAGAACCATACACTCACCCGCTCAATATTCAGGACTTCAGCAACTTTTTCATTCAATAAAACCGAGAAGGCTTCAACATTTCCATTCACAAGAAAAGGAGAGATCGCTAATTCACTAATTACTTTTTGAAAGCGCTTGGTTGTTTCGTGTCTTAAGCGGAGTGCATCCTCAGCGTTTTTCTGATCTTCAAGTAGGCTTAACAGAACAAGACGTGAACGTTCTGATTCTTCAAGAAGTTGATTTGATAATTCTTCCATTAATAGACCTTTTAATTTTGCCCTTTATTGCGATGTTAATTGACCAAATTTGAGAGTTGATCTTATACCACATTATACTTTTTCGGCAGCCCCAACCGTTCTAAGAGATGATTTACTTCTCTTTTCATTTCAATGATTCTTTCTTCTCTTCCGATTGTTGTGGCCTGCCATTTTTTTAGTTCATTTAATTGCGCCCTTATTCTTTCTTCCGCTTGTTTTCGCTCTTCAATATTTCTCAGAACGCAATGAACTTCTACAACTACATTGTTTACAACAATGGGTTTTGCGCTTACCTCCGCCCAGAACGGTTTTCGGTGTTTTGGGAGATAAAATAGTTCGAGGACCTTACTTTTTTTATCTTTAATTATTTCTTGAAAAGTTTGTGAGAATTTTTCTAACTGATTTTTATCAGCAAGATAAGCTGAAAAATGTTTTCCAAGTTCTTCAATTTCATCATACCCTCCAAAATGTCTAGAAGAGGGACTGATGTAAGTTAGGAAACCTTCTGAATTTAGTGTAAAGACCATATCAATGGCATTTTCGATCAGAAGACGGTATTTTTTTTCATTAGCTTTTAATTTTTCTTCAGCTGCTTTGCGTTCTGTTATATCTCTTGCAATTGAAAGAAATCCGGTTATTTTCCCACCGGAAACGAGAGGGGAACTTGCAACTTCCACCGGAAACTCTCTACCGTTTTTATCCAAAAGTTCCATCTCAAATATTCTTTTATCTAAGAAACCTGCATTACGCTCACGCAGATTTTGAGCTAATTTCTCATGATATTGTTTTGGGATGAAATTCATCAAACTGGTGCCAAGATAATTTTCACTTGTAAGATTTGTTAACTCTAAAGCAGCTTCGTTTAAGTAGGTAATTTCTCCTTTTGGAGTATAAGTAATAATTACGTCGCCGGCAGTTTCTGCGAGAGTCCGGTATTTTTCTTCACTTTCTTCTATAAATTTTTGTGCCGTATATTTTTCGGTAACATCAGAAAAAACTATGATGATTCCAAGTATTTCTCCTTTGTCGTTTTTAATCGGAGCGGCACTATCGGCAATTTGATATTCTTTTCCATCTCCGGAAACGAGTGTAGTATGATTGGCTAGCCCAACAATATTCCCGGTTTTAATAACGATTGCTAAAGGATTATCTACAGTTTCTCGCGTATCTGAATTAATTATTTTGAAAATTTCATCAAGAGATTTCCCTTGAGCCTCGGAAAAACGATAACCGCAAAGTTTTTCGGCTATGGGATTCATTCTTGTAATTCTTCCCGCGACATCAGTTGAAATAACTGCATCTCCTATTGACTGTAGAGTAACCGACAAATTTTCTTCACTTTTGCGTAATATTTCCTGAGCAAGTTTATTTTTTGTTTGGTCAACAACCAGAACGGATAGTCCGATCACTTTCCCTTCTTTAGTTTTTATGGGATTGTAGTGATCCTGATAAAAAGTTCTCAAGAGATTTTCATCTCCGTAATCTTCTTCTAATACAAGGTGTTCACCTTTTAATGTGCGGTCGAAGTTGTTTTTAGCTTTCTGGCGGTCATCCGGGGACGAGATCGACTCAAGCATGTTTGTCCCGATCTCAATTTCAACTCCCCAAATGTTTTTCATAATAGTTTTGTGAAAGGCTGTAAAGGCAGTATAGCAGTAGTTCAAATCAAGAGCAAAAAAGATTAGTTCTTGTGGGGTGTCTAAAACTGAGTGAAGTAACAGACTTTCGGTTAAGTCATGATTGTTTTTTTTGTGCTCTTCACTTTTATTCATTTTACATTTTTTTAGATTGTTGCAAAACGGTACCTTCTAACAGGATTTTTGTTGTTACAAATTGAATTAAAAAAAAACAAATTGCAACAGTTCATACAGCAAATAATTTTATTATCCACTTTCATCAAAGATTACGCCATTCTGAATCCAGACCGAATGATTAATGCTATGCCAATTTTTGTTAAAAGAGCCAAGCGGAAGTGGTCTCACAAAGGTCTACTTTCATTCATTTATTAAAATAATAAACCAAATTTATTATTCTAATAAATGGGCTGCTTTTAAATTAAGGGAAATGGTTTGAAAAACGCTAAAAAGTAATCTTTTTAATAAAAAACTGTTGGCATCTTTTGTGCAAAGCATAATCATTTTAGAAAGGAAAATTTTAAAAGTGTCTTTTTCAATTTTTGATAGTTTGATCATGGCCCTCTACCTTACGGTGATTTTGAGTGTCGGATTTTTCTATTCAAGAAAGAAGGAAAAGAATACTGAAGATTATTTTTTAGCCGGAAGGAATAACGGATGGGTTGCAGTTGGATTGTCAATCTTTGCAACAAACATCTCAAGTGAACATTTTATCGGTTTGGCAGGTGCAGGTGCTTCAAGAGGATTTGCAGTTGCCCAATTTGAACTGATGGCAATTTTTATCTTAATTATTTTAGGATGGTTCATCGCTCCGATATTATTTAAAAGCGGTGTGCAAACCATGCCGGAATTTCTCGAAAAAAGATTTGACAGAAGAAGCAGAAAAGTTTTTGCAGTAATTTCAATCGTAACGTATCTTTTTACAAAAATAACCGTCACCCTTTTTGCTGGCGGACTTTTATTTACAAAAATATTTGGCATCAACATTTATACATCGGCAATTTTTATAGTGTTAATAACAGGTTTATATAGCGTGACTGGTGGTGCAACGGCAATCGTTAAAACTCATTACGTGCAAGCTATCCTCATGATTCTTGGTGCAGTCACCTTAACGCTTTTTGGGCTGCATGAGGTGGGAGGATTTTCAGCATTACAAGCCAAATTGCCGTCAGATTTTTTCTCGATGTTTAAAGGGATTTCTGATCCTGATTATCCCTGGACAGGAATTATTTTTGGAGCTCCTATTATAGCATTTTGGTACTGGTGTACCGATCAATTTATTGTGCAACGGTTACTTGGTGCAAAGAATGTTGAAAATGCTCGACGTGGTTCCTTACTTGCCGCTTTTTTAAAGATCACCCCAGTTTTTATTTTAGTTTTACCCGGTTTAATTTCAGCAGTTCTCTATCCTGAATCGAAGGGTGATGATGCTTATCCAGCATTAATTACAGGAAATCTTTTACCGGTCGGGGTGAAAGGATTTGTTGTTGTAGGATTGCTAGCAGCTATTATGTCTTCTTTAGCAAGTGCATTTAACAGTTCTTCGGCAATTTATACAAATGATTATTATAAACCGAGAAATCCTGAATCCTCTGAAAGAAAATTGGTTCTAATCGGTAGATTAGCTACGATGGTTACCGTTGTTGGTGCTATTCTGATGGTTTCCTTCGTAAAATTGATAAGTTCGCAGGTTTATTTGTTTTTGCAGAGCGTGCAGGCGTTTATTAGTCCTCCAATTACAGCTGTTTTTATTTTTGGATTTTTGTTTAAACGCATAAACGGAAACGCAGCAATCTGGACATTGGTTATCGGTGAAACAATTGGCATATTACGTTTGACTGCTCAACTTCTTGTGCAAATGAATATGACAACTTCTCCACTGTTAATTACTTTTGTTTCGATTAATTTTTTGCACTTTGCAATACTATTGTTTTTGTTTTGTTCTTTTCTAATTTTAGTACTCAGTTTTGCTGCAAAACCGGAAAGAAAAGAAATTTCTCATGTCCCGTTTTTATTCCCGGATACTTTCAAAGAAATAAAATTTAATTTAAACCATCTTGGTTCTGTAAGCAGAGATAGATTGAACATAGCTATATCGGCGTTTCTATTATTGCTGATTATTGGACTCTGGAGTATTTGGAATTAGAGAGAAAGAATTTATTTTGTTATTATCTTTTTTGGTCAATACAAGTTCATAACACTAAACACATAACAACTAACTAACAAAGGAGAAAAGTCATGAAAAAACTTTTCGTTTTATTTATACTGCTGGGTTTGATGCAAATGTCTCAAGCTCAAAAGTTGATTCAAAGTTTCGACGATGCCGTTGGACCGGTTTTCTTGGATCCACCAGTATTGAACGATAACTATTTTACGAATGGTCCTGGATCTTATTGCCTTCTGAAAAATGATGCTGATAAGGTCGAAGGTACCGGTTCAATGAGAATCGATTATCACGTCCAAGCTCAAGATGGCTGGGGCGGATATGTTGTTAGAACCACCTACAAACCAGGTGCAACTGATGCATTACCTTATATCGATTTGTCTGGTGGAACCCACTTGAGACTCCGTTATAAAGTTACAAATCCTGCACTGATGACAGCTGCCGGTGAAACTAAAATGGAATTTAAAATGGCTGAAATCGATGCTGCCGGGAACAGAGATCTTTGGTTACATAAGATCAATATTAATTTTGCTGATGCTTCAAATAATTGGATTGAAGTTGATTTACCTCTTGAAAGAAATTCCGATAACACAAAAGGATTTTCTCTTCAATTTGGAGATGGCGATAAAGAATTACAGTTAGATCACATTAAAGGGTTTGAATTCGCATTGGTATTTGCCAACGGCGATGGTGT
The DNA here is from genome assembly GCA_037440065.1 of Ignavibacteria bacterium. Taxonomy (GTDB): domain Bacteria; phylum Bacteroidota; class Ignavibacteria; order Ignavibacteriales; family Ignavibacteriaceae; genus UBA1563. Next base: position 403,874 of record JBBIUV010000018.1, read on the forward strand.
TGGCGATACAGCTAAGAGTTCAACAGGTTCCATCTTATGGGATAACTTAACGATGGAAGGAAGAAGATCTATCGCAACTTTGTTTTTCTCTGGTAAATTTTTACCTCCAGCTCTCGGTACGGGTTGGGCTTGGGGACAATCAAAATTGGAATTTGTTGAAGGTGCCGGACGTGTTCCTGAGTTGAATGCAATCAAATGGACCCAAGGAAACGAATGGGGTAACGGTTGGACCGGTATTGGCTATTCAATTTCCCCGACTTTTGATATGTCCTGGTCATGGTCAATTGATACTCTAAAGTTTTGGATGAAAGCAGAAGCTGGGACTGGCGCAATACGTGTACAACTTGAAAGCGGCGGAAATGGAAAAGTTGGTAAAGTATTTACACCAAACACCGATAATCAATGGCACCAATATTTTATTGCTTTGAGTGATCTTGTTGCTCAGGATAATACTACAGCTTTTGATTCTTCTAAAGTTGGAACTCTTGGTTTTATGGCTGAAGCTTCCGGTATTGCTGGAAAGGTTATTTACATCAGTGAAATTTGGACAGGCAGTCCAGTAATAGATGTAATTCCTCCAAAAGCAGTTACAGGACTTAGTGTTGTTCCTGGAACATACTCAAATTTAATTACTTGGACAGATGTTCCTGGTGAAACAGGCGAAATTTATGATGTTTATTATTCTGAAAGCCCAATCACAGACATAACAAAAGCAAAACTTCTTAAAGCTGGTATTGCAGAAAACACTCAAATTCTTGAGCAAATTCTTCGTTCACCTATGACAGATCAAGATCTTACATATTACTATGCTATTGTTTGTAAAGATAAAGTTCCAAATTCATCTGATCCTGCATTCTTAAATACTCCTACCGTTAACAAAGGTAAGGGTGTTCCCACAATTTCGAAAACCGCTCCAGTTAATTTTGTTGCAGATGGTGACCTGTCAGAATGGGCTTCTATCCCTGAAATCAGAATCATCCGTTCAGAAGGAACTGGTTTTGACGCCCCAAGTGGTTTGCATGATGGTGATGCGGATTATAGTGTTATTGCCCGTTTAGCAATGGATAAAGATTATCTCTACTTTGCTGCTGATGTTACTGATGACATCTATAGCTGGAAGAAGAGAAGTGATCCATGGATGAATGATGCTATTAACTTATATCTCGGTTTGTATGATGCAAACAATACAGGTACTTTTACAAGTTATAAACGTGGTGCTACTCCTCATTACGAAATCCGTTTTGATGAAGAAAGAGTTACTACTGGAAACAGTGACAGCTTACTCTATCCTGGTGCTAATTATTTCTTCGGTCAAAAATCCCTTTCTTCAGGATATTATTTTGAAGCTAAAATTTCTTTAGCTGATCTTGCTCACAAACGTAATTCAAGTTATAGTGGTGAAAAAGATTCTCTCTTAGTTCCAGCAGAAGGAATGAGAATCGGTGTCGATTTCTCATGTAACGATGCTGATGCAACTGGCGACAGAGAATTAGTATTCTGTTATTCTCCATTCAACAACGACCAATCGTGGAATAATCCTTCATTGTGGTTATGGACATGGATTGGAAATAAAATGGCAGTTGGTGTTGAAGACGAAGCTAATAATAGTGTAGTTTCAAACTTTAACTTAGCTCAAAATTATCCTAACCCGTTCAATCCTTCAACTAAGATTTCTTATGCTCTTCAAAATCCTGAATTAGTTACTTTGAGAGTATTTGATGTTCTTGGTCGTGAAGTTGCAACCTTGGTTAATCAGTATCAATCTGCCGGTAACCATACCGTTAGCTTTGATGCAAGCACACTTGCAAGTGGAATGTACTTCTACAAATTAGAAGCCGGTTCATTCCAAAGTATCAAAAAAATGATGCTTCTTAAATAGTTCAATTCTAGAGACGGGGTAATACCCCGTCTCTATTTTTTTATTAGGTTACGAGACTTATATCCATTTTTATTAGGAAGAAATACGTATGCAAACTACATATTCACTTAGAGAGGAGTTTCTCAGCAGCATAGGAGAAATGGCAAGAAAGGCTTTTCTTTCGTTGCTTTTCCTTTTCGTTTTTTCAGTTACCATATTTGCCGGACAAACAGGAAAAATTTCCGGTAAAGTTGTAGATGCCGAAACCGGTGAAGCAATCATCGGGGCAAATATAGTTATTGAAGGAACTTTTTTAGGAGCCGCTGCAGATTTTGATGGCTATTATTTTATCAATAATATTCCTCCTGGCGAATATCGAATTATTGCAAGCGCTGTAGGATATCAAAAATTAGTTATCCAGAAAGTTGTGGTTAAAATTGACCTTACCACCGCTCTTAATATCAAACTTTCTTCTCAATCTATAAATATCGACAAAGAAGTAGTTATTACCGCTGAACGTCCAATGGTTCAGAAGGATTTAACTTCTTCGTCTGTTACTGTATCAGCTAGTGATATTAAAATGATGCCTGTTGAAAATATTAGTCAAGTTATCAATCTTCAGGCCGGGGTAGTTGATGGTCACTTTCGCGGCGGACGTTCCGGCGAAGTTGCTTATCTAGTTGATGGTGTTTCGGTAACTGATGCTTTCAACGGAGGATTTGGTATCCAACTAGAAAACAGCTCTATCCGAGAAATGGAAGTTATCAGTGGTACTTTTAATGCTGAATACGGACAGGCAATGTCCGGTATCGTAAATATTGTTACCCAGGATGGTTCGTCAAAATTTGGCATAAACGCGTCTGCTTATTTGGGGAATTATTTCACAACTCATACAGACATTTTTAGAAATTTAAACAAATTCACTTCTATTAAGACAAAAGATTTTCAAGTAAGTCTTGGTGGTCCAACCGAAGTTGTTGATAATCTCTCTTACTTTGTTACTGCACGGTATTATAAAGAAGACGGATTTTTATTTGGCAAAAGAGTTTATTTGGTATCAGACCAAGCGGCTGTTGCATTTGAGAATCCATTTGATCCAACTGGTCAAAAAATTGTATTTGATACTCATTCAGGTGATGGTGCCAATGTCGCAATGAACCCATCAGAAAAAATGTCGTTGAATGCAAAACTTTCGTATACCATGAAACAATTTAAGTTCAGCTACAGCTATTTTGGTGATGACAACTATAACAGATATTATGATCACTATTGGTCCTGGACACCCGATGGAACCCAGAAGCATTACCGCTTCAGTCATATGAATAGTTTTCAGATTACTCATGTACCATCACAGAGTACCTTTCAATCTTTAAAGTTTAATTCTAATTATTTCAATTACAAAGGCTATCTTTACGCTAATCCTTATGATTCCCGATATGTTCCAAGTACTCAAGGAACGCCACAATCAGCTAATTATACTTTTCAAGAAGGCGGAAATCAGAGCGGCAGATATGCAAGACAAACCCTCACCAATATTATTCAATGGTCTATAAGTTCTCAAATTTCTAAGGAACACAAAATTGGCGCGGGTATAGAAGGGCGCTTCCATTCTATCTATAACCACGGTTCTGACTTAATTGACAAGGATGAAAACGACTCAGTCTTTACTCCATGGTATCGCGATCTTGGATCACAAGGCAATCAAGAGTACACAAAATATCCGAAAGAATTTGCAGCTTATGTTCAGGATAAAATGGAATATGATATTATGATCATCAACGCAGGTTTGCGTTTAGATTATTTTGATCCTCATTCAGAAGTTCCTGCTGATTTAAGAAATCCTTCAAACAATAGTGACTTCCCAGGTGCAGGTCAGCGAACAAAAACTAAGGTTAAATACCAATTGAGTCCACGTCTTGGTGTTTCATTCCCCATAACGGATCAAGGAATTATTCACTTTTCCTACGGACATTTTTTCCAGATTCCAAACTTTGATAATCTTTTTGTAAACTCAGATTATCTTGTAACACAGTCATCCGGGCTTTCACAGCTTACAGGAAATCCTGATCTGAAACCACAGAAGACGATTATGTATGAAATCGGATTACAACAAATCCTATTCCCTAATATATCGTTGAATACTTCAATTTATTATCGTGATATCAGAAACTTATTAGGGACTGAAATTCTTAATACTTACGAAGGAGTTCGATATGCTCGATTTGTAAATAGAGATTATGGTAATGTTCGCGGTTTTATTGTTACTCTTGAACGGAGATTTGTTGATTACTTTGGAGCAAAACTGGATTATACTTATCAGATTGCAGAAGGAAACGCTTCCGATCCGATGTCTAACTTTAATAACAACCAAACAAATCCTCCAATTGAGGCAAACAAAAAAGTTGTTCCACTAAACTGGGATCAGCGTTCTACTTTAAATCTCTCTCTTACTGTTGGACAACCAGGTGATTGGAGTGTGGGAATGATTTTGGGCTATGGTTCAGGATTCCCTTACACAGAAAGCGAAAGAGTTTCAAACGGTGTTCGCTTCGAGAATGGTGGAATTAAACCTCCTACTTATAACATTGATTTACGTGCAGAGAAAACATTTGATATTTATGGAGTAAAACTTAATACCTTCGTATTGATTTATAATTTATTGGATATCAAAAATGAATATGGTGTAAATTCTGCTTCCGGACGTGCCAATGTTGACATTTTTACCTATGAAGCTAGCCAGATTATCGGCTTAAATACAATTCAGGAATATTTGAACAACCCAACATCCTTTTCATCACCACGTCAAATCCGATTTGGTATGCAATTCGGAATATAGGATTTACAGGAGAAATTATTATGAAAAACAAAACACTTATTCTTCTTCTTTTTCTATTTGGAGGCTTGACCCTATTTGCACAGGTTGATCCTCAAGTACAATTATACAGAGATGACCAAAGAGGAAATTTTAAATACGAAAAAGAAAGTATTATGGACGGAAACCTCGTCCGTACACTTTTTAAAAACACAACAGAAGTTGCACACTGGCCTTTTCAACCGTCTGGGGAATGGCCTAAAGGTTCCGGCCACCCATATATTGATGGCGTTACGGTTTTAATTGCTGGACAAGTTACGGCAGCTAACGGACAAGTCATTCATCCTGTAGAAGCAAGCTACCGTGAAGAGATGGATGTTGACCCTGTAACTGGTGAAATATGGGGTCTTGAACCATTGCCTGGTTACGCTAATGCTTCATCCACTAAGCCTGCTATGAGTATCGATAGAAATTCATGGCCTTCGGTTTGGCCAAAAGCAACCTTCCGTTGGGACTATCCCGCGGCTGACGCAGAAAGATGGAATGGTCACTGGTACGGCTATTTTGGTCTTGATCAAAAGAACGCCGACTTTGAAACTTTTTTTGTTGTTGATGACAATAGGGACGGGGAATTTAGAAGAGCTCCCTATAGTTATTTCCCGATTAAGTCTGATACTCTTTGGGGGGGACTTGGTGTACGTGTTGAAGTTAGAGGGTTCCAGTGGTCACATGTTTTGGCAGAAGACATTATTTTCTGGCACTACGATATTGTGAATGTATCAGACACTGATTATGATAGTACCTGTTTTGGATTTTATTCCGATCCCGGTGTTGGTGGACCAAGCAGTGGTGGTGACGATGTACGATACGATAAATATTTGGATTTAACCTATGCTTGGGATCATCAAGGAAAAGGAATTCCTGGCAATTGGGTAACTGGTTATTATGGATATGCATATCTTGAAAGTCCCGGTAATTCTACAAACGGAATTGATGATGATGAAGATGGCATGGTTGATGAAAAACGTGATGATGGAATAGATAATGATCATGACTGGGTTCCCTATCTTGATGTAAACAACGATGGACACTGGGATCCCCTAACCGAACCAGTAAATAATGATGTTGGAAAAGATGGTGTTGGACCATATGATCCTCAGTATACGATTGCCGATGAAGGAGAAGGCGATGGTCTTCCTACTGATGGTGAACCGAATTTTGATAAAACGGATAAAGATGAATCAGATCAAATTGGTTTGAACGCAGTATCATTAGTTGAACTAGCAAAAACACCAAACAATCCCTGGCCAAAGTGGGACGATACCGTTTGGAAGAAAATGTTAGAAGGTTTTGCAGATACCTCAATCCAAAATACAAATGTTAATATTGTTTTCTCTTCTGGACCTTTCCCATTAAAAAGGGGACTTAGGGAGCGATATTCGATGGCATTGGTTTTTGGAAGTGATAAAGAGGATATGATCTTTAACAAAGTCACTGTTCAACAAATTTATAACGCCAATTATAATTTCTCCAAGCCTCCAATTACTCCTCACGTAACTGCTGTTGCAGGAGATAAAAAAGTATTCCTCTATTGGGATAATAAAGCTGAAGAATCAAGAGATCCATTCTTAGGTTTTGAATACGATCAGTTTGGGAACAGAATGGGATTTAAAAAAGATTTTGAAGGGTATCTTGTCTATAAGAGTAGAGAACCTGAATTTCAGGATATTAAAGTAGTTACTGACTCCAAAGGTTCGCCGAAATTCTGGAAACCAATTGCTCAGTTTGATAAGGTGGATAGTATATTCGGCCCTGACCCGATTGGTGTTAACGGTGCTCGTTTTTGGAGAGGTTCAGAATCAGGGTTGCAAAATTCTTATGTTGACACTGATGTTAAAAATGGAGAAACTTATTATTACGCTGTAGTTTCATACGATATGGGAGATCCCAAATTTGGAACATCCGGACTACAACCTTCTGAATGTACCAAAGTTATTTCAGTTGATTATGCCGGTAACTTACAATTTGTGGATGTGAACTGTGCGGTTGTTAAGCCGAATGCACCATCCGCCGGGTATGTTCCACCTCAAATCAATGGAAACTTAGATCAAGTAACTTCTGGGATTGGAACCGGATCATTAATTGTAAATGTGTTGAATCCTAACGAAATAATCAATGGTGCAGCTTATACAGTTAAGTTTAAATCAGATTCACTCCTTTACCGTTATTCAACAAAATCCTACGATGTAATACGTTCATATCAAGGGGTCGATTCTACTGTAGCCAGTGGTGTTGATTCTACATTCTTTGGATTATCCAAAATGAGCCCTCCGTTTGATGGTATTTCTGTAACCGTTGACAGTGATACAGGAATTAATTTAGATATCATGAGGTCTGGATGGGTTAAAGGTGCTAGTACAGCATACCTTGTTCCATCTCAAAATACTTCATCGATTGGAACTAAATGGGCTGCTGACTATGAAATCGAATTTTACGATCATATCGTAGATACCACCGATCTCAAAGAAGGAGCTTATGTAGTTATTCCTATTAATTATAAAATCAGAAATATTACACAAGGGCACTATGTTAAAATAGCAATGGCAGATCCTGATAAATCTGGAACTGTAACACTTGGTGATGAAATAAAAATCCTTGAAACAAAAGGGACAAAAAGCGCAATTGTATGGGACATTCATTATAGCGTTAACCCATTTACTTCAAATCCGGTTGATCCCGCTCCCGGAGATGTTTTCAGAATTGCTACTACTCGTCCATTTTACTTAAACGATTCGTTTGTCTTTACAACAAAGACTGCATCACTAAGTGGTGAGAAGGCAAAAACCGATCTCGCAAAAATTTCTGTTGTTCCAAATCCTTATTTGGGTGCTGCATCTTGGGAAAAGAGAAACTTGAACTTTACTGGTCGTGGTGAACGAAAAATTGATTTCATCAACCTTCCGGCAAAGTGTGAAATTAAAATCTATACAATGTCAGGTTATTTGGTGAAAACACTTTCAAAGGATTCAGCTCCCGGAGAAGGCGCTCTTTCTTGGAACTTAGTGTCTGAAGATGGAATGGACATTGCCTACGGAATATATGTCTACCATGTAAAAGCTGAAGGCATCGGCGAACATATTGGTAAATTTGCGGTAATTAAATAAGGTGGAACTAACTATGAAAACATTAATAAAACTTACGATTCTTTTATTCATTGTTGTTGGAAACACCTTTTCTCAATCAGTTAAAGATGTTTCAAAAAAAGGAACGGTTGCCGCTCCTTTCCTTTCAATCAGTCAGGGTGCTAGGGCAACCGGAATGGGAAGCGCTTATGTTTCCCTCTCAGATGATGCGAGTGCCATTTATTGGAATCCTGCAGGGCTTGCCAAACTCCAGGGTAGCGGTGCAATGTTCGATAGAACATCGTGGATTGCAGACGTTAATTATAACTTTGTCTCCGGCTACATTAACCTTGGCGATATGGGAACTTTAGGGTTGAGTTTTACCTCTTCAGAATATGGAGATATGAAGGTAACGACTATCGATCAACCAGATGGAACTGGTGAACTCTTCTCTGCTACTGACGCCGTCTTTGCAGTATCTTACGCAATGAACTTAACTGATAATTTTGCAATTGGATTTACTCCTAAAATTGTTTACCAATCAATCTGGAAAATGAATGCCGCTGCTATCGCATTGGATTTAGGAGTTCAATACGTTACTCCGTTTGATGGAATTATCTTAGGAATGTCAATCTCTAATTTCGGAACAAAAATGAGATTGTCTGGAACTTCAAATCTTGTTCTTCTCGATCTCGATCAGACAACTTCAGGGAATAATGATAAAATCCCCGGAAATATTCAGACTGATGATTGGGCTCTTCCACTCAACTTTAGAGTAGGTCTCGGTTACAGTTTCCACATTACCGATGAAAATAAAATTACAGTTGCACTTGATGCATTACATCCAAGTGATAATTTTGAAAGTATTAACGCCGGTGCTGAATATGCTTATAATGATTTTCTTTTCCTCCGTGGAGGATATAAATCGTTATTCCTCGAAACTTCCGAAGAGTCTTTTACGCTCGGATTTGGTGTCAAGCAAGCATTGTTAAATAATCTCGCATTAAAATTTGATTATGCTTATCAAGATTTCGGAAGTCTCACAAATATTCAGAAATTTACTATTGGCATAGTTTTCTAGATCTTCCTGTTAAGGCGCACTTAAAAACGTGCGCCTTTCTTTATCAATCATTTCCAATGGTGCATTTATGAAAAGCCTTATCTTTCTTCCATTCGTTTTTTTACTACTCGTTCAAAGTTTTGGATTTGCAAGAACTTATAAAGGTGCTGAGTACCGAACCAAGGACGCTTTTACTTATGGAAGATTTGAAACAAGAATGAAAACTTCCGGAAAAGAAGGAATGCTTACTTCGTTTTTTACCTATCATGAAATAACAAGCGTTTTGGATTGGAACGAAATTGATATTGAAATTTTAGGGCGGTATGCCAATGATGTGCAATTCAATCCGATAACAAAAGGGCAAGTTAATCATGTAAGTCATGCATTAACCGATTTTAATCCAGCGCTTGATTATCACGATTATGGATTTGAGTGGACACCGGAATATGTTGCATGGTTCATAGACGGAAAAGAAGTTCACCGGCAGACCGGAGCTCATATTCAAACTCTCGATCTTCCGCAAAAAATTATGATGAACGTTTGGAATCCAGATTATCCTAATTGGGTTGGTGCATGGAGTGATAAAATCCTCCCTTCATTTTCTTTTTACGACTGGGTCAAATATTCAGCGTACACTCCCGGCAGCGGCAATTACGGAACAAATAATAATTTCACACTTCAATGGACAGATGAATTAGATTCTTTTGACACTACTCGCTGGGAAAAAGGTGTCCATACGTTCGGTGGAAATAACTGTGATTTTATCGAAGAAAATGTAATCTTCGAAAATGGGAAGATGATTCTTGCGTTAACTGATAACGTTACTTTAGGATACAAAGACATTAAAGGACCAGCTCCTATCTGGGCAAGAGCTGAGAAAAATAGAGTAACCATATTTTTTTCAGAAGAATTAAATGTAGTGAACGCTTCAAATAAAGCAAATTATTCCATCCCGGGGATTACGATTCAATCAGCGAAAATTAAAGGCGATAACCGCACAGTGGAGCTTGCCACATCGGATATTAATTTATCTTCATCATATAACGTCATTGTATTAAACCAAAAAGATGGCTTTGGAAATTCGAGTTCTGCGGCAGCAATAACAATGCAGAATGTTCATCCTCTTACCTTCCCATTAAAAGTAAATATCGGTGGTTCTGCGACGGGGGATTTTCTTGCTGATCAAGAGTTTAGTGAAAAAGTTGAATACGGATTTATGTCAGGTACCGAAAGAGCGTTCCCCCCTGATATGGTTGTTGCTAATTCCAACGGAGATTCTGTTTATCATTCTGAGAGGAGTGATTTTCCTACCTATCGAGTTAGAGTTCCCAACGGTATTTATAAAGTTACGATGATGTTTTCCGAAAATTATTACGATGCCCCTGGAAAACGATTGTTTGATGTTTTGGTTGAAAATAAAATCATAGAGGCAAATCTAGATCTTTTTGCAAAAGCTGGAGTGAACTCAGCGTATAAGCTTACAGTAGTTACAGAAGTGCTTGATGAAATACTTGATCTTTATTTTCAAGTAAAAGTGGGCACAAATATTATTAACGGACTCATCGTTGAACAGCTATCAGTTGGGATTAAGGAAGAGGGGTTTTTGTTTCCCCAAAAGTTTATGATGGAACAAAATTATCCAAATCCTTTTAACGGAATGACAACGATAAAGTTTCATCTTCCGAAGAATGAACAGGTCTCATTTCACGTCTATAATCTTTTAGGAGAAAATATCTTTACTAAAGATTTGGGGGAGATGCAGCAAGGCATGCATCAGTTCATTTGGAATACGGAAGATAATTCTAAAAAGCAATTATCTTCCGGGATTTATTTCTATCAAATTAAAGGGGATAAAATTTCCGACATTAAAAAACTTGTTCTTCTAAAATAGAACAGTATCCGATAATTAAAATTTAAAATCCTTTTCTCTTAAAGTCTCATCGTCCCAAAGTCTTTTTCGCATCAATTCTTTTTGTTACAAATCCATAGACAAATAGTGCAATTGCTGATGTTGATCCGATAGCGGTAAAATAATACCAGATATAATGAGCGTGAAGATAAGCAGTGGGAAGTTGTGCTGCGGTTAATGTTGCCGGATCGGGACAATAGGCGGTTAATAAGTAACCAGAAAGTCCAAATCCCAATAAAGATGCAAGAAACGTATGCAGGTGTGAAAAACCAAGGTATAAACCTTCTTCACCTTTTGGAGCCTGTAAAGAAAAAAATTCTAGATAGCGGGGGGAAATAAAACATTCAGCCAAACCTTGGATAGCAATTCCAGCTATTAGAACTACAGTTATTGGATGCAATGAGAATAATCCGAAAACAGAAATTGAATCACCCGTAATTGTAATTAACACAGAGCTTAACGCCATTGTTGTTGCCGATAATGGCATGAGGAGCATTCCGATACTCATGGAGGTTATGGACTTGACTTTCCGCATGAGATGAGTGATGAGTACAACCATCGTCATTACCACAAAGGGATTTACATTTGCGATCCATTCAGGTGAAGCATTCTTTCCAACTAAACGTAAAACATACTTAGGCATTGTTGCATACATTTGATGTTGAATGATCCAGAATCCGGTGACGATCAAAATAAGTGTAAGAAGCCGGATGTTTGTAGCCACTTTAATAAAGCTTCTCCAAACTTCTTTAACATTTTTTCCTTCACCGTTGACATCGACATTTTTATAAAATAAAAACACAGAGACTAGAGCAATAAAAGACATCGCAGCTGAGAAAAAATTTATTGACTCTAGTCCTAAATTTATACGAAGTGGATAAGCAATTGTTTTACCGAAAAAAGCTCCGACGTTTACAATTCCGTAAAAAATTGAATAAGCCTTTGCTCTTGTCGCTTCAGTAGAAGTTTTAGCAACCGTACCGGTAATAATGGATTTAACAAACGAACCACCGATCATCAAAATAACAATCGCCGGAACAACGATCGGTTTGTATGGTAATGCCCCAAGCGTAAAATATCCGATCGTTAGGAGTGAGAACGCTAGAATAATTGCTTTTCGAAATCCGATTTTATCCGCCAAAGCACCTGTGAAAGGGGGAAGGAAGTAGAGCCCTGCAGAAAAAAATCCACCGATCCATGCAGCCCAGATATCATCAAAACCAACAACATTGGTTAAATAGAGTGTTATGGCTATAAAGACGGCATAGTAAGCTGCCCGTTCGAAAAGTTCAACAGCGTTAGCGGTCCAAAATGCCTTCGGGAAATTCCAAGTTCCGGTTTTGGATGAATTCACAATTAGCTCCATAATAATTGAAAAGACAAATATAAGTATTTGTGCAAAACAGAAGACAAAATGTTTCTCATTTTTTTAATAATCTAAGCGCTCAAATTTTAGGAGAGACAATTGCACTTCCTAAGATCCAGAAGAAGATAACACCTCCAAAACATTTACGTACATAAGCATTAATTGTTAAGGTTAAGCATTCTTTGATGATAGAAAAATATTCCCGAAATCAGATTATTAAATAAACACTATTATTATTTATAAGAAATAGTGGACTTTTAACATTTTTATTTGTGGAACATTATTTGTTACATTTACAACGTAATTAACAATTATTTCAAATTACTGAAAGAGGACATTTATGAAACGATTTTTACGTTTTTCTTTACTCGCACTCTTCGTAGCTACTTTAGCCTATCCGCAAGCGGTTAGTGTTAAACGTTTAGCTAAATCTCCGCTTACTCTAGGTCTCAGTTCTTCCACAGCTACCACATGGCCCGTGTCAAGTGGTCTTCGTGTAGTTGCAAAAGGACAAACAGTTTATTTCTCGGCTGATACAACCGGTTCAGGCGCTACTGCTGTTACATCATTTGCTTGGACTTTAACTTCTAAACCAGGCGGATCAACTGCTGCTTTGGATACTGTTGATAAACAAACTACTAAACTTGTTGTTGATGCACTCGGTCAATACATTGTTTCTGTTAGTGTTAACGGTGGTGCCAAAACTGCTCTCGATACGATATGGGTTAATACCTATATGGGTTTACCTAAAGCAGGTATGAGCTGTTTAACTTGCCATCCAAGTCAATCATCATATTTAAAAACTAACCACTCAACTATGTATGAAAGAGGTATTAAAGGAACTCTCTCTGTTAGTACAAGTTATGAAGCATCTTACGGCACATATTGCGTAAAATGCCACACTACCGGTTGGGAAAAAAATGCTGCTAATGGAAACTTTGCAAATGCAGCTTACACTACTGGATGGGATACTACTTGGTATCAAACTGGTGTAGATTCAATGAACGCAGCAAAGACAACTGCATACTTCAAACCAAACGATCCAATTCGTTGGAACTTGATGAACAATAATTATCCTACTGTTGCAAAAGTTGCTTCTATTACTTGCGAATCTTGCCACGGTGCTGGAAACGAACACTTAGGCGACAAAACCAAAATTGGTAAAAGTGTTGATGCTGGTGTTTGCGGTCAATGTCATGAAAAATCAACGACAAAGGGACCATTCGCTACCTGGGCAAAATCAACGCACTCTAACATGTTAATTAGCAAGGGTGCTTCAAAAACTTCAACAGGCTGCTTCCCATGCCATAGTGGTGCAGCTTTTGTTAAATTTACAAACAACAAAACTACTCCTAACTACGCTCTTTCAGATTTCTTCCCGTCTGTATCATGCGCAACTTGCCACGATCCACACGATGCAACAAATCCAAGACAATTAAGAACAATGTCACTTGATTCATTAACAAACGGAGCTAAACCCCCTGTAGGTGTTGGTGGAATGGGTGTTCTTTGTATGAATTGTCATCATAGCCGTTATGATAATACAGCTAAAGTTCAATTAGCTAAAGATATTTTAACTAAAGTAACCCCGGGTGCTTTCCCATCATTTAGCACTCATGAAGGTTTCCAGGGAGATGTTTATCTAGGTTTGAACTTCAATAACATTGGAGGAAGATTGACATTCTTAGCTGGAACAATGAGTCACGACGGAGTTGCTGATGCTTGCGTTACTTGCCATATGGCTCAACCTGTAGGAAGCGTTGATGCAACTGCAGATCACTCAATGAAAATGGTGGATTTAAATGGTAATGATAAAGTTACTGCATGTAGATCATGCCATGGCAACATTAATTCGTTTGAAGATATTAAAGGGTCGGATTACGATGGTGACGGAGTTCTTGAAGGGACAATGGTTGAAGTTGATGGTTTGATGGCTAACTTGAAATCATTACTTGATACTACATATTCTGCAACAACAGGACTTTGGACTATTTCCAACTCAAAAGCTGACTCAGCAAGAATTGTAGCAAATCCTGCTTTCCCAAGAAACCTTGATGGTATTTACAATTATCGTTGGGTAGAAAACGACTTAAGCCGTGGTGCTCATAATCCGAAATTAATTGTACAACTTCTTCAATACACTTATCTCTGGGTTAAATACGGAATTACTCCTGTTGAATTAAGTTCATTCACTGCTGCAGTTAACAATAACGTTGTTACCTTACAATGGCAGACAGCTACTGAAAAGAATAACAAAGGTTTTGAAGTTCAACGCAAAATCGGAAACAAATGGGAAACCATTAGTTTCGTAAACGGTAGAGGAACGACAACCGAAATCAGCAAATACAGCTACTCAGATAATTTATCTAAATTGAATGTAACTGGAAATGTTTCGTACAGATTGCGTCAAGTTGATTTTGATGGAACCTCAGTTCTTACAAAAGAAGTGAACGTAAACTTTACCTCAGCACCAAAATCATTTAGTTTGTCACAAAACTATCCGAATCCGTTCAACCCATCAACGACAATTCGTTATGCGTTACCGTTTGATAGTAATGTTAAGATCTCAATCTACAAAGTAACCGGTGAATTAGTAAAAGTTCTCGTAAGCGGAACAAAGACAGCCGGCAACTATGAAGTAACGATGAATACTGCACATGAAAATGTAGAGTTCT
>JBBIUV010000019.1:0-217887 GCA_037440065.1 Ignavibacteria bacterium
TTATTCGTTATCTGTTTGAGCTTTTGGAACATTGGAAACAAAACATATGTTTTTAATTTCACTTTTCTTCATTTATTGATCATTTTCAGAATACTCTACCTTTTTGTTATGGAGGTTTCACAAAAACAGGTAATTAACTTTTTCTATCTCGTTTTAGCATTTTATGAGTTCACTGTTCTCTTAAAGTTTCTAAATTTTTTAATTGAATTAAAAGTTGAAGCTGAAACATATTTTTACATTACTACAGGTTTTGAACTGCTCGTAGGTATTTTCTTTACAATGTTCAGAGAGGATAGCCAAAAACTTGCTTATAAGCTTAAATAATCCGGTAATTCTTTCTTTCTTGCTGATGGCGGTGATTTTATCTATCACTTATATCTACTATAAGTTTGTCATCATCCCGATGCAAAAAAAGCATAAAAAAGAAGAAGAAAACATACGGCTTCAGCACGCAAAGCTAATGGCAATGTTTGCAGAATTGGATCCTTCTCCTGTCTTCCGTTTTGATCTTAGCGGGGATATAGTTTTGGCTAACAAAGCTGGTCATAATCTCCTTGCTTCTAAACCATTGTCCGGTGAAAAAATCTACACGGTTTTGCCTGAATTAACCTCTATCAATCTTGCAAAATGTATTAACGGGGGAGAACAGATAGAAATTACTTCATCTATTGGAGAAACCACTTATCAATTCACTATTTGTGGAATACCCCAATTTAAAATTGGACAAATATACGGACGAGATATTTCTGCTTTGGTTGCCGCACAAGCAAAACTTGAATCAGCATTAAAAAAATCGGAAGAGTCTGAGCAACTTAAAACCCATTTTCTTAATCAACTGTCTCATGAAATACGCACACCAATGGTGGGATTATCGGGATTTAGCGGATTTTTAAAAGAAAGTCTTTCGGATATTTTAACCGAGGAGCAGAGGGGCTGGTTTTACCATCTCGAAAATGCTACAAAAAGATTGAATCGAACGATGGACCTCTTTATCAATATGGCTCAAGTGTTAACCGGAGGAGTTGTTGTTTATCCCGTTAAGATAAATCCTAAAAAAGAAATTGAAGCGATTTTAAAAGATTATGAACCCGCTATTGAAGAAAAAAATCTTACCTGCACTTACGAAGATTTAGCTGGTAACGCTTTGTTAAAAACCGACCAATACAGCTTTAACCTAGTAATACAAAATTTAGTTGATAACGCCGTCAAGTTTACAAAAAAGGGGTTGATCAAAATTACTACATACGAGAACTATGGAAAATATTGCGTTGATATTACCGACACCGGAATCGGAATTTCTAACGAATATCTTTCAAAAATATTTACTCCTTTCACTCAGGAGGTTATGGGTTACAGTAGACCTTATGAAGGAAACGGACTAGGTCTGGCTTTAGTAAAAAATCTACTGGACTTAAACCACGCTACAATAGAAGTCAAAAGTGAAAAGGGACATGGTTCAACTTTTACGCTAATATTCAATTAACGGACAAACACTATGCAAGTTGACAAAACATCAAAACCAAAAATTCTTGTTGTAGAGGATGATATGACAAGTCAAGCTTTATTTAAACTTCTTCTCAGTAAAAATTATGATGTTAATATTTGCGAGGAAGAAAACGGATTCTTTGCAGCAATTGAGAGAACAAAAATCGATTTGGTGTTAATGGATATTTCGTTGAAAGGAAAAAAGAATGGGATTGAATTAATTCGATACTTAAGAGAAAATAACTCGCACCATATCCGTATACCGATTATTTGTTATTCTGCACACGTCTTCAGTCAAGATAAAATAAATGCGTTAAACGCTGGTGCTGATGTTTTTTTAGCTAAACCTGTAACTAACGAGGTTTTAGTTGAAACGATTGAATCGGTTTTGCACGATGGAAAAAAAATTAACGACCTCGATCAATAAACCATTATACGCGTTTTAGCATAATCTCTTAAAACTGAAAAACATAATGGAAAGTCAACCCCTTTGTATTATTTATCGAAGGATAAACTTCGGACGCACTACTGTTTGATTTATGTAAATAAGGGATAAGATATCCAACCGCACTCCCAACTACCGCACCAACTAAAATATCTGTTGGGAAATGAGCACCTGCCTCATAGCGCAAAAACCCGGTGAGTGAAGCAGTAAAAATTGAGCCTGCCCAAACATAATTTTTATATTTAGAATTGGGAAAATAATCACCATATACTGTGGAAAGAAAAACCGCTGAGGCAAAGGCAACCGTAGTGTGACCCGAGAAAAAAGATTTTTTAGCTTCAATATCAAGTTTGTCATCCACCGGAGCATTTTCGTTGTACACAAATGGTCTTATTCTTTCCGCTGATCCTTTTGCGATTGAAGGAAGAAATGCCGCCAATAGCATCGTTTCAAAATACATGGTACCGACGGTCTGAAAATCTTTGCGTATCTCTTTGCTCAAGAAAAGTGATACAGGTGAGAGGGCCGTCATTATTACGCAAACATCACTTACCGCTGAAACGTTTTTCGAGTAATTGTAGGTTGCGCTTCTGTCAAAAACATTCACTTTATTTCTAGAAAGAGTTTCGATCTCTTGGATCGAGAGAGGAGTAATTTTGCTTTCCAAAGAAGAACCAAGAAATGCAACCGCGATGTTACTGCCAAGAATGGCTCCATCTTTTCCCCACGATGTTTTGTAAGGAGATTGAGCAAAAATGTTACTAACTAATATTAAACTTAAAAAAAGAGCTTTGATAATTTTCATTTATATTCTTCCATCTTAACCGAAAATAATTTCTACATTGAACCCAAATTGGGGTAAAGACATCAAACACCACAAAACAAATATAATTCAGAAAAAAACATGAAGAAAATCTTTTTAACCTATTGGAAATACCTGGCGATTCCACTCGGAGCCGCTGCGGGTTATGCTTATTACTATTATATCGGATGCATGAACGGACGATGCTTAATTCAGAGCAATCCCTATTTGAGCACACTTTACGGAGCAATGCTCGGCGGGATTTTAGTTTTTCCTTCCAAGAAAAAGAAACCCAAAAGTGAACAAGAACTAAATGAAAATAACTAAAGATATTTTTATAGAAGATTTGGTAAGGGAATTACCTGAATCGGTTGAGTATTTAATGAACCGGGGAATTCGATGTCTGCGTTGTGGAGAACCTGTTTGGGGAACACTTGAGAACGCCGCGAAAGAAAAAGGATTTTCAGCAGAGCAAATCGAAGTTTTTGTAAGCGAGTTAAATGTCTTACAAAAAACGAATGAGGGGTAAAACAACTTTCTGATCAAAATATTTTGTCAATCAATTCTACAACTTTATTTGTCTGATGTCCAGCCGCAATCATCACACGCGGAGCCATAACTCCCTCTTCCATAAAATCGGTTTTATTATCTCCGCACACAAAAATATTTTTCGATAATTTTTTTGTTTTAATTGAATTGGAAGAACTAAATCCCGCCAATCCCGAAGCCATCACCAAATATTTTTCTTCAAACAATTTTCCGCCAAAAGCATTTATCAACATCGCTTTTTCAGAAACTTGGTCGAATGCTTCAACTATAATTTGCACTTCTTTAAAAATTGTTTGAACATTTTTTTTAGTGAGTTTTATATGGTGAGTTTCAAGGGTTATGAAAGGATTGATCAATTTTATTTTTTCTAACAGCGCATCAACTTTCCGTTTGCCAATATCTTCAACAAAGTATTGTTGACGGTTAAGGTTCGTGGGATCAACAACATCAAAATCAACAAGAATTAGTTTGCAGATTCCTATTCGTGCAAGGGCGATCGCAACATTGCTTCCAAGTCCACCGCAACCGGCAATGCCAACAACGGCTTTTTTAAGTTTACTTTTTAGCTTCGATGAATTTCTTGCGGTGAGTTGTGCGTAAGTAATTTTCTTCATTTATCCTCCGCCGGTTGGAAGGAACAATTTCACTTTATCATTTTCGTTTAGCACAGTATTACGCGACTTTTCTTTGTCATTAATAAAAACCGAAACAAATTTTTGATGCTCTTTTCTGATCTGAAGTTCTGTCATTAATTCCGCGGCAGTAATATTTTCCTTCACATCAATAAAACTTTTATTTTTTATTCCTTCGATGTGCAAAAGTCCGAGGTATTCAAAAAATATTTTCATGATTCATTTATTTTATTTCTGAATAGTTCAGCCGAAAATGATTAACATCTTTTTTATAAATGATGGCTTGAATTTGTGCCATTATACTAATTGCAATTTCATCCGGAGTTTCTCCGCCGATGTCAAGTCCAACCGGCGAGTAAAGATTCTCAAGTGAAGCATTGTTGTTAAGAGAACCTTTCAGTTTTAAAATTGATTCCTTTACTTTTTTCTTCGAGCCGATCATCCCGACGTATTTCATTTCCGGGTAGTATTTGTAAATATATTTCAACACATCCAGATCATGTGCGTGAAAGTGTGTAACCAAAAGGGCAAAAGCGTTCTCACTTAATTGAATTGAGTTCTTGTCTGCTTCATTTAGTTTTGAGAAATCAAAGAAATGTTTTTTGTTATAAAGTGATTCGGACAATTGTTCAAGAATATCTTTCCGGTTATCGATAAAAACAACGTAAAAATTTAAATGCTTTGCAAGTTTTGCAACCGCTTGTCCAACATGTCCGGCGCCAAAGATGTACATAATTTTATCATAGCGAAAAACTTCATAAAACACTTTCATTTCGCCACCACAAAGAGCATCCATCGGAACGACTTCTTTGCTCTTAACTTTAATCGTCTCTTCATCGTTTTTGTCTTTAGTCATCAGAATGGTTTCAGAAACGTTGAGAACGTTTTCCACAAGAAGTTTCTGCGCTTTTTTCATTATGTGATATTCAGCCCCGCCGCCGCCAACTGTTCCTGCAATTCTTCCCTCTTCACCAACCAGCATTTTAAAACCTGTTCTACCGGGCGAACTTCCTTTTACTTCAGTAATAGTAATTAAAACAGACGGTTTATTTTCTTTTATCCGTTCTTGTAGTATTTGCAAAATCTCGATCATAAAATTCCAACTTCACTATTAAATTCTTCAATCATTGCGTCAATTTTTCCGGTTAACGAACGCGTGCTGTTCCAGTATTCTTCATCATTCCATTGCGCGTTTAATTCGCTTAGCTGACGTTGTTGCTGCTCGATCCACGTAAAATATTTTAAATTGTGAATCCGCTTTTTGTCTTGATAATTCAACTCCAACATGTTGTCGGTTCTTTGTCCTTGAAGCGATTTATGAAATGATTTCGCAGCGTCAAGTTCGGAATATTTTCCAAATTTATCATTCATCTCTTCAAGACGTGAGCCGTAAAGTTCCATTGAATCGGTCAGTATTGTAAAGATAACATCGTTTTCACCAAGTTCATGATACTTTGCCATTTTCACCGCTGAAAGCATATTCGCGATTCCGGAAATCCCGGCAGCATGAAGTTTTGCAACGGTTTGTTCGTCAACTCCTTCTTTTATAAGATATTTCTTTCCTTCTTCATCATTGAACAAACGAGAGAGTTCCATACAATCTTCATCATCAATTGCGAAAACAAAATCGGTGTTCTTTACATTGTGCACCCACGGAACGTGCTTGTCACCAATGCCTTCAATGCGATGTCCGCCGAAACCGTTTTGTAGAAGTGTTGGACATTGCAATGCTTCGCTTGCGCCGATTTTACATGAAGAATATTTTTCTTTTAAATAATCTCCTGCTGCAATTGTTCCCGCTGAACCGGTAGAAGAAATGTACCCGGTTAATCGTAATTTTTTATTAAGCGATTTTTTCATTGACTCGAAAACTTCTTCAACCGCGCTTGCAGTAACTTCATAATGCCAGAGGTAATTTCCAAATTCTTCAAACTGATTGAAAATTAAAATGTCTTTTCGAGTCGCTTTTAATTCCCAACACTTATCAAAAATTTCTTTCACGTTGCTCTCGCATCCGGGAGTAGCGATAACTTCTCCGGCAAGATTTCTTAACCATTCGAATCTTTCTTTGCTCATCTCTTCAGGTAAAATTGCAATCGATTCGCAGCCAAGTAATGCCGAGTTAAAGGCGCCGCCGCGGCAAAAATTTCCAGTTGAAGGCCACACGGCTTTTTGCCAGGTTGAGTCAAAATTCCCAGTTACAAGCGCCGGAGCCAAACAACCGAACGTTGCGCCGACCTTGTGCGCACCGGTCGGAAACCACTTCCCCGAAATGCCGATGATCTTTGCCTTCACGCCGGTTAGCGATGACGGAAACTCAACGAAGTTAACATCACCGAAGCCGCCGCCGAATTCTTTTTGTTCATTCTTCCAGGTAATTCTAAAAAGATTTAATGGATTAACATCCCACAAACCAACTTGTTTTAATTGCTCTTTTATTTTCGCCGGAATTTTTTCCGGATGTTTCATTTGATCAAAGGTGGGAATGACAATTCCTTTTTCTTTGCATCGTTGAATATTGTTATTACGTGCTTTGTCGTTTCTTTGCAAGTTGATCATTAGAATTCCTTACTACATAATTTATAAAAATAATTTTTCCGTATTTAATTGATCGGCTTCGGTATCTATATCAAAACTAATTCCCCTATCATCGCTTAAAAATAAATTCCCCGAAAACTTTATCAATACATCCCGTAATGTTGTCGATGTTTTTTCATTTTGAATCGCTGCTTTAACTTTTTCGTTTACCAAAATCGGGTGACCTTTTTTCCGTCTTACGCTTTCAAGCATAATTGCCGGCTGAATATAATCGTATTGCGGTTCAGTTTCGAATTTTGTCTTTAATAATCTATATGTTTCATCCGAAACGAAGGGCATATCAGCCAAAGCAATAAAAACATTGTCGTGTTTTGCATTTGTCGCACCGATTTTAATTGATGAGAACATTCCGGCTTGATATTGTTGATTGTAAACCACTTTGACGTTATCTGTTTCAACAAATTTATTTTTGTTAATCATTTCTTCCAGTTTGTCGAAGTTAAATCCTCCGACAACAACTATTTCCTCACAAACGGAATTCAATCTTTGCAGAGAATGAAAAATTAGCGGGATGTTTTGAATTTCAATTTCAATCTTCCATTTATTCATTCTCGACGAACTTCCCGCTGCCAAAAGAATTCCCGAATATTTTTTTTGTTCTTTCAAAAATTCAGCTTTAATTCTTTCGAAATAATTTCCAGATCCGGCGGGAAAGCGTTTGGGAAATTGATTTTCTTTATCGCTGAATCTACATCTTTTAATCCGTGTCCGGTAAGGAGACAAACAACGTTCGCCTCCTTAGAAATAGTTTCTTTCATCTTCAACATACCCGCAAAGGACGCCGCCGAAGAAGGTTCACAAAATATTCCGGTTTTTTGTGAAAGTAATTTTTGTGCGGAAAGAATTTCATCATCAGAAACCAAAACAACATCACCACCGACAATTTTCAAATCTGCTACCGAGCAATAACCGTTGCGCGCAACATTCACAGAAATAGAATCTGCAATCGTGTCTGCTTTGTACTGTAAATTCCATTTGTCAAAATGAAAAGCATCATAAATGAAGCGGCTTCCTTCAGCTTGTACCACAATTATCTTCGGTAGATTTTTTATCAATCCAATGTACTGCAAATCAAGAAACCCTTTTATTACACCACTGAGCACAACTCCGTCGCCTGCGGGAAGAAAAACATAATCAATATTTTTTAGTTGTGAAACCAATTCAAACGAAGAAGTTTTTTTGCCTTCAATCGTCATCGGATTGTAAGCGGTATTTCTATTTAAGAAACCGGTTTGCTCTGAAAATTTTAGCGATAGATCAAACGCTTTGTCGTAATCACCTTGTATCGGAATCAAAGTTGCGCCATACTGCAAACACTGAACAAGTTTTGCTTTGGGGGCCGTTGAAGGCATGAAGATAAAAGCTTTTTGTCCAGCCGCTGCCGCAACTCCTGCCATTGACGAAGCAGCGTTACCGGTTGAAGCAAGGACAATTTCATTCAGACTAAATTTTTTCGCGAAGGCAGAAACAAGAAAGGAGGCGCGGTCTTTATATGATCCTGTTGGATTTGTCCCATCAAACTTTAGATAAATATTTTGGAAACCAAATTCACTTTGAAAGTTGTTTGCATGAATAAGTGGAGTGTTACCAACGGGAAGATTAGGGAAGTATTCTTTTTCTACGGGAAGGTAATCGTCAATATCAAACAACTCATTTTCTTTTTTTGAATTTTGAAATTCTTGAGGAAGTTGAACTTTAAGAATTCCCTTTAAAGGTTTTCCTTCAAGATTTTCTTCACGGCAAGCGGGACACAGCATTAAATCTTTCGTTATTTTATACTGCGTTCCGCATTCGCTGCAAATATATTTGAAGTTAGCCTTAACAAGCGAGGAAATCTTTTTTGCTGTCACCCCGAGCGAAGTCGAGGGGTTATTCTTGTAATTAGTATTATTCATACATTTAGAAAGAGTATGGAGCATTTCATAATTTCCATTAATCAATGCTTCTTTTTTCTTATGACTCCATTTCTTTAATTTTCTTTCACAAACTATTGCTTGCTGTATGTCCCCAAATTCTTGACTATACAACAACTCAATCGGTAATCTTTTTGATGTGTAACTATTCTCAAAGAAACCCGATTTATGCTGCACAATTCTTTGTTCAAGGTTTGTTGTACATCCAGTGTAATAACTTCCATCAGCACATTTTAAGATATAAATCCAAGCCGCCATGCTACAACTCCATTCTCATCTCTCGACTTCGCTCGAGATGACGAGATAGCTTTGCGCCTTTAACCAAGTAGTTTTGATTCATCTTATTCATTAACAAGACCGAGCAAAACCGAGGTCACATTGTTAATGCCATAATTGCTTTTGCTGTATGCAATCGATTTTCAGCTTCATCAAAAACAATTGAGATATCGGGATTGTCTAAAATTTCATCCGTTACTTCATTACCGCGATCAGCGGGTAAAGCGTGCATGAGTTTTACATTTTTGTCGGCAAGTTTAATTCGCTTGTCGTCACAAATCCATGATTTGTATTTCTCAAGATTGCTCTTCATTTCTTTTTTACATTCGGTTTCATTCTGCAAATAATGATCAACATCATAAAAACCAAATCCGCCCCAGTTTTTGGGAATAACAATATGTGCACCTTCGAATGCTTCATCCATATTGTTTGTGAATTTTAGCGAACCACCACCTGTAGCAGCATTTTTATATGCTTTGTCAACAATATTTTGGCTTAAAGGAAATTCTTTTGGATGAGCAACAGTAACATCAATTCCATAGCGAGGAAAAAGAAGAATTTGTGTTTGCGGAACGGAGAGCGGTTTGCTGTGCGTGTCTGCGTATGCCCAGGATACAGTTACTTTCAATCCTTTTGGTTCTTTACCGAAATGTTCGAAGATGGTCATCAAATCAGCAAGTCCTTGAAATGGATGATAAACATCATCTTGCAACGACATCACAGGAACTGTTGCATTTGCAGCTAGTTCATCTAAATATTTTTTACCGATTCCATAAAAACAATTTCGGCATGCAATGCCGTGTCCCATACGCGAAAGAATGATTGCCGTATCTTTCGCAACTTCGCCATGAGTGATTTGCATTTTGTCGGGGGTTAAATCGTGCGCGTGTCCGCCGAGCTGTGTCATTCCCGCTTCCATTGAGTTTCGTGTGCGGGTTGACTGCTCAAAGAAAATTGCGAACAAAGTTTTGTCCTGCAACAAGCGATGAGATTCGCCCATCGCAAATTTTCTTTTTAAATCGAAAGCTACTTCAAACGCCGTATCAAGCTCTTGCTTTGACCAGTCATCATCAGTAAGAAAATGTTTTTTTGAAAGATCTGAAACCATAATAATTCTCCGAGTTAATTTTCTAATTGTATTCTAAAACATTTCGCAAAACAAAGCATAGAACGCACTGGCTTTCACCAAATGTTCTATTGGGACTTTCTCATTCGGCGCATGCGCCAATACTTCGTTGCCAGGACCAAAACCGATTACCGGAATTCCAAACATTCCGTTTATTGAAATTCCGTTTGTTGAAAAAGTCCATTTATCTACCACAGGCTTTTCATCAAACAAATCTGTGAATACTTGTATTCCGGTTTGAATAACGGGGTGATTTTCTTCTAGTTTCCACGTAGGATAATATTTTTCCATTCCGTATTTCAATCCGGTGAAAGATGTTTCATCATAATACAGAACTTCAACCTTCGCGTTCATATCTTTTACAATTTCTTCAACTTGTTTAACCGCGAGTTCTTTGTTTTCGCCCCAGGTTAATCTTCTGTCAAGATGTATTCTCGCAAAATCAGCAACAGCACAAAGCGAAGGACTTGAAGAAACAAATTCAGAAATTGTCACGGAACCTTTACCAAGGAATTGATCATACGCCAATCGTTCATTCAGTTTTTCAATTTCTAGTGCAGCGCGCGAAGCCATGTAAATAGCGTTCTTGCCGCGCTCCGGCGCCGATCCGTGCGCCGAGATTCCGAAGAAAGAAACTACAATTTCCATTCTACCGCGATGTCCGCGGTAAATTTTCATGTCTGTTGGTTCTGTTACAATAACACAATCCGGTTTAATTTTTTCTTCTTCAACAAGATATTTCCAGCAGAGACCATCGCAATCTTCTTCCATCACCGTACCTGTAACAAGTAACGTTACATCGTTTGTTAAACCGAGTTCTTTCAAAATTCTTCCTGCAGTGATTGCGGCAATTGGTCCTCCTTTTTGATCAACGCTTCCGCGTCCGTGAACGAACCCATCTTTAATTTCTCCGCCGAGAGGCTCGAAGTCCCAGTTTTGCAAGTTTCCCAAATCAACGGTATCAATATGTCCATCTATTGCGACAATTTTTTTTCCATTACCGATTCTCCCAATGATATTTCCGAGACCATCTATTTTAACTTCATCAAAACCGGCTTCTTCCATCACGCGTTTAAGTTCGTTGATGACATCTTTTTCTTTGCCGCTTAAAGATTTTATTCGAATTAGTTTGGAAAGATTTTCGGCAGTGTACTGTTCGTAATTTTTTGCAAGGGCTAAAATTTGATTGGCAAGTTGCATTTCAGTTCCGGTTTTATTTGTGATTGAGGAGGCGGCTTAACCAATTGGTTAGCCGTTCTTTTGGAGGTTTATATTGTATTTCTGTTTTCAAAACAAAGTACATTTCATAATTGGACAACAAACTTACAAATTCCTTTAGTAATTTTATAGAGGTTGTTAAAAATATTCTCACTAATTTTGAATCAAAATTTTTGGACAAAGTAACTTATTCACTAACGCACGGATTAACTTTCTGAAGGAACGAATATTATGTCCGACCAAATGACGCCGATTCCATTTATACAATTGTTCAATTGGATCATTAAAGAATACACCGGGACACAAGATATCTTCGGAATTCACAAATCAAATTTCTTTTTCAAAAAGAACTCTTCTCAAACAAAAATTTTCAACAATATTTTGGAAATGCCACTTGGACCAGCAGCCGGACCACACACCCAACTTACACAAAATATTATTGCTTCTTATTTGGTTGGAGGAAGATTTTTTGAATTGAAAACTGTACAAATTATTGATGAACTTAAAGTTGATAAACCTTGCATCGAAGCGCAAGATGAGGGTTATAATGTCGAGTGGTCGCAAGAGCTGAAATTAGAACAATCGTACGACGAATATTTGAAAGCATGGCTTTTGCTTCATGTTTTAAAAGAGCTTTTTGGATTTTCCGAATACGAAGATCGTGGTTTCATTTTTAACATGAGTGTTGGTTATAACCTTGAAGGAATTAAAACCGAACGCATGAAAAAGTTTATTGAAGACTTGAAAGATTCAACTTATAACGAAAAGTTTATTTGTTATAAAAATGAAGTAATCTCGGTGTTACAGGATAATAACATCCGAGAAATGATAATTCAGCACATAAATCCCGACATCAATTTTGAAAAATTGATTTCCTTCGTTCAAAACATTTTACCAAACATTTCTAATTCAGTAACCCTTTCAACCATGCACGGATGTCCACCGGAAGAGATTGAAGCAATTGCAAAATATCTAATTAAAGAAAAAGGATTGCACACATACGTAAAAATGAATCCAACTTTACTCGGCTACGACAAAGTTATTTCAATTCTTCATCAACTTGGATTTAATTATATCGAATTGGACCGCGCTTCCTTTGAGCACGATATAAACTACGCTGCAGTCGTTCCAATGCTGAAACGTTTGCAGAATTTTGCTAAAGAGAACGAAAGAGAATTCGGCGTTAAACTTTCAAATACGCTCGGAGTAAAGAATAAAAAGAAAGTTCTTGCCGGTGATGATATGTACATGTCGGGGCGATCGCTTTTTCCGCTTACGATAAATGTCGCACAAATGCTCTCGGAAAAATTTAATGGTGAATTGAAAATGTCATTTTCCGGCGGCGCTACTATTAATAACGTGCAAGAAATTCTTGATTGCGGAATTTCTCCGGTTACACTTGTTACCGATTTATTGAAACCCGGTGGTTATGGCCGATTATTTCAGATAGCAGAAAAAGTAGAAAAAAATAATTCTTTCGAAAAAAGAATCGATGTAGAGAAAATTAAAAAATTGACAGAAACTTCTTTAATAAATGAAAATTATAAAAAAGAAAAACGTGAAATCACTTCAATAAAAATTCCCACCAAATTAGAAGCCTTTGATTGCTACGTTGCACCATGTGAAGAAGCGTGTCCGATCCATCAAGATGTGGCAGCTTACATTCGTTTGTTAGAAGAGGAAAAATATAACGAAGCATTTGAAGTCATCGTTTCAAAAAATCCGCTGCCGTTTATTACCGGTTATATTTGCGATCACCAATGCCAGGCTAAATGTACACGCTGGGATTATGACGATCCGGTAAAAATTAGAGAAATGAAAAAGATCGCAGCACAGTTCGGATATCAAAATTATTTCGACAAAATTTCTACCATCGATAAATCAAGCAAAAGCAAAGTAGCCGTAATTGGCGCGGGTCCCGCGGGGTTATCATGCGGATTCTTCCTTGCAAAATCCGGACTTGACGTAACCATTTTTGAGCGGAGTCACCGTGCAGGTGGAACAGTGCAGAACGTGATTCCCGATTTTCGTTTGCCTCAATCTGCAATTGACGCTGATATCGATTTCATCAAAAAACATGGCGTAAAATTTCAGTTCGGAACGGATGAAAATTTCTCTATTGAAAAATTAAAAGCCGATGGCTATAACTATATTTTTGTTGGAATCGGTGCAACAAAATCAACTCCTATTCAATTAGAAGAAGGAAACGAAAAAGTATTGAATGCTATAGAATTTCTGTGGCATTATAATAACAAAGAAACTATTCAGCTTGGTAAAAATGTTGCAGTTGTCGGCGGCGGCAACTCCGCAATGGATGCATCACGCGCGGCTAAGCGGATCTCCGGAGTTGAGAATGTTTATATCGTTTATCGAAGAACAAAAGAATTCATGCCAGCCGATAAAGAAGAACTTGATGCGGCGTTAGAAGACAATGTCATTTTTAAAGAATTGCTTCTACCTATTACTCACAACGGAAAAACGCTTAAATGTCAAAAAACGAAATTGGGAGAACCGGGAAATGATGGACGCAGAAGTGTTTCACCGATTGAAAACAAATTTGTTGAATTAGAAATTGACAACATTATTTCAGCGATTGGTGAAAGTGTTGACTACGATATTCTTTCAGATAATAATATTTCAGTCGACCAGAGGAAAAATATTCTGATTGATAAACTCTCGCATGAAACTTCGCTCGAAAATGTTTTTATTGGCGGCGACGCATACAGGGGGCCTTCTACAGTGGTGGAATCAATTGCGGATGGAACGAAAGCTGCCGAAGCAATCCTCAAAAAAGAATTAGCAATTCAATCGCAGCAAAATAATTTATCTCACTTGTTTGATACTGCTCTCCTTTTTAAAAACGTAAACACAAAAAAGGGAATTGTTGAAGAAACAAAAACGGATACAAAACTTGAAGCGAGCCGCTGTTTAAGCTGTAGTTTTATCTGCAACAAATGTATTGATGTTTGTCCAAACCGGGCAAACCTTGCGATAAAAGTATCCGGTTTTAAAGATCCGTTTCAGATCCTCCATATTGACGGAATGTGTAACGATTGCGGCAATTGTGAAACGTTTTGCCCGCATATCGGTGCACCGCACAAAGACAAATTGACTTTGTTCTGGAGTGAAAAAGAAATGCGTGAAAGCAAAAATGACGGATTCTTTTTATCAAAACTTAATGGAACGGCTTCGTTTCTTTTGAAGAAAGGAACTGAAGTTTCAGAGATTGAATTCGATTCTACAAACGCGGTTCTGCAAGCAGTTTCAGGAAAAGTGGATGAGACAGAAATAAGACTTATTACCGAAACATTTAAAAATTATCGTTACTTATTTTTATAAAACATGGCGGCAAAATGATCATTCTAAAAAAAGCAACCGTTATTCAGTTCTTTCCTTCGCACGTTTTAACCGGAGTAGATGTTGTAATTGAAAATGAATTCATAAAAGAAGTCGGTAAAAACATTGCCGGTAAATACAAAGCAGAAAAAATCATTGATGCAACAAATAAAATTGTTGCGCCGGGAATTGTCTGTGCACATAGTCATTTCTATTCCGCACTTGCAAGGGGAATTCTTGCTGACATTAAACCTTCAACTGATTTTATAAGCATCCTTAAAAATTTATGGTGGCGATTAGACCGCGCTCTTGACGAAGAATCACTTTATTACAGCGGACTTATTGGTGCATTGGAAGCCATAAAATGCGGAACAACTTCAGTTATCGATCATCATGCTTCACCTTCGTTTATAAAAGGTTCGCTCTCAATACTTCAAAAATGTTTTAAGCAAATCGGATTACGCGGAATTCTTGCGTACGAAATTACCGATAGAAATGGATTGCAAGGAATGCAAGTGGGAATTGAAGAATCAGCCATATTCCTTCAAAAAATTAAAAATGAAAAAACACAAAATAAATTACATCTTGTTGAAGCCGCTGTCGGCGGACACGCCCCATTTACCTTAAATGAAACGGCGCTTAAACTTATATCGGAACTGGTTTCAGCAACGAATAGTGGAATCCATCTTCACGTTGCCGAAGATCAATATGACTCTTCTTTCTCACACCATCATTTTGGTAAAGATATTCTTGAGCGGCTGGAAGATCATAATTTGCTGAATGAAAAGTCAATTCTTGTCCATGGCGTTCATCTTACAAATAACGATCTGGAAATTCTCAATCGGTATGATGCTTTTCTGGTGCATAATCCTCGCTCAAATATGAATAACAGTGTTGGATATATGAATCAGCTGCATCAAATAAAAAATCTCGGACTTGGGACTGACGGAATTGGCGCAAACATGTTTGAAGAAACCAAATTTGCTTTTTTCAAAAATCAAGAAGGAAACGGAAAACTTTCCTACTCTGATTTTTTGAAAATTCTACAAAATGGAAATATTCTATTAGAAAGATACTTTGGAAGCAAGTTCGGCAAAATAGAAGAAGGAAACGCCGCGGACGTTGTTGTCCTTGATTATCAAGCTCCAACACCGTTGCAAAGTGAAAACCTCGCTGGACATTTTCTTTTCGGATTTTCTTCGCGCGATGTTGAAACAGTGGTTGTAAACGGAAAACTCGTGTATGAAGAAAGAGCTTTTACGTTTGACACATCCGATATTTACAAAGAAGCGCAAAAAGCTGCAAAAAAACTTTGGAGCAAAATGAACTCAATTAAATAATTACACAGCGAGTGTTCATGTGAAAAAAAATTTTCTTTTCCTTATCGCCTCAATCATTTTTGTTTCAACTGCTGAAACGCACTGCCAAAAAGTCTCAACTAAAAATTTAACACAATTAGTAAATCCATTTATCGGAACAGACGGACACGGACATACTTTCCCCGGAGCAACAGTACCTTTCGGAATGGTGCAGCTTAGTCCCGACACTTACACAGACGGATGGGATTGGTGTTCCGGTTATCACGCTTCAGATAATTCGATAATGGGATTTAGTCACACACACTTAAGTGGAACCGGTGCCGCTGATTATGGTGACATTTTAGTAATGCCGACAACTGGAAAAATTAATTTTGAACCTGGAAGTCGAGAAAATCCGGACGAAGGCTATCGTTCGCGATTCTCTCATCAAAATGAAAAAGCTGAACCAGGTTTCTATTCAGTTTTTCTTGATGATTACAAAGTTAAAGTTGAACTTACTACAACAGAGCGATGCGGTTTTCACAAATACATTTTTCCAAAATTAGATTCTGCTAATGTTATTCTTGACTTATTTCACGGCATTCAAGATATAACAAGAAATGCTTCAATAAATATTGTAAATGATTATACTGTGCAAGGTTTCCGCCGTTCAGGTGGCTGGGCAAATGATCATACAGTTTTTTTCTATGCACAATTCTCAAAACCATTTCGTTCATCTGGTATCTTTAATGGTGAACAAATATTACAAAACAAAAAAAATTACGAGGGTAAAACCGTAAAAGCCTCATTTACCTTTTCAACCATACGAGGGGAAACTATCTTGGTTCGGATAGGAATATCTTCCGCGAGTATTGAAGGAGCAAAGAAAAATTTAGAAAAAGAAATTCCTAGTTGGGATTTTGAAAACGTAAAAAAATCTGCTTCAGCTAAATGGGAAAAAGAGCTTTCAAAAATCCAGGTTGAGGGAAGTTCGCTAAAAGATCGCATAACTTTTTATACTTCGCTTTATCATGCAATGCTGGCTCCCAATATTTTCAGCGATGTCGACGGCAACTATATGGGAATGGACAAAAAGATTCATCATGCAAATAACTTTACTGTGTACACCGTGTTTTCTCTTTGGGATACTTTCCGTGCGCTTCATCCCGTACTTTCTGTCATAGACAAAAAGCGAACAAATGATTTCATTAATTCGATGTTGGCAAAGTATAATGAATCCGGTTTGCTACCAGTTTGGGAATTAGCTTCCAACGAAACAAATTGTATGATAGGGTACCACGCTGCACCGGTAATTGTTGATGCGTTTATGAAAGGAATTAAAAATTACGACACACTAAAAATTTATGAGGCAATGAAAACCAGCGCGATGCAGAATTTTCGCGGATTAGATTACTACAGAAAAATTGGGTATGTGCCGATGGATAAAGAGATTGAAGCGGTTTCCAAAACTCTTGAGTATGCGTACGATGATTGGTGCATTGCGCAGATGGCAAAGCGCTTGGGCAAAAAAGAAGATTATAAATATTTTCTCGATCGCGCGCAGAATTATAAAAATGTTTTTGACCCTTCAACAAAGTTTACGCGCGGACGAAATTATAACGGGATGTGGAAAAAAGTTTTCGATCCGGCGGAACCGTTCCCCGGCGGTTCAGGCGAATTTACGGAAGGAAGTTCCTGGCAATACACATGGTTTGTTCCTCAAGATATCTCCGGATTGATTAATCTTATGGGAGGAAAAGAAATATTTTCAGCAAAACTTGATGAACTTTTCAGAGTTGATTCACTCAAAGATTATTTCGTTCCGTCGGACATGACCGGCTTGATCGGGCAATACGCTCACGGAAATGAACCAAGTCACCATGTTGCTTACTTGTATAATTACGTTGGTGAAGCGTGGAAGACACAATCAAGAGTCCGCGATATTATGAAAAAAATGTATACTGCTAATCGCGATGGTCTTTGCGGAAATGAAGACTGTGGACAAATGTCTGCATGGTATGTTTTAAGCGCGCTTGGCATTTATTCAGTTACTCCCGGAAGTAATGTTTTTGTAATTGGAAGTCCATTGTTCGATAAAATCACAATGAATTTAGAAAACGGAAAAAAGTTTATCATTGAAGCAAAAAACAATTCTGTTAAAAATGTCTATGTTCAATCAGCAGTATTAAATGGAAAGAGTTATACAAAATCGTTTTTAAATTATACCGATATTGCTAACGGTGGAGTTCTTCAATTTGATATGTCTGCTTCACCAAATAAAAAATGGGGAACCGGAATAGGAAATGAACCGGTTTCAGAAATTTCAAATTCATCATTTCAACCAGTTGAACAAAAGTGGAATTTTATTCCAACAGTAGCTTCCGATGCTAGAAACTTTTCATCTAAAAAAGAAATTCAACTTGAATGTTTTACCAAGAATTCTGAAATTCATTATACCCTTGATGGGAGTGAGCCAACGCCTTATTCACCTCTGTACAAAAAGCCGTTTTCAATTGAAACAACCACTACTTTAAAGGCTCGGGCATTTAATATAAATCTTCCTCCATCTGAAATTATGGAAGAAACATTTTATAAAGTGATTGTACGCGATTCTGCTTCACGTTTTTTTGAACATACCGGAGTATTGTATCCGACTATTTTTCTAAAAGAAAAATCTCATCGACTTTATAGTAGCAATGGCGAGCAAATCTTGATTGATGGAATTCGCGGCTCACAAAATTTTAGAGACGGGAAGTGGCTTGGTTTTCAGCCGAATAATCTTGATGCGTTTATAGATTTTGGAAAAGAAGTTTCCATTAGATCCATCCAAACCGGATTTTTGCGTAACCAGGATTCATGGATATTTTTACCTGAATTAGTGGAGTATGCTCTCTCTTCAGACGGAATTAACTTTGAAATAGTTTCAACACATACAATTGAAGCCACGGAACAAAATGATAAAACCGAAGTTGTAAACATTTCATCCGGAAGCGTGAATAAACGCGGAAGGTTTTTGCGTGTATTTGCTAAAAACATTAATGATCTTCCTGCTTGGCACAAGGGAAGCGGCGACAAGGCTTTTATTTTTGTCGATGAAATAGTGATCGATGGGGATTAAACTAGTGGAAGAGAAAATGTTTCTCCAATCTTATCAATACCAATACTCATGTCATAATCTTTATACGCTTCCATCATACGTTGAAGCGGCTCAGCTATTGGTTCACTTCCTTGTCTGAATGTATTTGTGTGAATCGGAATAAAATATTTTGCTTTCACATCTTTAGCCATTTGCAATGCTTCTTCAGGATTGCAATGATTGTGTTTCCACGGATTGTAAGCGCCTATCGGCATAATAGCAACGTCTACTTCTTCTTTTAATTCTTTAAATTTATCTGTCATTGCCGTATCACCGCCAAATAAAATTTTCTTCCCGTTCCTTTCAATTATATACGCATTAAAACTTCTGCCATTTGTTATATATCCTCTTGAACGGTCTCGTTCTCCAGGTAAACGCCATCCGAAATGTTTTACTTCGAGTGCTTTAATTTTAATTTCATTAATTTCAATCGATTCAGTCCAATCGATCTCCTGAAGAGATTTCCATTCAAATTCTGCTATAACGTCAGATGTGTTGAATGCGGTGAGACAATCTATCTGCTTTGGAAATCTTTCTGAAATTTTCTTAAGCGACAGAAGATCCATGTGGTCCATGTGAGCATGCGAAAGAAGAACTAAATCAGGTTTCGGAAGTTCATCAATCGTTAAAGCCGGGGCAGTAAATCGCGTTGGACCAAATGTAATACCCAAGAAATATACTCCAAAACGATCCAGCAGAACAGGATCAGTAATTATAATTTTTCCATATAAATTTATCAGCACGGTTGAATGCCCCAGCCAGGCAATATTTATTTCACTCTCTTTCCATAGGTTTGGCTGCGGTTTCAAGACGGAAGTAGCGGCTGATAGTTCAGTTTTTTTCGAAATAAACGGAGAAAACAAAAATGCTCCGACTGATAATTTAGCCGCTCTCTCAACAAATGTTCTTCGTTTCATAAGTAATTACACTCAAGATTGTTTTAAATAAATCCCTTGTTCAAGATATTCTACAAGCGAAAAATCTCTATTTTAGATGTTAGAAAATAAAGAAAATTTGCCAAGAAAAACTGTGGAGAAAAAAAATGGTATATAAAAATTTTGCCGGATCGAACGAAGAAGTTTCTCTTCTTGGTTTCGGATGTTGGGGAATTGGAAAATCAATGTGGATTGGCGCAGAAGATTCAGAATCAAAAAAAGCTTTGCACAAAGCTATTGAACAAGGGGTAACTCTTTTTGATACTGCCTACGTTTATGGTATGGGTCATAGCGAAAAACTTGTAGGTGAAGTAGAAAAAGAATCTGGTAAGAATTTGTTTATTGCTTCAAAAGTTCCTTCTAAAAAATTTGAATGGCCTGCTAAAGATTCATCAATCTTTTCCGAAAGTTTTCCAAAGGATCACATCATCCAGATGACTGAAAACAGTTTACGTAATTTAAAACGTGATTATCTAGACTTACAACAATTTCATGTGTGGAATGATAAATGGGCAGCAGAAGATGAATGGAAAGAAGCGATCTATCAACTTAAAGAAGAAGGAAAAGTCCGCTTCTTCGGAATTTCGATAAATGATCATCAGCCTTGGAACGGCATTGAAGCCGGTAAAACCGGACTCATCGACAGCTTTCAAGTAATCTTCAATATTTTTGATCAATCTCCCACCGATCAACTTTTTTCTTTCTGTGAAGAAAATAAAATTGCCATTCTTGCGCGCGTTCCGTTTGATGAAGGAAGTTTAACCGGAAACATTACTCCCGAAACAACTTTTCCTAAAGAAGATTGGCGTAACCATTATTTTCAAGGCGAGCGAAAAAAAGAAGTTCACGAAAGGGTGCAGAAAATTTTTGAGGACGTAAAGGATGAAACCGAAACAGTTGCCGAAGCTGCGTTGCGTTACATTGTAAGTTTTAATGCTGTCACTTCGGTAATTCCCGGAATGCGTAGTGAAAAAAATCTTTTGGCAAACTGTAACTTTGTTGAAAAAGGAAAACTTTCAGACGCTTCTTTGGAAAAATTGAAAGCGCACCGTTGGGTCAGGAATTTTTATGCCTGATCATTGCGAAGTAGATTTGCATCCTTCTGATCCTTTATATAAAAAAGGACTTCGAATCGAATATTTTAATGTAAGTTATAATATTCTTGAAGCTGTGGCGGCATTGGTGCTTGGCGGAGTAGCCTCAAGCGTGGCGTTGATAGGATTTGGATTAGACAGCATTGTCGAATCACTTTCCGGTTTTGTTTTAATTTGGAGATTGTCCAAAGGAAGAACTCTTCCAAAAGAGAAAGAAGAAAGAATTGAAGAACGTGCACAAAAATTTGTCGCGGTTACTTTTTTTATTCTTGGTATTTATGTTTTCGTGCAATCTGTTCTAACACTGCTTGATGGAAATCCACCGGAAGAATCTATCGGCGGAATTATTCTCGCCATTCTTTCTTTAACAATTATGCCTCTTGTTGGAAAGGTGAAATTAAAAATCGGGAAGCAACTAAACAGCCGAGCGCTTATCGCTGATGCGAAAGAAACTTTTGCGTGCGCATTTCTTTCCGTAGCTCTTTTGTTGGGCTTGGCCG
The DNA here is from genome assembly GCA_037440065.1 of Ignavibacteria bacterium. Lineage (GTDB taxonomy): Bacteria > Bacteroidota > Ignavibacteria > Ignavibacteriales > Ignavibacteriaceae > UBA1563. The sequence goes on from JBBIUV010000019.1 coordinate 21,344, forward strand.
CAAATTACTTCTGGGGATTTTGGCAAGCCGATCCTCTTGCCGGATTTGTGATCGTCTATTATCTCTTTAAAGAAGGAAAAGAAAATTGGGAAGGGGAATGCGAATGCCACTAGTAATTAGGAATTAAAAATTACGAATTAGGAATGGGATGGTCTTTCATTCCTAATTCGCAATCCGCGGCGGAAAAGATTAACGATTTTTGATTTTAGAAAAGTTAAAAAAAACGGAAATCGTCCCGCTTAGGCGGGATTAATCCTTGTTCGTAAATCGCATCCCCAATAACAACAATTTAACTGAGGACACCATTCAATCATCCAATTCAATTAATGATTGGTAATTTTTTTATTCCGACTCCACCGATATATGAATTAGGAATCGGGTGAATTTGAATTTCTAATTCCTCATTCGTAATTCCTAATTTTACCAAGCTTTCGCTCAAAATTCCCTATATTTGCAACGTTAAAAAAGAAAAGGATTGTATGGATTTCATCGAGAAATTGAGAAAAATAAAAGAAAAATTTGATAGAATTAACGACCACCTTTCTGATCCCGATATTATAAAAAATACCGATAAATTAATTTCACTAAGTAAAGAACGTAGCGAATTAACTCCGATCATTACCGTGTACGATGAATATTCAAAAACAGTTTCCGACATTGAAGGAAATAAGGAAATCATTGAAGCCGGCTTAGACAAAGATCTCGCTGAACTTGCCGAAGCAGAATTGGACGATCTGAAAATCAAAAAAGAAAAATTGGAAGACGAGATTAAAATTCTTCTTCTTCCAAAAGATCCGAATGACGACAAAGATGTTATTGTAGAAATTCGAGCCGGAACCGGCGGTGATGAAGCGGCTCTTTTTGCAGGCGATTTATTTAGAATGTATTCCCGCTATGCCGAAACCCGTGGCTGGAAAATAGAATTGATCGATATTAACGATACTGCAGGACTTGGCGGATTAAAGGAAGTAATTTTTTCTTTAACCGGAACGAGCGTTTATGGTGATATGAAATTTGAAAGCGGTGTTCATCGCGTTCAGAGAGTTCCTGCAACGGAAGCAAGCGGACGCGTGCACACTTCAGCCGCATCTGTTGCTGTTTTACCGGAAGTTGAAGATGTGCAGATAGAAATTAATCCAGCTGAACTAAAAATAGATGTTTACCGCAGCGGCGGTGCCGGTGGACAGAACGTAAATAAAGTTGAAACCGCTATCCGCATTACTCATTTGCCAACCGGATTAGTTGTGCAATGCCAGGATGAACGTTCCCAATTAAAGAACCGGCAAAAGGCGATGAAGGTTTTAAAAGCCCGCCTCTTCGATATGAAACAACGAGAACAAAATAAAGAAATTGCGGCTGTGAGAAAATCAATGGTTGGCAGCGGCGATAGAAGCGATAAAATTAGAACGTACAATTATCCGCAAAATAGAATTACCGATCATCGTATAGGACTTACTCTCTACAATCTCTCCGGTATTATGGAAGGTGATTTAACCGAACTAATCGATCAAATAAAAATGGCAGATAGAACAGAAAAATTGCAAGCGGAAATGGGCGATTAGTATTTGTTGTCGGTTTCAGCTGCAGCTGTGGGAAGTTACTCTCTTCGGCTCCCAACTTTTTCTTATATTTCTAAAAATGAAAATCTAAAATATTTTTTTTCGGAGAACGGACGATGAAAAAATCTTCCATGTCTACTCTACTCTTTTTTCTTTTTATTTTTAACTTCGAACATCTCCCACAGCCAAAGGAACTTACGGTTGAGTTGATCCAAACTAACCGCGATTTTTTGGGAAAAAATTTAACCGGTGTGCAATGGTTTTCGGGTGGAGAGAAGTTTTCATTCCTGAAAAAAGATCCTGCCGCAAAAGCTAACGCGATCTATGAACATGATTGCAAAACGGGAGAAGAAAAAATTCTTGTTTCAGGTAATGACTTGAAATTGAAACCTGAAGACAAACCGTTCAGCATACAAAACTACGTGTGGGTGCCAAATGAAAAATATATTTTGTTTACCGGCACACTGCCGGCACGTTCCCTTAAAACAGGTGGAGCTTTTTTCCTTTATGAAATAGCTGCAAAGAAATTTTTTCTCCTTGCAGACTCAGAACAGGAACAGGAAAATGCCACCGTTTCTCCCGATGGTGAAAAACTCGCCTTTGTACGCAGGAACAATATCTTCGTGATTGATATTCAATCACAGAAAGAAACGCAAATTACTTTTGATGGCAGTAAAACTCTTTTAAATGGAATTTTCGATTGGGTCTACGAAGAAGAATTCAGCATCATCAACGGAATTCAATGGTCGCCAGACAGCAAGCGAATAGCTTTCTGGCAATTAGATCAATTGCAAGTTCCGGAAATGCACATTGCAAAATGGGATTCACTCTATCTCAATTTTCTTGATATGCGTTACCCCAAAGCTGGCACCCGGGGTTCGTTAGTTAAAATCGGAATTGCAGATGTTGCCACTGCAAAAACTGCGTGGGTCGATCTTGGCGAAGAAACTGACATTTACATTCCGCGCTTGAAATTCACGGCTGATGCAAATCTCCTTGCCGTTCAACGGTTAAATCGGTTACAGAATAAATTAGATCTTCTTTTTGCTGATGCTGCAACCGGAAAGACAAAAACTGTTTTTGCGCAAAGCGATTCATGCTGGATTGAAATTAACGATAACTTGATTTTCCTGAAAGATAAAAAACATTTTGTTTGGACTTCCGCTAAAGACGGCTTTGAGCAAATTTATTTTTTCGATTACACCGGAAAACAGATTAAGCAGCTAACCCAAGGGGAGTTTGAAGTTGATAAAATTCTTGGTGTGGATGAAACAAATAAGTTAATCTTTTATACATCGAACGAACGCAGCACGGTCAATTCAGATTTATATGCTGTAAACTTTGAGTCCGGAATACGAAGCCGCATTACGGATGCTAAAGGCTCACATAAAATTGATCTTTCTCCAAATCAAAAATATTATATTGATAGCTACTCGAACGCAAATTTTATCGGTTCAAAATGTCTCTATAAAACAACCGGTGATAAAATCCGGGATCTTGTAGTTAACGATATGTCTGCTTTCAAGGAGTATAATCTTTCTCCCGTTGAATTTTTCCGTTTTAAAACTACAGACGGAGTTGAACTTGACGCTTCAATGATTAAACCGGCAAACTTCGACCCGTCAAAAAATTATCCAGTGCTGGTAAACAATTACAGCGGTCCAGGTTCAAAAATCGTTACTGATTCATGGGGAAATCTCTGGTTCCAGATGCTCGCGCAAAAAGGATACATCATCTTTGCCCTTGATAATAGAGGCACAAGCGGACGCGGCGAATCTTTTAAAAAATTAATGTACAAAAACTTAGGCTACTGGGAAGTTAACGATCAAATTGAAGGTGCAAAATATCTTGCCTCGCTTCCCTATGTTGATGCGAACCGCATAGGCATTTGGGGCTGGAGTTACGGCGCTTATGCAGCCGCACTAACGTTAGTAAAAGCTCCCGATTATTTTAAAGCGGCAATTGCTGTTGCGCCGGTAACCGATTGGAAATTTTATGATAACATCTACACCGAACGGTACATGTCAACTCCGCAATTAAATCCGAAAGGATATGAAACAAGCTCGGTGATGACGTACGCTGACCAGCTAAAAGGCAAGTTGTTGCTGATCCACGGAACGGCTGACGACAATGTTCATTTTGAAAACTCAGTTGCGCTTGCATCAAAATTAGTTGCAGAAAACAAACCGTTCCAGTCGATGTATTATCCTGAAAAGAATCACGGAATTTCCGGAGGCAAAACCCGGCTTCATCTTTATCAATTAATGACGGAATTTTTATTAAACAATCTGTAGAAGTTGCAAGTGAAAAGTAGAAAGTAAAAAGTTTTTACTACTTTCCACTTGCAACTTTATACTTTCTACTATAAAAGGTGTTCATGCAAAGAGAACTGATCAAAAACAAATACTTACGCTGGCTTTATCTTTTCCTTGGATTTTTCTTCCTCGGATTCGGTGTGCTTGGAATACTTCTTCCCGTTATACCGGGACTAGTATTTGTTGTTGTTTCGGCTTACTTTTTTTCGAGAAGCTCAAACAGATTTCACGATCTTCTCGTAAACAATAAATATGTGGGGAAGTATGTCCGAGATTATTATTCCGGTGTGCCTATTCCCCTAATTACAAAAATACTCGCAGTGCTTTTTATGCTGATCTCGCTTGTAGTTGGAATTTATTTTCTGTGAGGTAAAAATGAACATTCAAATTTTCGGAACAAAGAAATGTAGAGAAACGCAGAAAGCTGAACGCTACTTTAAAGAAAGAAGAATTCTCTATCACTTTCGTGACCTTACCGAAAAGGGGATTAGCAGAGGCGAATTAGCAAACATTTCTTCCGTAATTCCGCTTGAGGAATTGATTGACAGCGATGGAAAGCAATTTGAAAAACGAAATCTAAAATTCATGAAGTTTGATATTGAAGAAGAATTATTGAACGATCCTCTTCTCCTTAAAACTCCGGTTGTAAGAAACGGCAGACAAGTTACCGTTGGGAACAAACCGGAAGTTTGGAAAACATGGGCGTGAAGAAACAACTCCTCTCTTTTATACTGATAAGTCTTGTACTGCTAAGCTCCGGCTGTAAGAAAAATCCAACAGAACCGGAGAAAATTCCAACACTACCCACACCCCCTTCTCTTGAGTTGAGTGTTGATGGCGTTTCTTGTACCGAAGCCTGGATAAAAGTGAAGAAACTGAACGATACCACTTTTCTTCCTATCTCCGTTAAGATAAACGAAAAAGAATTCTTCCATGGTTTTCTTGCGGCAGTGGATACGGTTTTGTTTGTTGAGAGCCTTATCCCCAACACAACTTACACAGTAAAAGGAATTATCCTTGATACTCTGCAAACCGCAGAAGAACTTAAAGTTACAACCCTACCAACTACCAGCCACAATTTTACCTGGCAAACCTTTACCTTTGGTGAGCATAGCAGCAGCGTGCTTAACGATGTTGCTATAATAGACGAAAACAACATTTGGGCGGTGGGGGAGATTTATATGAAAGATACTCTCGGGAATACAGACCCTAACTTTTATAATTTAGTAAAATGGAATGGTTCAGAATGGAAACCGGAAAGAATTTATTTTATAAATAGCCAAGGTCAATCCTTTCTCGCTCCTATGAAATCAATTTTTGCTTTTAATCCAACTGATATATTAATTGGATTGGATCAAATCATAAAATGGAATGGAAATAAGTATCAGTCGATTGAAATACCAAATGCAATTTTTCATAGTTGGATAAACAAATTGTGGGGTAGGAGCAGCAACAATTTGTATGTTGTAGGCGACATGGGCAATATCGCGCACTACGACGGAAAGAGCTGGCAAAAGATAGAAAGTGGAACCGACTTGGATTTTTATGATATTTGGGGAAGCTATGACCCTACAACAAACAAATCAGAAATACTCACTGTTGCCCGAACAGTTTATGATGATACAAAACAACAAATTGTCCGGATCAAGAACGATAACACGATTGAGGCATTCCAATTTCCAAGTGATTCAAAAAGAATTTCTTCTATGTGGTTTCAGTCAACAAAAAGTAAAAAATATTTCTGTGGTGATGGTTTATTAACTTATAATTCAGCAACCGGGACGTGGAAAAAAGAAAAGCCTTGGCCTTATTCATATTCAGTGAGAGTGAGGGGAACAGCAGAAAACGATGTTTATAGTGTAGGAATTTACGGTTTTACTACACACTATAATGGGGTTGATTGGAAAATATTAACTAATTTTCTAGGCAATGCTGTTTTGGGATCAATAGCAATTAAAAATGATTTAGTAGTAATTACAGGTTTCGTTGGAAGCAAAGCATATCTAGCTTTTGGAAGACATAATTAAATAAAGGAGTAAAACCATTAAAAAATGGTTCCCAACCCGGTCAGGGATATAATCTCGGTAGAAATATAAGTACTGTCACCCAAAGTTCTGTAAGAATGAAATGGCTTAAACAAAAAAGGGCAGCCATTGCGGCTGCCCTTTTTATCTATCACTAGATCGGGGAAATTAATTAAACATCATAGTACAAAGTAAATTCGTACGGATGCGGTTGAAGCGCCATCGGTTTAATTTCTTTATCGGTTTTGTATTTTATCCATGTTTCAATAACATCTTCGGTAAATACATCGCCTTTAAGTAAATAATCGTGATCTTTTCTTAAACACTCCAAAGCAGCGTCTAGACTTCCAGGAGTTGACGGAACATTTTTAAGTTCCTCCGGTTCCATATCGTAAATATCTTTTTCAAGCGGTTCACCCGGATCGATACGGTTGATAATTCCATCCAAACCGGCCATCATAATAGCGGAGAAAGCAAGGTACGGATTTGTTGAAGGATCAGGGCAGCGGAATTCAACACGTTTTGCCTTTGGACTATTAGAGTACATCGGAATTCTGATTGAAGCGCTTCTATTTCTCTGTGAGTACGCTAAGTTAACAGGAGCTTCAAATCCCGGAACAAGTCTCTTGTAAGAATTTGTAGTCGGGTTTGTAATAGCCAACAAAGAAGGAGCGTGTTTTAAGATACCGCCGATATAATAAAGTGCCATTTCACTTAAGCCCGCATATCCGTTACCGGCAAAAAGCGGTTTTCCTTTTTTCCATAAACTTGAGTGAACGTGCATACCGCTTCCGTTATCTCCAAAAATCGGTTTAGGCATAAACGTAACGGTTTTGTTATTCTTTCTTGCGGTGTTCTTAACAATATATTTGAACATCAACAATTGATCGGCTGCTAAAACTAAAGATTGAAAACGGGCGTCGATTTCACATTGTCCGCCGCTGGCAACTTCGTGATGCTGGGCTTCAATATCAAGTCCGGCGTTCATTAAATTAATAACCATTTCGTTTCTAAGATCAACCAGCGAATCGGTTGGAGCTACAGGGAAATAACCTTCTTTGTAACGCGGTTTGTATCCAAGGTTCGGACCTTCATCGCGTCCGCTGTTCCATTTACCTTCAACAGAATCAACAAAATAAAAACTGCTGTTCTGTGAAGAATCAAAACGGACATCATCAAAAACGAAAAATTCTGCTTCAGGTCCAAAATACGCAGTATCGGCAATCCCAGTTGATTGTAAATAAGCCTGAGCTTTTTGCGCAATGTTTCTTGGGCAACGTGAATATTTTTCTTTTGTTGCCGGCTCGTACACATCGCAAGTTAAACTTATTGTCGGCGCTGTAACAAACGGATCAAGCCACATGGTGTTTGGATCCGGAATAATTAACATGTCGCTTTCATTAATTGATTTCCAACCGCGGATGGAAGAACCGTCAAATCCGTAACCGTCTTCAAAAGAATCGGCACTGAATTGAGAAACCGGAAAAGTAATGTGTTGCCATTGTCCCGGCATATCCATGAATTTCATATCCACAAATTGTATCTTATTGTCTTTAACAAATTTGAGGACTTTGTCTATTGCAGACATTTCCTTAGCCATAACTAACCTCTTTATTTATTTTTTATTGTTTGTTTTTCTTACTTTTTTAACTTATCTATTTCAGTGAAATTTTAGTTGATTCTTTAATTGATGAAAGCACAAAAAAAGTTTTGGTGCTTACTACTCCGGGCCACGATTGTATTTCCGCGAGAAGTTTCTCCAGCGCTTCGGTGTTCTTTGCGATTACTTTTAGAATATGAGAGCCTTCGCCGAGGATTGAATGACACTCTAGCACATCGGGATGCTGTTCTACTTTTGATCCCAAAATTTTATAATGTTTTGAAGAATCCATCACCAAAAGAATGAACGCCATAATATCATAACCGAACGCTTTCCGGTTAATCTTCGTATAATAACCTTCAATAATTTTCTTTCCTTCAAGTTTGTGAAGTCTTTCACTAACAGAAGGAATTGACATGCTCACCGCTTCGGCAAGTTGATTTCGTTTTGTTCTACCTTGTTCTTGAAGAAGCTCAAGGATTTTAATATCTAAGTTATCTATCATGCCGTGCCTAATTTTTTTAGGAAAAATTATATTATTGGTTGCAAATATAAGATATTATTCAGATAAGAGGCAAATAAAAAAGAAGATTTTATAGAATATTTATTGAAAGATTTCGGTTTTTAATTAGCAAAAGGAGAAAAATTCTATTTTTTCCCGCCGGATTCTTCAATCAAATACAAAAATTGAGAAAATAAACCGTTGATCGGTTTATGAATATTCGGTAAGCATGGTTGGTTATCTTGTTGTGTTCCCCTTTTCGTTAATAACTTGTTTTTCTTTCTTCCGGTTGTACGTTTTTTTTGATTCAATTACCTTTGGAGGTTTTTGCGGAAGCGGTACTCGTTTTTTCTTTTTCTTTACTGATATTTTTACTTTTTCGGTCATAATTCTATCAGAAGATCGCATAGATAAACGGAGCCAAGGCCGAACCTTGTGTTAAAATGATAAGTCCGCCGAGAAGGATAAGAAAAAATAAAATCGGCGCAAGCCACCATTTTTTACGGACTTTTAAAAAGTCCCACAACTCAGATAAAATTGAAAGTTTGCTCATTGATTTTCCTAAAATTGTTTTTCGTATCGAGATTTATCAAAAGTTATCGGGGAACGTTTCTGCCAGTAACTTGCTACCGATTTCTCGATTTTCAAATCTAAAAATTTCTTACCGGTAAATTTATAAAGAAAATTTATGGGAGTTAAGACAAAATAAAAAAGAAGACTTAAAATCACTCTTGTTGAAAAGAATCCAAGAACAACGCTTAATCCCATCCATAATTTATAAATCCACTTTAGCGATTTTGGAAGTGTTAAACCGAGGAACATAAAAAGAAATCCCAAGCCGCTGAAAATCAGTTTATGCTTTGCATTTAAGATGATCGAGATTATTCCCACTACGGTTAACAGCCCTCCGATGGTTAACCCAAATTTTCTTAACTCAGCCGGAGTTGATTTGATTTGTTTAAATTCTTCTTTAATCAAGTTGAAATTCCTTCTTCCAATCAACATCATTTTCTAGTTGCTTTTGCTCTGCTTTATTTAGCAGAAAATTACCAAGAACAAGATAATCAATATCTGTACGCATGAAACAGCGGTAAGCGTCTTGCGGTGTGCAGACAATTGGTTCGCCGCGGACGTTAAAGGAAGTATTCACAACAACAGCGTAACCGGTCTGATTTTCAAACTCAGAAATTAATTTGTGGTAGCGTGGATTGGTTTCTTTCTGAACAGTTTGAATGCGCGCAGAATAATCGATGTGTGTTACTGCCGGAATATCGGAACGCAAAATGTTCAGCTTATCAATTCCGAAAAGTTTCTTTTGTCCTTCTGTCATTTCCTTCTGACGTTCTGTTCTTACATCAGCAACAAGCAGCATATAAGGACTTTCACGATCCAACTCGAAATAATCCAAAACTTTTTCCGAAAGAACCGAAGGAGCAAATGGGCGGAATCCTTCTCTAAATTTTATTTTGATGTTCATTGTTGCCTGCATTTTTGCGGAGCGGGCATCGCCAATAATAGAACGGTTGCCAAGCGCACGGGGACCAAATTCCATTCTGCCCTGGAACCATCCAATAACTTTTTCTTCTGCAAGCAATGAAGCTGTTTCTGAATAAAGTATCTCATCACTTAATTGCTTAAAAGGAATTTCTTTTTCAGCTAACCATTTTTTAATTTCTTCGTTTGTAAATTCAGGCCCGAGATATGCACCGTTCATCTCGTCGGCAATTTCATTTACATTTCTTTCATTTCCAAGATATTGATACCATGCCGTTAAAGCCGCTCCCAGAGCGCCTCCGGCATCACCGGCTGCCGGTTGAATCCAAATGTTTTCAAAAACATTTTCACGTAAAAGTTTTCCGTTTGCAACACAATTAAGAGCAACCCCACCTGCAAGACAAAGATTTTTTTGTCCTGTTTCTTTGCGAACATGTTTCGCCATCCGCAGCATAACTTCTTCTGTTACTTCTTGAACTGAGCGGGCGAGATCCATTTCTTTTTGCGTCAGTTTTGATTCCGGTTTTCTCGGCGCTCCATCAAAGAGTTTATGGAATTTTTCATTTGTCATCGTAAGTCCAGCACAGTAGTTAAAATATTCCATATTCATCTTAAAAGAACCGTCTTCTTTTAAGTCGATCAATTCGGAATAAATTTTATCAACATATTTTGGTTCGCCGTAAGGAGCCAAACCCATCACTTTATATTCGCCGGAATTTACTTTGAATCCGGTGTAATAAGTAAATGCGGAATAAAGTAGACCTATTGAATGTGGGAAATGAATGTCGGAATGAATTTGAATTTTATTTCCGCTGCCGACACCAAAACTTGAGGTTGTCCACTCACCAACGCCGTCCATTGTAAGAAACGCGGCTTCGTGAAACGGTGATGGATAAAAGGCAGAAGCAGCATGCGATTCGTGATGTTCCGGGAAAAGAATTTTTCCTTCGAATCCAAGTTCCTTCTTAATAAATTCTTTCATCCACAATTTTTCTTTTATCCAGAGCGGCATTGCTTTGATGAAAGATTTTATTCCAACCGGCGCAAAACTGAGATAGGATTCTAGCAAACGTTCAAATTTTAAGAAAGGTTTGTCGTAAAAAACCACGTAAGATAAATCTTGCCCGGTAATCCCTGCATGTTTCAAACAATAATTAATTGAATGCGTTGGGAAAGCATGATCACCTTTTTTGCGCGTGAATCTTTCCTCTTGCACAGCGGCAAGTATCTCGCCATCTTTTAGCAAACAAGCGGCGCTATCGTGGTAGAAAGCAGAAATTCCGAGAATATAAATCGGCAATGTCAATTCTCAATTCTGTAAAGCAAATAATTTATCATTTATGCTTCATCAATCTTAACCGGTTTTACATCCCAAATCAGATCAGCATATTCTTGAATTGAGCGATCACTTGAAAATTTGCTCATTCGTGCAACGTTGATCAATGCTTTTTTGTACCATTCATCTTTGTTCTTGTAAAGTGCGCTAACTTTGGCTTGTATTTTTATATACGATTGATAATCAGCCAGCAGACAATAATAATCTACATTTAGTAATTCGTCAACAAGCGGTTGAAAAAGTCCCGGCTCAAAAATGCTGAAGTGATTATTTTGGATCATATCGATCACCCGCTTAAGCTCAGGAATATTTTCGTAATAATCGCGCGGACGGTAACCATTGGATTTCAATTTGAGCACTTCATCTGCCAGCATCCCGAAGATAAAAATATTATCATCGCCGACTTCTTCACGCATTTCAACGTTTGCACCATCCATCGTGCCGATCGTTAAAGCGCCGTTAAGTGCAAACTTCATATTGCCCGTTCCGGAGGCTTCCAATCCGGCAGTTGATATTTGTTCTGAAAGATCGGTTGCCGGAATAATTTTTTCTGCAAGTGAAACAGAATAATTTTTCAGAAAAATAATTTTCAACTTATCTTTTATGGCGTGATCGTTATTAATAACGTTTGCTACATTATTGATAAGCTTTATGACCAGCTTTGCCTGGAAATATGCTGGCGCTGCTTTACCGGCAAAGATAACCGTACGCGGAACAAAAGCTGCTCGCGGATTGTCTTTGATTTTGTTGTACATCGTAATTACGTGTAGAACATTTAATAGCTGGCGTTTGTACTCGTGAAATCTTTTTACGTGTACATCGAACATTGAGTCGGGATTAATTTTAACTTGATGTTCTTTCTCGATGTACTCAATTAAAAATTTCTTATTTAACCATTTTGCTTCTTTAAAAACTTCCATAAACTGTTTGTCATTTATCAGTTTCTCAAGTTTTTTAATTTGAGAAAGATCTTTTACCCAGCCATCACCGATATGTTCTGAAATTGCTTCCGACAAATATGGGTTAGCGATCTTCAACCAGCGGCGAGGAGTAATTCCGTTAGTTACATTCTTAAACTTTTCCGGGAACATTGCAAAAAAGTGGGGGAAAATATTATTTTTGAGAATGTTTGTGTGAAGCGCTGCAACTCCATTAATTGAATGACAACAAACGATGGCAAGATTTGCCATCCGGATTTTTTTGTCTTCACCTTCGCGTACAATTGAAAGTTTTGAAATTATTTCGGGATCGGTGGTGTACTGTTCCTGAACATAATTTAGGAAGCGGGCATTAATTTCATAAATTATTTGTAGGTGTCTCGGCAGAAGTGATTCCATAATTTTTACAGACCATTCTTCTAAGGCTTCAGGCACAACGGTGTGATTGGTGTAAGCAAAAGTGTTTGTGGTAATGTCCCAAGCGTAGTCCCAGCTCAATCCTTCCTGATCCATCAGAATCCGCATCAGTTCTGGAATTGCAATTACAGGATGCGTATCATTTAATTGAATTGCTGTTTTTTCTGCAAAGAGATCGAAATCGGAATGACGGTATTTATATTTTCTGATAATATCCTGCAGTGTTGCCGAACTAAAAAAGTATTGTTGTTTGAGTCGTAGGAATTTTCCTTTGACCATCGTATCGTTCGGGTAAAGAACTTTTGAAATGTTTTCAGATTCATTTTTCTTCTGAACCGACGCGACATAATTTCCGGCGTTAAACTCTTTAAAGCTGAATTCGTGAGTTGCCTTTGCCTGCCACAACCGCAAATTATTTACAGTGTTCGTTCTGAATCCTGGAATGGGAACATCGTAAGCAACTGCAAGAATATCTTCAGTGTTTTTCCATTCAAATTTCATCTGCCCGTCAGGTTGTTTTTGCATTTCAACGTTTCCGTAAAAACGGATACGGTAAGAAAGTTCACGGCGAAGAATTTCCCACGGATTTCCGTAACTCAACCAGTTATCGGGTTTTTCAACTTGATACCCGTTTTCTATATCTTGTTCAAAAATTCCATACTCATAACGGATACCATAGCCGAATGCCGGTAATTCAAGCGTTGCCATGGAATCTAAAAAACATGCAGCAAGTCTTCCCAAACCGCCGTTACCAAGCGCCATATCGTGTTCTTGATCTCTCGCTTCTTCCAAATGATAACCGGCATCTTTAATAATTTTATCACTCTCCTCGTAATAATCCATATTGATGAGAGCGTTGCCGAGAAGTCTTCCCATTAAAAATTCAAGCGACAAATAATAAACGCGCTTAACATCATCAACGTTATATTTGTGCATGGTGCGCAGCCACTTTCTAACTAGACGGTCGCGGACAGACATGGAGATAGAATAATAAACATCGTCCTGCGTGGCGGAAAGTTTGTCTTTCACTAGAATAAATTCAAGATGTTCCGCAAATTGATTTGACAACGAATAACTTTCAAGTTGTTCTTTGTCGGTAAAAAATATTGATGAATCTTTCAGGCTCATAGAACCTCCATTTTATAGTTAAAATCTTGATCAATTTCAGAAAACTTTTTGCCAAGCAAATCTTTTGGAGAAAGAAGCGGCGTAGAAATTTTCCAATCTATATTTAAATCCGGGTCATCATAAAGAATCGCCCGTTCGTCTTTTTTGCTATAAAGTGCAGTACATTTATACGAAAAAATTGCTTCATCTGAAAGGACTGAAAATCCGTGCGCAAAACCGGGCGGTATCCATAGTTGATGATGATTTTCTTCAGAAATTTCTGCAGAATAATATTTCCCGAACGATGGAGAACCAAATCGGATATCGACAGCTACATCTAAAACTTTTCCTACTAACACTTGAATTAACTTTCCCTGTGCGGCATTTCCAATTTGATAATGCAAGCCGCGAAGCGTGTTCTTAACTGATTTCGAAACGTTGTTTTGCACAAATGGTTGAGAAATTCCAAATTCTGAATAGCGTGTAACATGATACGATTCAAAAAAATATCCGCGCTCATCTCCAAACACATCAAGTTCAAGTAAAAGCAATCCATTTAATTGTTTGTCGATAATTTTCATTCAGTCTCAGCCAGAATGTTTTCAAGATAATTTTTATACTGACATTTCGGCATTTTTTCAATCACCGTTTGAAATTGTTCATGTGAAATAAATTTCATGTAGTAAGCGATTTCTTCTATGCATGCCACTTTCAAACCTTGGCGGTCTTCTATCGTTCCGAAAAAATTTGAAGCTTGAAGTAATGCTTCCGGGGTTCCGGTATCAAGCCAGGCAACACCGCGTCCGATTTTTTCAACACGCAATTCACCTTTATTTAAGTAAGTGTTGTTCACATCGGTAATTTCTAATTCTCCACGTGCAGAAGGTTTTAAATTTTTAGAAATGTTCACAACTTCATTATTGTAAATGTACAAACCTGGAACAGCAAATTTTGATTTTGGATTTTTCGGTTTCTCTTCAATAGAAAGTGCTTTTCCGTTTTTGTCAAATTCAACAACTCCGTAACGTTCAGGATCAGTTACTCTATAACCAAATACCGTAGCTCCCGTGTTGTTTTCAATCCCCTGATAAAAGAAATCGAGATTACCGTAGAAAATATTGTCTCCAAGAATAAGCGTAACCGAGTCGTTGCCAATAAATTTATCGCCAAGAATAAACGCTTCCGCGATTCCGTTTGGTGCAGTCTGCAAAGCGTATTCAATTGACAGCCCGAGGTGTGAGCCGTCTTTAAATAATTTTTGATAATACGGAATTGTTTCCTCGTTCGAAATAATTAAGATTTCTTTAATTCCACCCAGCATTAATACCGAAAGTGGATAATAAATCAGCGGTTTATCATATATCAAGGTTAGCTGTTTGCTATAAACTTGAGAAATTGGATACATACGCGAACCTGAACCACCAGCGAGAATTATTCCTTTCATGAAAATTATTTTCCTTTACTTAATACTTTGGATTTTGGTGCCACTGCCAGGCGGTCAGCACAATATCTTTTAAATTGAATTTCGGATTCCATCCGAGAACTTCTTTTGCTTTTTTATTATCAGCGACCAACACTGCAGGATCGCCAGCCCGGCGTGGCGCAATTATCGATTTAATTTTTTCACCAGTAACTTCTTCTGCCGCAGAAATCACTTCTTTTACAGAATTTCCATCTCCGGTTCCTAAATTAATGATTTGCGAAGAATTTCCTTTGTTTAAATATTCCAGTGCTTTTACATGCGCGTCAGCTAAATCCTCTACGTGAATATAATCGCGTATACATGTTCCGTCTGGAGTTGGATAATCATCACCATAAATCGAAATGCTCTCACGTTTGCCAAGAGCTGTGAATAATACCAACGGAATTAAATGAGGTTCCGGAAAATGGCTCTCACCGATTTCACCGGTTACTGAAGCACCGGCAGCATTAAAATACCGAAGTGCGACATACTTTATTCCATACGCTATATCGTAATCAAGTAGAATTTTTTCAATCATTAATTTTGTTCTTGCATAGGGATTAATCGGTTTTGTTGATTCTTCTTCTGAGATTGGAACAACTAAAGGATTTCCATACAAAGAACACGTTGATGAAAAAACAAAATGCTTTACATTTTTCTCTCTCAAAGCGTTTATTAAATTAAAGCTGCCAAGAACATTGTTGCGGTAATACATTTCCGGGTTTTCAACTGATTCGCCAACATATGCGTAAGCAGCAAAGTGTATCACCGATTCAATGTTATGTTTTTGAATTACCGACATCAACCTCTCATTATCAAGTAAATCAACATCCTCAAAAACAACATTTTGTGGAAGCGATTCTTTATGTCCGCGCGAAAGGTTATCAAGAACGATAACATCCCATCCTTTTTTAAGTAACAATCGCACAACATGCGAACCGATGTAGCCGGCGCCGCCGGTAACCAAAATTGCCATGAATATCCGGATTTTTTTGTTTAAGAATTTTGTAGGAGAAATTTAACCCAAAAAATCATTTTAAAAAAAGAAAAATCCCTTTGAAATAATTCAAAAGGATTTTTATTGAATAAATTATGAAAATTAAGCTGCCGGGGTCTGTGGTGCTGGCTGGCGCGTTCCGAGTTCTCTATCAAGCATAAAAATGCCGTAATTATTTTCGCCTACCATTTTCAGGTCATCTATAATTTTTGTTACGTTTGATTCTTCTTCAACTTGCTCGGTAACAAACCATTGCAAAAAATTATGCGTTGCATAATCTTTTTCTTCTAAACTTAAATGCACTAAATCATTAATGCTGGCGGTTATAAATTGCTCATGGACGTAAGTATCCTCGTAAGCGTCAAGCGGAGACTTCCAACTATTTTTAGGTGTTTCAATGGAAGCAAGAATTACTCTTCCTCCCTTTTGAATTACATACGTATAAAACTTCATCGCATGGAGATGTTCTTCATCAGCTTGAATTTTCATCCAATTAGCCATACCTGTTAAGTTCTTGCTTTCGAAATATGAAGACATCGAAAGATATAAGTATGATGAAAAAAATTCTTTGTTTATCTGGACATTTAATGCTTTTTCTATTTTTTCATTGATCATAAAAAAACCTCTTAATTAAAGTTAAAATTAGTAACAGTAAACTAAGAAAAATTGCCGTGAGCAGCAAAACGAACGAAGATCACAGTAAAGCCTTTTGGTTTGTTCTTTTACCACTTAGCGGTAAATTTAGAACAGCGAAATTTATTCAGTTGAGAAGAGGATTTTATGAGTTTGAGTGAATTACAAAAAGTTATCAGGCAAAAAGCGAATAGTCAACACGCGATAATTCTCCAACGTTTTTTTAAGACGGGTCCCGGAGAATATGGAGAAGGTGATATCTTTCATGGAATCAAAGTTCCTGTTCTAAGAACGATTGCAAATCAATTTCATCATCTTCCGCTTAACGATTTACAAATTTTGCTGCGATCAAAATACCACGAGGAACGATTGATTGCATTGTTGATCTTGGTTATTAAATTTAAACATGCTGATGAATCCATTCGCGAAAAGCTTTTTAGTTTTTATTTGAAGAATGCAAAAAACATTAACAATTGGGATTTAGTTGATCTTTCAGCCGATAAAATTGTCGGAGTTTATTTAATCGATAAAGACAAATCGCTTCTGTTTAAGCTGGCAAAATCGCCCGATCTTTGGGAGCGGCGAATTTCAATGATCTCAACTTTTTACTTTATTAAAAATGGAATTTTTGAGGTCACTTTTCAAATCGCCGAAATATTATTGAATGATAAACATGACTTAATCCATAAAGCAGTCGGCTGGATGCTGCGTGAAATTGGAAAGAGGGATTTAGCGCCCGAAGAAGAATTTCTAAAACTCCATTACAAAAAAATGCCTCGAACAATGCTTCGTTACGCAATTGAAAAATTCCCCGAAACAAAACGCCAAGGTTATTTAAAGGGAACTATCTAATGAAACCGCAATTAAAAAATAGTCTGCTTGTCTTTTTTATTTTCTTCAGCATTACGTATCCGCAGAAAAAAGAGACAAACGTTCTCTATCAATATTCTGTTATAAATGCACTTTCTGCCGGTGTGTATGAAGGTGATTTGACGGTAAAACAATTAAACAAACTCGGCAATTTTGGTCTTGGAACCTTCAACAACCTCGACGGCGAAATGGTGGTGCTTGATGGAAAATTTTACCAAGTAAAAACCGATGGAACACCGGTGGAAGCTGATAAAAATCTGTTTTCTCCTTTTGCAGCAGTTGCTTTTTTTAAAAGCGATAAAACTATTGAATTAAAAACTCCACAAACTCTTCAGCAAATAAAACAAATAATTGATGCCGCTGTTCCTTCAGCAAATTATATGTATGAGATAAAAATTTCCGGCGTATTTCAGAAAGTAAAAACTAGAAGCGTACCCAAACAACAGCCCCCATTTCCCGATTTAGCTTCGGTAATCAAAAATCAAGTTACGTTTGAAAAGGAATCAGTCAATGGAACCGTTATTGGGTTCAAAATGCCGGAGTTTATTGATGGAGTAAACGTGAAAGATTTTCACTTTCATTTTCTTTCTGATGATAAAAACTTCGGCGGACATTTGCTCGATCTTGTTATTGAAAAGGGAATAATTGAAATCGGGATTATTAAAGAATTCCGCTGTAAACTTCCTTCAACAAAAAATTATACCGATACTAAATTCATAAAAGAAGAAAGTTATCTTCCGAATAAATAAAATAATTTTCTTTTTAATCATAAAATAAATCATTCTTTTTGAGGTTAACTTGGCTCTTAATAACGAAACGCGTAAATCGATTTTTGCAATTCTCTTTATTATTTCCGGTGCGGCGGGATTGATCTACCAAATTGTCTGGTTCAAATATCTTGGACTTTTTCTCGGCAACACCACTCATGCGCAGATGATCGTGCTTGCAACGTTTCTCGGCGGTTTGGCTGCCGGAAATTTTGTTATCGGGAAAAAAGCTGATGCGTTAAAAAATCCCGCAAGATTCTATTCCTTTCTTGAAATCGGAATCGGTTTGTACTGCTTACTTTATCCTACACTAAGTGTTGGCCTAGGGGAATTGTTTTTAAAAACCGCAGGCAATTATTCTATCGATAGCACTTCGTTCATTTTTTATTTTTTCCGTTTTTTACTTGCAACACTGTTGTTGTTTATTCCTACCTTTGCAATGGGGGGAACACTCCCCGCGCTTAGCAAGTTTTTTGTTGATGACTTGAAATTTGCCAGACGCGATACGGCCGTTCTTTATTTTCTAAATTCATTCGGAGCCGTAATAGGTGTGCTGTTTGCCGGTTTCCTGTTGATAAAACAATTTGGATTACCTTTTACAATTTATGTAACTGCGGCAATCAATTTGTTTATCGGATTGATGGGACTTATCGCTTCGCTTAATTACAAACAAGACGAAACTCTTAACGAAGTTTTTCTAAATTCAACAGAACAAAAAGAAATTGATCTTTCTAAAAAAACTTTGTTCATTGTTTTAGCTACAGCGGGAAGTTCCGGGCTGGCGGCGTTGTTGTACGAAATGGTTTGGGTTCGATTGCTGGTAAATATTCTCGGTTCATCAACCTATGCATTTTCGTTAATGCTGATGGCGTTTATCAGCGGAATAACTCTGGGTAGTTTCATTGTTTCGCTTAAATTTATTCGGAAGTTTGATAAAGTTAAACTCGTCATTTTTTGCCAAAGCATGATTGCAATTGGAACGATGGCAGCGCTTCCGTTCTATGAACGACTTCCTTATTACCTCTGGAAAATTTCCTCATATTTCGTTCGCAACGAATCAACGTTCCCAATCTTTCTTACACTTCAATTTTTTATCTGTTTCGTTATGCTCATCACTCCCACAATTTTTATGGGAATGAATCTTCCGGTAATCGTTGAAATATTTTCCGCATCACAAAAAAAAATCGGTGTATCAATTGGAAAAGTTTTTTCGATCAACACACTTGGAACCGTGTTTGGGGCATTATTAAGCGGATTGGTATTTATCCCAGCTTTCGGGATTAAACACACGTTCGAAATCGGGATTGCGATAAACATCGGAATGGCAATTATACTTTTATTCTCTTATGAAAAAATAAAATCCGCTTCTAAAATTGTTTTTTCAGCAGTAGCGGTTTTTGTTTTTACCGCATTCATTTGGATTGTTCCTTCATGGAATACAAGTTTAATGGTGAGTGGAATTTTTAGAGAATTTAGTCTCAATCCCCCTGCAACTTATGATGATTTTAAAAAACATTATTCCGACCGCGAAATATTGTTTTACAAAGAGGGGATAGGCGCCAATGTTGGAGTAACAAAAATTAACGACGAGCTAGGCTCCAAAATTCTAATCATCAACGGCAAACCGGATGCTAGTAGCACACTTGATATGAATACACAAGTTTTGCTTGGGCAAATTCCGATGATGCTTCATCCTAACGCAAAAAACATTTTCGTGGTTGGCTTCGGAAGCGGTGTTACCATCGGATCGGTTTTAACTCACGATATTAACAAAGTTACCTGTGCAGAAATTTCTCCTGAAGTAATTGAAGCTGGAAATTTATTCGCACAAGAAAATGGAAATTGTCTTGCTGATAGACGGTTGAAAGTTGTTACAGAAGATGCATTAACTTATTTAAAACTTGCGAAAAGTAATTTTGACGTTATCGTTTCCGAACCATCAAATCCCTGGATTGCAGGAATTGGAAACCTTTTTTCAAAAGAATATTTCGAGCGTTGCAAAAACAAACTTGGCGAAAATGGCTTGATGGTTCAGTGGTTTCATACATACGAGATAAATGATGAGATAATGAAGTTAATTCTTCACACTTTTCAAGTTGTATTCCCGCATGCACAGCTTTGGAATCCCCAGCAAGGTGATATTATTATGGTTGGATCAAAGAAACCTATCATCTTGAACGCTGGCAAACTTGAACAAAAACTTCAACTTAAAAAAGTAAAAAAGGATTTTGCTAAAATTAAAATTGAAAACATTCTTACTTTTCTTTCGTGCGAAGCTTTTTCAGATGAAGGATTCTATTCCATCTCCGGAAATCTTGCGGTTAATTCCGAACTGCATCCGCGCCTTGAATTTGAAGCTCCGAAAGCGTTTTATCTCAATCAACTTGCAACACTAACATACCGAAATGATGAACGGTTCAGAGCAACAACAAATCATTTATTGGTGAGTGATTATCTTAAAGTTCACGAACCGACAAACGCCGAATTAGCTTCTGCGTTGGCTTTCCATTATAATGAAACGAAAAATTATCGACTGAGTTATGGAATCGCAAAACTTTTAAATGAGAAAAATCCTACAGATTACAGAACGTCAATCACCTTAATAAATTCCGAGGAGAGGCTTGGAATGCACACATTAAGGTTAAAAGCGTTGGAGCAACTGCTGCACGAGTTTCCCGATTCTCCTTCCGTTGTTCAGAATTATGCTTATGATAAAATCACCGAGGCAACGTATGCGGTCTCCTTTTTCAAAAACTATCCGATTGATGCTTATGCGAATGAAATTTTGCGAACCACACCGAATGATTCAATTTCACAAGTAAAAGCATACGCCAATCTCGCCAATTTGTATCTTGAAAACAGCCAGCCTCTGCAAGCTTATGAAATGGCAAATCACGTATCACATCTATTAGACGGAAACAAAGAATTGGGGAGGCTAATTCGGCTTGATGATTTTT
Organism: Ignavibacteria bacterium; assembly: GCA_037440065.1. Taxonomy (GTDB): domain Bacteria; phylum Bacteroidota; class Ignavibacteria; order Ignavibacteriales; family Ignavibacteriaceae; genus UBA1563. Next base: position 42,322 of record JBBIUV010000019.1, read on the forward strand.
GTTTTACTTATTCGGCTTCTAGCGCATACACACTGCACTACAAAACTGCAATTGAGTATTTAATGGGATTAACAATCTTGAATCGCCAGCACCCCAAAAAAGAAATGCTCGGACGAATGATTGAGTGGAGAATGAAGAATTAGGTATCGAACTTTTCATTTTTCTCAAAAAACAAAAAGCCGCAGATAATTCCGCGGCTTTTGTTTCTGAAACCAATAAGAAATTTACGCAATAGTAACTTCTTTTGTAAGATAAACATCTTGAATTAAGTTCAAGAGTTTCACACCTTCTTCAATTGGGCGTTGGAAAGCCTTTCTTCCGCTAATCAATCCCATTCCGCCGGCTCGTTTATTAATAACTGCAGTTTTGCATGCTTCAGCAAAGTCATTCTCGCCCGAAGCGCCGCCGCTGTTGATAAGTCCTGCTCTTCCCATATAATTGTTCATTATCTGGTAACGGGTTAAATCGATAAGGTTGTCGGTAGTCAATTCTGTATAAACGCGTTTATCAATTTTTCCGTAGGAACTGTTACCCATATTTAATTCAGTGTAACCACCGTTATTTTCTGGGAGTTTCTGTTTGATAATGTCGGCTTCAATTGTAACACCTAAGTGATTTGCTTGTCCGGTAAGATCGGCCGAAACATGATAATCTTTATCGCTCTTGAATTTTGGATTACGCAAGTAGCACCAGAGAATTGTTCCTAAACCTAATTCATGCGCATACTGGAAAGCTTCGCTAACTTCCATAATTTGTCTTGTGCTCTCATCGGAACCAAAATAAATTGTTGCACCAACAGCCGCTGCACCCATATCATACGCTTGTTCAACACCAGCAAACATAACTTGGTCAAATTTATTTGGGAAAGTAAGAAGTTCGTTATGGTTAATTTTTACTACGAAGGGAATTTTGTGTGCGTATTTTCTTGATACCATTCCGAGAACACCTAACGTAGAAGCAACTGCGTTACAACCGCCTTCTATTGCCAACTTAACAATGTTTTCCGGATCAAAATAATCTGGATTTTTTGCAAATGAAGCTCCGGCTGAATGTTCAATTCCTTGATCGACCGGGAGAATGGAAACATATCCGGTTCCGGCAAGTCGGCCTGAACTCATAATCCATTGAAGATTTTTGAGAACGTTGATATTTCTATCGCTCGGGCTGAAGATTCTATCCACAAAATCTGGTCCCGGTAAATGTAATTTTTCCTTTGGAACTTTAGCTGAATAGGATAAAAGGGAATCAGCTTCTTTGCCAAGTAATTCTTGAATTTTGTTAATCATTATTGCTCCGTTTTTCTTTTAAAAATTGCAGTTCAAAAATAACTTGAATTGCGATGAATTCAAACTAAGCTGGAAAAGGAAAGGCATATAAGCGAAAGAAAAACGGAAATATTTCCAAAACTTGTTAATTCTTACAGCTTTTTTAGGTTTTGAATAACATGATGGGGCTTAACCTTTGCGCGATTACAATTCTATAAAACGCGGGAATGGCGTAGCTGCAACAATTTACTGCAACTTTGTGCAACTAATTGTTACACCATTTAGAAGTTTTTTCAGAATTATTCGTTTATTTCTTCTGCGAGCAGGCGATCCACAGTTGGACGGGAGACTCCCAGTAATCTTGCGGCAAGAGATTTATTCCCATTTACCTTTTTTAAAACTTTATGAATATACAGTAATGAGACGTGGTGAAGATCGGTAGTTGCGAAGGGAATTTCTAATTGAATTGTGTCTAAATCCTTTTCCACCTGATCGATTGAAGCTTTTTTCGCCACAGAAAAAATTTCATCTGCCTGGCGATCGATAATATTTTCAAAATGCTTAACCGTCAAAACACCGCTATCGCACAAGAGGACAGCCCGTTCAAAAGCATTTCGCAGTTCTCTAATATTACCCGGCCAGTTGTATGCGGTAAGGAAATTTAGCGCTTCCTCATCGATCCTTTTTATGGTCTTACCATAACTTTCAGAAAATTCTTTAATAAAAAGATCAATAAGAGAAATAATAAAATCTTTCCGGTTACGCAGAGCAGCCAATTCAATTGTAATTACATTTAAACGATAGTAGAGGTCTGTTCTAAAAAGATTTTGTTTGATCAGTTTGTTTAAATCTCTATGTGTAGCAGAAATTATCCTTGCGGTAATTGGAATGTCATGCGTACCACCAACTCTTCTAATAATTTTCTTTTCAAGTACGCGTAAAAGTTTAACCTGAAGATTTAGGCTTAACTCACCTATTTCATCCAAAAATATTGTTCCGTTATCTGCCAGCTCGAACAATCCAAGTTTTCGGACTTTCGCATCGGTGAAGGCTCCTTTTTCGTGTCCAAAAAGTTCAGACTCCAGTAAATGTTCCGGGATAGCCGAACAGGTAACTTCAACAAAAGGAGAATCTTTTTTATTTCCGTAATTGTGAATGGCGTTTGCAAGCATTCCTTTGCCAGTCCCGGTTTCACCAAGAATCAGTACATTAACCGAAGCGTTTTCTGCCGCTGTTCTCGCCGCCGTAATTAGCTTTTCAACTTCGGAAGAATTTCCCAAGATAGAATGAAAAACATAATCGCGTTCGTCCGGAGTAACAGTTGATACCTCATCTTTCTGCTCCGATATGCTTTCAATTTTTTCTTTTAAATAATCGCCGAATTTGAAAAGTTCATCCGGTAGAATATATATTTCGTTGAAACCCATTTTTGCAAGTTTGCTTGTTACAACGGGATTCTTATTTTCGATCAGAAGAATTTGCGGAATGTTTTTGAATTTTTGTTGATCCAGAATTTCATCAAACATCGCCGAACTTAAGGAAGTGATATAAAATAACGCTACGTCATTTTTATTTAGTTCGGCATCATGTTGTTTTCCCGATGAAAGATTATAGTAAACCACCGACAGCCCTACCAGCTGAGATGCAATTTTCGAGACATCTTTTTTTTCTGAGAATAAATGAACGGTAGTTTTTTTTTCTTTCATAACAAAGTGGACATTGAGTTCCTAATAAATTGCAAATTTTCACTTCTTTCTTTTTGGGTAAGATACGCTTCCCTTATAGAAATATCGGTTATGTTATTTGACAAAAAGACGATTAAACTTTCCGTTAAGTTAAAAAATTCTTTTCCCTTTATAAAAAGATTTCTTTCAAAGTAGATTTTGCACAATAAATTAAGAATAAGTCGTGTAAACTCGGTGATACTTTGTCCCTTAATTATCTCGTATGCTTCATTCAAATAATTAGAATATGAGTTTTCATCAAATTTATTATGGCGGGACAATTTTCCAAGTAAGTAGAGACGCACCGCGCGGTAAATTTCATTCACAGAACAGAGTTCAATAAATTTATCTTTTTGTAAAAAAGTTTGTGCTGATTCATATTCTTTTTCTAAAAGACAGAAGTCAAGATAAATCATCGCGGCTAAAATCGAATCGTGTTTGTTGTCGGTTTCCAGCAAAGCATTGCAAAGAGAGAGAAGTTCATCCTTATCTGATTCAACATTCTCATCGCCGGAATAATAACGAATTAAAACATCTATAAATTTTAATTGAAGAAGATGTTTTTCGTTTAGTTGTTCATCCAAAACAAATTTTTGATACTGCTCGGTATAAAGCGCCGCATCGTTCATGCTTCCGATTATGGCAAAAGTTTTTGCAAGCAGATAATAAGTGGATGCTTCTTCTTCTTTGTTTTCTGTTGATCGGAAAATTTCCAATGCCTCAAAAAGTTCATCGATAGCTGTCGAATATTCGCATATTATTAAATGCGTTTCGGCAGAATTGAGCAAAGACAAGCCCAATCCATTTTTCTTTCCGATTGCTTGAAATATTTTCTTCGCGCTTTTATATGAGTCAACCGCCTGTTCATGTTTGGCGGTATCGAAAAGAAAAATTCCGTAGTTCATTTGCAGTAGTGCTTCCTGTTCCAAATCTCCGATGGCATGATTAATCGAAAGCGAACTCCGCCAATATTCCTCCGCCTGTTTGTAATGTCCTCTCATGCTACAAATATTTCCGAGATTCACCTGAACTCTTGCGATATTTTGCTTAAGATCGGTTTTGGTAAATTCATTTAATGCAGAAAGGAAAGATGAAAAAGCTTTTTCCGTATCGTTGTTTTTGTAGAGTTCAAACAATCCGGTAAGATTGTGAGTTTTTCCCTTTTGTTCATTAGTTAACTTGTTTGATTTGCCAAGTTGATGTAGCACAATTTGCGCTTCGTTAAATTTATTTGTGTTTAGATCGGCTTTGGCAATTTCTAAAAAAATTTCAATCTTCTTATTGTCGTCTTGAATTTTATTCACTTCTTCCGTTAATATTTTTTTCCCTAAATCGATCTCCCCGGAAGCAATTAGAAATACACCTTTTTTAATCAAAAGTTCTGTTCCAAGTTTAACTTTATAAACAGTTTCCAATTGATTTATAATTTGCAACGCTTGCTCACTGTCTCCGGTTTTAAGCAATATCTGCAAAAAATCTTTCCTAATATTCACCGCTTCTTTTACTGACAGATGTAGTTGGATTAATCTAGAATACAAATGTGAAACGTAAATAAAAGCAGAAAGCGCAGAAGCGCGAGATATCTCATCTTTCAAGCAGAAGTATGCATCGTCATATTTTTCGGCCAATTCATACTGGCGAGAAATTTCTTTTGGTGATATTCCATCAATCTCAGAAATAACCGTAGTGATTTTTTGATGATGTTCAACCTTATTTTCAATTGACGAATAAAGAAAATTCTTTAGTCCAGTCGAGTTAAGTTGAATAATAGAATCGGAGGAGTGAATATGAATTAAATTTTTCCTCTGCAGATTTATCAAAATCTCATCAATATTACTTCCGGAATTATTAAAAAATATTTTTACAGCTTCCGGTGTTAAATCAACTTCAAAAGAAGAAAGAAGTCGAAGCACATCCTTCTCCTCCTCCCCTAAGTTGGCAATTCTTTTTTTAAAGGCCTCACTTTGTGTTTCCCCAGTAATTTTCTTTGCTTTTTCTTCATCAACAATAATCCGATCCTCAGAAAAAATTAATATTCCATTTGCGATCAATTCATTAATGAAAAGCAAAATATTTCCAGGATACAAATCGGCATATTTTTTAACAAGCGTAGCAATCGTTTTTATCGGAAAATTGTCTGAGAGGTTTTCCTCTAAAAAAAGCGGAATCTCTTTGTGATTAAACGGACTTAACTGAAGTTCAAGTTTGTTTGGCAAATTTACAGATGACAAGCCGGAAGCATTATCTTCAAACAAAATAATTTTACAACCATTTACCTGGAGAATAGGCATTACCCGCGACAGAATTTCTTTTACAACATCGTCCAGTAAATTGTAATCGTCAAAAATTAAAACAAAGTTTTTGGCTTTACTGATTTTCGAAAGTAGCGCAATTAGCGTTTCTACATCCGGATGAAAGTTATCGTCAAATCTTTTAATAAATTCGACAACCTTCGATTTACCTTCACCATAAAGAGAAGGACTAAAAATAATTCTTGATAAAATGTTTTGAAGTACTAATTCGGAATTTTGTAGCGGGATTTTTTCTATATAAATCACATTTTGATGATCATTTGCAATTTTTTCAGCTAAAAAACTCTTTCCACTTCCATACGTTCCTTGAACAACCAAAGCTTCGCTTCGCTCTTTATTTTCAAGATATTCTGATATCTGTGTATGTTCGATTTTGCGTCCGATAAATTGAGTAGCAGAAATGAGATTCCCACTGAAGTATTCTAACTGAAGTTTCAGCAAAAAGAAAAGTTGCCAAGCTGAGTTAATTCTTTCCCGGGGATTTTTTTTGAGCAGTCGCTCAATAATTTTTATAATTATCGGAGGAAAAAGAGAAGATTCGGGTAATGAAAATTCTTCCTCAATATGCGCGCGAAAGATTTCTAACTCATTGTCCACCGAAAAAGGAAATTTACCATACACGAGACGATATAGAATAATTCCTAACGAATAAAGATCTGCACGAAAATCGACACTTTGTTTTTGCAAAATCTCCGGAGCAATAAAAAAAGCTGTGCCTCTCTGTGTTGTTGGGAAAACGGAATCAATTCTTCCGGTTAATCCGAAATCAATAATTTTTAATGTCAGATTTTCTCCATTTTCACTGCAAACGATGTTCTCGAATTTCAAATCGAAGTAAATATAGTTGGCAAAATGGAGATAACTTAAAAAGGCACTTAGCTGCCCGATTAAGTCGAGAAGCAGATTCGGTTTCGAATTGAAATCGATATCCAAGGGAGATGTTCCCTCGCAATACTCAAGAAGAAAAAAATAACACCCTTTTTCAACTTCCCAGATTTTTTCCTCTTCAGTTATTTCAAAAATTGTCCCAAATTCATATGCCTTAACAATATTCGGATGAGAAAATTTTTTCAATAACTGATATTCGTTTTTAAAAGTAATAATTTCTTCTTCACTGGTTTGAAGCGGAAGAATTTTCAGTGCAAATTTTTGAGCATGGAAAAATCTGTCTTCACAAAGGAAAACTTTGCTTCGCCCTTCTCCAAGTAATTTTATAATAGAAAATCTTTTGTTGATCATTCGTACAAACGGGGATTAAAATAGCGAGATACTTTTTTACCAAAATCATTTATGGTTAGTATGGTTAAAACAATTGCAAAACCAGGGAAAAAAATCATCCACCAGGCTTGTGAGAGATATGCTTGTCCGGAATTTATCATCGCACCCCACGAAGGATAATCGCTTCCCACGCCCAAACCCAAAAAGCTTAAAGCCGATTCTGAAAGCACAACATTGCCAAATTGAAAAACCGTATTAACAATAACCGGCGTCGCTATAACCGGTAAGGCTTCTTTTAATAAAAGTTTTGTACCGGAAAGTCCAAGTTGTTGAGCTGAGATAAAATAGTCTTTGTTATTTAGTGATACAACTTCTCCTTTAACAATGCGGAATAGACTCATCCAACCGGAAAATCCTAAAACCACAATTACCGAAGTAAATGAATTACCGAAAAAAGCAAGAATAAGTATGACGAAAAATATTATCGGAAAAGTTAAAAACATATCGTTTATTCGGCTTAAAATAATATCTATAACACCACCATAAAATCCGGCGATAAACCCAAACAAAACTCCGATAAGTAAAGAAAGTACAACAGCACAAACTCCCACTAACATTGAAATTCGTGTACCGTAAATTATTCTTGTAAAAATATCTCTCCCAAGTTCATCACTTCCGAGAAAAAATATTTTAGTTGTTATATTGGGTTTTCCATCGATCAGTTCAACAGCAGAAAGGGGTAAACTATTTTTCATCCCATTTTGAAAATAGGAAAGAGTGCTGTCCGCAATTTTGAAGCTGTCAATAAAAAGTATTTCTTCATCAAACGATGCTTTAACAACTTCTTTTTTTTGCGAAAAAAACTTTTCCGATTGCCCGGCCATTGCGTGGTGTGGCTTAAGATGCAAAACATTTGTTGAACTTAATGGCGGAAGGAGTTGGGTAACTGAAAGATCTTTTTGAAAATCGTAATTATTGTTTGTTATCAGCGGTGCAAAAAGAAAAACATAGAGAATCACCACAGCTGTATTATGTAAAAAAGAAAAGCTCTGTGGTTGTTTGATTTTTTTTCTCTTAAGGATCAAAACAAGCGATATTATTACCAACATAAACAGAGAGCAAAAGTAATCAATCATTCCAAATGAAAATTGCGCAATAGCTTTATCGAAATCAGTTACCCAAAATGCTAAATATGAAATAAAAAGCATACCGATTTTAACCAATAATGAGGCCCGAAATATTGCCGTCAACAACAACAATAAAAGCATAAAATCGAAAACAGATAAGCGGATTCTTTTCAATTTATGAGTCCTTTGATCAAGCGTTTATCAATTTTCATCCGAATTAAATCAGCAGCTAAATTGGTCAGAATAATTAAAACTCCTGCTGTTAAGGTACAACCAATAATTAAAGGATAATCATGTTCTAAAATCGCGTTAACCGTCAATCGCCCCATTCCTGGTAAACTGAAAATAACTTCAGTAATTAACGCTCCGCTGAAAAGAATTCCCAAATCAACTCCGGCGTAAGCAATAATTGAATTTAGAGAGTTTGGGATAATGTGCCTTGAAAATATTTTGTTTTCTGCAACACCGTTTGCCCGAAGATAAATAGTGTAAAGTTTTTCCTGATGTTCCTCAAAATGTTGTCTAAAATATTTAAAGTAAATTGGCAAACCCGTTAGCGATAAAACTACTAAAGGAAGAAAGAGATGGTGAAGATAGTCCAAACCGAGAAGAAAAATATTTTCTTCAAGCGTACCCACGGTTTTAATTCCCGACGAAGGAAATAATTTTAGCTGAACAGAAAAAATATAGACAAAGAATAATCCGCTAACAAAAGAGGGAACTGCATATAAAAGAATGCTTCCGCGTGAAAGAAATTTGTCTAAAAATTTTTTGTGATTATGAAAAGCCCATAACGCTAATACAAGTCCCCCAACAAATTGAACAGCAAATGCCGACAATGAAAATATAATTGTGAAAGGAAGTACTTCAAAAATCACTTCATTAACCGGGCGATGGTATTTATAAGAGACGCCAAAGTCACCCGTAAAGGCATTTTTCACAAAACTGATGTATTGCTCTGCTATTGATTTATCAAGCTGAAATGAACTTTTTACTTTTTCAAATAATTGCGGACTAAGATTTGGTGAAAGATATTTTTGCGATGGGTCGCCCGGAGCGATCCTCACTAAAACAAAAAGAAGACTTACTGTTAAAAATAAAATTAAAACAGAAGTTGCCCCTCTTTTAAAAAAAGACAACGCTATAAACGAGCGATTCATCGGCTCATTCGATTACCGCCACGTCCAACAATGATGAACCGTTCCCAGCGGCGTAACTTCAATATTTTTTATTTTCTTATTATAAGCAACGATGTTGTCAATCCAGTAAAGAAAAGTTACCGGTTGATCACGGTGAAGGATGCTTTCAATCTTTTTATAAATTTCATTCTTTTGTTTTTTTGAAATTTTGGTTTCAAGTTTATCCAACAAGAGATCAAGTTCCTTGTTCTGATATGATGGAAAGTTCATCGGAGTAGTCGCCAAGTTAGAATACCATGAAAATTTCAGATCTAGAGGAATTGGAATAATCCAGCTTGCCATCCAGGCATCGGCGTTTTTGTTATTTATCTTGTCAATTAGCATCCCTAATTCAACTTGCTCGATATTCATTTCAATACCGATCTGTTTTAGCGTGTTCTTAAATAATGTGGCGGCAAAAATTCTTCTTGGATTGTTTGAAGAAATCGTAAGGGTGAATTTAAATTCATCTCCATTCTTTTCAAGAATTCCGTTTTGATCTTTGTCGTTCCAACCTTCTTTTGCAAGAAGCGTTTTGGCTTTTGCTAAATCAAATGAATATGGAAGAAGTTTTTCATCAACGGCATTTTTGAATATTGGTGAAATAGGGCTGTTGGCAAGCTCTCCGTAACCGCGTAAATAGCTTGTGATTACTTCGTTTCTGTTTAACGCCATTGAAATTGCTTGCCGGACTTTAGGTGACCCAAATAGTTTGTTCGGAACAATACTCTTGTTCTTATTATATTTTTCTCTGTCGATATTATTCCATCCAAGGTAATCATACTCTCTTCCCTTTAGGGAAGTGATCACAAAGGATTCAGCTTTCTTTAGTTCATCAACATCTTCAGGTTTTAAATATTCGGTTAAATCAACTTCATGATTTTTTAATTGTGTTAAGCGGGAGCTGTAATCCGGAACGACTTTGAAAATAATTCGTTCGATAGTTCCGTCCTGATGCAAGAATGAATTTGGATTTTCTTTAATGATTATTGCTTGATTCTTTTCCCATTTCTCAAACATAAACGGACCGCTTGTTACTGGTGCAAAACTCTCTTTTGCGGTGGCAATATCTTTGCGTGGAATTTTCTCAAATACATGTTTTGGTACGATTGGAAAATCTAAATTAAATAAAGAAGGGGAAGAACCAGGTGCAAAATTAATTTTTAGTTTAGTCTCGGATAATTTCTCAAATGTTTTTTCGGCTATAATGTGATTGTCTTTATCGGTAATAAAATTAAGGAATGCTCCGTACAAATAACTTTCAACCGCCGGATCGGAATAAACATCAAAAGAAAAGATCACATCGGCTATCGAAAGGGGAACGCCGTCGGACCATTTAACATCGTTGCGGAGATTAAGGGTTATTGAACTTGAATCCGAGTTCCATTCCCATGAATTTGCGAGCATCGGCGCTGTTTTTAAGTCACCCCCATTCTCATCCCACGAATGTTTTACAAGCGACAAAAACAAAAGTTCGTTGATGTTGGCTTCGTTAATACTGAACGCAAAGAGGGGATTTATCCGCTCAATATCAGACGGTATTGCAATAACAACTTGTGAATTACTTGAGGAGGATTCTTTTTTGCATCCGATAAAAACAGAGGAGAGAATGAAAAAGAATATGAAGATATTTTTTCGAGTAATAGACATTTTTTTCTCGCAAAATTACTGAAACTATTTTTACCAAATTATTATTTTGTAAATTAATAAACAAAATTAAACATGATTAATGATACGAATAAATATTGAGTCTGTAGCGGTTGGCAATGGTGCCGGTAGTAAAATTCTCTTGAAAGATATCTGCTTCAGCATGGAGAAACAGAATATCTATACCATCCTTGGCAAGAACGGGCAAGGGAAGTCGACTTTATTAAAATCAATCACGAGACTTTTGGACGAAAATGTTTTTTCGGTTACGGGTTCGATTGAATTTGAAAACACAGATTTATTATCGCTAACTCAAAAGCAATTGACGCAATTCAGAAAAACAAAAATCCAATATGTGTTTCAAGATCCGGTTAATTCATTCGATCCCCTTAAAAAACTTGGTTACTACTTCCGATTGTTTAATTTTTCTCAAGAAGATATTAAGAAAGAATTCGATCAGTTTAATCTTCCCGAATCGGAAAAAATCTTTGCTTTATATCCTTATGAAGTAAGCGGTGGAATGGCGCAAAGAATCGCCGTTATTCTAGCCTTGCTGAAGAATCCAAAACTTCTTTTGCTGGATGAACCAACTTCGGGAATTGATAACGAAACCATCTGTTTGGTGAAAGAACGTTTGAAAAAATTTATCCTTCAAAACGATTCCGCTTTGTTGATCATTACGCAAGATTTATCATTCGCCGAAAACATGACTAATTATATTGCCTATTTGGAAAGTGGTAAACTTTTAGAATTTGTTTCGTTCGACGATTTTTTTATACAAGAATCAGATTCAATTCAAAAATTTCTCCAAGCATATAAACAGTTAAACAGTGAACCAGTTATTATCCGTTAAAAATATTTCTTACTCTGTTAAAAGAAATTCTTTTTTCGAGAAGAGAAACGAAAAGAAAATTTTAGAAAATATTTCTTTCGAAGTTGAGAAAAGCGAAATTATTGGCATCGCTGGTCCTTCCGGTGGAGGAAAGACTACACTTGCTAAATTAGTTGCTGGAATTCTTGAACCCACCTCCGGTGAAATAATTAAATATTTTCCGAAAACTGAAAACCACGCTACAAATGGTATCCAGTTGCTATTTCAAAACTCTGAAGAAATTGTAAATCCGTTTCGGAAGGTAAAGGATGTTTTGGTCGAAGCTTTACAATTGAAAAATGGAAAATCATTTTCCAATGAAGAACGATTGAGCGAACTAATTTCAAGCGTAAACCTTGAAAAAAGTTCTCTTGAAAAATATTGTTTACAGCTAAGCGGTGGACAAAGACAACGTGTTGCTTTGGCAAGGCTTTTAGCGGTTGAACCGGAAATACTAATTCTAGACGAACCGTTTTCAGCTCAAGATGTTCAATCGCAGTTAAATTTATTATTACTCCTAAAAAAAATAAATGCAGAAAAAGGAATTACACTTATCTGCATTTCTCATCAAGAAAACGTTTTAAACAAATTAACCGAAAGAAAAATCCATATTAAAGATGGAAAATTGGTTTCAACGCTTTAGAAGTTTTCCAATCTATAACTCTCTCAACAATTTGATTAAACTTTACGATTCTTACAATTTTACAAATTTTGAAGGAAGCGCTCCGCATGTCGGACAATTTTCTTTTGGTTCTCCAAATTCAATATGACCGCAAACCGGACAAAGATAAATATCAGAAACTTCTAAATCCTTTCCTTGCTCTGCAGCCTCCAACGCCATTTTGTACAAGTCGGCGTGAATCTTTTCAGCCTTTACAGCATAACCGAACATTCTTTTTGCTTTATGATTTTCAGCTTCCGCCTGCGCTAACATTGGCGGATACATTTCTGTGAATTCATACGTTTCACCGGCAATCGCAGCTTTTAGATTCTCTGCAGTAGAACCAACTCCTTCCAACGAATTAAGATGTCCTTCGGCATGAATTCGCTCTGCTTCTGCGGCGGTGTTAAACAATTTAGCAATATTCGGAAATCCATCCCGTTCAGCTTTTTTAGCAAAAGCACGGTACTTTTGGTTTGCTTGACTTTCCCCAGCAAAAGCTTCTTGCAGATTTTCTTTAGTAGTTTTCATAAGTAACCTTTCTGTTTTGGTAACAAAGATATTAATAGAAATCTCTTATAAAATTAACCAATTTATTTTTTAGATGATGAACCAAAAGCAACAAACCAGTCGTACTTAAATGTTTATCAGTAAAAATTTTTTATGTTTAGAAAACGAATAAATAACTTTAAACTCATTTACGAAAAATAATTCTATGAAAACAGCACTCAGCCTTTTTTTTGCTTACTTAACCCTCTTGTTCCTTTCGGATTCCACGATAGCCCAAACGAATAACGATTTTCTTGTTAAAGGAATTGACCCCAGCATTAATCCCGGAGTAGATTTTTTTAAATACGCCACCGGAAACTGGATGAAAAACAATCCGATTCCCGAAACAGAAAAAGCTTGGACGATCGGACATCTTGTAGAAGAGGAAATTTACAATCAGTTAAAAACTATTTTAGCAGAAACTTCTCAAAAAACTTCTCCCGAAGGAAGTAATGCACAAAAAGTTGGTGACTTTTATTTTGCCGGAATGGATTCCGCAACAATTGAAAAACAAGGGATTTCTTTTCTTGCAAAAGAATTAAAATTGATTTCAATCGCTAAAACAAAGGATGATCTGCTTGCAGCTGTAGCTTTATTACAAACATACGGAGTTTCTGCTATGTTCAATGTTTTTGTTGAGCAGGATGCTATGAACAGCGATCTTTGGTCACTTTATCTTTGGCAGGGCGGCTTGGGTTTGCGCCAGCGTGATTACTATTTCAGAAAAGATGCGCGCACTGAAAATATCCGCAAGGAATATGTAAAACACCTTTCAAAAATGCTTCGTCTTTCGGGAGATAAAGATCCGGTTTCACTTGAAGAGGGAACAGCTATTTTCAAAATTGAAACCTTCCTTGCCGACTCTTCCCGCAAATTGGAAGACTTACGCGATCCATACGCCAACTACAACAAAATGACAATTGAACAATTACAAAAATTGAGTGCAACTATCAATTGGACAAATTTCTTCGGTAAAATCGGGATTGAAAAAATCGACAGCGTTATTGTCGGTCAACCGGAATTTTTTGTTCAGTTGAATGCCGCCCTCAATAAGTTTTCTTTAAACGATTGGAAAGCCTACGTAAGATGGCATCTTGTAAACACTTTTGCCGATCGATTAAGCAGTTCTTTTAATAATGAAAAATTTAATTTCAGAGGAACGGTAATGTCAGGAGTAAAAAAACAAAGACCCCGCTGGAAGCGCATTCAAGACGCAGTTGAAGACGCAATGGGAGAATTGCTCGGGCAAGTTTATGTGCAGAAATATTACTCGCCAAAAACAAAACAACGCTATGAAAAACTGGTTGACGATATTATCAGCGCCTACGGTGAAAGAATTAAAAACCTCGACTGGATGAGCCAATCAACAAAAGAAAAAGCTTTGCTTAAATTGAACAGCATCACCAAAAAAGTTGGTTACCCGGATAAGTGGAAAGATTTTTCTTCTTTAAAAATTGATCGAACATCCTATTTAAGAAATTCAATCAATGCAAATGTTTTTTGGTTTAAGAGAAATGTTGCCCGACTCGGAAAACCAGTAGACAGAACCGAATGGGGTATGACTCCTCAAACATATAATGCCTACTACAATCCTTCGAACAATGAAATTGTTTTACCCGCAGCAATTTTTATTATTCCCGGAACGGTTGATTCTTTGCTTGATGACGCCGTTGTCTATTCGTATGCCGGGGCTTCAACCATCGGTCATGAATTAACTCACGGGTTTGATGATGAGGGGAGACAGTATGACGCGAAAGGTAATTTAACAAATTGGTGGACTAAGGAAGACGAAGAAAAATTTACAAAGAAAGCTTCGTTGATGATTGAACAATTTGATAATTATGTTGTGTTGGACAGTATGCACGTAAATGGAAAAGCAACGCTTGGTGAAAATATTGCTGATCTTGGCGGTTTAGTTATTGGTTACGACGCTTTCAAAAAAACAAAGCAGTTCACGGAAGGAAAAATGATTGACGGCTTTACACCGCAACAACGCTTCTGGCTTGGTTACGCTTATGCATGGCTGGGACACAAAAGACCCGAATCGCTTGCACAGCAAATTATGACTGACGTTCACGCTCCTGAATTTTTACGCGTAAATGGTCCATATAGTGATCTTCCCGATTTTTATGAAGCCTTTGGAATTAAAGAAGGGCAGCCAATGTATAGACCGGAAAATAAACGAGTAAAGATTTGGTAAGCAATCTAAAGGGACAAACTTTAATTCGGTTTGTCCCTTTTTCTAAAATTATTTTTGAAGAAAATTTATAACTGCTTCGTTAAATTCTTCCGGCTTTTCAATTTGTAACATGTGTCCGCAATTATCAATTTGGTGTAACGTACAATTGGGAATTATCTTTGCACCGGAGTTAAAAACATCGGCAGTTGTGCCTGGATTTAAATAAGGATTTGGAATTAACCCATCATATCTTCCGTAAACAACCAACGTAGGAACCGTAATTTTATCAAGCTTGTCCCAAGTAGGCTCATCAAGCATACCGTTTACACTACGCACCACAGCGTAGGAAAAATCATCAAACTCTTTTGCTTTTGCCATACGGACACGCTCTTCCACCATCCATTCCCATTTTTCCGACCATGAATAAAAGTTCATTGAAAGATTTCTTCTAATTCCTTCTTCGGTTGTTTTTTTTACACCGGAAACCGTCATAACACTTCGAAGCCAATCTCCTTCGCCTTGTTCAAATTCTTCAAATCCGGCAGGAGACGCTAAAATTAATTTTTCCAATCGTTCCGGAAAACGCATTGCAAAATTGATTCCTGCCTGACCACCCATTGAGTGACCGACATAAATAAATTTGTCAATCTTTAACTCATCAACCAATCGTTTAATTTGATCGGCAAAAAAACTCATGTTGTAGAGATAATAATTTTTTTGCGATTTTCCGTAACCGGGAAGATCAACGGCAATAACACGGTAGTGTTTTGCAAGTTCAGGAATGTTATAGCGCCAAAACCCGGCGTTGCTTGCAAGTCCGTGAACAAGAACAATTGTCTGCTTTCCACTACCTTCATCGATATAAGAGATGGCGGGGTTTGATAAAACTTTTTTCGTTGGAAATCCGTAATCAAAATCAGAAAATTCCAAAGGGGACATTTTTGTATAAAGAAATCCGGAACAACCATTAAACACAAACGCAGCCATAATTAATAATCCAAATAATTTTTTCATAGGTTTCTCCTAGAACATTAACCAGCTAAATGAAGTAAAAATTACAAACGGATCTTTAGGTTTCTCTGAACCGCCGGTGTATTTAACAGATGGGGATTTGTAAAAATCACCTAATTGCAAATACCCTGCGCTCAATCCAAGCGTTAGAAAGACTTTGATGTTGTATTTAAATTCCACATTAACTTCCGAACCGATATAAGAAGAACCGCCGTTTGGAGTAACATTTGAAAGTGCCGTAGCGAAACCAAGTTTGCCGCTGAATTTGTTTGGAACGATATCTTTTGAAACCGAGAAAAACCCAGCAGTAACTCCCATTCCCATATTTGATATATCATGAACCGCTGAGTAATATCTGTTCACAACCTGAGGATCGGGGAAAAGTAATAGCGCTTTATGTGAACTGTAAATACCTGTAGGTGAGCCCCAAATGTTTCCGGTGATTACCGAATTAATTTTTTTATCACTCACACCATTCTCATCTCCGGTTGTGTATAATGCCTCGAGAGAAATCTTATCGTTTGCGGTTTGTCCATATTTGTATGCCACCGAAGCATTTGTGGCGACACCGAAAATGTCGGCATATTTTTTTGCAGTGGAATTATCGCTAATTGTATCAGCTGTTCCAACATTTGCGATGAGATAGGCATCAGCCCACCATCTTCCAGCAAGGAATTCCCTATTGTACGCAGCATGAGTTCCAAGCCACAGGATATTTGCTTCATATTTTTGAGATGGAAAACTTAACCTAACAGCGCCGTTATATTGTGCGAGACCACTGTTCAAACCTTGCCCGAGCACAGAAATCCCGCCGGAGTTTTTTCCTCTATCCCAAACAAACCAAGCATCGGCACCAACTTCAACCAGGGGATGCACGCGTGATTCCACATCCAACATCCACAAAGCAACATCATCGTTCTCTTGAATGATATTTTCGTAAAGTTGAAAATAGCCAAAACGCGCTTGCGTAGTTTCGTTTATATTTCCAAATACGCTAATACCTACCCCTTGCGTTCCCCAAAATGAAAGTTTGTACGAACTGTTTTGATAGGTGCTTACTGCAGTTTGATTTGGATCGCGAACGTTGTCGAACATTCTCTGCAAACCAATAACAACGTTCCAGTCGCTATCCTTCGGTTTAATATCCACATTTGCCAAAAGTGTTTGCAAATTCACTTGTCCTGCGTTAATTCCGCCTCCGTTATTTCCGCCAACGCCATATGCCGCGTCTCCCCAGGTCATATCTATTTTAAATAAACTTCTGAACGTTGCGACACCGTCAAGAATTTGCGGAGCATAGATAAACATCGGAACAAATCGCTGCTCAAAATACGAGGAAGTTTTAGCAGAAGTGTTCGTGGTGTTTGGACCAAACAACCTTCCGATAATTTGTCCTCGCAGCAATTCATTTGTCGGTGCTATATTGGATGCGGTTCCGCGATTGAACCAATATCCGATGAATTTAAATTCCGGTGTTTTGGCATCTGGAATTTTCTTTATTTGCGCGTCCTGCCCGTAAATATCAAAAACGGTGCACAAAACGCACGCGAAAAAGAGAAGCTGCTTAATTTTCATTTTCCATCTCCTTGAAAATTTTAATCATAATCTTAATCTTCAACCACTTGGTTAGTGATTTAGAAAAAGATTATGATTAAGAAAAAATATCACTTATTGTTTAACATACTTCTGAACATAAATAGCGTACTTAACACCACCGATAGTAGTGCTGCCTAATCCGCCGGCTACTGTTGGAGCAGAAACTCCCGTTAATGCAGGAGAGGTTTGAATTACTTCGTAAGACATATTGGTCCCGCTGATAGCATAAACACCGGTTGCAGTTACGGTTGCCGGGGTAGCTTGATTCGCAACGATTGTATAAAGTTTTGCACCTTTTGTAAATGACGTTGACAAAGTGTCGCTGTAAGTAGATTCGGTGTTGGTGTAGGTTCCGGTGAAAGTGGTGTTCACATTAGCGCTATCCGTTTGAACAACAGTATAAGATTTGTTTTCGTTAAACGTAGCAACAATTTTTTTTACTTTGAACGGTGCAAGCTTTAATCCATAGGCTACATTTGCGCCATCTGAAACCCAGACACCAACAATTGGATCTTTTGTGGTTGTTGGGGCGGTAGTGGCATCATCTTTTTTACATGATGTGAAAAGAACGGCGACTGAAAAGAACAAAAGAAAGAGAGACTTTTTCATACGAACTCCTTTTATTGATGTGATTGTGTTTTTGTTTGTTGATGAATTTTCAACAATTCCTTTTTATTAATTTTTCCCGCGTCTGTTCTCGGAAGAGCTTCAATAAATTGTACATATTTCGGGATTTTATACTTAGCTAATTTTCCTTTGCAAAAGTCCAGTATTGTATTTTCTTCTAAAAAAGTTTCATCATTTAAAACAATAAATGCCTTGCCGACTTCACCCCATCTTTCATCGGGGACACCTATTACGGCAACTTCTTTAATGTGATCATTCGTGTAGAGAAATTTTTCTATTTCGGCGGGATAAACATTTTCTCCGCCGCTGATGTACATATTTTTTTTGCGGTCAACCACAAAAAAATATCCGTCATCATCTCGCATTACAAGATCGCCTGTATGGAAAAATTCATCGGTAATAGCTTCCGCTGTTTCTTTTTCTTTTCTCCAATAACCGGGAGTAACTACAGGAGATTTCAACCATAATTCTCCAACTTCATTATTTCCACACTCTTTTCCATTTTCACTCACAATTTTCGGTTCAACATAAAAGTTTGGAAATCCAATTGACCCTTTTTTCTTTATTGCATCATCTTGATGAAGCGAAAAACAATTTGGTCCAACTTCTGTTAAGCCATACCCCTGCCGGATGTAAACACCTTTTTGATGCCATGTATTTATTAATGGAATCGGCATCGGAGCGCCTCCAACAATTGCATAGCGAACAGAAGAAAGATTAACTTTCTTGAAATATTCCAACTCGGACATCATTTGCAGCATTGTAGGAACACCAAACAAAATTGTTGTATGTTCTTTTTCCATCAATCTTAAAATTAATTCTGCATCAAAATTTTGAAGCAGCGTATGCGATCCGCCGTGAAGCAAAAACGGAGTGAATAAAACATTCCATCCGCCGGTATGAAAAAACGGAGCGTAACTTTGTGTGTGGTCTTGCGAGTTTAGATCAAGTCGCAGTCCTGTGTTGATTGCATTCCAGAAAAGCATTTGATGATTTATCATTACTCCTTTCGAAAGTCCGGTTGTACCAGCGGTGTAAAGAATCATCACAAGATCGTCATTAGTAAATATTCTCGCAGGAGTAAATTCTGTTTCTGTTACTTCATCTATCAAAAAAGAAGTAATGGTTTCAATTTTATTTTGAATTGGAATTTTGTTTATCGA
This sequence comes from Ignavibacteria bacterium, assembly GCA_037440065.1. Classification (GTDB taxonomy): domain Bacteria; phylum Bacteroidota; class Ignavibacteria; order Ignavibacteriales; family Ignavibacteriaceae; genus UBA1563. The sequence continues at coordinate 61,450 of JBBIUV010000019.1, forward strand.
TTGAAGTTCTTTGATCTGTTCGGAATATTCCTCTTCATAAAAAAAGATTTTCGGATCTGCATCTTTTATTAAGACGTCAAGTTCTCTGGGAGTTAACCGAAAATTAAGCGGAACTAAAACTGCTCCGCATTTAATACATGCCAGAAATAATTGAACGTACTCGGCTCGATTCTTTGAATAAACTGCAATTCCATCTCCTTCTTGAACTCCGATTTCTGTGGTAAGATAATTTGCCAAAGCATTTGTCCGTTCATTAAACTGAATGAACGACCATTCTAAATTTCTATTATATTCACGAAGAAATAATTTGTTAGGGGTATAATAAGCCCATTTTGCAAGCCAGTCTGTTTGTATCATCGTTTTTGCTCCAGACTCTTACTTCCTTTATAAAGTATTATACCGGCAGTAAGTGCAGCAAACGGAGCCAACAACAGGGTTACTCTCATTATTTCAGGATCAGCTGAAACATGTAAGAGATCATTTATTTTTCCGAAAATTGGAGGTGCGATACCATAGCCAATTACATTCACGGTGAAGAAATATAGTCCAACTGCTAATCCTCGCAAGTATGGACCGGCGATATCGTTAACATCCGCAGCAGCGGGTCCAAGCCATGATAAGGTAAGTGCAAGCAGTATCGTAATGCAGATTATTTGCAAAGAAAGTATTGAGGTATTTAATAACGTTAGCCAAACCGGAATACATAAAAAAGCAATCATGCTTGTGAATTGTAATCTTCCACCGATTCGTTTTGCTTTGAATTTATCAGCAAACCATCCACCTAAAATTGTTCCGGGAAGTCCACCAATTAATGTTCCGATACCAATCAGTAAACCGATTTCGGATATCGCCATCTTCTGCGTTCTAACAAGAAATGTCGGAATCCAGATGGAAACGCTATTTGCTGAAACCGCAAAAAATGCATATCCGATTAGAATGTATCTGAGTGGAACATTTTGAAAAAGAAGTTTCCAATTTTTTTTCTGATGTTCTTTTGGCGCATCACTTACTCCTCTTTGAGGTTCTTTAAGCAACAAAACAAAAAGAACAAAAACTAAACCGGGAAATCCTAAAAAGTAAAAAGCATATCTCCAGCTAAGCGCATCGCTTATCCATCCGCCAAAGAAGAATGCAACTCCGGTTCCTATCGCAATTCCGGATGAAAAAATAGCTTGAACCGTAGCTCTCATTTTCGAAGGAAAATAGTCACTCAACAATGACAGCGCCGCCGGACCCAACGAAGCTTCTCCAATTCCTACTAACATTCTGCAAATAAAAATTGTCCAAAAGCCTGATGCAAATCCTGTTAGTCCGGAGAAAACGCTCCAGACCGCTAAACCAAATGCAATTAACTTTTTTCTAGATACTTTATCCGCCATTCTTCCAAATGGAATTCCGAGCGCTGTATAAAAAATTACAAACGAAGTAGCCCCAAGTAATGCAAGTTCCAGATCGCTGAATTGTAACTCTTTTTTTATCGGAGTAAATAAAATATAGATCAACACACGATCAACGAAATTCATCACATAGATTAGCGTTAACAAGAAGAGCGCATACCATGCGTACATCGGTATAGATGATTTTGTTTCGTTTTTAATTTGAGTCATTATACTGTTTCTCAATATTTATAAATTGCATTCGCAAAAGCCAATCCACCACCTGAACCCATGAAACAAATCAAATCTCCCTTTTTTACTTTCCCCTCTTTTACGGCGTCATCAAAAGCCATTGGGATACAAGCGGAACCGGTATACCCATATTTGTGCATGATTGTATGCGCCTTATTTTTTTCAACTCCAAGATTAGCTAAGGTCTCCCAAATGGTGTTGATGTTAATTTGTGTAAAGAAGTAATGATCAATTTGTGAAGGTGAAATATTTAATTTCTTACACGATTCTTTTATCATCTTTGTCCATGTCTTTGGATTAATTTCTTTTGGAAATTTTTTAACAAACTTTAACAGATGATCTTTTTTCTCAACAACTTCATGCGTTACAGGCACGTGAGTTCCACCAGCATAAATACCCATCCAATCGCTGTACTGTCCTTCGGTAAAAAGTGAGCCGGTTAAGAAACCGCTTTCCGAATTCTTTTCTGATTTTAGGACTATGGCAGCGGCACCATCGGCAAAAAGTGTAACAGTTTTTTTATCGGTTAAATCCAAATACTTACTCATTGCATAAGCGCCAATGACTAAAACGTAATTATATTTTTCATCTGCCTGAATAAATTTCCCGGCTGTATCTAAGGCTGTAACAAATCCGGCACACGCAGTATTAATATCAAATGTCCCTGCATTTTTCGCTCCAATTCTGTGCTGCACAACCGAAGCTGTTGATGGAGAAATATATTCAGGTGTGTCGGTTGCAATTATTAACAAATCAAGTTGGTTGGCTGAGATACCCGCTGACTCCAAAGCTTTCAAAGCCGCATTAACCGCAAGATCCGCCGTTGATTGATTTTCTGCACACCATCTTCTTTCTCTTATTGTTAAGTTTTCTCTTAACCAGCTATCTACGTCCTCTCCCAAAAGTTCATTAAAGTATGAATTCGGAATAATTCTTTCCGGTACATACAAACCTGAGCCAACAATTACGGAATTTCTCATAATTTTTTCCAAACTGAACTAGACGACAAGACCACCGTCTACACTTAATGTAATTCCATTTATAAAATTTGCTTCTTCACTTGATAAGAAAAGATATGCATTCGCAATATCCTCGGGTAAACCAAGTCTACCCAACGGAGTTTTATCCTCAAGTGATTTTAAAATATTCTCGGGAACAGTTTTCACCATTTCGGTTGCTATAAACCCCGGCGCAACAGCATTTACTGTGATTCCTTTTCTACCAAGTTCACGCGCCCAGACTTTCGTCATACCGATAATTCCGGCTTTGGTAGCAACGTAATTTGTCTGGCCAAAATTTCCATGTAACCCAACAACCGAAGAAGTGTTCACAATTCTTCCATATTTTTTTTCGAGCATAAAAGGGATAACTGCTTTTGTACAATTAAAAACTCCGGTAAGGTTCACATCAAGAACTTGTTGCCATTGTTCGACTGTCATTTTCGCAAGCGAAGCATCTCGAGTAATCCCAGCATTGTTAATCAGAATATCGATTGTTGAGAATCTTTCGACTGCTTCCTTTGCAGCTTTTTCTGTTGAATCAAGTTTCGTTACATCCACTTTTGTAAAATGAGCTTTTATTTCTTTGGCTTTTAATTCATCAACTAATGCTTTTCCTTTTTCTTCGTTAACATCCCAAAGAATTATAGTAGCTCCTTCTTCGGCGAACTTCAGTACTGTAGCTTTGCCAATTCCCTGAGCTCCACCGGTAATTATTGCAATTTTATTTTGAAGTCGTTTCATGTTTTGTGTTTTCCTTCGTTTCTATTGTTTGAAATATTTCAAACGTTAATACCAAAAAATTATTTGCTCTTCTTATTCTTGTTTTTTGAGATGAGCTTTTGCCGCTCAACAATCCATTCTGCTAAAAAATTCCGGTAATGTTTTTCCATGAAGATATAAAATTGTTCCATCTCGGTTATTCTCTGCTGAATAATTTCAACATTCTTTTTGTTTACTTCTTTAACTTTTTCATTTAGGAATTTTGCTATGCGCGTGTTGTTTTTAATTAGTTCCAGATTGTTACGGAAAGCATTTTCAAAAATTTCCGGTTCAACTTCGTAATAATCTTTTCTGTTATTTTCCGGTGACCACGTTTTACGGATTAATTTCTTATCACGTAGTCTTCTCACAATTTGACTAATTGGTCCCTTGCTTCGACCAAGCTGTTTTGTGATTTCATCCAACGAAAGCGGTTCAGGGGAATATATCAGCAACGCAACAATATGCCCCATCAATTTATTTAATCCGAAGGCTTTATAGGCATCTCCGAATCGTTGTATCATTTCTTTCCGAACGCGTTCTTCGTCAGTCATATTTTTTAGCTATATTTTTTTACGATTATTGCAGATGCTTCTCCGCCGCCAATACAAAGCGAAGCCACCCCGAATTCCGAATTTCTTTTTTTCATTTCGTACAGAAGCGTTGTCAAAATTCTTGCACCGCTCGCCCCAATGGGATGCCCGATTGCTATTGCTCCCCCGTTGACATTTACTTTTTCTGATGGCAACTCAAGAATTTTATTCACTGCTAATGATACTACTGCGAATGCTTCATTAATTTCAAAAAGATCAATTTGATCTTTTGTTATTTTTGCTTTTACTAAAACTTTTTGAATTGCGTCCGCCGGAGCCGTGGTAAATTCCATTGGTGCTTTTGCAGCCGAACTTTGTGCAACGATTTCTACCAAAGGAGTAAATCCAAGTTCATTGGCTTTTTCTTCCGACATGATGAGTAAAGCCGCCGCGCCATCATTTAAACTTGAAGCGTTTGCAGCTGTAACTACACCATTTTTGTCAAACACCGGTTTAAGTGATGAAATTTTATCGAAGTTTACTTTTCCCGGTTCTTCATCTTTATTAAAAATGATTTCCCCCGTTTTTGATTTTAAAACAACATCGGTTATTTCATCTGCAAATCTATTTCCTTCAATTGCATTCAATGCTTTTTTATAGGATTGAACAGCAAAGGCATCAAGTTCTTCACGCGTAAATTGAAAATCTTTAGCACAGGATTCTGCGCAGTTTCCCATGTGAATATTGTTGTAAACATCAGTTAAACCGTCGATCAAAATTGAATCGTAAATTGTTGAGTTACCTAAGCGATATCCGCTCCTTCCTTGTTTTAAAAGATAAGGTGCATTCGTCATACTCTCCTGCCCACCTGCAATGATTATTTCGGCATCACCACACACAATCGCTTGTTGAGCTAGCATTACAGCCTTTAATCCACTGCCGCACATTTTATTTATTGTTAGACATTCCGTCTTTTCGGGAAGTCCTGCGTAAATTGCAGCTTGTCGTGCCGGAGCTTGACCTAAGCCTGCCGATAATACATTTCCCATTATTACTTCATCAACAAGATTTTTATCAAGTCCCGATTCGTCTAATAATGCTTTAATAACAAAACTTCCCATTTGAGGTGCGGTAAAGCTGCTCAAACTTCCGTTAAAGGATCCAACAGCTGTTCTTTTGGCATGAGTGATGACTACTTTTTTCATAGTTCTTCTCTTCTTCGATAAGATAAAGTATGTTTTTTACATTTGAAATTTTTCAAACATTGAAAACATACTTAATCTTTATTAGAAAGTCAATATGTATTTTTAATTGTTTGGAAATCGTAGGATGAAAATATTAGGGTTTTATTTCGATTGCCTTGCGAACAAAGCCGTCTGCAAGTTCTAATCTTTTAGCCGCTTCTTCAACTGAAGCTCCAGACTTTATCATCACTAGCGCAGTTTTAACATGCCACTCTGCTTTTACAAGAAATGATGTTGCTGTTTCGTAATCAACCCCGGTGATCGTCATAACAATACGTTTTGCTCGTTCAATCAATTTTTTGTTTGTCATCTGCAAATCGATCATCATGTTTTCGTAAACTTTTCCCATGCGGATCATTGATGCAGTGGTAAGCATATTTAAAACTAATTTTTGGGCGGTTCCGCTTTTCATTCTAGTTGAACCCATTACAACTTCAGGACCAACGTAAGGACAAATGGCAACATCAACTTCTTTAATATCAAATTTGTTTCTGGGGTTACAAGTTACATAAAGAGTTGTGGCCCCGATTTCTTTTGCTTTTTTTACAGCACCAAGAACATAAGGCGTTCTCTTGCTTGCAGCAATTCCGCAAACGACATCTTTTGCTGTAACCGATACCTTCAAAACATCAGCTGCGCCGTTTTCTTCATGATCTTCGGCTCCCTCTTGTGAAACAAACATTGCTTCTCTTCCGCCTGCAATGAATCCTTGTACTAATTCGGGTGGTGTTCCATAAGTAGGCGGGCATTCAGATGCATCAACAACACCTAACCTTCCACTTGTTCCAGCTCCAAAATAAAGTAGGCGTCCACCATTTTTAAAGGCTTTTACAATTAAATCTACAGCTTGTGCGATATAAGGAAGTTCTTTCTCAACGGCCAAAGGAACAAGCTTATCTTCTTCATTAATGATTTTTAAAATTTCAATGGTCGAAGCTGCATCAATCTCTATCGAGTGAGGGTTTCGTTGTTCTGTTGCTAATCCCGCTATCTCATGAAATAGTTTTTCCGTATCAAATGTAGAAGACATTATTTTTCAATTTCCAGGTGGACAAGTTTTTTCTCCTTCACATTTCTAAGATTTGTGGGTTTGTAGTGAAGATCATAAATTGTCGATTTCTTTATGCGCGGTTTATATTTTGTTTCGGCTTTTTGAAATTCTTCGGTAAGGTCTCCCCCTTTAAGCACCATTAAGTGTCCTTTGTCTTTTATCAAAGGAAGTGCATAGCGAAGAAGAATGATTAATGGTTCGGTCGCACGACTCACTACCAAATCAAAACTGTTTTTATACTTAGCAATAAATTCAGGGTCTTCAACTCTCCCATTTTCTGCTTTAATATTACTAAGCATTAACTTGTCTATAAATTCTTCCACAGCCGCAATTTTTTTACCGGTCGAATCGATTAAAACTCCTTTTAAATCCGGACGCATAATTGCCAATGGAATGCCGGGGAATCCTCCGCCGGTTCCAATGTCAAGAAAACTTGTACATTTTTCCGGAACATATTTAGAAATAAAAGAAGTAATAAAGATGTGATTTTCTATTATCGAATCTACATCTTTTCTAGAAATCAGATTTACAACTTCATTCTTTTCAACTACTAATTTGGCAAAGTGAGCCAATCGTTCCATTTGTGCTGAATCTGGGTTGTAGCCGTTCTCCCAGTAATAAGATGTGATTTGTTGAAGATATTTTTCTCGAGTATTTCCTGTCGCCATACCGGATCCAAATTGTTTGAAATTACTTGCGCAAATATACCAATAAAATTGAAATATCTGAAGCCGTCACTCCCGATATTCGAGAAGCTTGTCCGATAGATCTCGGTTTGATTTTATTTAACTTTTCTCTTCCTTCAGTTGATAAACTATTTAAGTTTGAATAGTTGAAGTTCAAAGGAATGTGCAGTTCTTCAAATTTTTCCACTTTCTTTACCACCTCTTCCTGCCGTTTTATGTATCCTTCGTACTTTAATTCAGTTTCAAGCTGCTGTGTTAAATAATCGCTCTTTTTGATTTCAGCTATTGCCTCATCATTTTCGGATTTCACATTCAAAATATCGGCTAATTTCAATTCTGGTCTCTTAACTAATTTTGCAATGGTGTCAGAAGAGTCAGATTCTTTTTCCCCAATTTTCAATAATAAAGGATTGATTTCTTTTGAAGGAATTTTAATTGTTTCCAACAGCTGTCTCCCAGTTAAAATGTTTTCTTTCTTTTCTTTTATTCGCTCAATTAACTCATCTGTGATAAGTCCATATTTGTGTCCATACCCAGAGAGTCTTATATCAGAATTGTCTTGCCTCAAAAGTAATCTATGTTCTGCCCGCGAGGTGAACATGCGGTACGGTTCTTCGGTAGATTTATTCACGAGATCGTCAATTAAAACACCGATATAGGCTTCACTTCGTTTAAGAATTAGTTCCTCTTTATGCAAAATCTTTGCTGATGCGTTTACTCCGGCAATCAATCCTTGAGCTGCGGCTTCTTCATATCCCGAAGTTCCGTTTATTTGTCCAGCAAAATATAATCCTTCAATTAATTTTGTTTCAAGCGTAAGATCAACTTGATGCGGAGGGAAAAAGTCATACTCAACCGCATAACCGGGGCGAATCATTTCTGCTTTTTCTAATCCTTTTATTTTCTGAATAGCTTCAAGTTGAACTTCGGCTGGTAATGATGTTGAAAAACCATTTAAGTAAATTAGATCAGAATCCAACCCCTCAGGCTCAAGAAACAGGTGATGCCTTTCTTTGTCTTTAAAGCGCACAATTTTGTCTTCAATTGAAGGACAATACCTGGGACCAACTCCGCGAATTAATCCTGTAAACATTGGTGATTCATTAAACCCTTTTTCGAGGATCTGGTGTACAGAAGTATCGGTATAGGTAATGTGACAATTTACTTGAGGCAAAAATGGAAATTTGGAAGTGTCAGTTCTGAAAGAAAATGGTTGAGGATTTCCGTCTCCCGGTTGAGGTTCTAAAACTTCCCAGTTGATCGAATTCTTGTTTAATCTTGGTGGTGTTCCGGTTTTCAATCTTCCTGACTCAAAACCTAATTCCATAAGGTTCTCGGTAAGTCCAGTTGCTGGCATTTCTCCAAATCTTCCTCCTGAGACGGCGTTTAATCCTGTATGCATTAATCCGTTTAAGAACGTTCCCGAACAGATAATTACTGCCTTACAATTAATTTGTTGATTTTCTGAAGTAACTACTGCAAAGACTTTCTTGTTCTCGACCAGAATCTCAACAACCGATCCCTCAACTACATCAATATTTTCATATGACTCAATTACTTGAATAGCAACTTCGGAATAAAGCTTTCTGTCATTTTGGCTTCTTGGGGACCAGACAGCCGGTCCTTTGGATCGATTCAATATTCTAAATTGAATTCCACTTTGATCAGCGATCAATCCCATCACTCCACCTAGCGCATCTATCTCTCTAACCAAATGTCCTTTTGCTGTACCGCCAATGGCCGGGTTGCAAGACATTCTTCCAATAGCGGCTTTCTCCATTGTTATAAGAGCAACTCTCAAACCCATTTTAGCCGATGCACATGACGCTTCTATTCCTGCATGTCCTGCTCCAATAACCACTACATCATAATTTTTGATCAATCTTTTACATTCCTTTTGACGATAAATCGAAATATCTCAAGTTTCACGTGAAACGAAATATTTTTTCTGAATTTGAAATTCTAGCATTTTTTCTTTAAGAATGGCATTGCAATAGGCTTTGTTTGAGACACCTACATTGCTAAACCCAACTTTTGAAAGGGCTTTAATAGAGGCAATATTCGATTCAAAGACAATGGCTTTAACAACATTAAGACTTAAATCGGAGAAACAAAATTGAACAATTTGTCTTATTGCTCTCGTCATAATTCCTTTGTTGTGATGCTCTTTTCCTAACCAATAGCCAATCTCACAAGTTCCAAACTCAAATTTAATTTCCTTCACTCCAATCAATCCAATCATCACATCATCTTCAACATTAGCAATTGCATAATGAAATTCTTTTCTCTTTCCATCCATCTCATTTGCGAAAGAAATAAAGGAATTTGCGTTTTCCAGCAAATAGGGATTTGGAACAGTGGCGAGATATTTAACAATATCAAAATCTTGCAAATATTCGAAGATTTTTTCTGCATCGCTTGTCTTAAGACTCCGCAGTTTATATGGCAGAAATTTAGTTTCCATAATGTTCCACGTGAAACCGAATTATTTCCCTATGCAAAATCGACTGAAAATATTGTTTAAAATATCATCAGAGGTAACTTCACCAATGATTTCACCGAGAGAATTTTCTGCGTTTCGCAAATCAACGGAAATATATTCACCACTTAATTTTTGCTTAATAGCATTTGTTGCGCTAAATAAATATTGCTTTGCTTTTTTCAAACATTCGTAATGTCGAGAATTTGAAACGATGGAAGATTGTTCCGTGTAAGAATTTTCCCCAAAAGCTTTTTCTTTAAGTTTCGCAAATAAGTTATTTATCCCATATCCAGTTAAAGCCGAAATGTAAACATCTGCTCCTTTTTCAGAACTATTTTCTAAATCCACCTTATTTAAAATAGTAATGATTTTTTCGGTTGGAGTTAAATTAAGTAATTCTTTGTACAATTCTTTTGAAACTTTCTGTTGCACATCATTTATAAACAATACAACATCCGCGTTCTTAACCGCTTCCCTACTGCGCGAAACCCCTTCTTGCTCAATTTCATTTTTAGTTGTACGGATTCCTGCGGTATCAAAAAGTCGGAACAAAATTCCATTGATCGAAACCTCTTCACGAATCACATCGCGAGTTGTACCGGGAATTTCACTTACAATCGCTCGCGATTCTTTTAAAATATAATTCAGCAAAGAGGATTTGCCTACGTTTGGAATTCCCACCAGCGCAACATTAACGCCATCGCGGATTACTCTTCCAAAAGAATACGTTTCAAGCAGTTTATCTATTTCTGAAATAATTAACTCGATCATCAAAAGAAGTTTATCATAAGCGATAAATTCAACATCTTCTTCAGCAAAATCCAATTCTAATTCAACGAGCGAGGAGGTGTCAATAAGCTGCGTCCGCAACTCGTGAATTTTTTTTGAGAGCATCCCATCAAGTTGGTTTCTAGCGCCGCGAAGTGAAGCATCCGTGCGGGCATTTATTACTTCAACAACCGCTTCCGCTTGTGCCAAGTCAAGTCTTCCATTCAGGAACGCACGCTTTGTGAATTCACCCGGCTCTGCAATACGAACATCCTCACGTAGGAGCAATTCTATAATTTTTTTTGTGATGTATTGATTCCCGTGAGTACTTATTTCAATACTGTCTTCCCCGGTATAAGAGTGGGGATTTCTAAAAATCGAAACAAGAACATCATCAATCATGTTGTTGTTCTCGTCAATGATTTTACCATAATGAATGGTGTGCGAAGCCGCTTTTGCAATTTTATTTTTCCCGAAAAAGATTTTATCGATCGCTTCAAACGATTTATTTCCGCTAATGCGAACGACGGAAAGCGCACCGACTCCAGCAGGTGTAGCTAAAGCGGTAATGGTATCTTCTTGGTTTTGTAAAATCATGGTTTGCAAAAATACTCAAACCCTAAAGGATTAACAATCAATCTTGGGAATCGCTTCCGGATGATATGGTTTGTCAAAACAAAATGAATTTACTTTCAAATGGAACAATGATATTTTAAATTACCTTAAATGAAAAAATATTTTAAACGATAATCGAGACCATTATGGCTTTCAACTTTAATAAATTTACCGTAAAAGCGCAGGAAGTAATTCAAAACGGAATTGAAATTGCACAAAGTTTCAGCAATCAAATTCTTGAACCCGAACACATTCTTGCAGCACTCGTTGAAGAAAAAGGAAGTGTTGCTGACACAATAATTCAAAAAGCCGGAGGAAATTCCGATAGAATAAAAATTAAAGTAAGCGAATTACTCGAACGTCTTCCTAAAGTTTCCGGCGCATCGGCTGGCATTGGAGATCATCAAATGTCGAACCATCTGGCAAAACTCTTTGATCAGGCTACGGAAGAAGCAAAGAATTTAAAAGATGAATTTATTTCTACTGAACACTTACTTCTCGCAATCGCAAAGAATTCTGGCAAAGCCGGACAGCTGCTTCGCGATAATGGAGTGAATGCTGATATCATTTTATTAGCATTAAAAGATGTTCGCGGAACACAACGGGTAACTAATCAAAATGCAGAAGATACTTATCAATCGCTAAAAAAATTCGGCAGAGATTTAAACGAACTTGCACGAACCGGAAAACTTGATCCGGTAATTGGACGTGATGAAGAAATACGCAGAGTGCTGCAAGTGCTTTCGCGACGAACGAAAAATAATCCTGTTTTGATTGGTGAGCCCGGCGTTGGAAAAACTGCAATCGCAGAAGGAATCGCGCATCGAATTATTTCCGGAGATGTCCCGGAAAATTTAAAATCAAAAAGAATTGTAGCGCTAGATATGGGGGCGCTTGTTGCCGGTACACAATTCCGCGGACAATTTGAAGAACGAATGAAAGCCGTGTTGAAAGAAGTTCAAGACGCAAACGGAGAAATTATTTTATTTATCGACGAGCTGCACACGCTTGTTGGCGCGGGGTCTGTACAAGGTTCAATGGACGCAGCAAATATTTTGAAGCCGGCTCTTGCACGCGGCGAACTTCATTGTGTAGGTGCAACAACGCTTGACGAATATAAAAAACATATCGAAAAAGATGCTGCACTCGAAAGAAGATTCCAACCGGTTTTGGTTGATGAACCAAACGAAGAAGACGCAATCTCCATTCTTCGCGGATTAAAAGAAAGATACGAAGTTCACCACGGAGTAAGAATAACAGACGGTGCAATCGTTGCGGCGGTGCAACTTTCTGCAAGATATATTTCAGATCGTTTTCTGCCGGACAAAGCTATCGACCTTATTGATGAATCGGCTTCAAAGCTTCGCATCGAAATTGATTCAATGCCTGAAGAACTTGATTCGCTCGAAAGAAAAATCAAGCAGCTCGAGATTGAACGTGAAGCTTTGAAGCGGGAAAAAGATGACGCTTCTGAAAAAAGATTGGAGGAACTTGTAACAGAGTTGAATGATTTAGCTCAAGAGAAAAATCAACTTAAACTTCATTGGAATTTAGAAAAAGAGAAGATCCAATCTATCCGCTCAATTAAAAGTGAGATTGAACAGGCAAAAAGCGATGCCGATAAATACGAACGTGAAGGCGATTTAGGTAAGGTTGCTGAAATTCGTTACGGAAAAATTTCATCACTTGAAAAAAAGTTAAAAGAAGAGACGCTTCTTTTTTCACAAATTCAAAAAGATAAAAAAATGCTAAAGGAAGAAGTTGACGCCGAAGACATTGCCGAAGTTGTGGCAAAGTGGACCGGCATTCCTTTAAACAAAATGCTCGAAGGAGAACGAAGCAAACTCATTCGTCTTGAAGAAGAACTCCATAAAAGAATTGTTGGACAGGAAGACGCCGTTGCTGCAGTAGCAAATGCAATCCGTCGTTCACGTGCAGGATTGCAAGATGCTAATCGTCCAATCGGATCTTTTATTTTTATGGGAACAACTGGCGTTGGCAAAACAGAACTTGCGCGCGCACTTGCAGAATTTCTTTTTGATGACGAACACGCGATGATTAGAATTGATATGAGCGAATACATGGAAAAGTTTTCAGTATCGCGTTTGATCGGCGCGCCTCCCGGATATATTGGTTATGAAGAAGGGGGACAATTAACCGAAGCTGTTCGGCGTAAACCATATTCCGTAGTTCTGCTTGATGAAATTGAAAAAGCACATTCCGACGTGTTTAATGTTTTGCTGCAAGTGTTGGATGAAGGAAGATTAACCGACAACCAGGGGCGAACGGTTAATTTCAAAAACACAATTGTAATCATGACGTCAAATCTTGGCTCGCACATTATAAACGAGCATCTTGAAAAAATAAATGAAGGAAATATTCAGCAGATAATGGGAAATCTCCGGATGCTGCTCAGCGATTTACTGAAGAAAACTATCCGTCCCGAATTTCTTAACCGCATTGACGACATTATTCTTTTTAGACCGTTAACACAAAAAGAGCTTCGCCAAATTGTTGATATTCAAATTGAAAAAGTTCAAAAGATGCTGCACGATAAAAATATTAATCTGGAACTAAGCGACGACGCAAAAGATTGGCTTGCCGAACTCGGTTATGATGTTGCTTATGGCGCGCGCCCTCTTAAAAGGATTATTCAACGATACTTGATCAATCCCCTATCGCAGGAATTGTTACTCGGAAATTTTGTAAGCGGTGATGAAATTTTTGTTGAACAAGGCGAAAAAGGAAATCTGACGTTTACAAAACAAACATTTTGAGAATACAATGGAACGCAGATTTGTTATGATTAATTAAGATGATTTAAGATCTAAAAAAATCATAACCGATCTTAATAAATCAGCGTCCCAACTTTTGGGTTGAGTTTGACATTTATATGAAAGAAATATAAGTTGGCGGTTGAAAGCAAATACAAAATGGGAGCCAAGTAAATGAAACTTTATCTTTTAATTATACTTCTGTTCTCTTCATTTGCAGAAGCACAGATAGATTCTTCAAAAATTGAGGAAGCTCGAAGATTTCTTTATTCACAAGATACACGACATTATCCATTTATTATTGATAAAGGGATCAAAAAAGCTCCTATAGAGCAGGGTTTACATTTTTACAGATTTGATCTTGAAATCGATTTGCCTTTAAAGAATACTAAATTTCTTCTTTTTCATAGTACTAGAAGGGATCCTTATCCATATTATTTAATAGCTTCATATAAAGATACATTCCATTTAGTATATGATTCTTGGTGCTGGGACAGTTATGGATGTAATTCACTCGTTGAGTTTATTAATCAACGCCTTTTAGATGAAGAGACATTACAAACACAACAAGTAACTGAATTGGCAGCTACATTAGGAAAACTTTCTTTCCCCAATAACAAAATCGTTTCAAATGACGATGAAGTATGGTTTAGAGATTTTCGAGATATTGTAGTTCATCTTCCAGATAGTTTGAAAGGACTTGTTAAACCGATATTAATTGAAACAACAATCGATAGCGCCGTACTAGAGTTTTTTGCGTGGAATATTTACAAATTGGAAAAAGTCACGCTTTGGTATAGAAATAAACAAATTGAGGTAAACAGCAAATTGATATGGAAATCCGGTTACCAACCCATAAGTGGATAACTTATTGTTGTTAGAATCATCCAATTATTTTTGCTAAGGGCAAAAGAATCCTTACTGAGCCATGGAGAAATGGTAAAAGGTAAGTTAAAATCAAAACCGGCTAAATTAGTCTTTAAGCAAGCGCGTGTACTTTTAAAATGATAGAATCTGTTTTCTTGAATGAAAGGTAGAATCACAATTATGACAAAATCCCCAGAACAAATCCTTACTGAATGGATGCAAGCAGTAAATAAACGAGATATTGAAACACTTCTTTCTTTTTATAATAAAAATGCTGTCTTGATTCCAACATTTTCAAACAAATTATTAACCACCCCGGAAGACATCCGCGGCTATTTTATAAAACTTGCAAGCCGAGATGAACTTAGCGTCTCTTTGCATGAAAAAACTCTGACCGTTCAATTGATCAAAAACAAGATTTATAGTCTGTCCGGAATTTATTGCTGGCACTTAACAATAGAGAAAGAATTATTTACTTTTGAAGCACGGTTTAGTTATACGGTTGATGTATCGCTTCCCAATCCAATTATCAATCACCACTCATCTCAAATTCCTCGAATGTTGTAAAGTGATGTACATGATTTCTTTCAAATATTTCTTCTTATTTTTACCTCAACATATTTTAAAGGTATTTCAATGAAAAATTTTGTTTTATTGCTTATCACTCTTGCTTTTGTTTCTAGCATCTATGCTCAAGTAAAAAATCAAGGAGTATTTGTAACGCCCAAAAGTGAATATTACGACGAAAATAAAAAGAAGGTAGAGGAGTTCAATAAAAAACCTGCCGATGAAAGCAAAGCCTTTAAAGTTGATTTTTCGGGGATGGATTTGCCAAAAGCAAAAAGTGAATTCACTTATCAATGGCATAACGATCCGATTAATCAAGGTATGACCGGCACGTGCTGGGATTTTTCAACCACATCTTTCTTTGAATCTGAAATTTACCGCATCAACAAAAAGAAAATTAAACTTTCTGAAATCTACACTGCTTACTGGGAATATGTAGAAAAGGCAAAACGATTTGTGAACGAGCGAGGAAATTCAGCTTTTGCAGAAGGCTCAGAAGGCAATGCGGTTAAAAGAATTTGGCAACAATACGGCGTTGTTCCGGCAACTGCGTACAGCGGAATGCTTCCAGGACAAAAAGTCCACGACCACAGCAAATTAATAGAAGAGATGAGCAACTATTTACAAGGATTAAAAACTTCAAACGCCTGGAATGAAGACGAAGCCGTTTCAACAATCAAATCAATTCTTAATCATTATTTTGGAGCTCCTCCAACGAAATGTATCTACGAAGGAAAAGAGTATACACCAAAAGAATTTCTAGATAAAGTGGTAAACTTAAAACTTGATGATTACGTCGATATCATTTCGTTGATGGAAAAACCATACTATACAAAAATGATGTACAATGTTCCCGATAACTGGTGGCTTGACGATTCCTATTATAATGTTCCGCTTGATGAATATATGAGCATTATAAAAAATGCAATCCGCAAAGGTTACACAATGGCTATCGGCGGCGATGTTTCGGAACCGGGAATTGAATCACACGTAAAAGTTGCAATGATTCCAACATTCGATATTCCTTCCGAATATATTGATGAGAACGCAAGAGAATTCCGTTTTGTAAACAAAACAACAACCGATGATCATGGAATTCATCTTGTCGGTTATCTAAATAAGAATGGCAAAGACTGGTACTTGATAAAAGATTCCGGCGCAGGCGCGTTTAACGTTGATGATAAAGGTTACTATTACTATTCGGAAGATTACGTAAAACTAAAAATAGTTGATTTCTGCGTGCACAAAGATATGGTTGAAGATATTTTAAAGAAGTTTAACAAATAAAGTTTTTAATGAACACAATCGAACTTATCCGCAAAAAACGTAACGGAGAATCTCTTTCAAAAGAAGAGATTCTCTTTTTAGTTTCATCCTACACAAAAAATAAAATTCCCGATTACCAATTCTCCGCTTTTCTTATGGCGGTTTATTTAAAAGGAATGAGTACAACAGAAACCGCCGCTCTTACGGAAGCAATGTTATACAGCGGAAAAGTAATTGATCTTTCTCCTATCAAAGGAATTAAGATTGATAAACATTCTACCGGCGGAGTTGGAGACAAAACTTCACTTATCATTGCCCCGATTGCCGCTGCTGCCGGTGTTCCGGTACCGATGATCTCCGGTAGAGGTCTTGGACACACAGGCGGAACACTTGATAAACTTGAGGCTATTCCCGGCTACAGCACCAATCTTTCTTTAAGTGATTATAAAAAAGTGTTGAAGAAAAGCGGATTGGTTTTAATCGGACAAACAAAAGAAATTGCGCCTGCAGATAAATTGATTTACGCGTTACGCGATGTAACTGCAACGGTTGAATCAATTCCCCTTATCACCGGAAGCATTATGAGTAAAAAACTTGCCGAAGGAATTGATGGACTTGTGCTTGATGTAAAAACCGGAAGCGGCGCATTCATGCAAAAATTGTCGGACGCAAAAACACTTGCTCTATCGTTAATGAATACCGCAAAAGCGTTCGACAAAAAAGTGCTTGCGTTTATTACAGATATGAATCAACCTCTTGGCAATTACATAGGCAACTGGCTTGAAGTTTATGAATCGATAAAAATTTTGCGCGGAGAAGATGTACCCGATTTATGCGAAATAAGTTTTACTCTTTCCGGCGCAATGATTTATCTCGGTGGAAAAGCGAAATCGATTGAAGAAGGGATTGAGCTCTCCAAAAAACTTGTAGCTAACGGAAAAGCGTTTGAAAAATTTGTTGAGCTTGTAAAACTGCAAGGTGGAGATATAAGTTATTTATATGAACCGGAAAAATATCCGAAATCGAAATTCTCTATGAAAATAAAAAGCAAATCGGAGGGATTCGTTTCGGAGATCGACACTTATCAATTAGGGGTTGCCGCACTTGAACTTGGAGCCGGAAGGGTAAAAAAAGAGGATTGCATTGATCCTAAAGCGGGTATTATCTTTCACAAGAAAATTGGTGATAATTTGTCTAAAGGCGAAGTTATTGCAGAAATGTTTACCGATAAAAAAAATGTCCTTGGTGCCGCTGAAACAAGAATTCTTGATGCAATAAGGGTTAGTAAAAACAAACCGAAAAAACCGAAACTAATAAAATTGGTTATGGATTAACGTTTTTCATTAACAAATAAAAATGGGGTTCTTATGAAAACTGTGCTGTGCTCTGTTCTGTTGTTATTAATGCTTTCAAATTTCACATCCGGACAATCAGGTCCGAGCAATTTTAATCCAAACATTTTAGTCCATTCCGAAGGACTGCCAAACGAATTCCTTCTTTTTGTTCCCGATACGGCAACGCAAATACTTTTTAATCCGGCAAGGGCAAACGATTATCAAGGTAGTTTTGTGTATAGTACATATGCTGCAAATTTTAAGAGAGTTGTGTACATTCCTGTCTATCCGATTTTAGATTACACAAATTCGATACGGTATCCCTATTACACTTTTCCAATTCCCGAACCGGAAATAGCGGAAAGATATGGTGCGGCAAAAAACCCAACCCTTTCCGTCGCAACTTTGTTCAATGCGTTCAATACAAAATGGCTCTTAACCGTTACAAATGGAATTGGAAATTTCTCCAGCTCAACCAATTCGAACACGAAAACTTTTTTTAACGATTCCTATTATAAAATCAATTTGCAATCATACTTGAATAGTAATGAGGTGGAAACGAAAGCATCAGTAACTTCTTTTCGGTTGTCCAACATCTTCAATTCAAAATTGGGAAAAAGTTCGGCAGGCTTATTTGCGGTAATTACTACGAATTCTGAAGTTAGAAAAACCGGGCTTACTTCAACTCAATATAGAGAAACCAACAATGCACTATTGCAAAAATATAATTATCTAAATAGTCAAAACAATAAATGGGAAACAAATGATTCTTATGTGTTGGTGGGAGCCGAATTATCTTTTGCAAAAGATAAATGGGATAACATTTTAAGAATCGGTTATAGAAAGTCAAATTTAAACTCATCGAATAACTATTGTTCTGGTTCTCAATCATTCGATACCAGCTACTATAGCTCTACCTCAGCAAGTTCAAGCAGATCTTCTTCAACAAATAAAACATCAATAAAAAGTGAATTAGAGCCATACACGCTGATATTTGAAAATTATTATCAGCACCAAACCTCGTTTCTATCACTTGAGGGAAATATTTTTCTTTCTGTAAATGGATATTACACTAAAGGAGAAGGTAAAGGTGCAGCTGGTAACTCACGCGAAAGCGCTTATTACTCGAACGGAATATTAGTTTCCAGAGACACCTCCCGCAACAGTTCTACAGATAAAACTGACGATAAAAATTGGGGATTTGTTGTCTCTCCGGGTTGGATAGTAAAGAAAAGTTTTTCTGATTTATTCTTGCTCACCGGTATTAAGGTCGTTGCGGGATATCAAAAATATAATTCAACTCAAACCGTTTCCTTAAACCCCGATGTAGCGGTCTCCAATACTAAGTCGACCAATATTTCGTTTGCGCTTCCCCTTTACTTGCATTATTCGCCAGCTGAATGGATTTCGTTATGGGGAGGAATGACATACTTTTACGGATATACCAAAATTGAATCTTCCGACACCTTTAATAAAATAACCTACAATAATTATTCTTACTGGGAAACCACAATCGGGAACGAGAATACCTCGTCTTCCGGTTACCAATCTTCAAAGTCAACTTTCCTCGGTCTTGAATTAAAACATTCTTCCGGTTTGCGTGTGCAAATTTCTTTTGATGAAGATGTGGCTTCTTTTAGAGACTGGAACATGTCAATCGGGTATCATTTCTAAAACCGTTATCATAATATTTTCTATCTCCCACAACAACGAAACTTTGACCCGGGTTTCGTTGTTGTGCTTAAAGAAGAATTATTAAAAATTTCCTTCTATTTGTTTTTTTCAACACATATTTGTCTTAATTTAGCAGAAAATAAAAATGGGCTGCTTCAAAATCGGGAGCCTAATGAGTAATCCACTTCCCCGTAGCCCCAATGTTTACCATTAATCCGAGTAATGACAACCCAGTTACAGAAAATTAAACGCTCGCTTTTTATCTTAAGCGTAACCTTCATTTTCATGATTGTTGTAATGACACTAGATGAATGGCTGAAGGATATGCTCTTTCCTAATACTCACGGCAGCGATGATCATATCATCAATATTATTTTTGCAAGCATTTTTGCCGCAATTATTTCCCATTTTTTTGCCAGGAATTACGAAAAAAATCTCCAGCGAAATCGGCTTGAAATAGCAGCAAGAAAAAAAGCCGAAGAAGAATTAAATGAGACCCTTTCAGTTTTACAGACAACGCTTGAATCCACTATTGACGCAATCCTTGTAATCTCTCAAGAAAGAAAAGTTGTAACCTATAACCATAAGTTCATAGAATTGTGGAACGTGCCCAAAGAGGTTGTAGAAACAAAAGACGACAAACAGCTTTTGGGGCATGTTCTTTCTCAACTGAAAGACCCGCAGGAATTTTTACGTAAAGTTGAGGAACTATACGAATCACCGGAACAAATTAGTTTTGATGTAATTGAATTTAAAGACGGTAGAATCTTTGAACGTTACTCGCAGCCTCAAAAATTGGGAAGCACCATTCACGGCAGAGTTTGGAGTTTTGATGATATCACCGAAAAGAAAAAAGATGAATTAAGGATAAAAGAATCTGAGGCCCGCTTCAAAACGATCTGGAAACATTCGCGTGATGGATTCCGTTTAACCGACGAAAACGGAATTGTTATTATGGCAAACGATGCCTATTTGGGATTCTTCAATAAAAAAGAAGAAGAGGTTGTTAATCATCCCTTCTATATACATTATCTAGATGCAAATTTTGATTATGCACTGGAAAAGTATAAAGAGAGATTTAAAACTAGGAAATCCGAAGAAGCCTTACTTCACAATATCGTTTTTGAAGACGGCAGAGTTGCGTGGTTTGAAATTTCAAATTCATTTATAGAGATCGAAAAGAAAAATTATCTTTTAAGCATTTTTAGAGATTATACCCACCACAAGGAAGACGAAGATAAAATAACTCTTTCCGAACAAAAATTCCGTACACTCTATGAAAAATCTGCCGACGCGATTTTTCTGATGGATGGTGTTGCATTTATTGACTGCAATCCCATCAGCGAAATAATGTTTGGTGGAACCAGAGAAGAAATACTTAAACGGAAACCATATGAGTTGTCTCCCGAACTTCAGGAAGATGGATCAAACTCAAAACAAAAATCAATGGAAAAAATTTCTTTGGTTTTAAAAGGAACCCAGCAAACTTTTGAATGGAAACATCAAAAATTGAATGGAGAAACTTTTGACTGTGAAGTAAGCCTAACAAAGATAGAGCTCGCTGGAAAAAACTATGTTCAAGCAGTTGTTCATGATATTTCAAGAAGAAAAAATGCGGAGAGATTGCAGAAAGCATTATTCAAAATAACCGAAGCTGCAAGTACAGCAACCGATCTTGCCGCATTGTATGGAACAATCCATGAATCGGTTAAAGCCCTTATGCCGGCAATAAATTTTTATATTGCTTTGTTTGATGAAAAAAAGAATGAGATCAGTTTTCCTTATTTTGTTGATGAGTATGATGAAAGACCGGTATCTCGCCCCCCAAAACGTGGATTAACCGAGTATGTTATCAGAACAAAAAGTCCGTTACTTGCTACTCCTGAGAAATTATTGGAAATTGAAAACGCCGGTGAAGTTGAAAAAATAGGAACAGATTCTATCGATTGGCTTGGCGTACCGTTATTAATTCAAGATATGATCATTGGAGTGCTCGTTGTACAAAGTTATTCACCAGGAACCCGTTATAAAAAAGCCGAACAAGATATTTTGATGTTCCTATCTGCTCAAATTGCCATGGCAATTTATAAGAAAAAAGCTGCGGATGAATTAGCTGCTTCGGAACTTCAATTAAAAGAAATGAACGCAAGCAAGGATAAACTTTTCTCTATCATTGCACATGATTTGCGAAGCCCGTTTCATGCATTACTCGGAATTTCCGAACTACTTGCAACTGAGATTGAAGAATTCTCCAAAGAAGAAATTACAAAGTTTGCCGCTGAACTAAACAATACTTTGAAAAATCAATTCAAATTATTGGAAAATCTCTTAGAGTGGTCGCGTTTACAAACCGGAAGAATGCAGTATGCTCCGGTAAAATGTAATTTATCTGAAACAGTGAACGAAGTAACAGCACTTCTTTCCGGTAATGCGTTAAAGAAAAATATTTTAATGGAAAGTTACATCACGCCGAATGCATTTATTCTTGCCGACACAAATATGGTGCACTCGATTATGCAAAACCTACTAGCCAACGCTATTAAATTTACAAGACCGGGGGGCAAGATTGAATTGAAAGCAACTAAAGAAAACGGCATGATGAAAGTTTCTGTAAAAGATACAGGCGTTGGTATTGGTCAAAATAATCTAATCAAAATATTCCGCACCGATTCAACTGTTACAACGCCAGGAACCGAAAACGAGAAGGGAACCGGACTTGGACTCCTCCTTTGCAAAGAAATGATCGAACGACATGGAGGGACAATCTCCGTTGAAAGCGAACTTGAAAAAGGAACTACTTTCTTTTTTACACTTCCAGGAATAAATTAGGAATTACGAATTAGCGGTTATAAAATTATTACTCTCAGCTGTTCGGCTTTCCGTCTTGATTTTATTCCCATTTTAAATTCTCTATCAGCTTCGAACAATAATCAAACATAGAGATAACGTTTAATTTTTTGCGTCGGAGTCTTCTCAAAAGGATTTACCTGTTCAATCATTTTACTAATTTTAGAAAATGAAGAAACACTGTTATTAACTTCCTCTTTAAGCTGATCAAGCAGTACGGCAATTACCTGTCGTTGTTCAGCTTCCGATTTTTTTTGTGTTTCAAAGTGTGCATCAATTTTTTCATAATCTAAAAATACCCTTGCAGTAAGTTGCCCGTTCTGTTGAAATACGATTGACTCAAGCACATACTCCGACCGGTTAATAACTGATTCAACTGCTTCGGGATAAATATTTTCCCCGCTTGCACCGAGAATCATATTTTTCAACCGCCCTTTAATATAGAGGTATCCATCTTTATCAAAGCAGCCAAGGTCACCTGTTCTAAACCAACCATCACTTGAAAGAACTTCTTCTGTTTTTTCTGGATCTTTGTAATACCCTTTCATCACCATTGCACCGCGCACTAAAATTTCACCTTCACCGGTTTTGGGATCTGGAGAATCGATTTTCAATTCTGCGCCAATTGATGCTGGACCGGTAGATAAATATTTTGTATCCTTGGCTCCCGTACCGGCAACCAATGGAGAAGTTTCGGTTAATCCATAACCAATTGAATAGGGAAATTCTGCTTCGCGTAAAAACAACTCAACATCGGGGGAAAGGGCTGCCCCGCCGATGCAAAACAGTTTTAATTCTCCACCAAAAGTTTTCATCAATTTTTTACCCGCTGCTTTGTTAATTGCTTTTCTTAAGGAAGGAACTTTGTAAGCCAGCTTTACAATTTTCTTTTTATTTATTTCCGGAAGAATCTTTCCCTTGTACATTTTTTCGATTATCAATGGAACAGAAAGTAAAACCGTCGGTTTTAATTCTGCCAGCGGTGGAAGCAATACTGCTGCGGTTGGAGGTTTCCGTAAGTAATAAACTGTTCCGCCGATTAAAATGGGAAAGATCATTCCGAGCGTGCATTCATACACATGCGCAAGAGGCAGGAGAGAAATCATCCTGCAGTCTATTTCTTCAGGAACGTATTTTCTTGTGGCAATTGCATCCGACAAAATATTTTTGTGTGTAAGCATAACCGCTTTAGAGTGACCGGTTGTTCCTGATGTATAAATTATTGAAGCAACATCTTCCTCGGAAACTTTTTCGTTCAAGAGTCCGGTAATTTTTAAAACGAGATTTTTAATCTTTTGCAGTTCTTTGCTTCCATCGGCTATTAACTTTTTTAGAATATCTTTAGAAAGATTTTTTTGAACGATGGAAAAATCATCAAGTAAAATGATTTTTAGGTCTTCATCAGATTTGTACTCTTCAATTTTGGGATACAATTTTTCCGAAACAAAGATAGCTTTTGCTTCTGAATGCTTTATAATGTGGTGAATTTCTGACATATGAAAATCATTTAAGATCGGGACAACAATAGCTCCGGTAGTTGTAATGGCAAAATAAGCAACGCCCCAGTGGGGGCAATTCTCGCTTAGTAAGGCAACGCGGTCACCATGCATTATCCCCTGATCTAACAGAAAAGCAGAAACCAGATCAACCTGTGTTTTAAATTGGGTGTAGGTCAAAACTTCCCCGTCAACAAAGCCGAATAATTTCCTATCTTTATACTCGCTTGCGCTGTTTTCCAAAAGATGTTTAAGTGTCAATTCTTGTAACGGTTTCATAAAAACCTCGGGTAAGTTGATATTAAATAATTAGGAAGTTAAAATTCTGTTTCAATTAGATAAGCTTTCCGCAACAGAGAAGTAAAGTCATCAAACGAAATCTCTATTGCTCCAAACATCTTAAGATGTTCGGTTATGTATTGCACATCAAGCACAACAAATTTTTTATCATTTAAACGATTGAGCAGATGAGCCAGTGCAACTTTTGAAGCCTGGCTAACGAGAGAGAACATTGATTCACCGAAAAAAGCGCCGCGGTAAGTAACGCCGTAAAGTCCGCCGACAAGTTTTTCACTTTGATAAACTTCAACAGTATGAATGTAGCCAAGTTTTTGCAAATTAAGATACGCAGCGATTAACGTGTCTGATATCCACGTCTCTTCTCTATTGCCGCAATGTTTAACAACGGAAAGAAAATCGGTGTCGTATCTTATTTCAAAACGATTTTCCTTAATAATTTTCTTTAGAGAACGGGGAAGATGAAAATTGTCTACGGGAATTATCGTGCGAGTTTCCGGGCAATACCATTCGATCTTTCCCGTTGCGCTGTCGGTCATCGGAAAAGCGCCCATCGCATAAAGTTTTATCATTTGCTCGGGAATCAGCAAAACTTCTTCCGGAGAAAGATTACTTTCTACCACATCAACTTCTCAATTTTCTATTCATCCGCTTTTGTTTCAAAGCTGATGATCTCATATCCTTTGATCGTTTCAACCGCGGCAAAACATATTCCGATAAGAACCAAAAGCATTCCCAAAGTAAATGAAATAATAATCACTGTTTCTGAACCGGAAGAATTAAAAATAAAAGATGCACCAATCTGCATTGAGGTTATAACGAACAAACCGACGGCAAGAGAGTAACAGAAAACTGCATTCCGCACAAGTTTTACCCGGTATCTAAGTTTTTGAAGCTGAATGGAAATACTTTTTAGACGAACTTCTTCTTGGTATAAAAATTCTTTTTCGGAAGCTTTAATAGAAAATTTTCTTCTCTCTTCTCCTAAAAGACGGATACGGTTTACAACAAGAGAGTATTTGTTGTTCATACCGAGCAGCAACAATCCGCACGCGGAAATCATAATTCCCGGCGCCAGCATTGCTTGAATAATTTGTACAACCGTTACTGAAATATTCATAAATATTATTCTTTATTTTGTTCTAAATTGTTTTCCGGTCTGGTCGGTAAAAATTTCTTTTCGAAATAAAAAATGAGCAAAAAAATGACCGCCGGAATAATTGAAATGGCAAAAAACGAAAGCATCGCTTTTGCTCCTATCGATGCAAAGAAAATAAAAGCGCTCGCTATGATAAGCACACTGCCGGCAACTCTCCATTTAAACAGGGCGATGTATCCTACAAGCAGCAATAAATGGAAAAACTGGACGACAAAAACTGAGAACGGCGGGAGATGTCCCGCATCTTTAAACCATTCGGTAATATGCTCGACAAAAAAAGCTCCCCATAAAAAGAAGAGCAGCATTGCGGTAATTCGCCCGATCCATGAAAATATTTTGATATAAAGAGACACAAAATCCTCAGTTTCTTTGCAAGAAAATTAAGAAATAAATCGGTCAAATGGAGAAAATCTTTTTCCCATCATACTACAATTCATTATTTTTGAACACTTATTCACAATCTCTGCTCTTAAGATGAAAACGAGAAAATTTCTTTTTACATTTTTTATAATTTCTTTGGGTCTTATTATGACTGGAACTACTTTGAAAAAACAAACAACCAATCCCCAAAAATCCTTTGAAGAGAAAAACAAAGAGTTAGATGGTTATTACTCAACTAAAAAACTCGGTGCTTTTGTAGAAAACGGTACCACGGTTTTTAGACTTTTTGCCCCGCAAGCATTTGAGGTTTCTTTGGTGGTCATGAAATCTGTTGATGAGAAAAATTATAAAGAATATTTTATGACAAAAGATACTGACGGAGTTTGGGAAGTTGTTTTAAGCGGAGAACTCTATGGAAGATTTTACGGTTTCAAAGTATTGAATGACAAAAAAGAAACGAAAACCGATCTCCTCTGCCTTGATCCTTACGCAAAAGCTGTAGCAACTTACAACACGTACATGGGCAAAAGACTCGGCATTGTGATAAAAGAAAATGATTTTGAATGGGAAAACGACGAATGGATTCAACGTGACTGGAGCGACCTCATTATTTATGAAATGCATATTAAAGATCAAACCTCTCATCCTTCTTCCGGTGTTAATAAAGGAGGAACCTATCTCGGCTTAACCGAAAAAGGAAAAACCGGAGGTTTGAGTTACATAAAAGCTCTTGGCGTAAACACCGTAGAACTGCTTCCTTCTCAAGAATTCGCCAACATCGAAATTCCTTTTCAAAAACCGTTTAAAGGAAAAACGAACACATGGAATCCATATGAAAGAAATCATTGGGGATACATGACCGCTGCTTTCTTTGCGCCTGAAGCATATTATTCCGTAAGCGATAAACCGGTCGAATTTAATAAATGGGATGGAACTTCGGCAAAGCAAGTAACCGATTTTAAAGAAATGGTAAAAGCTTTTCACAAAGAAGGTATCGCTGTTGTTATGGATGTTGTCTACAATCATCTTTCAGAATATGAACTTGGCAACTTAAAAGAAATTGATAAGGAATATTATTTCCGTCTGGATGAAAAGGGAAATTTTAAAGCTGAAAGCGGCTGCGGCAACGATCTTAAAACAGAACGTCCGATGGTTCGCAAACTTATCGTCGAAAATATTTTATACTGGATGAAAGAATATCACATTGACGGTTTTCGATTTGATCTTGGAAAGTTGATTGATTGGGTTACGCTCGAAGATATTGTTCACGAAGCAAAGAAAATTAATCCCGATGTTGTCTTTATTGCAGAGCCGTGGGGAGGTGGTTATGATCCAAAGGGAATGTCCTTACGCGGTATTGCAAGCTGGAATGATCAAATAAGAAACGGCGTAAAGGGAGAAAATCCTAAAAATGGTCTTGGTTGGGTTTTCGGACAATGGCAGGGAAATAACAGCCATAAACGTATTGAGAGTTATGTGAACGGTACGCTTATTCGAGATTCACTCGGATTATTTCAAAAGAAAGAACATTCGGTTAACTATCTCGAATCGCACGACGGTTATACCTTGGGTGATTTTATCCGCCTTGGGGCAAAAGAAGTTTCAGAACATGACGTAATTACAAACGTTGATTCTTTTATTAAACTTTCTCCTATGCAGATGAAGCTGAACAAACTTGCTGCACTTTTTCTTTTCACTTCTCAAGGAATTACGATGATTCATGCGGGGCAAGAATTTGCACGTACTAAAGTTATTCCTTTTTCCGTTGAGGCACCAGACACCAACAAAGGAAAAATTGATCACAATACTTACGATAAGGATAATGAAGTAAACGCAATTAATTATGATCAAGCAAAAATTAATCAAGGACTGCTCGATTATTACACCGGACTAATTTCCTTGCGAAACAACTTTGCCGCATTTAGAAAAGCTTCGTACGAAGAGATCTCTTTTTCCCAAAATGAACACAACGAATTTTCTCTTGCTTACACAATCAGCAAGGATAAAGATCAATTTTTTGTTGCGATGAATGCAAATCCCCATAGTGAAAAAGAATTTACGCTGCCTGCGGGCAAATGGGAAGTTCTTGTAAATGGAGATAAAGCAGGAATAAAAAAGATTAGTGTTGTTAGCGGAAAATTGGTTGTACCTTCAACTACAGGATTTGTTTTGAAGTTGCAAAAGAAACAAGCGAAGTCTAAAAAATAAGCTTCATCCTTGCCTGCTTTTGGTTTGCGATTTTATTTGGTAAAGATCTTTCGCAGAGACTGTTCAATCGCTTCTTTGAATTGAGTTAGGTTAACCGGCTTTTGAAAAACATATTCCACTCCCAGATCGTTGTAGGCGAGGGTTTCTGGTTTTCCGACATCACCGCTTAGGATAATTATTTGCGGTTTCCCTTTTATTGAAGAATTTTTAAGTTTCTTAACCAGTTCAATCCCGTTCATCTTCGGCATCGTATGATCACTAATCACAAGAGCCAACGAAGTTTCTTTTATTTTTGACCAGGCTTGTTCACCGTCATCCGCAAGTAGAATTTCATAATCGGGAACAAGACTCTTAAGAATTTTTGAATACAACAATCTATCAGTTTTATTATCATCAACTAATAAAATAGTAGCTGACGCTTTGGGCAAAGTAAATTTAAAAGAAGTTCCGGTTCCCACTTTGCTTTCAACCCAAATTTTTCCTCCATGTTTGATAACAATTTCTTGTACTAAAGATAATCCCAAACCGGTGCCTTTTTCTCCGGCGGTTCCTTCCGACGTAAATTTTGCATCAACATCAAAAACTTTAGCCAGATTTTCTTTTGAAATTCCAACACCCGTATCGCTCACCCACACTTCAATAAATCTAGGTACATCGGATTGCGCAAAACTTATCGAAATCTTTCCACCATCTTTTGTAAATTTTAATGCGTTGGAAAGAAGATTGCCAAAAACTTGCGCTAACAGATTTTTATCTGCAAAAACATTTACTTCATCGGTAACGAGATTCTCAAGAGTAATTCCTTTTTTAAGCGCGAAGCCGGAAAGAGCATCCAAAGCTTTTCTTACACTTTCAAAAAGATCAATTTTAGCCGGTTCAAATCTGATTCTTCCAGTTTGTAGTCTGGTCCAATCCAAAAGCGAATTTACAAGCGCAAGCATACTTTGTGCGGATTCCTGAATGTACCCGATATATTGTTTTGATTCTTCGACAGATATTTCATCATCGTTCAAAAGAATATCCGTGAAGCCGAGAATTGAACTGAACGGAGTCCGAAGATCGTGCGAAACGATTGAAATGAATCGGTCTTTGGTATCGTTCAATTTTTTTAGATTGTCTGAAGATTTTAGTACTTCCTCTTCGGCTTTCTTTTGGATCGAAACATCACTGATCAATCCGAACATTTTAAGAATAGCCCCTTTTGAATTACGCGTAACAGTGATTTTATTTTTTATCCAAACAAGATGTCCCTGCTTGTGAATAATTCTAAAAATAAGTTCTTCTGAATTTTTATAATAGTTGTTGACAAACTTCCTCAGTTTTTCCTTTACCATTTTAAAATCATCGGGGAAAGTTATCTTGAAGAAATATCTCGTATCCTGCAAAAATTCACTTTGAGAATAGCCGGTAATTTTTTCAATTGAAGAAGTGAAAAACGTGTAACGGATATTTGATCCAACGCGTTCTGCTGTCCAGAGTGAATCATCTAAATTCTCGGTTATGGTCCGGTAACGCTCTTCAGACTCTTTGATCGCTTGCTGCACTCGCTTTCGTTCAGAAACATCACGGCAGATAACTACAAAAAAGATGTCCTCTTTAAATTCAAAAGACGTAACCGAAACTTCGATATAATTTTTTGTTCCCGCCTTTGGACGGCTTAAAAACTCATAATGATTCGGTGCATTTTCTTTCTTCCCCCTTGCTTCGGTGTAAGCTTTTATCCTTTTATAATCTGATTCATCAACAAGATCCAGCGGATTTGTATTGAGCAGTTCTTCCCCCTTTTCGCAACCGAAAATTTTTGCGAACGAATTATTTACGATTACAAAAGAGTTTTTCGATTCAACCGCAATACCGTCGTTTGAAGCTTCAAAGATCGCACGCATGAGCAGTAGCTCCTGTTCATACGCCTTTTTAGCTGTGATGTCGGAGAAAATTCCCCCGATATATTTTATTCTTTTTTGTGGATCGTAAGTAATTGAAAAATTACCAAGCACTTCGAGTAAGTCACCGTTCTTTTTTACAAACGTCAATTCGGTCGAGATAATTTTTCCTAAAATCACCTGCCGTATTGAAAATTTTTTCTGTTGTGTAGCCGTCGCTTCAATAAGATCAGGTAATTTTTTCTCGATTATTTCTTCCTCGGTAAAACCAAGCTCACGAATGAACGAAGGATTTGCATAGATGATCTTTCCAGATTCGGAAAAATTACAAATCAGATCTGTTGCGTTTTGAACAATTGACCGAAAGCGCTCTTCGGATTGACGCAGCGTCCGCTCCACTTCCATTTTTTCGGTTATATCGGTGCAGAGCACAACATACATCTGAAGAGACTGGCTGCTTTTAGCGGAAAAAAAAGAAAATTCAATTTCTTTTTTTTGTTTTTGCTTTGTTAGAAGAGAACCATTAGTGTCATATTTTTCACTCTCTGCTAAATAATTGAAAATAGAGAGCACCCCACTGTGATCGATTGAAAGAAAAAATTTTTCAAACGGTTTGTTGAACACCTCACTCTTGGAATATCCCGTAAGTTTCTCAGCTGCTTTATTCCAAAAAATAATTTTTCCATCGTCGTTTAAAGCAAGGAGTGCATCGGTTGATTTGTGAATGATCGTTTCATAAAACTGAAGTTCGTCAATTTGCTGTTTTAAAGAATCCTGTTCTTTTACCCACCGCGTGATGTCTTCAAAATAAAAGGAGATGAACTGAATTTCTTTTCTACCCGTAAGCACCGGAATAATTTGAATATCAAAAACGAACTCGTCATCCTTTGTAGCAAACGACGCAAGAAACGATGAACGTTTTTTTGTTTCCTTAATTTCTGTTAATGCTTTATCGAGATTGGCGAGTGACTCCTCCGGAAATATTCCCCAGACAGGCTGTTGGAGTAAATTGTTTTTCTTTCTGAAGAGAGTATCTAAAAGTTTTCCATTAGCATAACTTACTGTACCATCGGGTTGAGTTAGGATAATTATATTATTTAAACTCTGGAGAACATTGTTCACATTTTCGTTTGGAGTATCTCCAAATTGCTTTTCATCTTTTTCCGAATTCATGGGCATAGGGACAGTTCGTTTTTTTGTGTGCAAAATAGTAAAAAGTTTTCATATTTAGATTTTATGGTTTACAGAAGCACAAACGATGTTTAGATTTATAAAGGATATTGCACCTCGATGTTTGTCCGTGTTTATTTATTTCACTTTTCCGGTGATTTAATTACTCCTATATTTGCTCTTGAAAAAAGAAGAAAGAGGAACATATGTTATTTTTAGTATCATTTGCCGCAGCTATCATTGCTTTAGTCGTATATTTTAATGCAAAAAAGAGATTTAGTAAATCAGAATCCACATTTGCGTTCATCGGATTTATTGTTGCCGCAGTTATTTCTTTAATGCAATGCTTTACACTGATACCTGCAGGTTCGGTAGGTGTAATCGATTTCTTCGGAAGAGTAAGCGAAAACACTTTAAAGTCGGGTGTAAATTTTGTTAATCCACTTGCAAACGTAATTAAGTTCAGCATAAAGACACAGGAAATTAAAGAAGTAATGAACGTTCCTTCAAAAGAGGGACTAAGCGTTCAACTTGAAATAAGCTTGCTCTATCACTTAAACCCGGAAAACACTTTCGACATCTACAAATCAGTCGGAGAAAATTACTCCGAAATTATCTTGATTCCGCAATTCCGTTCCGTTGTACGCGGTGTAACCGCAAAGTTTGAAGCTAAGGCTTTATATACTTCTGAACGTGAAGGACTTGCTAAAGAAATTGAAGTTGAACTTGCCAACCTTGTTGCAAAGCGCGGAATTACGATCGAAAACTCGCCCCTTAGACAAATAATTCTTCCTGCAGGATTAACCGCTTCAATTGAAGAGAAACTTAAAGCCGAACAGGAAAGTCAACGGATGCAGTTTATTCTTTTAAAAGAAAAACAAGAAGCGGATAGAAAACGGATAGAAGCGCAAGGTATTGCAGATTTCCAAAAAATCGTTTCAACAGGTTTGAATGAACAATTACTCAAATGGAAGGGGATTGAAGCTACAGAAAAATTAGCCGGCTCGAATAATTCAAAAATTGTCGTAATCGGTTCAGGTAAAGACGGTCTGCCGTTGATTCTTGGTGGAAATTAAGATACGTGAGATTTTAATAAAATATAAATGGGGGTTCGCATAAGTTTAGTGGATGGATAAACATTAACTGTTCGGAGGTTACATGCGCTTTGTGCTGTTGGTTTTCTTGTTTTCTTCGTTTGTGTTAGGTCAAACTCAAAACGAAAAGTTTGTTAGTATTTCTTCTGGAGAAAATTCAAATTCTCAAACTCCAAAACTTGAGATAGATGTAATTCACGATGAACTGCTTCCTAGCAGCAAAAACGATTTTCTCTCCCTCTCCCAAGAAATATTTCAATATGAGTGTAAAAGAATGAATTTCACCAAAGATCTTCATCTTACGGTTGAAATTAAAAACTTAAAAAAAGATATAAGGGGTTTTGTTCGATCTACTACCACTTCTGATTCAATGTTTTTATCAAAAGACAGCATAAAAGCTAAAAACAATTTAACCGGAATATTTGCACACGAGTTGGGGCATATAATTTATTTTAAATTGATGGATTCTTTATTAGGCTCAGGCAATATGTATTGGGCGGAAGGTTATGCAAGCTGGGCAGCAGGGAAATATTATCTTCAATGGCAAGGATATCAGAATTATAAATCAGCGATTAAAAATATTTTCTCTTCAAATAAATTTTACGATATAAAAAACATCTACGGTGAATCATACAGATCAGCCAAACAACGGGATGTTATTTATGTTGAATGGGCATCTTTCATTGATTTTTTAATTGAACAATATGGTCTTGAAAGATCGCTTACCTTAAGTTCTCACTTTGCTCAGGTTGGGAAAGAGATGTCTACGGCGGATGGCTCACCAATGATTTCTGACAACACTGATTTATTAAAAGCGATTAACCATCGAGATGAAGAATTAGAACAAGCGTACAGAAAAGTTTATTCTAAAAGTTTAGATGAATTAAAGACAGAATGGAAATTGAGGAACAAAATAATCAAATAGAAAAGAGAGGTTTGAAATGAAAAACAGCATTTATCTGATCGTAATTTTTTTCTTGGTGTTCGCTGGATGCCAAAAGCAGCCAAAGCTGTATCCAAACGTAACCATTGAGCAAGTTTTTCAAGATTTGAAATGGGATTATAACTACGCTAAGGTGAAGAACATATTAGAATCAAAATATGGTCTTGAGTTTGCTGGCGAGCTGGCAAAGGGAAAGAATAAAGGAAATTATAAAGTTTTTAGTTTTGAAGGTGGAAAGTTGAATGGATTACTCTCCACTGAATGGCGAGTGTCGCTTGAGAACGACTCTTTAATGGATGTGTTAATTTTTATTCCTTCTGAATCCAGAAAAAAATGTGCACAAACCGTGCTTGATCTTAGAGATACGATCAATAACCTTCCTTACGAAAAATTCCCAAGAATTAATTATGAGTGGATACTGCACGATAAAGGAAAAGCAATCGGAAGAATTGAAATGACAAATAGTTTTGGCAGAGGAGTAATGCTTTTCATCTCAACCAATAAATTCATAAACAAGTACTCTTATATGTAAAGAAAAACAGAGACTACAGTTTCCCGTACTTTACCATAATGCTTTCCCAGGTTGCAACATCAAGTTGTTCCGATTCATCGATCAACATTATGGGAATATCGTTTTCAATTCTATAACGTCTGCGGGTGGTTTTGTCGGTTGAGACAAGAAAATCACCATCTAAAACTAAATCAGCTTTTGTTTCCGGGCAGCATAAAATATCAAGTAATTCCTTTTCGATCATATTCTTCCTAATTCGTTTTCTTTAAAATAAAAACATTCCGCTTCGTTACCAACGGAATGTTTTTGAGGTCACTAACTAAACCGCTTTGGAAGCGGTGTAAGGAGGATAGTTAGAAAATAAATGTTACGCCGAATTTGAATGAATCTGTTTGAAACGGAGCCGGTGTATTGAACGGCCAATTCATTTTCTCTTTTCGTAATTCATAAATACCGTAAGATAATCCGTTCTTTAAGAGAAAATTTATTACCGGTGCCGCAGCCGGTGTAGAATCCAAAATCTTATCTACAAATTCATCTACCATTGATTGAGCAGCAACTTCTATTAATGCGCCGCCAGCCCATTTCCAGAACATCCATCTTGGGAAAATTTGAGCGCGTTCGTATGAAGCGTTTAGCACCAGTTGAGGAATGATCTGAACTTTCATCCCGGCTTCTGTTTTTTGGCCATATCTAAACGCATCTCTAAACATATTCAAAGAGAGACTGTCGGCAATATCCGGAATAGAATTTTCTATTTTCAGTCTCGACATAGTAAAAGCATTTCCGTTGTAAAAAATGATTGCTGATTTTTGTCCCGGTTTGTAACCATAACCACGGTCCCAGCCAGCAGCAAAGCGCCACATATCGCCATCTAATTGAGTTGAAACAGATTTTTTTGCCAAACGGTATGAAACATTCGAAATTCCAAAATAGCTGCTGTTATATTTCATTATGCTTTCGGTGTTGGATACATTATACTCGTTGGTGTATCCAAGTTTCAGTTCGGCAAGATTTGCTTTGTTAAACTTTCCCGTCAACTTATTCAATGCGTTTTTTGAAAATCCGTAATTCGTTTCAATCGTTGGATTTCCGTGCAGATGAAAATCAATATTAAAATTGTGGTAAGTATCATCGTCTTCAAACCAATCGCCATCTTCTTCGTCTTCCTGCGCTTGGACAGTAATGCTTGCGAAGAGAATTAATAATGAAAAAATTGATAATTTTAGTAACCTAAGTGACATAGAGACTCCGATTTATTTTATTTACATAACAACAAGCCAAGTGCCAAAGTTTTTCACACACAATATTAGCTTATTTTTTCTTTTTAAGACTTTTTTCTTTGATAAATGGTTACAATTGGGGGATGAATGTTCGTTTAAGATTATTAACCGATGAGTAGATTCTATTTTATTGGACAATGTTGCCCGTTTTATCGGTCATTAATGTTGGTGTTTCTCGAATTATTTTTATCCAGCGCCCTATAATTTTCCCGCTTTACTTTAGAGAATGTTAAATATTCTTTATTTTTGCCACAACAAATTGGTATTAACAAAAGGGAAGACCATTAAATTCTATGAATAAAATACTTAAAGAATTTCGCGAATTTGTATTACGCGGAAACGTAATTGACATGGCTGTCGGTATTATCGTAGGTGCTTCATTCGGAAAAATTGTTTCATCATTAGTTAATGATGTTTTAATGCCGCCGTTGGGACTACTTTTGGGCAAGGTCGATTTCTCAAATATTTATATTAATCTTTCGGGAAAAAGTTTCGATTCGCTCTCAGCCGCCAAAGCCGCAGGCGCACCAACCATCAACATCGGGTTGTTTTTAAACAACGTTTTTGATTTTACCATCGTTGCTTTTGCTCTCTTCTTCACAATAAAGCAAATAAATATTTTGCGCAACCAGCAAAAGAAAGAGGAACCTAAACCTGCTGGAGCTGCTCCAACCAAAAAACAATGTCCCTATTGTTTTTTTGAAATTCCTGTTGAAGCGGTTAAGTGCGGGCATTGTGGTTCCGATATGAAACTCTAAAATCAACCATTGCCTCAATACGATTATGCTTTCTCTATTAAAAAGATGGGGTCTCTCAGTAGTGCTTCTTCCGGTTTGTTTCTATTTTCTTATGCATCGGGGAGAATACACGCTGCTGGACAACTTCCACTTAATTGTACACGAAGCGGGACATTTAATCTTTTCTTTTCTTGGAACGTTCGTACAGTTTCTAGGCGGAACTTTAATGCAGTTGATTATTCCCGTTTTGCTTTTGATCATCTTTTATAAATCTGCTATGCCTAAAGGAATACAGCTTTCTCTCTTTCTGCTCGGCCACAGTTTTATAAACGTTTCTGTTTACGCCGCAGACGCAAGAGCTCAAGTTCTTCCTCTTCTTGGCAACGGAAAGCATGATTGGAATTACTTACTGAATGAAATGAATTTGCTTAACTTTGATGAGCAAGTCGGATATGTTTTTTTCGGACTTGCAATTTTGATTTTTGTTATTGCCTTGATCTTTCCAGCACATAGTATGGCTGAATAAATCAACTACAAATTTTTCACTTAACACGATATAATAATGAAGCTCCTATTTCGAAATATATTTTTACTTCTATCGCTATTTAGTTTCCAATTACTTGCACAAAAAGACACAATCAAAACTTTTTACCCGAATGGAAATCCCGAATCGGTTATTCCCCTTGATAACGGCGCACGCGAAGGGAAAGCAAAATTTTATTTTGAAAATGGAAATTTAAAAGAAGAAAGAACTTACTTAGCTGGAAAAGTTGAAGGAGAAGTGAAACGTTTTTACGAAAATGGGAAAACGAGAGAACTTTTTTCAATCTTAAAAGGAAAGCGCGACGGCGCAACAACCACATTTGACAGTCTGGGAAACTACCTTACCGATGTTTACTACACAGAAGGAAAAATTCAAACCGGAGCCGAGGAACCTGAGGAAAGTGATGAAGTTTTTGCTGCTGATACTGAAACCGACACCACGGTTTCTACGATTTCAACTCCATCATTCGTTGCTCCAACAGTAGAAAAAATTGAAAGCAAGCCCGAACCCGTTGCACAAGGTGAAATATCTGACTCCGTTTTATACAGAAATCCGGCCATCTTCCCTGAACCAAAAATTGGATATAAAAAATTCTATGAAAATGTTGTTTATCCAAAAGCGGCGAAAGATAAAAAAGTAGAAGGAACGGTGCTGATAAAAGCAATCGTCAATGAGTATGGCGATGTTGAAAAAACCGAAATTGTAAAAGGTATCGGTTACGGCTGCGAAGATGCCGCAGAGATTTCTATCTCATTTGCAAAATTCTATCCAGGGCTTGTCCTCGGCAGACCGGTTAAAGTTGAAATGGTTTTTGCAATTGAGTTTAAACTTGCGAAAGAGAAGTAATAATCATTTACTTGTTCTGGTGTTTCATTTCCGAAATGCGTACAATGGTGTAAGCGATCAACGCAAAGATAAAAAAGACTAAAAGCATCCACGCGATACTTTGAAGCGATTCGATGATGGTTCTATAAATTTCAAGTATCCAGCGCTCGGAAGTAAGCGCGATTGGTTGTACATCTTTTCCTGTTGAAATATATTTTTCCAATTCCCAAACACGCACACCGCCTGAAATACCAACAACGTAAATGGCAAACGTAACATACTTTGTCCATGCCGTTTGGATTTCATCGGCGATAATTCTTTTTAACATTGCTGCTACAGGTTTATTAAAGAAGAGAACTACGACAAAAGAAGTTACCGCGGCAAGAAAAAAAGTTAAGAGCAAAAGAACAATCATTTCTTTCTCCTTACATTATTTTTAGCGAAAAATTATTCGCTGTTATCTTTTAACAAATCAGAATTTTTCTCGATGTACCCGTCTTTTGCAAGGCTATCATACGAGCGATGAACAATAATCGTAACGTCGGAAGATTCGTTGTGTCCGGTGGATTCAATAATGGCGCCGTTAATTTCTTTCGATATTTTGATCGTGGCAATCAATTTATCTTGAGAGATCAACTTGTTTTCAAACTTGGTCTTCTTTCCCTTCAAGTTTGATAAACCCCAGTAGACACCCTTCTTTGCGTTTTGAAAAGCGAGCGAAAGCTCATCTTCCATCTGCTGATTGAACGACATAAAAAGAAACGGAACAAGCAACACCCAAATTTTCAGTAACATAACACCCTCATGTTTTATGAAAATGAATTAACTTTTTTCTTCCCAAATTTGTGCGATGGTAACAATAACCCTTACCGCCATTTCCATATCTTGAATTGCGACCCACTCGGTTTTGGAATGAAAACTATGTTCACCGGCAAAAATATTCGGAGTTGGTAATCCCATAAAAGATAACCTGGCTCCATCCGTACCGCCGCGAATTGCCGATTGTTTCGGGACGATATTCAAACGCTCCATCGCTTCGATGGCGTAATTTGAAACTTGTTTGTGCTGATCGAGAATGTAGCGCATGTTTCTGTATTGCTCAATTTGCTGAAAAGTGTACCGCGCTCCAGGAAATTCTTCAACAACTTTTGCAGCCAATTTGATAAGTATGTCTTCGTACTCTTTCAATTTTTCTTGATCAAAATCTCGAATGATAAACTTAACCGTAGTTTCTTCTTCACTTCCGGTAATATTAAATGGATGAACATATCCTTCTCGGTCGTCTGTGGTTTCAGGTGAAAGGGTTTCCTTTGGAAGTTGTTCGATAAACCGAGCCGCAATTTTTATAGCATTGATCATCTTTCCTTTTGCGTAACCAGGATGAATATTTTTCCCCTGGAATTTTACAAAAAGAGCATCGGCGGAAAAGGTTTCAACTTCCACTTCACCGCGTGTTTGTCCATCTACCGTGTAAGCATATTTTGCGCCGAATTTCTTCACATCAAATTTTTCAGTTCCTCTTCCGACTTCTTCATCTGGAGTAAAACAAACTTTTATTTCGCCGTGTTTAATTTCTGGATGCGTGAGAAAATAGTTTATTGCGTCGATAATTTCCGCCACACCGCATTTGTTATCAGCGCCAAGTAACGTTGAGCCATCTGTAGTAATGATATCGTATCCGATCATTTCTTTCATATCAGGATTATCTTCAGCTTTTATAACTTGTCCGTCTTTTTCAAGAACGATATCGCCGCCTTGATAATTTTTTCTGATGACGGCTTGAACGTTTGCACCGGAAACAGCCGGCGACGTGTCAACGTGAGCAATAAATCCAATTGCAGGAACCTTTTTATCCGTGTTTGAAGGAAGTGTTGCCATTACGTAACCGTACTCATCCATGTGAGCGTCGGTTAAACCAAGCGTTTTAAGTTCTTCGGCTAAATCTTTTGAAAGAATCTTTTGCTTTTCTGAACTTGGAAAGCAGGTAGCTTCTTCATCCGATTGTGTATCATATTTAACATAGTTCAGAAAGCGGTCAACGCAGGTAAATTTATAATTTGAGTCGAACATAAAAACCTTTATATATTTTTAATATTAACAATCTATATTTCTATTGAATACAACTTACAAAAAACAATATTTAAAATCATTCTTCAACTTTCGCGCGCATGGAATCCCATATCATGTATGCACAAATAACTACAAACATAACAAGCGCCAACAGTTCCGCCGAATGAGATTCAAACCATTCGGTGTTCACCCAGTTAAATCCGGAATAACGAAGAATAGCACTTACTACTCCCATTAGTGCGCCACCGGCGATAAATCCTGAGGCAATTAATGTTCCGCGTTCGCGTCTGGCGGTATTTAATTTTTCATCTTTACTTCTTGTTGAAACAAAATGAGCGATCAATCCGCCAGCAAGAAGCGGAGTATTTAATTCAAGTGGGATGTACATGCCAAGTGCAAATGCTAGCGCTGGAACTTTTAACATTGTTAAAACCAAAGCGAACAAAGCACCTGCGATGTAAAGCAGCCATGGCGCCGGTTGATTTGCCATCAACGGTTTTATCACTGCCGCCATTGCGTTTGCCTGCGGAGCAACCAAAGCCCCTTCACCACTAAAGCCGTACGTTTCGTTCAAAATTAAAATTACCCAGCCAACTGTTGCGGCTGAAACTAATGTTCCTAAAAATTTCCATGTTTGTTGTTTGTATGGCGATGAACCCAGCCAATAACCGATTTTTAGATCGGTGATAAATCCGCCTGACATAGATAATGCTGTACAAACCGCACCACCGATTACCAGCGCGGCAACCATTCCGGCTTCATCTTTCAAACCAACAGAAACTAAAATGATTGATGAAATAATAAGCGTCATTAACGTCATTCCAGAAACAGGATTCGTTCCGACAATAGCAATAGCATTTGCCGCAACTGTTGTAAACAAGAACGAAATGATCAGTACAATCAACAAACCGACGAATGCATAAGTAACATTATTAACAACACCGAAGAGGAAAAAAAGAAAAATCAAAACGGCTGTAATAACTATTCCACCAACGATAATCAGCATCGATAAATCTTTTTGTGTACGCAATGTGTTGTTGCCGCTTTTTACACCGCCAAAGATTTCTTTTACCGCAAGAGAAAACGCGGATGAAATTATTTTAGAAGAACGAATGATGCCGATGATTCCCGCCATCGCAATTCCGCCAATACCGATATGACGTACATAATTACGGAAAATTTCTTCTGCCGACATATCGCCAATCAGTTTTGTTACGTTTGCACCAAGCGGCAATGTCGCATTTCCACCGATGTGATACACAATGGGAATGAGCACGTACCACGATACAAAAGAACCCGCTGCAATTATTGCTGAATATTTTAAACCAACAATGTAACCCAGACCCATTACTGCTGCGCCGACATTCATTTTAAAAACTAATTTTGTTTTATCGGCAAGCTGTTGTCCGAAAGGAATAACGCGGGTTGTAAATACTTCGCTCCACCATCCGAAAGTTGCAATAATAAAATCATAAACGCCGCCGATAAGTCCACTAACCACCAACACGATTGCCTGGTTTCCGCCCTTTTCTCCGGCAACCAAAACTTCGGTTGTTGCAGTTGCTTCCGGGAAAGGAAATTTTCCATGCATCTCCTGAACAAAATATTTTCTAAAGGGAATCAAAAAAAGAATTCCGAGAATTCCGCCAAAGAGCGAAGCTAAAAATATTTTATAGAAATCGGCGTTCAGATTAAGAATGTAGAGTGCGGGAATCGTAAAAATTGCACCAGCAACAATTACTCCAGAACTTGCGCCGATCGATTGAATAATTACATTTTCACCGAGTGCATTTTTTCTTTTTGTTACGGCGGAAAGTCCGACAGCGATAATTGCAATCGGTATAGCAGCTTCAAACACTTGTCCGATTTTCAAACCGAGATACGCCGCAGCCGCAGAAAACAAAGCCGCCATCACTAAACCCCAAAAAACCGACCAAGGTGTTACCTCTGGATAATCTTTGGTAGGATCCATAATAGGAGAATAAACTTCTCCTTCTTTCAATTCATTATATGCATTTTCCGGTAAACCTTTTACAGAAGTTTGGTGTTCCACTAAGACCTCGTACTGATTGGTTAATGTTATATTCTTTGCAAGAAAAATATCAAAAACAATGGTGAAAGAGAAATACTTATTAAAAGAAACGGAAAATAATTCTTTCGGCTTTTCGCCCTTATGCTTGACGGAAACAAATTATTCATTTAATTTTTGAACGGACAATTGTTCTTCTGTTGGTATTTGAAATAAAATATTTTCACAAAAGATTGGAGACTTTTATGGGCATCTTTGATAAACCGCGCAAGTTAGATAGGCAAGTTGCTTCGTTCTCGATGAATCAAAAAAAGATTGTCTGCCCTTTCTGCGGACACGATAAATTTGAATACCGGGAAATTCTTTTAAACACTCCAGGAATGACGTTTTTAGGATTTGATTGGGCGAACAGATCGGCTTCGGTTTTAATTTGTACCGATTGCTCGCGTATTGAGTGGTTCTTTAATCAACCTAATTTCTTGTAACTTTTTAATCGCAAAACAATTATAAACTGAAACGAAGCACACGCAAAAATTTTTTTTGAGCCTCCGGAAAAGAATTTGCTCTTAGAGAAAAGTTTGAAAATTCTCTTCTCAAAGGATATTCTTTCCGCAAAAGATCAAAGTACTTTCCGAGTGAATCTTTTTCTCCGGAAAATGTTTTTAACGGTTTTGAATCTTCTTTAATGTTATAAATTTTATTGAAGATTGATGAAAAAAATTCTTCTTCTGAAGAGGAATTTTCAACTACAATTTCAGAATTTTCACACTCAGGCAACTCAGGTTGCCACAAAACATTTTTATCGAAAAACTTATTCATAGCATCGACCATCATTCTCGTTCCGTTGATCTTTCCTTCTAAAGAATAACCGGCAATGTGCGGAGTTGCGAAAAGAACCTTCTTTATTAACTCTTGATCGATATGCGGTTCATGTTCCCAAACATCAAGAATGGCGGTAAATTTATTTCCTTCAAGCAACTCAGATAACGCCCTATTATCAACAACTTCGCCACGTGAAGCGTTAATAAATATCGCTCCTTCTTTTAACTGAATTAATTTGTTTCGATCAAAAAGATGAAATGTTTTATCTTCCCCTTCGTAAGTTAACGGAGTGTGGACTGTAATGATGTCTGCCGTAAGAATTTCTTCAAGTGAAACAAAAGAAGAATTTAATTCTTTTTTCTGTCTCGGAGGATCGTTGATTAAAACTTTCATTCCGTACGCTTCGGCAATTCTTACAACTTTACTTCCAATATTTCCAACGCCAACAACCCCGATAACCTTATCTTTCAAAGTAATCTTTTGTTTTGCGGCGATAGCAAATAAAGCCGTGAAAACATACTCAACAACGGCGTTAGCGTTGCATCCTTTTGCATCGGCAAAACCAATAGATTGTTCTTTTAAATATTCCAAATCAACGTGATCGGTTCCAATTGTTGCTGTTCCAACAAACGAAACAGAAGTTCCTTCTAACAAATCTTTATTTATTTTCGTAATTGAACGGACAATTAAAGCGTCAGCGTCTTTTAAAACGGATGAATCAATTTCTCTTCCGTGTAACAACCGGACTTCGCCAAACTTTGAAAAAGCGTCTTCTGCAAACGCTACATTTTCATCAACAACAATCTTCATCTCTATTCAATCTTTAACATGTTTCTTACCAGCGGCGTTAAACCGGCAAAGAAAAATTCAATCGCGATAACCATAACGATCAATCCCATAATGCGCATCAATACTTTGTTTCCGTTTTCACCTAAAAAGTTCAACACTTTTCGCGCGCCAAGTAAAAAGAGAAGCGTTACGATCATTACGGCAATCATCACGAAAAATAAAATCGCTTTGTGTTCATAATCTGCAGCGTCACGCATCAACACAATTGAAATGGTTATTGCACCGGGTCCGCAGATCATCGGGATGGCAAGCGGAGTAATGGCAATATCTTTTGCTAATTCGGTAGAGTTTTTTTCTTCATCTTTCGTTCGGATAAGTTTTGCCTGAAGCATATCGTAACCGGCCATAAAAAAGATAATTCCTCCAACAACCCTTAAACTGTGAATCGAAATATGAAAGAAATTGAAAACCAACTGCCCGGTAAAAGCAAAGAAAAGCATAATCAGCAAAGCCGTAAGTACCGCTTTCAGCGCAACGTTATGAGCTTCTTTCTGCGTCATTTTGGCGGTAAGCGAGGCGTAAATTGGAATTACGCCAATCGGATTGATCATTGTAAAAAATGAGGTAAACGCCAAAAGCCCAAATTCAAATAAACTATTCATTTCGCTCTTTGTTTGTAAAGGAATTCTTTTTATTTTTGTGTCGAATTTATGAAAAAATCTTTACCAAATATAACAATTCATCATCACCGCACATATTTAACCTGCGTCGGCGGCGAATAGCATCATTCTGTTATATTTTGAACATCAGCCCCCGACTCACTTGTCGGGTTTTTTGTTTTAAAGGAAGTCTTATGAATATTACAAATAATGGAAACTTAAAATTAGCTGTACAAAAAAAAGGTAGATTGACAGATAAATCGATTGAGCTTTTAAAGTTGTGCGGAATTGATATTGAAAATTATGCCGAACGTTTGGTGG
The DNA here is from genome assembly GCA_037440065.1 of Ignavibacteria bacterium. Lineage (GTDB taxonomy): Bacteria > Bacteroidota > Ignavibacteria > Ignavibacteriales > Ignavibacteriaceae > UBA1563. The sequence continues at coordinate 104,767 of JBBIUV010000019.1, forward strand.
TTTCATCATCGTCGTTCCCGTTAGATTTATTACTGCTTCGCGATGATGATATCCCGGAATATGTTCAGGACGGCGTTGCGGATATCGGAATTGTTGGAGAAAATGTTATTGTGGAGAAGAAAGCAAAAGTTGAAACGCTGCACAAACTCGGTTTCGGCAAATGCAAAATCATGCTTGCTGCTCCGGAGAGTCGCCTTTTTGAAAGTCTGCAAGATATTAACAACAAAACCATTGCTACTTCTTACCCGAACATTTTGCAAACGTTTTTAAATGAGAATAAATTGTCCGCCAAAATAATTGAGATCAGCGGCTCTGTGGAAATAGCACCGGCGCTTGGCGTGGCTGACCTGATCTGCGATATCGTTTCCACCGGTACAACGTTGATGATGAATAAGTTGAAAAAATCGTTTACGGTTTATGAATCGCAGGCGGCGCTTATTTGTTCCGATCTTCTTTTAAAGGATGAGAAGAAGAATGAAATTTTAACCGAACTTTTACGCCGAATTCGCTCTGTGTTAACAGCACGAAGTTCTAAATATTTAATGATGAACGTTCCAATAGATGCTTTAGAAAGAATCGAAAAATTGATTCCGTCGATCAAAAGTCCGACAATCGTTCCACTTGCCGACCCAAATATGGTTGCTGTTCATGCGGTTATTCCATCCGATCTGCTTTGGAAAATTGTTGATCAGTTGAAACAAGAGGGTGCGTCAGGAATTTTACAACTGCCAATTGAAAATATGATCTTATGAAAATCTTAGAATTAAATAAACTAAACAAAGAAGAAATTCATGCGCTTACAAAGCGTCCGGCAATTGATTTTTCAAAAGCGTTCGGCATTATAAAACCAATTCTTGAAGATGTAAAACGAAACGGACTTTCTGCTGCGCTTGGTTACGCAAAACAGTTTGATAATTTTTCTGACGAAACCATTCTCGTAACCGAAGAAGAGTTTTCTTCCGTGGAAAACAATCTTTCACAAGAAATTAAAACTGCAATTTTAACAGCAGCAAAAAACATTCGTGCTTTCCATGAAAAACAAATTCCTAAAGTGTATGAAGTTGAAACCATGCCGGGAATCAAATGTTCAAGAGAATTTCGCGCAATTGAGAATGTCGGTTTGTACATTCCCGGCGGAAGTGCGATCCTCCCATCAACAATGCTGATGATCGGAATACCCGCTTCAATTGCGGGTTGCAAACGTGTTGTCGCGTGTTCTCCCTCAAAAGATGGAAAAGTAAACGATGCTCTTTTATTTGCAGCAAAAGTTTGTGGTGTGAAAGAATTTTATAAACTTGGCGGCGCACAAGCAGTTGCTTTGATGGCTTATGGTTCAAATGAAATTCCGAAAGTCGATAAAATTTTCGGTCCGGGGAACCAATATGTAACCGCGGCAAAACTCCTTACAAGCATTGATGTAGAAGGCTGCGCAATTGACATGCCTGCTGGTCCGAGTGAAGTTTTGGTCATAGCCGATGAAAAAGCTAATGCTTCTTATGTTGCTTCCGATTTACTTTCGCAGGCAGAACATGGTGTTGATTCTCAGGTTGTTCTTCTCGCTTTTTCAAAAACGTTTGCTGATTCTGTTGTGTTTGAAGTTGAAAAACAATTAACTGAATTGCCACGTAAAGAAATTGCGGTTCAATCACTCAACAACTCTTTCATTTTAATTTGTAATAATGTTGATGAAGCTTTTTCATTCAGCAACAACTATGCACCGGAACATTTAATTCTTCATTTGGAAATTGCTGAAAACTATAAAGCTAAAATCACAAATGCCGGTTCTGTTTTTCTAGGAGAATATTCATCTGAAAGCGTTGGCGATTACGCAAGCGGAACAAATCACTCACTTCCGACATACGGGTATGCAAAATCATTTAGCGGTGTAAATGTAGAATCATTTATGAAATCAATTACGTTTCAACAATTAACTAAAGAAGGACTGCAATGTATTGCACCTACTGTTACAACATTAGCAGAGATAGAAATGCTTTCGGCTCACAAGAACGCAGTAACAATAAGGTTGAAACAATGATCGAGAAGCTTGTTCGAAGTAATATAAAAAAATTAAAACCGTACACTTGCGCGCGCGATTTATACAGCTCAGGCATTTTACTCGATGCTAACGAAAATAGCTTCGGCTCAACATTTCAAGAATTTGAGAAACTTGAACTTAATCGCTATCCCGATCCGCACCAAGTTGATTTAAAGGATGCCGTTTCGAAATTACTTAACGTTGATGCCAACAAACTTTTCTTCGGCGTCGGCTCTGATGAAATCATCGACCTGCTCATCAGAATTTTTTGTGAACCAAAAGAAGACCAGGTGATGCTTCTTGAACCGACTTACGGAATGTATAAAGTTGCTTGCGATATCAATAACGTTGAAACTGTTTCTCCTCTGCTAAATGATTCTTTTCAAATTGATTTTGCTGAAGTTGAGAAGAATAATTCAGATAAAGTGAAAATGATTTTCGTCTGTTCGCCAAATAATCCAACCGGAAATTTGTTGAACAAAAATGATATTTTGCGTTTATGTAAAACTTATAACTCAATCATTGTTGTTGATGAGGCGTATATTGATTTTTCTGATTCATCCGCTTCGGTGATTGACGAAGTTGGAAATTATCCCAATCTTGTAGTGATAAGAACTTTTTCCAAGGCTTGGGGACTCGCTGGTGTACGTCTTGGTTTTTGCGCAGCGAATGAAGAGATAATTTCTTATCTCTTTAAAGTGAAAGCGCCTTACAATATCAATGCTTTAACCAGATTTGCAGTTTTGAAAGCGCTTGAGTATAAAACGAAAAAGGAACAAACTGTTTCAGCAATTATTTCTGAAAGAGAACGAGTAAAAGAAGAGCTACAAAAACTGTTGTCTATTTCTAAAGTTTATCCTTCGGATGCTAACTTTTTGCTTATTCGTCTCCCAAATGCGCTATCCATTCAAAAACAACTTGCCGAACAAGGTGTTGTTATTCGCGATAGAAGCTCTCAACCAAAATTAAATGATTGTTTACGTATCACTATAGGAACAAAAGAAGAAAACGATTTCCTTCTTAAAAAGCTAAAAGATATTTTACAAACCCAAGAAACGAAATGAAAAAAATAATTCAAATAAATAAAGCATACTTTGATCTGTCTAACCCTCTCTCTACCGGATTGATAAGCGGTTTACTCAAACTTTCGCAACGTGGATTCGCTTTTCAAGTTGATGACAATCAATATCAAATTGAATCGAACCTTGCTCGTCTTCTGCAAAACGAAAGTATACTTTTCGTTACAGATACAAAACGAAAACCCGACTTCATTATTGAAGAGAAATCATTTTTAGAAGCTGTCAACGATATTCTTCTTCAACTGCGTTCCGCAAAACAACACCGCAAAACAAAAGAAACGGATATCACCGTTTCGCTTTCACTTGATGGAAAAGGGGAAAGCAATATTTCAACCGGCGTAGGATTTTTCGATCACATGCTCGAACAAATTGCCAAACATGCAAACATAAATCTCTCGGTAAAAGTAATTGGTGATCTTCACATTGACGAGCACCACACGGTTGAGGATGTTGGCATAACGCTCGGTTCAGCCTTGTCCGAAGCGCTTGGCAATAAAGTCGGAATAAAACGTTACGGATTTTATCTTCCGATGGATGACACCATTGCAAAATGCGCAATCGATCTCGGCGGACGAACGTATCTTAATTTCAAATGCAATTTTAAAAGAGAAAAAGTCGGTGATTTTCCGGTTGAATTAACGGAAGAATTTTTCAGAGGCCTGGCATCAACCTTAAAAGCGAATATTTTTCTTCGCGCAAAAGGAAAAAACGATCACCACAAAATTGAAGCGCTGTTCAAAGTATTTGCAAAAGCGCTGAATGAAGCTTGCAGAATCGATGAACGCGCTGACGGAAATTTGCCTTCAACTAAAGGAGTTTTATGATTTCAATAATTGATTACGGTGCCGGTAACGTTGCATCCGTTGCAAACGCGCTTGAAACGCTAAATGAAAAGTTTGTTATCACAAGCAACGAGGTGGAAATCTGCCGTGCCGATAAAATAATTTTTCCTGGTGTTGGAGAAGCGTCGTTTGCGGTGAAGCAGTTGCACAAACTTAATCTATTTTCAATGATGCGGATGGTTAGAAAACCAACGCTTGGCATTTGTCTCGGTATGCAATTGCTGTGCGATTCCTCAAAAGAAGGAAACGTTTCCTGTCTTGGAATTTTTCCCACCACTGGAGAAAAATTTGATGAAACAAAAACAAAAGTCCCACACATGGGTTGGAACAAAGTGAAACAAACAAAAGAGAGCAAGTTGTTTGCTGGAATTGACGATGAATCATTTTTCTATTTTGCTCACTCTTTTTATGTGCCGGTAAATAAGTTTACAATCGCAACGGCTGAAAACGGAATAGATTTCTGCGCCGCGGTAGAAAAAGATAATATTTACGGCGTGCAATTTCATCCTGAAAAATCCGGTGACGCAGGATTAAAATTATTGGAGAATTTTATAACCTTATGTTAATTATCCCCGCTATTGATCTATATGAAAACAGGATTGTTCGTCTTCGGAAAGGCGACTTTAATCAAGTAACTTTTTATGAACAAACTCCGCTTAGCCAGGCTAAAGAATTTGAGCGGCATGGGTTTGAATGGCTTCACGTTGTTGATTTAATTGGTTCTAAAACCGGAACAATTTCAGCTGAAGCAATTATTCGTGAAGTAAAAAAAGAAACAAATTTAAAAATTGAATTCGGCGGCGGCATTCGTGATGAAGCCGGCGCGGAACAGTTATTCGAGCTTGGCGTTAACAAAATAATTGTCGGCTCTCTTTCTGTAAAAAATAAAGATGTCTTTGAAAAAATTGTGAGAGAATTTTCCACAGATAATTTTATTGTGGCGATAGATGCACTAAACGAAAACCTTGCGGTAAGCGGATGGACAGAAGCAACAACAGTAACCGTTTATGAGCACATTGAATATTGTCTTCAACTCGGCTTAACACACTTTCTCTGCACCGATATTTCAAAAGACGGTATGCTCACCGGAACCAATATTGATCTTTACAAAAAAATTCTCTCTCGCTTTCCAGACATCAACTTAATTGCCTCCGGCGGAATAAAAGATTTAGATGATGTGAAGAAAGTAAAAACGATTAAGCCGTACGGCGTTGTCATCGGAAAAGCTATTTATGAAAACAAAATTGATTTGAAGGAGCTTGCAGAAGTTGGTCGCTAAAAGAATTATTCCCTGCCTTGATATTAAAGACGGCAGAGTTGTAAAAGGTGTAAACTTTGTTAATCTTGTTGATGCCGGTTCGGCCGTTGAGCTTGCAAAACGCTACTCGGATGAAGGTGCCGATGAATTGGTTTTTCTCGACATCACCGCCTCCGTTGAAAAAAGAAAAACCTTTGTTGAACTTGTAAAAGAAATTGCAAAAGCGATCCGAATTCCGTTTACTGTTGGAGGCGGCATTTCAGAATTAACCGACATCGAAAAACTTCTAAAAGCCGGAGCAGATAAAGTTTCTCTTAATACATCAATTGTAAAAGATCCAGAACTTATTACCAAAGCAGCGAGACAATTCGGCAGCCAGGCGGTTGTTGCCGCAATTGATGTAAACATCGTAAAAAACACCTACAAAGTTTTTATAAAAGGTGGGCGCGAGGAAACCGAATTGGAAGGATTATCGTGGTGTAAAAAAGTTGAAAAACTTGGCGCCGGAGAAATTCTTTTAACCTCGATGAATAAAGACGGAACGAAAGACGGCTACGACCTAACTTTTCTTTCCGAATTAAATAAACTGGTGCGCATTCCAGTTATTGCTTCGGGTGGAGCCGGAAGCGAAAAAGATTTTCTCGATGCATTTGCAAAAGCAAATGTTGACGCGTGTCTCGCTGCTTCTCTTTTTCACTTCAACATTTTGAAAATAAAAGATTTAAAAAAATATTTGCAAGACAACGGAATTGTTGTCCGATTATAAACGGAAGAGGATATCGATTATGGTTACGAAGAAAGTAGAAGTGGAAGAAATTAATTTTGATAAATTAGACGGTCTGGTGCCGGCAATAATTGTTGATGCTTCAACCAAAGATGTGTTGATGCTCGGCTTTATGAATAAAGAATCGGTTGAAAAAACTGTAGAAACCAATCTTGTAACTTTTTATAGCAGAAGACGAAAAACCTTGTGGACAAAAGGGGAAACCTCGGGTAACTTTCTTCGATTGGTTGATATAAAACTTGACTGCGATAGCGATACACTGCTTGTTTTTGCGAATCCTGACGGCAACACATGCCACACCGGAGAGTATTCATGTTTCGGTATTGAAAAAAATCCTTCTCTTGATTTTCTTAACAAACTTTTCTCGCTGATCAAACAAAGAAAGATTGATCTTCCCGAAACTTCTTACACAACAAAGCTTTTTAAAGACGGCGCTAATAGAATAATTCAAAAAGTCGGTGAAGAAGCGATTGAAACTGTTATCGCCGCAAAGAACAGAGACAAGTATGAGATCGTTAATGAAGTCTCTGATTTAGTTTATCACCTCTTTGTTATGCTTGCGGAGCAGGAAATTGAGTTTGCGGATGTTGTGGAAAATCTTAAACAGAGAATGAAGTCATCAACCACAAAAGATTAAAAAGTATTTATGAAAAAAATACTGTTATCTGGTTTTATAATCATTTTGCTTTTTTGTTCATGCAATAAAAAGAAAACCGATATTCATATTTCGGGTTATTTCCCCATGAACAAGATAGTTAATCTTGATAGTCTGAACAGACCAATGGATTCAACTGCTTTATATTTTCCCCCTTATGAAAATGAAGCACTTTTAGATAATTATGAATTAAAGTCTTATGATTCAGCCATGGCAATGTTGGCTTCAAGAGATTTGTATAACTTTAACGAACCTATACTTTCAAGTAAATATCTTGGGAAAAGAATGTATAGAATATTTTATATTGGAGAAAGTGAACCAAAATCAATAAGATTGATAAAAGAAGATGGCAGAGTGGATGTTGTGATAAAATATTCTGTTTTTGAAAGTCATTTTGAACCGGTAAAACTCGGGAAAGAATTTTATTTCAGTATTGAATCGGAATATTGGGATACTTTGAGTATTCTTGCAAAGAAAGCAAGAATGTGGAGTGTACCCCCTACCGTTCATTTAAGTATTTCATATCTTGGTCTCTTCATAGAAGGACATAGCGAATATGGATATACACATTTGGGTAGAGCAAGGATTAAAGAAGGGATTAATGCAGAAGAGACTGGAGAATTAAGAAGATTTTTCGACCGTGTAGAAAAACTGAAATAATCGTTCTCAATTATGTTCCCGTTTAAGAAAGTGGTAACTTAACACCCAAAATTTTGAAGAATTCTCCCTATCTCATTTCTTCATCACTAATTATTTTACACAGAAAGGAATAAAACTTTGAAACCAAACCAGGTAGTAACCATAAATTATACATTAACGGATTCTGAAGGAGAAGTTATTGATTCCACTTCCGAAGGAAAATCTTTTTCATTCTTAAGCGGAACAGAACAAATTCTGCCAAAGCTTGAAGAAGCCATTGGCGGAATGCTCATCGGAAGCAAAAAGATCGTTGCTCTTGCAGCGGAAGACGCTTACGGTGAATATGCCGATGAAGCCGTACAAGTTTTACAGAGAAGCGAATTTCCGAAAGAAATGGAAATTAAAGAAGGAATGGAGTTCGTAACTAACGCTCCGGACGGAAGCCAAATGCCGTTTGTAATATCGAAAGTTACTGATGAACAGATCACCGTTGATTTTAATCATCCCCTTGCCGGTGAAGATTTAACCTTCGACGTTGAACTTCTTGATATACGAGACGCTACCGCTGAGGAATTGTCTCACGGACATGCTCACGGCGCGCACGGACATCATCATCACTAAAAATCTTAAATAACAAATTTCAAATCCCAAAAATCAAAGGCTCTTTTGCTTTAGTTCTTTGGGATTTTTTTTCTTCCTTTTTATTTTTTTCTATCCATCTCTTGCTTATAAATCACTCTCCCAAGATTCGCCAGAAACGGTAGCCCGATTTCATCATATTCATATTTATCATCGTTAAAGATTCCATCTTCATTTACATAGATAACCGCACTTAAAAGAAATTCAATCTTGTCTTTTGAATCAACGATGTAAGCGTTATCTATTAAATAGCCGTAAGCCATTCCCACTTTGTTGTAAATCTTTAGATAATTTGGAAGAGTGTCTTTTGTGTCCCCATAAAGAAAAAACTTGACGTAACCATCGGGATAATGATTATAATCATGGTATTCTATAAATTCGCTTTCGCGGGGAAGCATCGACATGTATTTTTTCAGAAATGCGACATCTGCTTTGGTCAAGTTAAATCTTTTTTCTTTTGCAACCGATTGCGGGAAGAAAAGCGCTTTTAACATTTCATGTTGATCCTCCAAAGCAAAGTAGTTTGAGTAGGTAAAATCTTTCGGATGCAAATGGATACTGTCTCTCTCAACTACTCCTTTTCCTTGCAACAGGTCGTCAACCTCGTTTTGATATTGTGCGTGGTTGAACTGCAACGGTTGTTCATATATAATTTTATCTTTTAAATAAAACGTAAAAGGGTTTGTGAACATGTTTTCTTCACGAGTTAATCCACCATTCAAGCGGTGATTGATCAACACATTGAGATATTCTTTTCTCCAAAGTTTTTCGTTTACGGCTTGTTGTCCAAGAAATTCATACAACCGATTAAAGGCGTCGTTATCGCTTACAAGGAAAATTTTTTTGATGTAATTTGCCAGAGAGGGAAGTTTGTTCTGCGAGGATGAATCAAACTCCACTTTGGTTTGACCAGAGTAAGCGCTATCTATCCTAAGAGGAGTTTCTTTTGTTAATCCATTAACACTCAATTGATTTAATTTTTCAAGTGTTAAAAGTGCTGCCGGGAATTTAACCGTGCTGGCGGGATAGAAATATTTTTTTGCGTCCACATGGTATTTATAAGTTGAAAACTTAACGGCACCGCTTTTTGTTTTGTCTATTTGGGTGTAGATAATTTGAACACGGTATTTTTGAGGAGATTCTAAAACCAGTGGAAAATATTTTTCGTTTTGCTTTAAAATGTTTTCAATAAGATTTTCATCTTCTTTTTTGTTTTGGGAAAAACTTACAACAACAAAAATGGAAAGAAAGAAAAGAACTCTTTTCATATCACTCTCCTAATATTTTTTTAGTAATAGTACCCAATTGAAAAATAAAAGTAAACAGGGCCAAGGCTGATAGGATTGCCGGGAAGATTTTTAATAAAAAGAAAACTTCTACCTACCGCAAAATCTGCCGGACCAATCGGTGTATCAAATGAAAGCGTTGTTCCTACACCGTGGCGTAAATCCTTAAATCGAATTTGTTCTCGAACGGTCCAGATGGAACCGAGATCATATCGTAAATAAAAATAGACCGGGAAAAAAACTTTAAAAGGAATTTTCACTCTGTATTCAAGAGAAGAAGCAAGAATTTGTCTGCCACGGAATTCGTCTTCCCGCATACCAAAAAAGGAGTATTGTCCGCCAAGCGAGTACTGTTGTGAAAACGGAAGCGTTTTATCGGCGAATCCCATTTTAAATCCAACTCCTGCCGTATGCAGCGAACTGATTGAAAAATAGCTTTTATAATTAAATCCGATGTTCGTAAAACCGGAAGAAATGCCGCTGATTTTTTGAGCTGATTCATAGAACGCAGATACTTTTACTCCTTTTGACGGATACGGATATTTGTCCTGTGTATCTATGTTTGAGGAAACACGAAAACTTATAAACGAAAATTGCGTCGGGTCAACGGCAAGATTTTTTAAATTTATCAACCGATTAACTTCAAATTTTCCTCGAACAATAACATTGCCGAATTTTTTAACCTGCATACCGATTGCAGCAGACAATCCGTAAAACGATTGCCTGTATTCACCATAACTTTCCCGGTTGAAAAATTTACTGCTCGAAGTTGGAACATCTTTATAAACAAAAACATCATTTGATTTGTAATAAGTGTTAATGTTGTACGTAAGATATGTATCGAAAATTCTGTCCGCTTTGTGTTCCAACGTGTAAGAACGTCCTCGAGCTGCCAAATAAACAAGTAATCCCATCTCGGTTGCGGTTCCCAAAATATTTGCATCGCGAACATCAAACCAAAACTGCGGTTTATTTTCGTTATCAAATTTAAATCCGATCCGGGCAGTGTTTGAAATTTTTTCTTCTACTATGAGAGTTAAAACTTTTTTATCATTCTCTTTTTCAATTTGAACATAGACGTTTTCAAATAAACCGGTACTGCGCAAGTTTGTTAAACCTTGTTGAATTCTTTCTGATTCAAAAACCTCTCCTTCGCGAATTGGAAACTCTCTTGAAATTATTGTTGGATTTGTATAAGAGTTCCCGCGAATTTTAATTTCGGAGACAATACCTTCGCTGAAAAATAAAGCAAGATGCTGGGAAGATTTGTTAAAAGATACAGAATCGAGTTCCGCTAACGAATAACCTGCAATTCTATAGAGATCAAGAATTTCCTTTATTGCGGAAAAAGTTTTCAATCCGTTAAACGGTTGATTCTCAAGTTTTTGTAAGATTGTTTTTACCGTATCGATTGATAGAAGCGTTATTCCTTGATATTGAATTGACTCTACCCGACTCACTTTTTCGCCCCTAAAAGTAATTTCTGTTTTCGCGTTTGTTGTATCTATTTCAACCCAGAGAGAATCATAGGCGCCATCTCTATTTTGTTGGTATAGATAATTTAAAATATCTCCGCTAGAAAGAGAATCATTATACCCGACTTCTTTTAAAAAGTCTTTTCCTAACTCATTACTATTACTTATGCCAACGTTCTTAAAGAAAATTTCGTTTTGATGAATGTTAAGATTATAAACGAATTGAACTTTCCTTTTAACGGCTTCAAGTAAAGGCGTTGCGGAGTTATATCCAAGCGTTATTAAAGAATCAACACTGCTATAATCGGTAGAACCAACTCCGTTAAGGTTTGGTGTTATAACAAAATCAGCAAACCGGAGTTGTTCTTCGTTCAACAATTTCATCGGAATGCTAACTAATTGATCGGCAACAATCCATGGCATTTCAAGTTCTGCTTTTGGATGAAGATCACCCGTTGTATTTACTGCGATTAAAACATCGGGGCGAAAACTTTTTGCGATTTTTACCGGAATGTTTGCTACCAAGCCACCATCAACTAAAGTTAAGGTATCCATTTTTACCGGTGAAAGTAAAAACGAAACACTCGAGCTGGCTCTCATCGCCTGACTTAGTGACCCAGATCCAAGAACCACTGCATCTCCAGTCTCCAAATTCGTACAAACCGCACGAAACTTAACTTCAAGATCATCAAACGATTTTTTTACTTTAACGGGTGCTTGGAAGGAAAGGAGATTCAAATAATTTGAAAGTCTTTGTCCATCGTTCACAGAGGTTGGAATGATCGGCTTTAATCCCTTTAAGCGCAGAGTAAGAACCGCTTTGTCTTCAGAAATTTTTTGATCGACAAATAAATCTCTCCGGTTGGTTTTGGCATCTACCGAGAGAAGATAATTCCAGTCTGCCGTTCTTGCAATTGAATCAAGTGTTTTAACAGAATAGCCTGCCGAATAAAGTCCGCCGATGATGCTTCCCATACTGGTACCAACAAGAAAATCTATCGGAATATTTTTTTCTTCTAAAGCTTTAAGAACTCCTATTTGCGCTACTCCCCTGGCACCACCGCCACTTAAAGCAAGGGCTATTTTGGGTTGAGGTGCCGGAATATTTTGTGTGAGTGAAAAGGGAAGTTGTTTTTGAATGTATTCTGTTTTTAGTACAATTTTTTGCTGTGCAAAAACCGATGCCGCAATCAGAAGCGGTAAGAGTAATATCTTAAAACTTTTCGACACCGGTTTTCCTTTTCATTGCTTAATCAAAAGAGAAGGAATATCTCGTTGATTATTTTTTACTTTTAACTTTCGCATTTTGTTCAGCTGCTTCCATCATGCGCTGCATAAATCCACTTTTCTTTTTCGGATTCTTAACAGGTTCCAGTACTTCTTGTTTTCCATAATTCGTAACATAATATTGCTGCGCAATTGAGAATAAATTAAAAAGAAAATAATACAAATTTAATCCCGAAGGAAACGACATAAATAAAAATGTAAGCATGATCGGCATTACATAAACCATCGCCTGTTGCGATGGATCCTTAATGGTTTGTTTTTGCTGTACGAAGGTTGTAATTCCCATTAGCAATGCAAGTCCGCTAATTTGATCTATTCCAAAAAGTGGAAGTTTAAAACCTAAATGATATATAATATCGGGTTTAGAAAGATCGTGCATCCATAACATGAATGGTTGTTGTCTTAATTCAATTGCTGTTTGGAACAACCCCCAAAGTGCAATAAAGATCGGCATCTGCAGCAGCATCGGCAAACATCCGCCTGCGGGATTAATTCCGTATGTTGAATAAAGCTTCATCGTTTCTTTGTTCAACTTAGTAGGATCGTCTTTAAATTTTTCTTTTATCTCCGCAATTTTCGGCTGAAGCAGCTGCATTTTTTTCATTGAATGCATACTGCTCTTTGTTAAAGGATAAGTAACTAATTTAATAATTAAAGAAAATACAATAATTACAAATCCATAATTAGGGATGAACAAATGAAGAAACTTGAAGAGGGGGAGCATTAAATATTCCGCAATCGGGCGAACGATAACTTTTAAACCGATGAATCCGCCGAAGTCGATAATCTTATCAAAATTCCTTCCGTAATGTTTAAATAGATCGTAGCTGACTGGACCCAAATAAATTAAAAATGTTTCGGAAGACTTTTCAGTATTATTCATTTTCATTTTTAATCTGGCTGAATAATACTCTCTTTTTCCACCGTTTTGCCAATGGTGTGCCGATCCTTTTATATAGGCACCCTCTACATTGTCCGAATTTTCCGGAGCAATGATTGCTGCGAAATATTTATTTCTGATTGTTACCCAATCAACTTTTCCACCGAAATCTTTTTCGATTTTTTCTCCGCCGTTTGGAGCGTCAACAATAATTTGTTCACCGCCTGAAAACACACTTGCATTTGCGGCTGCTGCTTCATCAACTGAATTTTCTTCTACAAAACGTAAACCGCTGTTCCAAACAACATCATACATTCCGTTTGTAATAATGCTGTTTAATTTTGAAAACTCAACGGTGAAGCGGGTATCATAACGGTTTCCGTAAAAAATAAAATTCTTTTTAATGTATCCGTTATTTTTTGTGTTATAAACAAACGAAAGAGAGAGAGAATCTTTTCCAGATAAATTTATATCTGTCGATGTAACAGAGGGGGTAAAAGATAAATCCGCGGTTGAAACTGCTTTGCCTTCAGAAGTGATAAAAGCTAAATCAAAACTACTCCCTTTAGAATAGTTAAGCAACTGAATGTTTTTTTCGTAATAGGGTTTATCGCTTGAAGCTTTTGTGTATTGCCAATTATTATATTTTTTTAAAAAATACTTAGTGATCTTTCCCCCTTTTGTTGAAAGCTCAACAACCGCTTCATCAGTTTCAATAGTAATAATCTTTTCCGGATTTTGCTCGGACGAGAAAAAAGCACCAAGAGAAAGGGAGTCTTTGTTGGTGGTCGCTTTTGCTAGTTCTTCGTTTTTTGTTTCAACAACCTTTGGCGTGTCTGATTGTTTAACTATTTCCTGTTTTTTTTGCTTTGCCGGAGGTGTATTTGGTGTGTTTAAATAAAGCCACACCATCAGGATCGCTCCTATTAAGACAAAGGCTAATGTTGTTTGTTTTTCCATACTATTCCTGTATTAAATAAGAGGATCAAATCCTCCTTTATTAAATGGGTTGCAGCGTAAAATCCGCCAAGTTGCTTTTGCGCCGCCTTTAAAAACGCCGTACTTACCAAAAGCTTGAATTGCATATTCTGAACATGTAGGATAAAATCGGCACGAAGGAGGAAACAATGGTGAAATAACCTTTTGGTAACCCTTAATAAGTATGATAAAGATATATTTCATTTTTCATCACTTTTAACTAAAGCGCTTAATATTTCTTGAACGCCCGGAAGTAAGTCAAAAAGATTAATTGTTTTATTTTCTTTTTGGTTAATACGGAAAGGCGATAAAATAATAAATAATTGTTTTCTCTTTTCAATGCAAAAGGCAGAAATCGGAAGTTTGTTTAAACGGTAAGCTTCTCTAAGAAGTCTTTTCACACGGTTTCTCCAAAACGCATTTCCGGCTTTTTTAGAAACCGCTACAGCAACCATGGGATATTTAACGTCACTGTCATCAACAAAAAGGTAAACAGCTTTAACTTTTTTATCTGCAGAAAGGTAAACTTTTCCACTTTCATATAATTTTTCGAAGTGTTTTTTTTCTTTTATCCGTTCACTTTTGCCAAAAGAAAGCCGTTTCACAATTCATTACTTTTCGTCACTAACCGTAAGTCTTTTTCTCCCTTTAGCTCTGCGTCTAGAAATAACTCTTCTACCGTCCTTTGAACTCATTCTTTCGCGAAAACCGTGTTTATTTTTTCTTTTTCTATTACTTGGCTGATATGTTCTTTTCATTAATTATTTCTCCTATTATAAAGGAAGCAAAAATAACCACTTATCGGTAAATAAACAACTCCAAAAGGGGTGAAAATTTCCAGACAATTCCCCCATTCATCTTTCACAAAGAATTAATTCTTCAGGTTTTCACCTCTTTTTTAATTATTTACCGATCTGTGAAAGAACTTGAGGTTAAAAATTGTTGTCTGCTATTTTTATTACTTTAATTGAAAATTTAACTTGCAATACAACTTTCATCTCTCTATTTTTTCATTAGAAAACAGTCGATTATAACTTGTTGAAAAACTGTGGATAAGTCGTCTTTGTGAAAACGTTTCACAAATTGTTTTCAATTAAACGGCATCTCATAACACAAGAGAAACGTTATTAATTTAAAACAACGCGCTATAATTGCTTACCTTACAATGTGTTAGCGGTGCACGTTTAATGTTAAAAAAGTGTTGATAATCTGGTTGGCGTAAATCCCCAACCCTCTTATTTATTAAATATTAATTGATTTTGTATTTTTTTATTGTGGAAAACTAATGATTACGCTTGACTCTTCTTTCTCTACCCAAACTATAACTCCTGAAAGAATTTGGGCTAATTGTTTAAAGGTTATAAAAGAAAGTGTAAGCCCGATGGCTTACAGTACATGGTTTCTTCCAATAAAACCCGTTGGACATTTAGATAACGTTCTTAAGGTTGAACTTCCGGGAAATTTTCATTGGGAATGGATAGAGGAACACTACAAATCATTAATTACAAAAGCGTTAAAAGTTGCCGCTGGTGATCAAGCAAAACTTGAATACGTTGTTGTGAATGATTTTGATCATGAGAATGAAAAACAAAACGAACAAATAGACCCGCAAAAAGAAAAAAAACAAGAAAAGTTAGTTTATTCAACGCAAAAACCCAGCGAAAAAATTAAAAACACTCTTAACCCCAAATATACCTTCGATAATTTTATTAAGGGTGAAGGAAATCAATTGGCTAGGGCGGCTGCTGGGGCAATAAGTGATAACCCGGGAGGAACGGCTTTTAACCCATTTTTCGTTTATGGCGGCGTTGGATTAGGAAAAACACACCTTATTCAAGCAATTGGCAACGAGATTTTGGCTAAAATGCCCAACAAAAAGATAATTTATCTCTCTTCAGATCAATTTACTGTTGAATTTTTAGATGCCATTCAAAACAACAAAGCCAATGAATTCTCCGCTTATTACCGGGCGATGGATGTATTAATTCTAGACGATATTCAGTTTTTAATCCATAAAGAAAAAACCCAAGAATATTTTTTCAACATTTTTAACACTTTGCATCAATCAGGTAAACAAATAATTCTTTCCAGCGATAAAGCCCCAAAAGACCTAAAAGGAATGGACGAACGGCTGATTTCAAGATTCCATTGGGGTTTGCAAGCAGATATCCAGCCACCTGATTACGAAACCAGAATGGCGATCTTGAGTAAAAAAGCGAATGATTTTGGTATAGCTATTTCAAATGAAATTTTGGAATATATAGCATCAAATATAACTTCGAACATTCGAGAGCTTGAAGGTTGTTTAATTAAATTGCTTGCTAATGTATCGTTAAACTCAAAAGAAATTACTCTTGATCTTGTAAAAAAATCAGTAAAAGAGATATCAACAGCTAAGAAAATAAATATCGGAATAGACATAATTACTAAAATAGTTTGTGAATTTTTAAGTGTTGAGGAAAATAAAGTTAGAGCTAAAACAAGAAAACAAGAAGTTGTTTTAGCAAGGCAGTTGTCAATGTTTTTATCAAAAGAATTAACTAAGTCGTCGCTTAAAACCATTGGTTTACACTTCGGCGGCAGAGATCACTCAACAGTAATTCACGCTTGTACAACAATTGATCAATTATTACAAAGTGACAAAACTTTCAATGAAACCGTGGTTTCGATAAAAAATAAAATCGAAACTGTTTGTTCATAACTTGTTTTTTATGTATTAAGAACTTGTTAACAACATTTAGTTTTAAACAAAAAAATTATTTACTTCTGTTTTTTAAGAAATGGTTAACAAAATAAATGATGACATCTTTTTCTAACTTGTTCCCGGATAAAGAGTTTTAATGTTGTTAACATATCAACACTACTATTATAATAATTAGTTTTAAATTTAAATACTTAAATTAATATATATTCTAGCGCAGGCGAACCATTTGAAAAAAGCTTCAAAATAAAGGTTATTTTATTTTGAAATAAATTTTAGAACATCTATTTTTAGACTGTGTATTCATATCTGTTAAAAGCAAAGATTGTTAACGTTTGTGAATTAAATTAACGGTTTAGAATAACTCAATTTTATTAACAAAAGTGTTTTACTAAAAATCACTATCGAGGAGAAATAATAAATGAAACAATCCATTTTCATTGTCAGTCTGTTCTTTGTAGCCTTCGCTATAGCTTTAGGCATATTCCTTTTAGTTTTTGGAGATCCTTCAAACTTTAAAGACGGTGCAGGAAGAGAAGTACCATTAAACTTATTGGGTACAATTTATACCGGTGGTCCGCTTGTGTCTTTGTTGATTACTTTATCAATTATGGACGTTGCCATTATTGTTGAGAGAGTACTTTCTCTTAAAAAAGCTGCCGGAAAAAAAGCTGTTCCGAAATTTTTTGCCCAAGTTATTGAAGACGTTAAAGCAGGTAGAATTGATGAAGGCTTAGCAGCTTGCGATGAACAAAGAGGTTCTGTTGCAAATATTCTTCGCGCAGCATTATCAAGATATAAAGAATTATCAAGCGATGTTTCTAAAAAATTCGATGCAGAAAAAGCATTACCTGAAGTACAAAGAAGCGTTGAAGAAGCAATGATGCTTGAAGTTCCTCTTTTAGAAAAGAATTTAATTGCACTTTCAACAATCGCATCTATCGCTACAATGATTGGACTTTTAGGAACGGTTATCGGTATGATTAGATCTTTCGCAGCTTTAGCTCATGCCGGATCAGTTGACGCAACCGCTCTTGCAACCGGTATTTCTGAAGCGCTTATTAATACAGCTGGTGGACTTATCGTTGCTATTATCGGTATTGTTTCATATAACTTTTTTGTTAACAAAGTAGATAACTTCACTTTTCAAGTTGATGAAGCTTCTTACAACGTAATCCAAATCTTGAAAAGTAAGTAATTAAATTTTGAGGCTTAATAATGGCTAGAATAAAAAAGAAAAGAGTTAATGTTGCAATAGACATGACTCCTTTGGTTGACGTGGCTTTTCTACTGTTAACATTCTTTATGATGACCACGCAATTCAAACCACCAGAAGAAGTTGAAGTATCTTTACCCGCATCACATTCTGAAATAAAGGTTCCTGAAACAAATTTAATGCAGTTATGGATTACTAAAGATTCTAAAATATTTTTGGGTTTTGATGCCCCATATATGATGGAAGCTATTTTTGGAAAACCATTCCGCATGAAATCTGCAACGGAAGTTAAAAAAGAAGATTTGGCAAACTTGCTTATGAAAGCTCGTATGACAAACCCAAAACTGAGAACAATTGTTCGCGGTGATGTTGATGTAGAGTATGGTATTATTGCTGATATTATAGATGTTTTACAAAAAACGCAGATAACGCGTTTTGCGATGGTAACAAATTTAAAAAAATAAACAATTTTAATAAAAGGAGTTCATTATGTCCGGTGGCGGTGTAGATGCTGGTGGCGGTGGCTCAAGGTCGAGAAAAAAAGGAAAACGTAAACCGAAAAAACGGATGAATGTCAGAATAGACATGACTCCATTGGTGGACGTTGCTTTCTTGCTTTTGACTTTTTTTATGATGACAACCGTCTTCAGAAAACCATCAACTATGGAAATTAATCTTCCTCCAAACGATGTTAATGTTGAAATTGCTGAATCAAACTTATTAACTCTTCGTATTGATGAAGCAAAAATGATTTATTACAGTATTGGAATGGATGTACCAAAAAAATTAAAGTTTGAAGATCTTAAGAAGTTTTTAGTTGAAAGCGCTTCTCAAAATCCTAAACTTGTTGTTTTACTGAAAATCGACCGAAAAGGGAAATTCAATTATATGGTAGATATAATTGATGAATTAAATATGGCGAAATTAGACCGTTTCTCTATAGCGCCGATGACAGAAATTGATCTTAAAGAAATGGCAAGGGCATCTTAGGAAGGAGATGATAAAATGAATGACACAATAGCAGTTCAAGAATCTCAAGACCTTTACGGTGCATTTGAGTTAAAGAAACTTTATCCCAAAAATTATTCAATCGGATTAACGGCAGCAGTTATATTCCACATTTTTATGATCGGTATTTATTTCTTTGCTATATACATGCAGCAAGAAGATGAAGATAATATTCCGATGGTAAAAATTATGAAATATAGCGAACTTGGTCCACCACCCTCAATTTCAAACGAAATTCCTCCGCAAGTTGCTGTTTCTGGTCCGGTAGTAAAACCAACCGTTGGTATTCCCGTTCCAGTACCGGATGCTTCTGTTTCTCCCGAACAAACTCTCGCTTCTCAACAAGAGATGAGTAATGTTGCTGGACCGTCGATTACAGAAGGAACAGGCGGTGGAGGTGTTCAGATTACACAAGACATTAAAATTGAGCAAGAAGTTGACGATAATCCTGATATGGATAAGTTTGTTGCGGTAGAAAAAATGCCTGAGATTGTTGTTCAAGCAAAACCGGTTTATCCGGATTTGGCAATTCGTGCAAATCTAGAAGGCCGTGTTTGGGTTAAAATTCTTGTAAGCAAAGAAGGTAAACCCAAAAAAGCCGTAGTGGTAAAATCTGATGCAGAAATATTTAATCAATCTGCGCAAGATGCAGCGATGAAATATTCGTTCACCCCTGCTCTTCAAAACAACAAACCGGTAGCGGTTTGGGTTGTAGTTCCTTTTAAATTTGAATTAAGAGGAAATAATTAGTTCTTTATAATAAAGCGGGAATTAATTTTTCCCGCTTTGTTTAAGTTGTTTCGTAGTTCTCTGTAATAATGAAAACAGATTTTTTGCGTTTGTGAAGAGGCAAAGGTAAATAAAGCGCATTTAGGTTCTGGAAAAAGATTACTAAGGTTTTAGTTTCAAAACACAGACTTGTTGTTGTACAAAAATCGACCGAAAAAGAAGTTCGTTTAAAGGTTAATTTTATTATTAATTAAACCGTACTAAATTAGCCCAAACCGCTTGATATCGATTGTAAAATCGGTTAGCGAAAATGGCAGAACATCAAAAAAAGGAGATGAGACAATGTATGAGACAATTGCGCTTCAGAAAAACCAAAATCCTTATGGTGCTTTTGAGTTAAAAAAACTCTATCCAAGAAATTATACGCTTGGATTGACCATAGCGGCTATTTTTCATGGATTAATTATTGCTGTTTATTTTTTGACCAATGTTTTTCAAACAAATGGAGTGGGTGGAATTGCTCCAAATGATGATGCGAAAGATATAACATGGGCACCTCCTCCGCCGATAAATATCCCAATTACTCCAAACACAACCTCCGGTAAAGTTGTAAAAATAACGGAAGGTCTTCCTGTTCCGGTTCCAGATGGATTAGTTTCTCCGGATCAAACAATCCCATCACAGGGTGATTTAAGTAATGATGGTCCGGTGGTTGGTGATGGAGTCGGTAAAGTTGCCTTTCCGCCGGTGGTAAACGAACCACAGCCAAACGACAATCCACCAATCGGTGAATTTATTCCCGTGCAACAACTACCCATTACGGTTGTTCAAATTAGTCCGGTTTATCCTGAACTTGCAATTCGGGCAGGACTTGAAGGACGTGTTTGGATTAGTATTCTTGTTGGTAGAGATGGAAAACCGAAAAAGGCAGTAGTAGTAAAATCCGATCAAGAAATTTTTAATCAATCAGCGATAGACGCCGCAATGCAATATTCATTTACACCAGCACTGCAAAACAATAAACCGGTAGCGGTTTGGGTTGTAGTTCCTTTTAAATTTGAACTAAGAGGTAATTGATTTCATTGGGTTCGCTTTTTACTTATTTCGGATACGCAGCGGGAATCATCTTTTTTCTCATAGGCTTAATTATGCTTTCGGGTTTGGTTTTTCCGAAAGATATTCCCGCTCAACTAAAATATATTATGGGAATTACCCTGGTGTTGTATGGAATATACAGGGTGACCTCCACATACTTCAAATCGAAACAGGAAGCAAGATTAGCAAAAAAAAATGATGAAACCACAAATTCAAAAATATTTCCTTAGCATTTCTTTTCTTTTTCTCCTTGTTTTCGTCTTTTACGGATGCCAAGAAAAAAAAATTTCCCCGGTTAAAGGAAATTTAATAGCGTATGCTGATGAGTCGGTATACAATTTGATACTTAAAGAAAAAGATACTTTTGAAAAATTATATCCGGATGCGAAAATTTCGGTTGAACATTTAACGGCAAGAGAAGGAATTGCTAAAATTCTTAACAAAGAGATCAAGATCTTTATTTGTTCAAGAGATTTTAACAGAGAAGAACTTGAGTTTATTAAGAAACAGCAATCCGGTTTAGAGTCCTTCAAATTTTGTTATGATGCAGTTGTGGCAATAGTGGCAAAAGAAAATTCTCTTACACAAATAAGATTGGACGATTTAAAAAAAGCATTGCTTGGAGAGAAAAAAGATTTTACGATCTTTATGCCGCAAAAAAATTCCGGTGTTTATGAATTTCTTAAAACCGATATACTAGAAGGAAAAGAGCCTTCAGCTAGTGTTAGAATCGTTGCAAGTGAATTTGATGTAAAAGAGCAAGTGCTAAAAAATAAAAATTCAATCGGCTTAATGGGCTTGAATATCTTAAAAGATACAAGCGATGTGACACTATTAAAAATTGGTTACACAAGAAACACGTTGGAACCGGAAGCGTTTTATCAACCGCATCAAGCTTATATGATAAACGGTTCGTATCCGCTAACGAGAACCATTTACGCATTGCTCAACGAAATTGGTTTGGGGCTGGCATCCGGATTTGTTACGCACTTAACAAGTTTTCAAGGACAGGAAATAGTAAAAAATAATAATTTAGGGCCGGCAGCGATTCCGGTAAAATTAATTTCAGGACAAAAATGAAAGTACAAATGAAAAAGACATTCATAACTACAATTCTTCTCTTCATTTTCTTTGGGCAGGTAAACGCTCAAGATAAAGTTAAAATAGCGGAAGACGCTGTTAAGAATAAAGATTATCCTAAGGCAATGCAAATCGCAAAGGAATTTCTTGATATTGATTCCTCCGCTATAGCCACGCGTATCTTAATTATGATCGAAAACAAAAATGTGGTGAGCAAAGAATTATTTGAAATGATAGCAGATTCTTGGGCAAAACAAAAAGTTGTTGAGCTTGCTCTATTAAACTATGATAAAGCTGAAGCTCTAGATTCGCTGGATAAAAACATAAAATTTAAAGTTGCAGAACTCCTATATAAGGAAAAAAGATATACCGATGCTGTTAATAAATATCTTAAAATTCTAGCTTTAGACTCAACCAACACAAAAGCATTATACAATACAGCAAACATTTTTTATCTGGCTAAGTTGTATCCGGACGCAGCTCTCTTCTTTGATAAATATCTCGTCTACGAACAGCTTAATGGTTCTTACTTTAAAGCTGCCAAAAGTAATTTAGAAGCAAAAAATTTCCAAAAAGCATATGACTATGCTCATCTAGCTGCTGAAAAAGAAAAAAACAATAAAGATGTGGTAAAAATACTTGCCGTATCAGCCGCCTGGTTGGGTAAGTATGATGAGTCTCTGAGCAATTACAGCAACATTGATGATACGTCGCTTACCAAAAACGATATTAAAGATCTTATCAATGCCGGACGAAATTGTAGAGCAACAAGAAAAGATTCTTTAGCGCTCATTTACTTCAATAAAGTTTTGAGTATTGACAGCACTTATAAAGATGTTTATTGGGATGTTGCAACACTTAATTATGCTCTTGGCAACTATGACACAGCAATAACTTTTTTTGATAAATTCTTAGCAGAAAAACCAAACTTTGAGCCGGCGATAAGATTTAAAGCATTTGCGTACTTACAGAAAAAAGATTATAACAACACAAGAGAATATCTCTTACAAGCGATTGCACTAAACGATACCCTTGTTGATTCGTATTTCTGGCTTGCCCAATCTTACAAAGCAGTAGATTCACTCGGAAGATCGGCAGAGATGATGGAAAAGATGATTTCAATTTGCGAAAAGAAACCTGCACAGTATGAAAAACAGTTGTTAGATGCTTACGGCTTTCTTGGAACCACTGCTTTTGAAAAGAAGAATTATGGAGGTTCTATACCTTATTTTGTAAAAGCGTTAGGTTATAACGCAAATAACTTAAACTTTACATTTATGTTGGCAAACGCTTATAACATGGTCAAAGATACCGAGAACGCAAAAAAATATTTTTATAAAGTTTTGAGTATGTCGTCAGATAGATCGATGGAATATGAAAACTCTTATAAAAACTTAAGAGCTATGGGAGAACTTCCTCCTAAGCCACCACGGAAATAACAAGTTTCTATTATTAATGAAGAGTAAAACAAGAAATAACAAATTATTTAACAATAAATATTAAGGCACAAAATGAAGTATCAAAAATTAGTAAAATTGCTACCGGTTCTTTTAGTGGTCTTATTGGTTTCATGCGGAAAAAAAGAACCGCCAAAATTAACTTTTGAATATCAAAAATATGAAAATCCTACTCTCCGTTATAGTGTAGATTATCCAAAAGGATGGGTAATCACCACCGATCCCGGTAAAGTAAGACTTCTTTCCTCACAAGATGCTTATGATAAATTTGTTGATCCAACCTCTAAAGGATCTATCGGTGCTTTAATATTAATTTCCACAACAAAAGATACTCTTGGCGGGAACTTAGATAAATTTTATGAATCAACTTTAGCCATTGATAAAGACAAAGAATCAATTGAAAAATATGAGGAAGTTACGGATGCAAAAGTCGGAGACAAACCGGCAAAGCGTCTCTATTATCGCTTGAAATATGACAAGGCAACAATAAAAAGAGTTGAAAAATATTTAGTTGCTACCGATACTCTTGATTATACAATTGAATTTGTAAGTTTTAACGAAATGTTCGAAAGCTATAAACCGGTTGTTGAAAAAATAACTTCTACTTTTGGTTTTGCACAAAAAATAGCAAAAGGAGCAGATGCAGGAGAGAAACCTTCTGAAGTTTTCTCAACATATAACAATGCTTTATATACTCTTGAGTACCCGGATAATTTTGATATTAAAGCAGCTAAAAAAGGTGAAACCGGTTCTACGGTTACTTTTAGCGGTTACCGTTTAGATTGTACTTTTGTTGTAGATATTTTTCCATCACAGAACTTAAGTGTTGAAAAAGTATTCGATCAAAACAAAGGAAAATATTCAGGAGCCGGCGGACAAAAAGAAACAACCATTAATGGTTTAAAAGCTCTTTATTTAAATTATGCCGTTGCTGCAAATATTGGCAGCCGCGCTTACTTCGTAGTTAAAGGAGATAAGGTATATCGCTTAACTTTAAATTGGTTCAAACCTCAAGAAGCAGATTATGTTCCAGCATTTGAAAAGATGGCGGCTTCTTTAAAAGTAAAATAATTTTTTCTGATTTAGGCTGACATATTTTTTGTTCTTGACAAGAAATTAAAATGTCAGCCTTTTTATTTTTAGACAAATTATTATTGTTGGATTAAATAGAATTGAGATATTGTTCTAAAGCTTCAACCGTTATGCGGTGATGACTATCCGACCACTTAACTTTTCCCTCCTTTGACAACCAAATTGCTTGAGGAGATTCATGTTTAATTCCAAAATCTTTTGCGATTTGATTACTAACTTCCCGGGCAGAAATTACTTCCACCATTCCACACCTAAGTTTAGCAGATTTACTAATTCCGTTAAACCATTGTTCAAAAATCTTTTGGATCACAAAACTAACTGTGCAGCGAGAACTGACTTTTAATAAAAGAATTTCAGAATCTTTTGTCCGGGAATTTAAAAACGAGTGATATTCCTCTAAAGTTTTTAGTTCTATTAACTCTTTCATGATCTTTCAATTAATGATGATCGGAAGGTTCCATATGGATGTGTACCACTGAATTTTTAACTTTGGTTTGAACCTCTTCTTCAATAGCGCTGGCAATTTTATGAGCATCTTGTAAAAGAGTATCACCATGGAGATGAATGTTCATTTCTATGAAAATATCGGGACCGGAGTTTCTTATTTTTATATCATGTACATCGTGGACAATTTTCATGTCTTGAATAATCTTTTTTACTTTTTCATTTATTCCGTGTGGTGCGGCATCAAGTAAAACATTAACAGCCCTTTTACCGAGCCGGTAACTAACTACCACAACCACCAAAGCAACGATGATCGAAGAGATAGAATCAGCAGCTCGGAAATTAAACGTGTAAGCCGCTAATCCAACGAGGACAACAAGAGAACTTAGAATATCGGAAGAAAAGTGAAGCGCATCGGCTTCAAGCGCCTGGCTGTTGAATTTTTTTGCCGCCTTTGATAGGGCACGCGAACGTGTAAAGTCAACAAAAATAGAAGTTAAGATGACAAAGAAACTCCAAAAGGTAACCTCTATTTCCAATTTTCCGGTCGTCAATCGATTTACGGCTTCATAGATGATCCAACCGCAAGTGATAAGTAAAAGTAAAGTTTCAATCAATGCGGAGAGGTTTTCTATTTTACCGTGTCCGTAGTGGTGGTTATAATCGGCAGGCTTATCGGAATAACGAACAGCAATAAGTGTCATTCCGGCGGCTAGGAGATCGAAAAAAGAATGAACTCCTTCCGAAATAATTCCTAAAGAACCGGTAGAAAAACCTACTACAAGTTTGAACGTAGTCAGGAAAATAGCGGCAAGAAAAGAACTTGCTGCAACATTTGATTTTTCGCTTGACATGGGTATTTAATTCTAAAAGATAAACGTTTGTTTGGCAATTAATTGTAATGTGTATTCAAATATTGCACAATAATCTTAAAAGAAAAAGTAAAAATTCTCTTAAATATTTATAAAAGGGGGATAGAACAAATACATTTAGCTTTCTGGTTCGTAAATTACAGCCAATAAATTTTCAAATCTCTAAAAGACAAAAAGAGCGATAATGAAACAAGAAACTATAATTTTGTCCAACAGCGAAAAAGATATACCGCTAAAGTTGGATGTAAAGGAATTGGGAACACTCCTCGGGAATGTAATTATTGCACAAGAAGACCGTGAGCTTTTTGACGTCGTTGAACGTCTTCGTAGTCTTACCAAGGAGTTTCGCCTCAACGTCTCGTCTCAGGCAAGAAATGAAATAAAAAAAATAGTAAACTCGCTTTCTCTTGACCGTGCTCATAAAGTGGTTCGTGCGTTTTCGGTTTATTTTGTTCTGATAAACGCTGCTTATGAAGTTCATCGGATAAGAAGACAGCGCGCTCACGTTTTTCAAAATGATAAACCGCAGAAAGGTTCTCTTGCCGAGGCAATCAATTTATTGAAGAATGAGAATCTATCTCGAAAAGAAGTTGAAGAGATCTTTGAAGCCATCGACATTATTCCCGTTTTTACGGCGCATCCTACGGAAGCAACACGACAAACAATTCTCAGAAAAATATTATTGATAAGTGAATTATTAATCCGGAAAGAGACATTAAAATTAACCCCGAAAGAGCTTATCGAAATTAATACTCAATTACAAACGGAAATTACCTTGTTGTGGCAATCCAACGAAATAAGATTCCACAAAGTTACCGTCAAGGATGAAATACAACGGGGACTCTTTTTCTTTGAACAGGTTTTGTATAACGGGATAGCAAAATTTTATCAAAGACTAAATCTTGAAACGAACAAAACATTCGAATTAAATGTTTCAAAGTCGATCATTAATTTCGGTTCATGGATGGGAGGCGACCGGGATGGACATCCTTACGTAACAACAACGGTTACAAAAGAAACGGTTAAAAAACATCAGAAAACTTTATTTAAACTTTATGTAAAAGACCTTGATGCATTATATGACTCTTTAAGCACATCACTACACCAAGTGGAGGCAAGCAAAGATCTGAAAGTCTCGGTTGAGAAAGAGCGGCTGTTGCTTGCGTTGGATGAAAGTGATAATGTTTTGAGAGATCCTTCGGAAATATACCGTACGAAACTCCTTTTCATTTATACCAAACTCCAAAACACACTTGAACGAAAAAAGTATTACTACCAAAACGCAGAAGAATTTATAAACGATCTTGAAATAATGTACAAGAGTTTAAAACAAAATCGCGGTGAGCTGATTGGAGAGCTGCGGCTCCTTCCGCTGATTTATAAAGCAAAAACATTTAAATTTCATTTGCTAACGCTTGATATAAGACAAAACGCTTCGTTATTGCGTAGATCAATAAATGAAATATTCGAATACACGGAAGTTCAAAAAAACTTTTCCTCTCTTGCGGAAGAAGAAAAAATCAAAATTCTTACCGAACAATTTTTGATAACCCGTCCTTTAATAAAATCAGAAGAAATTTTTCAACTGGAAACAAAACAAGTTCTCCAGGAGTTTGGTTTACTAAAATGGGCTCAGGAAAATGTTTCGATTGAAGCTTGCAACGATTACATCATCAGCACAAACTCATTTGTAAGTGATGTGTTAACGGCTTTGCTGCTTGCAAAAGAAACAGGATTAATTCAGGTTCATCATGGCGAAATTATTTCATCAAACGTTGATTTACTTCCTCTCTTTGAAACGATTGAAGATTTACAAAATGCTAACGAACAAATGGATATTCTTTTTAAGAATGACGCCTATAAACTTCAGTTGCAAAAGAGAAATTATGTACAAAAAATTATGATCGGTTATTCCGACAGCAATAAAGACGGTGGAATAGTTACGTCTAACTTTGAGTTGTACAAATCGCAAATAAGATTAAAAAGTCTCTGTAAAGAAAATAACATTGAGTTAATTCTTTTTCATGGTAGAGGCGGAAGCACTTCTCGTGGCGGCGGACCGCTTAATCAATCTATTTTAGCACAACCGCACGGAACAATAGACGGGAAAATAAAGATCACCGAGCAGGGAGAAATGATATCATCTAAATATTTGATTCCTGAAATCGCAGAACGAAGTTTAGAGTTGATGACTTCAGCGGTAATTCTTGCTACAGCCAAAACCAGGTTTAAACAGAAAGAAGATGCTTTTTATAAATATGAAAATCGCTTCGAGAACATTTCTAATTTTGCATTTGAACATTATCGCGGACTAATTACAAATCCACATTTTTATGACTATTTCAGAACAGCTACACCGATTGATATTATTGAACAGATTGAGATCGGTTCCAGACCGCCATCGAGAAAAAAGGGACGTGATATTAGGAATCTTCGCGCAATACCATGGGTATTTGCATGGACGCAAAACCGGCAGACAATAACCGGTTGGTATGGATTCGGATTTGCCGTTACAAAAGCAGTTGAAGAAAAATTGATTTCATGGAAGCAGCTGCAAAAAATGTATGGTGAATGGGACTTTTTTAAAGTGCTGGTAGAAAACATTGAAATGGTATTGCTAAAAACCGATTTTGCAATTGCAAGTGAATATCTTACCCTTTGTTCCAGTGATAAATCAGCAATTGAAATTTTTAAAATGATAAAAAGCGAATATGAAAGAACGCGTACAGCGGTGCTGAAGATTACGGGAGAAAAAATACTGTTGGATGAAAACCAGTCATTGCAACGATCTATTATGTTAAGAAATCCCTACATTGATCCGATAAGTTTTATACAAGTTGCGTTCATAAAAAAATACCGGAAGAAGAATGTTTCATCATCAGAAAAAGAAAAATTGTTATCATTGCTTCGTTCAACAGTGAACGGTATTTCGGCGGGAATTAGGAATACAGGATGATGAAGCCCACCTGGAAAAGAAATGTTTAAAATGAAAAAAGGTTATAACATCGATTCGTGTTATAACCTTTTCCGTTTAATAAAAACAAATCTTACATATTCAAAATATCATTATAAATAATAAACGCGGTAAGTAAAAAGAAGAGAACCAATCCGGTATTTTGGATTGCAATTTTTACTTTTATAGGAAGCTCACGTTTAATAAATCCTTCGATAAGAATTACGATCAAATGTCCGCCGTCTAAAACCGGAAGGGGAAGAATGTTAATGATCGCAAGGTTTAAGCTCAGTAGAGCAAGGAACATCAAAAAGCTTGACAAACCGGAATCGGCAGAACGGGCTGCAAATTGAGCAATACGTATCGGTCCGCCGAACGCTTTTCCCATCTCGATTTTACCGGTGATAACATTTTTAAGCATTACAAAAGTTAGCTCCGTCATTCTTGTAATATCTTTTAGACTTAACGCAACGGATTCAAACGCGCCGTAAGTAATTCTTTCCGTTGGTCCAAGGTAAATATATCCGCCAAGCAATATTCCTATTTTTCCCTCTTTGTTTGGAGCAACACTTAAGGCAACCGTATCTTTATCTCTTAGAACAGCTAGCGAAAGTGTTTTCCCTTTGGAAGAAGAAATAGTTTCGATAGTTTGTTCAACAGAAACGAGTTCTTCGTTATCAATTTTTAAGAGAACATCGTTTATTTTTATTCCAGCAGAATCAGCTTTAGAATTTTTCAAAACATCGCCGACAACCGGTTTTAAATTTTCTGTAGTTAAGAACATTCCCTTTGATTCATCAGCGGGAATTTTTTTTCTCGGAACCGAAAGCCAAACGTCTTCATTATTTCTTTTAACTTTTACTTTTATGTCTTTCCCCATCGTGTTAACAAAAACTTCAGTACGGATATCTTCCCAATAATTAACCGGTGTACCGTTAACCGAAAGAATTTTGTCGTGCGATTGGAATCCGGCCAATTCAGCCGCGCTTCCTTGATGCACAACTCCGATGGTCGTGGTTTTAGTATATTGTTTTCCATAAAAGAAATTTGATCCCCAGAAAATTGCAACAGCAAGAAACAAATTCATTGCAACACCGGCGGTGATAACAAAAACTTTTTTGCCGGTACTTTTAGAGCGGAATTCCCAAGGCTGTGGTTCGCTTTCGGCAAAACTTGTATCCATGCTTTCATCAACCATTCCGGCAATTTTTACATAACCGCCAAGCGGTAATAAACAAAGGCGATAGTCGGTGTTTCCCTCGCCGTCAAAATCTTTTGCCAATGGTCCGTAAGTAAAACCTGATTTTTTATTGAATCCGAACAACCGGTAACCGAAACCAATTGCAAAGGCATCAACACGCATTCCGCTCAATTTTGCTGCGGCAAAATGACCGAACTCGTGAATAAAAACCAGTATCGCAATTGTTATAATAAAATAAATTAATTCACTCATAAACCAAAAAGCTCCTTTTAGACCAATTGTTCCGCAAAAATTCTTGTTTCTTTATCACACTCTATTATCGTTTCAAGATCTGGTTTAACATGGTTTTCAAATCTTTCCAACGATCTGGAAATAATTTCCGGTATTGCCGAAAACTTTATTTTTCCTTTTAAAAATTTATCTACAGCCACTTCATTTGAAGCATTCAAAATGCAGGGGGAAGTTCCTCCGGCATTCAATACATTAAAAGCCAATTTCAGGCATTCAAATTTATCAAAATCCGGCTCAAAAAACGTTAACGTTTGTATCAACGGTAACTCGGTTTTCACAAATTGCGAAGCAAATCTATCCGGATAAGTTAACGCATATTGGATCGGCAATTTCATGTCGGGTGTGCTTAACTGCGCTTTCATTGAACCGTCAACAAACTTTACCATCGAATGAATGATCGATTGAGGATGAACCACAATTTCAATTTTTTCTGTCGGCAGATCAAACAACCATCTCGCTTCAATTACTTCCAACCCTTTGTTCATCATCGAAGCTGAATCAATGGTAATCTTGTTTCCCATTTTCCAATTTGGATGATTTAGCGCTTCTTTTACCGTTACTTCAGCGAATTCTTTTTTTGTTTTGTTTAAAAAAGGTCCTCCGCTTGCAGTTAAAATAAGTTTTTCTACACCGGATATATTTTCACCGACAAGGCATTGAAATATCGCGTTATGTTCAGAATCAACAGGAAGAAGTTCTGCATTATATTTTTTTGCAAGTTCGGTAACCAACTCACCCGCTACCACAAGCGTTTCTTTATTTGCCAGAGCAATTCGCTTGCTGCGCTTAATTGCTTCAATTGTTGGCGCTAATCCGCAAAAACCAACCATCGCACCGACAAAAATATTATAATCGTAATCGGCAGCGATTGAGAGTAATCCCTTTTCACCGGAAAGTACTTCACATTTGTTTCCGACTTTTCTTTTTAATTCAGCTGCAAGACTCTCATCTTTAACTGCCACAACTTTTGGGTGAAATTCGTCAATCTGTTTTTCAAGAAGATCAACGCGTGTGTTTACAGTTAAGGCTTCAATCGAAAAATGATCTGGAAATTTTCTGATCACTTCTACAGTATTTATTCCGATCGATCCGGTTGAGCCTAAAATGGCGACTTTCTTCATCTTAGGCAACTCTAATAACAACACTAATTTTGAGTAAATGATTCATTCTTACATCAAATTCTTTGTTAAAGCCAGCAGAAGATTTATAACGATAAGCAAATTTACTGTGGTCAATACTTTTTCTAGCAACGCAATCTTTTTATAAACTTCTTCTGAAAGAGGTGAATTTTCAGCCTCACTTTTTTCGATCTCAAGTCGAATTTTTTTTGCAGTTGGAATAACCACTGCCCCAATTAGGGTCATTACTAAAACTATAATAAACTGTTTGGTATAGAGCCAATGATTAGCGCCGGAAGCAAATCGAAAAAAACCGTAATTCATAGAAATTGAAAGAAACATTCCCGAAAGGATAATTCCTGTTGCGCCAACCATTCCTCCTAAATTTGTAATTTTTAACCAGAAAGAGAGAAGTGTTTTTTCGCTTCCGGTTCCTTTTTTTGCACGAATAGTTTTACGTAAAAGTAAATCGGTTGGAATTACACCTAACCACACGATTACCGAAACAACGTGGATTGCTCTAACAACGAAATATTCAGTCATAAATTTATCCTTTTTGTATTAAAATATAAGAAATTTAAGTACGTGATTATAGGGCAAATTTCTTGCGAAAAGAAAGAGATTTGTTCTTAGCTGAACTAATTGATGTTTGGGTGTGGTGTTGTAAGGGGAAAAAGAAAAAGCGATAATTTATATCTCATTATCGCTTCTTCTCTAAAGGGATTATATTACTTTTGCAAACCGAATTCGAGTTTTAAGCTGATATCAACATCTTTTCCTACAACAAGTCCGCCGGTTTCAACTGCTTTGCTCCAGGACAAACCGTAATCAAATCTATTTATAGTTGTTGTTGCGACCCAGCCCGATTTTACATTTCCCCAAGGGTCTTTAATTTCTCCGTTAAATTTAGCGTTTAAAGTAACAGATTTTGTAACTCCGTGCATGGTGTAATCGCCGGTAATTTTGTAACTATTTTTACCGGTTGCTTTGATTGATTTGCTGACGAAAGTTATTTCAGGAAATTTTTCTGCAGAGAAAAAATCATCTGATTTTAAATGTTTATCTCTTGCTTCATTATCAGTATTTACAGAAGCGACTTTAATAACCGCTTCAACGTTTTGAAGATTTCCTTTTTCGTCGGTAGTAACCGTGGCTTCATAGTCATTGAATTTTCCTTCAACTTCAGAAACTACAAGGTGACTTATTGCAAAGCCAACTTTTGAATGCGCTTTATCTACTTTCCAGATTTTTGTTTGTGCAAATGAGCTTGCAGTTATTAAGAGCAACGCTACGGTTGCGAGAATGATTTTTTTCATGTTGTTTTCCTTTTTTTGTTTATTGAATTTAAATTTTTACATCGAACAACATTAGTTCGGCGTTTGTAATTGAAGTGATGGCAACTTCGCTTTCTTCTGTAACTTCAAGAGCATCGCCATTTGAAAGAGTAATATTTCCAACCGCTAACTCACCGGAGACAGTTTGAAGAAAAATTCCCCTTCCTTTTTCAATCTTAATTTTTATTTCTTTTCCTTTTTCAAGATCAGCCAAATAAAGATTAACATCCTGGCTGATAAAAATTCTTTGTTCACTCTTATTGTTTGATGCAACAAGTTGAAGTTTGTTTTTCCTTTCCCCTTTATCAAGAGTGATCTGCTCATAAGAAGGCGTTAAATCATTTTGATCCGGCATAATCCAAATTTGGAACAAGTGAACGTCTTCTACCTTTGAAGGATTAAATTCAGAATGATAAACACCTTTTCCGGCTGTCATTTTTTGTAAATCTCCGGCTTGAATAATCGAGTGCGTTCCAGTGCTGTCCCGATGTTCAAGAGCACCTTGTAGGACATAAGTAACAATTTCCATGTTTTTGTGGGGATGCATTGGGAATCCCGAAGCTGGGACCACGAAGTCTTCGTTTAACACTCTCAACGGACCAAAGTGCATTCTGTTTCTATCGAAATATTCGGAGAAAGAAAAAGAATGAAAGCTATCGAGCCAAGCAATTTTTGTTCTACCTCGCTGATTACTTTTTAAAATATTAATCATGTTGATACCTAGTTTTTTTGAAAATCATTTAATTCAAAAAATGGATTTCCCCAATTATTTCTGAAAACAAATTCGTTTAGAGATTTTCTTTTTCGGTTGGCGAAGTGCCGTTCTTTTTTTTCTTTAAAAGTTTCGGTTTCCGGCAGATAGCCAAGAGCAAGGATAGAGACAGCAACGTATTCTTCACCCAATTGGAACACTTTTGTAGCTTTATCACGGTGAAAACCACCCATCTGATTTACATGGATGTCCATAGCAACAGCCTGCAGCGATAAATTTGTAACACTAGCGCCCAAATCATAAAGCGCATGAAAATTTTCTGCGCCGTTGTGTGAAGAGCGAAGAGAAGCGATTGTTAAAATCAACGCAGAAGCATTTGCAGCCCAAACTTTGTTTCCATCCGTTAAAAGATTTAACAT
Source organism: Ignavibacteria bacterium (assembly GCA_037440065.1). GTDB lineage: Bacteria > Bacteroidota > Ignavibacteria > Ignavibacteriales > Ignavibacteriaceae > UBA1563. The sequence goes on from JBBIUV010000019.1 coordinate 138,326, forward strand.
CTTTTCAAACTGTTCAGGATTATCTTTTGTAACAATTATGAATTTCCATGGTTGCTCGTTATAAGCGGAAGGAGTCCAGCGAGCTGCTTCAAACAGTTGTGAGATTTGCGAAGAAGAAATTTTTTTTGCCGGTTCGAATTCTCTTGGGCTCCATCTTTTCTTAATAAGATTTAATATTTCGTTAGTTTGTTCAGTATTTGTTGATTCAATTTGCATATTTTATTTCTTTGAAGTTATGATATTTTAAGTTTAAAATATTAACGCAAAAATTTTTTATTTAGTTCCCGATAAACCGCATCCGAGTTTTTTTAACAATTTTGCGAGTTCTTCCTGTTCGTTTTCGGTAAGCACAGAAGCAAGTTTTTCAATATGTTTGGCGTGTTGAGAAAAAATATCCTCAAACAAACTTAGACCTTTTGGCGTTAGTTGAACGGTAATAGTCCGTCTATCTTCTTTGTTGTAGATTCGTTGAACAAGCCCTTCCTTTTCAAGGTTATCAACCACAAGGGTCATGTTTCCGCCGCTAACAAGCTGTTTATTGCAAAGTGTTCCAATGGTCATGGGACCTAAGTGCCCCAGGCTTTCCAATACGCTGAATTGCGGTTCGGTTAAATTAAAACTGCGAATATTTTCCAGGGACTTTTTGCTGAAAGTTGCATAAGCTCTGGCAAGCTTCACCCACATGTTGAGGGCTAAGTCTTGTTTTTTTCCATATTTTTTAGTCGTTTTCATGCTTTTATATTTAATGTTAAATATTTTAAGTTTAAAATAGTTAATTATATACTATCTGTCAAGAGAAAAATTGGTTTATTTAGAAAAAATCATTTTTCTGGTTTGAATTCGGTTTCCGGCTTTTAATTGGTAAAAATATACGCCACTTGATAATTGTTGGTGGTTTGTTGTGGATTGTATGTTAAAAGCAACCTCATAAATTCCAGGCATTTTTTCTTCATTAACAAGTGTTTCAATTAGGTTACCAAGTACATCATAAACTTTTAAAGTGACGTAACTATAATCAGAAACTGAATAACTTATTTTGGTAGAAGGGTTAAAAGGATTCGGATAATTTTGATTTAAGAGAAAACTCTTTGCGTTTGCAGATTCATCGGTTAAACCAGAAACAGATTCAATGGATACATCAAAATTTGGAGCAAAATTCCATTGCGATTTTCTGCTGCATGCAGTAGCGTAGAGCGATACTTTTCCGGTAGTTGCCGGAGCGGTTAATTTGAATTTAAAAACATATTGCCCGCCTGAATATATTTTCTTGCTGGGTTGTGTTAATTCGCTGCTTTTAACTTTTAAATTTGCATCGCTATTAACCAAAGTGCCATTAGAGGCAGCAATATCAACTCCAACCGCTGTTCCTGCACCGCCGGAAACGGTAACAGTATACTCGCCGGTCTGAGAAGGCTGCAAAGTTGTAGGTCCTTGAATTGATACAAGGACAGTTGATGTGATTGTTGATGTGTGGCATGAACATCCGGAATTATTTGTTTTTTTTGTGTAACCGCTTACGCCGCTTGGGTAGGCTTGAAGTAACGAGACGGTAATAGAAAAGACAAAAAGTACAAGTAAAATATTTTTCATATGAACCTTTAGTTAACAGATAAAAATTCGCCTGTTAAAAATAGCACATAAATATTTATCAATTATTAAAAAGATGCCTATCTTTGACCAATAAAATTATTAACGTTGATGCGCAATTCGCATCACTTGTACATTAATAAACCTTTAATTAAGAAGGATATTTTATGAAAAGATTTTTTATTGCATTCATCTTTATCGCCGTAACTTTTTCGATTGTTGCTCAAAAGGAAGAGACAAAAGATAAATTAAACAGCGGTACTTTTAGTGGATTAAAATTCCGTAGTATAGGGCCAGCGTGGAACTCTGGAAGAATTGCCGACTTTGCGGTTAATCCAAACAACAAAAGCGAATATTATGTTGCAACAGCAAGCGGACATTTATGGAAAACAACAAATGACGGCACAACCTGGAACGCAATTGCAGACACACTTCCCTATTCTCTCGGAGTTGTAAAACTAGATCCGACAAATGCGAATGTGGTTTGGGTTGGAAGCGGTGAAAACAATCATCAGCGAGCACTTGGTTACGGAACGGGAGTTTATAAATCAACCGATGGAGGACAAAGCTGGGCGTTCATGGGATTAAAAGATTCGCGGCAGATTGGAGGAATTTGCATCGATCCGAGAAACTCAAACGTTGTTTATGTTGCTGCAGAAGGTTCTGTCTGGGGACCCGGTGGAGACCGAGGTCTTTATAAAACAACCGATGCCGGAAAAAGTTGGAACAAAGTTTTAAACATTAGTGACAATACCGGCATTAATAATATTGATTTCGATCCGAGAAATCCAGATATATTGTATGCGACATCGGAACAAAGAAGAAGACACATATTTACAAAAATCGGCGGCGGACCCGAGACCGCTGTTTACAAATCAACTGATGCCGGAACAACCTGGGAAAAAATTATGAACGGACTTCCCTCTGTTGATCTTGGAGGAAGCGGGTTAGCAGTATCTCCGGTAAATCCAGAGATTATTTATTTGAGCCTTGAAGCTGCAGAAAAAAGCGGAGGATTTTTCCGCTCCACAAACCGCGGCGCAACTTGGGAAAAAATGAGCGATACATACGCATCGGGACAATATTTTAATGAAATTTACTGCGACCCAAAAGATGCGAACAAAGTTTATCTCATGGATACTTATTCCAAGGTTTCAGAGGATGGCGGCAAAACTTGGAAACCCATTGGGAACAATGCTCGCCATGTTGATGACCACGCATTTTGGATTGATCCAGCCGATACAAAACATTTTATGATTGGCGGGGACGGTGGTATTTATGAATCTTTTGATAATGGAACGAACTGGATTTTCAAATCGAATTTACCCATAACACAATTCTACCGTGTTAGTCTCGATAATACTTTACCATTCTATTATGTTTTTGGTGGAACTCAAGACAATCAAAGCATGGGCGGTCCATCGCGCACCATTTGTGAGGATGGAATAATTAACAGTGATTGGATTATGACCGTTGGTGGAGATGGATTCTTTCAAGCAATTGACCCAACTGATCCGAATATTATTTACTCAGAATCGCAGTATGGAAATATTATTCGCTATGATAAAAAAAGTGGCGAGTTGATCGATGTTCGTCCCGAACCGGCAAAAGGAGAAAAAACTTTTAAATGGTATTGGGATACTCCATTTATTATTAGTCCCCATTCGCCTTCACGTTTGTATATTGGAGCAGAAAGAGTTTTTAGAAGCGACGATAGAGGCGATAGCTGGACTGAAATAAGCGGCGATTTAACAACCCAAACCGACCGCAACACTTTTCCGGTTATGGGAAAATATTGGAGTGTGGATGCCCTAGCGAAAGATGCAAGCACTTCCCAATTTGGGTTGATTGTATCGCTTGCGGAATCACCATTAAAAGAAAATCTTTTATATGCGGGAACTGACGACGGATTGATTCAGGTAACAGAAGATGCAAAAACATGGAGAAAAATTGATAACGTTCCTGAAGTTCCGAAGTTTACTTTGGTAAGCGATATTCTCCCTTCACGCTTTAGCGAGAATGTTGTTTACGCTTCTTTTAACAATCACAAGCGTGATGATTTCAAGCCGTACATTTTCAAAAGCAATGATAAAGGGAAAACATGGAAATCAATAGCCGCAAATTTACCGGTTAACGGTGCGGTAAATACAATTGTTGAAGATCCGGTTGATCCAAATCTACTTTTTATTGGAACGGAATGGGGAGTTTTCTTTTCAATTGATGGAGGCGATAAATGGATTCAATTGAAAAACGGAATTCCAAATATTAAAGTAACTGATCTTGCAATTCAAGAAAAAGAAAATGATCTTGTGGCTGCAACATTTGGACGCGGATTCTATATTCTTGATGATTACTCTGCTTTGCGGTCTGTTGCAAAAAATCAACTAAAGAAAGAAGCTGAACTTTATCCGGTACGCGATGCTTATTTATATATTCCAAGTCAAGGTCGATATGGGCAAGGCTCTACTTATTACAAAGCATCGAATCCGGAATTCGGTGCGACGATAACTTATTATATTAATGAAGTACCAAAAACTTTAAAGGGGGAAAGAAAAGAAAAAGAGAAAGCTTTGTTTAAAGACGGAAAACCAATTCCACAACCTTCTTTTGAAGCACTAAAAACCGAAGAGTCTGAAAAGGCTCCGTATTTAATTTTTACTTTTACCGATGAATCGGGTAACGTAATCAGAAAACTAACAAAAGCTGCGGGTGCAGGCGTAAACCGAATTACTTGGGATTTGCGATATGAATCTACTGAACCGGTTACGGCAAAAGAAAATAAATTTAATCCAACCACAAAACAAAATAGCGCTCTGTTGGTTTTACCAGGAAAATATAAAATTAGTTTATCCATGATTGTTCGAGGTGAAGAAAAACAACTTGCCGGTCCGGTTGAATTTAATGCAGTACCTTTAAGTAACACTACAATTCCAGCAGCCGACCGTAAAGAGCTTGTGACTTTCCAAAAGAAATCATATGAGCTTGCAAGAACTGTTTGGGGCGCTCAAAAGCTGGCTCAAGAACTTTATAATAAATTAGAAACAATCAAGCAAACATTGAACAATACTCCGGCAGCATCATATTTACTTCTTAAAAAAGCAGATGCAGTTTCAACAAAACTTGATGAAATTTTGTTTGCCTTTAATGGAAAACCGGGAAAAGCAAGCGCTGAAGAAATTCTCCCGCAAGAAGTTCCGCTGAATTGGCGTTTAGAAAAAATGATTTATGCTCAAACAAATTCTACTTCGAACGTAACAAAGAACCAAAAAGTTGCGTACGAAGTTTTGCACGAGTCATTGCAGCCGATCCTACAACAACTAAAACAAATTGATGAAGTTGAAATAAAAACAATTGAAAATGAAATGGAAAAACTTGGTGCACCGTGGACACCGGGAAGAATTCCTGAGGTAAAATAATAGAACTTCGTTTCCCCATGACTCTGTGGTGAAAAAATTTTTGCCACAGAGTTTAAGTCAGCTAAACTTTATAAAGATTACCACTAAAAAGATCTATGAAAACTACGAACAGAATAACTTCTTTATTTAATATTCAATTTCCAATCATTCAAGCGGGTATGGTCTGGGTGAGCGGATGGAAACTTGCTTCGGCAGTTTCAAACGCGGGTGGATTGGGTTTAATAGGTGCGGGTTCAATGAAACCGGAGTTGCTTCGTGAACACATACAAAAATGTAGAACCGCAACACAAAAACCGTTTGGAATAAATATTCCGCTACTCCGTAAAGATGTTGACGAATTGATCGCGGTTACTAGACAAGAGGAAGTAGAAATTGTTTTTACTTCCGCCGGACATCCGGGCAGACACATTCAGAAATTGAAAGAAGATAACATTAAAGTTGTACACGTTGTTGCAAATGTAAAACAGGCATTAAAAGCTGAAGAAGTTGGTTGTGATGCAATTGTCGGTGAAGGTGTTGAAGCTGGTGGGCACAACGGTGGCGATGAAATAACAACTCTTTGTTTAATTCCGCAGTTAGTTGATGCGGTTAAAATTCCCGTTATTGCGGCGGGAGGAATTGCAGACGGAAGACAAATAGCAGCAGTAATTTGTCTTGGTGCTGAAGCTGTACAAATAGGAACTTTATTTGCGGCAACCATTGAATCCTCTGCACACGAAAATTATAAACGAAAAATTGTTGCAGCAAAGGATAGCGATACAGTTCTCTCTTTTAGAAAAATTGCATTGATGAGAATGTTAAAGAATGAATTCGCCGTAAAAGCAGTGAAAGCAGAAACAGAAGGTTTATCAAAAGAAGAAATGCTTTCCTTCCTCGATCATAAACGGGAAATGAAGGGAATATTTGAAGGAGATGAAATTGAAGGCGCGATGGAAGCTGGACAAAGCTCCGGTCTGGTGAAAGAAATTTTAACCGTACAGCAGGTTTTTGATAAATTGATTCATGAATATGTTGCAACGATACAGAAATGGATGTTGTAAAGGGTCTGATGTTTCTATCTCATTCTTTTTCGTTCAGAAGTATTTCTTTATACTTTGACAAATTTTGAATTTGCTCTTCGCTCAGTTTTGGATATTCGAGATTTAATTTTTCCAAAGTCTCAACTATCACTTCCGAAATTATCAACCGTGCAAACCATTTTTTATCAGCAGGAATAATATACCAGGGAGCTCCTTTTGCGGCGGTTCCTGCAATAGTTTCCTCATAAACTTTTTGGTATTCGTCCCAAAGACCTCTTTCCTTTAAATCCGAAGAAGAAAATTTCCAATTTTTTGCGGGGTTTTCAATTCGCTCAAGAAATCTTCTTTTCTGTTCTTCTTTTGAAACGTTTAAGAAAAATTTCACGGTTAGTATTCCGTTTTCGTATAGATAACGCTCAAAATTACTTATCTGCCGAAAGCGGTCATGCCATAAATCTTTTGTCCTAAATTGATAAGGAAGCTGTGAGGTTTTCACATAATCATGAACGCGTACAACAAGAACCTCTTCATAATGCGATCGGTTAAAAATTCCGATGCGCCCTCTTTCCGGGAGTGATTTTGTAATTCTCCACAAATAATCATGGTCCATTTCTTCTGCAGAGGGTTGTTTAAAACTAAAAACTTGTGTGCCCTGTGGATTTAATCCGCTCATTACATGTTTAATGGCGCCGTCTTTTCCAGCGGCATCCATTGCTTGGAAGATTAGAAGAAGTGCCCATTTATTATCAGCGTAAAGTTTATCTTGCAGCTCAGCCATACGCTTAACATTTTTTTCAAGAAACTTTTGTGCGCTTTCTTTTGATTTTAGTTTTCCGGAATAGCTTGGGGAGTAATGAGAAAGGGAGAACTTCTTTTTGGAAACAACTCTGAACTTTGAAAGATTGAGATCCATAACTACCTCTAATCAATTTATAAATTCTTTAGAAGAAAACTTCAATTTTTTTTCGAGATAATCAAGAAAAAAATATTTTGTTTTAAAAAAGATGAAGTGCGTTCAACAGAACCGGCTCATGAGTTAACACGATTTTAATACCGATTGAAATAAGAATTACTCCTCCACACACTTCTACAATATTACCGAACTTATTTCCCAACCGGTTACCGACGAATAACCCGATCAGTGATAACGCCGCAGTGATAATTCCAATTAATATACTTGGATACCAAATGTTGTAACGGAGCAGTGCGAGACTAAATCCTACTGCAAGCGCATCAATGCTGGTTGCAACAGACAGTATAATCAATTTGATTCCTCTTGACGGATCTGAATTAAGCAACTCTTTTTCCTTTGAAAAAGCTGTTTTAATCATTTTCCCACCAATAATTACCAGCAAAAGAAATGCAATCCAATGATCAACATTTGCTATTAGAGGTTCAACAGTGGAACCAAGATACCATCCGATAACCGGCATAAGAAATTGAAATAATCCGAAATGAAAGGGGATGCGAAAGTAATCACGCCACGTACGAGTTTTAATTAACGCCCCGGTACCAAGGGAAACCGCAAAAGCATCTAGAGCTAAACTGATAGAAAGAAAAAGTGTTTCGGTTAAACCCATAAAATATTTTTTAGTTGAATGAAATTAGATGAGCTGAAATAGCTGTTTTTATTGAGGAAATTGTTCTCTACTTTTCATAAGCAAAATTAAGGAAATATTATGAAAAAATTATTTGCGCTTTTACTTTTCTTCTTGTTGATAAGTACCTCACTTTCAGCTCAAACGCAATTTCAAAATTTTTTAAACTACGCTAACTCAATTTCCGATTCACTTCAAAAGAACGTTGTTATTGATAGTTTTATAAATCATCATAAATCAATCCGCATCCCGATTGCTGAAGATAAATTTGCAATATTTCTTTACAAAGGGAATGCCTCAACCGTTTCGGTTGCCGGAGATTTTAACGGGTGGCAGCCAAATCTTCCAATGGTAAAAGTGGCAAAATCAAATTTCTTTTATGCGGCAAAAATCTTTGAGATGAATGCCCGGCTTGATTATAAAATTGTGGTGAACAACAATAACTGGTATCTCGATCCGTTGAATCCAAAAACTTGTACGGGAGGATTTGGACCGAATTCAGAATTAGCTATGCCTGAATATGTACAACCGAAAGAAATAAAATATGATGCGGCAATTTCACACGGTAAAATTGAACCTAAAACTCTCCTTAGCAAAAATGTTAACACTTCATACCAGATTAAAATTTATCTACCGCCAAACTATAATCCCGAGGCAAGCAAAGTTTATCCTACAGTTTATTTTCAAGATGGATTTGAGTACATCGATTTAGCAAGCGCCGTAAATGTGCTTGATAATCTAATTGCAACAAAAAAAATTGAGGATGTAATCGCTGTTTTTGTCCGCCCAAATAACCGAAACAATGAATACGCTCTTACTCTTCGAAACGCATATCGTTTATTTTTCGTAAACGAGCTTGTTCCTTTTATTGATTCGGTTTATAAAACGGAACAATCACCTAAAAGAAGATTAGTGCTTGGCGATTCCTATGGAGGAAACATTTCCGCATTAATTTGTTACCACCATCCTGAAATTTTTGGGAACTGCGGTTTGCATTCCGGAGCGTTTCAGGAAAATAATTATGAAGCGTATAATCTTTTCATTTCTTCCCCAAAGAAGGATGTCAAATTTTCGATGGTGTGGGGAACCTACGAATCGCTTTATGCAAACATGAGACAATTCCGGGATTTTTTAAGTTCAAAGCAGTATGAGTATAATTGGTTGGAATTACCCGAAGGTCACAGTTGGGGCCTGTGGCGCGCAAATACTGATTTTATGCTTGAATATATTTTCCCCTATAACGCAACCGGTACGGATGAAGGATTAAATGTTGTTCCGGAAAAATTTGAATTGTATCAGAATTATCCAAATCCGTTTAATCCCAGTACAGTTATTAGTTATCAGTTGTCGGTGGATAGTAATGTGAAGTTGAAGGTTTTCGATGTACTTGGAAACGAAATTGCGACATTAGTGAATAAGGAACAATCCTCCGGAAAATATTCAATCAATTTCGATACAACGAACAACCAAAAACTGACTACCAACACACTATCAAGCAGTGTATATCTTTATAGATTAAGTGTGGATTCACACGAAGGGGGTTTTGTTCAAACGAAAAAAATGATCGTTTTAAAATAAAGAAGCCGGCTTTTACAACCGGCTCTGTAATTACAAAATGGTCAGGGGACTTAATTAATCGTAATAAATCTTTCACTCGGGGTCATAGAAATACCACAACGCTTTGGAGCTGTTCCGTCATAAGTGTTTCCGCATGTTGAACAGACAAAATATTTGGCAGCTAAAGTATTTTCTTTGCCGGCATTCAGTTGTTCGAGAGCTTTTGTGTAAAGAGTTAAGTGTTTTTGTTCGGTTTTATAAGCGTAGGAAAAAGATATTGATGCAAGGGTTACTTTACCTTCTTCAGAGGTTTTTATAAATCCAGGATACATTGTAGAAACTTCATAACCTTCACCTTTGATCGCGTCTTGAAGATTTTCCTTGGTAGATTTTACTTCAAATTTCGGGGTCACTTTTGGCGCAGCTTCACCTAATTGTTCTAATACAGCTGCATGATTCTTGGCGTGAATGTTTTCAGATTTTGAAGCAGCTTCAAATAATAAAGCAACTTTTGTAAAACCATCTTTTTTGGCTTTCTTTGCATATGCGGCATATTTGGCACTTGCAGTAGATTCGCCTTCAAAAGCGGCTTTAAGATTAGCAACTGTTTGAGCTTTTGTATCTAATTTTGATGCAGATGCATTGTTGAATGCAAAGACAACTAGAAAAAGTACCAGAAAGGAACTGATTAATGTTTTCATTTTGAACTCCATTTTATTTTATTATAATTATTTTAAAGTGAATTATTAGTCGTTATCGTCATCTTCAACTGGTGTATTGGCATCATTCGTGTTTTGGTCTAATCCGAAGTTGAACTGAACACCGGCGGCATGTTTATAAACAAGCTCACCGCCATAATATCCTGTTCGTGCAACGGAAAGAACACCAACTAAAAACAAAACGAACGCAGCATACTTCAGTATTCCGTTGAATTTTTTCATCCACACCAAAGCAATTCTAACAACTGCGGCACCAACCATTAACCAGAGAGTTAATTGCGCAGCGTGTTCGTGCGTTTCCAATGCGTTTTTTAATTGACCCGTTTCAGAAACTCCGTCACCTGCAATATCGCCGGTAATAAATGCAGCTATTACTCCAAGAGTTCCCAACACTAAAAGATAAAAAGCAGCTGTGGTAAAAAATTCTTTTTTCAAAACAAGACCGACAACTTCAGCAAGAAAACCTACGATCAATAAAGCTATCGGAAAGTGAACGATCATCGGATGAAGATGACTTGTATCGAACATAAAAACTCCTTTTTTATTACTGAAACATAATTTCGAGCAACTTAAAACTTTCTAAAAGCTGACTTAAAAAAGAATTAAAATATTAGAGTGGGTAGTTAGAAGTTAGAAAAGATGAGGTAAAAAAAACCTTGAAGGATTTCCATTCTTCAAGGTTGATTTAATTTTAGAAAAGATTTTTTTATTTTCTCTTTACTTCAATATCTCCACCGGAGGTTCGGCAGATTAAATTTTTTCCACCTTTGTTTAGGTCGGCTTCAAAGCGGGAAGAAGAAATTTTTATAACGTTGTTGGTTGTAAGTTCACAGCTGATATCTCCGCCCGATGTTTTTAAATTTGCTTTGGCGCTAAAATCAACCGGTAAATAAACGGTAATATCTCCTCCCGAAGTTGAGAGATCGATTCCGAGATTTTCTCCCCAATAATCTAATTTAACATCTCCTCCGGAAGTGGATGCATCAATCTTTGCATTGCCTCCTTTCATATCTATATCACCGCCGGAAGTAGCAACTTCAAGATCACCGTTAAACTCAACGATAGAAATATCACCACCCGAGGTAGAAGCCTTAGTATTCCCTTTACTGTTTTTTACTACAATATCTCCACCGGAAGTAGAGGCATTTGTGTTTCCGACATTGTCATATAATTTTAGGTCACCACCTGACGTTTTTCCTTCAATGTTTCCTGTCAGATTTTTAATACCGATATTTCCTCCCGAAGTGGAGACTTTAGCGTTGTATGATTTTGGAACGGTTATTTCGAAGCGAACCCGCGGAGAGTTTCCCCAGTTAAAGAACCAGAAACTATCTTTGCGTTTTGAGGAAATGTAAACACCCCAATCTTCTTCTTCAAACTTGAATTCAAGTTTTTCCTTGGCCTTTTTATTTCCTAAAACTTTTACATAAACTTCATTTTTGTCCCAGGTTTCTACTTTTACACTCCCGGTTTGGGCTTCAATTTTTAACAATTTGCCGGACTCGGTGGTAAAAGTTTTTTCGTGAAGAAGGGTTAAATCTTGTGAAAATGCTGTTTGTGTAAAGACTATTGTAAGCAAGACCGAGAAAAGTAATGGTAGAAAAGTAATTTTCTTTTTCATTTTGACTCCTTTATTATTTTTAGACTTTCGAAATTTTATAAGGTTACAACTTAGAAAGCTCTTTTATCTTAAATTCTTGCTCTCAATTTATTAGCTTTAAATAAAGGATTCAAGAATTTATGTTGAAAGGAAAATATTGAAGATAAAAGTTAATAAAGCAGGGATATTTAACCGGCTCGATACCATTATTGTCCGGGTGAAGAACTTAGAGGAATCAAAAAATTGGTACATCGAAAATTTAAGTTTCTTTCCCGTTTACAGTGACGAAGAAAGCAAAATTGTAGTATTTGATTTGGCGGGAACTACAACGTTAACTCTCTGGCAGATCGACGAAAACGAAACCCTAAATAATATAAACAGGGGAAATACGTACGCGGTATTTAACTGTGATAACGCTGAACAGATCTATAAATCATTAAAGAAAAAAGGAATTGTGGTAGATAATTTTACAACTTCGGAAGATGTTTCACTTTTTAATTTTTATGATCCAGACGGGAACAAATTTGAGATTATTGAAATAAACGAGAAAGACGGCGAAGAATGATTTCGAATTACAAGCACATTATTTGGGATTGGAACGGCACGCTTTTTAACGATGTAGAGGTTTGTGTTTCTATTGTCAATAGCCTTCTTTTAAAAAGAAATCTTCCCCAACTTTCTTTTGAAAAATATAGAGAGATTTTCACCTTCCCGGTAAAAGATTATTACATTACAGCCGGATTCGATTTTGAAAAAGAATCGTTTGAAGTTGTCGGCAAAGAGTGGATGGATGAATACGAACGAAGAAAACACGAATGCCGTCTGTCAGATTTTGCTTTACAATTATTAAAAAAAATTTCTTCTTTGAATATCGATCAATCAATTCTTTCGGCATACAGCCAGCATACGTTGGTTGAGGTAGTTGAAAGCTGCGGATTGAAGGAATATTTTTCACATCTTGTTGGATTGGACAATATCTATGCTTCAAGTAAAGTTAAACTTGGAAAAGAATTGATGAAAAAATTAGAATTGAATAACGGTGAAGTTCTTTTAATTGGCGATACTACTCACGATTTTGATGTAGCAACGGAAATCGGTGCGGATTGTATTTTAGTTGCAAGCGGACACCAAAACCACAAAAATCTCGCACGGTGCGGCGTTCCGGTTTTCGATTCGATAAAAGAACTTTTGGAAAAAATATAACCATTGAACGATGAACTATTTTTGTGCTTAAAACGTTTTAATTAAAGAGTTTCTATTATTAATTACATTAAAAAAGAGGTACGTATGAAAATGTTTTCTTTGTTTATGACTTTGGGAATATTGTTCTTTTCGGTTCCTTCTTTTGCACAAGAGACAAATCAGGAAATGACTCCGGAAATGAAAGCATGGATGGACTATATGACTCCAGGCGAAATGCATAAAATTCTTGCTAAAAGCGTGGGCGAATGGAAAGGAAAAATTACCATGTGGATGGCTCCGAACACTGATCCAATAACTTCAGAAGGTACTGCGGTTTATGAAATGATTTTAGGAGGAAGATATCTTCAATCCAAACATTCAGGAACTTTTAACGGCATGCCGATGGACGGACTTGGATTGGACGCTTATGATAACGCCAAAAAAACTTTTTACAGCATTTGGATTGATAATTTTGGAACCGGAGTTATGCAGATGTCGGGTAAGTATGACGCCGCAACCAAGACCATTACTTATCGCGGAACTTCAGTTGATCCGATGACCGGGCAAGATGTAAAGGTTCGCGAAACCATTAAATTTATTGATGATAACCATAGCGAAATGGATATGTACACGATTGACGGCGATAAAGAATTTAAAAGTATGCACATCGATTTAACGAGAAAACAAAACTAAGAAGAGACAACTTTTGAGCGCGGTGGAATTTTGACTGCGCTTTTTATTATAAAAAATATGAGTAAAGATTACAACCCGCGGATGCATTCCGCAGAACACATTCTCAACCAAACCATGGTTAGAATGTTCAACAAAGGAAGGTCTTTCAGCGCGCATATCGAAAAGAAAAAATCGAAATGCGATTATCGTTTTGAAAGAAATCTGACAACGGAAGAGATTTCTGAAATTGAAAAAAAAGTGAATGAAGTTATAACAGCAAATCTTCCGGTTACCCAATCGTTTATTTCAAAAGAAGAAGCTTCGATCAAATTTAATTTGGAACGACTGCCTGATGAAGCGGGGGACTCCTTGCGAATTATTTCAATAGGTGATTATGATGATTGTCCCTGCATCGGTCATCATGTTTCTTCAACAGAAGAAATTGGCGGATTTAAAATAATTTCAACTGATTTCAGCGAAGGGATGCTGCGGATTCGTTTTAAACTTTTAGAAATGGTTGAATCTTAAAACTTGTTTCATCATCTTATTCTGAAACTATTATGGAGAATTACGTGAAAACTTTTTTTATTTCGATAATCTTGTTTTTTTCGGTATCGCTTTTGGGATGTAAATCAACCACCGATAATCTTCCTTGGAAAGAAAATTTAGACGAAGCTTTAAAAACCGCACAGCTTGAAAACAAAACAGTGCTTGTAAATTTTACCGGCTCTGATTGGTGCATTTGGTGTAAACGATTAAACGAAGAAGTTTTTTCTAAACCGGAATTTGCCGAATACGCGGAAAAAAATTTAGTGTTAGTTAAAATTGATTTCCCGCGTGAAAAAGAACAGACGCAGGAAACAAAATATTATAATCAACAGTTAGCTGCTCAATTTAATATTGAAGGATACCCGACAATTGTGTTGCTGCGTAAAGACGGAAGCCAACTGGGAGTAACCGGATATGTTGAGGGTGGTGCGGCGAACTACGTTCAACATTTACAAAGTTTTAAGTAGCATGTTTTTTTAGAATAAAGAAGTAAGAAGTCAGAATTACGAAGAAATTATATTCTAACTTCTAACTTCTTACTTCTCCTATTTCAACTTCTCTTTAAATACCTTTTCAAACTTTTCCACTTTCGGCGCAATTACAAAAGAGCAATACCCTTGCGTCGGATTATTGGCAAAATAATTTTGATGATACCCTTCGGCCGAATAAAATTTAGTGAATGGAACAATTTGCGTAACAATTGGATTTTCCCAAGCTCCGGATAGGTCAAGTTCTTTTTTATAATGTTCGGCAAGTTTTTTCTGTTCATCCGAATGATAAAAAATTACCGAACGGTACTGTGTTCCTGCATCTGCACCTTGGCGATTCAATGTTGTGGGATCGTGGGTTTTCCAGAAAATTTTTAAAAGATCGGGAAAAGAAACAACAGAAGGATCAAACAAAATTTGGCAGACTTCCGCATGTCCTGTTTTTCCTGTGCAGACTTGTTCATACGATGGATTTTCTGTGGTACCTCCGGCATATCCCGAAACCACTTTCTGAACTCCTTTTACTCTCTCAAAAATAGCCTCTGTGCACCAAAAACAGCCTGAGCCGAACGTAGCGGTGTCAAGTTTAGTTGTTGTTTCCATAATCTCCTGATCTTTAAAGTTATTATTGTCCTTGCTCTTATTACATGCTGTAAGCGAAATGAGCAAAAAAAGAAAAATGTATTTTGTCATAAACTGAAAACTCCTTTAAGAAGTAACGTTAGTGAGTAAGATAAAGTTCAAATCAAATAGGCTGGAATGTTAAAAATAAAAGGCTCGAAATGTTCGAGCTTTTTTAATTTTCTGTAACGCGGAATACTAATCTGCGGTGCGGTTTTACAGAATGTATTTACTTAAATCTCTGTTCTTCACAATCGCGTCTAATTTTTTCTTCACAAGTTTCGCGTCGATTTTAACGGTGGCTTTCGGCATTTTGTCCGGGACTTCAAAAAGAATATCGTCTAAAAGCGTTGTTAATATTGTGTGCAAACGCCGTGCGCCAATATTTTCAACTTGCTCGTTAACTTCAAAAGCGATGCGGGCAATTTCTTTTATTCCTTCTTCGGTAAAATGAAGCGTAACGTTTTCGGTTTCCAGTAATGCGGAATATTGTTTAAGCAAAGCATTTTCCGGCAGCGTAAGAATTTTTATAAAATCTTCTTCTGTTAAACTTTTCAGTTCAACACGGATCGGAAATCTTCCCTGCATTTCGGGAATAAGATCTGACGGTTTTGAAACATGGAACGCGCCCGATGCGATAAACAAAATATGGTCGGTGCGAACTTGTCCATATTTTGTATTTACCGTAGAACCTTCCACAATTGGAAGCAGATCACGCTGAACACCTTCGCGGGATACATCAGGTCCACCGCTTCCACGACCGCCACCTCCCGCAATTTTATCTATCTCATCAATAAAAATAATTCCCGAATTTTCAACCCGCTCGATAGCTTCTTTTTGAACGGTGTCAATATCAATTAATTTTTGCGCTTCTTCCGCAGAAAAAATTTCTTTCGCTTCGGCAATAGTAGTTTTTCTTTTCTTCTTTTTCTTCGGCAGCATCGTGGACATGATCTCTTGAATATTAATTCCCAGATCATCTCCGCCGATCGGTCCCAGCACCTGCATACCAACAGCAGAAGTTGTACTATCAAACTCTATCAACCGGTTATCGATTTCGCCTTTGTGTAGTTTGGCTCGCATCCACTCGCGTGTTTTTTGATTAGTAAGCGGATCTTCTTCAGTCACGGCAGCGTCATCTTTATTTTCATCACCGTTTTCAACCGGCTTTTTTACCGGCGGAATAAGAAGATCAAGAATTCTTTCGTATGCGAGTTCTTCCGCTTTTGTTTTTACTTCCTCAGTTTTTTCTGCTTTGATCATGTTAACGGCAACATCGGCTAAGTCGCGGATCATTGATTCAACATCGCGTCCGACGTATCCGACTTCCGTGTATTTTGTCGCTTCAACTTTGATAAACGGCGCATCTGAAAGTTTTGCCAGTCTGCGCGCAATTTCTGTTTTTCCAACTCCGGTTGGTCCGATCAAAATAATATTGTTCGGCATTATTTCTTCTCTTAAAACTCCAACTACCTGTTGACGTCTCCAGCGGTTTCGCAGAGCAATTGCAACGGCGCGTTTAGCTTCGTTTTGTCCGATAATAAATTTATTAAGTTCGTTTACAATTTGTGTGGGCGTTAATTCGTTTCTCAATTTTATTTAATTCCTATTTCGATTTATTTTTCAAGAGTTTCAACGTGAATTTTATCGTTTGTGTAAATGCAAATCTCAGAAGCTGTTTGCAGCGCTTGCTGAACAATTTCGCTTGCAGAAAGTTTGCTGTACTTTTTTAACATTTTTGCTGCGGCTAGTGCGTACATTCCACCTGAACCGATTGCTACGATTTTATCATCCGGCTCAATTACATCGCCATTACCCGAAATAACGAACGCATTATCTTTTGAAATTACCGCAAGCATTGCTTCCAATTTTCTGAGGTATTTGTCGGTTCGCCATTCCTTTGCAAGTTCTACTGCTGCGCGGTTTACGTTTCCGCGGAACTGTTCAAGTTTATCTTCAAAGCGTTCCATTAGGGTAAATGAATCGGCAGAAGCGCCGGCAAATCCGCAAAGGACTTTTCCATTAGCAATTTTTCTAACTTTCATCGCGTTATGTTTCATCACGGTGTTGCCGAGTGTTACTTGTCCGTCGCCACCTAGAGCCGCCTCACCATTATGAATAACTCCGATAATGGTTGTTGATCTAATATCTATTGGCATTTTAATCCTCTAAAATCTTTTAACAAAATTAACTTATTTTTAAGTGAATATGAAGACCGTTGATCATTTCCAAACGAATCTTTCTATAAGAAACCGAAATAACGGTTTTACGGGAAAAATTTTTGAAACATTTTTTTGATATGCGACGTACTCATCGCCGAAACGTTCGACTAATTTTTTCTCTTCGTAAAAGGAACCGATCGAAAAATAGAGAAGTGAGCAAAGAACAAAAACAAAATAGAAAAGATTCATCGTCGGGCGAAAGAAAAGAAAAAGTATTGAGAATAAATAAATCGGATGACGGCTGAATTTGTAAGGACCATCAATTCGCAGCACCGACGTTTCATCCAGTTCTTCATCTTTGTACACACCGACTTTCCAGCGTTGTATTTGACTGATATCGAGAAATTCTTTTCCGTCAACAAGCTTGAGAGTCCAAAGCAAAGCAAGCAGACTAGCGAATTGTGGAAGAAGAATTATAATGTCGAACGGAGATGAAAGATCGTAAAGAATCACATCAGGTTTTGGTGACAACTCCCAAAACAGCAAAAAGGTAAAAAGGGAAACGAAGTTGTAAGCCAATCTGTAAAAAGGAAGAAATTTTGGAAAGCGTTCTCTTGCGAATTTTTTAATTTTGTTGGAAGCGGTTAACGAATGCAGCCCTCCGAAAAGTAAAAAAAGAAAAATGATAAGAAGAATATTTCCCAAAAGGATCATAAAGTCTTACGCAAACGGGCAACCGGCAGCCGCAATTGTTCGCGGTATTTTGCCACCGTGCGGCGCGCAATGTGGATTCCTTCTTCATTCAATATTTCTGCAATTTTATCGTCGCTTAGCGGTGATTGTTTATCTTCTTTTATAATAATTTCTTTTATACGTTCTTTGATATGTTTGTTTGAAACCTCTTCGCCTGAATCAGTCGCCAAGCCTTCGCTGAAAAAATATTTCAGTTCGTGCACGCCCTGCATGCTTTGCACAAATTTTCCATTTACCACCCGGCTGATGGTGGAAATGTCCATCATAATTTCTTCAGCAATATCTTTGTAGATCATCGGGCGGAGAAATTTTGGACCTTTCTCAAAAAACGCAACTTGTTTTTCAAGTATCGCACGCATCACTTTTAATAAAGTTTCGCGGCGTTGTTCAATGCAGGCGATAAACCATTTAGCCGATTCAAATTTCTCGCGTAAAAATTTATATGTATTTTTTTCGCGTTCGGAAATTTTCTTCTTTCCTTTGTTTGCATTTAACATTTCGATGTATGCGGCATTTACGGTAACAGACGGCATTGCACGGTCATTAAGTGTGATGATAAAATTATCATCAACTTTTTCAAGGAGAAAATCGGGAGTGATCTGGTTCAGTTCGGCAATTTCAAAATTTCCTTCGCCTGGTTTTGGATTTAACTTCTGAATCAAATCAAGTACAGCGCGAAGTGTCTCGGAAGTAAGCGACATCTTCTGCATCGTTGCATCAAATCTTTTTTGAACAAAATCTTCAAAATGATTTTTCAACATTTCTTCGGCTAAATAAGAATAATAAGGATCAAAAGTGCCGTGCTGAAGTTGAATGATCAAGCATTCCTGCAGATTTCGGGAAGCAATCCCTATTGGATCAAGCACTTGAATTTCTTTTAGAACATTTTCAGCATCTTGTAACGTAACGCTTGTGTGGTCAAACATTTCCAAATTCTTAACAATAGTTTCAAGGTCTTGTTTTAAGTAACCATCTTGGTCAAGATTGCCGATAATTTCTTCACCAAGTAACACAAGCGGTTCGTCAAGTTGAAGCAAGTACAGTTGGTTTAGCAAATGTTCTTGAAGAGATTCCCTCTGCGGCGCCGTTGGATGAAAAGTTTCCTGATCATTTTGTGTGTTATTGTACGATGGATCATCAAAATAATCTTCGTCATTCATGTAATCTTCTAAACCAAACTCATCTTCCTCGCTGTAATCAGAATCCTCCGGTTCACCTACGGTTTCGTCGGGTTCTTTTTCTTCTAATTTTAATTCAAGGTCTTCTTCAAGGATCGGATTCAACTCGAGCTCGGTTTTAATCCGTTGCTCAAGAGCCATCGTGTTTAATTGCAGCAGTTTTTGATATTGAATTTGCTGCGGAGAAAGTTTTTGCTGTTGTGATAAACGTTGCGAAAGTGAAAGCATAGTTATTTACCGGTTATTTCTTTTGCTTTTTTGTACCATTTTGTGCCGTATTTTCGTTCTAAACTATTTTGGCAAAATTGAAAAGCCGTGATGTTTTCTTCTACACCTTTTTCGAGTGCAGGAGTACAGTCTGAAAATTTTTCAAACCGAAGCACTTCTCCGCCAAAATTTGAAACACGGATCGGAAAAAGATGACACGAAATAGGTTTTTGAAACACAATTTTCTTTTCAAAAAAAAGTTTTTCTAGCGAACACTTGGCAATTTGGTTTTCAAAATAAACGAAAACACACGCTTTGTTGTTCACGCTGCGGGTTAAAAGTTCGCCATCTTTTTCCTCATAAAAACCTAATTCGTCAATTTCTTCCCAATGTTTCTCCGGAATGATATTTTTAACCAGCGGAAGGGCTTTTTCCATTTCGATTATCTCATCTTCGTTAAGCGGAGCGCCGTATTCACTTTCAAGCGTACAGCACGCTCCCTTGCATCTGCTAAGGTCGCAGGAAAAGTGAGTTTCCACTACCTCGGTTCGTAGTAAAACGTCGTTTATGGAGATAAAATTGCTATTAAACATTGGAATAATTTTTGTGCAAAGATAAGAATTTCTGAAGGAATTGTAAATCTTTTTTGAAAAACAAATAAACCCCGACTGTTAAATTTCCCAAAACCACTTCCATTCTAAAAAAAATTAAGTAAATTTATTTAGATAAATTTTGGAACTTACGCGATGAACTTGACCGGAAAAAATGTTGTGCTCACTGGAGCATCAAGTGGAATTGGTAAAGCCCTTGCGCTTCGATTTGCAAAAGAAGGATGCAGCCTGGTGTTGCTCGCAAGAAGGATCGAAGAACTTGAATCGGTTGCCCGTGAAGTTTCAAAATATCATGCGATGGTTAAAATTTACAAGTGTGATGTTTCCGATAAGGATGAAGTTGAAAAAATTTTTATTCAGATTAAAAAGTTTTTTAACTCAATCGATATTCTGGTGCTTAACGCCGGAGTTAGTTTTAGAACCGATGTGCGAAAAAATGAATCCGCCAAAGCAGAACAAACATTTGCTGTAAACGTGTTGGGAATGATTTATTGTGCCAACCAGGTGATCCCCGATTTTATTCAAGCAAAAAGAGGAATGATCGTTGGTGTTTCATCGCTTGCAGAAAGCCGCGGGTTCCCGCGAAGCGGATTTTATTGCGCGAGCAAAGCGGCAGCTTCTACCTATCTTGAAAGTTTAAGAACCGAATTAAGAAAATATAATGTTAAAGTTTTAACTGTAAAACCGGGTTTTGTTAAAACCCCCATGACGGATAAAAACGAATTTGACATGCCGTTTATCATTCCCGTTGAAAAAGCCGTTAAGATTATTATCGAAGGTATTAAGAAAGAGAAAAAGATAATTCAGTTTACTTTTGGAGCAGTGTTTGGGATTAAATTTATTAAGCTTATGCCGAACTGGTTATTCGATCGCCTTTCTCAAAGACAACTCAAAAAGCCATTGAAAAAATGAACAAGATTTTCGCCTTTGTATGCTTCTCCCTTTTATTCATTATGTTTGGTGAATTGGGAAAAGCACAAAGCGATTCGCTCATAACTTTTTCAGAAATAATGTTCAACCCGGTTTCCGGTAACAACGAATTTATTGAACTTTATAACACCAGCGAAACCGACTCAATTGATCTCGCCAATTTCAAAATAAAGTATTACACTTCTAATCCTGATGGATTAATTTCCACCGGCGCCGGAACGAAAATTCCGCCCAAAGGTCTCGCAGTAATTTTTGAAGGAGATTATGATCTTGCCGCTGGTATTTACAGCAGTCTTATTCCAGCCTCTGCGCTTGTTTTAAAAATTGCAGATAATTCTTTCGGCACTTCCGGTATGGCAAACACAACTGATCGCGAGTTACGTTTGATTTCATCAGCCGGAGACACACTTGAGACTTATCTCTACTCATCAAGTAACGGAGCAGGAATTTCTGATGAGAAGAAAGTTTTAACGAAAGATAATTCCTCATCAAACTGGGCAAATTCGCTGCAAGCAAACGGAACACCAGGAAAGAAAAATTCTGTATCTCCTCTGTCAATTGATCTAGCCGTCTCTTCGCTTACAGTTTCGCCAACTTTTCCATTCGTTGAGAACGTCATAGATATAAGAGCCGTGGTAAAAAATCTTGGAGTTTCTTCAGTTCAAAATTTTACCACGGAAATGTTTTTAGATACAAATAAAAACGCAATTGGTGAACCATTTGAAAAATTTTATGAACAAGTGTTTTCACTTAATTCGAAAGATTCAGTTACCGTTTCCACACAGCTCCAAAATTTGTTGGTAGGTAATTACCAGATAATTGTTTTTGTAAAATTAGAACCAGATGAAAATCAAATCAACAATATTAGAACTGTAACTTTTACGGTTTATCCCAAACCAAACTCTTTTAACGATTTGGTTATCAATGAAATTATGTACGCTCCTGTCACCGGAGAACCCGAATGGGTTGAACTTTTCAATCGTTCCGACAAATCGATTAATCTGAAGAAGTGGAAAATTTCGGATAACACCACTCCGGTTGTAATTAGCAACAACGATGTAATTGTTTCGGCAAAAT
This sequence comes from Ignavibacteria bacterium, assembly GCA_037440065.1. Lineage (GTDB taxonomy): Bacteria > Bacteroidota > Ignavibacteria > Ignavibacteriales > Ignavibacteriaceae > UBA1563. Next base: position 160,252 of record JBBIUV010000019.1, read on the forward strand.
CGTACTTTGTTTTAAGCAAGGACTCAACTATTTTTAGTCACTATGTGATTTCCTCTCCCATTATTACATTGAGCTTACCGGCATTAAACAACAGCGATGATGCTATTGTATTGAAAGATTCGTTAAACTTGACAATCGATAGTGTTTATTATTTTTCGTCATGGGGTGGCAGTAATGGAAGATCACTAGAAAGAATTGAGGTGAATGAATCTACAACAAACCAATCAAATTGGAAAACTTCAATCGGAATTATTAAAGCAACTCCTGGGAAAATTAACTCGGTTACACAAAAAGATTTTGACGGAATAGTTACAGATATTTTGTTTACTCCGCTAAATCCGGTTTCCGGAGATAATATTTCTTTTTCTGCCAAAGTAAAAAATATTGGGAAGAAAAGCCTCTCGTTTTATCTTGAACTTTATCCCGACGAAAATCTCGATTCAATTCCAGACGCTGTAGCAGCAACATCCGAATCATTTCCAATCACTCCTCTTGACTCACTCGAAATTCCTTTCAATCATATCTATGAGAATTTTACAGGAACAAAAGGTTTTTTTGTAAAGGGAATTTTTACACAGGATGACGACACAACTAACAATTCATTTTACAAAACGCTTTCTGCCGGTTTTCCTGCCGGAAGTATTTTAATTAACGAAGTTATGTTCACCCCCATAAATAACGAGCCGGAGTGGATTGAAGTTTTAAATGTATCAAATGATACGATCAATTTGAAAGATTGGACGATCAACGACGTTTATACAACTCCGGCTTACGGAAAAATTTCAGGAGATTTTTTTCTGCTGCCACAATCGTATGGGGTGTTAACAAAAGATTCTTCTATTATAAATTATCATCGGTCAATCCCATCAAAAATCGTAGAAGTAAATTTGCCTGTGCTGAACAATGATGTGGACGGAGTAGTTTTAAAAGATAACCGTGCGGTTGTTATGGATTCGGTTCTTTACAACAGCAGTTGGGGAGGAACCAGCGGATTTTCACTCGAACGAAAATTGTTATCTATTCCGGCAAACCAACCCGACAATTGGGGAAGCTCTTTGGATATTGAACAAAGTACGCCTGGACGAATCAACAGTCAAACACCTAAAAATTACGATTTAACCATTTCTAGTCTCGCAACGGATCAACCTTCTTTTGGTGAAAACGAGAACTTTCCAATTTATGCGGTTGTAAAAAATATCGGCACCAAAGCAATTGATAATTTTTCACTTAAATTTTTTATTGATACCGATTCCAATTCCATTGCCGAACATTTGTTTGACGAGCGAACAATCAACATGCAATTACAAAGCGGAGATTCAATTAAAGTTTTTGCAGCCTCAACCGTTTCCATTTCAAAACGAACGTTGTTTGCCGCTAAAGTTGTTTTTGCTGCTGATGAAGATACACTGAACAATTTTGCTGAAAAATATTTTCAACCGGGATACCAGCAACAAGCTATCATCATAAATGAAGTAATGTACAATCCGAGTGATAACGCACCTGAATGGATTGAACTTTTGGCGAAGGATTCGGTCAATTTAAAAAATTGGTCGGTCTCCGATTCTCTTTCAACCCCTACAAAAGTAAAGATCACATATAATGATTTTTATCTTTCACCTAACGAGTATGTTGTGATCGCAAAAGATTCAATCTCGTTCTTTAATGCTTATCATCCTTCTGCGAATGTGAAATTTCTTCCGGTTGATCTTCCTTCACTTAGCAACACCGAAGATGGAATTCACGTTTATGATTTCCGCGATGCAATAATCGATCGAATGCATTACAAATCTTCATGGACCGGAAAAAAAGGATTTTCGATTGAACACATAAACGGCAGTTCAGATAGCTTAAGTTGGATAACTTCGTTGACCCCAAATGGAAATTCTGTTGGTACAGAAAATCTTCTTCCAAATCAAAATGTTGCTCACAATTCAATTGTCATAAACGAGATTATGTTCGATCCAGATGCAGATAACAGTGAATTTATCGAATTTCAGAATATATCTAATGATTCAATAAACGTCGGTGGTTGGCGTATCGAAGATGAAAAAGGAAACTATTATAAACTTTCAGAAACGGGATTTATAATTTCTCCGAACGAGTATTTTATTCTCGCTGCTGATTCAATGATCTTTACACAGTATCCCGAGCTGCTTTCGTTTCAAAATATCTCAATTACGAATGAATCCTCGCTTGGATTTACAAATACGGGCGAATTGATTCAGCTTAAAAATATTTTCAGCAGGAACATCGACTCAATTTATTATTTAGATAATTGGCATAACAAAAATATTGTAAATACAAACAACAGATCAATTGAAAAAATAAATCCAATGATTGACGGCAACTTGAGTAGCAATTGGAGCACTTCGGTCGCCCTTAGCGGCGCTACTCCAGGCAAACAAAACAGCATCTTTACATCAAATGCAAACGCAATCTCAAACATTTCGGTTTCGCCGAATCCTTTTTCTCCCGACAATGACGGTTTTGAAGATTTTACGATTATCAATTACAATTTATCACAAGCAATTTCACAGACACGAATTAAAATATTTGATTCAAAAGGAAGATTAGTGCGAACTCTTTTAAACAATCAAGCCAGCGGCCAAACCGGTTCAGTGGTATTTAACGGATTGGATGACGACGGCAACCCTCTTAGAATCGGCATTTATATTATTTATCTTGAGGCAATGAATGACGCTTCTTCCGTGGTTGATAAACTAAAAACGGTAGTTGTGGTTGCGAGAAAGTTGTAAAAATTTTTTATAAGAACAAAAGAAGCATGATAGAGATAAAATATTTTACGCCGAAGGAAGCCATTAATACACTTCCGCTTGTAAGAAAAATTGTAAAAGATATTCTGCGCGAAGGAAAAGAAATTCAATTTTTAATCGACGAAGTTGGGGGAAATGTTCAACTGAATCCGGAAATATCCGAACGTATGAAAACAATGCAAGATTATCTGAAAGAATTACAAGAGGTTGGGTGTTATTATAAGGATTGGGATTTCTCTCTCGGGCTTGTTGATTTCCCTTCCGTAATTGACGGAGAAGAAGTTTTTCTTTGCTGGCGCAGCGATGAAGAAACGATTACGTATTACCATCATCCGACGAGCGGATACGCCGGGAGAAAAGTTATTCCAAACGATTATTTTATTTAAAGCAAAAACAACTTAACCAATGAAAAATATTGAACTCATCGTTTTCGATTTAGATGGAACTCTAACCGAATCTTCTGAAACAATTTATCAAACAACGCTAAAAACATTTGAACATTTTGGGCGAACAGTTCACCTTCCAAAACAAGAATTAGACAAACGGATTGGTGAACATTTTCAAATCATCTTTGATGACTTGAATATCAAGGTTGATGATATTGAAGAATTTATTAATGTTTACAAAACTCTTTATTTTAATTTCATCAACACAACAAAGCTTTATCCGGGAGTTGTAGAAGTTCTTTCAACTTTAAAGGAAAAAGGAAAGAAAATTGCGTTGCTAACAACAAAGGGACAGGAACAAGCGGAAAATATTCTTAATCATTTTAAATTAGAAAAATATTTTGATGCAATAATGGGAAGACGAAAAGGAATTGAAGTAAAACCTTCCCCTGAACCACTGCTACATATTTGCAATTCTCTTTCTGTGTTTCCGTCGCAAGCAATAATGATTGGCGACTCTGAACTTGATATACGCTGCGGAAAAAATTCCGGAACCAAAACTTGCGCTGTTACGTGGGGTTACCGGTCAAAAGGAATTTTAGAAAAAGAAAAACCGGATTATATTGCAGAAAATATTTTTAATCTTTTATCAATATCATAGACATTTAACATGAAATCGAGAATTTACTTTTTGACAATCGTGCTGGTGGTCAGTTTTGTTGTTAATACCATCATTTTTTATTACGCTGAAATTGGAAACAATCCACACGTTCATTCTTATTTTGATGTCGTTTGGTGGTGGATGGTAAGTTCAACAACCGTAGGTTATGGGGATGTTTATCCCATTTCCGTTGTAGGAAGAATATCCGCAATCGTTTCAATAATTGTTGGTGTCTTCTTTTATACGAATATCATCACTATCATTGCTGAGTCGGTGCATCAAGCGTTTGAAAAACATATTCGCGGTTTGGCACAGACAAACTGTAAAAATCATATTGTTATTTGTGAATACACTGCGTTTGCTGATGAACTGATACAGGAACTTCAAACACACAAAGACTTTACCGGAAAAGAAATGGTGATTGTTACTGATTTGGTTGAAACGAATCCTTACCCGGAGCACTTTTTTGTAAGAGGTGTGCCTATCAATCCTCTCAACCTAAAGAAAGCAAATATAAAATACGCCGATTATATCTTTGTATTTTCCAATATTCGTTTTAAAGATCCTGATGTAAAAACACTTCACCTACTTTCGCGTATAAAAAAGCTGAATACTCACGCGAAAATTTATATTGAGCTGGAAAATCCCGAAGATGAGTTAGTTCAATATTTAGATCCCAACATTACTGTCATTGAAAGTCGGAGAATGCTTGAAGACTTATTGAAGTTTAAAGCGATAAAATTTAATGAATTGTTCGAGAAGGGATAAAAAAACAATAGAACGCAGATTCGTTAAGATCAATTATGATTTTTTAGGATAATCTTAATTGAGCTTAACAAATCTTATAAAATCTGCGTCCCATTGTCTTAAAGAATTTTACTTAAACGTATCTGCCGAGTTAATGATTTTCACATCATTCACATTTAATTTATAATTTGCGACGGCGTCATCTTCAATTAAAACTTCTTTCGGTAATCCAGCTTTTACGATATTTGAATAACTCATCGGCGAAGAGAGATTTTCTTTTAGACTTTTAGCTAAAGGTTCTGCTTCGCTTTTATCGGTTACGATTGTAATACACATGTTTTCAACCTGCCAGTATTTCTTAATTGCTTTATTCACATCTGCAAGAGTAAGCTTAGCAAGTTTTTTGTCCATTTCATTAACGTAATCTTTTTTGCCATAGAATTTAGAATCCATTAAATAGCCAAGCCGGCTGCCCGGAGTTTGAACATAAAGATTTATGTAGCTTCTTAGAAAAGTTCTCGTTGCTTCAAAATCTTTTTCCGTCATTCCGTTTTTCACAAGATTATCAATCTCGCGGATTGCCATACGAATTGCATAATGCGCGTGTCCAACTTTAATGTCTTCTAATTCTTTATACTGATTTTTTAACTGCTTCGCAATTTGTACCGGACGAATCCAAAACGAAAAATAATTTGTCGTTCTTGGCGTTCCCGCAGGTTGCAGCATATTTCTTCCGCCATTGTCGTACCACTCGATGTAAGAATAGTCGCCGTAGTTCATCGAACGTGTTTCGCGCAGTTTCTGATACAATTTTCCGTATGACTTTCTATGTTCACCGAGGAAAGAATTTGCAACCATTAAAGCGGCAAAGTCATCATCTTTTCTAGTTAGATTCATCGGAAAGCCAGCGAAAATTGCAGAGCCGAAGGCATTATCTTTTTGAATGATCTCAACGTTTATTCCCTTTGGCATTTGAGGTGCAATCTGCGTTGGTGTAACCGGTTTTACATCCGAAAGGTTTTGCAGATCTTTCTTTAGAGTTGCAAGAAATTCACTTGAATAATTTCCGGCAATTCCGATCATCAAATTATTTCTTGTAAAGAAATTTTTGTAGTGATTTTTTACATCATCTAAAGTAATTCCTTTCACACTCTCGGATTTTCCTTGAATCATGTGTTGATATTTTGTTCCTCTGAAAAGAAAATCCTCCAACGCTTTTTTAGAATATTCTTCATCTGAAGATGCGCGGATTACCTGATCAACATAATTTTGTTGATTTCGTTTTACGCGGTCAAAATCATTTTGAGAGAAAGACGGATTAAGAATTAAGCCTTTTAATATTGGATAGAAGTCGTTGAGGAAATCTTGAGGAACTTCAAAAGAGAAGATAGAAACTTCTTTATCAACGGAAGAACCGTAATTGGCTGCCCACGGATAAATTTTATTTTGAATATCGGCGTAAGTCATGTTACCGGTTCCCCCCTGTGTTAATAACGCAGAGGTGAGAGAGGTTAGTCCCTCTTTTCCGGCGGGATCGCATACCGAACCATTTTTGAACATCAAGTTAATAATTACTTTGTTTGTATTCGGCAGTTTTAATTCCACCACTTCTTGAGCAAGCAGCGAACCAAAGAATAAAATTCCAAGCATAAGTGTTTTCATTATTTTACTCCTCCTTCTGCGTCGGCAGAGATGGTTCCGATAGTCAGTTTCTCCGGTGTGAAATATTTTTTTGCTGCTGCTTTTAGATCATCAACGGTAACTTTTTCATAGTTCTGATAAAGATGGTTGATTGATTCCGGATCGCCGGTAAGTTGAATAATGTGGCTTAACGTATTCGCTATTGAAGAAGGATTATCTATTCCCATCGCAAAACTGTATTTCAATCTTGACTTAGTTTCCGCCAGCATCTTTTCATCAACACCGTTTGCTTTAACGGCTTCGACCGTTTTCAGAACTTCATCTTTTACATACTGCATATCATTTTTATTTACGATTGAAGCAGCAATTGAAATTAAATTAGGATCGCGGGTGTCATAAATTCCACCGTAAATGCTTCGGACTTTTTGTTCATCAAGCACAAGTTTTTGATAGAGTTTTGAATTTTCAGAAAAAAGAATGGTGCACAAAATATCGAGTGCCGGTGATTCCATTCCTTTAGCGTCAAAACCAGGTCCCTTGAAATTTAAACTAACGTAGGGAGGAATACTGCTGTTTTGAAGATGAGTATAACGTGTTTCTTTTTGTTCCGGTTCAACGGGAATTTTTGCTTCATAATTGCCATGTTTCCAATTACCAAAATACTTTTCGGCAAGTTTGTTTACTCGTTCAGGAGTAACATCACCAACAACCAAAAGCGTAGTGTATTCCGGGCGGTAAAACCGATCGAAAAATTTCAACGAGTATTCATATTGATTCGGCATATCAATAATATCTTTTAAAAATCCCATCGTTGTATGTTTGTAAGTATGAGCATCAAACGCTGTGTTTGAAATGTTTTCACTGAGTTGTGCAAAGGGTGAGGCTATATTTTTTGTATATTCTCCCTTAACTGCTCCGGCTTCTGTTTTAAAGTCGTGAATTGGATAGTGCAAATTTTGAAAGCGGTCTGATTCAAGCTCAAACATTTTTTCAAGCTTTTTTGCATTACCAGTCATGTGGTAAATTGTTCTATCAAGAGAAGTGTTGGCATTTGCTGAGGCGCCAATTGCTTTGAGCTCTTCGTTGTATTGATCTTTGTTGTATTTTTCTGTTCCTCGGAACATCATGTGTTCAAAGAAATGGGCAAAACCCGTTACACCTTCTTCAACTTCATTTCTCGAACCCACACGTACTACGAGAAAGAAGGAGGCTATTCCGGGGCTGTCGAATTTTACCGTTACTACATTTAATCCGTTTGCCATTTTGTGTTGTTCAATAGGATAAGGAAACGGCTTGGTTGCCGCATTGCTGCTAAAACCGATCGCAGAAAAAAAGAAGATCGGTAAAGCAAAAGAAAAGAGAGTTCTCATATCGCTCCTTTATTTTTGTTAAATAATCTTTCTATGTCTTTTGGACGTGTGAAGAAAGAATTTTGCTTAATGCGAAAAAATAGTGAATTCTTACTGGTTATTTAGAGACCTCTATGGAATAATGAAACCGCTTATCAGATAAAAACGACACCAAGAAGAGTTTTTCACACCAATAAGTAAAAAAATAGTGGCTACCTCTTGACAAGCGGTGTTTGGTTTCGTATGTTTGCTTTGTAAAACAAAGTACTTTATTAAACGAGGCTTTACATGGATGACCGAACAGCAATTGATGAACTGATTTTTATTAGAAAAGTAATTGAAGATAGTAAACGCACCGTCGTTGAAAACGGGATCGGGTATATCTTTTGGGGCATTCTTGTTTTCTTAGGAATGATGTCAGTATATGTCGGAATTATGTTTCAACAACCAATTAACTCAGTATGGGTATGGGTTGTTCTTATTGGATTTGGATGGGGCTACACAATTATTGCAAATATGAGAATGCACAATAAACAACAGAAAAAAACATTTGCGGGGAAAATCTTAATTAGTGTTTGGATAGGTGCCGGAATTGCAATGACAATTTTGGGATTTGTTGCCACTGCGTCTGGAATGATTCATGGTTATGCGGTCAGTCCGTTAATTGCTCTTGTATTAGGTACGGCCTATTTTATTAGTGGAATGATATACGACTCTCAATGGGTGAAGATGTTATCGGTAGGATGGTGGATTGGTGGAATTGCTATGTTTTATATACATAATATTCATCAAGTTTTGATGATGGCTATAATGATGCTGGTTCTTCAAATAATTCCCGGATTCATATTTTATTTTAATTCAAAAAATGAGATGAGAAAAAGCAATGATTAATTTTTTAGTCTATTTATTTAAAAGGTTTTTCATCACGGAGATTGTATGAACGAAAAAATAGCAATGGATGAATTGCAATTCATAAAAAAAATAATTGAAGACAGTAAAGCTTCGATTGTTTACAACGGAAAAGATTACATTGTTTGGGGATTACTCGTTGCCGTTGGGCTTCTACTAGATTATTCAGCATACGTTTTTAAATTGAACATAAATTTTATTTTATTTTGGGGAGTAATTATTGGGCTGGGATGGATTTTTTCTTTCTTCTCATACAGAAAAAGGAAAACTGAGTGTAATCCCAAAACTTTTGCTGGTAAGATACTTGGTGGTGTATGGCTTGCAACTGGTACGGCGATGACAATTGTAGGCTTTATCGGTATTCCTTCAGGAGCGATCCCGGGTCAATCAATAAGCGCTGTGTTAAGTACTTTTCTTGGTATGGCATTCATTGTAGCCGGATTTATTCACAACGAGACATGGATGAAATATTTGTCCGTTGGTTGGTGGATTGGTGCTGTATATATGTTTTTTTTTCCTGGGATTCATACCGTATTTGTGATGGCATTGATGCTGATTTGTTTTCAGGTTATTCCCGGGATCTATTTTTATCAAAAGTATAAAAAAGAAGTTGAAAAATAATCATGAATGAATTTGACTATCAAAATTTAGACGACCTAATCCATTCGAGAATTCGACTGGCTATTATATCCGTGCTGGTTGCTGTTGAGGAATCGGATTTTAATTTTCTAAAAGAAAAAGTTAACGCAACCGATGGGAACTTGAGTGTTCATTTGAAGAAACTTGAGGATGCAAAATATATTTCAGTTAAAAAAGAATTTGTCGATCGTAAACCCAAAACGGTTTACTCACTTACCAAAACCGGAATTAAAGCATTTGAATTATATGTGGCTCAACTTGAAAAACTAATTAAAAAATAAAAATTTTTAGCAATATACTTTGTTTTTTAAAGTACTTTATATAAAACAACAAAAAAAAGGAATCAAAAATGAAAAATTCATTTTCCACCAAACTGTTCGGGTTCATATTCCTGATAAGCTCACTTCTACAGTTGGCATTTGCCCAAAATGCCGAGGAGTTTATGCAAGAAGGAAAAACTACTGCCATTAAGGCGTATGTTACTTACGACAAAGAAACATTCCTCAAAGCGCATGAGATATTCGGAAAAATTTATGCAGCTGATTCAACAAACTCCACCGCGCTTTACAATTTGACTTATATCGAGTACCGCTTTTTAGAAATTGGTTCGCGTGAGAAAGCTTTGTTCGATAAGTATGTCGCTCAAGCTGTTGATCATGCTGAAAAAATTGCCAACACCAATGACTTTGCTTCGGAAGGAAAAACTTTGCTTGCTGCAATCTTAATGATGAAAATAACTTACAATTGGGCAGAGGCAATGACCCTTTCACCAAAAATTTACGCATTACTGGGTGAAGCACTGGCAATTGATGCAAACAATCCGCGCGCTAATTTGATTTATGGTATTATGAAGTTTAACACGCCGGCAGCGTTTGGAGGAAGCACAAAAGAAGCGCTCGAAAGTTTTACCAAAACAATTTCATTTTTTGAAAAAGAAGAAAACGATCAATCCTTATCTGTAAACTGGGGATATCTTGATGCGTTAGCTTGGACTGGAATCGCCGACGAAAGATTGGAAATGTCGGACGCAGCGCTATTTGTTTACAAAAAAGCTCTCTCAATTGAACCGGAGTTTGGCTGGGTTAAACATGTGTTGCTTCCGAAATTGGAAAAAACAAAAAGCTCAGGAAAAGATACTTATTAGTAATGATGAATGAGAAGGAATAAGATGAAAACAAAAATTATATTAACTCTGTTCATCCTTCAATTAAATATTTTTCCGCAATCGAAAGTAAAGATTGAAGGACGAATATTTGATGAAGACAAAACTCCCCTACCGATGGTAATGGTTTTCGTCTCAAATTCGGGTGACGGCGCGATGAGCAATGATAAAGGTGAATTTTCTTTTTCAACAAAGTTGAAAGGAAAAATTATTTTGAACGCAAATCTGCTCGGTTATGAAAAGTTCAGTACGGAAATCGATGTTCAAGATCAAAAGAAAATTACACTTGATATTGAACTAAGAGAATCGGCGCTGAAGATGAAAGAGTCGGTTGTCTCGGCGAGTTCATTCGGTTCTGAAAAAGGAAAAGGATTGGTGTTAAGCAGAATTGATGTTCTAACAACTCCAGGCGGCGCGGCGGATTTATTTCAATCATTAAAAACAATGCCAGGCATTACGCAAGTTTCCGAAAGCGCAGAACTTTATGTGCGTGGTGGTGACCCGATTGAAACGATAACGATGATCGATCAAGCCTTGATCTATCACCCGTTTTCCTACGAATCAACTTACGGCAGTTTATTTTCCAATTTGAAAAATGAATTCATAAAAGGGATGTACTTTTCAAGCGGCGGTTTCTCGGCAAAGTACGGCAATGTTCTTTCGGGAGTTTTAGATATCGAAACAAAAGGAGTTCCAACAACTATGCAGAGTAGCTTTGGCATTTCTTTAGCGAATACTAATTTTTCAACCGAAGTTCCTCTTATTGAAGATAAACTCGGATTCAATTTTAATTTTGATCAATCGTTTACCAAACCAATTTTCTGGCTTAACGGTGGATTAGAAAAATTCACCGCGGCTCCAACTTCAAAAAATGCTACGGGAAGCTTTACTTATGCGTATTCAAAAAGCGGAAAACTGAAATTGTTTGGAATCTATGCCAGAGACGTTCAAGGCGTAAAAGTTGAGCAAACAGAATATGAAGGAACGTTTAACGGAAACACCACGAGTAAGTTTATTAATCTGCAACACTCAAATGTTATTTTTTCAAAACTTGTAATGAAGAACAGTTTTTCTTTCAGTAATTATTTGAACCAATGGAAGCTTGGCATACTTGATCTAACAAAAACAGATCAGGTATATTCTTTCAGAAATGATTTCGAATATTTCTTCAGTTCAAGAAGCAGACTTCTTTCCGGAATTGAATTTGAAAGAAGAAAAGTAAATTACCTCGGGCAAATTCCCGATAACGACTATAACATCCGTCCCGATGCGCAGAAGAAAGTGCTGGACGCGAATATTTTCGGCTCAAGAATTGGCGGTTACTTTGAACTTGAATCGGCAAACACATTTGGAATTGAAAACTTTGCAAGCGCAATTGGAATTAGATACGACAACATTCCCTCGCTCAAGCTTGGTTGGATAAATCCGCGCGTAAATTTATCGTACAAGTTAAACGATCATTCAACAATAAAAACGGCGTGGGGAATTTTCAATCAATTGCCGGATCCAAGATTGTTCAATCCCGTTGACGGAAATCCGAATTTAAAATCGATGCAGGCAACACATTACGTGATTTCCTATGACTATCTTTTTAACGATGACAATTCTTTCCGCTTTGAACTTTACCATAAAGATTATAAAAATCTTCCGCTTGAAAATTCAATATTAAAGTACGATAATGGCGGAAAAGGTTTTGCCGATGGCGTTGATGTGATTTTGAAAAGTACACTCACAAATGGTTTAAGCGGCTGGATTTCATACGGATTTATCAATACAAAAAGAAAGTGGATGGACTTTGAGCAGTTAACAAGCAGTTCATTCGATATCACTCACAATTTTTCTTTGATCGCTAAATATTTCATCGCTGCAAATTGGCAAGTTGGAATCAACTTTAAGTATGCGACCGGCAGACCATACACGCCGGTTATCGGTGCAGACTACCGCGTATCGGAAAATGTTTTCGAACCGGTTTATGGTGTAAAAAATTCTTCACGGTTCCAAAATTACAAACGGTTGGATTTACGGCTCACCTATTTTACAACTTTATTTGATCGGTTCTCGTCCGTCTTTTATCTCGAAGGATTAAATATTCTTGATCTAAAAAATATTTTCGGATATTACTATTCACCCGATTACTCAGAACGAAAGGAAATCTCAAGTTACTTTGGAAGAAGAACGGTTGTAGTAGGAATGAGTTTGAGCCTGTAAAATTAAATGAAATAAAAACCCACGTAGAATGCGTGGGTTTTTGTCTTTCAGATTCCGATCTATCATTTAAAACAAATTATATGTTACTCCAACTTGCAGCGCTTCTTTCGCTTGTGTTTTAGGCGACTGATCTTTTTCATACAACACAAGTACGTTAAAGTTTACATTCAAATATTTATTGATCTTTGCGGTGATCAAGTGATCCCAGCGGACATCCCAAACTGAAATTCGGTCAAATCTTGAAAAGAGTCTCAGTTTACTCGAGTAGAGCAAATTATCATCAATTAAAAATTCAGTTGAAGTAACCGATTCAATACCGGTTTCAAACTTGAACGCTTCCATCGCAGTTGTTTTGGGATCATCAGAGTAAGACCGGAATTTGTTTGTAAAAGTTTCCTGAAACGCCAAACCGAGTCGCGTTACAAATTGTTTTGTCTTTCCATATTCAAAACCGATCGCTTGTGTAATGTAAGCCGGATCGAAAAAGTCCGAAACCTTTGGTTCCAACGGTGATTTATAATCAAACCCGGCTGAAACATTTGTGCGAAAAGTGTTGCTGAGAAATGGATCGACAGACCATCCAACTTGATACGTTAAAACATTTTCAAGATAAACTTCATTATCGTTGGTGCGGTACGCGGCGTCTCCAAGTTTAGTTCTTCCGAACGCGAACTTGAAATTGTTTTTTAGCTTGTATTGGCTTCCGTCATAATTGAAATGAATGTTTGAAAAGAAAACCCATGAAAGTGAATTTTCACCTCCTTTTGCCCAATTGCTAAAAGCAATTTGACTTAAATTAATTCCGGCTACTCCGTCCGGCTTCCATTTTCCGCTGAGCGAATCTCCTTCTGCAAAAAGCGAAGAGGATAAAAGCATTAAGATCATAAGAAATAATTTTTTCATAGTTTTCCTTTCGTATTAGAATTAAAAGAGTGATATAAATTTAGCAAAAAGCTGTTTGATTTTTATTGTAATGGATTGAGAGATCAAACAACCCGCTATCTATTATCGCAAAAGTTTCTTACTTTTGTTCAATTAAAAATGATTAATCTATGAAGACCTATACTCCTCTAAACTGCGGTTTGTATGATGAACTTGAAGCGTTGTCAACAACCGGAAAGAAGGTTACAATTCAATTTTTTATTGATGGAATAATTGCAGAAGAATCGGGAAAAATCGTTGACATTTTTTCTCGAGATAAAGCAGAATTTTTGCAAATGGCAAATGGAGTTGAAATTCGTCTTGATGAACTTTTTTCAGTGAACGGAAAACCGTTTACAGCGTCATGCCAACAGGAGAAAACAGGATGAAATATTGGCTCTTCAAATCAGAACCGGAAGCGTATTCAATTGATGATTTACAAAAAGATAAAAAAACATTCTGGGACGGGGTTCGGAATTATCAAGCAAGAAATTTTTTGCGCGATGAAATTAAAAAAGGTGATATGGTTTTGTTCTATCACAGTAATTGTGAACCAACAGGAGTCTTTGGCATATGTGAAGTTGTGAAAGATGGTTACCCAGACCACACAGCTTTTGATCCGGCAAGCAACCACTTCGATCCGAAAAGTAAACCGGAAAATCCAACATGGTTTATGGTTGACATTAAGTTTGTGAAAAAATTTTCCAAACCGGTTACACTTGAAGAAATTAAAGCAAATTCAAAATTGCAAAACATGAAACTTCTACAGCGAGGAAACCGTTTAAGTATTCAACCGGTTACCAAAGAAGAATTTAATGCCATTACGGCAAGAGAAAGTTAAAAGTAAGTTTATAAATGGATAAATCATTATCAGAAGTACATTCATCAGTAAAGACTGATAAAGGGAGTTATTTAAAACGACTCTTCGCTTTTTCCGGTCCGGCATTCCTTGTCTCTGTTGGTTATATGGATCCCGGAAACTGGGCGACTGATATTGCTGGCGGTGCGCAGTTCGGTTACAAATTAATCTGGGTAATTCTGCTGGCAAACTTAATGGCAATTCTTTTTCAAACGCTTGCGGCACGCCTAGGAATTGTTTACGGCAGAGACTTAGCGCAAGCATGCCGAAGCAGTTATCCAAAATCTATTAATTATATTTTATGGATATTTACTGAACTGGCAATTGCCGCAACAGACTTAGCCGAAGTGCTTGGTTCTGCAATCGGTTTGTACTTATTGTTCGGCATCCCGCTTATTTGGGGTGTTGTAATTACCACCCTTGATGTTTTACTTCTGCTGGTGTTGATCAACTACGGAATTAGAAAAATGGAAGCGGTGATCGTTTCTCTCGTTGTAATGATCGGTATTTGTTTTCTTCTCGAATTGGTTTTAGCAAAACCCGATCTTGCAGCTGTTGCAACGGGATTCATGCCCACAGCAATGTCAAGTGGAGCCTTATTTATTGCGCTTGGAATCATTGGTGCAACGGTAATGCCCCACAATATTTATCTCCACTCTGCTTTAGTGCAATCTCGTGATGTAGAAAAAAGTTCAAAAGGAAAAAAAGAAGCAAATAAATTTAATTTGATTGATTCCGTTGTGGCTCTGAATGCAGCGTTTTTTGTTAACGCAGCAATTTTGGTTTTGGCTGCTTCGGTTTTTTTCGCAAGCGGTCACACAGACGTTGCTTCTATCATGGATGCCCATTCTCTTCTTGGTAAACTGCTGGGAAACTCTTTCGCTCCGTTTGCCTTTGGTCTAGCGCTCCTAGCTGCTGGTCAATCTTCAACAATCACCGGAACGTTTGCCGGACAAATTATTATGGAAGGATTTGTCGGTTTAAAAGTTCGTCCCTGGGTGAGAAGATTAATTACCCGTTTAATTGCCATCATTCCGGCGCTTATTGTTATCAATCTTGCTGGTGATCGCTCGGTTGATATGCTACTTATTTTATCGCAAGTTATATTATCGCTTCAACTTCCCTTTGCGTTAATTCCCCTTCTTCATTTTACTTCGAGTAAAGAGAAAATGGGAGAATTTGCTTCCGGCACTAAAGTGAGGTTGCTTGCATGGACATCAGCTATTCTTATTGTTGCGTTAAATATTAAATTAGTTTCGGATGTAGTACTCGAACACATTTCTGATCCGGGAGCGGTGGGTTTATTAATTAAGTTTTTAGGAATTCCCTTTTTTCTTTTCGTCGTTGGAATGCTTCTCTGGGTAACCTTTGAACCGATTTTAACCAAAGAAAAAATTCAAGAAGTTATAAACGCTACAACAGCTCAGTTTACTTCGTTGGAAAGTGGGACGTTAATTCAGCGTGTTGGGATTGCCCTTGAAGGAAAATATCGTTACGATTCGCAGATTATTCAAAAGGCTCTTCCCTTTTTACAAGCAGAAAAAAATACGATCTTTCTTATGCACTGCGTTGAATCTCCTACGGGAAGATTTCTCGGCGAAGCTGTTGATGATCAGGATGCTTTGCGAATGAGAATTTATCTTGAAAAATTTTCACACTTCTTGCAGAAAAAGAATTTTAAAACTGAATTATGTATAAGCGGTGGTGAACCGGAAGATGCAATTGCCAAACTTGTTGAAAAAGATGAGATCGAAATGATTATTCTTGGGAGTCATGGGCACAAATTGATTGACGACATGATTCATGGTTCAACGGTGGATGAACTGCGGCATAAAGTGCGTGTGCCGATTCTTGCAATCCCGGTTAATTAACTTTTGTTATTGTCTTTAAGCAACCAGAGTTTTAAGTTTGAGCAGTAAATATTAATGGAGAATGAATGTTACAAGTTATCGATGTTGAATTAACGCCAAATCCGCATGCGTTAAAATTTCTTTTAAATGAACGTTTGTTAAAGTTTGAAACCCGTCATTATCATAGTAAAGAAGAAGCCGTAAATGATCCGCTGGCAAAGGGAGTTTTTGAACTGCCGGGAGTTCTTTCGGTTTTTTATATGGATAAGTTTATCACCGTTGAAAAATCACGTGAAACACAATGGGGACAAATCCAGCGCCCGTTGGTTTCCTTCTTAAAAGATTTTGATTCGAAGTTAATTCCATCCGAGAAAGAACCGGAAGGCTTGGACGAAAACGCAAGTGAATTATTACAAAAGATAAATGCAGTGCTGAATCAAAAAGTTCGTCCTGCATTAGCGAACGACGGCGGCGGTTTGGAAGTTTTAGGCTTGAACGGTGTAACGCTTAGCGTCCGCTACCAGGGTGCGTGCGGCAGTTGCCCAAGTGCTATATCGGGAACGTTGCGTGCTATTGAAAATCTTTTAAGAAAAGAAGTTAATCCGGTGATTGAAGTTATTCCGGCATAGGTTCAGAGTGTGTTGTTCAGGGATATACCATTTTCAATGAAACAACAGGAAAACAAAGATGCAGTTAGACCAGAAAATTTTTTATACATCACTAAAAATTGGCGGGAATTCAATAATAATTTATTCTTCGTCTACTGGCATTTGTAGAATTGATTTAAACTCAAAAACCGGCAGTAAACTATTCCCAAAGAAAAGCAAACTGCCTCTGACAGATAAAATCTTTTTCGGCTTACCTGAACAATTAAAAAAATACTTTGATGCAGATTTGAAAACATTTAAAGTTCCTTTAGATATTTCTGGGACGACCTTTCAACTTCAAGTATGGAATGAATTAATGAACATTCCTTTCGGTGAAGTTGTTACGTACAAAGATATTGCTGTAAGAATAAAGAATGAAAAAAGTTTTCGTGCAGTCGGAAATGCAGTTGGGGCGAATCCGGTTCCAATAGTTATTCCTTGTCACAGGGTTGTTAAAACATCGGGGAAATTAGGCGGTTTTTCCGGCGGCGGACCTAAAGTAAAAGAAAAGCTGCTGGAACTTGAAGGGTGTGTAAGCCTGGAATTGTTTTAATATAGAGACGAAGCATGCCTCGTCTCTATAAGATAATTTTTTACACAGATAATTACACTAACGGATGAGCATTCAACTCATTTAAACCGCTGTGTAATTCATCGTACGATAATTCGTGATCAACCAACTTTCCGTTGAAATAATCTTCGTAAGCCGACATGTCAAAATGTCCGTGACCACAGAGATTAAACAGAATTGTTTTTTCCGTTCCTTCTTCTTTTGCTTTTAAGGCTTCGCGAACAACAGCGGCAATTCCGTGAGTTGCTTCAGGCGCTGGAATAATTCCTTCCGCATTTGCAAATTTTACTCCTGCATCAAAACACGATAATTGATGAACAGCCTGTGCTTCAATTACTTTATCTTTTAGAAGCTGACTAACAATTGCCCCGGCACCGTGATAGCGTAACCCACCAGCATGAATTGGATCAGGAACAAATGTATGTCCGAGTGTGTACATCGGAAGCAACGGGGTTAAACCAACGGTGTCGCCAAAATCATAACGGAATTCCCCTTTGGTTAATTTAGGACAAGAAGCTGGTTCAACAGCAATACAACGAACTTTTTTTCCCTCTTGTAAATTGTAACGTAAAAACGGAAACGCAATTCCAGCAAAGTTAGATCCGCCGCCAAATGGTGCGATAACAATATCGGGAAAGTCTCCAGCCATCTCCATTTGCTTTGCGGCTTCTAAACCGATCACAGTTTGATGCATTAAAACATGGTTCAAAACGCTGCCGAGTGCATATTTTGATTCTGGATCTGTTGCAGCGCGTTCGACTGCTTCTGAAATTGCGATACCCAAACTTCCGGGAGAGTTTGGATCTTCGGCTAAAATCTTTCTTCCTGATTCAGTTAAGTTTGTCGGCGAAGCAAAAACTTTTGCGCCCCAGGTATTCATCATCAGTTTGCGATATGGTTTTTGTTCGTAACTGATTTTTACCATGTAAACTTCTAATTCAATTCCGAACATTTGACATGCGAAACTCAGTGCGCTTCCCCATTGACCGGCGCCGGTTTCAGTCGTAATTTTTTTTACTCCTTCCATTTTGTTATAGTACGCTTGCGGAATAGCGGTGTTTGGTTTGTGCGAACCAGCCGGACTAACACCTTCGTATTTGTAATAGATTTTTGCCGGAGTATCAAGCAGCTTTTCAAAATTATAAGCGCGGTACAACGGAGTTGGGCGCCAGATTTTATAAGCCTCACGCACGGCTTCAGGAATTTCGATCCATCGTTCTTGAGAAACTTCCTGTTTAATTAATTCCATTGGAAAAAGAGGAGCTAAATCCGCAGGACCAAGCGGCTGTTTGGTTCCCGGATGAAGCGGCGGTAAAGTTGGATTCGGCATATCGGCCTGAATGTTATACCAGTTCTCAGGGATTTGAGCTTCGGGAAGAAGAAATTTTTTGATCTGTTTCATTGTGAAGTTTCCTTATGTTATTAAAAATTTTTGTTCATAGAAATAGTTAAAGCGCATTCATAAAATGAATGGAAAATCGGTACATAATAAAGTGAAAAAATGGATGAGAATATGTTAGGCGCGGGGGCGCCAAATGAAAGAGGAAGAAAGAGAGATATTTTTAAGTCGTATTTTCATGTAGTTAATATAGTGAATGAACCTTTCGACGCAAAAGGAAAAAATTGAATTAGAGAATATTCTTTCAACTTTTTAACGATTTCTTTCCAACCAAAGTGAAAATTGATAAAAAAAGTGCGATAAATCCTGAAAAATAAAATGGTGCATTGAAACTAATAACATCCCACAAAATTCCCGCAAAGAAAGAACCGAACATAATTGCAAAACTTGAAAGCATAGTTAATAAACCGATTGCGGTTCCACGCATTTCATCCGGTACCAGATCAGAAACCCATGCTTTTGTAATCCCTTCTGTTGCTGCCGCATAAATTCCATATAAAGCAAAGAGAACAATCGCATAGATAAAACTATGTGCAATTGCAAATCCAAGGTAAACAATCGAAAAAATAAAAAGTCCGGAAGCAAAAATTGCTTGCTTCCCTATTTTGTCGGAAAGCTTTCCAAGTGGATAGGAACTTACGGCATAGACAAGATTGTAGAAGATGTAACAAAGAATGGCCAATGTTTCTGAGCCGGTAATTACTTTTGATTTTAAAATCAGAAAAACATCGCTGCTGTTTGCAAAAGAAAATAATATAAGCAAGCCTAAAAGCAGTTTATATTCTTTTGGGGCTGTTTTTAAAAAAGACCGGAAACCAATTTTCTTTTTCTCCTCTTTTGAAAGGAAATTATCTTTTACAAAAAAAGTTAGCGAGACGGCAATCAATGATGGAACAAATGCGATGAGAAAAATCAACGTGTAATTTTTAGGGAAAAAAGCAAGAAACAAAAGTGCCAAAGCTGGCCCAATTGCTGCTCCAAGTGTGTCCATTCCACGATGAAAGCCAAAGATAGAGCCGCTGTTTCCGTTCGCGTAACTTGCGAGTAATGCATCACGCGGAGCGGTACGTAATCCTTTGCCAAGTCGGTCGGAAATTCTTGCGGTTATGATTGCAGCAAGCGATGGGAAAATTCCCGGAAGCGGTTTAGAAAGTGCTGAAAGTCCGTAACCGAAAGAAATAAAAACTGCACGCTTCTTTATTTTATCTGAAAGAACTCCAAAATACCCTTTAAAGAAACCGCTTATAACTTCGGCAACCCCTTCAAGCAGGCCAATAACCGCCATAGAAGCGCCTAAAACGGTAGACATAAAAATAGGTGTAACTGGATAAAGCATCTCGCTTGCTATATCCGTGAACAAACTAACGAGACTTAAAATGATAACTTGCTTTGGAAGATTTCTTCTTTTCATAAAATACTTTTTTTATCGATTTGAAAATACTCAATCTTAAAAATATTTGTGGTGAATTCGTGATCTATTTTTGACGGAGTTCCTCATCTTTGTTAAGTTTGTAATGGAAATATTTAACACAAAACCTCATGGAGAAATTAAATGCGTAAAAAAGTAATTGCCGGAAACTGGAAGATGAATTTGAATTTGCAAGAATCAATCTCATTGATTTCTGGAATAAAAAACGGATTAGGAAATTTATCAAGTAACGTCGAAGTTATCGTTTGCCCGCCATATACTTCGTTGGAAACCGCTTCAACATTGGTTAAAAACTCATCGGTGAAACTCGGCGCACAAAATATGTACTTTGAAGAAAGCGGCGCTTACACCGGTGAAATTTCTGCATCAATGTTAAAAAGTGTCGGCTGTGAATATGTTATTCTCGGACACTCCGAAAGAAGAACAATATTCGGCGAGACCGACTCGACAATTAATAAAAAAATCCACAAAGCATTGGCGAGCGGATTACTTCCAATCTTTTGCATTGGTGAAACTTTAGAAGAACGCGAAAAAGGAATTACTTTTGATGTGGTTAAGCGCCAAGTTGTTGAAGGATTAAAAAACGTTGATTCCGAAAACATGAAAAAAATCATCATTGCTTACGAACCTGTCTGGGCAATTGGAACCGGACAAGTTGCTTCGAAGGAACAAGCTGAAGAAGTTCATGCTTTCATTAGAAAAGAATTAACCTCATTATATTCAAGCGAAATCGCTGATGAAATTATCATCCAATACGGCGGAAGCGTAAAACCGGATAATGCGGTTGAACTTCTTTCTCAACCAAACATTGACGGCGCACTTGTTGGAGGCGCATGTTTGAAGGCTGATTCGTTCCTCGGAATTATTACTGCTTGTTAATCATTTAAGAATAAAGGGGACTTAGTATGGTGCGTATTTTATCTAGAATGTTATTGTTCTTTATAATTGTTTTAACTAGCTGCAAGGATAATTCTACTAAGTCACCTGACCTTGCCACGTATACCAATAAATCGTACGGCGGATTAAAGTTAAGCGGTGAAAAAGTTCTTGTTGTTCGCAATGCAAACGGGTTAGTCAATATTCAAGGAGCCGCTTCAACCGATACGTTGACCTGGTATTTATTTAAATCGGTACAAGCCGAAACACAAGTTAAGGGAGATGAAAAATTTTCTTATCTAAAACTTTCTACTCAAAATGTTGGCGATACACTTTTTGTTGATATTTACAGCACTGTGAACGAAAGTAATCTTAATTGCGGCGTAACCTTAACCATTCCCTCAGGATTAATCTGCAAAATTGAAAAGGCCGTTGGAAACATAAACGTCTCTGATTTAGATTCTGTGTTGACGATTGAAAACGCTCCCATAGTTGATCTCAAACGACATGGCGGTTCTTGTCAAATTTCAGGTGGAGCTGGGAACAAATCGCTTGAACTAGCTTTGCACGAAAATGGCTTCTGTCGTGTGAAAATAAATAGCGGAAATATACTATTGAAAATTCCTACAGATGTCTCTACATCAGTTTATGCGAAAAGTTTAAACGGTGTTGTTTCGCAAAAGGGGCTCGCTCTTACGGTTGATGCACAATCATCAGGATTTCTTTCCGGAAAGTTGGGTTCCGGCAATGGAGAAATTCGGCTGGAAACAAATCAAGGGAACATTCAGATAGAAAATTTGTAAAAAGTAAATCTCACGTCTTGAAGATGTGAGATTTTTGTTTTATTTTTAATCGGACAAAATAATCTGTTTATAAAACCGGAGAAAAGGTGCTCAGAAAAATTATCCAAATAGAAGAAGAAAAGTGCGATGGTTGCGGAGAGTGTGTTCCAAATTGCCATGAAGGCGCTCTCCAAATTATTGACGGCAAAGCAAGATTGATTTCTGATCTTTTTTGCGATGGACTAGGTGCTTGCCTTGGTCATTGTCCGCAAAATGCAATTACCGTTATCGAACGCGAAGCAGAACCATACGATGAAAAGAAAGTTATGGAGTACATTGTTAAAGGCGGCGATAATGTTATTAAGGCGCATCTTCTTCATTTAAAAGAACATAAAGAATTTGATTTATTGACTCAGGCTTTGGATTATTTAAATGATTCTGGAATTGAAAATCCTATGTTAAAAGAAATTGGCGAAAATGAAAAACCTAAAACTTGCGGTTGTCCCGGTTCAAAAGAAATGAGTTTTATCCAACAGGAAGATGAAAATGATTTGGAAGAAGATGGAAAAAGAATTTCCCATTTACGGCAATGGCCTGTACAGCTTCATTTAATTTCTCCAAACGCGGGCTTTTTTAAAAATGCTGATTTGCTTTTAGCTGCTGATTGCGTACCGATAGCCTATCCAGATTTTCATAAAGATTTTTTACAAGGGAAAAGTATTGCCATCGCTTGTCCAAAGCTTGATTCCAACAAACAAATCTATTTGCAAAAATTAGTGCAGATGATAAGCGAAGCAAAAATAAATTCAATAACTGTGGTAATAATGCAGGTTCCTTGTTGCGGAGGATTGTTTCAATTAGCAATGCAAGCTGTAGAACAAGCTGGACGGGAAATCCCGGTTAAAGTTGTTGTAGTAGGAATTCATGGTGAAATTTTACAAGAAGAAACAGTCTAAGTTTATAAAATTACTTTGACGTTATTTAATCTTGTTCGAAATTTTAATACTCAATTTCTTGTGTTCGCTTTGAGCGGGGATAACGACTCTTCAATCCTTCAACAGAGATTCCCCCGGTGCCGAGAATTTTATTTCTGAATTTTACTACCGCTTGTCCTTTAAAAGGAAAATCTTTTTTGATAGTTCCACCATCAAGATATTTTTTTAATTCCTCGTTGCTTAAAAGCTCAACAACGCTTTTATGAATTTCGTTTTGGAGAATTTCAGCTGCTTGTGTGTGTAAAATTAGATTCCCATATTTATCAATGTTTGCAAACTTAGTCCCGATTCTTTCAAACATCATCAAGTTTTCTTCGTCCCAATCTTCAGTTATAAAGAAGATGTCGTTTCCCTTCTGAAGATATTTATACCGATCGAAAACATTTTTCTGAATTCCAAAAATATCGGTAAGAATATCAAGTTGTTTTGTCAACTTTCTTGCAGGGAGAAAAGTGAATGGACGTCTTTTTCTTTCAGCGGGATTTTCAACTTCAATTTCATCTTCTTTGAGAATCTTAACAACAAAAAATCCCTCTGAATTCACTTCCCAGGGAACTATTCTTTTTGCGTTCTGAATTGATTCATCAAGTTTAAGCTCATGCAATTGCGTAAACGCATTGTGAGAGTGAATAGGAAGAGTAAACGGTAAAAGTTTTATGGGAAACTTCTTCAGCAGTTTATCAATTACAAATTCATTTTCTTCAATGGAAAGCGTGCATGTTGAATAAACAATTTCACCACCGATCTTCGCCATCTTTAAAGCTGAAAGAAGCAACCGGTATTGAAGTTCGCTTAATTGCTCAGCTTTTTCTTTCGTCCACCAGTTGCTCACCTCATTCTTCTTTTGCATAATGCCTAAACCGCTGCAAGGGGCATCAACTAAAATTTTATCGAAATGATTATGAAAAAAACGGCTCAGCACTTCACCTTTTGAGTGGATAACTCCTGCATTAACGACGTTCATTCTTTCAAGATTGAAAACGAGTGTTTTTAATCTATCAAGTTGAATTTCATTTACCAGCAGTGTTCCCTTGTTCTGCATCATCGCAGCAATCTGTGTTGTTTTGGATCCGGGGGCGGAACACAAATCCAAAACTTTATCAGTTGGCTGGGGATTTAAAACAAGCGGTGGAATCATCGACGACAAACTTTGAATATAATATTCGCCGATGCTGTGCTCTAACGTTTTTCCAATAAGAGTTTTATCACCAACAACTTTTAGCGCATCCTGAATTTCACAAAGCTCTTCTGTCGCAATTCCGTAATTCGATAATAGATCATTTTGTACTTCATCGCGATTTATCTTAATGCTGTTGCTGCGTAGGTAAACTGCCGGTTCATCTTCTAAATATTTGCCGCAGTGTTCAACCGCATCACTTCCGAAAAGATCGGTGAGGTAATCGGAAATTTTGTCGCTTATGGGAATCATTGTAATTAGTAGCGAACGAGATTTAGGATCAGCAAAATTTCGTTCATCATTAGCAAAGAATTTTTTCCTTCCGGAAAAGCTTTCTTATAAAGAGAAACAATTTCCTTCATAATCGAATCAAGATATTTTTCGTATTGTAAAACTGCTTGTTTTATCCCTTCTTCATTTACCGGAATATTTATTTCGGCAACTTTTTTTCTGCTCGCGTAAATAAGATATTTGGCTTCGTTGTAAGTTGATGCTTGATAAACAACTTTGCGGTCGGCGGAAAGAATTTCATAACTTCCGAAGAACTCTTCCCCCATAATTAAAATTTTTGCCGGAACAGAAATGGTTTTTACTTCAAGCGAAGAAACAAACTCATCAGGAAAGATTTTTATTCCTTTCTTTGTCAAAGTTTCAACGGTCTTTGTGATGAATTCTTTTTCTGTTTGCATCGGGAAGTTTGTTTGTAACAAGCGAAATGGAAATTAAGTGAATGAAGAATCTATTTTTGAGCACTTAAGATTTTTTTAACTGTTCGGTTATTTCAGCAACTTTGTTTTCGAGTTCTTTTATGCGTTTTGCGTAATCTTCTAAATTTCTTACGTGCCCTTCTTGTCTAAAAGCTTCTCTAATTTCTTTTAATGGAGCGCCGAAATATGTGCCTGGTTTAGTTACTGATTTTGAAACGCCAGACTGTGCGCCAATCATGACTTTGTCGGTTATTTCAAGATGCCCTGCAAGACCAACTTGTCCGCCGAAGACACAATATTTACCAACTTTTGTGCTTCCGGAAATTCCGCATTGACCCGAAATTGCAGTGTGTTCGCCAACGACAACATTGTGAGCGATCTGAACGAGATTGTCAATCTTTGTTCCTTGCTTAATTATGGTTGAACCAAAAGTGGCGCGGTCAACGGAAACGTTAGAGCCGAGTTCAACATCATCTTCAATAACCACATTTCCAACTTGCGGTATTTTAACATAGGCGCCGTTTTCCATCGTGTAACCAAATCCATCAGAACCGATTACGGTACCGGAATGAATTATAACATGTTTTCCAATTTTGCTTTCTTCGCGAACGCTTACATTTTGAAAAAGAAGTGAGTCGTCTCCAACTTCAACATTTTCGAGTAAGGCTGTGTTGTGAAAAATTTTAACATTCTTTCCGATCTTGCAACCGGCAGAGATAACAACATTTTTTCCGATCGCACAATTTTCTCCAAGTGTAGCAGAAGGATGAATGAACGCGGTTGTATCAATTCCTTCCAACGGAAATTTCGGCGCAAGGTAAGTACTGATGATTTTGAAGAAAGCTTTGTTTGGATCAGCAACTTCAAGATAAGTAATATCGTTCCGTGTTTTTTTGAATTCTGGTTTTACTAAAATTGCGGAGGCTTTTGTTGCAGAAAAATATTTTTCGTATTGAGACAAGTAAAGGAAGGTTAATTCACCTTCCTTGGCTTCTTCAATTTTTGCAATACCGGAAATGAAGAGATTATCGTCTCCTACAATTTTGGCGTTGGTAAGTGATGCTATATCCGCAATCGATAATTTCATTATTTTAATTTTTCGAGAACAAGGTTTGTGATGTCATATTTTTCTTTCGCGAATAACATTAAAATTTGCCCGCTGCGGTCGAATACGTAATCATAATCTTCATCTGTTGCAACTTGTTTGATAGCCGTGAATAATCTATTCTGAACAGGCTTCATCAGTTCATCTTGTTTTTGGAAAAGTTCACCGCTTGTACCAAATTTTTTCTCACGGTATTCAGTGATCTTCTGTTCCATTTTCATCAAGTCGCTTTCTGTTTCTGCGCGGGTTTGATCAGACATGATGAGTTTTCGTTTTTCGTAATCATCGAATTTTGTTTTCCAATCGCTTTCAAGTTTTTTTAATTCGGTTTGCCACTCTTGAATGATCTGATCAAGCTGCTGGCGAGCATCCTGCGCATCAGGAAGTTTTTCCATAATGGCGTCGGAATCAACATAACCTATTTTCAACTGCGAAAAGGAGACCGAGAAAATGCCGAAGAAAATAAACAGACTGAAAATTATTTTTGCTTTCATAAAAAACCTTGTTTTAAATTCAAATCCCAATCAACAAAAAACAAATTCCAAAGATCAAATTTTAGATTTAATCTTTGGAATTTAGTAATCTCTATTTTCCTCTTTTTAATTTGTCGAGGACTTTGTAAGTGATTTCATAAGCTGAATCAGCATAAAGTAGAATAGCTGCTTGTTCTGTTTTATCAAAAACAAACTGCATACCTTCTTCTTTGGCAACAGTTTCAATTGTCTTTAAGACTTTTTCTTTTACCGGTTTTAGAAGTTCTTCTTGTTTCTGGTAAACTTCACCCGTGCCTGTTGCAAATTTTGATCTTCTGAACTCTTCAACCATTTGTTGCTGTGCAACTAATTTTTGTTGAATATCATTCTTTTGAGCTTCTTTCATTGTAGCGGCTTGTTTTTGATAATTAGCATAAGCTTCTTGAAACGATTGTCCCATACTATCTAGTTGAGCATTCCACTTTTGAATTAATGCGTCTAAATCGCCCTGAGCTTTAATTGCTTCCGGAAGTTGTTTAAGAATAATTTCCGAATCAACAAAACCAAGTTTAATTGTAGCCGGTGTTTGTGCAAATGAACTTGCCGCAAAGATGAACAATGCAAAGATTAAAAAATAACGTTTCACTCTGTATCCTTTTTATTTATTTATAATTGAAAAATAACTAATTAAAAACCTTTTCCGAACTGGAAGTGGAAAACCCACGAAGGATCTTTTCCATCAACCGCTTTTCTATCAAAACCGTAACCAAGATCGAAACCGATCAATCCAATCGGATTGATCATAATACGTGCCCCCACACCGACTGAACGCCGGAGATTGAACGCCTGTGTGGCATCAATACTTTCAAACACATTTCCGGCTTCAGCAAAGGTTAATAAGTAAAGTGGAATTGGTTCAAGCGCAACGGCGAATCTTAATTCAGCAGTATAACGAAGAGAAACTTTTCCGCCGTAAACTTCACCGGTTTTGTTGATCGGTCCGATAGAACGATCTTCATATCCGCGCAAAGGAGTTGTTGCAATAATTAATCCGTTTCCACCCATATAGAAATATTCAAATGGTTGTATCGGAGTTCCTTTTTTTAACTCTTCCAAATATCCTAAATCAGCTGAAGAAAATAAAACGAACCGGCTTGTTCCGAATAAGCGTTTGTACCACTCTGCTTTGAAATTAATTTTGTAGTAATCAACATCTCCCGGAAGAAACGGACCACCGGATATTTCTGCATCTAATCCAACCGAAGAACCGATTGATGGGAAGATCGGATTATCAACATTTTTTCTTGAGATACTAGCACCAAGCGTGAACTGTTGTGTCTTTCCTTCACGGTAATAACTGCCGCCGTTAATAACGTTGTTCGATTGATATCTGAAAGTTCCTTGTGTGTAAAAATAATCATCAGGCCATTTCAATCTTCTACCAACACGAACACTTGCGCCGGACTGTCTTAAATCGTAAATGTATTGCTGGCGCGTGTCGAAGAAATCAAAGCCGACAAGAGTTGGAGTGTCATACAACCATGGTTCGGTAAATCCCAAAGAAAAAGTTCTGTACAAATTTCCAACGCCAAATTGCCAGTTGAAACTCAACACTTGTCCGCCGCCAAGTTGGAATGGTTCTGCGATTGAGAAGTTGGTTAAAGTGATTCCCACTGAACCGCTAAAACCGAAACTTCCGCTGTACCCAACAGAAGCGTTTAGATAATCGCTTGATTTTTCTTCAACTTTAAATGCAACATCAACGGTGCTGTCGTTTGCAAGTTGATAATCAACTCCTTCTTGATACAGCTTTTCTACATTAAAGAATTGAAGATTTGCCAATTGCTGCAAACTTCTGAACATGTATGCGCGGTTAAAATAATCACCGGGAATGGTGTACAATTCTCTTCGAATTACTTTGTCTTTGGTTTTGTCGTTCCCGTAAATTTCTACTTTACCAATTTTAAATTGGTTTCTCTCCGAGACTTGAATATTAATATCAATTGAATCAGTGGAAACTTTTGTCTCATCGGTTTTCATGTTGAAGGTTAAGTAACCGTTGTCAAGATATAACGCTGCAACATCCGTTTGTTTTTCATTTCCGCGGAGATTTTGATTAAATAATTCGTAATCGAAAACATCACCTTTTTGAAAACCGAGACGCTCGTTCAAAGCTTCGGCAGTATAAATGGTGTTTCCTTCCCAGGTGATGTTGCGAACTTTATATTTCGGTCCTTCGGAAACATTAAGAACAATCTCAAGATCTTTTTTATCGTTTGAATACACGAGAGAGTCACTAATTATTTCTGCGTCGCGGTAACCGTTTTTTAAATAATGTTTTTGGAGAAGTTTTTTGTCTTCTTCGTATTTGTTTTTATCGAATTTAGCACTGCTCCAGAACTTCCACCATTTTGATTCTTCAGTTTCTTTAAAGGCTCCCTTTAAATCGCTCTCTGAAAGTTCGTTGTTTCCTTTAAAAGTTATTTTGCGAACTTTGGTGACATCGTTTTCAACGATATCATATTTAAGCAGCACGCGATCTTTAATTTTTTCGATGAGGTTTGTGTAAGTTTTGTCATCCTTATCAAATTCAAGTTTATATTCTTCGGAAAGGTCTTTCTTGTTTCTCCAGTGAGTTACAATTTTATTGTCTGAAGTATCAGCTTGAAAGAATTGAAAAAACTTGGGAGTAATTTGAGCATTAAAATAGCCGTCTTCTTCGTACAGCTTCATTATTTTTGTTTTTACTTTTTGAACTTCGTAAGTCTTTAGAATTTGTCCGCGAATAAAATTAATTTTCTCCTCGATCTTGCTTGTGCTTATTTCATCATTGCCTTCAACTACTGCTTTTTCTATGCGAGGAAATTCTTCAACTTTTATAAGAAGGAATGCGCCGTCGGCAAGCTCTTTTTCTATCAAAACTTCAACGTTGGAAAAAATATTTAAAGACCAGAGTTGTTTAATGGCTCCGATAGTTTGGTCGCCGGGGATTTGAATTTCTTCACCGATTTTTAAACCGCTGTTTGCCACAATGGTACGTGCATCTGCTGAAGTATTTCCCTCGACAGAAATTCCCAAGATTTTATAAGTCTTTGGAGCGGTTTGCGCTGCCAAAGAAAAAGAAAAGAGAAATAGAAGAAGAATAATGTTAAAAAAATAATTACGGGAAAGGATCCGCATGCTATGTACCTGTTTCCTTTTGTTTGATTTGTTCACTTACTTTACCGAATCTCCGCTCTCTTTTTTGGAAATCCCGAATAGCTTCATATAAATTTTTTCGTTTGAATGCAGGCCAATACGTTTCGGAAATATAAAATTCCGAATAGGCAATCTGCCATAGTAAAAAGTTGCTTACTCTAAATTCACCGCTTGTTCTTATAACCAAATCCGGATCAGGAATTTGTTTCGTATTTAAATAAGATGAAAATCGTTCTACGTCAAGTTCGCTAATCTGCAACTTTCCGGTTTGCGCATCTTTTATCATTTCTTTAACCGACTCAAGAATTTCCCATCTTCCGCTGTAACTTAATGCAAGCACTAAATTTAAGTCACTATTGTTTTTCGTTTTTTCGATCGCATCGTTAAGCTGTTTTTGCACATCAACTGGTAACGCTGCCATATCGCCTATCATCATTATCCGAACATTATTTTTGTGTAGATCATCCAACTCTTTTTGCAACGTTTTAACAAGAAGTCTCATGAGAGTTGAAACTTCATCTTTTGGCCTTTTCCAGTTTTCGGTTGAAAAAGTATAAAGGGTAAGATTCTTTACACCTAATTGGACGCACGTGCGGACAATTTCCCTCACGGATTCAACACCAGCTTGATGCCCGGCAAATCGAGGGAGTCCTTTACTTTTTGCCCATCTGCCGTTCCCGTCCATTATAATGGCAATGTGTTTGGGAATGCAGCCGGACTCTTTAAGTTTTTTTTGTTCGGCTTGGTCTGTATCGAGTTTTGTTTTGTTCAATGTTATTTTTATTACTATCGGTAGAACTACAACCTAGTGATGGATGACTACAAAAGTACACCATTCAAGAGTGTAAAAGTACGTAATTATTGCTTTTTATGAAAAGGAAAAAAGAAATGACTATTCTTTATATAAAAGTTAGCCGATGAGGGGAAATAACAGAGAGAGGGAACACTCCGGGTTGTTAGTGGATGCTTTCAACGTTTTTAAGTGAGACTTTATCGTAGCTCGGACTAAAAAGATCACTTTGAACAGTTTCATAGACCGGAACGAGAAAAATATTCTTTTTAATCGGGTGGTCTAAAGAAGAAACCAGATCTTTTACTGTTTTATAAATTTCGTACGGAAAACTGATGAATAAAAGGACATCTTTGTTGCCGGTTTTAGTTTTTTTCGATGCCAGACAACTAATTTTTTCCAACAGCTTGGAGTCTTGTAAATGGTTTTTGTCGATGCAAATGCCCATAGCATATTGACGGTGAAGTTTGGCAACAATATCGATCTCGCAACCGTTAACGTTCGGTGGCTCGGAAAGATACGTTCCCATTTTTCGCTTGATTATCGTGTAGCCAAGCTTCCACAAATGGCTGACGAGCAGATCAATATTTTTCTTCCGTTTTAACATTTTTAATTTACATATGTTGGAAAAGGAATAATTGGAATAACCGGTGAAAAGCGGATGTTATTCATTACCTTGATGTTTGCTATTCTTTCATAAGAAAATTTTTCAACTTCCATTGAGCCGAGAGTTTTTCCATAAATAAATTTCTTTCCGCTTTTATCCATGCCGATAAAATAAGGGTCGAGAATTATTTCCGTTAAACCATAGTAAAAACGGACTCTTCTTCTTTGTTTGATTGCGTTATAAAAAATTTCTGATTTCATTTTCTGTTTCCTTTTAGTTGTACCAGCGGATAACGCCGATAACTTTGCCTGCTATGTGAAAAACTTCTTTGTTTACAATTTCAATCGGCTGATAATTGTCATTTGCAGGGATCAATTTAATTTCATTATTTTTTTGCCAATATCGTTTTACCGTTGCTTCATCATCAATTAGCGCCACTACAATATCATCATGTTTTGCAAAATTTTGTGCGGCAACGATCACATGATCTTTTTCTATAATCCCGGCGTTAATCATACTGTCTCCCTTTACTTTTAAGGCGAAACACGTATCATATCCTTTAATCATTGCCGGATCAACAACCACATCGCCGTCATGATTTTCAACTGCGGTAATTGGAACACCTGCCGCTACACGACCGATAATGGGGACTTTTTTGAAATAATTTTCAATATCACCTAAAGTTTGCGGTAACGAAAGACTTTCAAAATTGGAAAGAACAGTAATTCCGCGGCTTGCATTGCTTTCGACTAAAATGTGTCCCTTTTTTACTAGGGCATCCATATGTCTTTTTACGCCAAAGGTAGAGGAGATGCCAAATTGTTTTCCAATTTGACGAAGAGTTGGCGGGTACCCATTTTCGTCTCGGAATTGCTCAATAAAAGATAAAATTTCTTGCTGGCGATCTGTTAATTCTTTTTTCATTTATAGTGTCTTTTTGTTCACTGCAAATATAGTGTTCAAAAGAACACTTGTCAAGAGAAATTTTAATCTAATCTTATTATCGAAAAAAAACTCTAAAACTTTACAGTGAAGCGATATTCCTCAACCAAAACTGCATTTATCCTTCAAATTCAAACACCTCGTTGGACATGGTGAAGCGATATCAGCAGGACAAAACAAAATAGTGAAACGATATTTTTCAACATTATGCGTTTTTACGCTAATTTCGCAATAGCTCATTGGACATTTATA
Source organism: Ignavibacteria bacterium (assembly GCA_037440065.1). GTDB lineage: Bacteria > Bacteroidota > Ignavibacteria > Ignavibacteriales > Ignavibacteriaceae > UBA1563. The sequence continues at coordinate 192,308 of JBBIUV010000019.1, forward strand.
CGCTCGTTGGACATATTATCGAGGCTCATTGGACATTTGTTTAGGGGTTTTTATCGGTAGGATTTGACAAATTGTCAGACATTTTTATTTCGCAGTTCTTCTCAAAATTCCATTCACTTCTTTCCAGTCTTCGCTTACCCAGAGCCATTCGTGCATGCAGTTGTAACCTCCACAATACCTTAAAACGGGAATGCCACATCCATTATCCATGCCTCTAATTTGCGACTCGGTATAGAGCTCTTGGGCTGCCATTAATCGAACACATAAAAAATGTGAGTTCGCCCGCGTTGGCGGTCCGAAATACGCTGCTTTATTCAACCCGGCAAGACCGGCGATCGTTTGCGCTGAAGTGTTGTCAAATCCGGCAAGCTGGGTATTGATGAATGTTTTTGCGTTCGCTGCCGGTACGCGCAATCTGCCTTGAACGGTTCTTCTTGCTCGAAGTTCCGTCATCTTTCCGGAGCGGTAATCCGAGATGATCCTTTGAATTTCATTAAGCGTTTGTTGGCTGTCCTGGTGGGATTTTGCAAGTAATGAATAATCGACCGGATACTTGAAGTTTAGAACGTCTTTTATATCGTTGTTAATTTCTATTAATGCCTGGCGTCCGTTCCATGCGCGCAGATCGCCGTCGGAATTCAAGTCATCAATAAAACTTTCAACCGCCTCTTTAAAATTGCTGCCGGTGATGTGTAAAGGATCGGTGGAAGAAAATATCTTCCCGATTTCAGTTTCGTAATCGCGGAGCAAATTATAAAACTGCCGAGAGATGTGATCGGATATTTTCTGTTTAAGCTTATTTTTTTTATCATAAAGCTCGATATATTTTGGTACGTCAACTTCAGGCATCAGGCTCTTTCCTTTTTGTAGTAAGGTGTGGCTTCCGGGTATTGCTTGCTTATAAACGAGCGTTTGCATTTCGGACAAAGATGTCCTCGCTCAATTACGTGTTTGTATTTGTGTACTTTTATCAACTTAAAATCGGGATCAGATTTTTTTGTTTTTGTGTAGCCGCAATCTTTATAAGGACATTCCATTACCCGGTTCCTTTTCGTTTTTCTTAGCTGTAGAGATTAGATCGTAAAGCCATGATGCAGTTCTGTGCGCAGATTGAAATTTCTGCGGAAATCTTGCGCTGTTTAGCATCTCCAAAATCTCATCATATTTTTCAAGCGGAATATTCACTCCGCCGATCGCGCGGATGATCTTCTCAAAAATCTTTTTCGGATCGGCTTTGTATTTGCCGTTGATAACCTTAGAAATCGCGGAGTGGTCAACTCCGCTTTCTTTGGCAATTTGTCTAATTGATTTACTCATAACTTTTGCGAAGAACTAAAACTTTTAAGGAGTTTGCTGTAGGACAATTCATATTTGATCCCATTAAAATCAAACTCAACATCTTTTTTATTGTCAATGCATCTATCCAAGGCTTCTTTGGTTGCATCATCCAGACTCGTCCCGGCGCGGAATTCTAACAATATGACAGTTCTCATTCTTACGACTTCTGACAAAACTATAGTATTCATAACTTCCCTTTCATTAATCAACAAAATGATTTCTAATCTTACCAACGCCAACGTAAAAAGCGTACCGCGCTTTGATGTAACCGGCTTCCACCAGGTCGTTCCAAATATGGTCTGATGCCAAGTTTATCATTGTTTTGGGCAGCGTAAAACTTTCATCGAGAAGCTTCTCGATATTTTTAACCGCTCGTTTCGGACTCTTCTTCTTTCCCATAGCTTAATCCTTTAGTTCTATTTCCCAACCGTCTTCACAACGTCGGAAATTATAGTTGATTGAGTTTGCCAGTAAATCCATTGCATATTCTTCTTCGATTCCAAACTCATCAATTGCTTGACTAAAATCGGAGTCACACAAATAAGTCCCTCTCGTTCCAGAGACCACAGCTTCATCAAAGCTTTTTGTATTATCATATTTATTATTAAGTTTTTGCATTTAATTCACTGAGAAAGAGGAAAGTTCTTCAATGCGTCTGTTATTCAGCTCGCGCCTTAGATTATTCAAGTAAGCGTATTTGTTCCGCTCGAAATCTGTGCCGCCGGTTAACTTAATTTCTTCGTAAACGGACTGCGCCGCTTTATCTACCGCTTCAACTTCGCTCACCGCTTCCGGGTATTTCTTTTTGCATAATTCAATTATGGTAAATTCTATGAGACTCATATTACGCCGCCATCAATTGCTTAACGAACTTATCAATAATGTCGTCTGCCGATTTTATGAAAACAACATCATCATTCTTTTCGATCTCACATTCAATCAGTTGGAGCTCTCCTTCAGAAAGATTTTTAACAGCAGTCTTGATAAGCTTCTCTTCTGTTTTTATCAGCAGTTTTTTCTTCTTCGGAAGTTCTGACTTGATCAACTCGATCGTTGTTTCTTCATCGGCATTATAGACAAGCTCGTCGGTAGCCTTCCTGAAGCCAAGCTTAATGCCGTGCAGCGTTTGTGTTTTACTTTTTACAAACACCTCCGGGCTGTCAACAATAGCGCTTTCAAGAGCTGTAGTTGCCGCAACGAGATTATCCGCCGCCGTTTTTAATTTTTCCTTATACTTCAAGCTGATCATTTCGATTTCTGAGGTCATCGCATTTTTAATTGATGCCAAACCGTCGAACGCCTCAGCGTATTGCGCTGCAAGTTCATCTAATACAGATTGCTTTATTTCTTTCTCTTCCATGTTACACCTTCGCTTTTGAATATTTTGAACTGATACCACGCAGCGCGCCCAACACTCTTCTAACGGTATTGATCGGGATGCGTGTTTTGTCTTTTATCAACAATGCAACTGCATCGTCAGATAAGTTTGCGGTTTTGCTTGTCCCCAAAGCTTCAAGAATCTTTGGAGCGGATGTTTGTTTTGCCATGTTAGTTATCCTTTTTATTTTTTGATTTACGAAATTTGAGCGCCTCTGGACACGTCGAGAAGTGAGAAACATGTCTGCCAAAATCAAATAGAAAACCTTCACCTTTAACGGCAAGTTCTTTTTCAGCTTCAGAGATTGAGTCAGTATCAACCGGCATTTGTTTACCGTTTTTAGTGTTAACAAAAACGATCGGTTCACTGCACGCCGTGCAATATGTTAGGTTGTTCATCTTACACTCTCCTCGCGCTTTCAGCAGCAGCTTCTTCTTTTGCAGCTTCTCCTTTAAGGATGATATCAAGGACTTGAGGTGCGTATGGTTCGTCTGCATTGCATGCGTAGTATTTATTTTTAGGTAGCTCAAACGCTTCAAGTGCGTTATGCAGTTTTTGAATTTTCTCATAACCTTTACCGGCAATATGCTTCAGATTAATTATCAGGAACTTTTCTTCGTACTTAGCAAGTTTGGAGCTTTCCACCGCCGCTTTTTCTAAAACCGCCATACCTTTCAAAGCATGGAAAGTAGAACTATCTTTCAAATCATGCAACCCATCCGGCGTCTTATATCCGCAAAACTCCAACTGCTTAACTATGTCTTCTAAGAATTCATACATCTTCATTGCGTCACCCAACCGCCGTTTTATTTTGCTGACTAAAAAGCGGGAACACTCCGCCGTCCGGGAATTCACCGGTGATGCCTTGAATAAATCCCGTGTGAATCTTAAACACATTCTGCTTTGCCCGGTGAAGCTTCCGCAGATCGGCTTCTTCCTGCTTTAGATTATTGTACTGCTGCACCGTTGGCTTTAGCTCGTTGGCGGTATTGTGCACGTCCTTAATACGCACATCCAATTCGTCAATCTCTTGCTTCTCTTTCTGCAGAGCGGTTTCAATTTGCTTAATGTCTAATTCCATTTTTGTATCTCCTTGTTTTTGTTTATGTATTTCGTTATTGCCTATTGCTCACTGCCTACTGCCGGCTGCTCTTTGCCAACTTCCTTCAGCTCACAGATCAACTCTTTCCAATCATGCGCGTTATGCGCTTCGATCAACGTAGCGGCAAGGAGAAGTACGATGCTGTAATCGAGCCGCTTCAGTTGATCTTTCAATATGTTTTTATCTTTTTCACTCATTACTTTTTAACTTAATCTCTTTAACTAATTCAGCTTTGACCGAAGCAATGTGATCACACGCTTCTTTAAGGTATAACTGCACATCGTATTTATCTTGTCCGATTTCTTCCGTGGCGAACGCAATTAGCTGTTCAACAGAGGATAACTTTTCAACCATTTGTTCTTTGTTACTCATTACTTTCTACTTGCTACTTTCCACTTACAGCTGCAGCTCAAAGTTCGGATTCTCCACATTTACGCAATAGACTTCCTTTATCAAGTCACGTACAGAAAGCCGTTCGCAGCTTGCAAAACTTTCAAGCTCTTCCTTAAGCGCTGCAAAGCGTGTGCGTTTGTACTCGTTCCACTCATCATTATTTACGGCAATGTAGTAACCGTTCTCATCGCCGATTATGCGCGTGCCCTGGTGACGAGCCAACGAAGAAAGTGTCCTCAGCCTTCGCTTAAAAGCATCGAGAGATAATCGGCTTGATATCATTCCAACTTCCGTTTCCGCTCTCTTTAATAAATAGAGATCGTACAACTCAGTCGCCTTCTTCGCGCTATGCTTTCCAAAACCAAGCATATTAAAAAGATCATTTACGGTATTCATCTTTCCCATCCTAACGATTTAGAAATTTCCGGTGTAAACCCGCCGAAGTGATCGTACAATCTTTCCTTAAAATGATCTCCTAAACTTTTCCCATCCGAAGCAATCAAGTCGCTTCTGAAACGCGGGTCTGCATCTTTTGCAAATCTCCATGCCGCGCACATTGCGTAATGTTCCATCGCATCAATTTCTTTTGCGAGGGCATCAATTTGTTCTTGTGTGTATTCATTCATCACTTTACCTTCTCTTCTTTTTGAATTCTCAACTTTTCATGCCTGCGTTTTATCAGGTAGCCAACAAACGCAATTGCATTCTTTCCGCTCAAATATTTGTAGTGAAGATAACCGTACCGTTTAACAGCAAGCTCTATCAAGTATTCGTCAGACCATTGCAATTCCTTTCGGAGTTTTTTTACAAGATAAAGCTGCGCGTCGCTCATGCCGGGAATCCTTGTTAATCCAAGGTCTTCAACTTGTCCCCAATCTATTGAACCGTTCTGAACGTCAGCATCCAGCAAACGGAGCTCTTGAATTGAAAGATGCGCCATGCTTTCAACCTTGAACTCCGCTACTGCAAGCTGGTGTAACAATGGATGAGGATCGTCAACGTTCCACTTCATCGCTGCGTGGGCATGAAGCTCGCGCATTAATTTTGTTCTCGACTCTTTTTCAACCGCCATGATTTCCACTTCCTTTTTCATTATTGAGCTTAGGTGCTTTTGTACATAGATCAGCAGCCCACGCAAAGATGTGCCCGAATCTGCCGTTCTTAAGCGTTACCGTATTGGTTGTTTGGTTACAACCGATCACTGTAAATTCAAGGCGGTGATAAAGAAGCACCGGATGTTTCTTTATTACAACGATATCGTTAATCTGTAAATCCATCAGAATGTATCCACGTTTAACCAGTAAGTATTTTCAGCTTGATAGTCCCGTTTTATTTTTCCGGTAGAGACCATGCTGTTTAGAATGCGCGTAGCTTTATTGATGGAACAATCAAACAGCTTTGCTATCTCGCTGCGCGTTGCGCTGTGCCGGTTTTTATTGTTGATCATAAACTCGGCAACTTTATTTGCAATCTCTTCGCGAGATGCGGTGTCAACATTAAACTGCTTTCGCATGTAGCACCTCGCGGGTAACCGGTATTGACGACGGTAAATAGTTATCGCTCATCATTGTGTGAAGACCTCTGTAAATTGTAGTGATAAGAGATGCGTCTACATCTTCGTAGCTTTTAATTTTGCCGCGTCCCATTACATTTACTATTTCTTTTCTTACTTCTTCCAGATCGCTCAGTCCGGCGCGTTGTGAGAAGTATTCGGCGAGCAGTTGGTGGTCGATAGGTTTCAATGGTATGTTATTATACTCAGCCCACAATTTCACATCGCTCTTTTGCAATCTTGGAAGTTTCCGTACAACAGAAATCCGGCGGAGGAACTGTTCCTGGTCTGACATTCCGGAGTAAGTAGTATCGCTATCGGTAAAAACATCTTCATAAAATTTATAATTGCCGAGCAGCATTATTGAAAGCTGCGGAACGTTGTCAAGAAGATCCTGGAGGACTTTAAAGTATCCCCAATCTTCAGAGATCAATCTTTGAGCTTCATCTATAATTAAAACCATCTTAGTGTCGGTTTGAATTCCGGCGATCAAATGTCTTAGTCCGTTAGTAGTTTTCTCATTCAAGCCGAACAGCCTGCACAGATCACGGATGAAATTTCTTTTAGCCGCTTTCTTTGGTTTCTCCGAGTCGGTTAATATTTGCATGTATCTGCAACCGAAGTCTTTAGCAAGTTTTTTTGATGAAGTAGTTTTCCCTTGTCCTGTAGGGCTTGCCAGAGTTACCATTAACTTTTCGTTCAAGCACCGGGTGAGGGCTTTTTCCATTTCGGTATAAAGAGAAGTTCTAAGAACCGTACTGTCTAATAGATCGCGACCTTCCATAATGCGCTGCATTTTTTCAATTGACTCTTCCTTAAACGCGCGCTGATCCTGGATCATTAACCGGTAATCAAACTGCTCAATACCCAAACGAACAGCTTGTGATTCACGTTGTAAACCTAATGCGTTGCAGTAGCGTAACCATTTGTCAATGGTCTTTTGGTGTGCATTGTTGTAGCTCATTCTTGTATCCCTATGTTAGTCCCGTAAATTGCCGACAGCTCGTCTTCGAGTTCGGCGTTGATTTTTGCTTTTTGAATTTCTGTAACTTTCTTATTCTCTCGTTCGGTGTGTAATTGTTTCGCGGCTTGATCACGGAATGGATTAAGCGAGAAGATCGGCGCGGTAACTTCCGTACTTAATTCGCGTCCGCCCATTACGTTGGAAGTGATCTTTGCGGCGCGCGAAGTTTCCTGGTATTCTTTATTCCTTATCGAGATAAATGTTTTAGCGTAACCTTGCGGAGATAAGCCTTGTACAACGCGCGGATGAGGCTCGGCAATGCAGATAAACTGTTCAACCGGCTGACCTTTAACAAAGTTTTTCAAGAAGACGTAAACTTCTTTTATAAAGAGTTTTTCTTTGCCCGATTGTTCTTTGATGCGGATAATATTGGAAGGCGAATAACGGACAATCGCTTTTCTTCCGATGTAAGGCTGCATTTTGTAATTGATGTATTGCAGTGTGTTCAAGTTTATTCCGTACGAATGGATTGTACAATTATCTTTAACCGGGAAGGTCATCATGGCAAGAGTCTCTTTGGGTGGGATTGCTCTGCTCTGCCAGCCGCACAGATCATATATTCTTTTAACCCAGCTTGGCGAATATATCTCCGTTCTTAATTCATCTTTCGCGAATACCGGATCGTTGAAAATCCTATAAACTTCATCCATGTTCTCAACGATCAATCCTTTGAACAGATCAAGCACTTGCGCGTTCGTTTGGAAGTAATCTAAGTTTAGATCATATAAATGAGGTACGGCAAATTTCCCTTTCCGTTCAAGCTCTACGGCGCTGTGTCTTCTGTTATTGTAGTCGTCAACTTTCCCGATAATAAAATCAACCATCTCTTCTGATGACCAGATTATTTTGTTCTTCATCAGTTTGGCAAGGCGCTCCGGCTTCTCTTCATATTTGCGTCCCGTATATTCCGGGCGCTCGGTGAAGTAGTCCATAGTTCCGCCGATACCGAACTGACGTTCGATCTGCTTCGTCCAGGGTTGTCTTCCCAGCGAGTGCGTTTCTATCAGACCTAAATTTTGCAACGTTCCTTTGTCCGCCATAGTGCCAAGTCCCATTAACCTCATTGCGGAGAGATGCCTCTCATCTATATTATATCCTTTGTAAGCAACATCTTCAAAGCGACCATCTTTGGTCATCACTCGCGAAAGCATTGCTTTGCCGTTATCTGTTTTATAGATCGATTCGTTGCGGCTTAGTCCGCATCGGAAAACAAAATTGACTAAATTATCTGCCAATGAATATGAATCGGGTCTCTCACAAATGGTCGGATAATTTAAGTACCTATCTCCAACACTGTTATGAAAAGCCATCCATGGTCTTATTACTTTTCCTTCGTGAACGCAAAGCACGTCAGCTTGCGTATGGTCGCTCTGAATCATTTGCATTGGTTCGTACACCGAATAGTCGCACAACGTCTTCATCGTTTCGCTATTCTTGTATCGTACGGGACCAAGATTAACAAGCTTCTGCGCTTGCTTATCAACGAACGGTTTTACAAGATCAATAAATCTTCTGTAAGAAATCTGCTCATCAGTCCATGTGATAAATTTCCGATAAACTTTTTTGTACCCGAAGTTCTTCTTCAATAAGTTCGGCGATGAAGCGCGCGCTTGCGTTACTTCGGCAGCGGCATGTATTAACAAGTTCCCGTCAATTTTGGTTGAACCTTTGTCGCTTCGCTCTTTGCGCGTTTTTTGTTCTTTGTAATTATCTGCTGATCCTGAATCTTGATTTCCGTTAACCGCTTCCTGCGCACCGCTGGATAATGCCGACACGTTAATTTCATATTTGAATCCGCCGTTTTCTCTTGCGATTTTTTTAATTGCCCACTCCGGGTATTTCCCTCTTTGAATACGCTTCAAGAAAGAGAAGTAATTCATCCCTTCAATGCGAGCCGCTATTTCTGTATCGATAAACTTTTCCATTGTATCGTCGCCGCCTAAAACTTACTCTTAATTTTGTGCCACTCGCAAACCGGACCGGCTGAGGTTACTTTTACTACCACGAATTTGTAGTTGCTAAAGTTTTTTGTTTCAACATAATTTGAACTAACGTTGTCTGTTACCTTCGCTTCAAAGTCATTACTCAGAAGAGCCACATAAAACTTCATTGCTTCAATGTTGGTTGAAAATGTTTGCTGATTAATTCCAAGTCTCGACTGAGGCGAGAAGTATTGAACGGTAAAAATTGTTTCGATGGAGTTCATGCCGCTTCTCCTTGTGTAACCTTCGAGGTTTGGTTCTCGGCGGGTTCGTAACCTCGAAGGTTTACGTTTTCGCTTCCGATCATGGCTCCCCACTCTTTAGTTTTCTTCAGCTCGCTTAACAGCCATTCTTTCTGCGATTCAAACTCCCTTGCATCTTTCATTTTATCTAAAAGATCAAGAAGCAATTCGTTTTTCTCTTTCTGGTAAACGTCATCATTCCATAGGTAGCCCATAAGCCCGCCGAGAATTGTGGCTATTAAATAAAAGTAAAGTAGTTCCATACTAACCTCTCCCTTCGCAAACATGTTTGTCGCAATTAGCGCACTGCCTTTGAGCAGGTATTCCATCGTCTTCTGTTTCGCATCCCCACTTGGCTGTAAGGATTGCATAAACAATAGAAGCAAGAGAGGCTATTACTAAAAATCCACCGATGACAAAACCCATAACATTCTCCATTAATATTGTTTTATAATTTTGCCGGTTGAAATAACTTCGCTCTTTAACCCGAACAGAATCCGTTTATCGATTCGCAACTTTGCAACCGGGAAGAGAACAACTGAATGATCTAAAATCTTTACCACCATGTAACCGCACTTACTTATTAAATGTTTGCATGCGTTTTGATAATCATAGCTTTCTACTTCGTAACGGCGGAGCGACTCGAAGTTTACTCTTGCTTCCCATTGCGGAACAAAGATCACTTCACCGATAACAACTTCACCAACCGTCTTATCGGTCAACTCAAAAAAGAATTTCTCTTCCGTTTGTAAAGTTTGGCTCATAGGGTTGCCGTTACTTGGTTGGTTGGTAATTGTTAATGTAGTCCACAACTTGTTTGCGGATGCGTTTTAAGTGCGGTGATCCTTTTACAGCAAGACTAACTGCCGTTTGGCTACAGCCCAAAGCCGCAACTATATCTTTTTGCTTCAATCCTTTTAGTTTGGCATGATATTCTATCAACGGTTCCGGGTCGTTGACTTTTAATCTTTTATTCATTAAGTTCTCCAGTGGTAGTAATTTTAATTAAGTCCGTGTCAAATATATGTAGATTAACATAACTTGTCAAGTTATTTTTTATGTGGATTCAATATTTTTTTTATGAGTGATTATGATTACAAAGATGTCGGTGAAAGATTAAGGGAATTCGGGAAGCGATACAGAACTATGGCTGCTTTCGGCGAAGCTCTTGGGATGTCCGTACCTAATCTTAATCAATACCTGATAGGGAGAAGTCTTCCGGGCGGTCCTGTATTGAAAAGACTTATTGGTCTCGGTTGCGATATAACCTGGTTGCTCACAGGAGCCAAGCACAACACCTCAGTAATAATGGATCAATTAACCGAACGGATGATAGAACTTGAGAAAGAGAACACGGCGCTCAGGCGCAACCTTGGCAACATTCTATCAGTTGCGCAAAAGGTTGAGGGTATGGGGTTATCGATGGTAGCAGATCAAAAAGCAAAGTACGGTTCCAAGAAGAAAAAATAAAAAGGGGCGCTTATGAAAACAGTATTGATGCTATCTCTATTATTCCTTGTTGGCTGCGCAACCGTAAACATGAACAGAGGCAATGAGTTTGATGAGACAAAAACTAACCGGTTAATAAAAGGGCAAACCACAAAAGAGGAAGTGTTAAAACTGCTCGGTGAACCGATGTCTAAAAGCTTTACCGCAGATAACGAAACGTGGAAATATTTTTATCAGAAGATCATTTCAAAAGCACAATCCTTTATTGTTACAACGGCTAAAGTAGATACCGAGATCAAATCGTTGGATATAACTTTTACAAATGGAGTTCTTTCTGATTACGTTTATACGTTCCAGCCATTCAAAGAAAAACACGAACAATAAATAACCAACATTTCAAAGAACACATAGCACGGAGAAAACTATGGATAGCGGTATATCAAAAACCTTAAAAGATTTTTCTGATTATAGTTTCTCATGCCCAAAAGAGACAGCCTTGGTCGGGATTATAACCTTAACCGCTAAATATGAAGCGCTACGCGATTTAGTTATCGAGCATTTAAGCGTAACAACTTCTCTAAACAAAGAAGAACTCTTTGCAGAACTCGACGAAAAAGCCGACGTAAGATTCCACCAGGCTTGGGCGGACTTTGTTTTGGAGTTCGGGCATCCTCCATCGCCTTCTGTTTAAGGTAAGCTTCGTAAATTGATTTGCCGGATACTGTGATCTCGTTTTCCATTTATGACTCCTAATTATTAATTCCTAATTCGTAATTAAACACAGCAGCTCGCTTTCATTCCTCATCACACTTTTCTTAACGCTATGGATATGGTAAGTAATAGAATCAGCGGTAAAGTTGTAGCCCGGCTGTAAGTATTCAATTTTAGAAACGCCGGAGATCGTTCCTTTAATTCCGCTAACTTTATGTTTGTACCATTCGTTCTTCCCGAAGAAAATACTTTTGTAATGATTGAAGATCGCTTTCTGCAGACTTGTATGGTTGGTCGCATCGCCGTAGTTAACAATGTAATCAATGTCAACGTTGCGGTCGCTTGCCGGGTCCTTAAAGTTATAAAGATAAGTGTAGCCGTAGATCGAAGTATGGTGCATCATCATATCGAAAGCTTCTCCGCTCATTATTGTTCGCGGTTCGGCTTGCGTTAATTCAGTGTTCGGATCACCAACAACATCATGCCCTTCAAGATCAACGTTAATCTCGTTTATCATATAATTAAAAACTCTTTTACGACTGCGTACAATTGGCGCAGTGATAGCGAGCGACAGATCCTTTTCTCTAATCTGCATTTTGAAATCAGTCCCATCCCAAACAATACACGGGAACAAACCGAACTCCCGGCACAGCTCACCGAAACACTCGAACGCATTTGCAAACCGCGCTTGAAAAGTATTAGCCGGAAGAGGATAAGTATAGTTCAAGCGGTTCATAATAATATCTTTTAAGTAAACGAAGGTATCGGTAGCGGTCTCGTAATACTTGCGTGCGAGTGTATAGTTAATATCTGCGTCTGAGGTATGCTTAACAGAAAGGAGTTTCGCGAACTCATAAAAATAAGTTTTAAAGTAAAGCCATATCTCACTGCTGTCCGCATGAATAAAGTATGAGTGTTCCGCAAGGTTATCGTACATATCGGTAACAAACACCCACGCTTCTTGAATGCCCATCGAGGCAAGATGATCAGTTGCGGAAACCTTGATGTCGGAATATAAAAGCGTTGTAGTCGGGTCAACATCAGGATCAGAATCAAATGAACCGAAATCAATATCACCGTAGAAATAAAGATCGCTTCCGACCATAACCGAAACGCGGAGCGCGGTTGTATTAAGCAGCGTTCCCAAAACATAATTAGCAGCATTACGAAAAACAAATTCACAATCCGGCACACGTACTTCACCGAGATTAATATCAAAGCCTTCTTCTATATCTCCAATACTTCTAATAAAATCCGGAGTTGTTTCACTGCCCGTAAGTGCATCGTCATAAAACTTAACAACCACCGAACCGGCTGGCAATGTAATTGTGGGATGTGTGTATGTTTTCACTTGTTACTTTCTACTTTCCACTTTCTACTAATTCTCCATTCCCGCAATTGATCCAAGTTCTTTTTCCGTAAGGTAAAGCCACCTTCGTACCTTCTTACTTTTCCCCGCGCCCTGGTGATGCCATTGTGCAAGCTGATCATTACGCGCGCCTTTATGCCCGATAGTTATTTCTCCGGTTTCGGGATTCGCATCAAGCACCGTTAAGCTTCGCATCATTTCAGATGTCCAACGCATATCAACTTTTTCACTCGGCTTTTTATTCTGCTCGCGATACCATTTATAACCTTCAGTCATCAACACCCAGAGCTTACCGGCTTTAGTTCTGAACAGATCCGTAAAGTCCGGGTCTTTACCTTTTAACAAAGCCATCATCAAAGCCTTTGGTTTAACCGCGCCCACCGGCATTGCGAATGGCTTCTCGCTGTACTTACTTGCGTTCGAGTCTGAACCGTCTTCAAAGATTCCTTCAGCAACGCGCTGTTTAATTATTGCAACGGTATGCTGCCCAACGCGCAGTAACAACGCGCGTCCAACTATCTCTCTCAATATTTCATTTGATTCATTCATTCATTCAACCATTCATCCTTGCGTAGATACATGCCATGGCATGTATCTACAAGCCGCCAAACGGATTTTTATTCCCGCCGAAACTCGGCGTTTGTTTTTCCGGTCCCTTCGTTCCAAAGTATTCATCAGCCCAAGCGCTGTCAAATTCTTTTCCGCTTGCGCTAAGATCACGAACGACAGTAGCCATTAAACTCAAGTCTTTATATTCGTCGGTTTCAAATTCGTACTTGGGATAATTCCCGTTCGGAGGTAAACCGTAGTTGTAGAAATAATCTTTCTGCACAACATCTTTTGTAAAACGTTCCTGCACTTTTTGCAAGTCGCTCCAGAGTTTATCCATGCGTACCAGATCATGGACTTGCCCAAGCGCGCGGTTGCCGCCGGTCTTACTTACTTCGGTTGTTAGCGTTTGCCCAAGCATTAATATTGATTGTTTCGACTCAATGTAATTCGCAAAGCTTTCGTAATGCTCTCCCTTCGAGCCTTTCTTCCCTTCAATAAATTCGATCTCTGTTGTTTTGTCGATAACCGCGCTTGCATCGGCGCCGAGATTCTGCACAGCCGTTTTTAATATTGCGATTGCTTTATCACTGCTCATTAATGGATCGAACTTCCCAACTCTCAAAGGCATTCCGAAAAGTTCGTTATACTTTGCCCAATCAAGAATATCATAGAACTTGAGAAGAGTTAAGTAGAGCGCGGGTCTCATCAATCCGCCGATATAATTTCTTGTAAGACCTTCAAACGGATTGCTTTCCATTATCATCAAATTATTATAATCCAACTCAGACCAAATGAGCGAACCGCTTTTACTTAAATTGTAAGCCGTTGCGGTTGCATCGGCAGTGCCGGTAATAGCGGCGTTCGTTCCGATGGTGATAACAAAATCAGCGTCACTCTTATCAGCTATCATATGCAGCTTACCGTTCTTCTTTGCGAAGTGAACGAAGTCGATCATCTCAAACTGCGGGTAATATTGGTTCTTACTGTTAATAAGCCAGTGGGGGATCGTTACACTGTGTCCGTAAATAATTCCGTTAATAAGATTCTTAATCGCATCGGTATGATTAGTAGCGCGTAATCTGTTTTCAATTTCTTCACACTTCTTCAGCTCGCTTGCATCTTCTTCAAATCCTTCCGGAGGTTCAATCTTAAAATCATAACCAAGCAGCGCGTCTCGTCTTGTTTCAATCACGCCCAATAAGTGCATATCGGCAACCGCAAGTTTGCGGATAACGTCCAACATCGGTCGCGGGTCTTGATCAACCGTCATCACCGCGTTCTTCAGCTGCGCGGGAGTCGGGAGTAAAGAGGCACGAAGCGGAGCGTACGTATATTCTTTCTCGGTAATGGTTATATCCTTCGGCTCTTGTTTAACCGGCTCATCTTTTGTTTGTACCGGCTTTTCTTTTTTCGCAAACTTGCTGAATAGTTCTTTTATCATTACATCACCTAATTATCAGATTTATAAATGGTATGTCCGTTTACATCTTTAACCGCGCGTAAAAATTGATTGCGGTTACTTCGAGCAGTTGTAAAAGATATATGAACCCACGAATTAAATTCTTGAATTACCTGGTCAACGATCAATCGTTTTTGTTCAACCATTCTTTTTATGCGTTGATAATAATCTTCTATGCTCATACCGACTGCAACTGTATCCGCCGCTTCGCCGTGCAAATGTTGACTCATCAACGCGCCGCCGACAAGTTTATTAACTTGCACTGAACGGTAACCGGAATAAACTCTTATAGCGCAATTCATTTCTTCACGTATAGGCTCAAGCACATAAAAGCAAAGAGCTTCAAGATTAAGCGCTTCGGCTTTACCCGGAACGTTGTCAATCCCTTTTCTAACTGCCATTGTACTGAACGACATTTCTTCAAGCGAAAAATTATCTGTGAGCTTCATTCCTAATTCCTAATTCGTAATTCCTAATTTTCAAAACGAGTTTCTATTTACTCTCAACTTGCCAAGCGATTCATACGCCGGATTGTTTTCATTCTCTCCGCCCATCATCATACCGCCGAACATATTAAACACTTCACGATACGCGCTTGCCATTGCGTCCGGGAAATCGTTGTACGTGTAATCCGGGAAACCGATCAATTGCATTTGCGCCTCAGCTCCATCTTTTGTTTTCGCAAAATCATCATGGAACAGAATGTGCCCGAATTCATACGGCACTGCAAGGGTTCGTATCCGTTCCACCTTGGGACCATTCCCTTTAACATCTCTTGGAGCAATTGGCAACGGCGGTTTATCTTTTACACTCGGATAAAGTTTCCTGAATAATAAAAATTGATCTTGATGGAAATCTTTTTCCCATCCGATAAAACGGATTTGTTTTTGATATTGATTATAAAGGCTATACATCGATAAGAAGTAAGGTTCCCAATCGCACTGCCTTACAAAACATTCCGGAGAATAAAACTTTTGTGTAGTGCGCGAATAGAAGAGAAGCGCGATAGCCTTTGTACATGCGGTCGCGCCGCTTGCCGGGTCGCACATCATAACGCCGAGTGAATCGTTCGGCAGTTTTGTATAAGTTCTCCAGTTATCTTTTTTGAATTCGATTCCATCGGGCACAACCGGGCACTGCATATAGTTGCCTAACCAGGTCATCATGCCAACCCCAAAGTACAAACGCATTTCTTCTTCAGTCTTAAAGGAATAAGCTTCATGCCACATCGGTCGATTCTTCCTTACATCAAACGCCGGGAAGATGTGAATGTGGAACGCGGGATATTTTTCTTTCCGTTCATGTTCATCCATCTCAATAATAATATTCATCGCCATTGTTTTGCGCGCGTTGTTGCCGAACCAAATGATCGGAGCCTCTTCGCTCATGCGGGGAATAATATCGTTGTTGATGTACTCAAGTTTCTCTTTACTTATTTTTATGTTGCCGCTCTTCCGGTAATTCTCAAGATCGTCAATGTCCGCAAGGTCGGGACGGAAGTGTTCTCTTATTCTGCCGGTTAATGGAACACCGTAAGAGAAAGCTTCAAACCATGTTCCGTATCTGTTGAGATTTGATTTAGCAATTTTGAAAGCTGCCGTTTCCCAATGCCCGTGTGAACGAAGATCACCGTACAAAAATAAAAGTCTCGGATTATTTTCAAACTCAAGTTTAATAGAGGCGAGATCGATCGTGCTTAAATCTAACGACTCGGTTATCTTTACAATGTAATGCCGCTCTCCATAAATAGCAGCCCAAATTTTGTAAAGGCGGAAGAGTGTAGTCTTCCCGCTTTCCGGTGGACCGGCAAATAACTCCACGCTTCGCTTCCGCTGATCAGCGCACTTCTTTATTTCGCGGTGTAATTCAGAAAAAGGTTTTGTGCAGTACTCCGGGAAAACTTTTTTAGCGAAGAACCAGAAATCTTTCTTCGCTTTTTTAATGATCTTCTCGCGTTCGGTTTCGGTGATGTCGAGGACTAAATCTTTAAGCTGTTCGCGGCGATCACTTAGCTCTTGTTCGCGCGATTTGATTTGCTCGATAATATTTGAAAAACCAGCCACCGGCTACAATTCTCCTCTCAAGGCGTTCCGATTGAATTTCACCATAGTTTCACCGCTTTAGAATTGAATGTTTTTGGAAGCGCAGTATGCGCGAATTTTGAATTTTCTTAATCATACGTGTCCGCCTCCGGCGGAATCTTATTCTTAATCATAATCTTAGAAGGCTTCCACAATTACCTGGTAATATTTTATGGATTCATCTCCGCTGTACGCTCTGATAAATACTTTTGTAAAATATGTAGCGTTCAACTTTTCGGTAACGAATATTTGTCCCGGCAGTAATACGCTAAACGTCGCCGGCGCGGTTGTGCCGATTGCATAATAGAGCGAATCGTTTGTTCCCATAGTTCTTATTGTTACCTTCGACCATTCCGTTGCAGTTATCGATATGGTATCTTCAGTAAGTTTCACGGTGTCGGTGGTGGTTGTGTAGCTTCTTATCCAATCCCAACTATTTCGGACATCAGCATAAGTTTTAGCGCCGGGAAATAAATCTATTTTTTGCAAGCTGTCAATTACGGCTTGTGTTAACGCAACTATCTGCAACGAATCGATCATTGGCTGCGTTAATATTACATGAACCGTATCGCCGTTAACATCATAAACGAGCGAGGCTGTAAGTGAGTCTGCTCCTTTACCTAAAAACGTAGTTGTGTTTATAACTTCCTTTTTCTCTCCGCGCGAACCCGGCGCCCATTGTGCATGGGCTTCCATTACCATAAACCAAAACATAACAACCGCTAATAAATATTTCATTGTTTTATTCCTTCTGTTTTTACTTTCCACTTTCCACTTTCTACTTGCCACTGCTAAGCTTACTGTATTCTTCCCGGATAACTTTTATTTTAGAAGTCTCATCAAGTCCGGGAGATAATCTTTCGATGATCGCATAGACAAGCTTCAGGTCAAGCTGCCGCTCCGGATTATTTATCTTCGTCGCTCGCATAATTCTTGTCAGCTCGGTAATATTTCTTTTTTCAAGCAGCTCATGTTTCAAATAATTAATTCTTACAGCGAGCAGTTCTTCTTCAGATACTCCTTTGAACGAAGGATCGATCTTTGTCATCTCCGAAATTTGTAAACAATAACTAAGGATCGTTTGAATATCATTTATCTGTCTTACCGGAATCGGGATGATAAACTTATCGCCGTTCTTTGATTCGACTTGCACGTTAAAAGCTCCATGCATTTCGGCGTCGATAATAGCGATGTCAAGACGGAAAATATCTTTTATCATTCCTTTCAGATCGTCAAGCTGAGGCGCGTTACGAATTGCTTTGAACTTATCTGTTTGTTTAAATTCTTTTGCAAGTTGATTTCCTTGATGTTCGGTCAAGCCAAGTTTTCTGCTGGCTTCATCCACTGAGGTATTCAACGCAAGCTCCGCAAAGAACTCAAGTTTCGTTTTCGCTTCAATATCTTTTTTCGGTTTGCCCGCGTCGTTCCGTTTCTTTCTTCCAACGCCTTCGCCGTTCTTAAATTTCTCAACGCGGTATTTCAAATTTGAAAACGAGATCCCCATATCTTTAGCGATCTCTTTTTTACGATCAACGTTGCCGCGCCCAAGCGCAATGAATTCAAGAATCGCTTCCTTTTCCATACGAGCATCATATTTATTTTTTCTTGGTTTCATTTTGCTTTCCATTACAATTGTAAATTGATTGTAAACTCAAGCGCGATAACACATAGCGAAGCGCTTCGTTCTTCCCACTCAAATCCGGTCAGCTCCCAGTAACAATACTTTTGATTGCCGTTCATGTTTATTAATGCTTCGGTAGTCCCGACTTTGTCAATTACCTTGAACGCTAAATCCATCACGGCGTTTTCACAAAGTTTCAAAGTTTTTTTCCCGGCAGCGATAACAAAACAATTCGCATGGAAAGGTATTTGTTTTGAAAGCTCGCCGGTGTCGCCGGTTAGCGGTGTTGGCTTCCCGAAATCGGGCATCACTAAACACGCAGCAGTCTTAATCGTATTTATCTTCCCGACCTCTCCGCGCTCCACCGAGCCGGTAGGGAAATCCGTTATTGTCGCTACATTGGTTACTACACCATCAATTGCAGTTGCAAACATTCCTAATCTCTAATCTTTTCATCTTTTGGTAGTTCAGAATTATTCTATGGAATTGTGCAATGACTGACCAATCGCTAACTGGCAATTTTCGCAAGCTATTGGAATATCCTTTATTCATTTCTAATTCCTAATTCCTAATTCGTAATTCCTAATTAAAAGAAAGGCGGAGAGGGAACGATCCTCTTCAAGCATCTTTGCACCGCCTTTTAATAACTCAAACCTTCGAGGTTAAAATCCCGCTTAGACTCTAACCTCGAAGGTTACATCTATTCTTTCTTGGCGTTATACAGATTGTACCGTACATACTGTGTGCCGGTTACTCCTTTAACGTTTACACTCATCCATCTGTAGAAAGGCAGCCTCCACTTGTTAAGATCGATCTGATATTTTGCTCCGGTATAATAAGTTGAATCGGCAGCGTTGCACGAATCAACATTTGTGAATCCGGTAGTAGAATAAAAACTTCCTTGCAAATAGTTAACAGCTTTCAAACTTGCCGAAGAAGATTTTACTTCTACTACCCACGGATAATCGGGTAAGGTGCTTTTGTTGTAAGTTGAAAGTTGAAACGCGGTGGAGAAAGTTGTATCGGCAGAATCAACTGCGGTAGTAGTGCTGTGGAAGTAATCGCCGCTGGTTGTCTTCGTCCAACTCGGCTCTACAGCCGCAGTTTGCGCAAACAATCCGCCGGTAAAAACCAGCATCAACAAAAATGCAATTAAGAACTTTGAACATCGTAACATTTTAGTTACTCCTTTTGTTTTGTTAGTAGTGAAGATTTAATTTCGATTTATTTTTAAGATCAACGTGCACATCAACTTTGTCGCCGGTGATGTTGCCGAGTACGGCTTCATACATTCCGTCAAGATAATTATGCTGCGCGTCCGTTAAGCTTTCGTTTTTGTTTAACATCTTTTCAAATTTTACAAATGGTTCTCTCATCGTATCCGGCAGAAGATTGTAATACTTTCTTATCAACGCCGCCGTCTCTCTATCTAATCTTATTCTCTGCTTCGGTTCAACCTTCTTAATCATAATCTTAATCGTATTCTTAATCAACTAAAGGCGCGATCTATCCGTACAACCGAATCAAACACATACTTATCGTCTTCACTCAACGCCGTTGCAGTATTGATAAGTTTGGTTGAACCGTCTGCGCATTCGTTCAAGAATTTCATTCCATCGTTGTAATTTTTTTCGCGCTGCAGTCTCACTTGTTCACTTATAGAAGAGAGACTTCCGCTCAATTCCCATACAACTATTTTACACAACGCTGATTTTAAGGAAAGAGTAACGTACTCTTCAGCGAGCGGAATAACATACAAACCTTGCAGCTTAGTATCCGCAAGCGCGCAAACATTCTCAAGCAATTTGCTAACGTTTGTTACAAGCGGCGAAGCCGTGATCGTTTCTTTTAAGTTCGCTAATTCCGTACTCGGCATGTATGCTCTTAGATCATCTTCAACTATGTAAGCCATTGGTTAGTTGTCAGTTGTCAGTGGTCGGTAGTCAGAATAAAACATCCTGATTTCTTACTTCTGAATTCTGCCTTTCATTTTTGCAACAAATTTATAATTGAAATTGAAACATTTGAAGCTTTAAAAGTCTGCGGGTGGAAATTTTCCACGGGCAGACTTTTTTTTCTTTACAACATTCTCAATTCAAATTAATTTGACGCTAAAGTTTTTATTAACGAATTGATGAAATGAAAAAAGCAACAATTTATATTTATGATACGATCGGAGACGGACTCCTTACCGCGAATAATTTTCGTCAGCAACTGCTGGATTTAGAATCGCAAGGCGCGGATGAATTTGATATTCACATTAATTCGTACGGTGGAGACGTCTTTGAAGGAATGGCGATTTATAATTTGTTGAAAAGTCGAAACGTTACTACTTATATAGATGGACTCGCAGCGAGCATCGCTTCCGTAATCGCGCTCGCCGGTAAAAAAATAATCATGTATAAAAACACAATGCTTATGATCCACAATGCGTGGGCGCTTACCGCCGGTGATGGTAACAAAATGAAAAAGCAAGCGGGACAATTAGATCAAGTAAATGAACTCATCGTTAAAGTCTACACTGATAAAACCGGATTATCAAAGAATGAAATTATTTCTATGATGGATTCCGAAACTTTCCTGAACGCACAAACCGCAAAAGCAAAAGGTTTTGTAGATCAGATTCAAGACGCAGCTCAAATTAAAAACGAAAAAGAGTTTATCGGATTTTATGCAAGCATTAACAAATCACAAATTAAAAAGGATATTCAAATGAATCCCGAACAAATGAAAGCTCTTTGCAAATCTCTTGGTATAAAAGAAGATTCTACGGCTGATGAGATCATCAACCACGTGAACCAGGTGACCAAGCAGTTTAACGATAACGAAAACTTAACAAAAGTTTCCGCTCAATTAATTGCCGCGCTTAAAGTTGTTACTCCAAATAAAGAAGGAACAACTACTGATCCGGCGATCCTCGCGGTAAACGATTCCGTTGCAAAATTAACAAACACCGTTGAAGGTCTTGTTATAAAGTTAGATGCCTCAGCAGATGATAAAGCTGAATCAATTTTCAACCAGGGCGTTAACGACAAAAAACTTTTGCCTTCGCAAAAAGATTTGCTCGTCGGTTCAAAAGAAAAACCGGGCACATATTTCCGCAACGCAGACGGACTTAAAAAGTTTGTTGATACGCTCCCGGTTCTGCAGATCAATCAACAGATCACTCTACCAAAAGATCAAGCCGGTAAACCGTTGACTTACGAAAATCTTTTAAAAGATATGAAAGCCTACAACGAAATGAAGCAGAACAATCCTGCCGCTTTCAATGCTCTTAGAGACGAATGGTTCAAGAATCCTTCCGCTCCGGCTGAAGAGAAAAAGTAAACGCAAATAAATAACTTTTTTAAGAAATAATTTCTAAGGAATAAATAAAATGGCTGAATTTATTAAAACCGTATGGTCGGACAAAATCGCACAAGCTCTTAGAGAAGACCCCGATTTGAACTCGATGTTCTCTCGCGATCTTGAACCTTACGTCCGCGCGCAAGGCGGCAACGCAATTGTACTCCCGTCTCTTAGCGCTAATTCATCTTTCCAACGGACAGACAATAAAACGATCGGTGCGGGTCTTCCGCTTACCACCGTTGATATTGCCAAGACCGGACAAACTCTTAACATCTACGAATATACTTATGGTCCCATTCTGCTTCGTAAGATCGATGACATTCAAGCAAACGACAGCTTGCTTAACAAACATGTTGTTGAGATTAAACAAGCTGCAAAAGAATACATCTTCACTTCCGCAGTTACACATGTTATCAACAACGTTCACGCTGATAACAAAAAACAATGGACGGGCGGAATCGGCGGCACTGAGTTTGCGTTTGCAGATCTTCGCGCTATGAGAAAAGCGTTGAACAAGAAGAAGGTATTGACCAACAACCGCTTCCTTGCAATGGATTCCGATGTTGAAGATTTCCTCGCAAAAGATGATTACTTAAAGAACTGGTTTGCAGTTAATCAGCAAGTAGTCCAATCCGGCGAGATGCCTTCGCTTTCCGGTTTCAAAATTAATCCAACCGTTCTTGTTCCGCTTACCAAAGCGGATGGAACGATCTCCGCAGTTCCGGGCAATAACGTTAAGTTAACTGTAGCCGGCTGGAGAAAGGATCACATGAACCTGGTAATCCAAACCGAGTTAGAAATAACCGGTTCCGAAGTTGCCGGGCTTATTGGTTTTGAAGCGGCGTTCACAATTCGTTACGGTTTGTTGTTAGACAAAACCGAAGCCGGTGTTATTTCAACGCAGCAATAGCCCCGTGAATAGCGCGGGCAGTTTCTTCTCCGGCTGTTCGCGCTTATTTTTTCTGATCACTGATCACTGATTACTTCCGCCAAAGGCGGATCAGCCTATGGCTGAGATAACTAAAAAAATGGAATTGAACAACGTGCAAAAAAATATTACAGAATTATTCACAGTCATTCTAATCAATGTGGGCGCATGGTTCGCTCCCGTTGAAGCTACGTTGAAAGTGCTTGTTCTTATTTCTACTTTAATTTTTACAATCGTGCAAACCGTTAACGTTATTATTGTTATAAGAAAGAGACGTGCAGATGCAAGAAACAAGACCGATAAAAGTTGAACCTTTCTCCGTTATCGATACGGACGGCAACTTGCAAACATTTGGATCGCTGCCCGATTACCAAAAAGCAGATCAAGAGATGAAAGATCAACTTAAAAAAAAACAGCTAACTAAAATTGAAAACATTAAAAATAAAAACTTCGAGGATTATATGAACGTCAAAGCTATTACGCAAGCAGTCCTTTGGGCTCTTGCATTGATTGGTGCAGCTCTCTTTACATTTGTCTATCCCGGTTCCGGCGTAGAAGGAATTGTTATTCCTGTAGTCGGAGCAATCGCGGGCGCTCTCGGCATGAGCAACTGGAGAGAAAAGTATGGACAAGCAAAAGACTTTTTCAAATCAAAAACAAAAACCGGCGCGCTCCTGGTTGCCGTACCTATTATAGCGTTAATTATTCTCCCGCTATTAATTACCGTACCCGGATGGCTGTTAACACTGCTCGGCGCTGTTGCAACAATCGGCGGCGGCTCTACATTGATCGGAATAATTGATGTACTTAAAAAACCTACCGGATCAGTCAAGATGTTTATCTTTCTTTTCATTGCCAGTGCGACCGCATTAATATTAGACAGTCTTTACAACCTTGGCACATACGTTTCCTTTGCCGCAATAACCGCAATATCCGGCACAACAAAATCCGGATCCCAAAAAACATCGCGACAAAGAAGCTTTGGAGTAAAAGAAGCAATAGCCGATACACTTGTTTCCGCACCAACTGATGCGCTTAAATCCGTTGAGTTATCTATTAAAGGCGTTAACGATGACGGCGCGTTTGGGAAGAATACGATCGGACAAGAAGTAACCGGCAAATTAATTTTATATGCCGCCGCTGCAGCGATCAGAACGTTTGCTCACGAACTTGTAACAAAGAACATTGAGCACGTTGCATTAACAACCAATAGCGGCGTAAGCTATACCTTTGCAACCACAGACGCCACACCGGCTCTCTGCTTTGCATACGAAGAAGCTCCAATGGTTACTGCAGACGATAAGCCGATCTTGATCACGTTATTGATCACCGGCTTCAGAGACAATTTAGTAATGTCTTAATAGTTCCAGTAGTCAGTAGTCAGTCTTCAGAAAAACAAATTCTGAATTCTTACTACTGACTTCTTTTTTTTTCTGATAACTGATAACTGAAAACTAACCATGAGCTTATACGGTGACAAAGTGACTTACTCAATCGGAAGCGGCAAAGATAACCTTACACAAAGCGCCGGAACTGCGGTAGATAACTTTACCAAAGCAGCCGGTACAGCAGTTGATAACCTTGCCTATCCACTAACACGCGCAAGCGGAGCCGGTGCAATTACCGGAGACACCGGAACAATTCCCGGTGGCAGCGTTCCCGTACTTTCAACAAACGGCTTTGATGTTAATGGCGGTGATGCGTATATAAAGATCGGCAGCGCTTTTATAAAATTCAGCTACACCGAAATTATTGCAAATGATTTTATAGACTGCCACAGTTATGATGACACCGATTACACCGTAGCCGCCGGACAAGAAGTTTACTTAAACGTACCACGGAGTTTATAATGATCACTTATGGAAACGGTTCAGACAATTTATCAAAAGGGACTTCAACCGCCATTGATGCGTGTACACTCGCGCAAAACAGCGGCACAGGTAACCTTGCAAAAACAGCCGGCACAGCAGTAAACAATTTTGCTAAAGGAGTCTCGGCTCAAGTCGATGCGCTCGAAGCAGTTTTCGACTGGGACGAATTTATAATTTTAACAACATGAAATTAGTGATCAGTTATCAGTCTTCAGTTTTCAGAAAAGAACTGACCACTGATAACCGACAACTGAGAACTAACCAGGAAAGAGTACAACAATGAAATGCGCAATATTAAGACCCACAGCAAACGGCACACAAGTAATTAAATTTGAAGACCCGGTAACATGCAACGCCGCTGAGCAAAGCGGCGATACCGTTATCTATTATGGTTTCGATTACGACCTTGCTGCAGAAACAATTACCAACACCGCCGGAGTTAAAAGAAAATTCCTTGGCGATGCAAAATTTACAACCTCCAATGTTGGCGGTACATTCGGCGGTATCCCCACCGGTACAACCATTAACGATCTTACCGCCGTAGCCGTTGATTGCGCTATCGCCTCCGTCCCCATTGCCTTCCCCGCAGACTTAATACAAGCCAGCGATGGTAAAATATATAAGATGAATCAAGCTAGAACTGCTTGGGAAGATTTCAGCCAAGACATATCTGCTGAAGACATTACTCATACAGCACTGCTTGCAAAAATAGCAGCAAGCACTTTGATTCCTGGTACGTATTACAAAATTACGGATTACGCTTCAGTACACACAATTCCAAATACGACAGACACAAACACGCCAACCGCAGAGCCGTTGATTGTACTTGCTATAGCTGTTAACAAACTTTCTCCGATTGCATACTCGCCTACTTATCCGCAAGATGTTATTTATTATGAAGTGACGAACGATCAAACTAAAGTGCCCGGTTGTACAAAGGGGTACGTATCTCGTAGAGTAGATACAATAAAGAACATAGACATTTCCTTCGACTTTCGAGCTGTAAAATTTAGAAGGTGGAAATTAGTTACTCCGTCGACGTGGAACTCTGGGACTACTTATGCAGCCAAGGATGTAGTTACTTATTCAGGTGTCGTATATATTTCCCTCGTTGGGACTAATCTGAACAATGCACCCGGAGACACGTTAGATAAATGGCAAAGAGTTGCATCATCAACAA
>JBBIUV010000020.1:0-175000 GCA_037440065.1 Ignavibacteria bacterium
GATAGTAATGTTAAGATCTCAATCTACAAAGTAACCGGTGAATTAGTAAAAGTTCTCGTAAGCGGAACAAAGACAGCCGGCAACTATGAAGTAACGATGAATACTGCACATGAAAATGTAGAGTTCTCATCAGGCATCTACTTCTACTCAATAGAAGCCAATGCAGTAGACGGATCAAGCACATTTAAACAAACCAAGAAGATGATCCTTCTGAAGTAATTTCATCAGAGAGAACTAATCTTTCAGTAAGAAGAGCCGCCCAAGTGCGGCTCTTTTTATTTTAAAAAAAAGAACAGCACAATAAAAAGTCTCAATAAAATATTTATCAGGTAGGTTCATTGAAATGTTTTTCAATTCTCATCATAATCTTTTCAGCATGAAGAAGATATCTTCAACTTTTCACAGAAAAAATCTTTTGGCAAATAACTTTAATTGCATTTTAATTAAGATTGACGAAGGCCAACATCTGCTTAATAAAAAGAGAGAATAATCGCTTAATGTTGCTTAAAAACAAGGGTTCTTTTAGTAGAGAAGTAATTTATTGAACTTGAAAATGAACGAAACTTCTTTCTGCATCTAAAAGAAATATTATCAATTATTTTGCATTATTTGCTATGGAACACTATTTGTTGGTTAGGGAACGCAATTAACTAACATGTTCACAATAAACATAGAGGACATTTATGAAACGATATCTACGTTTCTTCATTTTCACTCTCTTTGCTGCAAGTTTAGCTTTTCCGCAAACCGTAAAAGTTAAAAGAGTAGCAGTTTCTCCCGCAGATCAAAAACTGAAACCGTGGGCAGGAACACTTTCTACCGGACTAAAAGTTGTTGGTAAAGCATCATCAGTCTATTTTGTTGCTGATACAACAGGCTCCGGTGCAACAGCCGTTACGACCTTTGAGTGGTCAATCAAAGAAAAACCTGGTACTTCAGTTGCGGCTTTTGATACTACAACCAGAAAGGATGCTCATTTCAAACCGGATGTAATTGGGCAATACGTTATTCAAGTTTCTGTAAACGGCGGCGCTAAAACTGCTGTTGACACAATCTTTGCAAGTACTTTTAAAGGAAGTCTTGCTACCGGATTAACTTGCGGAACGTGCCATCCTTCAGTAAACACTGATTACAATCTAACAAAACATCCCTCAATTTATAAACGCGGATTAACCGGAATGTTGGAAAACACCCCTGAAACCGGTTATAAAGGAGCTTATGGTACATCTTGTGCAAGATGCCATACTACCGGTTATGATTTAACCGCCGATAATGGAAATTTTGGATTTGAAGCTAAAAAGACCGGTTGGGATACTACCTGGTATAAACCAGATGTATTGGTTGGGAACGAAATTTTTATTCCTTATAACGATCAAACAAGATGGAATTTATTGGGCACAGCTCCTTACTCGACAGTAATGCCTACTGCAACTATCGGCTGCGAAAGCTGCCATGGTGCTGGAAATGATCACATTCTTGCCGGCGGAAATAAAGCGAAGATCGCAAAAACAGTTGAAGGCGGAGTTTGCTTGCAATGTCATGATTCTCCTTCGAAGCACAGTATCGGTATGTATTGGAAAGAGTCAAAACATGCAACGATGCCTTTAAGCGGTGAAGAAGCCGGAAGGTCAAGTTGTTATCCTTGCCATAGTGGCGCTGCATTAGTTAAATTTGCTGCAAATCCAGCCGCTCCCGGTTATGATCAAGTAGCTGATAATATACCATCTATTTCTTGCGTAGCTTGCCACGATCCTCATTCAGCTAATCATGAATATCAATTAAGATTAGTTACAGTTGATTCATTGAAAAATGGTTATAAACCAGCTGTAGGTTTAGGCGGAACTGGTCAACTTTGTATGAATTGCCATAAAGCTAGAGTTAATTCTACTACTCAAGTAAATGGATACATGACTACCTTTAATACTCCTGGTAAAAATTATCCATCAAGAATTTATCCTCACTATAGTCCGCAAGCCGACATGTTCTTAGGACAAAACTCATACGACTTTGGTGTTGCAACAATTCAAGGTGTAATGACACATGAAGGTGTTGAGAACGCTTGCGTTACTTGCCATATGTCTCCAAGAGTTAATGGTTCAGGAATTCTCTCCAACCACGCAATGGGTATGGTAGATGGAACCGGGAAAGATATTGTTACTGCTTGTAAGAGCTGCCACGGAAATATTACTTCATTCGAAGAAATTAAAGCCAGTACAGATTATGATGGTAACGGTATCGTTGAATCATCAAGAAAAGAAATCGACGGTTTGGTTGCTATACTTGGCGATCTTTTACCAAAAGATGCTAGTGGTATGGTCATTGAACTTGCCAATACTGCAACAAGAGCTGCAGACTCTGCTGCAATTGCTAATGTTGCAACTAATCCATATAGAGAAAGAGTATTCCCTGGAATCTGGAATTATTACTTTGTTGTTAATGACTTCAGCCATGGTGCTCACAATGCAAGATATACTGTTCAGTTATTAAATTACACAATTCAATATGTAAAAACTGGTATTGTTCCTGTTGAATTAACTTCATTTACCGGAGCTATCAGCAACGGTATTGTTACCTTACAATGGCAGACTGCTACTGAAAAGAACAACAAAGGATTTGAAGTTCAACGCAAAATCGGAACAAACTGGGAAACCATTAGTTTCTTAAATGGTAAAGGAACTACGTCTGAGATCAGCAAATACAGCTATTCAGATAATTTGTCTAAATTGAATGTAGCTGGATCTGTTTCATACAGACTACGCCAGATCGATTTGGACGGAACTGTAACTTATTCTAAAGAAGTTAATGTAAGTTATACTTCAGCACCAAAATCATTCAGCTTGTCACAAAACTATCCGAATCCGTTCAACCCATCAACGACAATTCGTTATGCGTTACCGTTCGATAGTAATGTTAAGATCTCAATCTACAAAGTAACCGGTGAATTAGTAAAAGTTCTCGTAAGCGGAACAAAGACAGCCGGCAACTATGAAGTAACGATGAATACTGCACATGAAAATGTAGAGTTCTCATCAGGCATCTACTTCTATTCAATAGAAGCCAATGCAGTAGACGGATCAAGCACATTTAAACAAACTAAGAAGATGATTCTTCTGAAGTAATTTCATCAGAGAGAACTAATCTTTCAGTAAGAAGAGCCGCCCGAGTGCGGCTCTTTTTTTTGCACTTAGATTAAGTGTGTAGATTCGATAGAAATATTTAATTTAGAGACACAAAAAATTGATATCATTTATTTTGGAGCGGTTATGATGAAATATAAGAATGTTATTTTTGTCCTGGTTCTGATGCTTACTAGCATGCTTCAGTCTCAGCAAGTTAAACAAGGGAGTCTCGTTATTCTACCCTTCTATGTAAAGGGAGTTGACAAAAATACCGTTTCTACAGCGGAAGAAATTCTTAGACTAGAGATGGAAAATCTCAGCACGAAAAACATTTCTTTAGCAAATAGCTCCATGCCCTCAAATACCGACAGTAATTGTACCAGCACGGATTGTGCTGCTGATTGGGGAAAACAATTAAAAGCCGATCAGGTGGTTTCCTGCCAAATGCTTACACTCGGTCAAAAACTAATTGTCCAATACTTTTTAATTGATGTTGAACAAAAGGCAGTACTACTCGCTGATAAACTAACTTCCACTTCAGTTGAAGACCTTGATGTAGTTATGAAACGGATGGCGATCAGCATAACAAGTCTTGAGTCGGCAAAAAAATCCGCACAGGTTGGAGCGATTACTGAAAATGAATCAAAACCGTTCTTTCTAAGAAGTGGGCGCAAATATAATAATTGGTCGTTTGGGTATTTATATCCGCGGCAAGGATATGGAACAGATCAAAAATCTTTTACGATGGATGTAAAAATTGGGTCGGAAGTTGAAGATCTGGAATATGGTGTGCAGCTTTTATATAGAGAGGGAATCGGGGCAAACATTTTCACTTCATATCTTTTCAGTAAAAAGGATTTTTGCCCTTACATCGGTGGTGGTGTAGGATTCCATCTTGTAGAACATCATGAAGATAGTTATCGAATACTTACCGGGAATACTTTTACAAAGCAAGATGACAAAAAAGGGGATGGATTTGAGGTGCTTGCTAACGTCGGTCTACGGCTGTTTCACACCTATAGTTTCAGAGTGAACGTTAACCTTGCGTATACGTATTCCTTCAACGATTTTAAAAGTGAAGCGGTTGTATTAACCCTGGGATTTTTCTATTAAGTGATTTGCTATCAAATAATTGACATGTTTGTTTTGAAATTTTGATGGAAAAATTAAAATTGAAGTTAAAAAAGAATAACACGAATATATTATTTATAATTTTAGTAACAATTTTATCTCTTGATGGATTTGGACAGAGTCCCAACGCTGGAATACTTTTAAAGTGTGGCAATACGAAATATGCAAATATTCATGGGTTTCAATTTGCTGGAGGTAACGGTCCTGGTACATGGAAATTCGGTCCAATCATCGGTACCGGAATCGAGTATAATATTAACAAAAGCTGGTCAGCTCAAGCAACTTTGGAATACTCTTATAACATTTATGATGACTCAAAAACTTGGACACATTCGTTAATTATTGGGAAAAACACGGTTGTTGATATCATGGGAAATATTAAGAAAAAGTGGAGTTGGTTTTATTTTATTGCAGGAGTTGGCTATTCTATTCAAAAAAATTCTGAGACCTATTCTATCGTGTATGATAATTCAATTTACAGTGGAGGTCGTTATTATAAGTATATTTTTGACGAGGGGACATCAGCAAATGTATTAACCGGGTTGCTGGGAGTGGGCTCTCAATTTAAAATCACAAATAGCATTGATTTTTTTATTGAGGGAAGTATTCGTGGAAGAAGATACGGATCTACAGCTGCACAACTAGGAATAATTTATGAAATATGGGATCAATAAATTGAATTACTTTAATTGTTTCTCCCAATAACTTCAGCTTAAGATTTTACACCATACTATTTCCTACATATTACATCCTTTTGTGTACCCCAAAATTTAGTGGTAATTTTGTTCAGTACTTTTAGAAATTTTAATTGAACAATCGCTTTAAATCTGAACAATTAAGAATGAACTGAAAATCTTTATGCCCCTTTCACTTTTTCACATCAGAACATCCCACAAAAACAATTACTTAATCAGGAGAGAATATGAGCAAATATAAAATAGCATGGCTGCCGGGAGACGGCATTGGTATTGAGGTCCTTGAAGCAGCAAAAATAGTTTTAGACAAATTAAATCTTGACGCTGAATATATCCACGGTGATATCGGCTGGGAATTTTGGTGTAAAGAAGGTGATGCTTTCCCACAGCGCACCATCGATCTCTTAAATAATGTTGATGCCGCAATGTTCGGTGCAATCACTTCTAAGCCCGTTAAAACTGCTGAAGCAGAACTCGTTCCAGAATTAAAAGGAATCGGACTTATTTACCGCTCTCCGATTGTAAGAATGCGGCAGCTATTCAACCTTTATATTTGTTTACGCCCATGCAAAGCCTACCCGGGAAATCCCTTGAATTTCAAAGAGAATATTGATATTGTTGTCTTCAGAGAGAACACAGAAGATCTGTATTGCGGAGTTGAATTTAATCCGGTTCCGCAAGAATTGGCAGATGTTCTTACAAAATTATCAAAACCATTTTCGACCTTCAGTAAAATGCCTTTAGATGAATACGCGATCTCCACAAAGATCAATACAAAAAAAGGTTCTGAACGAATTGTGCGTGCGGCATTTGAGTTTGCAAGAAAATTTAATCGTAAAAAAGTTACGATTGTACATAAAGCAAATGTTGTACGTGCAACCGACGGATTGTTCTTCGATATTGCAAAAGAAGTCGCCAAGGAGTATCCCGAAATTCAAATGGATGACGCAAACATTGACGCGATGACGATGTGGCTGCTTAAAAATCCATACAGCTATGATGTACTTGTTGCACCGAATCTTTATGGTGATATTATTTCTGATCTAGCCGCACAAATGGTTGGCGGACTCGGATTCGGTTGTTCTGGAAATATTGGTGAAAAACTTGCGGTGTTCGAACCTTCACACGGTTCTGCTCCGAAATATACCGGTTTGTATAAAGTGAATCCCATCGCCACAATTCTTGCCGCCAAAATGATGCTTGATTGGCTCGGTGAAAAAGAAATGGGAGATAAATTAGAAAAAGCAACTGCCGAAGTTATTGCTGAAGGAAAAATTAGAACATACGACATGGGCGGTAGTAATAAAACATTCGAAATTGCAGAAGCGATAGCAGAGAAGTTGTAAAGAGTAGAAAGTAGAAAGTAGAAAGTTGAAAGTTGAAAGTAAAAAGAGAATTCCCGATTAAGGGATTAGTGATCTTAAATCTTTCAATGAGTAGTGACCATTGACAAATGATTTGGAATAAAATTCTGGAGTATTTTTGGACAAACTAATAATTCACGAAGTCGGAATGCGTGACGGACTTCAAGCAGAAAATGAAGTTGTTGCCACCGATCAAAAAATAAAATGGATAAAACAGCTTGCTGAAACCGGCGTTGATATTATTCAAGTCGGATCGTTTGTTAATCCAAAACGAATGCCGCAAATGGCTGACACGGATGAACTCTTCAATTATTTTGCTAAAGACGAAAACAAATTGAAGAATGTGATACTTTCCGGATTAGTTTTAAACGAAAAAGGTTTAGAACGTGGAATGACCTGTGGTGTTGAAATGTTCTGCATGGGCGTTTCGGCTAGCGAAACACATTCGCAAAAAAACACCGGGATGTCAACTTCTGAAGCAACAAATCGAATTATTGCGATGGCGAAGGAAGCAATCGCCGCGGGCAAGAACGTTCAAGTGTCAGTTCAATCTGCTTTTGGTTGCGGCTACGAAGGGAAAATTTCAGAAGAAAAAGTTCTTTCTCTTGTAAAAATATTTTTAGAAAACGGATTGAAAAATATCAGTCTTGCTGATACTGCGGGACACGCTACTCCCGATCAAGTGGAAAGATTATTTACCGCAATTCATAAATTGAACGAGAACATTCCATGCGCTTGCCATTTTCATAATACCTATGGACTTGGTATTGCAAACGCCTACGCCGCATTCAAAACCGGAGTAAAATATTTTGAATCATCTTTTGCAGGATTAGGCGGATGCCCTTTCACAGCTGTTGCCGCTGGTAATATCGCTACCGAAGATTTAGTTCACCTCTTTCAAAAAATGAATTTGCGGAATGACATAAAACTTGAAAACTTGATAGCTATCTCTAAAGAAGCAGAAGAATTTTTCAAACGAGAACTTCCTGGAGTGATCCACAAAACGGGAAGTATTCCAAATTAAAATATCCAAAAGATAAAACGAAAAGAAGTATGAAATTATTAGATGGTATTCGTGTTCTGGACCTCACAAATGTTCTTGCCGGACCTTTCGCAACGCTGCATCTGGCGCTTGCCGGAGCAGAGGTTATTAAAATTGAAAATCCTGTTGATGGTGATCTTGCGCGTAAACTCGGTATTGTTACAGAATACAATAAGAAGTTAATGGGAACAAGCTTTCTTGCACAGAATGCGAACAAAAAATCTCTAACCCTGAACATGAAGTTTGAAGAAGGGAAGGAAATTTTTCGCAAACTTGTAAAAACTGCTGATGTTATAGTTGAGAACTTTCGCCCCGGTGTTATGGCGCGGCTTGGATTTTCGTACGAACAACTTTGTGAAATAAATCCTAAAATTATTTACTGTGCAATTTCAGGATTCGGCCAAACCGGTCCCGATGCATTCAAACCAGCATACGATCAGATCATCCAAGGATTGAGCGGAGTTATGGCGGTGAACGGAGACGAGAGATTAAATCCG
Organism: Ignavibacteria bacterium; assembly: GCA_037440065.1. Classification (GTDB taxonomy): domain Bacteria; phylum Bacteroidota; class Ignavibacteria; order Ignavibacteriales; family Ignavibacteriaceae; genus UBA1563. The sequence goes on from JBBIUV010000020.1 coordinate 7,849, forward strand.
TTGCGTGCAGGCTTTCCCGTTTGCGATACAATCGGCGGGGTGAATGCTGCGTTCGCAATAATGGGAGCGTTGTATTACCGCGAGAAAACTGGCGAAGGACAATTTATTGATGTCGCTATGCTCGATTCAATTATGCCTTATATGGGTTGGGTTGCGGCGAATCTTTTGATCGGCGGACAGCAGCCTGCGTTAATGGGAAATGATAATTTCACTGCGGCACCATCCGGAACATTCATTACAAAAGACGGTTACATTAATATTGCAGCTAACAAACAAGAGCAATGGCACGACCTCTGCGATATTCTCAGCGTTTCGGAATTAAAAGAAGACATTCGATTTAAAGAAAGAGATACACGAAAAAAAAATCGGAAAGAACTTACTCCGCTTATTGAAGAGAAGTTAAAAGAAAAAGAAACAAAATACTGGGCAGAAGTTTTAAACGCTAAAGGAATTCCTTCCGGTGAAATTTTATCGCTTGAAGAGGCGCTAAATCAACCTCAAATAAAACATAGAGAAACTTTAAAAACAATTAACACTCCCGGCATTGGAGATATTCCGTTATTCAATTTAACAGCAAAGTTTAATAAAACAACTGCTGAAGTTGAGACTCCTCCTCCAACTCTTGGGCAACACACAGAGGTGATGTTGAAAGAGTTTGGTTATACAGAAGAGGAAATAAAATCTTTTAAAGAAAAGGGGATTGTGTAAGAGTATAATTAAGTAGTCGGCAATAAAAAGTTTATTTAAATATTAACTGGAGAAATAAATTTATGGGAATGACCATAGTTCAAAAAATATTAGCAAAAGCAACGGGACAAGCGTCAGTCAAAGTTGGCGATGTTATTGAACCCGCTGTTGATGTGGCAATGTCTCACGAAAATGCTGCATTGGTTATCAATCAATTTTTAGAAGTTTATGATGGAACCGGACTTGAGCCAAACGTTTGGGATCCTTCAAAGATTGCCATCATTTTCGATCACCGCGTGCCGGCAGAAAGCAGCAAGACGGCTTCCAATCACAAAAAAATTCGTGAGTTTGTTTCGGCACAAGGCATAACAAAATTTCATGACATCCGCGGAGACGAAGGCGGAATCTGTCATCAAATTCTTCCTGAGAATGGATACATTCGCCCGGGTTATGTTGTTGTTGGAACAGATAGCCACACTACAACGCATGGAGCTCTTGGCGCTTTTTCATTTGGGATCGGCGCAACAGAAATGGCGAGTGTGTGGACACTCGGAACCGTTTTAAATGTTGAAGTTCCGGGAACAATCAAAGTAGTAATTAACGGAGAGCTTTCGGAATATGTTTCCCCAAAAGATATTATTCTTCATCTCATTGGAAAAATTTCTGCTCAAGGTGCAAACTTTAAGGTGATCGAATTTCACGGAGAAGCAATTAAAAAAATGTCAACCTCCGGAAGACTCGTTCTTAGCAACATGAGCGTTGAAGCGGGCGCTACTGCTGGCATTGTTCCTGCTGATGAAGAAACCGTTCGTTACTTACGGGAAGTTGCCGGAGTAACTGATGAACTTGAATTTGTATTGCCTGATGCTGATGCTGAGTATGACCAAATTGTGGAGATTGATGCAAGCAAGCTAACTCCGCAAATCGCATGTCCCCATACAGTTGATAATGTAAAACCAATTGAAGCGGTTGAAGGAATAAAAATAAATCAAATTGTTATCGGTTCTTGCACAAACGGAAGACTTGACGATCTTGAGATTGCCGCAAATATTTTAAGAGGGAAAAAAGTAAATCAAGAGACAAGAATGCTCATCTTTCCGGCTTCATGGAAAATTTATAAAGAAGCGCTTAACGCTGGATATATAATGGACTTTATAAGTGCGGGTGCAGTTGTTATGAATCCAGGTTGCGGATGCTGCTTGGGAGTCCATCAAGGAGCTTTGGGAGATAAAGAAATTTCTCTATCAACAACGAACAGAAATTTTAAAGGAAGACAGGGCAATCCAAATGCCGATGTTTACCTTTGTTCTCCGGCGGTGGCAGCAGCAAGCGCAATAACCGGAGTGATTACGAATCCAGTGAAAGGAATAAATTAAAATGATATCAAATGTAATAGCAAAATTTGGTGATGATATTTCTACCGATACAATTTATCCAGGCAGATTTATGGCGACTGTTCTTCCAAGTGAAACTCCTCAATTCGCGTTTATGGATGAAAAAGAACTCAACACAAAATTGAACAGCAAACAAGTTCCCCCAAACAGCGTAATTGTTGCTAACAATAATTTCGGTTGCGGTTCCTCGCGCGAACAGGCGGCATCAACATTAAAAGGATGGGAGTTAATCGTAGTTGCAAGAAATTTTGCGCGAATCTTTTTGCAGAACTCGATTAATCTTGGATTAAGGACAATTATTTGTCCAACAATCGAAGCAAATGAAAACGATGTTCTCGAAATAGGTGAAACTGAAATTCTTAATAAAACAAGCGGGAAGAAATTTGCGATTGAACCCTTACCGCAAGCTCGTCAGGCGATTATTGATGCTGGAGGACTTATCGCCTACACAAAGAAAAAATTGATGGAGAAATCAGGAAGGAATTAAAACCTCTTTGCATGGTTGAATGGAGGTATGATTGAATGACTTTTTTCATCCATCCATTCAACCGTTAAATAATGCACTGGAAATATTCAAGATAATTTTCTCATCACCTTATTCCTTTCCCATCAACCATCTCTTCTCCATTTCATTCTATCGCAAAATAATCCTAATTTTGTATCGAAAAACTTAAAGAACAAAGAGGTAAAAATTTTAAACAAAATTATCATTTTCGTTTTCATTTCAATTAGTTTATTCGCCCAAACGGGAGAGCGGGAATTAAGAAAAACTTATTATCCAGGCGGTCAAATCAAAACCGAAGGAGAATACCTTGATGGGAAAGCCGATGGTGTTTTAAAGGAGTTCTATCCTTCCGGTAAAGTGTGGAAGGAATGGAACTTTGTTAACGGAAAAGAGGAAGGCATCTCAAAAATTTATTTTGAAGATGGTCTGCTAAGTATTGAATGGACTTTTCACAACGGATTGAAAGACGGAATTGCTCGCTGGTATTACGAGAATGGTAAATTGTGGTCGGAGCAAAACTATCTCGTTGGATTACTCGAAGGTATTACAAAAACGTATTATAAAACCGGCGAACTGCAAGGTGAATGGCTATATCAAAATGGACAACTGAACGGGATTTCGAAAACGTTTTTCATCTCCGGCAAAGTTGAAGTTGAAAGAAATTTTGTTAACGGAATGCTAAACGGCAAAACGAAAATTTTCCACGACAATAAAATCATAGCCCTTGAAGCAACATATATCAATGACAAAATTGTTGGGGATGTTTTTATTTATGACGCCGCCGGATTGCTTAGAGTAAAAGATACCTACGTGAATAACGAAGTTGTTAACCGTATCCGTTATGATTATCTCGGTAAACAAGAATCGCACGAAAAGTTTGACCGCACCTATTATAATAACGGTGTGTTAAAGTCAGAAGTATTTGTAAAAGACGGTTTGAAAACCGGAGCTCTAAAAAATTATTACGAAAGCGGATTTCTAAAAGAGGAATGGAATTATACGAACGATACGCTTCAAGGAAATGCTTTCACTTTTTTTGAAAATGGAATTGTTGCATCTGAGTCGGAATATTTGAACGGAAGAAAAGAGAGTTCTGAAAAAAAATTCTTTAGCGATGGCACGTTAAAAGGTGATAGAATATTTGTGAATGATAAACCGGACGGAATAGCTTTAACTTATTACCGTAATGGAAATCTTGCTTCGTCTTATCATCATGAAAATGGGATTTTAAATGGAGTTTATCAACGCTATTTTGAAAATGGAGTGATGCAGTCGGAAGAAATTTTTAAGGATGGGGAAATATCCGGCGAGAAAAAAATCTTTAATAAAGTTGGTGTACAGAGGCGAACCGAGCTTTATTATCAAGGTATCCTCGATGGTTGGGTGAAAGATTATTTTGCAAATGGAAATGTTCGGAAAGAAAAATTTTATCGAGATGGCATCCTTGAGAAGAGCAAAGAATTTGGTCCAGACGGATCAATAATTAAAATATTCGGTTATAATTAGGTTGACTTGTTATGAAAAAGAAAAACAAAGAAAATTATAGAGTCGGAGTTCTTCAACTTACTTTTTCTTCCGATGTAAATAAAAATTTGAAGAAGGCGGTGGATTGGGTAAAGAAAGCTGCTAAGCAAGGTGCTGAAATTGTTTGTCTTCCTGAACTTTACCGTTCTCAATATTTTTGTCAGAAAGAAGACACTTCACTTTTTGATTTAGCCGAAACTATTCCAGGGACTTCTTCCATAGCGTTTCAAAAAGTTGCAAAGGAAAACAAAGTTAGCATAATCGTTCCGATATTTGAAAAAAGAGCAAACGGACTTTATCACAACACCGTAATTATTATTAATTCGAACGGGAAGATTCTTGGAACTTACCGCAAAATGCACATTCCGGACGATCCGGCGTTTTATGAAAAATATTATTTCACTCCGGGTGATCTTGGATTTAAAGCATTCCAAACAAAAACCGGAAAAATTGGAACTCTTATTTGTTGGGATCAGTGGTACCCGGAAGGAGCCCGTTTGACCGCATTACAGGGGGCTACAACACTCTTTTATCCAACGGCGATAGGCTGGCATCCTTATGAAAAAGAGCAGTACGGAAAAGCGCAGCGCGATTCGTGGATAACGATTCAACGGAGCCACGCGATTGCAAACGGTATTTATGTCGCTTCAGCAAACCGAGTCGGATTTGAAAAGACTGTTGAGACTCAAGCCGGACTTGAATTTTGGGGTTCATCTTTTATCTGTGATCCGCAGGGAGTTATGCTTGCAGAAGCTTCAACCGATAAAGAGGAAATATTAATAGCTGAAGTAGATCTTGCTCATTTAGAAGAGGTGCGGCGTAACTGGCCATTTTTACGCGATAGAAGAATCGACGCTTATGGTGAGATTACTAAACGGTTTATTGACTAATTGTTGCAGTTGGAGGAAAGATGAAAAAAATAGTTCTGGCTTTGTCCTTTATAATTGCTGGATTGAATTATCCACAACTTCATTTCACGACAATTATTCAATTAGGAAATGATTATTGTTATTCTATGAATATAGATTCGAGTGGAAATTTTTATTTTGCGACCACTCGGAATCTTTTCGTTTCAACAGATAATGGAGTTAATTGGGAAAAATCATTTTCACTTCCAGATTCAAGGTATTGGGATTACATTAATGTAATTACGATAGGAAGAAAAAATGATGTTTTCATAGGAATCAGTAACCCAGGAGAAATTTATCGATCCAGAGACACCGGCAAAACATGGGAAATTTTCTTGAGCAAGAATTTAACCCAAGGTTATGTTGATGATATTATTGTTGATACAGCCGGAACCATTTTTGTCGCCTCAAACCATATTATTCTTACGCTACAAGAAAGTGATTCGATTTGGCAAAGTCACAATATTCGTTTTTTTCATCCTTATATTGGAACGACCTGGTCTCTCTTTATTAGTCGAAATGGGACTTTGTTTGCGGGGACAGATGCAGGTTTATGTCGTTCGACTGATAATGGCATGAACTGGAATTTAGTCTATGACAATAATTTTGATGATTTTATGTGCTTTGCTCAAAGTCCAAACGGAACATTGTATATGGGAGGTACCGATAGAGGGACTGGTCTTTATAGAAGTTCAGATGATGGACTAACTTGGAAACGTTTTGGATTCAATCTTGCTCTTGAGCGCAGAGGAATTACGACAACTTCTGATGGGAAAATATTTTTAACAGCTAAAACAACCGGGATGGGAACTACTGATCTTTATTCGACTACTGAAAACAACGATTCATTGTTTGTTAAACATAATATGAGTCTAGGCCGATCCTACCCTTTAATTCATCCCAACGGATATCTCTATCTCAATTATGGTTGCTATCTATTGAAAAGTACTGAACGAGTCGATGTTGACAGACAAATTCATCTTCCACCCACGCCAGAGATCATTTATAATTTTAGCTTGGAGCAAAATTATCCAAATCCTTTTAACTCTAAGACAAAAATAAAATACTCGGTGCCGAGCGGAGCAAAGGAATTATCATCTTCAACACTTTATGTTTATGATATTCTTGGGAATAAATTGGCAACACTTGTGGATGGAAACAAAGCTGCTGGGGATTATGAAGTAGAATTCGATGCAAGTACTCTTGCAAGTGGAATTTATTATTATCAACTGCAAATAGGCGAATTGCTCGAAACCAAGAAAATGATTCTGTTGAAGTAAACAAATAATTTAAGTGATAGAAAATCTGTTTTAAAACGGAACGTCCAGAATATTTTATATCCTGGACGTTTTTAGTTTTGATCTTCTAGGAGTGAAGAGATATCATCACCGGCTTCGAAGAGTGATAACTATTTTACAATATCCAACAATTCAACTTCAAAAGTAAGTACGGTTGCAGGCGGAATCGTTTCTCCCCGTCCCATTTCTCCATAAGCGAGGTTGTAGGGAATAAAAAATTGGAATTTATCACCAACCTGCATCAACTGTAATCCTTCTGTCCATCCTTTAATTACTTGATTAAGTGGAAACGTGGCTGGTTCGTTTCTATCGTATGAACTATCAAATACTTTTCCGTCAAGTAGTGTTCCTTTGTAATGTACCTTCACTTGATCGGTAGCCTTCGGAGATGCACCGTTTCCCTTTGAAAGAATTTTATATTGTAGTCCGCTCTCGGTAGTTAGAACGCCTTCTTTCTTTTTGTTTTCTTCAAGAAAAGTTTCACTTTCTTTTTTATTCTTTTCGATTACCGGAGCCATTTCATTTTTCTTTTTCGCCTCAGCCAACTGCTGCATCTCGGCTTGTCGTGCCTGCATCTTTTGATTTAGGGCAGTTAAACATTGCATAGTTTTTTCTTCGTTCAAAATTGGCTTCCCGTTTGCCGCATCTTTTAACGATGCAATAAGAACGTCCAGATTAAGCTGAACTAGCGGGTCTTTTAAATTGGCATAAATATTTTGACCGATTGCATAACTGATTGAGTCACCCGCAGTTTTTAATACAACCGGAGCAGAAGTCTCTTTTTTTGCCGATGATTTTTTACTCTGTGCAAATGCGACCGAAAAGATCATTAAGGTTAAAACAAATAATTTTATCACCTTCATTCGATTTCCTTTTTATAGATTATTTTTGAATAAATACGCTGTGAAAATACTTTCATTGAATGAGAGAACCAAACACTGAAATTTAACGCGTTGAAGTTTGTAGACCTCATTTTGTCGTTTGAAAGGTGAAAAAGTTTGAAGTTGTGATGCAGCGAAAAGTTTCCCGAATTTTCCGTAATTTTTGTTGAGAAAATTAAATCCGGAATAAAAACTAACATGAAGCATAATCAAGCTATAAGAGTTCCCGCCGAATGGGAAAAACATAATTCAACTTTAATTGCATGGCCGGCTAATAAGGAAGATTGGCCCGGCAAGTTCACCCCGATCCAATGGGTGTATGGTGAAATCGTACGCTATCTTTCACGAAATGAAAAAGTTCTAATCATCGTTCAAGATTCTGCTCAACAAAAAAACGCTGAGAGGGTTTTGCGAAAGAATTATGTTGATCTGACCAACATTCAATTCATCATCAAGAAGACCGACCGAGGCTGGATGCGTGATTCTTCTCCGGCTTTTGTTAAAAGAAATAACAAAACGGAAGCCATTCATTTTCTGTTTAACGGCTGGGCGAAATATGATAATTGGAAACTCGACCGCAAAATACCCGAACAAATTTCAAAAACTTTCAACCTTCCCTTAACCGTTGTAAAATATAATGAGCGGCATGTTGTTCTTGAAGGCGGCGCTATTGATTCAAACGGAAGCGGCACACTTTTAACAACCGAAGAATGTCTTCTTGATGAAAAAACTCAAACACGTAATCCGGGTTTAACAAAAAACGATTATGAAAAAGTTTTCAACAAGTATTTGGGAATTGAAAAAATTATCTGGTTGGGGAAAGGAATTGCCGGAGACGATACGCACGGACACGTTGACGATCTTTGCCGTTTTGTAAACGAAAAAACTGTTGTTCTTTGCCGTGAAGAAAATCCTAATGATGAAAATTATTTCTTGCTAAATGAGAATGCCGAACGGTTACAAAACCAAACAACTGCCACCGGAGAAAAACTGGAAGTAATATCGCTTCCAATGCCCTCTCCATTACTGTTTGATGGAATGAAACTTCCGGCAAGTTACGCAAATTTTTATATCGCAAATAACATTGTGTTGGTTCCAACATTCAACGATGAAAAAGATAGAATTGCGTTAGGAATTCTATCTGAACTTTTCTCGCAAAGAAAAGTAATCGGCATTCACGCAGTTGATCTTGTCTGGGGACTTGGAACTCTGCATTGTCTCTCGCATGAAATACCGAAATGAAAAGTTAAAGAGGATATTACAAATGAAAAATTTATTTATGTTCTTCGTTTTTCTTTTTTCAGGTTTTAGTTTAGCTGAAGAAAATACACTTCAATCAGATGTAATTAATGCATCCACCGGTGATCTTAAAATTACTTTTATTAGTCATGCCTCGCTAATGTTTGAATTCAACAAAAAAATAATTTATGTTGATCCGGTTAGTATGTTTGGAGATTATTCTAAATTACCAAAAGCAGATTTAATACTTGTTACTCACGGTCATCCCGACCATCTTGACTTGAAGACCATAGAATTAATTAAGAAAAAAGAGACTCAATTAATTTGTAACGAAGCATCTCAGCCTACTTTAGCAGGTGGTAAAGTCTTGAAAAACGGCGACAAAACTTCATTTAAAGGAATTGAAATTTTTGCTGTTCCAGCGTATAACTTAGTCCAAAAAAGAGATAATGGAGAAGTGTTTCATCCAAAAGGAATTGGAAATGGTTACGTGATCACTTTTGGAAATATAAAAGTTTATGTTGCCGGGGATACCGAAAATATTCCCGAGATGAAAAATCTTAAAGGAATTGATATCGCTTTTCTGCCAATGAATTTACCGTACACAATGACTCCCGCAATGGTGGCGGACGCCGTTAAAATGTTTAATCCAAAAATTCTTTATCCGTATCATACCGGAATTACTGATGTGGATGAATTAGTTAAACTGTTGAAGGATAAAAAGGATTGCGAAGTGAGAATTAGAAAAATGAAATAATATTTTTCTAATGAAGATGTTTAAAATGATAAACCTCCAAAGTTTCAAAAACATTGGAGGTTTTTATTTAGATCAAATGTTAAACGTTAGCAGTTTCAACAGCAAAAAGTTTTGTAAATTCTTTACCGCTTCTCTTTTCCCAATTCTTTTTATGATAACCGTAACCGGCAATGAGCGGCATTGCTAAAGTAGCCTCTGCATAAACCATCTGCTCATAAGTTGTTTCAACTTTGCCCCATGAACTTGCTTCTTTAAGAGTAGAACCTGAAAGTCCGCCGTCTCGTTCATCTGCAACAGTAATTTGAACAGCATATTTGTGCATCGGTGCATCTTCTTGTAATAGATCAGCGGCAACAACAATATCTTGAGTAAAGTTTTTTGGAACGCCACCGCCAATCATAAAGATACCGGTATCTTTGCTCGCTAATTTAATTTTTGTTAGCTCAAGGAAATCTTTTGCAGAATCAACTGAAACATGCTTGTCCGGATTTTGTGTTTGGTGCATTACAAATCCAAATCCGGCTGAGCAATCAGAAAATGCCGGAACAAAAATCGGAACATTCTTTTTGTAAGCAGCGTAGATAACAGAATCATCAACTTTAGGTCCGCCGTTTTCATCTAAATACTTTCCAAATTCATGAAGCAACTCGCGGGAGGAATAAGGGCGAGGCTCAAGGCTGTCGAAAATCTTTCCGGTAGTTTCATCGCAAATTCGGAGTTCTTCTTCATCGATGTACGTATCATAAATTCTGTCAATCATCAAATCACGGAGTTCGTTGTCATCGCTTGCGGGAGTTCCGAGATAATGTTTAAAGCCAAGCGCTTCAAAAAAGTCCTGATCAACCATGACTGCTCCAGTAGAAACAATGGCGTCGACCATATTGTTCATAATCATATCGTAAACAATTTTCTTTAAGCCTGCGCTGAACAAGCTTCCGGCGAGTGTAAGAATTACCGTACATTCTTTGTCGCTCAACATCATGTCGTAAATTTTAGAAGCGCGGTAAAGGTTGCGTGATTGAAATGCCATACTTTCCATTGCGTCAACAAGAGGAACAACGTTGTGCTGTTTCATGTCGAAGTGCTGAATAGTTTTTTTAAGATAATCGGTTTTATTGCTCATTTGTTTTCCTTGTGAAATTAAATTTTTGGTGTGCAAAGATACGGTAAAAAAAGAAAATTTTATAGAAGCTTTTTTCGTCCAATTAAATGTTGAACCACGGTTTTACCCATCTGGAAAGGAAGTTTTTCTTCGAATGTGAAACCGACCTTTTCATACCAACCAAGTGCGTTGATATTTTTATCCATAACGCCAATCCAAATTTCAGAAAAACCATTTCCCTTGGCGTTTGTTAAAGCAATCTCCATAAGCTGCTTCCCGATCTTTAATTTCTGAAATTCCGGAAGTATATAAATTGAAGAAAGATAAAATCTATTTTCCACTTTATCGTTTGACAGTTTCAACCAGCCGACAGCTTTATTGTCAACTTCAGCAACAAAACAAAAGACGTTTTCGCTATTGAAAAGCTCTTCCAATTTAGCCGTATTGTAAGTCTGATTAAGATAATAAGTTAAATCCTCTGTCGGAATGAAAGAAGAATAAGCTTTATCCCACGATTCCATCAAAATTTTATAAACTTGATCGAAATCATTTTTGTGCCAGGGGCGGTAAGTAACAATTGATTGATTCATATCATTCTAAAAAAATATTTTTGCGATTCGCAAAATGCCTTGTTTCCAGCGAACACGATGAGAAATTCCACTTGCTGCTTGTATTTTATCCACGTTTTCCAGATACCATTTAAAATTACGGAGAAGCGCATCTTTGTTGGAAAATTTCGGTTTATACCCGAGAAGTTTTTCTGCTTTTTCGATTGAGACGAAGGAATCTTTTGAAGCGGTTTCATAAACCCATTTATAAAGTGGAGATAATTTTAACGCTTCTAAAAATCTGAGGAAAAGGATGATTGGCTTTTCCGGAAGTCCGGTAATCTTTTTCCCGAAACCGGCATAATCTAACACCGCTTGATAATCTTCTTTCATCGTTGTGAATTCTTTCGCCCCAATGTTGAACGTATCATTCACAATTTTCTCATCAAGAGTTGCGCAAAGATGAATTGCCTCGCAAAGATCTTCAACATCTAAAAGTTGATAACGATTGTTACCGCTGCCAATCATTGGAAACCCTTTGCCGTCTTTCGCCCAATCATAAAGAAGATCAAAAACGCCGAGTCGTTCGGGACCAATAAAAGATTTTGGACGTAGAATCGGAACGCACATTCCTACTTTTCTAAATTTCAAGCATTCTTCTTCTGCAAGAATTTTGGCTTTACCGTAGGGACCAACTCCATCAAGTTTATCTGTTTCAAACAAAGGATGGTGATCGGGAATTCCGTAAACCGCTGTGGATGAAATATGAATAAATCTTTTTACTACTGCTTTGCTCGAGGCTTCAAGTAAGTTTTTTGTGCCGTCAATATCGGTTGAGAAGATATCTTCTTTTGAATAAAGAGGAAGAGCAGCAGCGGTGTGCACAACAATATCAATGTTAGTTACGGCTTTTTCTACTGTTTGTTTGTTTCGAATATCACCGGTAATAATTTTTATTTTATCTTGAACATCTTGATAGTTGAAATCGATGAGATCGAATGAAGTTACTTCGTGATTATTTTTTATTAAATAGCGGACTAAATTTATCCCTAGAAATCCGGCACCGCCGGTAACTAAAAATCGCATTTAAAGAGTTCCTTAAAAAGTGAACGAAAGTCATAATCAAAATTACTATTTTTGGAGAGCTAAGAAAAGAAATGAATTTGTTTGGAAAAAATATTTAATAATAGAATTGTAGCCGATAATTTCCTCAAAGGATTTGGGGTCTCTCTGGGAGTCCACATTTTTTTATTAGCTATAGCCTTGGTTTTGAGAAGTGGAATTTTAATCCCGAAAGGCGGATTGCCAAAATCCTCATATACCAGAATGCAGTTTTTATATGAAGATAATTTTTCTAACACTTCAACTCCGAACGTGAATCGGGGATCAGTGCAAAAAGAAATTATCGATTCAAAAGGAATAAATCCTGTGGCAGTTTCGGGATCGGCTGCAGCTTCCTCACCATTCTCTACTGCGGATACTACCGGACTGACTCAATATTATTCCGAAAATTCCTTAAATGTAAACATGAAATTCCCCGTCGGTTGGACGTATATCGACCAAAATGTTAAAAAGAAATTAGATGGGGTTACTTTTTACGGCGATCCGAGGATTTATAATCCTCCTCCTTATGTTCATCTGGAAGTAGTTGAAAAATATTTGTTTAATCCTTCACGCTACACTTTGAAAGCTGAAAATTCCGACTATGAATATTATTACAACCCGCCGGAGCAGCTTGAAGGAACTTTTACTCAGACAATTTACATAAAAACAGATATTGATGAAGATTTTATCATAAAACTGATCGTGAAGGGAAAAGAGCCTTTTTATCGGTTTTTACCCTCTTTTTGGGGAATAGTGCAGTCATTTAATTTTGGCAACTCAATTTTTTAGTAAATCCCGAATAATATTCGTAATATTACCATTCAAAATAATTGACTTTTTAGTCTTGGAAGTTTATTTTTAAAGCCTTTATAAAATCGAATTTGAATATTCAGAGGAATGTTACGTGAAACAAGAAAAACTGACCAGATTTATTAAACCAGCAGATGCTAATCAAAAGTGGTATGTAGTTGATGCGAAAGATCAAACTTTAGGACGATTGGCCTCACAAGTTGCACGCGTTATTCGCGGCAAAAATAAAGCTACTTTTACACCAAATATGGATACAGGTGATTTTGTAGTGGTTATCAATGCAGACAAAGTGAAAATTGCCGTAAAGCGTGAAGAAATGAAATCATATTTTCATTACAGCGGTTACCCGGGCGGTCTAAAAGAAAGAGCTTATAAAGAAATGACGGTTAAAAAACCTGAATGGGTTATTGAAACTGCAGTAAAAGGAATGCTTCCTAAAACAAGATTGGGAAGACAAATTTTTAAAAAATTAAAAGTATACCGTGGGACAGAACATCCACATACAGCTCAAAAACCAGAAGTATTAAGTTTTTAAAGGAGAAGAAATGGCAGATCAAATTTTTGTTGGAAGAAGAAAAACAGCTGTAGCGCGTGTAATTCTGAGAAACGGAAACGGAACTATTACAGTAAATGGAAAAGCTTTTGACGTAGCTTTCCCTGAAGCAGTTAGCCGTGAAGATATTTTAGGACCTTTCATTGTTACCGATACTCAAGGCAAATATGATGTTTCAGCTAAAGTAGTTGGTGGCGGAATAACAGGCCAGGCGCAAGCAATTCGTTTAGGAATTGCACGTTCACTCGAAGCTATCGATGCTGAATACCGTCCAAGATTAAAAGAAGCCGGATTTATGACAAGAGACCCGAGAATGGTCGAACGTAAAAAATACGGACAGCCAAAAGCTAGAAAAAGATTTCAGTTCTCTAAAAGATAATTTTTTAACTTATTTAATTAATCAATCATACTTTCAGATTTACCCCCTGTGTTCCAGTGTATGCTGGAGTGAATGGTAAAGTAGAAGAAAGTAGAAGAAAAAAACAGGAGCATATTCTATGAACAAAGTAGACCTCACTACGCTTATTGAAGCAGGTGCCCATTTCGGACATCTAACCCGTCGTTGGAATCCTAAAATGAAACCATATATTTTTATGGAGAAAAATGGGATTCACATCATCGACCTAAAAAAATCTCAACTTCTTTTACAATCAGCAGCTGAAAAAATATTCAACCTTACCTCCGAAGGGAAGAAAGTGCTTTTTGTAGGAACGAAGAAACAAGCAAAAAACATTATTGAAACTGAAGCCCGCCGCAGCGACCAATATTGGGTTACTGAACGGTGGCTTGGTGGAATGCTTACCAATTTTTCTACAATTAGAAAAAGTATTAAAAGACTCCATTCAATTGAAAAGCAAGAAACAGACGGAACTTTTGAAAAAATCACCAAGAAAGAAAGATTATTCCTTTCACGTGAAAAAGACAAGTTGAAAAAAGTTCTTGAAGGTATCGAAAACATGAACAAACTTCCAAACGCTTTGTTTGTTGTTGATGTTAAAAAAGAAGCAATTGCGGTGATGGAAGCTAAAAGACTTAACATCCCGGTTTATGCTATCGTAGATACAAACTGTGACCCTGATCCGATAGATTTTGTTATCCCGGCAAATGATGATGCTGTTAAAACGATCGAGATGATAACAAAATTATTAGCCGATTCATGCATTGAAGGGGAAGCTAAGTCCAAAGAAGTGAAAGCTGAGGACAGCGCTGCACCCGAAAGAGTTACAAAAGAAAAAGAATTAGAAAATAAAGAAGAATCTAAATAATTATTTCTGATAAAGGATTATTAAAATGGCAATTACTGCTAAAGACGTAAATGAGCTGCGCGCGAAAACCGGCGCAGGAATGATGGATTGTAAAAAAGCTTTAACCGAAGCTGATGGCAACATTGAGAAGGCTATTGATATTCTTAGAAAAAAAGGTGCTGCAGTTGCCGCAAAACGCGCTGACAAAGCTGCTAACGAAGGTGTTGTCCTAACCGCTATTTCTGAAGATAAAAAAACAGGCTTTATTGTTGAAGTAAATTGTGAAACAGATTTCGTAGCAAAATCAGATGACTTTGTGGCATTTGTAAATTTCGTTTTAGAGAAGACTCAACTTTACAAACCAACTTCTGTTGAAGATCTCCTTGCAAAGGAAACTTCTCTTCAAACTAAATTGGACGAGATCGTTGGCAAGATCGGTGAAAAAGTTGTAATCTCCCGTATTGGAATTACCACCACTGAAAATGGATATGTTGCCGAATACGTTCATCCTGGAGCAAAATTAGGAGTATTAATTACTTTTATTAATGTACCGGGCGATAAAGTTGAATTGGTTTCAGGTGTCTCAAAAGATATTGCGATGCAAGTTGCTGCAATGAAACCTCTTTCTGTTTATCGGGAAGAAGTTGATCAAGAAGTAGTTAACAAAGAGATCGAAATCTATAAAGAACTTGCACGTAAAGAAGGCAAACCTGAACAAATTCTGGAAAAAATTTCTACGGGAAGAATAAACAAATTCTATCAGGAAAATTGTCTTTTCGAACAAGCATTCATTAAAGATAACACCAAAACAGTTGGTGATTTGATAAAAGAAATTAATGCAGCAGCCGGAGCCGAAGTGAAGATACAATCGTTTCTACGCTTTCATCTGGGTGATGAAAAGAAATAACTGTTTTCAAAAAGGTCTTCATTGCGTAAGACCTTTTTTTATGTCTAAAGGAAATATCTATGCAAACTCTAAAGTATAAAAGAATTCTTCTAAAGTTGAGCGGCGAATCGTTAATGGGCAAAAAAGGATTTGGTATTGATCCCGACGTGCTTGATTTTTTTGCCGACGAAATTATTTCCGTTCACAAATTGGGTGTACAAATTGGTGTAGTAATTGGTGGTGGAAATATTTTCCGCGGACTTAACGCCAACGATCAAGGTATTGGAAGAGTTACCGGTGATCAAATGGGAATGCTTGCTACGGTAATAAATTCTCTCGCTCTTCAAAATTCGATTGAAAAAAAAGGAACATATTCCCGCTTAATGAGTTCCCTTAAGATGGACGAAATCGCTGAACCGTATATCAGAAGAAGAGCCATCCGTCATTTAGAAAAAGGACGCGTTGTAATTTTTGGTGCAGGCACAGGTCATCCTTATTTTAGTACGGATACCGCTGCTTCCTTACGGGCAGTTGAAGTTGAAGCTGATGTGATCATTAAGGGAACCCGTGTTGACGGCGTCTTTGATGCTGATCCTGAAAAAGTGCCGGAAGCGTTAAAGTTTGATTCTATTTCTTACATCGATATTTTAAAGAAGAATCTTCGTGTAATGGATTTAACCGCCATCAGTTTGTGCCAGGAAAATAAATTACCTCTTGTTGTATTTAATATGGATAAACCGGGCAATTTACTTGCTCTTATAAAAGGAGAAAATGTTGGTACAGTAGTGCAGGAGTAAAAAGATTTTATTATTTTTTTATTACTACTTTGAAACTTTTTGAGGTTTTTATGGAACAAATACTTAAAGAAACAAGATCAAAAATGGATAAATCAATTGAAGCGTTGCGTCATGAATTATCCAGAATCAGAACGGGCAAAGCTACAACAGCATTGTTGGATAACGTTAAAGTTGATTATTACGGAACACTTACTCCAATCCGTCAGGTTGCCAATGTTACGGTTTTGGACAGTCACACACTCTCTGTTACGCCCTGGGATAAATCTCTAGTTCAAACGGTAGATAAAGCGATTCTTAATGCTGATCTTGGACTCAATCCCGTTAGCGATGGAACAAACTTGAAAATTCCTATCCCACTTTTAACTGAAGAAAGAAGGAAAGATTTAGTAAAGCTTGTTAAAAAATTCGGAGAAGATTGTAAAATTGCCATCCGCAATGTTAGACGCGAAGGGAACGATCATTTAAAGCGAGCTGAAAAAGAAAAAAAGATTACTGAAGATCAATTAAAAGAAGCCGAAGATAAAACGCAAAAGTTAACAAATGAACACGTAACCATGATCGATGAAATTTTGAAGCACAAAGAAAAAGAAATAATGGAAGTTTAGTTTTTTCTTATTACGTATTAGTTAATTCCCGCTTCGAGCGGGAATTTTTTTTGTCCATCCACGGTTCGATTTATTGTTAATCGGTTAAAATCTTTCCTTAAAATTTTCTAAATTTCTGTTGAAGATTTCGTAAAAAGAGAAAAACTAAATGGTTAAAAATGTACTTTTATTTACAGGAGGATTGCTCCTCTTTTTAACCGGATGTGTACTTTACGGCGTATTGCTTAATATAAAAGAAAAACCTTTACAGCAGGAAATGGCGTTAAAGGGTTTAACAAAAATTGAAAATCCGCGAATTGTCGTAAACCGCAGCACATTTGAGTTAACTCTTTATTCCGACACGATTTTAGTAAAAAAATACCGGGCAGTTTTCGGAAGAAATCCTCAACCGAAGCGAAGCGACAATGATAATGCAACTCCAATCGGTGTTTACAAAATTTGTGAAATTTTCACTACGCATAAATATGGGAAACTTTTTAAGCTAACTTATCCGAATCTTCAGGATGTTGAAGCCGGTTTTGTGAGGGGAAACCTTACACAAGATGAATATGAAAAACTCCGTTTCGATAATAATTACGGAGAATGTGTTAATGCAGAAACCAAACTCGGCGGAAATGTTGGGATTCACGGTATCGGCGAATTAAATTTTATTTTCAAAAATTTGCCTTTTGTCTTTAATTGGACCGACGGTTCAATAGCTGTGAGCAATGAGAACATTGATGAACTTTATAACGTTATAACCAAAGGTACTGAAGTTGTTATTATTAAATAAATTAAAATTAGTAGCGATACTTTTCTTTTTCTTATTCGTAAATGGCTGCGGTGATAAAAACCAGGAAGCATCAACCCCGAAGGAAGATTATCTGAATGACAATCAGAAGCTTCTTCAGCATCTCCAGGAAAAATTTGATCCAGAGATAAAAGTTGCATTATACAGCCAATTCGATAGTGACTCGACTAAAAAAGAAATTCTTGCTATCAAGGAAACAAAACCCTCCAAGACAGATAAATGGGGTTTGAAAGTCCAACGTTTGTCAAAAGATTCCTTGGTAAAGCAAGACGAATTCTTCCTCCCAGAAATGTCAACGAACGAAAGCATTTGCACGACTCAAAAAATCGAAGGGTTTCCTTACGACTTATTTTATTATAACTCGGGAAGCTTTTATACCGGATCAAGTGGTGGAGAAATTTTCGGCTATTTAATAGACTTTTTTGAGAAGCAGACCTATTATGCCCATTTAGTAATCAAACCGGAAAAACCGGCAATACTTTTTCTTTCAAAAAATTGTGAAGGGAAAAAAACTAAAGAATTTTTCTTGAATCTTTTTAAACTTGATTACCCGGAACTTGTTCTCAGTCAAAAAGATATTTCATCAGATTAAACTTTAATACTGATTTTGACAAAAGCATTTTTTCTCATTGCAATTTTAGTTTCTCTTACACTAACTTCCGCTCAGGAAGCGAATAAAATTGAACTCACCTCCATAGAATTTTCTGGTAATTCAACTTATTCCACTTCAATGCTTAAAGACGTGGTTTTGTCTAAGGAGACCCCAAGCTGGTTCTGGAAATTTCTAAATTCCTTTAGCAGTCTTGGAAAAGAACCCTCCTACTTCGATAGTTTGTTACTTCACGATGACATGAATGCGTTGAAAGATTTTTATAATTCTAACGGATTTTTTGAAGCTCATTTTTCCTCAAGTTTCAAAATTGATACGCTCAACAATAGTGCAGAAGTAGTTTTTTCAATTAATGAACGTCAACCTTCTGCTTTTACAAAGATAAAGTTGAATGGGTTAAAAGATATTTCCTCGGAATTGAAAGAAGGGATCGATAAAGATTTTACTGCATTGGAAACAAAAAGATTCTCCCAAAACTTATTAAAAAGCAATATAGATGGAGTAATCGAAAATTTAAATAATTCGGGCTACATGCTTGCCGCTTTTGATAGTTCGGTTATTGAAAAAGATACAGTTAAAAACCGGGCAAATGTTGAAATTTATTTTAAACCACGTCCGCGTTTTAAAATTAGTAATGTGTGGATTGAAAAGAGCGGTGAGGGAAGTGACTTTGTTGAAACCGAATTGTTAAAAGATCTTGTTGGAATTAAACAAGATGAGTTATACAGCGCTGAAAAAATTCGCCAGAGCCAGGTTCGTTTGTACCGAACCGGATTGTTCAATTATGTACAAGTGCTTCCCGTTACGGAAGACACTACAGGAAATTATGTTCCGCTAAAAGTACTTGGCAATATCGGCAAGATGAACGAACTTGCGCCGGAATTGCTTATGAACAATCAGCAAAACACATTTAATCTTGGTATGGGGGGAACTTTCACGCGCAAGAATTTTCTTGGCCGTGCGCGGAAATTAACGTTAACAAGTTCCTTTGGTGTTCAAGATTTATTCAAAATTAATTTCCCTAAATTAACCAAAGCATTTTCGTTAAGGGACACATCTCTTTCAGGATTTTTTGATTCAAAAGTAAAAATTGAACAACCCTATGTTTTTAACAAACCTATCTTCGGAATTCTTGAAGGATATTTCACACTCCGGAAAGATGCAACATCAAGCAAAAGAAACTATGGTGGTAAAATAAGTTTTGAGTTTGAATTACCTGCTTACACGTTTATTAACTTTCTGTCATCTTACTACAATGCTGAAATTGCTGACGAAATTTTCTTCTTAACCGACCGTGAGCTAACACGAAGTCAGACGTTGTCAATTCTTGGTTTGGATCTACGGTCGATTAAAACTACAAATCCCTTATTCCCGGCAAACGGATATAATTTGGCGATAATTTTAGAGGAAGCAAATTCAATTCCTTATTTCATATCAAAATTATCCAAGCAAGATTATTCAACGCCACTTTATTACAAATCTCAATTTACCTATGCAAAGTATTTTGCAACAAACAGAAGAGAAACGGCGGTACTCGGTTTAAAACTGAAAACGGGATTTTTAAGAGCTTACCGGGGAAGTGAACTTGACGTTCCGACAACCAAAAAGTATTTTACCGGCGGCAGCAACTCTGTGCGGGGTTGGCGTGCAAGGGAACTCTCTCCAAAGATTGAAGTTCCGATATTAAACGAAACTACAAATAAAGTTGAAACCGTCCTGCTTGAAGGAGGAAGTTTTTTATTTGAAGGTTCAGCCGAATACCGGTATAAGTTGACCGAATCAATCGGCGTGGCTGCGTTTGTAGATTTCGGGAACTCATGGAGCAATGTTAAAAAATCGAGGGCATCAGAAATTGCCGTAGCCTCGGGATTCGGTTTCCGATATTACACGATGATAGCTCCTTTTCGTATCGATTTTGGCTTCAAATCGTACGATCCATACTCAGAAAGACGCATTTTGAAGCGAAAATTCTTCGATTTAATGGAATTTCATTTTGGTATCGGGGAAGCGTTTTAATTCTTGGTTACCTCTCCATTTTTCTTTATTTTTGTGCCCATTATAGGTAGGATTTATGATATTGAGCATGACCGGTTACGGCAAATCCGTAGCCGCATTTAACGGTTTTTCTTTTGAAGTTGAATTAAAAAGCGTAAATAATAGATTTTTAGAAGTTTCGGCTAAACTGCCAGGAAGTTTGTTCGCCAAAGAATTTGAGATTAAGGAGCTGATCCGCTCAAAGATTAAGAGGGGAAAAATTAGTCTTTCGATTTCTGTTAAATTCGGCGCCGGACAGGATGCGTTAATCAACGAGGCTAAATTGATTGAAACCGCGCAGATGTTGAAGCAGATTAAAAAATCTCTGGATCTGAAAGAAGAAATTCAGCTTGCACATTTTCTTAATTTTAAGGAATTATTCTCTCCCGATTTTCTTGAATTTACCGATGAACATTTTGATGTTTTGAAAAAATGTATCTCGGAAGCTGCTGATAACCTGATCGAGATGAGAAAAATAGAAGGTAAATCGCTGTTAAAGGATTTACTTGAAAGAGCGGCGGTTATAACCAATACGTTGGAAGAAATCGAGAAAATTCATAGAGATTCAGTTAACGAATATTTCCAAAAACTGCAGGAGCGAGCTCAACAGATAATAAAAGATATTCAAAACTATTCAGACCGTTTGGAATTTGAACTTGCATTGCTGACGGAAAAGTCGGATATTACTGAAGAGTGCGTACGGTTAAAAAGTCATTTAAAATATTTTTCTGAAGTCCTTACCGCTGGTGACGAAGCTGGAAGAAAACTTAATTTTATTTGTCAGGAAATGCACCGGGAAGCCAATACCATTGCTTCTAAATCTCTCTCGGCAGAAATTACGCATCATTCTGTTTCGATAAGGGAAGAAGTTGAAAAAATCCGCGAACAAATTCAGAATATTGAATAGTGAATAAAAAGGGAAAAATTATTGTTATCGCTGCACCAAGCGGAACCGGTAAAACGACGATAATAAAAGCTGTTTTAAAACTGATGCCGGAAATTGTCTATTCAATTTCCGCTACAACCCGTGAAAAGCGATATAACGAAATTGATGGGAAAGATTACTTTTTTATCGATGAGGAAACTTTTAAGCAAAAAATAGAGAACCACCAATTTGTAGAGTGGGAAAAAGTTTACGATTATTACTACGGGACACCGAAATTTTTTGTGGAGAAGATCATTTGGGAAGGAAAATCGATTCTTTTGGAAGTTGACGTAAAAGGGGCGCTGGCTATTAAAAACGTCTATCCGGAAGCAAACCTGATCTATATTCTTCCGCCAAGTCTGGAAGAATTGGAAAAAAGACTCCGGGAAAGAAAAACCGAGAGCGAAACCGATTTTCAAAAAAGAATTGAGAGGGCAAAAATGGAGTTGAGTCTTAAGGATAAATTTGACTATTTTATAGTCAACAATAATTTAAATACTGCAATTTTAGAAGCAAAAGAAGTGATAGAAAAAATAACAAAGAAGGAGATGAACTAATGAGCGTAAGCCCAATAGATTTACGAGCAATTGATAAACGCGTAGCCAATGTATACGAAGGAATAGTTGTAGCCGGAAAAAAAGCCCGTGCAATTAATGATGACCGTAAGATTGAATTTAATGCCGCTTTGGCAACTGTTCCTGCAACTAATATTAGTGCTGACGACGATAGTGAAGATTTTGATAACCCTGCACAATTAAGCTTATCGTTAAAATTCGAAAAAAGATATAAACCACATGTTGAAGCGTTACATGAATTGCTTGACAACGGTATTGAATTTGAATTTAAAAAATAAAAACATTTTGATCTTTTAACCGGAGAAAATTAATCACAAGACTTCTCCTCTAAATTTATCCGGTTTTACTTATGGTTATTAGCGGAAGTGACGTTTTTTTCTCTTCCGCTTTTTTTCTTCATCCATGCATTAATTGAATCCAAAAGTCTTAATCCGAAATGACCACTGCAAAACAAAAAATCATTGATTCATTACTCCTGCAGAAAGAATTGCATGGTGATGAGCTATTTACCAAAAGACTTACCGAACCGTCTCCATCCAAGTATTCTGAAAAAAAAGTACAAGAGGCTCCTCCCACGAAAGTAAGCGAACCGTCACTAAAAATTTCTTCAACCAACGGATTGGACCCTACAAACAATATCGACAAGTATTATCAAGAAATTTGTAATTGTTTAGCTTGTCCGTTAGGTAAAACACGCAACAAGTTTGTCTTTGGTGTCGGCAATCCGAATGCAAAAGTAATGTTGGTTGGCGAAGGGCCAGGAGCGGACGAGGATGAGCAAGGAATTCCTTTTGTTGGGAGAGCCGGACAACTTCTTACAAAAATTTTAGAAGCAATCAATTTTAACCGGGAAGAAGTTTACATCGCAAACATTGTAAAATGTCGTCCTCCGGGGAATAGAACTCCTAATCCGATAGAAATAGAAACATGTATACCTTATCTTCACAAACAGATCGAAATCATCCGACCCCAAATGATCCTCTGTTTAGGTACAACCGCTGCTGTAAGCTTACTTAAAAGAAAAGAATCCCTTGGAACATTACGGGGAAAAGTTCATCAAGTGGGAGAAATAAAAGCGGTAGTTACCTACCATCCGGCCGCGTTATTACGCAATCCAAATTGGAAAAAAGATTGCTGGGCTGATGTACAATATTTCAGAAAATTATATGATGAAATGTTTGTATGAGATATTTTTTTATCTTTATGCTATTGTTTTTATTTAATTGATGCATGTGCCGTTTAATTTAGAATTATATCGTTTATGACAAAAAGAAGCAATCAAAGTGAGCCTGTTAGACCAGACGCAGAGTATTTCAAAAGAATTCCAACTGATGTAAAACCTCCTTCCGTCCCCGAAATTGAAATGGCCGTGCTTGGTGCTATGTTGATTGAAAAAGAAGCGGTACCTAAAGCAATTGAACTTCTGAATCCAACAAGTTTTTATTTAAAGGAACACGCATTAATCTTTGAAGCAATGATAGATTTGTTCAATGCCGATGAACCAATTGATACAGTAACTCTTTACCAGGAATTGAAACGGCGGGGTACCTCTGAAAAGGTTGGCGGAGTAGTTTATCTCAGTAAACTTTCACAGAATATTTCTTCTGCCGCTAATATTGAATATCACGCAAAAATTATTTTAGAAAAATCCATTCTCCGGAAACTCATTTCAACATCACATGATATCGCACGCGAAGCATACGACGGAAGCGAGGACGCATTTAATATCTTGGATTCTGCCGAACGCAAAATATTTGAGATAACCGAAGAGCATCTTAAAAAATCATATCAAGATATGGATCAAGCTGTACGTGATGCACTTGAGTACATAGACGCGATTCATTCCAAAGATTTCAAAAATATTGCCGTTCCCACCGGATTTATGGACATGGATGATATGCTTGGCGGATTTCAGAAATCTGATTTAATTATTATTGCAGCAAGACCTTCAATGGGAAAAACAGCATTCGCTCTTTCACTTGCTCGAAATGCTGCAATTGATCATAAAGTCCCAGTTGTAGTTTTTAGTTTGGAAATGGCGACGGTACAGCTTATCATTCGTTTACTTTGTGCTGAAGGAAAAATTGATGCGCAACGTTTACGTACCGGAAAATTTTCTTCCAAGGAAGAAGGCGACAAACTGCGGAGAGCTTCGGCTAAGTTAATGAGCGCGCCGATTTATATTGATGATACGCCCGCTCAATCAATTTTGGAAATTCGCGCGAAAGCCCGACGATTAGTTTCCGAGAAAAAAGTTGGGATGGTTGTAGTTGATTACTTGCAGCTCATTCAGGGTCCCGCTCGCGCAGAAAGTAGGGAAAGAGAAATTGCACATATTTCCCGTTCACTTAAAGCTTTAGCAAAGGAATTAAAAATTCCTGTTATTGCGCTTGCACAGTTAAACCGTGCAGTAGAATCAAGAACCGATAAACGTCCGCAGCTTTCCGATTTGCGTGAGTCAGGTTCAATCGAACAAGATGCAGATGTGGTCATGTTTATTCATCGCCCGGAACGTTATGCTCAAGCTGATAGTAAAGATTATGCCGATGCTGAAGGGATTGCAGAAATTATTATTGCCAAACAAAGAAATGGTCCAACCGGTGAAGTGAAATTAACATTCTTAAAAGAATTCACACGGTTCGAAAGTAATTTAGCTTTTAGACCTGATCCTAACTTAACTTATAATGCACAGCCAACAGAGGAATTTCCAATATGAAAACTCTTATCATGGTGTTACTTGCTTTTGTATTTACACACGCACAGATTGCTACGGAAGAAGATAAACAAATCTGCAAAGCAAAATTTGATTTAGCCGTAAGCGACAACCTTGCTTCAAAACCGATTGGTGATGTAATCACTGCGATCGGTAAAAGTTTTCTGGGACTTCAATATGAAGCATTCACATTAGAAAAAGGTGAAAAGGAAACATTGGTTGTTCACTTAACCGGTTTGGATTGCACAACTTTCCTTGAAAACTGTCTTGTGTTTTCACGTTGTATTAAAAAAGGAAAAACTTCATTCGAAGATTACGCTAAAGAGTTGGAGTTCGTTCGTTACCGCGATGGCAAACTGGGAGATTATCCTTCAAGACTCCATTATTTTTCTGATTGGATTTTTAACAACACAAAGAAAAACATCGTTGAAGATGTTACAAAATCAATCGGGGGAGTACCAATTCAATTTAAAGTTGGATACATGACGAAGCATCCGGAATCTTATCGCCAACTAAAAGAGAATGAAAAATTTATTCCTATTGTTGCCAAACAAGAAGATGCGATTAATAAAAGAACTTACTATTATATTCCAAAAGATAAAGTTGATGGAATTGAATCTCAAATTCATAACGGCGATTTAATTGCAATTACTACTAATTTGGAAGGCTTGGATATTGGTCATGTTGGTGTTGCAATAAAGATGGATGACGGAAGGATTCATTTTATGCACGCTCCGCTGGTTGGATCTAAAGTACAAATTTCCGAATTACCGTTAGGCGGATATTTAGCAAAGATCAAAAAACATACGGGAATTATTGTACTTAGATCACAAGAACCTAAAAATTAATTAGGAATTACGAATTAGGACGATGGTTTTGTAAAATCTGGGTAGGTTGGTATTCCGAATAACTAAACAGATCTTCGTATGTACGACTATGAAAACACCTTTTCGGTTAAGCATCTAACAATGAAAAATTTGGTGAAACAATTTATTAGTTTTAAGTTATAATATATTTTTATAAAATTAATGATTCAGGGTGTTACCATTGTGAATATTCTGAAGGGATGACCGATGCTTTATATAAAACTTTTCTTTATTCGGAAAATCAAGGGACTATCCTTGAAAATAGGTTTACATCGTATAGTAGAGCCATTTTCAAATTTTTTCCTTACACTAATTTATCTATCTAAGTTTTCCAAATGGCGAAATGAAAATCGTATTCTAAGGTTTAATGATTTTTATAATAATAATGTAAAGTATGTTGATCGATTCAAACTCCATGAATTTTTATTGAACTCGGAAAAGCTAGATCAAGCTATTGACTTCTATGAATTTGGAGTAGCAGATGGTATTTCTTTCAAGTGGTGGGTGGAGAAAAATAAAAATAGTAATTCACGATTCTTTGGTTTTGACACATTTACTGGACTACCAGAAGACTTTGGAGTGATGAAAAAAGAAGACTATGATACTAAAGGGAATTTCCCGGATGTTGGTGGTGATATAAGATGTCATTTTTATGCAGGCCTTTTTCAAGATTCTCTTCGACCATTTTTACAAGAAAATAAACCACTTAATAGAAAAGTCATACATCTAGATGCTGATTTATATTCTGCCACGTTATACGTTTTAACAGTGATGAGTCCATTCTTGACTTCAGGAGACATTATTATGTTTGATGAATTTGGAGTTCCAACACATGAGTTTAAAGCATTTGCTGATTTTGAATCTTCTTATTATTTTAAGTAC
Organism: Ignavibacteria bacterium; assembly: GCA_037440065.1. Taxonomy (GTDB): domain Bacteria; phylum Bacteroidota; class Ignavibacteria; order Ignavibacteriales; family Ignavibacteriaceae; genus UBA1563. The sequence goes on from JBBIUV010000020.1 coordinate 34,086, forward strand.
GAGGTATTAGGAGCAGTTAATAATTATTTACAGATTGCCATTAAGGTACTTTAAGACAATTTGAAGAGAGTAACTATCTGATTCGGAATAAATAATACAATGGGGTGGACAAGAAGCGTGTTTATTAATAAGTACTCGTTTCATGTACGTCTACTTAAGGGAAAAAATAATATAGGGAAACTGGTCATGGAAAAAAGAAACTTGTTTTTATTGAAAATAGCAATGTTTTCATTTTTATTACTTTCATTTTGCAATGAAAGTAACTCTCAATGGGGAGCACAACAATTATTTTCAAATACCTCCCAATCACTAAATTCCATTTCACATTTTAATTCACAAGTACTTGTAGCCGTAGGTTCTAATGGGGCAATTGCAAGAACTTCGGATGCTGGCGAAAGTTGGACTACTACTTATTTCAAACAGAATGTTGAATTTACGGGTATATCTTGCTTACATTCAGGGCGTGCTTGGGCGGTTGGAACATCAGGCATTATTGTTACATCAACAGATTTTGGAGCGAATTGGATTGAGCAAAAATCTGGGATTGCCACACAATTGAATTCAGTGTACGCTTTTAGTGATTCAAATGCGATCGCTGTGGGAGTCAATGGAAAAATAATTATAACTTCAGATGGGGGGCAAACCTGGAATCTACAGAACACTATTATATCAGGAACTATTCGCACCGTACATTTTTCTGACTCTTCTTTCGGTTGCTTGGCAGGCGGCGATTTTGATAACTCGGGATTTATCTATAAAACTACTGATGGAGGTACTACATGGAGTTCAGTTTTCTCTGGATGGACTTTGTTTACCGCTATTCAAGTGGTATCTCATTCAACTATTAAAGCTGTCGGAATAAGCGGAATGATGTATTCATCTTCTGATGGTGGTGGTACATGGAATTCAGTTTTTACTGAAACAGGGCATTGGCTATATACACTTCACTTTTTTAATGACAATAATGGATTTATCGTTGGCGGAAATGTGAATGAAGCTTTTGCAAGTTATACTTCAGATGGATTATCCTGGTCTCCAGTTACTTTCAATTCCTCTCAATGGTTATATGGATGTGCTTTCCCCGATTCAAATTCTGGTTATTTAACTGGCTATGCAGGACAAATTTACAGGTTGAAAAGAGACAGAATAACAATTACTTCTCCCAAAGGTGGTGAAGATTGGGAAATAGGATCATCTCATAACATTCTTTGGAAAAGCACGGATGTTATCAATGTAAAACTTGAATACTCGACAAACGAGGGAGCCAATTGGATACTTATTGCTGATTCCATTCCTTCGAGTTCAAACAGTTATTTGTGGAGTGTTCCCAAAATTTTGTCAAATAGGTGCAAAGTTAAAGTCTCTTCATGTGAAGACTCAAGTATTTATAAAATAAGTCATGGCACATTTAAAATAATTGGTCCGGTGATTAGCGTGAATTACAATACTCCAAGTGTCTGGTATGACACGGATTTTGATGGAAAAGAATCAAAAGCATTAGAACCAATAATATCAATATCTTCAGGAAGTATTGCGTCATATACTTGGAGTTTAAATGGGAAAGTGGTGGGTGTCACTAAAAATATTCTTCCCGAGATCCCAACTGGAACATGGAGTCTAGTATTAAATATGACCACAAGTGATGGAATCATTATTAGGGATTCTTTAAGGATATCTGTATTAGGTGCAGTAATAAAAACAAATGGATCAATTGAATCAGCTATAAGTCAATTAAATGAGAATACATTTTTTGCTACAACAACTGGAGGTAGTGTTTATGAATTTGATTCCTCAGGAATTGTTGCATGGACAATTCAAACCGGAGGTCCAATTCAATCTACGGTTTGTGTAAGTAATCAAGAAAATATTTATGTCGGAAGTAATGATGCTAGACTCTATTCATTTAATTATCAAGGATTGCCGAGATGGGATAAGGCCATAGGTGGAACAATTATTTCGTCTCCATCTGTGTCTGATAGTATAATTTATCTGGGGATTTCTACAGGGAGATTCTTTGCTCTTAATGAATCCGGGAATTTTAAATGGAGCGTTCAGACCGGAGGGGCGATTAATTCTTCTGCTTCAATAAGTGAAAGCGGAATTATTTATGTTGGAAGTGATGATGCAAACTTATATGCAATCTCACCTTCAGGCTCGGTTCTATGGAAATTTAAAGCTACAAGTGCTATTAAAACTTCCCCGGCACTTGGTTTAGATAGTAGTATCGTTTTTGGGTCAGATGATGGTGCTGTTTATAAAATAGATATAAACGGAAATTTAATTTGGAAATTTCAAACAAATCGTCAAGTAAAGTCTTCTCCAACAATTGGGGCTGATGGGATAATATATTTTGGCTCTGGTGATGGGACTCTTTATAGTATTTCAAAAACTGGCGAAAAATTGTGGGAATTTTTCACCGGATTTCCAATTTTGGGAGCGACTGCAGTTAATAGTGAAGGTTCAATTTATTTTGCAAATATGGCTGGAACTATATTTGCATTAGATCAGAATGGAAACCAAGAATGGATATTGCAGACAGATAGTCCTATTTCTTCGCCAATTTTAATTACCAATTCCAATAAGATTATGATAGGAAGTTATTTTGGTAATGTCTATATGATGAAAATCCCATCAAAAAGTATTCTCGCTCGCTCTAATTCTAGAAATAATTTGACCAAGAGAAATCTTGAGCCCAACATCTATGAATGGGGAACATTCAAAGGAAATAACCAACGAACTGGAAGCAGAAAAATTACCACTACTAGTGTGAGAAATCGAACAGATGAAATACCCGAAAAGTTCGAATTGGAACAGAATTTTCCCAACCCCTTTAATCCAACAACTGTCATAAGGTATACATTACCATTTGAGAGTAATGTAAAATTGGTTATATATAATTTGCTAGGTGAAGTTGTGAAAGAATTGGTAAATGGAATGGTTGCAACAGGATATGAAGAAATCAGTTTTGATGCATCAAATTTGTCTTCGGGTATTTACATTTATACTTTACATGCAACCTCGCTTGACGGAAAAGAGAATTATCAAAACGTTAGAAAAATGTTGTTGTTAAAATAGAGTTGACCCCATTCCACTTTTTAAACCTCCACAGTTTTAGAAATTGTGGAGGTTTGTAATAAATAATCATTTTAAAGAGCATTCACCCAAATATCAAAGATGATTCTTCCTTATTTCCACAACGATTTTAGCGTTTTAATATTCTCTAAATCTTCAAGCTGCTCTTTTCCTTTTGGAGTTTCGAGGATTTTGGGAATGTGAAGCAGGCGTTTGTCATTCATAATATTTGTAAAACCTTCCAGCCGTATGAATCCTTTGCCGATATGATCATGCCGGTCAACCCGGCTGCCAAGCGGCTTTTTGCTGTCGTTCATGTGGAAACATTTAAGCAAATCCAATCCTATTATCGCGTCAAAATCTTTTATCACTTTATTGTAATTTTTTTTGTCCTTAATATCGTATCCGGCGGCAAAAATATGAGCTGTGTCGATACAAACAGACATCCGTTCTTTTTCATCAACCAGATCAATAATTTTTTTTAGATGTTCAAATGTGTAACCGATAGCTGTGCCTTGTCCCGCGGTTGCTTCAAGCATGCTTTGAACTTTGTAGTTTTTAGTTTTTTGATGAGCAATATTGAGTGATTCGGCAATCAATTTAATTCCTTCTTCTTCTCCCATTCCACCATGCGCACCGGGATGAAAATTTAAGTAGGGAATTCCAAGCATTTCACATCGTTCAAGTTCATCAACAAAAGCTTCTCGCGATTTTTCAAGCAAATCCGGTTTTGATGAACAAAGATTTATCAAATATGAATCGTGCGAGACAATTACTTTTATTTGGGATTCTGCTACTCGTCTTTTAAACTCATCAGCTTCGCTGTTAGTAAGTGGTTTCGCTTTCCATTGATTATTATTTTTTGTAAAAATCTGTATAGCTCTGAAGCCGAGCTTTTCAGCTAGAGTAATTGCCGCCGAAACTCCACCTTGAGTCGAAGTGTGAGCGCCAAGCATATGTCCTTTCATTTTATATTCCTTGTTTCAACATAGCGGAAATCGCTTCTTCAATTGTCTGTTGTTTTATGCCGTATGATTGAAGTTTATCTGTATTCATAGAAACATCAACTACGGCTGGATAGTTCTGCAAATCATTTAAAGATATTTTTTTAAGAAGATTTTTGTCGAGGTTTGCGGTGTGACATAATTTCTCTCCAAGTTCAAAGCGGGAAACACGTTCTAAGCCACCAAAGTTTAAAGTTTCGGTAGAAATATCTTTTTGAATTATTTCCCGGATAATTCTCGCCGCATTTTGTAATGCGAGTGGAGTTCTGTGTTGATCGGTAAAAAGTAAAACTGAATTACCGTTTTTTAGTTTCTTATATATTTCTTGAAAATGATTTTTCGCATGTGTTGCACTGAAGCCGTAAAGAAGCGCCGTTCGCAGAATAATATAATTGTCAAAAACATTTTTGATTTTCATCTCTCCAAGTAACTTTGTTTCTGCGTAGAGAGAAACCGGAACCAGTTTCGCCTCTTCTTTCAGCATCGAACCACGGTATCCGGCGTAAACTAGATCGGTTGAAAGGTAAATAAGTTTTGCCGAATGTTTTTCACACAACTTTGCCAGATGTTCTGTTGTTTTTACGTTAATCGTATAAACATCTTTATGCGGTAAAAGTATCGCTGCATTTGGATTCGAAACTGCGGCTGCATGTACAACAACGTTTGGATTAAACGATTCAAATAGTTGCGTCAACAAATTAAAATTAGTTAAATCAATTTTAACTGAATTAAATTTATCGCAATTCTCGATGCGTTCATTGTAAGTTGTTAGAATGTTAAAATGGTTCGCTAATTCTTTGTTAAGAAATTGTCCGAGTAATCCACTACCGCCGGTGATCAATACTTTTAAAGAAAACATATCAAGATCCAATCTGTTAAGCTTTTGTTATTTATCTTTATTCCAATCCGTAATTAGATAATCAACGAAATAGTTGATGAAAATTTAGAAAAAGAAATTGGATTTTATACCGAGAATAAAATATTTGATGGAATAATATTTAAACTTAGTGTATTGGTACGAAGAAATAAGTTTTGTTGAAGGGGAAACAGAATATTCTAACTGCCCAAAATATAAAGAGGTTTGCGTATAGTCTTGATTATAGATGGTGAGTAAGTCAGAATCAAAATAATAAGCTCTTTTTCCGATCATTCCACCAGCTTTTAAGAGTAGCCGCGAGCTAATCAAATAATGAAATTTCCCGGAGAGCGAATATAATTTTCTACCATCGGATATTTGAGAATAATTGGGCCTGATCGAAAGAAAAAAATCATTTGAAACTATTTTTTCGAATCGCAAAGTTAACTGCGAAGCAGTTTGCTGTGTTACCCCGTATATATTTAGATTCCCTTTTGCGTGAAGATAAGTGTAAGAAGCTCCCACGTAATAGAGGTTCTTATAATAGAAAAAATCTAGATTGTAAAGATTGGTATAATCGCTGTAGGAATATGGATAAGGAGTATAGGAATAATCTCCCTTTAAATGTGCGTATGTGAGTTTAATGCCGAAGGGGAATAAATTTACATAATTGCTTGCTAAAAATGTCTGCTGTAAGTAATTCCAATCTTTTCCTGTGATGAGAAGATTATCGTAATTAACCGTCAAGAAATAATTTTTAATTATTCCCGAAGTGTTATAAAACGCGTAGGACTTCGACGCATCCTTAGTAGAATAATTTCCGTACGTAAAATAAAATGAAGGACTGACCAAGGTTGAATCCGCCTTTAGAAAGGAAAACAAAGACAAAAAAATTATTACGGTGGTTTTCATTTTACCAACTCATATCCTTGAGTGGCGAGTGAGTCGTTTGGTGAAACCATCAAAGCGGATATAAATAATTCTTTCGCTTTTTGCTTATCCCCCAAATAATAGAGCGTCCAACCAAGCGATAAATTTGGCTCATACTCTGAAGGATATTGGCTGAAAACTTTTTCCAAATATTTTTTTGCTTGCTGGTAATCTCCGCTATTCAAGAGTATTTGTCCGAACCGTAAGTTTGCCGTGTAATGATTCGCATCGAATTTAAGGATTGAAATATACGTTTGCTTCACAGATTCCCAATCGTTCAAACCGGAAAGCGGAAGAGTTAAACCAAGCATCGCCTCAATACTATTTTTATTTATGGTGAGCGCTTTTGTGTAATAGGTCTTTGATTTCTGATAATCTTTTTTGTTATAATAAAGCCAGCCAAGCCGTGCATTCAAAACATAATTACCGGAATTATCATTATAAATTTTCTGTAATTCAGAAATGGCATTATTGTAATCACTTTTCTCTTCGTACTTAATTGATCGATTTGTGTAAGAGATTATGTCATCAGTTTTTTTCGATAACGATACAAACGCCAAACCAGTAAAAGTTATAAAGATTAAAAGTGTGGCGAATATTTTAGGTGATTTCATTGGTTCTCCTTATGAATCTAATGTAGCTGAAAAAACTTCTTTATTGTTGACTGAATAAACTAACTGCTCAAATCTTTTTTTATCTGAAAAAGAAATGATGCCGGAAAATTCTTTCTTGTAAAACAAAAACGGTCCTTTACCCCTTAAAGAAATATCGGAAAGTATTTGCTTGGTGTAATCATTTTCTTCATCAGTGTGAAAAGTAAAGCTACCGGGAGCAGAGAGATAATTTCTAAAACTTAAAATTAACTCCGACGCCATGCGTAAGGGTAATCCAAAAACCGAAGGGACCGCGAATTCATCCGACCAGAGTAAATTATCTTTAAAGCAATAGGGAACTTGATAGGCGGATAAATAAAAATAGTAAAGCGCTGATCTTTTTGTACCGATATAATTAATTATATAAAAAACTTTTTCCGTTTGAAAAAGGTAAGCAGAATCTCCGTTAGAAGATTGAATAAACAAATTATTATGGATACCAGCTTTCACTTCCCATTCTTCAAAGAATTCCTTTTCCCCTAATGAGCATTTCCACTTTAAGGTATCACCGAGTGAAAAAGTGAAACTGTTCTTCACAATCTCATCAATTTCAATATTATTAACGCTGTCGTTTTCGTCCGGATAATCGAAAGTCTTTAATACATATCCGGCAGGTGAATTGGAAATAAAACTGGAAACAGGAAACTTGTAAGTTTTATCTCCAATTTTATCGCTCAACTGAAATTGAAAATGAAGATGAGGAAATGGGGATCGACCGCTATTGCCACATGTTGCAAGCAAATCTCCTTTTTTGATTGAATCACCGACTTTCACTTTAGCTGAGTTGGGTTCTAAATGCGACAAAGCAGAAAATAATCCATACTCGTGTGCAAGCACAATTGTATTTCCCCAATTTTGATCAAGATTGGCTTCATTAATCAAATTGTTTTCAATAGTATCAACAACTTTTACTACTTCCCCTTTAAGCGGAGCGATTATTGGAAGATTAAAACAAAAGTAATCACTTGTTTCTAAACCTTCGCCGGAAAATTGAGAATTCTTTTTATCTGTAACCACAAAGTCCCAAGCATATTTCCATGCATCTTTGTGAGTTATTTCGCCGTTAAATCCCTGAGAGATAAACCACTCGCCAAAAAAGGGAAGTTCGGCAAAAACACCTTTAAAGTTCTCAAAACGTTTTCGTTTTGTTTGGTGATAATAAAAATTTTCTTCAGGCGAGCCGGGAGTAAAATATAGAAGCACCAAATCAGATTGTTCTTGTCTGAATTTTAAACTATAAATTGTTGTAAGAACAATTAAGTTAAACGGCAAAACTAAAATCGGAAGAGAAGAATTTAAAAATATTCTGTGAAAAAATCCGCTGAAAACCACAACCATAAGAGAGGAAAGAAGTATCAGATAAATACTTTTTTTAGAAAGAATTATTAGACTTCCGCCCAGAGCTATAGCGGTTAGAAGCGAGTTAAAGGCGATGATCATCGAAAGAGAACTTTCGAGTCCGGGAAGAAGCAGCCAAAGAAATAGTCTTGCCGAAGCAAAGCTGATAAGCATAAAAACAAAATGAACTCGCGAGAAAAAAAATATTGCAATAAAAATTACTATCCCGGCGGAAATGCTCGGCTGTAAGATTATCAAAGCAATTGACTTAAAGAAGAGAGAAATTTCATTCGGTAGAAAGGAGAAAAAAGTTTTATCAATAAGAAAATGCGTGCCGGCGTTAATTGTGGAATAGTTTCCTAGAAATATTAAGAGGATATAAAGCGAAAGAATGAACGGTAGACTAAGTCCCGGTAAATTAAATGCGGTTGCAAAATAATGTTCCAGCACCGCAGTTAAGAAAAAGGTAATGATAATAAAAATGGGAATGAGCAAAAGGAGTTGCAAATTCAGCGCAAAAAAGTAAGTTGATGCAGCGCCAAGAAGGATTCCGTTGAATCCGTAAAATCCGTTCCTTATTTTTTCTTTATCAAACTTTAAGGCGTAAGCAATTCCATTTGAAAAAGCCGCACCGAATAATCCCATCAAACCAATTTCGGGAGAGAAAAGGGAAGCCGCTAAAATCGCGGCTCCAAACCATCTCCGGTTTGAAAAGAAAATTTGAGCGTAGGAGAAAAATATCCCGTCTAAAAATAATTTCATACTTGCTTGGTCTTATGTTTTGTGGATTTTTTAAGTTTAGTAGGCAATACTTCTCTGTCTAATAAATAGTCAAGATTTTCTGATTTTCTGATGAGCTCAATCGTTCCGTCTTCCATTATCATTACAACATTCGGGCGCATCTGGATAAACTGCATCCACTGAGTCATGTCATAAGCTCCAACATATTCAATTACTAATTGGTCGCCTTTGTTTAACGGGGGAAGGACGATGCTCTCTCTTACACAGTCAATGTTCATGCAAAGGGGGCCATAAAGAGTTACATCTTCCGTGTGCAGTCCGCATTCCTGTGCGGGAGATATTTTATGTTTGTACCAGAAACTTGTAAATAAAATATTTACGCCGGCGTCAATAATAATTGCACGTCGCTGATCAGCTAATCGTTTATTTGCAAGAACAGTTGAAAGCAAATAGCCCGCATTATCAACTAAGGCACGACCTGTTTCTAAAATTAGCAGTGGCAATTCTTCTGTTTTAAATGAAGCGCTGAAAATTCCGGAGGCAATTGCATCAGCAAATTGTTCAAAGGTTGGAACGATTTGTTCTGCCGGAAGATATTGCCCAAGAAGAGTATTATGTGAAGCAAAGCCGCCGCCTAAGTCGAGATATTCTATTGCTATCCCTAACTCAGTTTTAATTGATTTTGCAAGTAGAGAAAGTTTTTGAGCTGCTAATCGATACGCTTCGGCAGACATCATATAAGTTCCGATGTGCGAATGAAGTCCGATAAGCTGTAAGTTTTTATTGGAAGCGATACGCTGAATTGCCTGCCATGCTTCACCATTTTCAAGATTAAAACCAAAGCGATCCCATTTAGGATAAACGCCGACGTCCATATTCACGCGGATGGCAACTTTGGCTTTTAATTTTTCGGTTTCTGTTATCTCAATTATTTCATACAATTCATCAAAGTGATCGATATGGATTTTTGCACTGTCTTTTATGGCGTTTAACAAAGCTTCTCTGTTTTTGTCGGGACCATTAAAAATAATATGCTCTCCTTTTATTCCTAACCTCTTAGCTTTTTCATATTCAAAAGAAGAAACAACTTCAGCCCATGAATTTTCCTGGTGGAAAACAGAGCAAACCGCATCCAAATAATTTGTTTTATATGACCAGGCGAACTGCACTTTAGGATAGCGGTTCTTAAAAATTCTGTTAGCATTTTGTTGATTTTGCCTGATCTGTTTTTCGGACATAACAAAAAGCGGAGAACCGAATTTTTTCATCAATTCTATAACTGCAATACCGTCAATATGCGTTTTAGGCGGAGTGATCTGCCGGCCGCCGTATTTATTCATCAATCCGGAGTAGTGTTTTGAAATTACCGGACGTTCATATCTTTTTTTTGCCATTACCATTCTCCCAAAGTTGCTATCGTTTCAAATTTTTTGATATCTGTAATTAAATCCCATGAACACCGGACAAAAATCTTTCCGATTTCATAAGTAGTAAATGGTTTTACTTTTTTTCCGTAAGCAAGTTTAACCAATGCTGCCGGAAGATTCTGACCCGCTTGAGGGGCCAGGTAAACCCAAGCCGGTAAACGAGGATTGATTTCCAAAAGATAAAACTCACCGGTCTCTTTCGACTTCATAAATTCCAATTCCAGTCCGCTGCACCATTCCGTTTTCTCAATAATTTGATGAGCCATATCGATTAACGTATTTTCTTTTATGGTGATTCCAGCCCAGCCTTTACCTTTATCGGTGATGTAAAGTTTCCGCATCGCAACCGCGCCGGTAGTTCCACCTTCACCATCTCCCAGGGCTACAACATTAAACTCATCGCCTTTAATGTACTCCTGGATGATTATGGGATAACCCCATTTTGATTTAAGTTTATTAAAATATGGGAGGACTTCTTCAAAACTTTGTGCGATGTATGCTTCATAAAAAATTCCTTTTACAACAACGGGGAACTTAAATTGTTTCTCAATTTTTTCAAGATCGTTTTGCGATTGAATCAATATGTTTTTCGGAACATTAATATTATTCGCTTTGCAGAAATCGAATAGTTTATCTTTTCCTCTGATATTCAATTGCTCAAGTGTTGGAAGAAAAGTACGAATACCAAGCTTTTTTAATTTCGGCTGAAGTTTTACAAACCCGTAGAGTTCAGAATCTAATGTTGGAATTATAAGATCCAATTTTTTTTTTTTGTGGATATATGAAATGCGCTCCATCAAATTATCTAATCCGCTTGAGGGATAAGGAATGTGATAATAATTATCAACCAGATCATCCATATAAATACCGGGTTCAAGTGAATCATAAATGAGTCCGGTAATTTTGCCAGTAAACTTTCTTTGTTCTTTTAAACTACGGATTACAGGAATTCCGGGACCCGGATTATCAGTGGCGTTTAATCCCGTTACTGCAATATTCATATGCGCTCAATCAGAGAAAAATTCTTTAGTTGATTAATGAAATCATCATAATCCTTTTCGAGAAGACCTGCTTCGATATCAAATTCTTTTTCAATTTCCGAAAAAATTTCTTCTTTTTCCTTTTTCTGTTGAAGAAGTTTAATGATCGTTTTCCCGGTTTCGTTTACCGTAAACGTTTCACCTGTTGAAGCGTGAAAGAGAAATCCGCTGTCACTTACGGCTAAGTTTTCTTGAAGGAGGTAGTTAGTCATAGTGTTCCTTTTGTTAACGTAATAGAATCATTTTTTTTGCTTGGGAGTAGGAGCCGCCACGCATTTCGTAAAAATAAATGCCCGTTGGCTGCTGTTCACCTAATTCATTTTTCCCGTTCCAGACAATCTCATGATCTCCAGGATGAAGTTCCGTTGACAGGAGTGTTTTAATTAATTCCCCCTGAATATTAAAAATTTTAATTGAAACGTTTTGGCGTTCAGTTAAGGTAAACACAATTTTTGTTTCGGGATTGAATGGATTAGGAAAATTTTGAGCTAAGGAAAATTTCGCCGGCTGTTCCGAGCTTTGTACTCCAGTTATTCCAGTGTTGTAAATTTCATAATAATATTTATTCTGATAAGGGTACTCATTTTTTGCTACTATACATTCCAGTAATCCATCACCATTTAAATCTTTAAATGTTGGATATGAATAAGAATAATTGGAAGATTTTTTCTGAAAAACGATATTTCCGGTGGTCAAATCAATTATCTTGAATGATTGAAGATACCCGCTCGCGTCATCATAAGAAAGAGTGTAAAACTCAACTTTGCCGTCACCGGTCAAATCATATCCGAGTGAATAAAGTTGATAGCCCGCTGCTTTTTCGCCTGCGGTAAAAGTGTACGTGTATTCTGGTGCAATTGAAAAACCAGCTGAACAAATATTAAAACTTGTTGAATCTGTTGTATATAATCTTGAAAGCCAAATGTCTCCTGATTTCTCAAAGTTGAACCACCCTGAGGCAAAGTTTCCATCTATTGAACCCGAACTCCAAATGTTTTGCCATTGTGCGGGAATTTTTTCTACTAAAATAATTAAGAATAATAAGAGGAAAATTGTTTTTTTCATTTATCACTTTCTTTTTGAATTCTATTAAACAAACATCATACCAAAATAGGAAGTCCGTTAACCATCAATTTTTTTGCTATAAACGCCTGATGGGATATGTTTGCTTGCCTGGATTTTGTAATTCAGGTTAAAAGAAGCAGGTTTATGTGTGCCTAATAATTTTTCTGGCCGAGAATATTTCTAATGCGTCTCTTAATTCACGATGTTGAGATTACAAAAAAACATTAGTGAACTGTAACAAATATTTTATGACTTCAATTCAAAACCTTCTGATTTTGCAACATAAGCTGCACAAGTAATATCGCCAATAACATTGGGAACTGTTCTGCACATGTCAAGGATTCTATCTATTCCAAGAATGATAGCTATTCCTTCAGCCGGAATATTTACCATCGTCAAAACCATAATTAAAAGTGGAATTGATCCGGAAGGAACACCCGCCGTGCCGATAGCGGTTAACACGCTCATTAATACTACAATCAATTGTGTGCCAATCGAAAGATTAATACCGAAAACTTGAGCTAAAAATAAAACGGTTACACCTTCAAACAGCGCGGTTCCATTCATGTTCATTGTCGCGCCGAGCGGTAAAACAAATCCTGTTATGTGCGTAGGAATTCCAAGATTTTCTTTTGACACAGAAATTGTAGTCGGCAGTGTTGCGTTACTTGAACTTGTAGAAAAAGCTGTAAGCATAACGGTTTCAACTCTACGGAAAAAGAGTATCGGGTTGTACCTTGCAAATACTTTTATCAAAATGGGGTAAACGCCGAACAAATGTAATGCTAATCCCAGAAGAACAGTAACTACGTACATCCCTAAAGCAATTAACAGATCAAAACCAAAACGAGAAGTGACACTGAAGATGAGAGCGAAAACTCCAAACGGCGCTAACTTCATCGCCATGTTAATAATCACAAGAGTTATATCGTTTATCCCTTCTAAAAGATTAATGATTGGTTTTGCTTTTTCCTGGTTAATTAACGTTAATGCAATTCCAATCATTAGTGAAAAGAAAATTAATGCGAGCATGTCCGGAATCGGTTTAACAACTGCCGCAGCGGGATTTCTTGGAATGATATTCACTAACGTTTGAATACCGAACTCTACTTTCTCGGAAGATTCTTTCAGCTCAACGGCCTGCCCCTTATAAGTAGTTAACAGTAGGGTTTTAGTTTCTTCGGGTAAATAATCACCCGGTCTTATTGCATTAACTAAAACCAATCCTATTGTAACAGCTATTGTTGTAACAATTAAAAAGTACATAATTGTTTTAAAACCAATACGTCCGAGTTTTTTCAGATCTCCAATTTGTGCAACACCGAGGGAAAGGCTCGCAAACACAAGGGGAATAACCATCATGATCAGGAGATTCAAAAATATTTTGCCTAACGGGTCAGTGAGGTATTGTTGTATGAATAACAAAAAAGGTGCAGCGGGAAAGAAGAAATTGCCGGTGACTCCGGCGGTGGCACCGAGAAGAAGTCCGATAAAAATTTTGGAATGTCTACTCATGATGAAGGTTTCCTAAAATTTAATTGTGTTTATAAATTAAAGAGATTTTACTGAATTAGAAAACATTATTCGTGAAAAAGCTTTGCTTCGATCAAACAATAATAAAAGCAAGGTAAAAACTGAAAAATTTCTTAGCTTTGAAAAACTTAATTTCAATTTTGTTTAATAAAAGATAGCAAAGTATGAGTCTCACGAAAAAAGAAATCTCCTCAAGACTAAAAAAAATTAAAATTCTTTTAACCGATATTGACGGTGTGCTGACCGACGGCGGAATGTATTACACCGAGGACGGAATGGTAATGAAAAAATTTTTTGTTCGGGACGGAATGGGAACAACGCTTCTTCATAAAGCCGGTTTACAGACGGGAATTATTTCTACCGATGTTTCTCCCATTGCAAAGACCCGCGCCGAGCGGTTAAAAATGGATTTCGTATTTACCGGTATTTGGGAGAAAGATAAAACGTTAGATGAAATTTGTACGCAAGCAAAAGTGACAATAGAAAATGTCGCCTTTATCGGAGACGATGTAAATGATCTGGCAATCATTAAAAAAGTTGGTTTTGCTGCTTGCCCAAAAGATGCAAGTGATGAGGTGAAAAAATTAGCCCATTACATTTGCAAGAAAAAAGGGGGAAATGGCGCTTACCGTGAAGTGGCAGATCTAATATTAAAAAATCAGAAACTCACATCGAATGGAAAAAATAATCGCTAAAATATTTCTCGTTGGATGTATGACCGCCACCGTTTTTGCTCAAAACATTCCTGAAGCAATTCAAAAAGAAATTGACAAAGGCGAATTCACTATAGCACAGCAAATGATCTCTGAATACGTTCGTGACAACAAACTATCTGATAGCGAAAAGAAAGCATTGTTATTTGAATCCGAACGACTTGACCGGATTAAAAAAGATTTTACAAAGGACCATACTCAAATTGTAGCAGAATTAAGAAAAGTGCTACCTGACTTTTCATTTGATGATCTCTCAATATTCGAAAAAGATAAGTCGCTTGAAATGGAATTTATCGATGGAGAAAAGAAATATTTCAAGAACGCAGCTCCCAATCTTTTTAGAATTAATAAAGAGATGAAAAAGCAAAAAGAAGAAAAATTTGGACGCTCCATTGATAGATTGGTAGAGTTCAAAAAAGCAATTGTTTCGGAAATTATTGAAGAAAGTAAAACTGCAAAGAAGAAATTAGTTTACGAAGAAAATTTCAAAATCACTTACACACTTACCGTTAAACCAAATGCTGTTCCGGAGGGAGAAATTGTTAAATGCTGGCTTCCTTATCCTAAAGAAGATCACCCGCGCCAACAAAGGCTGCGGCTGATTAGCGCAAGTGAAGAAAAATATATCATCGCTCCCGATTCCGTTTTGCAGCGGACAATTTATATGGAAAGAAAAGCGGAAAAAGATTCGGCAACAAAATTTTCAGTTGAATTTGAGTTCACCGGATTTGCAGAATACAATGATATTTTTTCAAAGGGAACGATTCCTTCAGAGGATATTGCTTTCAAAGAATATATTAAGGAAAGACCTCCGCATATTGTTTTTACGGATGAGATTAAAACTTTTTCAAAAAAAATAATTGGCGCTGAAACCAATCCGCTAGAAAAAGTAAAAAAAATATTTACTTGGATAAATGATAATATTCCCTGGGCTAGCGCACTTGAATACTCTACGATTCCAAACATTTCAGCGTATTGTTTAGAAAATCGACACGGAGATTGCGGAATAAAAACGCTTCTGTTCATGACACTCTGCCGATACAACGGCATTCCCGCAAAATGGCAAAGCGGCTGGATGCTTCATCCGGTGGAAGTAAATCTGCATGATTGGTGTGAGATTTACATTCAACCGTTCGGTTGGGTTCTGGTTGATCAATCTTTTGGATTAATTAATTCTGAAAATGAAAAAGAAAAATATTTTTATATCGGTAATACCGATCCCTATCATTTAATTATAAACGATGATTACTCACAACCGCTCTTCCCGGTAAAAATTTTTCCCCGAAGCGAAACAGTTGATTTTCAACGGGGAGAGGTTGAATGGAACGGCGGAAATCTCTATTTTGACAAGTGGAATTATCATTTAGATGTACGTTATTCAAATGGAAAAACATATGAAAAATAAAATCTTTTTTATCGTTTGTGTTTCAATGCTTTCACTGTTTTTATCTTACAATATTTCTGCGCAAGAAAAAACATACTTCGATTCTCCGTTTGGAATCGGAGGCGGATTTATTGCTTCTTGGACATTTCCAGATATTCAACCTGTGAATGATCAATTAAAAACGTTTGGAACTCCGGAACTTGCTAAATCCGGTTACTTCTCTTCGGGCGGTGCCGGATTTGTCTACATCGGATTTGTTCCCGGCTTACGCATCGGCGGCATAGGTTATAGCGGTTCAACTAAAGAATCACAACTATCGGGCGGATACAAAAGACAAGCAAAACTTACATCCGCTTTCGGGGGTGTTACGGTTGAATACACACTTCCGTTTATTCGCCGCGCCGGTGTTTCTATCGGAGTAATTTTAGGCGGCGGAAACACAACTCTTGAATTTTATAGGTACAAAGATTCTTACTCGTGGAATCAATTGTGGAATGAAATAAAAGATTCTTCTTCAACGCCCAGCTTCGGAAGAAAACTTTCCAACGATTATTTTGTTGTTGCACCGACTTTGAATGTTGATATTCCAATGTACAGATTGATTGCCTTCAGATTTGGCGCTGCTTATGCTATTCATGTTGGGAATAATTGGAAACTGGATAATGAACAGGAAATCTACAATGTCCCGACAACTACTGCAAAGGGACAACTTTATCTGAACGCTGGATTCTTTTTCGGATTTTTTTCTTATTAACAAAGGGATTAAATGAAAAACATTTTAGTTACCGGCGGTGCCGGTTTTATCGGAAGTAATTTTATCAATCATATTCTTAAAGAACGTGATGACTATTTTATAATTAACCTGGACAAACTTACCTACGCAGGCAATCTTGAAAACCTGGTTGAATCTGAGAACAACAAAAATTACCGCTTTGTTAAAGGGGATATTTGTAATGCCGAACTCATAAGTTATCTTTTCGAAAAATATAAAATAAAACACGTCATTAATTTTGCCGCCGAATCTCATGTTGATAGAAGTATTCTCGGCTCATCGATTTTTTACCAAACGAATGTCATCGGCACAAATGTTTTGCTTGAAACTGCGCGGAGAAATGAGGTTGAAAAATTCTTACAGGTTTCAACAGACGAAGTGTATGGCAGTCTTGGCGCAGAAGGACTTTTTACTGAATCAACTCCGCTTTCTCCGAATAGTCCTTATTCTTCAAGCAAATCCGGAGCCGATATGATGGCTTTAGCCTTTTATCATACATATGGAATGCCGGTTGTTCTCACGCGTTGTTCAAACAATTACGGACCATATCAGTTTCCTGAAAAATTAATTCCGTTGATGATCATCAATTCTTTAAATGATAAAAAACTTCCGGTATATGGTGATGGAATGAATGTGCGTGATTGGATCTATGTTATCGACCATAACCGCGCGATCGATTTGGTTTTTGAAAAGGGAAGAACCGGCGAAGTTTATAATATTGGCGCAAGCAACGAAATGCCGAACATTAAAATTATTCAATTGATCTTACAGCATTTGAAAAAACCGGACAGTTTAATTGAATATGTAAAAGACCGGCTCGGGCACGATAGACGCTACGCGATCGATTCATCAAAAATACAAACCGAACTGGGTTGGAAACCGAAATTCACTTTTGAAGAAGCAATCCAGTTTACAATTGATTGGTATCTTCAAAACGAACAATGGTGGAAACGCATTATCTCCGGTGATTATTTGAAGTATTATGAACAGCAGTATTTAGGAAGATAGGTTGTGAGTTGGTGGTAAATCTATTTTGCAATTAGATTTATTGCCACAACCAATCTTTACTTTTTCTTAACCGGTGCTTCAACTTTTGATGGAGTTAAATCTGTCGCAACTTGCTCGGGAAGTAAGTTATACATTGAACCAGTAAAATAATCTATCGCCATTCCGGGAATAAATCCATTTAAAACATTTCCCCAAAACCACAAAGACATTTTTCTCGTTAGCTGCGTTTCGTACGGTTCGTAACCATCCAATTCAAATTTAATAACATGATCACTATTTCGATCAATATTTACAACTTGCGGAGAGGTACCGAATTTTTTTCCGTCAACGGTAATCTTTGCATTTGGTGGATTAGATTTCAATTCGACTTCCTGTGTTGTCGTATTTATCATTGTTGAGCAACCGGTGAGCGAAAGCAACCCAATCGTTATTAAAAGATAGAGTTTTTTCATAAGTCATTTTTCTTGTTACTCTAATTATCGGAGAAAAGTTGGTGCAGTTTAGGAAAGATGAATAGGTTGGCATTTTAAAAATAAAAAGCCTGTCCGTTTGCAGTAGACAGGCTTTAAGTTTTAGTTTAGAGGTTGGTGTTATTTCAACAGCAACATCTTATTCGTTTGAACAAAGCTACCGGCTTTTAACTGATAAAAATAAATACCAGAGCTTATTTCTTTATCCTTCAATTTAAAAGTTACGTTTTTAGTCCCGGCAGATTGAAGTTCGTTTACCAAAGTTGCAACTTCATTTCCGAGAACATCATACACTTTCAAGGTAACAAAACTGCTTTGCGGAAGTTGGTAACTTATTACCGTTGAAGGATTAAATGGATTCGGGTAGTTATTGAACAGTGCATAGGAAGTTGGGTTAAGTTCTTCCGAAGTAAGGTCTGTAGTGGAATCGGGAGCAAAAGCTAACCCAAAAACACCTCTATAATTTGTGGTTCCAACCACGGTTGCGGCACCAGTAGTTTTATCAATTTTAATTAATGAACTAACGACATTCTCTTCACCGTAAGCTCCATAAAGATTTCCGTTATTATCAAACGCCAAAGCTCTTATTGTATTACTTCCGATACCTGCGTTTCCAACCAAAGTAGTATCTCCGGTTGTTTTATTTATTTTATAAATCCTATCTTTGTTCGAAGTAGCATCAATAGAGACGTAAACTTCTTCAGTTGTTGGTTCAATAGCTAATGCGGCAACTTTTATTTTGCTGGTAACTAAATAGGTTGTATCGCCTGTAGCAAGATCCATTTTATAAACCTTTTGAGTGGAGGCAACTCCAATAAGATTTCCCGAAGCATCGAAAGTCATTGCAGAAAGTGTAACAGGTGCTTTAAATTGATATAATGCTTGTCCGGTTTCACCATCGACTTTAACTACATAGGTTGGGTAACCCAGAGCGTAGTTAAAAGCAAAAAGTTCGTTAGTTGCACGATTGAGTGCAATACTTTTTAGAGGAGAAAATCCGGATAATCCCAATTCTGAACCAATTCCGGTCAGTCGATCAATTTTAATTAATTTACCGGTGCTACCGCTACCTCTTCCTGTGGAAGCATAGAGTGTACCTTTTGCTGCTTTGTTCAGCAAAATATAATTAATAGTGAAAGGAATTGTGACACTTGGTGTTTTGAAGTCGTTGGAAACAATCGTAATTCCGCCATTATAATATCCGGCTGAAAGAACCGATCCGTTTACCGTAACGTCAACATCTTTTGAGGAATTTAAGGTAGCCAGTGCCCCACTTCGAACAGATGTGTAGATTGAATTCATGCCCGGGAGAGTTGCTATTTCAAAATCATCAACAAAAAATCCCTGGTCAACAGAAAGTTGATCGCTATTAAATTGAAAAGCGAATTGAACCGAATCTGCATTGCCGGAAAGATCAGGAAATTGCAGCATGACTGTTTCCCAAGCTGTTGATTGTTCTTTAAGGATTCCCTTATTAGAAGTTGCTAACTCATTCCATGTCATTCCGTTATCAAGCGAAACGAGGAAATAAACAAAATCGTATCCAACTTCAGATTTATTATAATAGTTGAACGATATCGATACTACATCTTGAGGTAGGATTTTTGAAAAGTCAAATTTAGGACTGTATAAAGTTCCTGTTACCAAACTATCGTAAATTGGATTTCCATTAATTTCTTTACCAAAATGAACTACAGTCGGTTTTGAGTGTCCATTTAATGTAGCAGGACCCAAGATTGTTCTTTGCCAGCCATGTGGTGCATCGCTAACTTGAGTAAAACCACCAAAGCCTGCTTCAAAATCATTTGCATAAATCACTGTAGCTTTTGCAGCTTCATCACCAAAAAATCCATCGAGATTTGATTTTTTTGTTTTTAATTTTAAAAAACCGGACGGTTTATTTGCTTTTGCAGAAAGTGCAGTAAGAATTCTATAATTAAGTGGAGTATTACCAAGATTACTTAACGTTACGGTTTTGGTTTTTGGACCAATATCTTCCTTTGTGGCGAAGGAGAAATTACCAAGCACATCATGAGAGGTATTGATCTTTGGTGGTAACGCTCCCCCGGTATTCAATTCAAAGGGAACATCAACAACCAATTTATTAACATCGTTGGTGTGAATCCTTAATATTCCAAAATAAGATGCCGGTTTAGTTGCATTTGAAATAGTTAATGTAACGGTACTAGTTTGACCAACTGCTGTACTTCCTTGAGTTCCTTCCAATGTCACAGTTGCATCTGCCGGTTGAGCATAATTCAGAATAAATTCAAATTCATAAACAAGTGAATTGTCTAAACTTAGATTTGTAAATTGAAGTTGAAATTGCTTCTGGGTGTTGAGTTCAACATTGCCGAATTTTAAAGTATCTGTTCTATTATCCAGGTCAAGTGTGTCGGTACCGCTCATAACTCTCATTGAAGCATATTTGAAATTATAATCAATACCATACCCGATAACTTCAAGCATTCTTAAATCTTGATTATTAATTTGTAATCTTGTTCCGGAAGCTAATGTTGGGTCCATAATTCCTATCCATCGATTTGCACCCAAGGATGGTGGACGAAGATCATCATCACGCCAGTGAGAAGATTGCTGCCCATCTCCATTTAATCTTCCGCCGGTAGCTGTAGAAAGTTCAACTTCAGACTGTCCATCGAAAAAAACATGTGTACTGTAATAATATGTGGTGCCGTTTTCAGTAGCCCAGACAACACTATTCGCGGGGCCTGCAGTAGTTACGCGTGGAGCAGTTGAAAAACCTACTAAACTACCTGGGACAACTGCCTCCGGGCGAACACGGAACAAATCCCATGGATAGTAAAGATCTTCTAACCCGGCATGGCTAGCAAATCCAGCTGCAGTTACGAATCCTAATGCATGACCAATCTCATGTGTACAAACCGCATCAAAATCATATTTACCTGCGGTTATTCCATTTGAAGGATCTAAATCAAAAGGAAATCCAGAATTGAATCCAATTGCCGGAACACTTCCGAAAGGATTAACGGCAGGGTCCGCACTGATATTTGCATCAACAAAACCTAAAGCTTGTAAATTTATTAGGGTCCCGATTCCTCTTGATAAATTAGCCGGAACCGTTGATGGTGTTGGATTAGGGATTGCATTGTAAAGATCAGCTAATTGAGTGTTTCCCGGTTTAAGGTCTTTTAATTTTTGAATAAAATCGGGAACAAGGGCATTGACGTTTGGTGCCTTAAAAGCGTAATAAGCAGTAGTGGATGTTGATCCTAAAACACCTGTATTAAATGCTGTTCCAAATCTTGTTGGCCCATAATCAACGTCAATAACAGTAGTCATTGGAGTGGTGAGTACTCTCTCCCATCTGGCGGCGGCTCTTCTAAAAGCTAAAATTGCATCAGGGTATTGCATTAATTGATCGGTTGCTCTTAAAATGATTTTTATTCCTCTTAATGAGGATGCATCATTAAGTGAGGGAAGAATATGCAGATTAGTTGCTGCGACCGAATTGTCTAAAGAAGTTGCATCGGTTACAACCTCTTCGCAATTTACCGCTCCATTTTTATCAACTTTGTTGATGAAGGTAGTTTCCTTTTCGAAGCGTTTGTATTTACTTAGAATTCCATCTTGCCCTTTAATAAGCACTGAAGAAAAAGTAAGCAAAGAAAGTAGAGTAAAAACCCAAATTTTAGGAAAATAGGTTTGCCGGGAAAAATTAATCATGGTTTCTCCGTTTGATGGTAGAAGTAATTATTAAATAATTAATAGGAATAGAAAAATATTATGTTTTGAAATTATAAAAACGGAGTGTTAATAGCAAGCGAAGTTTGGGGGAATAGAGGCTGCAGTGCTAGACAAAACTCATCGTTTTGAACTACAGCCTCATAAGAAAGTTGAAACGAAATTTATTTTTTTGCTTCTTTAACTTTGCATGTTGAAATACCGAAAGGCAAATATAATGGGCAGCTACCCATTGAAGCGGTAAACAATGGAATTATTCCCAAAACTCCCCACCAAGCCTGGTTGTATAATCCAAGTCCAACAACGGTAATTCCAATAACAATTCGCAGAACACGGTCGATTGATCCAACATTTTTCTTCATGAACTTTTCCTTTAGGTTATGTGTATCGTTTGATGATTTTCGAAGCAATAAGATTCATAAATTATTTTCTGATTCGCTTTATAAAGAGAAACTTATAAACGATTTCACTAAATTTGTAACAAAAATTATCGAATTTATAAAACACGGAATTAGTTTTTGGAAAATATAAACAGAATAATTGTAATTGGTGATAAACTCTTAATTAAACCGGAAGCTGAATCGGGAAAAACTACATCAGGACTCTATCTCCCTCCTGGTGTAAAAGAGAAAGAAAATATTCAAAGCGGTTATGTAATTAAAGCCGGTCCCGGTTTTCCTATTGGATTACCTTCTGAGGATGAACCGTGGAAAGAGCAAAAAGAGAAAGTAAAGTATATCCCTCTTCAGGTTAAAGAAGGAGACCTAGCGATCTTTCTAAAAAAGGATGCTTACGAAATTGAATATCAACATGAAAAATATTTTATCATTCCGCAAAGTGCAGTGTTAATGCTTATCCGGGATGATTTTTAAAGATAAAAAATTAAGACAAGTTTACTTTTTTCTCAACCGCATTGAGCAGCGTGTCGTTTTTAATCAGTTCTCTAATTTTTTTAATATCGTCATAAAGCAGCCGATCATTATTTAACGGTTTAACTACTTTTCTGATTTCATTGTACGCAGCTAATGTTCCCTTACCTGGTTTTAAAGGTTTAAGGAATTCTAATCCTTGAGCAGATGCCATCAACTCAATCGCCAAAACATTTTCAAGATTAAGAAGAATACGATAACATTTTTGCGCCGCAATTGAACCCATCGAATTATGATCTTCTTGATTTGCTGAAGTTGGAATTGAATCCACACTTGCCGGATGCGCAAGAACTTTATTTTCTGAAACTAAACTCGCTGCGGTATATTGCGCGATCATCATCCCGGAATTAATCCCGCCATGCCTTGTCAGAAATCGAGGCAAACCTTGACTCAACGCTCCATTGACCAATCTTTCGGTTCTTCGTTCAGAAACATTTGCAAGTTCGGAAAGAGCGATCGCTAAAAAGTCCATTGCCAGTGCCATCGGTTGTCCGTGAAAATTTCCTCCTTCGAGATGTTCTTTTGTAGCGGGAAAGATAAGTGGATTATCATTTGCAGAATTTATTTCAATTGCGACACGTGAGGTTACATAATCAATTGCATCTCTTGAAGCGCCATGAATTTGTGGTACACAGCGGATGGAATATGCGTCCTGTACGCGCGCATCATTTTTTATGTGTGATGTACGTATTTCACTTCCATCGATGAGAGAGAGAATATTTTTCGCTGTGTCCAATTGACCTTGATATGGTCTTAATTGATGAAGTTTTTTGTCAAACGCTTTATCGGTAGCACGAAGAGCTTCGTGAGAAAGCGCCGCGGCGATATCTGCAATCTTTTTTAATTTGTTTGCACGCACAGAAAGAAATGACGCAAAAGAGGTCATCATTTGTGTTCCATTTATCAACGCCAAACCTTCTTTTGCTTGAAGTTTTACAGGCTGCAAACCAAATCTTTTTAACGCGATTTTAGATGAAATAATTTTTGCTGATCGTTCATTGGCATCATTTACATTTTTCAAAACCTGAACATTTCCTTTTCCGATCATCGCAAGAACAAGATGAGAAAGCTGAACTAAATCACCGCTAGAACCAACCGAACCTTGCGACGGTACAACAGCAATAATATTATTATTTATCATTTCCACTAAAAGTTGAACGGTTGAAGGACGGATTCCCGAATGCCCTTTTGCAAGTGCATTAACTCGCAGCAGCATCATGATCTTTACAATAAAAGGAGGAAGTAATTCACCGCAGCCAACTGCATGGCTAACAATTAAATTTTCTTGTAACTGTTCAAGATCGTTGTGAGAGATTTTAACGTTACTAAATTCGCCAAAGCCGGTTGTAACTCCGTAAATGACGTCATCTTTCGCTATCCACTCCTCAACCAGTTTGCGAGACAGCACCATTTTTTTTAAAGCCGAATCTTTGATCTTCACTTTTATATTTTGTTCAACAAATCTTTCGATCTGGTTAATTGAAAGAGAATTGCCGTCAAGTAAAAGCATTTTTTCAGCCATCGATCATCTTCCTGATTTTATTTGAATTTTCTTTTGTCGCTCTGTAAGTAATGTTCACGAATTTTTGAGAATATTTTATTGATAAAACTTCTGTGAGTGAATGAATTATGGAAATTATTTTTGCATCGGAGATTTTTATTTTGACTGATTCTTCAACGTGCGAATCAATAAAATTGTCCTTTATCATCGTGAGCAGCGAGGAAACATTTATTCCTCTTTCAGCCGAAATAACAACCGAATGCTGGTAACTATGTTTTAGTTCATCCAACAATGAACGATCTTCCAGAAGATCAACTTTGTTAAAGACTTTTATTTGCGGTTTCTTTTCGCAGTGAAGGTCCTTTAACGTCTGTTCAACCACCTGGATATGATCTTTGAAATAAGGATGCGAAAGATCAACCACGTGCAAAATTAGATCAGCCTGATCGACTTCATTTAAAGTGCTTTTGAATGATGCGATCAAATGAGCCGGAAGTTTTCGTATAAATCCTACCGTATCGCTAAGAAGAATTTTATTGGTTTTATCTAGTTCAAAAGATTTTGTAGTTGAATCTAACGTGGCAAAAAGTTTGTCTTCAGCCAAAACTTCCGCATGTGTAATAAGATTGAAGAGTGTAGATTTTCCAGCATTTGTATATCCTACAAGCGAGACCCGGAAAAAATCTTTTCTCGAATGGGTTTGCGTCTGTTTCTGCGATTCAATTTTTATCAGTTTTTCTTTTAAAGAACTTATTCTTGTTCTGATAATTCTTCTATCGGTCTCAATCTGTGTTTCACCGGGACCTTTTGTTCCGATACCGCCAAACTGTTTTGAAAGATGCGTCCAGGCGCGGGTTAAGCGGGGAAGTAAATATTGGAGTTGAGCCAGTTCAACTTGAGTTTTTGCCTCTTTTGTTTTTGCGTGCGAAGCAAAAATATCAAGGATCAAACCACTCCTATCAACAATTTTTTTAGAGACTATTTTTTCAAGATTTCTCACCTGCATCGGTGAAAGATCGTCGTTAAAAATTATAAGATCGATATCATTCAAATCGGCAAGTTGAGCCAATTCTTCAACTTTTCCTTTACCGAGATATAATGCTCTATCAGGTAAGATTCTGTCTTGAGAAATTTTCATAATTGTTTCTGCCCCCGCAGTAGCAGCAAGTTCTTCCAGCTCCTGGAGTTGTTCAATTAAAATTTCTCTGGTTATATCTTTGGTTCGCAAACCGATTAATATTGCTCGTTCGGTTGTTGGTCTCGGAACGTCGAACATATTTATTTTGGTCAAATTAAATTCCTAATTCTTAAAAGTTTCTTTGAAAAAATAGAGAATCGCCTTGCTGTATCCAAAGGAAAGAAAAATTTATTCGCTTTTTGAAATTGATTATATTGCAGATGAAAAAAGAAATAACGAAGTGAATTAAATGGAAAATACTTTTCCCCTTACCTTGGTTGGAAAACTGGGAAACAAAACACTAAATGTTTTACAAGAAGTCGGCGAAATCTCGAAACTCTTTTTCGGGATTATAAAAAGTTTTTCAAAGGTGTTCAAAAGTAGAAAACTTATTCTTTTCCAAATGGAACATATTGGAGTAAATTCACTTCCTTTGGTTTCTATTGTTGCGGTTTTTACCGGAGCCGTTGCTGCATGGCAGGCGGCATATCAATTAAAAGGAATTGCGCCGTTGTCTTTTCTTGGCGCAGCAACCAGTCGTGCAATTATTACTGAGCTGGGTCCGGTGCTCACTGGAATAATCATCGCGGGAAGAGTTGGTGCATCAATTGCGGCTGAACTGGGAACGATGAAAGTTACCGAACAAATCGACGCGCTAGAAAGCATGGCGATAAGTCCCGTGCGCTATTTAGCAATGCCGAGATTTTTGGCTTCCATTATTATGATGCCGTTAATTGTTGTTTTTGCAAATTTTATTGCGGTTACCGGCGCTTACTTTGTATCAAATTTTTTTATGGATGTTTCTTCCGCTGTTTTTTTTGGCTCTGTTAAAAGATATTTCTTGATTTCAGATTTCACCTACGGACTTATAAAAACTATTTTCTTCGGCGGTGCAACAGCACTACTCGGATGTCACATCGGTCTAAGAACCGAAGGAGGAGCTGAAGGCGTTGGATTTTCAACGATACGCTCTTTTGTACTTTCCTCTGCAGCCATTCTAATTCTTGATTACGTCTTATGGATGTTGTTTGTGTGAGATAAGTAGAAATTAGAAAGTGGAAAGTGGAAGGGAAAATGTAGAAGATTAAACTCTGTTTAACTTTAAACTATCGACTTTCAACAACCAAACGGCAGCACATCATCGACAAATTCTTTTCTTCCTTCAAAAAGAATTTTGTAGTTTTGATATATGAAAAAAGAACATTTACACGTTCGCTATCCTAACCAATATTTTTAAGGACTCACCATGAAAATTACCAAACAAGATGCTCTCGATTATCACAGTTCCGGTAGAAAAGGAAAGATTGAAGTTATTCCTTCAAAGCCCTGCCAAACACAGCGCGATCTTTCTTTAGCATACACTCCCGGAGTTGCAGATCCATGTTTAGATATTGAAAAAAATCCCGAACTCGCTTATGAGTATACGGCAAAAGGAAATTTGGTTGCGGTTGTAAGTAACGGAACCGCCGTACTCGGTTTAGGCAACATCGGCGCGTTAGCAGGTAAACCTGTTATGGAAGGAAAAGGAGTGCTCTTTAAACGATTTGCAGATATTGATGTGTTTGATATTGAGTTAAACACACTTGATCCGAAAGAAGTAATTCGCACAGTACAAATTCTTGAACCAACTTTCGGCGGAATTAATCTTGAAGACATTAAAGCTCCGGAATGCTTTTACATTGAAGAAGAATTAAAAAGAACAATGAACATTCCAGTCTTTCACGATGATCAGCATGGCACCGCAATTATTAGCGGAGCGGCTCTATTGAATGCTTGTGAAATGGCGAAAAAAGATTTGTCAAAGATAAAAATAACTTTTAACGGAGCGGGCGCATCTGCAAATGCTTGTGCGAATCTTTACGTTAAACTTGGTGTTAAAAAAGAAAACATCACCATGTGCGACAGTAAGGGAGTTATCTTTAAAGGTCGTACGGAAGGGATGAACGAATTTAAAGAAGTTTATGCACAAGATACAAAAGCAAGAACGTTAGCGGAAGCTATCACTGGAGCTGATGTTTTTGTTGGACTTTCCGTTGCCAATTGTGTTACTAAAGAAATGGTTCAGTCTATGGCTGCCGATCCGGTAGTATTTGCACTTGCGAATCCAAAACCTGAGATCAGTTATGATGACGCAAAAGCTGCAAGAAAAGATGTTATCATTGCTACAGGCAGATCGGATTATCCGAATCAAGTTAATAACGTGCTCGGATTCCCCTTTATTTTCAGAGGTGCTTTGGATGTTCGTGCAACTGGGATAAATGACGAAATGAAACTCGCTGCATCAAAAGCTTTGGCTGAACTTGCAAGAGAAGAAGTTCCAGACGTTGTTTTACGCGCTTACGGCGGCAAGCCAATTGAATTTGGACGCGATTATATTATTCCAAAACCGTTTGATCCACGTGTATTAACTTACGTTGCGCCTGCAGTTGCAAAAGCAGCAATCGAAACCGGTGTTGCAAAGTACCCGATCACCGATTGGGAAGTTTATAAAGAGCAGCTTCGTGAACGACAAGGATTATCGAAACAGATTATCAGAAGAACAATAGAAAAAGCAAAATCAAATCCGAGAAGAATTGTTTTCCCAGAAGGAAATCATATTAAAATATTAAAAGCTGCTCAGATCTTGGTTGAAGAAAAAATCGCCGATCCTATTCTGCTTGGGAACAAGAAAGAGATCAACACGATGATCGAAGAACATCATATCGACAGCACAGGCTTTACGATTATCGATCCTACCGAACATGATAAAATTGAAGTGTATGCGGAACAGTATTATAAACTGCGACAGCGTAGAGGAGTTTCAAAATTAACTGCCGAACGGATGATCCGTTTGGGAAATTATTTCGGCGCAATGATGGTACGCATGGGTGACGCAGATGGAATGATCTCCGGCTTAACAACTTCTTATCCGCAGACAATAAAACCGGCGCTGGAAATTATTCACACCGCTGAAGGGGTGAACAGAGTTTCCGGTATGTACATTGTTCTTGCTCAAAAAAATGTTTATTTCTTTGCAGATACCACTGTAAACGTTGATCCTTCGGCGGAAGAATTAGTTGAAATTGCTTACCTCTCTGCTAAAACTGCACAGCGTTTTAATATGGTTCCGAATATCGCAATGCTTTCGTTCAGTAATTTCGGGTCGGCGCAATATCCGCAGTCTAATAAAGTTAGAGCCGCCGTTGAAATGATGAAAAAGAAATATCCCGAACTTACCGTTGACGGTGAAATGCAGGTTGATGCCGCCGTTGTGCCTGAAGAATTACATGAGTACTTCCCCTTCTCCAATTTAAAAGGAAGCGCGAACGTGCTCATTTTCCCGAATCTTGATGCTGGAAATATTGCCTACAAACTTTTATGGAGAATCGGCGGCGCGGAAGTTATCGGTCCGATCATTATGGGATTGAGCAAACCGGTTCACGTTCTGCAGAAAGGGGCAGAGATCGAACACATTGTTGATATGGCTGCAATTGCAGTAGTTGAAGCGAATGAAAAAGAAGTTGCCGGTATTCAGTAAGTAGTGATCAGTCGGCAGTTTGCTGATTAAGATAAATTGAATAAACCCTCCGGTGTTTTTAAAATGCCGGAGGGTTTTTTGTTTGAAATTAGATAAACCATCTCCTAACTCAAATAACCAAATCTTTAGAAATAGCCGTTATACAGAATATATTTATCGATAAACAATAAAATTATCTTGACAAACGGAATTCGATTACTTATTTTCAATCCGACAAAACTATTTTTTTATCGCATCCATAAAACGGAGTTGAAAAATGAAATCGTTAAAAGACAATTCGAGGGAGTCTAATTATGTATTAAAAATATTGATCGATCTTTTGTGGTACGGAGGCCTCTTCGCTTCAATGATTTTAGTTTTGACGACGCTAGCATTTAATTTTTCAGCTTTCGGTTTAATAAATTTAAAAACACCAGTTGTT
Organism: Ignavibacteria bacterium; assembly: GCA_037440065.1. Taxonomy (GTDB): domain Bacteria; phylum Bacteroidota; class Ignavibacteria; order Ignavibacteriales; family Ignavibacteriaceae; genus UBA1563. The sequence goes on from JBBIUV010000020.1 coordinate 63,360, forward strand.
TGTGTTGAATTGAATCATCATACGTATAGGTTTAACTCACAGTATGCAGAAGCAAGAAGAACTGATTCATTCGTAGATGATTTTGTTAACAGCAAGCTAGCGAGTGAGTTGTATTTCCCGGCTTCCGGTGAGATAGAAGCGATTGAACAATTATACGGATTAGAGTATAGCAAGTTCAAATTTCTCCCGGCTGGTGTAAAACTTGGTGGAGTTGGTTATGGGAATGTAAAAAGATTGATGCCTGTAAGATACTTTTCGCTCAAAGAGATTCCGCACTTTGCAATCGGACTTTCATTTCTTTCTTTTACTGCAACAACGTTTTTACTTATTATCTTGTATAGTGTAAGAGAGTTATTTAAAAGCTCAGTTAACGGAGATTCTTTCTCACAAGAGAATGCTAATCGACTAAAATATATTGGCATTTACTTTTTACTTGGCGAAATTGTTCGAATATTTATTTCTTATTGGGTTAACAATTCCGTAGCAAGAACTGAATGGGTTAATGCTATTCGTCAATCTTATTATCCGTCTTTTAATGATATTAATTTTGCGATGCTTTTTGCGGGAATAGTTTTTCTGATTCTCTCCAAAGTATTCCAACTTGGCGCTGTAATAAAAGAAGAAAACGACTTAACGGTGTGAGGAACTGAAATGATAAGAATAAATCTTGATGTGATGATGGCGAAACGGAAAATTTCACTTACCGAACTTGCCGAAAAAGTCGGATTAACAATGTCCAATCTTTCCGTTCTGAAAAAAGAAAAAGCGCGTGCAATACGTTTTTCTACACTCGATTCTATCTGCAAAGTATTAGACTGTCAACCTGGAGATATTTTGGAGTACAAATCTGATAAAGATGAGAGTTGATGTAACAACTTTTTTGAAATGTGAATTATAAGAAAAATTTTTTAGTTGTTTTTATAACCCTTAAGTTTACTCATTAACATTTTAGATTTTATGGAAACACATTCTCAAAACAGCCGGATTTTCATCGTCAAAAAAATGGAAAAAAGATGAAACCCGTCTTCACGCACTTCGTAAAGCGAAAAACTTTAGTCCTTTCTTTGTTCCCACTTACCATAAAATCTGTCGTAACTAATAAAAATTATTTTAATCACAAGAATCAATTTAATTGAGGTTATTATGTCAGAGTATCTTCAAAGGTTATTAGCGGATGTAAAAGCAAAAAATCCCGCTGAACCTGAGTTTCATCAAGCGGTTCAAGAAGTTGCCGAATCACTTGAAATTGTTTTAGAAAAACATCCTGAATATAAACACGCAAAAATTTTAGAGAGAATGGTTGAGCCGGAACGTGCAATTACTTTCCGCGTTCCATGGATGGATGACCAGGGAGAAATTCACGTTAACCGTGGTTACCGCATCGAGTTTAACAGCGCTATTGGTCCTTACAAAGGTGGGTTACGTTTCCACCCTTCGGTAACAATGGGCATATTAAAATTTTTGGGCTTTGAACAAACATTCAAAAACAGTCTAACTACGTTGCCTATGGGCGGCGGTAAAGGCGGTTCCGATTTCGATCCTAAAGGAAAAAGCGATAACGAAGTTATGCGTTTTTGTCAAAGTTTTATGTCTGAATTATTCAGACACATCGGTCCCGATACTGACGTTCCCGCCGGTGATATTGGTGTAGGCGGAAGAGAAATAGGTTTCCTCTTTGGTCAATATAAAAGATTGAAAAATGAATTTACCGGAGTGTTAACAGGAAAAGGAATTAATTGGGGGGGCTCGCTCATTCGTCCTGAAGCAACCGGCTTTGGCGGAGTTTATTTTGTAAATGAAATGCTTAAAACAATCGGTCAAGATATTGAAGGAAAAACTTTTGCTGTTTCCGGATTCGGTAACGTTGCCTGGGGCGCAATAACAAAGATCAATCAGCTTGGCGGAAAAGTATTAACTATCTCCGGTCCTGATGGATTTGTATTTGATAAAGGTGGAATTTACGGTGAGAAAGTCGATTATCTTTTAGAGATGCGTGCAAGCGCTAAAGATACGGTAAAGGATTATTCAGATAAGTTCGGCGCAGAATTCCACGCGGGCAAACGTCCGTGGGGCGTAAAAGTTGATGTTGCCATGCCTTGCGCAACACAGAACGAACTTGATCATAACGACGCGAAGGAATTGATTAAGAACGGCGTAAAATGTGTTTGCGAAGTTGCCAACATGCCTACAACGTTGGAAGGGTATCATACTTTCAGAGAAGCTAAAGTTCTCTTCGCTCCCGGTAAAGCTGCAAACGCCGGCGGCGTTGCAACATCTGGATTAGAAATGTCGCAGAACAGTATGCGACTCCCCTGGTCTTCAGAAGAAGTTGATAAACGCTTACACGAAATAATGGTTCGTATTCATAATACTTGTATCGAAACTTCAGAACGTTTTGGTACGCCGGGAAATTATGTTAACGGTGCCAACATTGCCGGGTTCTTAAAAGTTGCAGATGCGATGATGGATCAAGGACTTGTGTAAATTAGGAATTCCACCAGAGGTGGAGGCGGTACGAATTAGGAATTAGGAATGAAAAAAGCGAGAAGTAGTTCTCGCTTTTTTTTATCTTTCTTTAGAAAATTAGAAGGTTCTTTTCATGCAAAATGAAATGGTTTTTATTATCGCCGATATTAGCGGCTACACTAAATACATGATTGATAATGAAGCGGCGCTGGTTCACTCACAGGGAATTATAAGTGAGTTGCTCAATGCGGTTATAAAACAAGTTCAAATCCCAATACGGATTGCAAAATTTGAAGGCGACGCAGTTTTTCTTTTTGCCGAAAAACGTACGGAGAAAAGTTGGGAAAAGAATGGCAAAATGATCGGGGAAAAACTTCATCAATTTATGGCAGCGTTTGATTCAAAATTGAATGCACTTCTGTCGATTAATTCATGTCCGTGCGGAGGTTGTAAAAACATGCATCTCCTAAGACTGAAAATTATCACTCATAAAGGAGTTGCTTTAAAATATAAGATCGGAAAATTCTCTGAACTTTCCGGGAAAGATGTGATTATCGTTCACCGGTTATTGAAGAACTCAATTTCTTCCAACAAATACATTCTTCTTTCAGAAGAGGCGCAAAACTTTCTAAACGTTAAAGGAGAATTCGCGAAAGGAATTGAAAAGTATGATGATGTTGGAGAAATTCCGATACTATTTCAATCATTTCCAGAAATTGAATTGATTCCCATTTTACATGAAAAAAATTTGAAGGATATTCTTCTGAAAAAGAAGTGGAGTTTATTGAATTCGTTCAAGAACGCATTGGGGAGGTAAGGAATTGAAGTTAAATAAAAAAGCGAGATGTGAGTCTCGCTTTTTTGTTATTTGGAATTTGGTCTTTGGTGCTTTACAAACTAAGCATATCTCTAAATTTTACTGATTGCCGACGGGAAACTTCAACTTTTTGTCCCCCTTTTAGTTTAACAAGCAAACCGCCGTTTAGCCAGGGTTCGATGTTGTCAATCCATTTAAGATTAACAATGTGTTTTCTGTTTGCACGGAAAAAGGTTCTCGGGTCAAGCCGATCATCCAACGAATTAAGTGTACGTAAAATCAAAGGTTTATAATCGCCAAAATAAAGCCGCGCATAATTTCCTTCCGACTCAAACAATCTGATCTCTGATAGTTTGACAAACCAGCAGCGGTCGCCGTCTTTTACAAACACCTGATCTTCTGCAGTTAAATATTGTTTATCGGTAGAAACAAACTTCTCAGTTTTTGTTTTTGCGGTTACCCGTTTTATCGCATCTTCTAGACGGTGCGGTTCAATCGGTTTTAAAAGATAATCGAGCGCGTTAAATTCAAATGCTTTTAATGCGTATTCATCATATGCGGTGGTAAAAATAACTTCGGGAGCGCTTTCCAATTCTTCAAGCAATTCAAATCCGTTTTTGCCCGGCATCTGAATATCAAGAAAAATAAGATCGGGATTAAGTTGGGTGATCTTTTCAGCTGCATCTTTTGCGTTTACTGCTTCGGCAATAATATCGATCTCTTTAAATGGTGTAAGTAAACGGCGTAATTCGGTTCGCGCTAATCGTTCGTCATCAACAATAATGGCTTTCATATTTTGCTGCCTCCCGCAGGTAAAATAATTTTAACTTTTACGTGTGAATTTATGTTAGTGATAGAAAATGTTGCTTGATCTCCATACAGCAAATGGAGCCTTTGCTTTGTGTTTGATATTCCGTAACCGCTTGATTTTGAAATTGCCTCGTCTTCAACAAAGCCGGAGTTGTCAATTTCAATTACTAAAAAGTTTCGTGTTTTAATAGCAGTAACATTTACAAATCCACCTTCAGGTAGTTTTGAAAGTCCATGCTTTATCCCGTTCTCAACTAATGTTTGGATCATCATCGGGGGAATCTCAATATTTCGAACATCAGGGGCATATTCAATTTTATATTTTAGTCTTTCTTCAAAACGGACTTGCTCAAGTCCGAGGTAATCTTCAACGGTTTTTATTTCTTCTTCAAACGGAACGGTCTCAGTTCTTTCAATCTTAAGTGAGTAACGAAAAATATTTGAAAGCTGTGTTATCGCTGTTTTTGCTCGCGATGGATTCTCTTCGATCAATGCGCGAATGCTGTTCAAAGCATTGAACATAAAATGAGGATTCAACTGCGATTTCAGAGTTTTCAATTCAAAATCTTTTACCGCCGCTTCCCAAACCCAGCGTTCAATTTCAGATTTTTTATAATTCTCAAAATAGTGTATGAGAAAATAAATAATCGACCAGAGCAAAATTAATATTCCCGTATTGAATAGTATTGCAAAAAATCCGGCAATTTTAAATTGTTCCCGATTCATAATTCCCGCGCCGTAATTTATCCCCATAACAATTACAACCATAATAAAGGAAATTAAAAAAGTCGAAATTAAAACACTGTAAACGAGTTCTTTTGGCGATTTTTCAATCCATCTCCTCTTTTTTATTATGGTACGAAGAATATGAGTTGAAGTGATTCCAACTAATGCAAAATAAGGGAAGGTGATTACACGCTTCCAGTGGAAGCCATCGAAACTGATATAGATGAGAAAGTTGAAAATAAAAAATCCACCCCATCCGCCAATTTGGCAGATCCAGTAAATTTTATTTCTATTTTTTAGGAGGTTCTTAAACATTACTTTCTATTAAAAATTTCAGTCAAAAATTAGTCGAATGAGAAGCAAGGCTTCGTCATTTCTACATTGTCGGCAATATAATTTGATAAACGGGAAATGAGCGGCAATTTTATCTTCATCCACAAAAAATCGAGTCACTGCCTATTAAGTTAATTCTTTAAAAGTTATATTTGAAATAGAATCAAAAAAACACTTTAAGAAAGTAAAGCATGGCTGAATCCGAACAAGAACAATCGAGAAATAAACCCGTTAAAGTGAACGGAAAAACGGGAAATCAGAGAAGACCAAAACAATTCCAGAAAAAACCGACAAAGATCATCGCCTCAAAAGTGTCGGTTGTAATTCCTCTCTTCAATGAAGAAGAATCACTCCAGCCTCTTGCCAATGAAATAACAAAAGTCTGTGCAGATAACCGGTTGGATTTTGAAGTAATTTTTGTTGATGACGGAAGTACCGATAATTCCTTAAAGGTTATAAAAGATATTTGCCGAACCGACCCTCGTTACAAATACGTTAGTTTTCAGAAAAATTACGGAAAAGCAGCTGCTTTGCAAGTTGGATTTGCAAGAGTTTCAGGCGGTTATGTAATCACCATGGATGCAGATCTTCAAGATGATCCAAAAGAAATCCCCCAACTTCTAAAAAAATTGAATGAAGGATTTGATCTAGTTTCCGGATGGAAGAAAGTTCGGTATGATCCTTTTATAAAAAGACAATCGTCCAAATTTTTCAATTTCGTTACCCGCGTAATGAGCGGAATAAAACTGCATGATTTTAATTGCGGGTTAAAAGCTTACCGCCGTGCGGTAGTTCGCCAAATGAAAGTTTATGGTGAATTACACCGTTACATGCCGGTGCTAGCCCATTGGCAAGGTTTTTTAGTTACCGAAATTCCTGTGCAGCATCATCCAAGACGATACGGAAAAACAAAATTTGGCATTTCAAGATTTTTTAAAGGATTCATTGATCTTGTTACCGTAACTTTTGTTACCCGCTACATCAAACGCCCGATGCATCTTTTCGGATTCCTCGGTGCATTTTCTTTCTTCGTTGGATTTCTCGTAAATGGTTATTTAACTCTTGAATGGATTTATGGTAAACCATTAAGCAACAGACCGATGTTGTTCTTAGGTATGCTTTTGATAATTGTTGGCGTTCAATTTTTTTCAGTTGGTTTATTGGGTGAAATGATGGTCCACAATTCTCAGAGCGAAAAAGAGTACACGATAAAGCAGCGAAATGTTTAACATGTGCATCAACCAACCATAAATCAGAAAAACTCATGCATTACGATCCGGTAAAAGATGTTTTCGCATCGGCTATAAAACGTTTTCCGTTTACAAGAAAAGTTTTTTATAAAACATTAGATGTAATGTTTCTCCGTTCCTGGTACGTTCGCCACGAGTTGAAAAATCTTAGGAAACTTCTTGGTGACAGAGAGATTGCCATTCTTGATGCCGGAACCGGATACGGGCAGTATTCTTATTTCATGAAGAAATATCTTCAACCAAACTTAATCTATGCTGTAGATGTTAAAGAAAATTGGATTAATGATTGCCGCGAATTTTTCAAAGCCAATAACATTTCGAACATTTCTTTTGCAGTAGAAGATTTAACTGAAATTCATCACGAAAACAAATTTGATTTGATTGTCTGCATAGATGTTATGGAACATATTCAAGACGATGTGAAAGTTTTTTCTAACTTTTTCCACGCGTTAAAAAAAGGCGGATTCATGATGATGAATACCCCATCAATCTTCGGCGGAAGCGATGTACATGACGACGAAGACGAGAGTTTTATCGGGGAACATGCGCGCCAGGGATATTCATTTGAAGATTTGAAAGCAAAATTGGAACCGATCGGTTTCTCGGTACATTTATCAAAATATACTTATGGATTTTGGGGAGACAAAGCATGGCGGTTGGGAATAAAATATCCAATGCAACTTTTGAATTTTTCCAAACTGTTTTTTGTGCTTCTTCCGTTTTATTATTTGCTTACATTTCCTTTTACTCTTATGATGATGTATGGAGATTTTCTCTCTAAAAATTCCGTTGGTTCGGGAATTTTATTTATCGCAAAAAAATAATTTTTAAGCTGCAGGTGTTTCTATGGCAAAGACAAAAAGAATAGTTAAAAAAGAAAAGAATGAAACGGGACTTCTGGCAACTTTTCATTTGGAAAATGTGCTGCCTGAAAAATATCATCTGCCAGTTGCGCTGGTAGTTTTTCTCCTTCTCTTTTTGATCTTTTTAAATCCACTTTACTTCGGCGGAAAAACTTTTCAATCGGGGGATATAGTTGCTTCATCGAGTATGAAATCTTATTTGGAGAAACCAAGAGACGGATTTACTCTATGGAATCCCTACATTTTTCTCGGTATGCCGGCGTACGCACTTGGAACCGAATCAACCTGGTTTAATTTTATTTATGTGATTTTTACCAATATTAGAAATTTTTTCACAAGTTTTTTTGCAGTTCAATATACTATGTGGAGCTTTTATTTAATTCTATTAGCTGCTACCACATACATGTTGATGAAGAATTTAACGAAAAACACTTTAGTTAGTATGTTCACTGCAATTGCAACTTCGTTCAGCACAGGAATAATTGTTTTTCTTTACATCGGGCATGTTACTAAGTTGACCGCTCTTTGCATGGTTCCGCTTATTTTTCTTTTTCTCTTCCGGTTTCAGGAAAAAATTAAACTTCTTGACTTTTTCATTCTTACGATAGCTTTCCAGCTATTCATTCAAGGATTCCATGTCCAAATTATTTACTATACTTTGCTTGCTATCGCAATTTATTACATTCTTTTTTTCGTTCATTCATTCTCAACAAAAGATGTTGACTTAAGAAAAAAATTAGTTAGATCAGCTTTGGTGGTTGGTGCTGCGGGATTGATTGCCGTGGCAATACAGTCCGATAATTTTACACAAATTTATGAATATACCCCATATTCCACCCGAGGGACAAAGAGTTTAGTTGAAGAAACTGCCGGAAATACGGAACAATCCGCTTCAGAATATTATGAATACCATACAAGCTGGTCGTTTTCTCCGGGAGAAGTAATGACTTTCATCATTCCTTCCTACTTTGGATTTGGGAATTCGGTTTATAAAGGTCCGTTAACGGAGAATCAACCTACTGAGGTAAATACTTATTTCGGGCAAATGCCCTTTGTTGATGTAGCAATGTACATGGGAGTGCTTGTCTTTTTTTTAGCACTGTTCGCAGTTTTTACACGCTGGAAAGAACCGCTTGTAAAATTTCTTGCAATACTTTCTCTCTTCGCCCTGCTTGTTTCATTTGGAAAGAACTTTTCAGTAGTGTTCGATATTCTTTTTTATTACTTACCCTACTTTGATAAATTCAGAGTTCCATCCATGATTTTGGTTTTGGTACAACTTAGCACTCCGATACTTGCGGGACTAGGAGTAATGAAAATTATTTCTTTGAGAGAAAATCCAAACAAAACTGCAGAACAAATTCTAAAATATTTTGCCTATGCAGTTACGGCAATTTTTGCTTTATCTCTTCTGTTAAACAAACCGATTGGTGAATGGTTTGTAAATAGAGTTAACGAATATGCAGCCGGAATTGAAGCATCTCGGGGACAATTAGCGCAGCAATTCCGTGCCCTGGCTAAATATTCATCTGAAATGTTTACGGGAGATATCATTGTGGGTTTTGCCTTACTAACGGTATCGTTTTGGGCCGCTCTATTTTATCTGAATAAAAAAATCAGTAAAGATGTTTTAGCGATTTTATTTATAGCCGTTGTGCTAATAGATTTGTGGAGAATAGATGGAAGGGGAGCGAAGTATGTTGAGAATCCAAAAGCAGAAACTCAATTCAAGACTCCCGAGTATGTAAAAATTATTAAAGCTCAGAACGATAAGGAACCATTCCGTATTTTTAATATGAAACAGGATGGTTCGCTTGGTTCATTTAATCAGAATGGGAACACAAATGCTTATTTCTTGTTGGAAGATTTCTACGGCTATTCTGGGATTAAGCCGAGAGCTTACCAGGATTATATGGATGTTGTTGGACCGGTAAATCAGACGCTTTGGAGATTGACAAATGTAAAATATATTATCATGGATCAGCAGGGGCAATTCTCCGGGTTAACGTTAATCGGCGGAAGCGGGAAAGAATTTGTTTACAGAAATGATGCAGCCCTTCCAAGATTTTTTCTTGTAAACAGAGTAGAAGAAAAACCGGCTCTTGAAGTTCTGAAGGCAATGAAAGCCGATTCCTTCGACCCAAAAGAAGTTGCATTCGTTCAAGATGAAAAAATTGCGGCCGAAAGACCAGATTCAACTACCTCCATTAAAATTGAAAAATACCTAGATGAACACATTTCGTTAAAGGTAAATTCATCAGGAAATAATTTTTTAGTCTTCAGTGCAACATATATGCCTAAAGGTTGGCATGCTACGGTCGATAATTCGGAAGTGAAAATCCATCGTGTTGATCACGCAGTTATGGGGATAGTTGTGCCAAAAGGAATTCACAAAGTTGAGTTTAAATACGAACCCAAAAGTTTTGTAATCTCGAAATATCTTGCTCTTTCATTAAGTTCGTTTGTTGTTCTTGGACTGGTAATAGCCGCGGTTCTGGAATTGCTTAAAAAGAGAAAAGCAGAAAGCGTGTCATAAAAATGAAACGAGATGACCGGTAAATGTTTAAAACATTTGAAAGATACAAACATAATGTCCTTGTAAAAAATTATGCGAAAGTTTTTAGCGTTGATATTTTAGTCAAACTTTCAAGTTTCATTTTACTTCCGGTTTATTTAAGATTAATGACGCAGGAAGCTTATGGGCTATATACTTATCTACTTGCAATAATTTCCAGCTTCTCCTTGGTGATGAACTTTGGATTATACGTTGCTCAAAGTAAATTGTATCAAGATTTTCATGAAGTTGAAGAGCGGGGGAGCTTGCTCTACACAATAAATGTAATGCTTTTAGTATTTATCTCAACCACTTTGGTTCTTACTTACATAACGGGATTAGATTATCATATAGTTACGCTTCTTTTTAAGAACAAAATTGATTATGGGAGTTACAGAAATTCTGTTTTTTTGGCAATTACCGTTTCAGTTTATTCATTCATGCTCTTTAATTACTTTTTGACCAGTCAAAACATTAAACATGTTCAGTTATATAATTTTCTTAGATTAATTTTCGTGAACGGAGTTGTAATTTCGCTTTTGTATTTCTATAAAGCCGATTCGGTAATGATTAGGCTAAAATTTACTTATTTGTTGGAATTTAGTTTTCTATTAGTGTTTGGTCCAAAATATATTAAAGCGATGACGAAAAGATTTAATAAAGCGCTTGCTAAAAAATCTTTAACCTTAGCGTTACCGGTCATGCTTTCGGCAGTACTAGGACTTGTATTAAATTTTAGCGATAAATTTTTCCTTGAAAAATATGGAAACTTTAAGGACCTGGCAGTTTACAATCTCGGATTTGCACTTGCTGGAATTATCCCGATGATGTTTATGACATTCCAAAACATCTGGCTCCCACATTTTTTTAGCGAGAAAAATTTACAAGCGAACAAAGAAAAAACTTTTGGAGTTATTATAAAGATTGCGGTTTTCTTTTCGCTTTTATCACTACTCATTATTGTAGCTTTTAAACTACTCCTCGTATTTCAAATCATTGAGATGAAATACTACAAAGTATTATATCTTTTACCAATTTTACTTGTAACACAAATTGCTTCAGCGGTAACACCTCTGTATAGTAACTATACTATTCTTTTTGAAAAAACATATATTTCACTACTCATTGGTGTTCCATTATCAGTAGTTAGCATCGCTGTTAATTTATGGTTGATTCCCAAATACGGATTATACGGTGCAGCGATATCATCTTTTTTGGTTAATTTTGCTTACCTAGTTGCGTATTATTTCATCGCAACTTATTTAATACAGAAAAAAACGACTTTAGTTTAATTATGATTACGTTCCTCAAAAGAATTTTCTTTCTTAAAAAAGAAACTGCAAAGGCAATTATCTTCTACCCAAAATATTTCAGTTTTAATGAAACATTGAAATATTTTAATCTCTGGTGGAAGTCGTTAGCTCCCTCCAGCAATTCGCTTACTGATGCTTCTCCTTGGATCTCTTATACAGCAATAAGATCACTTAATCAATATTTGACGAAAAAGATGCGAGTGTTTGAATTTGGGTCGGGGGGATCAACATTATTTTTTGCAAAAAGAGTTGAAAAGGTTGTTTCAGTTGAACACCACAGACTTTGGTTTGAAAAAGTCAGCTCATATTTGAAAGAAATGAATTTAACGAATATCGATTATAAATTAATTGAACCTGAAATCGATACGGAATTCCATAAAAAAAATATCGCTGATCCCAAGCATTACATTTCCGATGACAAAGATTCGTTCGGTAAAAATTATGAAAAATATGTAAAGAGTATAGATCAATTTCCCGATGCTTATTTCGATCTAGTTTCAGTGGATGGAAGAGCAAGGCCCTCTTGCTGTATGCATGCTTTGCCTAAAATTAAAATAGGCGGCTTTCTCGTTTATGATAACGTTGAAACTACTTATTATGAAGATTCGATAGCACTGTTAAAACCAAATGAATGGTCAATTGTCATGTATTACGGTCTATTTCCTTACATCACACATTTCTCAATGACGCTAATAGCAAAGAAAATAAGTTAAAATGAAAAAAGATATAACTTTTAGAAGGGTAGTTGAAGTTCTCGGTGAGAAGATAACTTCTTCGATTAAATTAAATCATTATTTTAATTTACCGTCATGGGAGTATCAAAAAGGAATCGTACTTAATAAGATTTTGCCCGAAGATATCGTTCTTGATATTGGTAGTGGTAATAACCCAATAAATCGAGCTAACCTTCTTGCAGATTTTTCTCCCGACGACAATTTTCATCGAAGCGGAAATTTACAAGAAGACAGACCCGTAATTGTTTGCTCAGTGGAGAGAATCCCTATCCGTGAAAAAGCAATTGACTTTGTCTTGTGCTCACATGTTATAGAACATGTAAATAATCCTTCTCTTGCCTGCGGTGAATTACAAAGAATAGCTCGCAAAGGATATGTAGAAACTCCAGCTTATGGGAAAGATATTTTGATAGGAACCGGTTACATGCATAAATGGCAGGTTGTTTCGTTTGAAGGAACGATGAATTTTTTTGAATACTCAAAACGTGAACAGGAAGCGAATTGGAATGCTTCACCAGTAATGAAATTATGGATGCGAAAAAGATTTCATCCATGGCAGAAATATTTTTGGGAAAGACAAGATCTTTTCAATGCTTGGGTTTTGTGGGAAAATAAGTTCGATTGCAATGTGCATAGAAGGGAAAATGGCGAAGTAAAAACACTTTCGGTGTGGAAAAGAATTCCAGATTTACAACTCCCAAACCTAAATCCTTCTCTTTCAGATAATGAAATTAAACTATTGGAAAAAATATTGGCCACACCGGACGGAAAATTCCCGATGCTTTTTAAAGATGGGAATTTTGTAAATGAGGAGACAAAAACTTATTACCCTGTCCGTGGTAAAAGAATTTATGTTGAAATGGGAATATAATTCGATACTGGATTTTATAAGAAAATGAAAATAGTCATAATTAGTTGCTGGTTTTCTGAAAATATGGGGTATGCCGAAAATTTTTTACCTCGTGCATTAGCAAAACTCGGGAATGAGGTACACGTCGTAACTTCTACAGCCCAAGTTTATTATAATTCTCCGAATTATGATAAGACATATAAAGAACATCTTGGTGCTGCGATTGTTTCTGAAGGGACAAAAATAATCGATGGGTTTACTCTCCACCGTCTTCCATTTAAAGAAGTGAGGAAAAGTATTCTTAATCCCTTTGGCTTCTTTGGAATTCATTTAACTGGATTGTACGATTATTTAACGAATCTTAAACCGGATGTTATTCAAGTTTTTAATATTGATGAATTTGCAACTTTTGAAGCCGCAAGATATTCACAACAAAACAAGATCAAATTTTTTACCGAATCACATGTCCACGCTTCAGTTTTAAAAGTGAATGGGAAATACAATGTAAAAACTAATTTGATGAGATATGCAAATAAATTTCGTCAATCCCTTCAACTTATAAATCAAACCACCAGTAAATGTTTCCCAATTGCTGAAGATGTAGCTGAGCTCGCGATAGAATTTTATCAAGTTCCAAATGATAAAATTAAAATCCAATCTCTTGGCGTGAATACCGATTTATTTAAACCGATTGAAAGTGAAACAGACCAAAAGAACCGAGAACAATTACGTCAGGAATTGGGTTTTGGGGAGAGTGACGTCGTTGCAATTTATACAGGGAGATTCTCTACTGGCAAGAGTCCAAATATATTAGCTGATGCAATACAGTTATTGCAAGAAAAAGATGTCCACTTTAAAGGATTATTCATTGGGAATGGGACAGATGAAGAGAAGCAACAATTATCATTAAAGAAGGGATGCAATGTTCTTCCTTTTGTTCCAGTAACCGAACTTCCGAAGTACTATCGTGCCTGCGATATTGGAGTTTGGCCTCGCGAAGAATCAACAAGTCAACTGGATGCCGCGGCTTGTGGGTTGCCGCTAATCCTTAGTGATCAAATAAAAGTTTTGGAACGGGTTGATGGAAACGGACTGCTCTTCAAAGAAGGAAATGCCTTAGATCTAGCTGAAAAAATCTTGTTATTAAAAGAAAGAGAACTCAGAAAAAAAATGGGATCAAAAAGTGTTGAGAATGTCCTGATAAGATTTGGTTGGGATAAAATTGCGGAAGAGCGATTAAGAGAATACTCGAGGAATTAAATGAAAGTTGATAATTTAGACAATCCCAATTTCAATGATAACCGCAATTATAGTTATACAGGTTTTGAAAGTGTTGAACGGAGTGAGTATGAGATTATTTCTAATTGGATTGAACCTAATTCTTCTGTGATTGATTTAGCTTGCGGTAACGGTACGCTATTAGAAAAATTAGTAAAAGACAAAAATATTATTGGAATGGGGGTCGAACTCTCCGATTCCGGTATTGCCATTTGCAAATCAAAGAAATTGAATGTACTTAAAGGGAGCATCGACCAGCAACTCCCTTTCTCAGAAAATGAATTTGATTATGCAATTTGTAATGTTACTATCCAGATGGTGATGTATCCGGAAGTACTATTAAGTGAAATGAAAAGAATTTCGAGGAAATTAATCGTATCGTTTCCAAATTTTGGTTTTTACACTAATCGAGTTGATTATCTTTTAAATGGAAGGATGCCCAAGCCGATGATTTTTGGTTATCATTGGTATGATACTGGACATATCCATCAACTTTCAATAAATGATTTTTATGAGTTGATCACAAACGTTGGAGGCCTCAAAGTTTCCTCTCAAATGTTTCTTCCTTCAAAAGTTAAATGGAAAAATTTTTTAATGAAGCTGTTCCCCAATTTATTGCAGCACATACCTATCTTTCTATTGGATAAAATAGATGCTCAATAAGTTAAATGGATACCTGGACAAACAAATGTTTGACCCTTCCTACCTAGGTGTTTTGGTAAATCCTTTCTATATCGCAAGGGTAGCGTTGTTGAAAGAGATAAAACAACTGGGAAGTAACATTAGCGGAAAGACGCTGGATGTGGGTTGCGGAACCAAACCCTATCAACAATATTTTGCTTCAAGTGAATATGTCGGACTTGAAATTGAAACCCAAACGAATAATCAGGTTAAACAAGCGGATGTTTATTATGATGGGAAATTATTCCCTTTTGAAAAAGCAGAATTTAATTCAGTCTTATCAAACCAGGTATTGGAACATGTTTTTAATCCAACAGAATTTTTAAGCGAAGTAAATCGTATATTAAAAGTTGGGGGAAACTTCTTAATTTCAGTTCCATTCGTGTGGGATGAACATGAGCAACCATATGACTACGCACGCTATTCTTCCTTCGGCTTGAAATTTCTTCTTGAACAACATGGTTTTGAAATTATTGAAAGTAAAAAAAGCACAAACGATTTCAGGATATTTGCACAATTGCTTAACGCTTTTATTTACAAAATTGTTAGAAGAAATATAATATTGAAAAAATTATCTACCTTTTTTATTATGTCGTTAATCTCTGTTTGTGGGATTCTTTTAGCAAAAATTTTACCGCACAACAACGACCTTTACCTTGATAATATTATTTTAGCAAAAAAAATAGCCGATGTATAACTTCTGCACTCTATTTGATACCCATTATATCTCGCGTGGATTGACTCTCTACTACTCGCTGGAAGATGTTTGCGAAGATTTCCATATTTATATTTTCGCGTTTAATGACCAATGTTATAAAATTCTCAAAGAATTAGATCTTAAAAAGGCGACGATAATCCCCTTGGAAGAATTTGAGGATGAAGAGTTGCTTAAGGTTAAACCTACTCGTTCCATTGGAGAATATTGTTGGACATCAACATCATCAACAATTCTCTATGTCCTTGAAAAATATAAGGTTGAAAGTTGCACTTACCTTGATGCCGATTTGTTTTTTTATTCTTCTCCAAAACCAATATTTGATGAACTCTGCAGCAATTCTATTCTCTTAACCGAACATAGATATTCACCAGAGTTTATTAAATCCGATTTTAAGAAAAGTGGGAAGTACTGTGTCCAATTTATCACATTTAAAAATGATGAACGCGGATTAAAGGCTTTACGTTGGTGGCGGGAACGATGCTTGGAATGGTGTTTCGCATATTATGAAGATGGTAAGTTCGGAGACCAGCTTTATTTAGAAGATTGGACAGAACGGTTTGAAGGTGTTCATGTGATGCAACATTTAGGGGGAGGTTTGGCAGGTTGGAATGTTCAGCAATATGATTTTTATGCACGCAATGGTCAATACTTCGGAATGGAAAAAACATCACAAAAAGAATTTGAAATTATCTTTTACCATTTTCATTATCTTTTATTTTTTACAAACGGTGAAATAGAATTAGGGAGAAGATATCTTTCACCCGAAGTTCACAATTATTTTTATAAACCCTATATTCGTCAATTAGAAAAGGCAAAATGTAGCATATGGCAGATAGATGATAGTTTTGATCCACATGGCTCCGGTAAAAAACCGCTTTTATGGAAAACCCCCTTACTCTATATTTATAGAAATCTAAAAGGAACTTATAATATTTTCAATAAAACAAAATATCTTGAAAGTTAAATGGCATATTTAATTAATCTCAAAACACATTCTGACAACCGCGGAAACTTAACAGTAATAGAGGAACAAATTCCATTTGATGTTAAACGCGTTTTTTATATTTATGGAGTTGATGATTCGGTAAGAGGCGGTCATCGTCATAAAACAACGGTTCAAGCTGCAATTTGTATTCATGGGAGTTGTATCGTTTCAAATCATGATGGCAATTCACATAAAGATTTCCAATTAGATCATCCCAGTAAATGTCTAATTCTAGAGCCGCAAGATTGGCATACGATGCACCACTTTACTCCAGATGCAGTGTTGCTTGTGTTTGCCTCAACAAAATTTGATGCTGCTGATTATATCTACGAGGATTACCAATGATAGAATACGAAAATCTTGGCGAACTTAACAAACCATTCTTTGAGGAATACAAAGTTTCATTTGAAAAAACATTAAATTCCGGCTGGTATATTTTAGGAAAGAATGTAAAACAATTTGAAGATGAATTTGCAGCGTATCATCAGACGAAACATTGTATCGGCGTAACTTCCGGATTAGATGCACTCATCCTTTCTTTGAAAGCTTTCAATTACGAAAAGGATTCTGAAGTAATCGTTCCATCGAATACCTACATTGCAACTATCTTATCAATTTTACATTGCGGACTAAAACCGGTATTAGTTGAACCCGATATAAGAACCTATAATATAGATCCGAAAAAAATTGAAGAAAAAATAACTTCTAAAACGAAGTCGATTATGGTTGTACATCTTTATGGAAAAGCGTGCGAGATGAATCCGATAGTCGAACTCAAAAAAAAATATAATCTCTCACTGATTGAAGATTGCGCTCAATCGCATGGAGCAAAATATTTTGGAAAACTTACCGGAACGTTTGGTGAATTTGGTGCATTCAGTTTTTATCCTACAAAAAATTTGGGTGCCCTGGGTGATGCGGGAGCGGTATTAACAGACGATGATTCATTATCTCGATCAATTCATCGACTTCGAAATTATGGTTCCGATGTAAAATATTATAATGAGATCATAGGTTACAATTCACGTTTGCACGAAATACAAGCCGGATTTCTTTCGATCAAATTGAAGCATCTTAATGAAATAAATGACCACAAAAGAAAGCTTGCTAAAATATACCTTGATAATTTGAAAGATGATTTTATCAAACCTGTTGTGGATGAAAATTATTATGATGTCTTTCATATTTTTAATATTCGTCACCCTAAACGGGATGAATTAAAAAATTATTTGTTTAAGAATGAAATTAAAACAGATATCCATTACCCGGTTTCGCCGCATAAACAGAAAGCGATGGAAGGTATTATAACTGAAAATAATTTCCCAATCTCCGAAGAAATTCACGCTACAACCTTAAGTTTACCAATTTCCTTTTCCCATAAAGAGGATGATATTTACAAAGTTGTTGAAGTGCTGAACAAATTTTAACAATGACTACTTTTACCTATAAATCATTTTACCGCTTGGTTTACCGGGTCGGGAATCTATTGATAACCCCCATTTTATTGATCTACATGGTCCCGGCAGTTTTAACGTTTTCCCATAAACCTTGGCAAATTCTTTATCTTGCTTCTCTCACAATCATAATCGTTTATGTTAACAAATTATATTTCCGATTGTATAAAATTCTCCCTTTTAATATTGATGTGGATAATGAGAAAATTACTTGCACACAGTTTCTCCGGAAGGATCGGAAGGTGATTCTCTATTTTTCCGAAATTGGAAAATTAAGTGGGGGAGTTTTTTACGGGAGATCAAAAGGATTAATGTTAATTGAAGGAGAAAACGGAACAGTCGGATTTTTCCATCATCTTACCAATGCTAATATCTTAATAACAAAACTGCTGCAAAATGTTCCTGCCGAAGTGTACAAGCAAATTGAAATAAAAATTAAAACTCAATTAGAGAAGTAGTTTAAAAATATAAAGGCATACGGAAAACCGTATGCCTTTTACTAACTCGCGCAAGAGGAGTAGTTTATTTTTTGCCTAACACTGCGTCTTTAGCTTGTTTTGCAATTCTGAACTTTAAAACTTTTCTTGCAGGAATTACGATTGATGCACCTGTCTGAGGGTTTCTACCCATTCTTTTCTTACGAGCGGAAACGACTAATTTCCCTAAACCCGGAAGAACGAATTGTTTTTTAGCTTCTTTGTATGAAAGAGCTACCAATTCATCTAAGAATTGACCGGCTAACTTTTTAGTTGTTCCAGTCTTCTTCGAAAGGTGATCGAGAACTTGTGACTTGGTCATTGATTTTGCTTCTGCCATAATACTATACCTCTTGTAATGTTAGTAAAAAGTTATTTCAATAGAAAATTAAAAAGATTTTTGATTAAATAAAACAACTATTTTATTTTTTTTCTTTTTCTTGTCGGCAGAAACCCTTGTAAAATTAGGCTGAAATTACCCTCGTTAATTTATTGCGAAAGCGAATTAAGCGTTTTAGCCAGTAATGAAGCGGATATTTTCCGGTCAAATCTTTTAGCAAATGTTAAATCTGTTGAAAAAGAGTAGATATTTTGAAAAAATTCTTCTCCGTCTGCTTGATAAGGCAAGAACTTTCCTGCATTACTCTGCTCAATTAATTCTTGAACTTCCGGATTTTCATCTCCAAAGCAGAGAATTGGTTTCTGCGATCGTAAATATTCGAAGAGCTTTCCGGGTACGTGTCTTTTTTCAGTTGTACACACAAGCAATAAATCAGCAGAGTAGATTCTATTGATAACTTCCTGATAAGGTAAAAATCCCAAATATTCTGTCACCTTTTCAAGTCCGTTTTGTATAATGGAATCTTTTACCTCCGGACTTATCGTCCCGATGAATTGCAATTTTAATTTCTCTCCTTGAGCGATTCTCTTGCTTAAATACTTCCAAAGTTGTTTTGGATTTTGATAATCAAATATATTTCCTGCGTGTAATAAAACTCTTTCTTCAGTAGCATTGGCAAGGTTTTCAATTCCGGAGAAATTTTCTTCATTGTAACCCCAATAAAGTATGGTCGATTTATTTTGTACGAAAGGATATTTTGTAACAAAGTCTTGCTGCATTGATTTTGTTACAAAAATTACGTGTCCTGCGTTTACCAGGACGCTTTTTTCAAAGTATTTATCGATGCTAACTGTTAAACCGCTTCTTTTAAAATCTTTGTAATAAACAATATCAACCCATGGATCGATTAAAATTGGTACATGCGGAAGATGGAACAATTTACTCAACTTTAGTCCGATGAGATGCGAAGAGTGTGGAGGTCCCACTGTGATGATCGCATCAAATTTTTCTTCTTGCAAAACTTTTTTAAGATAATTTACTGCAAAGGGATACCAACCGACACGGGCGTCGGGAACGAATAAATTCATTCTAATCCAAATTGATAACCTGTGGGTTAAATTATTTTTCTCTTTTGAGATTGTTTCACTAGCTACAAGTGGTTCCGATGCTTTCTTCCCAATAAATTTTCTATAAAGATTAAATGGTTCAAAGGTTTTTATTTTATGAACGGTGATACCGGAAGGAATTTCAGCAAGCAGAGAATCATCTTTCTGAGTGAATGTGTCTTCAGCCACTGTAGCTACTGTTGATTTCCATCCAAACTCATTTAAGTGTTTTATCAATTGAAGCGGAAAGTGAAGAGAAGCTTTTCCGGAAGGAGGCCAATAGTAAGTTATGAAAAGAACTTTTTTCATTATTTTTTTATTCCCGCAAATCTAATAATCGAAGCTTCCCCGGTATGTCCATCTCCTTCGGCAAGTTGAATCGTTTCTTTAGCAAAATATTTGAAATCCAGGTCCTGGAAATCGGTTACAATATTTTCGAGTGAATAAAGGAGATCGAGGTCTTTAGGACCACCGGAAGATTTTCCAAGTTGTTCTTTTTCAAATGCTTCTAGAATAATTGTTCCTCCTACTTTTAAGGAAGTGACGGCTTTTTTGTGCAGCTGTTCTCTTTCTTCTTCGGGAAGATGAATGTAAATTAATGCCACCGCATCGAACGAAAAATGTTCTACCGGAACATCAAAAAAACTTCCAACCTCATAACGGAAAAGGACATTCTTTTTTCTCGCAAGAGTTAAGGCTTTATCTTTTGCTTTTTCACTCCAATCGATTGCAAGTGCATCCCACCCAAGTGAGGCGGCATAGATTGCATTTCTCCCTTCACCTTCGCCAAAGAGGAGAAGCTTTCCTACATTTAGTAAATCAATCTGTGACTTGAAAAATTCATTCGGATCTTCGCCAAAAATAAAGGTATCATTTGCATACCGGTTGTCCCAAAATTCTTTCATAACTCTATTTACCGTTTAATTGAGGATTAATCTGTCTGTTTTTAAGGTGAAATGGCATTCTTGCATTTCAGAAAAACTTCTTATTTTGTGAGTAAAATTCTCTTTAGAAAAATAAGTAATCCCTATGAATAAACTAACTCATCTTAGCTCCAAAGAACTTTTTGGCAATCGGATCAAAAACTTTCAAAAGATCATGCGCTTTAAAGTGAGAGATATTTTACTGGTGTCTAGTTTGTACGACTTTTATTTATTTGAAGAAGACGGACGTCTCTATGATATTATCCGCCAGGAATATCAGGTTTTCAACTTAAGCCACGCGCCGGAAATTACCCACGTTTCAACCGGAAGTGAAGCTGTTGAACTCGCCTCTGAAAATCATTTCGATCTAATCATCACTACTTTGCATGTTGAAGATATGCATGTTACCAAGTTTGCGGAAATGCTGCGGCAGAATGGCACCGACACTCCGATCATTATTTTAGCCTATGATAACCAGGAACGAAAAGATTTAACTACGAATTATGATACCTCAATTTTTGAAAGAATTTTTATTTGGCAAGGTGATTACCGCATTCTTATCGGTATTATCAAATATGTTGAAGACAAAATTAATGTTGTGAATGATACTGCCCTTGCAGGGGTTCAAGTAATTATTCTTGTTGAAGACAACGTAAAATTTTATTCTTCTTATCTCCCTTTGATTTATGCTGAGATATTTAAACAGTCCCAGCGTTTAATTTTAGAAGGAGTGAACCTTACACACAAGTTTTTACGAATGCGGGCTCGTCCGAAGATTTTACTCTGTTCAACTTACGAAGAAGCCTGGGAAAATTTTGAAAAATACCGCGAATATATTTTGGGAATTATTACCGACATCAACTTTCGTTTAGGCGGCGAAAAAGATGCAGAAGCTGGAATTAAATTTGCGAAAGAAGTTTTAGCTGTGCAGAGCGATATCCCAATTCTTCTCCAATCAAGTAATGGGGAATATGAAAAAAAAGCCGAAGAAATTGGAGCTTCGTTCGTTCTTAAAGGATCACCGCGGTTGCTACACGAGGTGAGTGAATTTATGATGAACAATTTTGGATTCGGTGATTTTATTTTCCGCGTTCCTGAGGGAAAACATGTTGGACACGCGAATAATTTAATTGCGCTTGCGGAAATGCTCAAAATTGTTCCGGATGAAAGTATAAAATTCCACGCTGAAAGAAACCATTTTTCAAATTGGTTGAAAGCCAGAACAGAATTTTGGTTGGCTCACCGCCTGCGTCCGAGAAAAGTAACTGATTTTGCATCAGGCGAGGAACTGAGACAGGACTTAATCAATTCAATAAATCTTTTTTTAGAAATTCGACAGAAGGGAATTATCACCGACTTCTCAAAAGAGACGTTCGACCCCGAAAATAGTTTTGCCCGCATTGGCGGTGGTTCGCTTGGAGGTAAAGCGCGTGGTCTGGGATTTGTGAACATGCTCATCACTAATTATGATATCGCAAATCGTTTTGATGATATTCGTATCTACGTTCCTTCTGCCGTTGTACTCGGGACGGATGTGTTCGATCAATTTATGGAAGAAAATAAATTAACGAATGTTGCACTTAGTTCTGTGGATGATATCGATTTAATAAGAATATTTTTAGATGCAAAATATTTCCCGGCAGAAATTTTAAAACAGTTAAAAGAATTTTTAGAAATTGTCAGAGCACCTCTTGCGGTTCGTTCATCAAGTTTGTTGGAAGATTCTCAATTTCAACCTTTTGCAGGCGTTTACCAAACATACATGATTCCCAACAGTGACGCTGATATAAAACAAAGACTTGAAGAACTTTTACAAAGCATAAAATGTGTTTACGCTTCAACATTTTTCAAAGCTGCCAAGAATTATATGAAAGCTACACAATACCGCCTTGAAGAAGAGAAAATGGCAGTGGTAGTGCAAAAATTGGTTGGAACTTCTAGGCATGATAGATTTTATCCCGACTTTGCCGGTGTTGCCAAATCGTATAATTTTTATCCGGTTGCTCCACAAAAATCTCAAGACGGTCTTGCGATGGTGGCTTTGGGACTGGGCAAAACCGTTGTTGATGGCGGAAATTCTGTTCGTTTTTGTCCTAAGTATCCAAAACATTTACTTCAATTTTTCTCGGCAAAAGAAACAGTTAAAATATCACAGCAAGATTTTTACGCTTTAGATTTGAAAGGGAAAGTCGATCACTCTAACGCCGAACCGTATGATACACTCGTAAAAAAATATGAATTAAGTGATGCTGAAAATGATGGCGCACTTGGATTTGTAGGTTCAACGTATTCACCGGATAATGATTCGGTGCATGATGGAATTTCGCGAAGAGGAAAGCGGTTGGTTACTTTCGCCCCGGTTCTTAAAAATAAAATATTTCCTCTGCCTGAAATTCTTGAACTTCTCCTTGCCACGGGAAGTTGGGGAATGGGAACTCCGATCGAAATTGAATTTGCAGTAAACATGAGTGTCCCGAAGGGAAAACCAAAAGAATTTGGAATGCTGCAGATGCGTCCACTTGTACTTACGCGTGAAGTAGAAGAAATTCATTTTGGAAAGTTCAACAACAAAGATTTGATTTGTCTCAGTGAACAGGTGCTTGGACATGGAACAATAAACGAAATTTATGATGTTGTGCTGGTTGATTTTCATAAGTTTGATCGCGCTAAAAGTCGCGAAACCGCTAACGAAGTAAGTCAGCTTAACGCTAAATTGATTGCGCAGAAAAAACAATATATTTTAATCGGTGTTGGCAGATGGGGAACTCTCGATCCGTGGCTAGGCATTCCGGTTACGTGGGATCAAATTTCAGGCGCTGCGGTTATTGTCGAATCGGGGTTTAAAGATTTGAGCGTAACTCCTTCTCAAGGTTCACATTTTTTCCAAAATATTACTTCGTTCCGCATTGGATACTTTACAGTAAACTCTTATAAGAACACTGATTTTGTTGATTGGGATTGGCTTACAACTCAAGCTTCGGTTGAAGATTTGGAATTTACCCGTCATCTTCATTTTGAAAAACCCATCGTCGTTAAAATGAATGGGCAGCAGAATAAAGGAATTATTTTAAAACCAGAAGGAAAATAAAACAAGCTCAACTCATCTATAAATTAAATGAGTTGAGCCTGATGGATTTTATTTAAGTTTGAACTGAACAGGCAAGACTACCTGTGCCTTTACATTTTTTCCATCTTTTTTTGCGGGTGTGAATTTACAACTTCTTGCGGCTTTCTCCGCCGCTTCGTCACAACCATATCCAATACCCTTAATAACATTGGTTGCATCAATATTCCCGTTTTCATCTACAAGAATTTTTATTAAAACTTTCCCCTCAATATTTTTTTTCTTCGCTTGCTCTGGATAAGATAATTTTTTAAAGAGAGATGACATTCCACCTATAATACTCGGCATTTCGTCAGCACTATCATAATAACATTCTTTCTGAACATCTTTTTTTTCTCCATCTTTAGATAAAGCAAAATTAAAAGGAATAACAACCCAAACTGAAACTGATTTTCCATCTTTTGTTGCTGGGTTAAACTTGTAATTTTTTGCTGCCTTTATGGCCGCTTCATCAAAAACAGAATTCGAACTTTTTAAAACCTCAACCTTTGCTGAATTCCCATTAGCATCTACAAGTACCCTTAGGAAAACCTTTCCCTCAAGATTTTTTTTAAGAGCTTCTTCTGGAAACACTGGTTTCTCTTGAGAGATTATTTCCGGCATTTTATCAACTGCTTTATAATCATTCGGGTCAAGAGTATCTTTTTGTGTTTCAATATTTTGCGCGATAATTGGCTGCTCTTCTTTTGCCGAATGATTAAGATCCTGGCTTAATGAAGAGTTGACAAAAGTAAAAACCAAGAGTAAGATTAAAAAACTAATGCTATTCTTTTTCATAATACACCTCATTTTTATAGATTATTACTTGATACCGGATGGACTTCTACAGGAGGAAGACTATTGAAAAGAAGTTCCATCGTCTTTTTTTGTTCATTTAATTGTACTGAAGTTTGATGCAGTTCATCTTTGTACTTATTAACTTCATTAAAAAGCGTTAAGCTGAGAAGAATTATTATAGCTATAAGCGCGTAAGTAAGATAAGCTGGAATTCTTGCGGTAAAAAAACTTGCGAAAGTGAACGAGTTTTCTTTCGGCAGTTGTGAATAAATTTCTTCATCAAGTGACTCGGGGAATAGATTTTTATCTTCCGTAATTGTGTTATTCAATAAAGCTGCTGTGCTGAAATAGTCTCTACATACTTCGCACTCACCTAAATGTGAGAATAGAGATTTTCTATCTTCTTTATTTAATTCATTTTCTAAAAATTCATGAATGCACATTTGATAATCACTGCATTTCATTTTAAACTCCAATTCTTTTTGACACGTTTTTAATCAATTTTTGTCTAATACTAAATAGTCTACTTTTAATAATCTCATTTGAAAGTCCGAGCATCTGACCGATCTCTTCATAACTTAATCCTGAATATTCACGTAAAACAAAGATCTCGCGAAGTTCCGCCGGTAATAAATCTATTTCATTCCGAACAATTTCTTGAGTTTCCTTTTCTTCAATCTCATTTCCAAGATTTGAATCAGTCAGTAATTCTTCATTCTCTTCAAGCGTTTCTTCTTTTCTGATCTTCATTTTTCTGAAATAACCGTAAACTTCGTTGCGGGCTGTTTTTAGAAGCCAAAAACGTATACTATCTAAATTCTTAACCGAATCTATCTTCTCAAACAATTTCAAAAAAACATTTTGTACAATATCTTCCGCTGTCATCGATGACTGGACCATCTTCAGTGCGTAGTGATACACCGGCTTTTTATGGTTGGTATAAATTTTTGAGAATGCTATAAACTTTTGGGATTCCATAAATAATTTATCTTGCTATCTAAAAGATGCACAAAAGTGTGAAAAGTTGGTTGAAAGATCAAATAATTTTTTTGTAATTTTTAAACAATGATTAAGGTGTTAAAAATGAAGCTTTATGAAAAATTTAATACGAAAGTAACCGGTGTTAACAAACTGGGAAGTATAATTTTTCTTCACGGATTTCCTTTCGATCAACAGATGTGGGATGCACAAGTTGAATTTCTGAAGAATGAATTTCTCTGTGTTACGTATGACATTCGTGGTCTTGGGAAATCTGAAATGGGGAATGGACAATTCACAATGGAGATGTTCGCAGATGATTGTTTTACGATTAAAGCCGAATTGGGATTGGAAAAACCAGTTATTTGCGGTCTTTCGATGGGAGGCTATCTTGGTTTTCGAGTTCTTGAACGTGCGCAAGAAATTTTCTCTGCTGCGATTTTGTTCAATACACGAGCGGAATCAGATAGTGACATGGCAAAGTTGAAACGGGCGAGTGGAATTAATCAAATTAATGTTGAAGGAGTTGAAAAATTTGTCGAAGGATTTGTACCGAACTGTTTTTCCGAAAAATATAAGACCGAAAGTGTTGAAGAGTATAATGTTTATTTGGAGCGAAGTAAAAAATCAAATCCCCTCGGCGTAAAAGGTTGTTTGTTGGCTATGCAAGGGAGAACAAGCGTTACTTCATCATTACCTAATTTTAAAATACCCGTATTGTTACTCTGCGGAGAAGAAGACAAATTAACTCCTCCGGAAGAAATGCGATCGATTGCAGAGAAAATCCCTAACGCAAAATATTTAACCGTTCCAGGATCGGGTCATATGACACCGATTGAAAATCCATCTTTTGTAAATAAAGCAATGAGAGAATTTCTTTTGAGTTTACAGTAGATAGTGTTTTATTACCTCATCTAAATATGGGTGAAATTTCTTTGGAAGATTTTTATACTTCGATTGTAATTTCTGTTTGACTACTTCAAAGTTGTTGGAACCCGATTTGGTCGCATCTTCACGAATGTTGGAAAGAAAAGTATCAAGTTTAGTTTTTACTTTTTCTGATACTTTTTCTTCATCTGATCCGGCAAGTTCACTTATAGTTTTTTCAACATCGAAATTATTTTTAACTAAAAGTTTAAAAGAAAAACCCCGGAAATTTTCTGAGATCAATGTTCTGTTTACTTCAAGTTCTGCAGCAATTTCACTAAAAGCCGAATGAGAAAACTTTTTCAGTCGAAGAGCATCGAGAACAAGTTCCTCATAATGGAGCCTCTTTTCTTTAACCACCTCCTCCGGCAAATCTGCTAACTGAATAATCTTTCGTTGTTCCGCATTCGCAAAAACAAAAGCCCGTTTAAGCGCTGATTCCAATTCACGTACGTTTCCGCGCCAGTCGTGCTGTAACAGAATTTCCATCGCAGCTTTTGAGATTCCGGAAAGTTCAGCGTTTTGTTTTAGAATGCCGTTTACTATTTCGGGAATATCTTCCTTTCTTTCACGAAGTGCAGGAAGTTGAATTGGAAAAACGTTTAAGCGGTAATAGAGATCCTCACGGAATTTCTTTTCTCGAACTAATTGATCAAGTTTTTTATTTGTAGCTGCAATAATACGAACATCAACTCGGAAAGTTTTTGATGATCCGACTTTCTCAAACTCACCGCTTTGCAATACGCGTAACAGTTTTACTTGAAAGTTTTCCGACGTTTCTCCGATTTCATCTAAAAAGATGGTGCCTTTATCAGCAGCTTCAAATCTACCCATCTTATCTCCTGCAGCACCAGTAAAAGCTCCTTTAACATGACCGAACAATTCGCTTTCCAAAAGTGTTTCTGAGAGAGCGCCGCAATTAACCGCAATAAACGGATTATTTTTCCGCAAACTATTTTGGTGGATTGCCTTAGCTACTAATTCTTTTCCAGTTCCACTCTCCCCAAGAATTAAAACCGTTTCGTTTGTTGGGGCAGCTTTTTTAATAAATGAAACCACATCGCGCATTACTTTCGAACGGTAAAGAATCCCATAAAAATTATCACTTACTTTCTCATCAGTTTCGGAAGTATAAAGTAAATCGTTTTGATCCTGCTTTTCGAGACGAGATATTTCTTTTTGCAACAACTCGATCTTTTCTTTTAGATTTTCTCTCTCACTCAATGAAGTTGAGTCTGAGTTGTTTTTTAATTCAGCGAACTCATGTTCTTTTTTGGTAAGTAGATGTTTTAAAGCTTCAGCTTCCGAAATGGTTGTTTCAAATAAAGAGTTGCGTTCAAAAATGGCGAACGCTATTTCAACAAGAAATAAGATAAAGGATGGAATCAAAAGAGAAGCCAAATGCAATTCATAATTGTAGAAGACGAACAAGACAAATTCAACAATCAATGTTGCGGCAAAAAGAGCGATAGCTATTTTTCTGAAATTGGACATTCCCTTTTCTAACAAAAAGATAAAGAGAATAAGGAGAACAAAGTTGAGAAAAACTGATACACCAAAAAGTGTTTGATTGATTGAATTGTTTTGTAATAAATTTGATACTCCAAAAGCGTGAAACGCAATTCCCGGAATAAATGAATCGAACGGCGATGATAATTTCTTTGTGAACTTTTCATCGGAAACGCCGATCAAGATAATTTTCCCACGAAGTTTTTGTAACGTCGGAGAACTTTGTTTTACAAGCGCAAAAAAGTCAAGTAGTTCATATCGATGAAATTTTTCCCATGAAGAAGTAATGTTAACTTTCAAGGTTCCGGTATTTTTCGATTCCGCAAGTTGTACTGCAAAGGCTTTTTCACTATTAACCAAAAGTGGCATTCTTTCTTCATTTAATAGTCCCAAATGTCCGGTAACAATTGAAGAATCAATAACTTTTAGAGAAGGAAATTCGATTCCGTCGGTGAGAGATTTATCATTCATCGTATAAATATCTCCCGGAACGGAACTGAGAACCACGTTCCCGGCTGATCTTATTTGCGAAACAAGCAAGTTATCGTACATCGTTTGAATCGAATTCTTTCCGCTGAAAAAAACTTCAATCCCTATTTTCTTTACTCCGTATTTATTTAATTCGTTAATAAGCAGGGCGTAGTAACTTCTTTTTAAAGGCCAACCGCCGAGTTGGGCAATGTCATTTCCTGAAATATCGATGATAACTACATTACTGTCGGTAGCCACTTCACCGCGAATATTCTTAAAAACGTTTTCGATGAAAGCGTTTGAAGAATCAGACAGACCCGGAGAAAAAATAGTGAAAATAAAAATTGGGAGAACAATAATCGTTTTTATGATAAATCGTTTGTTCCGTTTGAGTGTAAACATTAATTTTCTTTTGAGAAATGGTAAATAATTCATTCTATACTTTAAAAATATAAAGATTTCGATTCAATTTTTAACATCATCTTGATAGATCTCACCGATCTGAAATAATTTTAATAAAAGGTTTATAGTGGAAAAGAAAATTCCGAACAATTTAATCAAAGAGAAAAGTCCCTATTTGCTCCAACATGCGTACAATCCGGTTGACTGGCACGCGTGGAATGAGGAAGCGTTTGAGAAGGCGAAAAATGAGGATAAACCGATTTTTCTTTCGATTGGATATTCGACTTGCCATTGGTGTCATGTTATGGAAAAAGAGTCATTCGAAGACAAAGAAGTTGCCGCGCTAATGAACGAAAATTTTGTTTCAATTAAAGTTGATAGAGAAGAACGCCCTGATATCGACGCGGTTTATATGGCGGTGTGTCAGGTGCTTACGGGTAGCGGCGGTTGGCCGTTAACGATATTGATGACTCCCGACAAAAAACCATTTTTTGCCGGCACCTATTTCCCGAAAGAAAGTAAACATGGAAGAACCGGATTGAAAGATTTGCTTCCCAAGATTGAATCTTATTGGAAAACTCAACGGCAAGACGTCCTTGTTTCAGCAAGCCAAATAACCGATGCGATGCAGCGGACGAATGATTCCCGTTTTGGGAAAGATTTTACCGATTCAATTATGGATTTAGCTTTTAGGCAATACAACGAACGTTTTGATCATCAGTTTGGCGGGTTCGGTACCGCTCCGAAATTCCCTACGCCGCACAACTTACTTTTTCTTCTCCGTTATTTTCATCGAACAAAAAATAACGACGCACTTGAAATTGTTACTAAAACATTAAAAGGAATGCGCAAAGGGGGAATGTATGATCAAGTTGGATTTGGTTTCCACCGTTATTCAACAGACAGAAAATGGCTTGTTCCCCATTTTGAAAAAATGCTATACGACCAGGCAATGTTGATGTTAGCCTTTACCGAAGCGTATCAAGTTGCTGGAGATGAATTATTTAAACAGACTGTTTACGAAATTTATGAATACGTTTCTAGTGAATTAACTTCCACTAACGGCGGTTTCTTTTCTGCTGAAGATGCCGACAGCGATGGGGAGGAAGGGAAATTTTATCTTTGGCGTGTTGAAGAAATTAATCAAATCTTAGGTGCTGAAGCAGGATTATTTATTGATCTCTTTCAAATAAAAGAGGAAGGGAATTTTCTCGAACCCTTTAAAGGTGAAAACCATGGTGACAATATTCCTCATCTTCTAAAAACCGTTGGAGAATATGCAAATGAAAACGATTTGAATGTGGATCAATTGAATTTGAAGATTTCGCAATCGTTAAAAAAACTATTTGAAGAAAGAGAAAAAAGAATTCATCCACACAAAGATGATAAGATTTTAACAGACTGGAACGGACTTATGATAGCCGCATTGGCAAAAGTCGGAGCAGTGTTTGGTGAAGAGAAATTTGTGCACACGGCTGAAGTATCTATTAAATTCATCTTGGATAATTTGACTGTGCATGGCGGCTTATTGCTCCATCGTTTTAGAGATGGTGATGCAGCGATAAGCGGGAATCTTGATGATTATGCTTTCATTATTTTTGCATTGATTGAATTGTACGATGCAACCTTTAAGGTTGAATACCTCAAACAAGCTGAAAGTTTTCAAAAAGTGCTTGATAAACATTTTGCCGATGATGTTTACGGAGGATATTTTTTCACTTCAGATTTTGCTGAAGAACTCATCGTCCGACA
The DNA here is from genome assembly GCA_037440065.1 of Ignavibacteria bacterium. Classification (GTDB taxonomy): domain Bacteria; phylum Bacteroidota; class Ignavibacteria; order Ignavibacteriales; family Ignavibacteriaceae; genus UBA1563. The sequence continues at coordinate 93,977 of JBBIUV010000020.1, forward strand.
GAAAGAAATTTATGACGGAGCAATTCCTTCCGGCAACGCAGTAACGATGTTGAATCTTTTAAAACTTGCCAAGTATACCGGGAAGAACGAGTATGAAAATAAAGCGCTCGATTTGAGCCGCGCTTTCCATGAACAGGTAAAAGCAACACCGATGGGACACCCGTTTTTAATGGTTGCACTTGAATTTATGCTTGCAGAAAGTTTGGAAATTGTGATTGTGGGAAATCCAGAAGCGGAAATTGTAAACCAAACTATTTCTGTTTTAAGGAAAAAATTTATTCCGAATAAGATAGTTATTTGTAAAAATCAAACTACTTCAACATTATTGGATGAGATTTCCGACTACACGAAAAATCTTGCTGAACTGAATGGCGAACCGACTTTTTATCTTTGTAAAAATTTTACATGTCAACTACCTACAACTGACTTCAACGAAATATCACTCAAACTTGGAATCTCATAAATGAGCCCAGATTTTTCTCAAATAGGTAAAATGTTGATCATCTTTGGGGGGATTCTTGTTTTAGTTGGAGTTTTTTTTCTATCGTTTGGTAAAATTCCTTTCCTTGGAAAGCTACCCGGTGATATTGTTGTTCAAAAGAAGAATTTCACTTTTTACTTCCCGATTGTAACATCACTTCTTTTGAGTTTGTTGATTTCGTTGATTCTTTATCTCTTTAAAAAATAAAAGCCCGAACTTGTCGGGCTTAACTTATCAGAACAATTTTACTTTTTCAGTAAAGCTTTTATTCCATTCTCAAGCGTTTCTTTTGGAACCAATCCAACATGTTTATCAACAATGTTTCCTTTTTGATCGATTAAAAAAGAAGTAGGAATGCCGGAAACTCCGCCAAATAGTTTTGCCGTGGATTGATCACCGTAAACGACCGTATAGTTAATGCCATAATTTTTTATAAAATCGGGGACATCACCTTTGGTATCGGTATCTACCGAAATACCAAGAATTACAAGATCCTTTTTATATTCTTTTTGCAATTCTACCAGGTCGGGAATTCCTTTTCTACATGGAGGACACCATGTTGCCCAAAAATCAATGAGCACAATTTTATTTTTATAATCGGAAAGTTTTACAGTTTTGCCGTCCACACTTTTAAGAGAAAACTCCGGCGCTTTTTTATCCTGAGCCAGAGAAAAATTTGAAAATGTAAGAAGCATTAAGACGAAAAAAGCGAACGACACAACAATATTTTTCATTGAATTCCTTTTAAAATTTCTTGTATGATGATAAGACGTTGGAAAAGATTCATTGGTTAGATGATTCTGCGGTTTTATTATAAAATGGAGGGTAAGGTCCGCGTTCCGGCTCTTTTCGAGTATTGTTCAAAATAAAAAAGAAGAGGAGAATGAGAATAAACACAATTGTTTCGATCCGGCTTTTTAATTTTGGATCAATTAAAGGTTTTTTCTCTTGCAGAGCTGTTTTTCCGATTTGCCGCGGCTGATTTTTTTTCTTTTCTTTTGCCATAATTCTTTCAGGTTAAATTATAAATTCACTACAAGAAAATAAAAAAATAATTTGATTAAAATAAGTCTATTCTCTTCCGCCGGATTATAAACCTTGACCTGATTTATGTAATTTTGAATTAATCAGTTTAGGAATTATTTCATGAATGACCTTTTATTTTCGCAATTTTTAGGACCCAAAGGAGAGAATCTCTCTCTGCTCAGAAATTTTATTGACAAAATTCTGAGCGAGCAACAATCGTGGCGTGAAGACTATTTTTCATGCGACCCTTCACTATATCAAAAAAAGAATTACCCAGACAAAAAACTTGAAATAGAATTTGAAAAATTTATAGAACGAAGCAAAAAACATTTTCCATTTTTCCATCCCCGCTACGCTGCGCAGATGTCGAAAGATCCCGCTATTCCAACTCTACTAGGTTATTTAACCTTCATGCTTTCCAATCCAAATAATCATGCTTACGAGGGGGGTCCGGTTACAACAGAAATGGAAATGGAAGTTGTCGATCTGCTATTAAAAATGATTGGATACAAAACCGGATGGGGACATTTAACAAGCGGTGGATCGTTGGCAAATATGGAAGCGCTTTGGGCTACTCGTGATTATTATAAAAAGGGAACAGTTTATTTTTCTGAAGTTTCTCACTATTCGTGGAAACGGATTTGTAAAATTTTAAATATTGATTCGTTCAAAGAAATTCATGTTGATAAAAGTTTTAGAATGAACTGTACCAACCTTGAACATGAGCTTAAAAACAATGAAGCAATGATGGTGATGGCGAATCTTGGTTCCACCGGTACGGGAAGTGTAGACGATTTAGAGGCAATTCTAGAATTGAAAAAAAAGTACAACTTTCATCTACATATTGATGCTGCATATGGCGGATTTTTTAGATCAATTTTGCTGGATGAAAATTATGAATCTTCTCTGCAAAAAACTCCTTTGAGCGAGCATACCAAAAAGCAATTATTGCTTTTGTCCGAATCCGACTCAATTACAATTGACCCACATAAGCAAGGTTCGGTTTCATACGGAGCCGGAGCGGTTCTCTATAAAAATGAGGAACTGCGTAACATAATTTTGAATACCGCTCCATACACATACCACAAATTAGATAAACCGAATATCGGCATGTTCTCGCTTGAAGGCTCACGTTCCGGCGCAACTGCCGCCGCTTGTTATTTAACCTATAAGGTTATTCCACCAAATACTTCGGGAATTGGTGAGTTGTTAAAGCAAACAATTCTTGCTTCTCAAAAATTTCACGAGATGATTGAACAAAGTGAAAATTATGAGAATCTGAATTTCCCGGATTTAGACATCAATTGTTTCTTCCGAAAATCAGTTAGTAAAACTATTTCTGAAGTGAACAAATTAACTTTAGCGATTTACTCCGCACTTTCGGTTGAAGCAGAAAATCCGGAGTTCATTCTGTCTAAGTTTGTTCTCTCGCCAGAGATCACCAAAACAGCGCTTCCGGAGTACGAAAATCCGAAAGCGGAATCTCTTATTGCATTGCGGGCAGTTTTTATGAAACATTGGTATACCGAGGGTGATTTTTATTATCTTAAAAAATTGATTGAAGTTTTAGAATTGAAGGCAAAGCAGTAATTTTATATCGACGATAAAAGAGCAAATTATGATTGAAATAAAAAATCTTCACAAAAGTTTCGGATCTAAAAAAGTTTTAGCAGGGGTTAATCTGAATATTAATGAAGGCGAAACGATTGTTATTATCGGACGAAGTGGATGCGGAAAAAGCGTTTTGCTTAAACATATTGTCGGACTCCTCACTCCGGATGAAGGTATTGTGAAAGTTGCAGGAAAAGTTATAAGTGAACTTTCTGAAATCGAGTTGTATGAAGTTCGCAGAAATTTTGGTTTCTTATTTCAAGGTGCTGCATTATTCGATTCAATGACCGTTGGAGAAAACGTTGCGCTTCCTTTAGTTGAATCAAACACAAAAACATCCAGACATGAAATTGTGAAATTGGTTGAAGAAAAACTTGAACTTGTTGGACTTTCTGGAATTCAAAATCTTAAACCGAGTGAACTCTCCGGTGGGATGAAAAAAAGAGTGGGACTTGCCCGAGCGCTTGTCACTAATCCAAATTATATTTTATATGATGAACCAACCACCGGACTCGATCCAATTATGTCCGATTCGATCGACAATCTGATAAAAGAGCTAGCTGAAAAATTAAAAGTCACATCAATTGTTGTTACCCACGACATGTTCAGCGTAAAAAACGTTGCACACAAAGTTGCAATGATGCACAACGGAATTGTACACTTTGTTGGAGACCCATCGGAGTTGGAGAATTCGTCGGACAAGATTATTGCTGAATTTATTAAACGAACGGAAGTATAAACGGGGTTTGGACGACTAATCAGAAAAGTTCGCAAAGTGACAATAACGAATCTCCTCATTCAAAACTTTACAAACTTCTCTTCAAATCGGTGATTTTAGCCCTTCTAATTTTGATAGACACACCGCTTTAGTTATTTTTAAAAAGAGATTTTTTAACACCATTATCCCCTGAAAACAGTATGAAGTTTAGTAAATCCTTTATTCCGACTTTAAAAGAAGTCCCAAACGACGCAGTAGTAACCAGCCATGTATTAATGTTCCGCACCGGTATGGTCCGGGCGCTTGGTGCCGGAATTTATTCCTTTCTCCCTCTGGGTTACAAAGTTGTAAAAAAAATATCCGAAATCATCCGCGAAGAAATGGATGCCATCGGTGGTCAGGAGTTTCATTTGCCTGCGTTAAACCCAAAAGAAATTTGGGAGGAAACGGGAAGAGTGGAAGCATTTGGCGATATACTTTTCCATGTTAAAAATCGTGATTATGTTCTTGCCCCAACACACGAAGAAATTATGACGTATCACGCAAGAAAGGTTTTAAAATCATATAGAGAATTACCTCAGATATGGTATCAGATCCAAACTAAATTTCGAAACGAGGCTCGTCCGCGTAGTGGGGTTATCCGCGGAAGACAATTCTTAATGAAAGATGCTTATTCGTTCGATTCTTCCTACGAAAATCTTAATGCATCGTATCAACTTCATGATGAAGCATACAGAAAAATTTTCGACCGCTGCGGATTGAAATATTTCGTTGTCGGCGCTTCAAGCGGTGCGATGGGAGGAACCGGTTCCGAAGAATTTATGGTGAAGTCTGATGCAGGTGAAGATACTGTAGCTTATTGCGAAAGCTGTGGTTATGCGGCTAATGTTGAAGTTGCTTCTTCAAAGGTAAATGCAAAAGAAAGAAATGCGACCAGCAAAGAAATTTTTGAAATTTCAACACCGAACGTAAAATCGATAGATGAGCTTTGTGCATTCTTAAAAATTGATGAGACTGAATGTGCTAAATCTCGCGTGGTTATGCACGATAATAAGCCCGTTCTTCTTTTGATGCTCGGCAACGACGAGGTGAACGAAACAAAAATAGAAGCAGTCTTGGGCGGAGCTGTTCGTCCGGCTCATCCTGAAGAATTAAAAGAGATCACAGGAGCGGATGCAGGATCAATTGGTCCCGTTGGATTTAGCGGTAGAATTTTAGCTGATCTTCGTTTGAAAGATGCGAATAATCTTTATAGCGGTGCTAACAAAAATGATTACCACATTGGCGGAATTGATTTACAGCGTGATGAAAAAAATATTGAATACGTTGATTTACGAATCGTCAAAAGCGGTGAAGGGTGCCCGAAATGTGAAAAAACTCTTGATGTTTTTACAGCTATCGAACTCGGTCATATATTCAAACTCGGCACAAAATATTCTGATGCAATGGGAGCAACTTTTCTTGACGAAAATGGGAAAGAAAATCCTTTGGTTATGGGAAGTTACGGAATTGGCGTAGAACGTGTAATGGCATGCTTTATTGAACAACATCATGATGAAAAAGGAATTGTTTGGGATAAAACACTCGCTCCGTTTGATGTGCATTTGATCGCTTTAAATTTGAAAAACCAGACAATTGTGGAAACTTCTGAAAAGGTTTATAAAGAATTACACTACGCAGGATACCAAGTTCTCTTTGATGATCGTGTTGATGCAGGCGCAGGATTTAAGTTTAATGATGCCGATTTACTCGGTATGCCTGTTCAAGTGATCATTGGAGAAAAGAAGTTAAAAGAGGGAAAAGCTGAACTAAAACTCCGCAAAACTGGAGAACGGTTTGATGTTGAATTTTCAGAACTGATCACCAAAATAAAATCACTTTATTAGTCCGATGGATGAGATCTACAAATTCTCCGAAGAAAATCTTTTAAAACAGATTGAGACCGGAACCTATGAACTCGGTTTTTACTGCGTAAAATTTTTCACAAAAGATGGATTACTATCGGAAATTGATTCTGGTAAAGTGAGTGTGTTTTACCTTTATCCAAGCGGTGGAACGCTGCGGGATGAGAATTTTAACATCGTTTTTTATTCTTCAAAATTTGATACTTACCGAGGTTTTGTTCCACCTCATCAAACGAAGGAATCTTGATTTTTTTTCGTTTAGAATTTGATAAGTATTTTGGACTACCAATGAAAACATTTCAAAGAGTAACTTTAGTTTTTTTGTTTCTCGTATTCCTTCCCGCTTTTTCTTCAGCGCAGCCTTTTAAGTTTGGATGGATAACTGATCTTCACATAGGAGCAACAAATGCTGATGCGGATCTGGAAGCTGTTGTTGAAGATATGAATTTGAAAAAAGAGGTTTCGTTTGTTATTGGTACCGGCGACATTACTGAAACGGGAAAAGCTGAAGATCTAAAAAATGCAAAACAGATTTTAGATAAACTCACCGTTCCCTACTACATAATTCCCGGCAATCACGATACAAAATGGAGTGAAAGCGGTGGGCAGATTTTTGCAAGTTTGTGGAAGGATGACAAATTTGTAATTGAATATGACAAGACTACACTAATCGGAATGAGCAGCGGAATCTCTTGGCGCGGCGGCGGAGGACATTTTGCTCCGGAAGATTTGCATTGGCTGGATTCACTTCTTTCAACTCTTCCAATAGAAAAAGAAATTCTCTTCTTTGCGCATCATCAGTTAGATAAAGAAGTTGATAACTGGTTTAAGGTTACAAATCTTTTAGCCACAAAAAATGTGAAAGAAATATTCGTCGGTCATGGTCACGCCAGTCGTGTTTATAGTTTTAACGGATTACCTGGCGTTATGTCCCGTTCAACCTTAACCGCAAAAGGAAAAAGCTGGGGTTATACTTTAGTAGATGATGCGATTGACTCTCTGTTTTTTTATGAGATAACTAAAGATACACTTATTAAAAAGTGGAATGCAGTTGGGAAATCGAATCAGGTAACTTATCAAAATATTGATTCAATCGACTTCGAAAATTATTCAGCAAATATTTTATGGCAGAAAGATTTAAAAGCAACCATGGTGGCTCCACTTATCGGCTATGAGAATAAGGTTGTTGCTGTTGCAAAAAAAGGAGTAGTCTTTTGTTTTGATGTTACCGGTAAACAACTTTGGAAAACCGATTTAGGCGCATCAATAATGAGCCAACCGGCAATTGTAAATAACCAGGTAATCATTGGAACGATGAAGGGAGATCTCTTCACCATCAATTTAACAACAGGAAATGTTATTCAAGTCATTGGAATTGACGAAGCAATTACCTCACCAATTTCAACCATGGAAATTGATTACGAAGGGGAAAAGTCTTTTGCTCTTATTTTCGGAACGGCGTCCGGTAAAATATTTTCCTACGAACTATCAAGACTTAATTTACTGTGGAGTAATACTTCGGCGACAGGAATGATCGAATCAAAACCGTTAGTTCTTAAAGATAAAATTGTTTTTGGCAGTTGGGATACTTTTCTATATTGCATCGATGCAGCAACCGGATTGTTAAATTGGAAATGGAACGGGAATCCGGTATTTAATTATTCTCCTGCTGCCTCACCGCTGGTAAGTGATGGTAAAAATGTTTTTTTTGCTACGCCAGATAAAGCAATCACTGCGGTTGACCTTCTTCTTGGAAAAACAAGTTGGCGCAAAACCGATTACGATGCATGGGAGTCAATAGGAATCAGTGACGATTTAAAACGGTTATTTGTGAAAAGTCAGAATGATAAGTTTTCCATTATCAACGCAGCAAATGGAAAACTTCAAAAAACTACTGATCTGAAATTTGGTTTAGATACTGGACCGATTCAACCTATAGAAGTGAATGGGAATATTTACTTTGGCGGAAAGAACGGCAATGTTTATTCAATTGATTCAAAATATAATTTCAGTGTTCTGTTCTTTATGGGAACGGCAAGAATGCACTCATTACAAATGTTGGATGACACTCATGTTGCAGCATCAAATATGGACGGAAAAATTGTTGTATTTGGGGTAACTGAATAAATGAGAAAATATGACGGTGTTATTTTTGATATAGATGGAACGCTGACTTCAACTAATGAACTTATCTTTTCAACTTTTAATCACATCACTAAAAAATATTTAAATAAATCGATGACGAATGAAGAGATCATCGCTTTGTTCGGACCGACTGAAGATAAAATTATTGAAGATTGGTTCGGAGAGAATGCCGAAAAAGTTAAGAAAGATTATTACAGTTTTTATACCGACAACCATACAATGGCTGATATCTATCCCGGCATCAAAGAAATTCTTCATATGTTAAAAAAGGCTGGAGTCTTGCTTTCAATCTATACCGGAAAGGGGAGAGAGGCATCACTTATTACTTTACAGAAGTTGGGAATACTCGATTATTTTGATTTAGTAATTACCGGAAGTGATGTAAAAGTGCACAAACCCTCGCCTGAAGGAATTGAAATCTTTGTTGAAAAATATTCTTTGGAGAAAGAGAGAGTTTTGATGGTTGGGGATGCCCCTGCAGACATTAAAGCTGCTTGTGCAGCAGGAGTTCACATCGCTTCTGTTCTATGGGATAGTTATGCGCACGATAAAGTGCTACAGATGAAAAGCGATTATCTCTTCCACACTGTTGAAGATTTAAAAGAGTTTTTTGCTGAAAATCTTTAAAACAAAAAAGGAGAAATTTTACTTTCTCCTTTTTTACTTCTGATAAAACTATAGTTACATGTTGAACGGGTAAACAAAACTTATACGGGGTTCAATCTTCTTTTGTGGTTTGTATCCGACGATTTCTTTGTCACTGTTTCTGATTGGTGTGTACGTCCATTGATACATCATCGACACAATCAAATAAGAATAAGGTTTGTAGCCAAGTTCAGCAAATAAATAAGAACGATCATTCAACTTAAAAACATCTGCGCCATCAAGAAAAACTTTATCATATCCGGCTCGTGCAACAAATGAAAAACCACTTGGGGCAACATCTGCTGTTAAATGCAACATACCGCTGCTTTGATTATCAAATTTTTGCAAACTTCCGATAATATTTAACGTTCCTAATGCAGAAAGTCCAAGTTCACCGTAATATCCGTTTTCTTGTGCTTTTAGATATTCAAGCATTGTAGCTTTACTGGTGGCATTTTCTGTGTAGCGTTCAATCTCATATAACGAATTAAAGTACGCAGGCATATATTGATCGTTGTTCCATCGGCGTTCTAATTTTGCAGAGGCGCTAAAAATTCCCAATCCATTCAGTCCTAAAATTATTCCGGATGAAGCTCCACTACCGAAGTTGATAATTTTTGCATAATCGAAATAAAGCGAAGCATTAGCCATACTGAAGTTGAAAAGAGGTAATCCTAAATCTAAACCGGCAATTTTTATTGAGCCTTTGTCATCAATGTTTGGAGTAGGACTTAACGTTTGAACAATAACTTTACCAGAATTCTTATTGAAATCTCCTGCGAAAGTTGCACCTACTTCAAGTTTGCCAACAATTGGGATGGATGCAGCAGATGTGTATTGAAGAGGTCGGATGTAACCTCTCATTCCTAACACTCCGGCTTGTGCAAAGCTGCTGTAGATTGATTCAAAACCGAATTTATCAAAATCAAGATCGGCGACTAACCCGATGGTTCGTGTATCAAAACTCGGACTGTTATTGTATTGATACATGATGCTTCCGTGACCGAGCGTGTAATAATCAAGCGCCCCAAGTCGAAGATAAACCGGATCTTTCTTTTGTCCGTATCGAACATAACGAATGATGCTGAGATAATCGCTTGTCTCGTTAAAATTTTCCGTTCGCAATTTGCCTTGTGAACTGAACTCTAAATTGAGGTCTAATCCAACACCAATTTTTGAAAAAGCAATTTCGGGAGTAAAATGAAAAGCATAATAAGGTTGTCCGTCAATCCAGGTTAGCCCCAATCCGCCGGTTAAATCACCTTTATTTGGATTTGGAAATTGATTGAATTGGGAATAGGTACTACTTAGGCAAACGAGAATAAATAAAATTAAAGCGATTTTTTTCATGACTTTCTCATAATTAGTGTAAATGATTTATACAAAGTTAAGCAACGACAAAACAACATCCATCTATTTTATAAGGACAAATTTCTTGGTTTGAACAAAATTTCCGGCACGAAGTTGATAGAAATAAACACCACCTGGAAAATCGTAGTTTCCAATTCCTAATTCGTAATTATGTACGCCCGCGTTTTGTTCCTCGTTTACTAAAGTTGCCATCTCATTGCCAAGTACATCGTACAATTTTAATATTACGTGACTGCCAACTGCCAACCGCCAACTGATGACCGTACTTGGATTAAAGGGATTAGGATAATTTTGTTCAAGTGAAAAACCGGACAATAGCTTTGGTTCATTCTCAACTTTTGTAATTGTAGAAATCTCAATTGAATCGGAATACTTAAATGCGCCGTCGTTATCAATTTGTTTAAGTCTATAATGATAAATAGTTTCTTGAATATCGGTTGAATCTTCGTAGTAATAACTTTTGGGTGAATTACTATTTCCGCTTCCGAAAACAAATCCTATAAATTCCCAATTTGTGTTTGGAGTTTTCCGTTCAACATTAAAGCCGTAATTATTTACTTCTGTTGCAGTTCCCCAGAACAAGATAACTTTTCTGTCGGCAAAATATCCTTGGAGATAAACCAACTCAACAGGCAAAGTTTCGTTCGGTTTTTGGGCCAACAAAGGAAGTGCAAATAAGAAAATAAAAAGAAGAAATGATCTCATTTAACGATCGCAAGTTTTTGTGTAACTGACTCTGATTTTCCATTTTTCTTTGCAATCACTTTATAGAGATATACACCGTTTGCAAGTTGATCTCCATCTTGATCTTTTGTATCCCAAAAGATTCGGTTAAAATCCATACTAAGTTCTGCAGATGATTTTTTTATTTCTTTAACTAAGCGTCCGGCGATTGTATAAACTCTGATCGTAAGTTCCTCCGGTAATTGTGGAAGTTTGAATGTGAAGTAAGTGTTATCTTTAACCGGATTTGGATAATTGTAACAATTCATAATTGCCAGTTCATTTGATACAAGAAATAAGCGTTCAAAACCGGGCTGATTATCCAACTTTCCATAAACATTATTCCCAAATATTTTGAAGTGATGCTCACCGCTACTTAATGCTGGATCAAAATCAAAAGTTAACGTTCTATTTGCTGAGTCATTTTTTATTTTTAGTTGATCGAAGGGGATTCTTTGATTATCAAGCAGTATTGAGAGCGCGGAAGTATCACTTACTGCAAACCATGTTGGATATTTTAGATCAATTTTGATCTTGGGATTGCTTGAAACGAAGTCACCATTCAATATTTCTGCGTTGTCAAAAGTAACGCTAACAGATGATGCTGAAACAGAAACCACGTTTGTGTCTGGTTTAGTGAAGAACGGGATTGTGAATTCGTTATTATCCTTATATAACTCTCTTACACGATTTTCTGGATCAATTTTTATTTTGAATCCCATGTTACCCTTGCCGTCAGTGGCGTTTGTCATGTAATTGAGCGTAAACATTTTTCGTTGCATTGAATCAATGGAAGCAATAACAGTATCGAGCAACAGTCGAGACGAATTATCCTCTTTCATTACATCAACTAAAACATGAAAACTATCCGCTGGAGAATCACCAACATTGTAAACAAAAAACTTCAGGTCAAGACTATCTCCTTGATAAACGGTATCACGGGAAATGGAAACAACCTGGTAGTTGGTAGCAAGCTCGGGGGGAGAGGTGTATGTTACACCAAGCGATTTTAATGTGGGAGATTGTTTCTTGTCATTTGCATATAGTTTTGCCATCAACTTTATGTCGGGATAAACCGAAGCATTAATTGATGACAACGATGTGGATGAATCAGATAAAATTACTTCGCTTAAAGTATCAATTTCAGAATTGCCTTTTATCCCTAAAGGGATAATTTTTAAAGATGAGCCAATTGGAACATTCTGATCCAAAAATAACTCTTTCCACTTTATAGAATTCTTAATTGTTGGAAAGATAATACTTCCGGAATCAGCAGTTACTTCCTTCGAGATATTAATTACGGCTTGTCCTTCGTACAGTTTTTTGTATGCTTCAGGTACCGAACCTTTAGGAGCTCCTTTCTTCCCGATTATACACCATGATTCCCGATAACGAACACTATCGATGTAATAACTTCCTAATGTGGCTATTGATTGTCGAACAGGTGTTCCGGCTGAGTATCCAATAACCGATTGCGCTCCATCATCGCATATAGTTAAAGAGATCATGGTTCCAACAGATAGACTATCAATATAATTTTTTAATGCGATAGCTGACGTTGAAGATGGATATACAAAATATCTATAAGAATAAGGTTTCAATGTAATTGTGTCAATTAAAGCAGTTGCTATACCCCAGAAGAAAGTATTTGGCAAAACCTCACTTTTATTATAAAGGATTGAGGCAAATTTCCCCTCATTTGAGCCCGCTGAAGTTATTTCCAAATTATTGTTTGTTTGCGAAAGCTCCCATTTTTTTGCTGAATAATTATAATTAACATTCTTTAACTCAAGTGAATTTGATAAAAAAGTACTATCCGCATACCAGTCATATTCGGTTGAGACATTGTTAAAAGAAAAGGTTTCTGACCATTCGGCGTTTTGAGAATCAATTCTTGACTTCCAATAATAACGCTGGTTTGCCGCCAAGCCTGAAATTGGAATTTCTGTTATCAGGGTGTCAATCGGTTTAGTCAATTCAATAGCATTACTAAAATCGCTTTTTGCCGATAAAGATAAAATGATATTTGAAATATTTTGATTTTGGAATTTTATTGGATTAAGCACCTTAAGTTTCAACCTTGCCGAATTATAGAATTTATCTTTTTCCATAATTTTTAAAGAACTAGAGAAAACATTGAAATCATATTGAATAGAATTATCGGTTTCATTTAATTCGTCTATGCTGTTATCCTTGTCCAGTCTGATTTTAATTAAATGTTTCCCAGGTTTATTTTTTATAGGAACGGTAATTGATATTTCATTCGCGTAGTTTGGAGACTGAATGTCAAAGTTGTTTGAAAAGACTACTGAATCTCCTATTATATCTTCAAATAAAATGTTTAGAGAATCGTCCGGAACTCTACCAAAATTGTTAACCGTGAATGTGACTTTTAGTGAATCCATGGAGTCGTTGGGATTTGTTTCACTTAACTTTAATGAATTTGAGGTAATTAAAAAATTAGGTTTTGGTGGAATTTTTAGTGAAATGATTGGATCTCCAAAAAGCAAATTGCAATATGTGAAAACTCGATTAACATCATTTATTCCATAATCCCTCAATTGCTTAACTTTGGCTAAATAATGAGCTTTTCCCGCACTTGCAATTGTGTCTTTAAAGAAATATTGGTTAAATAATATTGGAAATCTTAATGATGTTGATAAATATCCCCAACTCGAATTTCCTAAATAATTAATCGCTTGACCGTTTGTATTTTGACAAACAAATGTTTCACCAAAAGCATCTACATCTGGCTCTGCAAATTTTCCAGTAGAGCATCCAAAATCTGAGATGAGAGGATATCTATCCGTGTATCTATTCATTATATCTTCGACCTTTGTGATTCCATTGTCCCAAGTCTGAGTGCCGCTATGTCCAACATAAGAGATGATTATTGCTCCTTCAGCGAATGAGTTACTAATTTCTTCCTGGCTGTAGGGACCAAAATTAGTAACAGGGTCGCCTGTTTTGTAAAAATGTTTTCCTACGCCGCCAATTGGTTTGACTGAAACATAATTATCAAAGATGTTATCATTTACAGATTTAATTTGAGCTAATTCTGATGGTTTTGAAGGATCCCCGCCACTGAAAAAGAGATACGTTTTATTCCATTCATCAAATGGTTTGTTAATATAATTTTGATGTTTTGTTTGATAATGGTTTAGTTGTGCATCGGTTGTTGCGGGAATTCTCCCTACATACATTTGAGGAAATGTAATATTTTGTGAATCCCACATAGTAAACCATGAATCACTGACCGGATTTCCAAAAGATGGAACTAAATTCTTTTTACGAATAGCTGGCGCCGGAGTATAAATATTTTTATAATCGTAATTGGCGTCTCCAATTAAAGTAAGATACGATGGTTTTGGCGCAGTCCAATTATTTGATGCGAAGATGAGGTAATCCTTTATCGCTTCTGCGTTCGGAAATCCAAATGAAAATTCATCATAAATATCATCCACAAAAGCGAGTTCTGTCCTCATACCATAATTCGAACCGATAAAATTTTTATATGAATTAGCTGAGTTGAATAAAACTTTGTTTGAAATAATTATATAATCCGCACCATAAGTTGAATTTCTAAGGTTTAAAAATCTTTTTTTCGTTCTAAATTCCGGTTTCTTTAGTGAAGAAGTTGAGATGAGTAGATAGGTGTCGCCGCTATTTACTGAATCCGAAAATGTCAATACTTTTTGACTAGTTCCTAAAAGAATATAATTTTCAATTTTTTCTACCGATGGAGTTAATTTGTAAAGAACTAAATTTTCAAAAGAAGAGGAAATATTTGAAATTTGGATCGTCTTTAAACCGGAAGTGATAGTATCTGGAATGCGGATCATTAATGAATCATTAATAGCAACATTGTAACTAAAATAATCGATATCTATCCAGTCAATTAAAGATTGGTGAAACGAAGCTTGTGTTGGCATACCGAAAACTCTTAGTGTATTGTTTCCTTCTTTCAATAAATTTGATAAGAATTCAGAATTCAAATTAACGGTCTTTTTAAAATCATATGTAATAGAGTCTTGAACGGATGTAGAATTTAGTGAAACACCATTTTTATGTGCAGAGGTTTGTATATCGGCAGCATTACTTATTAATCGAACATAAGTTTTTAATGTTGTATTAGGTACAATATTTTTTGCGGGAAATGAAATTGATTGCGAACCTGAGGATCCAATAACTAACCAAGTCCAAACTTTGTTTTCCTGCCAGTTAGGAAGTTGTACGCGCGGTTCTACTGCATCATAATACCAAAGACGAACATCCTTTTCTAAATGAAGTTTAACTAGAGAAGTGGAAATTGTGTCAGAAGTTTGATAAACACCTCCCTGGTTTTGATTTACCCGTTGTCCATCAATTCCATCCCAAGTTAACCATATAAACGTAGTATCGTTGTATCTATCCATATAATCTAAATAATCGATACCGGTAGATACTATTTGGCGATAGCTTTGCGTTCCATAGTTTTTTTCACACCAAAACTCAATATAATCAGTTGAATCAAATGAAGCGTCATTTTCGCCGAAAACAAAAAGTGGAAGTTCTTTCCCCTTCTTAAATATTTTAAATGTTTTCGGATTAATGAATAAAGGATTTAAACCATAATTAACCACATCGTCATATCTTATTCTGAACAAACCATCGCTTGGAATTGCGAGTTTTATATATTCTTTTGTATAATCAATCCATGTATCGGAAGAATCATCGGCAGGATTAAAATTCTTTTTTGCTCGAAATTCTTGAGCTTGATCATAATTGAGGATCACATCTTTTAACTCTTTGTCAAAATCACCTTTGGATTGATATGATTTTTCAAAATGATGCACATTTGTGATCCGAATATTCAACACTGCATTAGCTAATTCAGATAATTCCTTTGTCTTCCAGTTGAATTGTTGAGTGTTTATTTTAATAACCGCGCAATAATAGTCGCGTAACCATGTATATCCCACTACCTCGACTTCATTTGAAGGATAAAAGTCAGATGTAAAAAGCGAAGGATTTAATTTTGCCTCTTTATAACTTAAAAGCGAATCACTCAGCAGTGAAACAGATGGATTAACTGAAACTTCTATGTTTGGATAAAAAGTTTTTTTATTCGTAGAAAGATTAGCGAAAACCTTGCTTTCAGGAGGGATTGCAACAAAAAATGTTTTGGAAGAAAGTATCGGTGATCCGGGTTTGCTTTCATCGAAATTTAAAGAAGTATTTTTCAAATTTTCCTTTTCGGCCGTAAAGTCTAATTCTACTTTAATTGTATTTACCGAATTTGAAGTGATTGTCTTTATAGTTTGGGTTTTGCCTAGAAGGGTAGCAAGAAGAAAAACAATAAGTAATTCAACTTTGAATTTATTCGTCATTAGCATAAAATTATTAGTATTTTGTTGTTCGTAACTTATCAAAAAAACGCAAAAGAAACGGTGATAAAAAATCAATAGTAAGAGTCATTTGTTGTAAATCAATTCTGACAATACTTGGTGATTACAAGTATGAGAGAGGATCCATAATCATTAAAACATCAGATATTTAGTTTGACAATGACAATCTAATTTGCTTGTAAAATAAAGATGAACAGGAACGACTGGTAAAATATATCGCTCTCCGCCAACGTAAATAAGAATCATAACGACGAAATAAACATATATGGCAAGAATTACTTTTTCTAAGTTAGTAAAAATGTTGCTTTTGAACCTCTTACCGATTGATATCAAACTAAAAAAGACAAAGGAATAAAACATAATATTTGTAATATAAAAAGTTATACTAACCAACAATGGAGATATATTGTTAGAGGTGTTTTTTAATGCCCATGTTAAGGAACTGTCCCCGCGGTAATATGAATAAATAATTTTTTTTGGTAATCGAAGAATAGCTAGCACAGGGTTATCAGTTATATCTCGGAAGGCTCTTTCATACGCTTTTGTATCCTCTTTCGCCTCATTGGGATTATCTATATTATACTCAAAATCAAAATTCAATCCTCCACTTGCATTTATGTGATTCCCCATCAAGAAATTAAATCCGCCATTTGTGGAAACCGGAATGATTTTACCAAAGACATTATAATTCCTAATTACCCATGGTGATAAAGTAACGATCATAATTAATGTAATAATTGCAATTTTAACTCCAGCTTTCTTAAGTTTTTCTGAAATAGCGAAGAAAAAAAAGATAATAAGTGGAAGCAATACTGCTGTAGCCCTAAGATAGCACATCATCCCCAGTACTATTCCAGACCAAACGACATAGTTTTTTTTTCTTTTATGCAAAATTAAAATTAGTAACCACAATAAAAATGTGAAAGGAAAGTCGGTTAAGACTACATTTACTGAAAATAAATTATTGGGGTAAAACGTTATTATCGAAAGAAAAACGAATAGCTGTTTTTTTGTTAGAGTATCTTTTAACAGATTGTACAAAACGAAAATTAAACCTGAACTAATGAGTATGTTCAAAATTTTTATTGCAAAAATTCCATCAGAGAATAAATGTTTTAATAAAACTATTACTGCAGGCAATCCTATCGGCCAAAATGCAGTAAGAAATCCTTTTTCACTTGTATAACTTCCGCTGGCATAAAGTCTTTCGGCTTGTTTTATATAATACAAACTGTCAGATATCGGATTGGTTTGAACAAAAATTATAATTAAAAATTGAAATACCACATTTGCAAGAATAAAGCCCCATACTACGTGATCTAATTTGTACAGTTTCTCAATCACAGTATAGATTTTTCTTCTTGAAAAAAAGACAAATATTAATGATATCTCAACGATTATTGCAGATAGGGTTAAATTAGAAAATATTCCATTATAATAATGTACATCTACTAGATCCGTTTTTTTAAGAATTAACGCAATCACTATTGATCTTAAGTAAAACTCATAAATAAAAATGAAAATAAGATTAAGAAAAATTAAGAATAGAAAGAATGATTTAGATGGATTTGATTTCAGTCTATTAATCATGATCATTTCGTCAACTTAATTTTAATCAATCGAAAGACAAATATCGGAATCCCCAAAAGATATCGTTTCCAAAGTCTTTTGGGTTCGGTTATTAATCTAAATAACCATTCAAAACCTGAATTATGAAGAATTATTGGTGCTCGTTTAATTGTGCCAAAGTAAAATTCTAGAAAATTACCGACACATATTATTTGTAAACCCAGAATTTTTTGAGATAATTTATATGCAAATTCTTCCTGTTTTGGTGTTCCCAATCCAATTACTATAGTTTTTATTTTAGTTTTAGCTATTGTTATTAATAAGTTCTCAAAATCGTCTAAATCTTTGTATCCATTTAGATATAATTCAACATTGAGTCGTTTAGTGTTTAAAATGGATCGCGTAAAATTTCCTCCGATTAATATTAGAGGAATTTCTTTTTGAACAAATTCATCAAACAACACCTGGTTAATTTCCGAAGCATTAAAACGTTTTATCCTTGCATTATTGAATAGTTTATTTGCAGCCCATACCCCAATCCCATCCAGATAATATTGAAACTTATGTTCGAGAATGATTTGAAAGTTATTGTTCTCGTACCTTGTATTAAAACTGTGTTGATTAAAATAAGTAAGCAGTAACTCGTCCCCATTAGTAATTGACGTCAAAGTAAGGTCGATGATAGCGGATTTGGAAATTAATAGATTATTAAATGGATTATTCAATTATTTATAGATATTTGAAAGTTGTGAAATGTAGAAATCCGGGAAAATAAGTTTAGAAACCTTTATTTGTAAATTATTTGCCAGTTTATTAGATAGATCATTATTATCAAGAAGTTTTATTATTTTTTCTTTCAGATCATCTATATTCCCCGGCTCGACTAAAAGTCCATCAATCCCGTCATCAATAAATTCTGAGATGCCGCCGATTCTTCCTCCAATGAATGGTTTCTTCGCTAATCCAGCTTCGAGCATTATAAAAGGAAAGGAGTCCGACCGGGAGGGAGTAACAACAATTTTCGCGATACTATAATACATATCGATTTCAGGCGAAGAATTAATTAGAATTATATTTGAGTTAAACTTGATATTATCTCTTACTGTTAAAGGTAATTCCCAACTTCCCACTAATAGCAATTTTACATTTCTTACTTTTTTACAAATTTCGTCAAATGCTAATAACAATACATCGCATCCTTTGATTTCATTAATTCTTCCTGCAAAAAGTAAAATTCGATCACTGTCAGAAATATTATAATTCGTAAGAAATTTTTCTTTTTGATCTTTCGTGGAGTTTAAAAAAGGTTCAATGAAGTTGTATATTACATCAATTCGATCTGTACTAATTTTATAATTTCTGATAAGATTGTCTTTGACGGTGTTACTTACCGCAATAATTTTCTCAGATCTAAAACTGACATATTTAAGATTGGAAAGTAGACTATGAACCGTAGTGACAGTTTTTATGTCAAGAAGCTGCGAAACCAAATAAGCAACGAATTCAGGATAACGGTGATGTGTGTGGATGACATTTATTTTATTTTTCTTACAATATATATAGAGTGATAAGACATTCTTTATTAATTTATAAACATTTCGATTCCCACGATTAAAATCTAGAATAGTTGGTTGAATACCCAGCGTTGTTAACCTATCAAGTGAATCTCCCTTATTGGTTATAAAAAATAAATTGTAATTATTGTTTTTTTTTAATTCCTTCAAAAGCAAATACACATGTTTACTCACACCACAAGCATAATTAAAATCTGGAGAGATAAGTAGTATGTTCATATCTCTCAACCTTGGAGCAGTTGAAGCGAAGTGTTGTAGACTTCTTCAATGGTTATATCACTAATGCAGTGGGGGCTTTTGTATTTGCACACCCAAGAACATCCAAAGCAATCCATTTGAGAAAAAAGAAATTTGTTCTTTGAATTTTGTTTATAAGGGAAAAATGTTCCATGTTTTCCTCCTCCTATGATTGCAATTGTCGGTTTGTCTAATTGTAATGCTAGGTGTGATAAACCGGAATCTAGTCCAATGAATAATTTACAATTATGCGTCAATCTTATAAGGTCGGCATAATTCATATCTATATATTTATTTACATTTGTACTGCCATCAATAATAAAATCCACAACCTCTTCTTGTCTTTTTGTTCCAACTATGACAACCTTTGTTTCTAAAGAAAATCTCTTGGCCAATGCCCGAAATTTATATTTATCCCAATTTCGAAATTCTTCGGAAGAAGATGGTGCAATCAAAATATAATCCTTTATACCATCGAATTTGTTTTCTGCATAATCGCGTGGCAAAAAACTGAATGTTTTTGTGCTGAGTCCAAAGTAACTATTCAATTCACTCAGTATTGTATAAATGTTCTTAGAATTAGAATTTATAAAATGAGAATAAAATTTATTGTAAATATTATTTACGACTCTTGTTAGAAAAGGAGATTTGGATTTTAATCCAACTATCTTGTGAGCAGAGCTTAGTATAGTCATCTCATCATTTAGACTTCCTCTTTCGGGAGTAATATTTACCACCGTATTAAACCCTTTAGCTATTAGCTTTTTTAAGATATTAAATCTATAAACAAAATTATATTTGTACTTTCTTTTCTCGTAGGTTAATATCTCATAATCAAGATTAAACAATTGCAATAACGGGAGATATTCTTCGGTGACGAGAATAATTTTTTTGCTATAATCATTATTTTTTTGGAAGGAATAAAAAAAATCAAGGCATACAATTATATCTCCCATTTTTTCTGAATGGATGAAGAGAATTGAATTTGAACTTATATTCGATCTTTTGGGTAAGAATTCCTTCAATATCCAGAATAATAATAAGTTAATATAGCATTTCATCTGAAGCAATACTTCGGGAAGCAATTCTTCTAACATGAGATTTAACTTATATTTTCTATGCAATTCCATTACTTAATTCTTCGGAAAAAGTATTGTGGGTTTGAATGTTACTCCTTTTATATAAAGAATAATTAACTTAAAAAAAAGCTTCATCTTTGATTCATTGTTATTTGTTTTTCTTTGAGAAAAAATTTTCTTGGCAAAACCCAAACCACTAAAGTATCCTCTTAAAGTTGAGTTATGGGTAATTCTATTTCTTAACAAAGCAATGTATACCATATTCCTAACCCCATAAATGAATCTTTTATCATCAATTTTTATATTCAAATATGGAGTCGGATTGTTCTCATCATTAAAATGATAAACTTTACTCTTTATTACGTTAAATCCATTAAAGTTATATGAAATAATTCTAAGAGTAAATTCTGCGTCATCTCCCCAAATAAAAAAATCTGTGCTTGGATATCCAACTTTAGTGATAACTTTTCTGGGAAAAAGTAGTGAACCAAAACTTGCACTAATTATTGGAATTGGTTTATAATTTGAAATTGAAGTAAGTAAATTATAAGAATCGGACAACTCTGGAATGTTTGAGTAGGCCAAGTTTTTATCTTTATAATATATCGTGCTCGCAAGAAATCCGATAGAATCAAGGTTAAATTCGTCTGTATTAATTAATTCTTCTAACGCATATTTGTCAGCAATTACATCGCAGTCCAAACTCCAGATCCAATCATATCCTTTTTCATAAGCAGTTTTTATTCCGGTATATTGTCCTCCTGCGCTACCGCTATTTTCTTGGGTAATGACAGTTAAGTCCGTTTGTTCAGTTAACCAACCTAATGTTCCATCTGAACTCGAATTATTAATCACAATTATTTCGTCAACCTTTCTTGTTTGATTTCTGATTGCCTCAACGCACTCTTTTAATAATTCGAGTCGATTATAAGTTACAACGACTGCCGCAATTTTATAAGTCTCTTTATTCAGGTAAGTCCTTTCTATATTATTACTATACTCTTTTTCCATAGAAGTAACACGACCCATTTTTATATTGGCTTTACCTTGTACTTAAATTGGCTTTTAAATAGTATCCGTTTTTGATTTTAAAAAATGGAGACAATTTGCCACCACTTGATCCATATTATAATACTGATATTCTGCCAGTCTTCCGCAGAATATCGTGTTTTTCAATTTTTCGGCTTCCTTTTTATATCGTAAGAACAATTTCCGATTCATTTCAGTTGGAATCGGATAATATGGTTCACCCTCAATCTGTGGAAATTCTTTTGAAACGGTTGTAACAGTAGATTTATTCCCTGATAAATATTTATGCTCAATCACCCGGGTGAATTCTTGGATTTGATCAACATAATTAGTCTGTGCAGTTCCCTGATAAAACTCTGCAGTATGATTCTCGTACTCAAATCCTATAGAACGATAAGGAAGCTTGCCATGTAAATAATCAAAAAAATAATCAATTGGTCCGGTGTAAACCATTTTGTTAAACTTAGTATTATCAATAATGTTTTTATAATCAGTGTTTAAGGCAATCTCAATGTTTTTGTGAGAAAGCATTTTATCAAACATTTTTGTGTAACCCTCTTTTGGCATAAATTGGTATTTATCTGAAAAGTAGCGACAGTCATCATTAAATCTAATTGGAATTCTTCCACAAACCGAAGGAGATAATTCATTCGGAAAAAGATTCCATTGCTTCTTTGTATAATTTTTGAAAAACGCTTCAAATAATTCTTTCCCAACCTGATTTATAATAATGTCTTCGGAGTTCAAAATTGGAAATCTTTTTTCAATCTTAGTTTGCAAAAAGTTTTTTACTTCTACTTCGGATTTTAAGTTAATTCCAAAAAATTTGTTTATGGTAAATCTATTAATAGGTATGTGAAAAAGTTCACCCTGATAATTCGCGAGTACTTCATGTTCGTAAAATCTCCACTCAGTAAACTGTGAGAGATAATCAAATACTTCTTTACTATTCGTGTGGAATATATGGGGTCCGTAACGATGAACTAAAATACCGTAATCATCATATTCATCAAAAGCATTACCACCAATGTGATTCCGTCTTTCAACAATCAACACTTTTTTATTGAATTGTGAAGCTAATCTTTCTGCCATTACAGCTCCGGCAAAACCGGCGCCGACAATTAAAAAATCATATTTCATTTAAGTTCTTTTTCTGAAAATAATAATAAATCATTCCCAGTGTAACAACTATTTCAGTTACCAGCACCGATATTGAAGAACCATACGAACCGAGTGACGGAACCAATAAAAATGAAAGAGATATGTTAACTATACTTCCCAGGATAATTATTATTGTGAATTCTTTTTTCTTCCCCAAGTTCAATAATCCTTGTATTCCAAACATGTTACTAAGATAAATAACAAAAGGGAGTAACGCGATAATTTGTAAAACGTTGATTGATTTTGCGTACCCATTCCCGGCAAGAAGCATAATTATCGGTTTTGCAAAGATGAAAAATCCGATCCCGATCACGAATAGCATCATACTACCCAGTATAATAAATTTCATCAAAAGTTGTTTTGAGCCTTCTTTATCAGTGTTAGATAGAAAGGCCATTCTTGGATAAAGAGCTTGGTTTACCGGATTTGCCAAAGATTGAATTCCCAATCGGATTTTATCCGCTGCTGCAAAATATCCAACTTCAGTATGATTCGATAAAAGTCCGAGCAGAAAAATATTTGTTGTTGTGTAAAGACTAATTGAAGCACTTGAAATAAATAACAAGTAGGATTCTTTCAATTGAAAAAACATTTCTTTCATCGGGGGAAGAAAAAACTGAACAGCATAATATTTCTTCATCATCACCGTTAAAATAATTGCATTGAGCACTGAACTAAATCCTATCAACAGCACATAAATTCTATCGTCAGTTTTTGATTGAATGAAAATGAATATACCGATTATCATTAACATTTTAGAAATAGTTGAGACGGCAACTAATTGCTTCATTTCTTCCAGCCCCTGGAAAAACCAGACAGGTGTAAATGTCGTTCCAAGCACTATGAAAAATGAAAAGAGAAACAATTCCTTTTCAACTGAAAATTTTGGTATAAAAGTGACAAAAAGCCAGACGGCAATAAAGCATAGAAATAGCAGTTGAATCTTTATAGCAAAAACCGAGGAGGCAATTAGGGATAATTGCTCTTTTTTATTTCTGTAGATTGATATTTGTTGTGTGGCAGAAAAATTAAAACCAAAATCCGTGATTATTGAAAAATATGCAATAAAAGCTGTAACAAAATTAACCAAACCAAATTTTTCTGGTCCAAGGACACGTACTAAATAGGGGAAAGTAATAAGTGGTAATAGGTTATTTAAAACTTGAAGAAAGGAAAGCGATACTATATTATGAAATAACTTTGATTTGAAAGAAAATCTAAAAAATCTTTCTCTCACTTCCTCACCAGCCACACTTCGGGATTTTGATGATCGCGCTGTTTCCAGATTTCAAAATGGAGAACTCTTCCTTCAATGCTTTCGGAAACATCGCCGAGAATTTCTCCATAATTAACTTTACTCCCCTCGCGCACAGAGATTTGTCCAAGGTGTCCATAAACTGTTCTAAATCCTTCGCTGTGCGTAATAATAACAATGCTGCCGTAACCGGGAAGCCATTCAATTGCGGATACAATCCCTTCGCCAACAGTTTTTACGTTGAAATCACCTGCAACTTTAATATCAATTCCGTAATTCAAAGTAACGGTGTTTAATTTTTCATTTTTATCTTCACCGAATTTACGAATGACAACTCCACGTGCGACCGGCCAGAGCATTCTTCCTCTCATAGCAGAAAATGATTTGAAATTCTCAGTAACATAACCTTCGGGTGGAAAGTTTTTCACCTCCTCTTCAGTTGAGGATGCAACGGATGGTTCTGTTTTAGTATTACCCTTTAATGATTCTCGTTTTCTTTTTTCTGCTAATCTTTTTGCCAGTTCTTTTTTGCGCAGTTCTTCTTTTTCGATAAGAGCAGAAATGAAATTTTTAATCGATTTTTCCGCCGCGCGTTTGCTTGCTAATTCTTTAGCAGCTGCCGACTTATCATTCTTAAACTTCTTCAAAACATTTTTCTCTTCAGCAAGTTTTTTTTTCAGTTGAATTTCTTCTGAAGATTTCAAATTCAACAATTGCACTTTTGATCGCTTTTCTTCATCAATTGAGGTGACTTTCGACGCAAGCAGTAAAGAATTTTCCTTAATTATTTGTAAATCTTTTTTACGGCTAAGTGAAAATTGCTTTAGGTACTTATACCTTGCCAACGCTTGCTGAAGTGATGCGGCATCGAAGAGATAGATAAACTCGTTCTGGTAAATGCCTTTGTAAATAGCCTTCGCATACTTCGCGTAGTTGTCTTTTAGCGCATTTGTCTTTTGACGGAGGAGTTCGATTTGTGTCTGAAGCAATTCTATCTGTTCTGTTTTTTCTTCGATTTGATTTTTATATGAATTGATCAGTTGATTCAGAAGAAAATTTTGTTTGTTGAACTTTTCAACTACTGAAAAGGATTTTTTCTCCCGTTTTGAAATGTCGTTAATCTCTTTTTCAAGAGAGTTGATCTCGTCTTTTAGATTCTCAAGTTCATGCTTCTTTTGTGAGATTTCTTTTTGCTGCGAACTTATTAATGAGACAAAAAGAAGCACAAAAAGAAAACATAGCCTGGTATTTACCATCTAATTATCGTGGCATCGGTTGGAAATTTAAAATCGATTTGAATTTCTTTTTGATTTGCCGAAATGTTCTTGTATTCGATTTGAAGATATTGATTCTCTTTTTTATTGGAAACAGAAATCCTTTTTGGAGTTGCAACACTTTCTGTTAACGAAAAATTAGTGTAATCACCAACGAGCAATTCTTTTCCCTTAGAGGATTTTAAAGTGTATTGAGTTATTCCTAGATTTCTTATATCAATGGCGTACGTTGATACGGTATTTTGAAGCGAATCATTATAAGCGATAACATATTTATCGTTTTGCACTTTGTACATGTCCGGATTTTTATAAAGCCGATCGGTTAAATTCACTGCACCGATTATCGCATCAAGTAGATCAGAAAAAGAAATGTCAACTCTTAAAATGTTCCGCAGTACATCGTCATTTGTTTCACCCATGTAAACCGTGTTTGAGAGCGCTTCGTAAAAAGTAAAAACTTTTTTTGTAACCAATGCTTGCGCCAGCTCAATCCCAAACGGACCCATAATGGTCAGATAAATTGAGTCAGGTTTAATCATCACCACGTTAAAAGACGCGGAATTATTAAAGTCCGGTGTTTTAATGGTGAGCGTTCCGTTTCCTTCAAACGAACGAATTTTTCTTCTGTTAGCCTCAAGTTTTTTTACCAACCGGTCTGCCGGTAAAATCTCAACTTCTTCCGAAGTTGTGGTGGAAGAACAGCCGTTAAAAAACGAAACAAAAATTGAAGCCAGAACAAATGTAAGCAAGAAGAATTTTATTTTCAAAGGGTACCTCGTTCAATTTTTGATTCCAGTCCGCCAATAGTATTATCAAGTTCAAAAGCCTTTTTCCAGGTGGAAATGGCTCCTTCCTTTTCTCCAAGTTTATATAAAACGTCTCCCAGATGATCAAGAATTACAGCTTTGTCTCCACCGACTTCCAAAGCTTCATTTATATATTTTTTTGCATTATTGTAATCGCCCAGTTGAAAATAAACCCAACCGATGGTATCAAGATAAGAAGAATTTTTCGGCTCGGCTGTGATAGCGATTTTTGCCATTGCAAGAGCTTCATCCAATCTTACAGCGCGCTTCGAAAGGGAATAAGCATAGTTGTTATTGATTAGAGCATTAGTCGGACTATTTTTTAACGCGAGTGAATAGACACTGTCGCATTCTCTCCAAGCTTCCTGTCCATCATAAATCAATCCGAGCGTTCCCAACAAATCAACATTGCCGGGATCAAGCTTTATCGCTTTGCTAATGTAGAAAATAGCTTTCTCGTTTTCTTTTAATTGGCTTAACGTATAACCGAAAGAGGTGAGTGCATTAATGTCGTTTCCGTTAAGTTCAACCGCTTTACTTAGATAAATTTTTGCACTGTCATGTTTGTCAAGCTGAGCAAATGAAACACCTAACAGCAAGTTAATTGTAAAATCTTCGGGAAACTTGGTTATACCCATCGAAAGCACTTTTACTGTTTCGTTATATTTTTTATTATCGAAGTAGAGACCACCAAGACGAATCCAACCTTCAGGATGCCAGGGAGCTAGTTCAATTACAAGATTATAGTATGAAGTTGCTAGGGAATCATTTTGTTCAACAGTTGCAATAGCTCCTAGATGTAATTTTACCTGCCAGTCTGTGGTGTCTTTATCGATTGTGCTGAAAAGTTTTTTAGCTATCGGAAGAAGTGTGGAATCTTTGAAAGAATTTTGAAAATAAGTCGCTCCAATACTAATTTTAGTTTCAAGCGGAACATCTTTTTGTTCAAGGATGAACTGATATTCCTCGGAGGCTTTAGCCCAATTATTTTGCAGAACAAAAATTCTGGCTTTCGTTTCTCTCGCTTCTAAATCATGCGGATAAGAACGAAGCACATCTTCCACCAGGAGAAGCGCTTTTTCATAATTCTTTGTACGGAGGTAAAAATCTACTATAACTTTTTGCAGCTCTTTATTTGCTGGATCAATTTCAGAGAGAGATTCAAGAGTTTCAACCGCTTTTTCATTATCGCCGAGTCGTTCATATAAATCGGCAACGCGTGTAAGAACTGTCCATTCGTTTCCAATTTGTTTTGTTACTTTTTGATAAACCTCTAAGGCTTGTTTCGGTCTGTTTGGTTCATACAATCTGGCAAGTTTATAATAGGCGTTTATGTTTGTTGAATCGATTGAAATGATTTTTTCCAAAACCGAAATTGCTTCATCATTCTGTTTAGCAGCAGAATAAATTTCTTCTTGCAAAAACAAATATTCCGTATTCTCCGGTTCATACGTTACTGCTTTGGAAATATTTTGAAGTGCAAAGGAAAGTTTATTTAGGAAAAAATAATCCTTGGCAATAGCATAATAAATTCCTCCGGAAGGGTCCAATTGTGCTGCTTCCTGATATTCAAGGATTGCCGAAGCATAATCTCCTTTGGCATCAGCATTGGAACCGTTAAGAAAGAGATCAAGCGCTTTACGCTTTACGTCTGTCGTAAGCGATTTTGTGTTTTGGTTTACGCCGCTGTCCGTTCCATTTTTAACAGCGGTGGAGCAGCCGAAAAATCCAACTACTAATAAGGTAAAAAAAACTATTCGCATTGAGTATTAAATAATTAAAAAATGATTGTCATTGTTAAGAATTCCGTTCTGATTCACACCTCTTCATCTTCAACGGAAATTTATTTATCTTGGTTCTAAAATATTTTAGAATCAAAATTTTCACGGTAAAGATACATAAAAATGACTGAAAAATTTGACATAGGATTTGCCTATGTTTGGGAATTAGACGAAGATTTCATTCATAGGTTTGAAGAAGTTTTTCACGAACATAAATTAACTACCTTTATAATTGGCTATCATAATATTGAAGAGGTAAAGAGACGAATTAAGGATAAAACTCTTCACTTTAATTTCTATTTTGACCGGGGCTGGGACGTTGAAACATCATTCGAAGAACTTGGAAATCTTTTGATGAAACGCAAAACGCACATCTTTAATCCTTACAAAAAAGTACTTCATGCAATTGATAAAGCAACAATGCACCTTGAATTCATGACTGCCGGTTTAGATGTTCCTTATTCCATTATTATTCCGCCGGTAAAGGAGAAAGAGGAATTATTTATTTCCTTAAGTCATCTTTCAATTCTCGGACGTCCGTTTATTATTAAGCCTTGCAACACGACCGGGGGGGGAATCGGAGTAGTTACCGGTGCCGAAACTCTTCATGATGTTTTACGCGAAAGGAAATTTAATCATGAAGATAAATATCTTTTGCAGGAAAAAATTTACCCGGCAATCCTTGACGGAAAGCGAGCCTGGTTCAGAATTTTTTACGCTTTTGGAAAAATAATCCCGGTTTGGTGGGATGATCTTACCCATTATTACCAGATTTTGAGTCAAGAAGAAATTGAATTCTTCAAACTGAAAAAACTTTATCAAGTAACCAGAACCATTTATAACACCACACAGCTTGATTTCTTTTCAACAGAAATTGTGATCACTCCACAGCAAAAATTTATTGCGATTGATTATGTGAATGATCAATGTGATTTGAGATTTCAGTCTAAGCATCAGGACGGAGTTCCCGATGAAATTATCGACGCAATCATTTTTGCTGCGAAAAACCGGGTGGTAAAATTGAAAAAAGAATTACATTTTTAACTATGTCGAAAGTGGAAATATATTTTACGGCACTCATTCTTTTCTCTGTAATAGTACTTCTTACCCATCAATACATTTTTTCAATTTATGAAGTTGAGTATAACATATCCTCACGGGTGTTATATCTTAATTCAGATGCCAAAATTGTAATTGAAGCGGTGCCGGTTAACAGTTTTGGATTTAGGGCTCCTTTTCGGAATAGCTTTACAAATTTTTCTGTCATTCAAGGAAAGGATCTTATTGATGTTGATGAGAACAATTATGAAGATGGGAGATTTGTAATTAAAGCTAAAAGTGAATCGGGAATAGTCATCATTCGTGCAAAATCCAAATTTTCGTTGCTTCCAACAGAATTCGAAATAAAAATTGTTCCGAATGTAGCTTAGTTAAGGTGGGGCGGTTCCATGTTGTTTTCAGTGGCTTATTACACAAGCCAAAAGCTGATGATGCGTTGGTGGTTACTTTTAACTTTTTTGTATATTTAATAGAGAAATTCAAAATAATTATCGAGAGAATAATGAAACGATTTTTAACTTTATTGATAAGCTTACTTTTTTCATCGCTGACGGTTTATGCTCAAGGAACAGCGGGCGAAGATGCAAAACAAGAATACCGTTACTTGGTTGATATGCCTTCCTCCGGCATTTTAGAAAAAGGGGCTGTTGGGGTTTCAAACGATATTTTACCGAATGGAATTGTTGTCGGTAGAATGGAAGTTGGTGTTTTTCAAGATGTTTCATTCGGCATTTCTTACGGCGGCGCGAATATCATCGGTTCTGGTTCACCGAAATGGTACAAATATCCCGGCGTTAATCTCCGTTTCCGTGTTTCAGGCGAGTCACTCACATATCCATCTTTAACCGTCGGGTTTGACTCCCAAGGTAAGGGGGAATTTTTCGATTCAACCAACCGTTATGGAATAAAATCTCCCGGATTTTTTGTTAGTGGGTCAAAGAATTTTCAATTTCTTGGTTACTTAAGTTTAAGCGGTGCTGCTAACTATTCCCTTGAAAGTAAAGACGGCGACAACTTTTTAAATTTAATGGTCGGCGCAGAAAAAACTATCGGGAAAAAGATCTCGGCAGTATTGGAATATGATTTTGCATTCAATGACAATGCGGCAAGATTTTATGGAAAAGGAAACGGATATTTAAATTTAGGGATTCGCTGGTCGGTTGGTGAAGGTTTAACGTTGGGATTCGATCTTCGTGATTTGCTTAATAACAAAAAATGGAGCGCAGCCTCTGCAGATCGCGCGATCCGGCTTGAGTATATTCGACCGATATAAAATTTAGATTAACAATGAACTATCTTTTCGTTTCACTTGGCGCTGCTTTTGGAGGAGCTGCAAGGTATTGGTTTGGAAATGTGGTTCACAAATTGCTTCCTTCATTTTTCCCGTTTGGAACGCTGTTCATTAACATCATGGGAAGTTTTTTACTCGGTGTTTTTATTTTTTATTTTGATGAACGTGAACTCTTAAGTCAACCGGTAAAATTATTTTTAACTATCGGGTTCTGCGGTGGGTTCACCACCTTTTCAACTTTCAGTTTTGAAACAATTAAACTCTTCCTTGATTCGGAATTTTTATTAGCCTCGGTTTATATTCTGGCAAGTGTTTTTCTTTCCATACTTGGTGTCTATTTAGCCTATATTTTAAGCAGGTAAGGAGCCCATTATGCATCTTGAAGGTGAAGCAAAGTTACTTAGAATATTTATTGGCGAAAGCGATAAAGCGGGAGTAATTCCTCTTTACGAAAAAATTGTGCTGGAAGCAAAAAGTTTTGGACTGGCAGGTGCAACCGTAACAAAAGGAATTATGGGGTTCGGAAAAGACAGCCGGATTCATACCGCAAAAATTCTCCGCCTCTCCGAAGATCTTCCCATTGTTGTAGAGATTGTTGATACACTGGAGATGATCGAATCCTTTAAAATAAAATTGAATGAACTGTTTGAATCTTCCAAATCCGGCGGATTGATCACCATCGAAAAAGCCGAGATCATTCGCTACTCATCATGCAAATGAAAAATTCTATTTTTTTTGTACTTCCTTTCTTTCTTATTTCTTGTGCTCCAGCGCTTCGTTATGTAAAAGAGGATAAACCTTCGGTTTCAACCTTATCGGTAAACGAAAAACCCGACAACGTAAATCCAATACGAAATTATGGCGCGCTTGATGTACTTGAAAGTTCTCTAGAAACTGCTTCGTATTATGCCGATGAATTTAACGGAAGGAAAACTGCCAACGGTGAAGTCTTTAATATGAACGATCTAACAGCAGCGCATATTTCATATCCTTTCAACACAATTTGCCGCGTAACAAATTTGAAAAATCAAAAATCGGTGATCGTAAGAATAAACGACAGAAAACCGGATACTAATGATCGTGCAATTGATCTTTCCCTCAGCGCCGCAAAAGAAATTGATATGATTAATGATGGCTTAGCCGAAGTGCGTGTTGATATTTTACAGTGGGGAGAGAAGTAAAATACTTACTTCAAACTACGGATGACGTATGAGAACGGGGATGATTTTATCTACATGAAAAAAAGGCTGCTCTTAAACGGCTTTGCAATAATTACTAACTTTTGGGGTAATTGATAACTGCAGTTATACCTTGCCACTATAAAAAAACCGTAAGATTGTTATAGAAGCATTCTATTGTTAATCTAACTCTTTGGTCTTAGCCGGGCAATGAGTTTTACCGCCATTGTTTCGGAAACATTCCTATGTAATCGTTTTCAAATCTATGACAAGGGAACTAAAGAGGGGAAGCGTTTGTTGAAAAAAATAGATATTGAAAATGCGAATCTTCGAGCATATCGAGTTTTATTATAACAAACATAAATTGCTTTCTTTTTTCAATTCTCGAGTTAAGGTTCAAGTGTTCATATTTAAATAATTGCATGTATCTCCTTTGGGCGGGATATTTATTTTTTTTGATTTTCTGTAAGCTAACAGAAATCGGGTTATCAATAGAAACCTAATTTTGCTGCCAAAGCCCCAAAATTTTTAGTAATTCCATGTTTCTTTTCTTCCAGAGTGAATTGAGCAACAAATACTTTTTTGAATGGATGAGAAAAGGATTTATAAGTAAGATCAACATAAACTCTGATGTGAACTAAAGATAGTATCAAATCAGATATTAGGATAACCTTTTAGAAGGTTACCAAAATTTACTAATAATGTGAAAACAGATTTTTGAATTAAAAATAAATCAACATCAAATAGGAGCACAATATGTTCAAACATACAATCTTAAGATTTGCTTTGGCGCTGGCTCTGTTCGCGGGAGTAGTGCAAGCGCAGAATCTTGATGAGCAACTTCAAAAACTGGCAGGTTCAGCCGGCAAGGTATATATTACCCCACTCGTAACAAACCTTGGGGTTAACCTTAACACGGGTTGGATGAACCGGGCCCCAGAGAAAAAACGGCTCGGCTTCGATCTCGAATTCGGTATTGTTGCAATGCAGTCCGTCCTCTCTTCGGATGCAGCAAAATCATTTTCACTGAGTACGGGCTTTAGGTTTGACAAATCTCAAGCTATGGATTTAACCGTATCAGTAACTGACCCTGAAATTAGAAACCAAATTGTCGAACAGATAACTACACAGGATTTGAGTGTACAGATAGCCGGAGCAACAATCTTCGGAAGCGCAGCCGATAAAATCACCGTCTATTTTGCCGGCAAAACATTCACCGTTAATTCTGCTTTTCCTGTAACTGTAACACTTCCTTCAAAGACCATCGACCTTGGCATCGGTGGACAGATGGCTGGTGTGAAAAGTTTACCGGGAGGGGCGCCTCAGATAAAGCTTGGCACACTCTTCGGCACGCGCGCAATAGTGCGTTTCCTTCCTGAAATTAATCTTGGTGATTCTTTCGGGAAATTCAGTTATTACGGCTTCGGACTTGAACACAATCTTTCTTACTGGTTAGATAATTATCTGCCGATGATTCCTGTTGATATCTCTGCGGGATTCTTAACTCAAACTTCAAAAATAGGAAGTGCTGTAAAGTTTACGGGAACAACCTACGGAATGAATCTTTCAAAGAAATTTGAAGTAACACGCAGGCTCGCTGTAACTCCGTATGCAGGCTTTGCAATAGAGTCCAGCAACCTTTCGGTAAACATTACACAGAAATTAGAAACATTAAGCGGAACAACAGAAACAAATATTGCCTTTGATGTTGAGGGAGCGGGAAAGTCTCGTTTCAACATCGGTGCGTATATAAAGTTCTTTCTGCTTGGTTTGGATGTTGAGTATTCTGCGGCGAAAGCCGGTACGATTTCCGGTTCATTAATGTTTAACTTTTAACACGGAGAAGAAAAAATGAAAAAAATAAATAGAAAATACTCGTTCCCTGTACTTAGCGTTGTGGCAATATGCTCCTTCTTTATATTTACAGGCGGGGTCTTAGACCAAAATAGTACGCTGGATACTCCACCAACAATTACTTTCGAAGCAGAAAGTTCGAATAATTATCAAGTTGGAAAAAGACAGATGATTTTAGTTAAGCTCTCGAATTATGACCCTTCCCAACATGAGGTAACAGAAAGCTGTGATTTAATGCCTAATGTTCCTGATAAAAACACTACGAAATACGACAAACCCGAATCTTTTATGTGGATTATTTCTCCTGCAGGAACAGATTCTGTAAAATTACCTTATTATTTCGCAGATAATTCCTTGAATGTTGCAAATCTTACGGGAGTATATGTTGATCAATATAACCAAGGTTCTGAGCAACTCATGAGTGTTGATTATGCTTTTAATACACCCGGAAAGTGGAAATTAGTGTGCAGAGCAAGAACTGTCTCCCATCCAGCTGAAAAGTATGTGAATGGAAAAAAAACATCTGGGGGTGAGCCCATTTATGGCACCTGGGTTGAAAACAGTTACACAATCACTATTGGTGGAACGGCTCTCCTATCCCAACAAAAATATATTTTTAAAAGTTTAGAAATTATTCCTAGTGTCGGCGACCCTGCACCTGCAAAAACTTTTACCCTCTCTGATCCTACGAGACAATATTTGGATATTATAAGCCCAACAAAGGCGAGTCTGAAGTTTTACTGGACTCCGGATGCTGCTGATGTAAAAGTCTATCCGAATCTTGCATCAAAATATGATTTCGATTATCAGAACGCTCAGTATTCAATTCAGGAGTTGGGACGTACAGTCGAGGGTTATCCATATACATATAATTTATATTACAAGGGACAAATCCTCGGATTTTATTACTCAAACACTGAGAAGAAAATTGCTTTTACTAAACACTCGAAAATGTTTCCTTATCTCGTTGATCAGTTCATCCTGACTCTTCAATAATAACTTTCGGAGATTAGAAAACGGAACGGGATGGATTAAACCATCCCGTTTTTTATTATTTTTATTGTATGTATCCACTAATTAATTTATTCGACGGTTATGCCGTCAGTTCTTACTCGTTGTTCACAACGCTTGGCGCAGTTGTTTTTGCGCTGTTATGTTACCGTGAAGTAAAACGACTTAGCTTTTCGATAGACATTTACTGGAAGCTGTTTTTTCTTGTTGCCGTATTCGGGATGATCGGATCCAAAATATTTTATGCCGTCAGCTTTGACCATCAGAGATTCTTTTCCCATCCCATCGAAACTTTAACACACACCGGTTGGATGATATATGGAGCATTCATTGGCAGTTATGTGGCTCTTTTAGTCGGAAGAATATTTATGAAGTTTCCACTTTTTACCGCGCTGGATATAATGACTTACGGTGGAATCTTCGGACTTGGAATTGGGAGAATTGCCTGCTTCTTAGCCGGTTGTTGTTCGGGGCTTCCGACAGATTCCTTTCTCGGAGTAACTTTTCCCAGTGGACAATGTGCGGTTCATCCTACGCAATTGTACGAAAGTTTTTTTGCGTTTTCACTTTTCACTGTGATGCACTTTGCAAGGAAGAAATTCACCTTCGAAGGATTTCAAATGTCGCTGACGTTCATCGGATATGGAATCTTCCGATTTTTAATAGAATTTATCCGCGCAGATTCACTCCTCCCGGGGTTTAAACCATTTACGCCATCACAGTACATTTCGATAGTAATTTTACTAATCGGACTCGCAGTATTTTTTTTCAAAAGCGGGGTAAAGAAATATTTCTTCTCTCGTCAAAAAGATACCTAATATATTTAGTGATTAATTGAAAAGAAGTTTCAATTCTTTCAACCTTTCGTAGTTAAAAAACTGAAATAATATGAAGCAAAGTTTTTTGTTATCAACTTTGTGCTTGGTTTTATCATTCATGTTTTTACACCATGTTCCCGTGCAGCAGAAATCACAAAAAACAATCAGACCGGTTTAGGACAGCATCGGCTTTTGCTGGAACGCAAATTAAATTGATATACTTAATGATGGTCTTGCAGAAGTTGAAGTGGAGATATTGGAGTGGGGAGAGGAGTGATTTTATTTTTGATAGACTTGAATGCTGAAAGTGAAAGTTGTCCCTTCCCCAATTTTACTTTCAACTAAAATATTCCCCCTGTGTTTTTCGATTAATTCTTTACAAATTAGTAATCCTAAGCCCGTCCCACGCTCGTTTGCGGTTCCCCGTGTTGAATGTTGTTGTTCAATGGCAAAAAGTTTTGCTAGGTGTTCTTTTGCTATTCCCACCCCATTATCCTTAATGCTGACATGAATAAAAGAATTTTCCAGTTTTGAAAAAACACGAATTGCTCCGTTTTCATTTGTAAATTTTATCCCGTTCGTAATAAGATTATGAAGAATTGATTGGAGGACATTTTCATCAGATAAAACCAACACATTTTCGTCAACTTCATTCAGTAGGTGAATATTTTTTCTAACGGCAAGTCCAGTTAAACGATTAAAAACAACCACAACTGCATGGTGCAAATTAACAGCAGTAGGACTAAAATCAACTTTTCCTAACTGGAGACGCGACCACTCTAATAAATTTTCCAAGAATTTATATTGAACATTAATAGAATTATGCAACTCAGCTGTGAATTTTTTTATTTCATCCATCGTTAAAGTATCGATCTCGTTGGCTAAAATTTCACCAAGCCCAAGCAGTGCAAAGAAAGGGCTTCGTAAATCATGGGCAACTATCGAAAAGAGTTTGTCTTTGTTGGCATTTAACGTCTTTAATTCTTCTGCGAATTGTTTTAATTCCTGCTCCTTTTTCTTTTTGTCTATTGCAAACGCAATTTGTTCTGAGACGAATGTAAGTATTTGTTTTTCAGATTCTCCATACGTTTTTTCGTTATGATAATCTTGTAATACAATCACTCCGATTACTTTTTCATCGATTCTTAAGGGCACACCAAGCCAAATTTTTGTAGGCTCTCCAACCAATTCTATCTCCCCTTGCTTTTGTAATTGATTGTCCAGTGCTTCATTTGCCAGAAGAGCCTTGCCACTTTTCATTACATAAGCGGTTAGACTTTTTTCAAAATTTGCAAAGGGTTCCGGTTCAGGCTGCGGATCGAATTCATCTACAAAATAGGGGAACTGAACCATATCTTTTTTCTCATCATAAAGACAAATAAAGATATTATCAGCAGACATTAATTCCCTTAAAATATCATGAATCCTCCGGTACAAGACATTAATATTATCCGATGAATTCACCGCTTCGGAAATTTGATATAACGCATTTTGAATTTGTTCGGTTTTCTTTTTCTCTGATATTTCCATTCCGTTAAATGATACACCAATCAATTCACCGGAAGTATCATAAACCGGCATAAATAAAAGTTCAAACCACATCGGCTGATGATTTGGCCAGGTCATGATTCTTTCGTAGTGAAAATTTTCTCCTTTTAAGCAGCGAGCAAAATATTCCTTATATCTTTCACTATTTTCTTCGGGAAGTATTGAGAGTAAAGACTTTCCCATCGGCTCAAAATTTACTCCAAATGCTTTTTCTGCAAATTCTTTTGCACGTTTGTTAAAAGCAATAATTTCCCCCGTTTTATTTACAAGTAAGTGGATTTGAAGCGAACTATCATAGACAGCCCGAAGCCGGGATTCTTTTTCTTTAACAAGTTCTTCCGACTTTTCTCTCTGATGAATTTCGTTAGTGAGTTGTAGCGTACGTTTATTTACGATTCGCTTTAGTTGATAAACCCAAAAAGAAATGAAGATTATAATGAAGAAAACCACACCAACAATTATCGCAATTATCGTTAACCACTTTTTTTCTACCGATAATTTTGAGGCATAGAAAAATCCTTCTAATGAATATTCTCCACGGTGCATACCGAGAAAATTAAAACTTTCTGCAATCGCCTTCCAC
Source organism: Ignavibacteria bacterium (assembly GCA_037440065.1). Taxonomy (GTDB): domain Bacteria; phylum Bacteroidota; class Ignavibacteria; order Ignavibacteriales; family Ignavibacteriaceae; genus UBA1563. Next base: position 131,095 of record JBBIUV010000020.1, read on the forward strand.
CTTCCATAATTATTATGACCAATTTCAACGAAATCGGGGACGATTAATTTTTTAATTTCACGGCTTTCATTTAAAAGGAACTCTCGTGTTACAACAGTGTCGAGATCTTTGAAGGTTAATATGTAATCGATCAATTCGTTGGGATGATTGAGAGCATATTCCCAACCTTTTATTGATGCCCGACGAAACGCTTCTGCCCGTTCAAGATTTGTATTTGCCTCTTCCTCGGAGGTGAAAATAAGATCTCCGTAAAAATCAACTCCGTAAGTTTCCGGACGAATGTATGAAGGGGTTATTCCTTTTTTTTGGAGAGTGTACGGTGCAGTTGTAATATAAGCTTCAAGTGCATCCACGTTTCCCGAAAGTAATTCGTTGGTACTCCCTGAACAATGTACGAACTCAACCGAATCAAGTGGAATACCCTCTTGAAGTAAAATTGCTTTTATTTGGGCTTCACCATTCTTTTCAACCACGCCCATCCTTTTCCCGATTAAATCAGAGGGTATTCGAATATTTTTATTCTTATCTGATAGTATTATTGCCGGAGAGTGTTGAAAAATTGAAGCGAGTAAAACAATAGGGGCACCTTTCATTTTTTCCAACAAAATATCGGGCACACCGATACCGAATTGTGCTCTACCTGAGAGAACTTCATTAATAACATTTAACTTAGCGCTGCCCTGAAGAATTTTAACATTCAATCCTTCTGCTTTAAAATAACCTTTGAGTTCGGCAGCATAATAACCGGCAAATTGAAATTGGTGTTTCCATTTTAGTTGAAGAATGATGGGTTTTTCTGAGGTTAGAGATTCTTCTGCAAATACGTTCAGACTTGCTGCAAATAGTAGTCCAATACAAAGGCAAATAATTTTATTTGGATGCTTAAATGTATTTTGAAATATATTCGTCACATTTTTCAACGTCTGACTTATTATCCTTTGACCAAAGATAAATAATAGTTTTTGGTTTAGCAATAAATGAATATCACACGAAAAGGTGATTTTTGCATTTACCCCAAAATTTGTTCAAATTAGATGAAGATTTTAGAGAAGAAAAGGAGAATTCGATGAAGTTAATAAAATTGATTCCCATTTTATTTTTAAGCAGTCTAATTTCGGTGAACGCTCAAAAAATTTCTAACCCGCCAATTGTCGGTGGTGTTACTTCATCAACCGCTAGTTTTGTTGTTCGTATTGATGCAGAAGCGGCGGTCAAAATTGCTCTCGATTTTGACCCATCTTTTCTGAATCCGATTTTTTCAAGTGCGGTGGTCGCAAAAAGTGATTCTGATTTTTTTTGTTTTACTACAATCACCGGTCTTCATCAGAGAACAAAATATTATTACAAAGTATTTATTAATGACGTAGCTGCTGCTGATTCTGTTGAACGTTATTTTGCAACCTTTCCGCTTGAGGGTGAACGATCTCAATTTAACTTTGCTTTTGGTTCCTGCCAGAAACAAAATCAACCCGGAACCATTTATAATTTAATTGCGGAAGACAATCCAGCCTTTTTCATTCAGCAGGGAGATTGGGGTTATCCCGATACAACCGAATCACCTTTCTCTTTAAATGACGATCTTGTAAAGGAAAGTTTTCGCTCGCGTTATTCTTTTGCTCACCCTTCATATCAATTGATAAGAAAAACTCCTTACGCTTATACGTACGATGACCACGACATGGCTGGAAACAATGTGGATGGTTCTCTTCTTTATTTACAAGCCGCACGCAATATGTTGAACGGATATGAAAAAATGTTTCCCCATTATGCCCTCGCAAATATTCAAAAAGGAATGTGGCAAAAATTTTCTTACGGCAATGCTGAAGTGTTTCTGACGGATAACCGTTCGCAAAGAGAGATGAATCTTTTAGGATTTAAAACTGCCGGCGATTCAATTTATTTTTCTCCCGATTCAACACACTCAATTTTGGGTGATGAGCAAATGGATTGGCTTATAAGCGGATTGAAGAATTCGACCTCCGATTGGAAATTTATTTCAACCGGAACACCATTCAATCCCGGTATGCGTTCTGCGATTGAGTTAGCAATGCTGCTTCAAAATGATCCGAAGTATCAAGAGATTCCTACGCTTTATGGTATGTTCAACATTAAAGATATTGCCTTTGAACTTTCGGATAAATGGGCGGGTTTTCCAAAAGATATTTTTCGCTTATTAAAAGCGATTGATGAAAATAAAATTACAAACGTCATCTTTCTTTCCGGCGATACGCACACTTCGGGTGTTGATGATGGAAAAAATTCTTTGATTCCCGAATTGATGGCAGGCCCGCTTGATATAAAGAATATGGGATTCGTTTCTTTAATGGAGCGCTTTGGAGTCTTCGTCTTTAATAGCGGCGGACACACCTCAAATCTTCCCGAATCGGAATTTGGGAATGCATACGGACGAGTAACAGTATTCAACGGTGATTCAGTTTTACTGGAAGCCGTTTCTGAAAATGGAAAGGTTCTTGGACAAACTACGGTGAAAAACGGATATCTCCCACAAACTATTGCTGCAACGGTGGCGCCGACTATTATTAATTTCGATTCTGTTGCCATCGGTACATCTAAGTGGTCTGCGTTCGTAATTCTTAATCCGGGGATAGAAGATTTAGTTATCACTCAATTTCAATCTTCTAATCCGAATTTTACCGTTATGATTTTTCCGGGTGCTTTTACAATCAAACCCGGTGAGAAAAAAATAATTCCGATTCATTATACGAGACAATTCACCCCAACCCATGACGCGTATGACGATTGTAATATTTCAATAACATCAAACGTAAGCGGTGGACTTTCTCCCGTCTATTGCAAAGCGATTCCTTTTACTCCGAACAGAGTTGATGAAAAAAACATTATTTCTTCTTTCGCACTTTATCAAAATTATCCCAATCCGTTTAATCCAAGTACAAAAATCAAATATCAAATCCCGAATAACAAATCACAAAATTTTGTAACTCTCAAAATATTTGATGTTTTAGGACGTGAGATTACTACGCTAATAAGCGAAAACAAACAACCGGGATTATATGAATTGGAATTTGGAATTTCAGATTTGGGATTTAAATCATCAAGTGGTGTATATTTTTACCAACTGAGAGCGGGAAATTTTGTGGAAACCAAGAAGTTAGTTTTGATGAAGTGATGTTTTTTCTGACCTCGAAGGTGTAAGTTGAATGTGATTCTTCTCCTTCGAGGTCTAAGTTATTTAAGCTATTTCAAAACCGTTTCTCTTTTGTATTTCCCTTCGGCAATTTCTTTAACCGTTAGAAAAGCGAGGTTAGTAATTTGCCGGTAAAGAGATTTGTTCAGCGTTTCTGGTTTATCTGTTAATTGATGAAGATGCTCATAACTATTTTTTGTAACAAAGTAAATTGCTGGAATTCCTTTGTCATGAAACGGACCGGCATCCGCGCCGCCTCCGTTCCAGGTTGTTTCGATCATCATCTTATCATTCTTTGCGTCAACCTGTTTTGCGATTTGCCAAAGCTGCGGAGCGCTTTTCCCGTTACCGATTTGAATGCTGTCGCCAAAACCAACGCAATCCATATTCATCATCGCGACAACTTGTTCTTGTTTAACCGGCAAATGATTTGCCAAATATTTTGCCCCATACAATCCTTGCTCTTCACAAGTAAATAAAACAAAAATGATCGAACGTTTATTATCAATTTTTCCATCTTTAAAAGCTTGAGCAATTTCCAGTACCGCAGCCGATCCTGACGCATTATCGTTTGCTCCGGGAAAATAAACTTTGTCCGCTTGTCCTCCCACATGATCAAGATGAGCGCCGATAATAATGTATTCGTTCTTAAGTTTTTCATCTTTCCCTTCAAGCAATCCGACCACATTCATGGTTCGTTTTTCTTTTTGATATTCGGTTTTAACTTTTATTCTTACGCTGTTTTCAGTCGAAACGGCAAACGGTTGTTTTGTCGAGTCGACTTTAGTTTGTAAATCTTTTAAAGTGAAATCGGTACCCTCCAAAATTTCATCGGCAATAGGAATATCGATATGAAGTTCCGGAAAATTTACGTTCTGTTCCCCGGAGCCACTTATTACGCTGCCGATCGGGAGTTGCGGTTTTTCATCATTTGGAAAAGAGATGAACAAAATTGCAACGGCACCGTGTTGAAACGCTATTCTTGCTTTCTCTCGGGGATTGCCATTCTTCCAACCATGTTTTTCAATATTCCATTTAGGCTGATACTTAAAGACCATAGCAACTTTTCCGTTTACGTCAATATTCTTATAATCATCATAAAGCGAGTCGGAAATTCCGTATCCGCAAAATACTACCGATGCAGTAACATCGCCGGCGCCGGAAAATCCTCTATAGATGTAATCTTTTCCCAACTCACATTTTCTTTCCGAACCATCTTTCCGAATCACTGTAAATATTTCGCCGGGGAGAATTTGGTTGTACTCAATGTTCAAATATTGGAAATAGCCGTCATCGCCGATAGGTTTAAGTCCGGCTTTCTTAAATTCATTTGCGCCATATTTAGCAGCCTGATCGTAATATTCGCTTCCGGCAAGTCTGCCTTGCAGTTCAGGCGAAGCGAGATGTTCCACTCGGTTCATTAATCGTGTCTCATTAATTAGATTGTCTGACTGCGCGAGAAATGGCTGAACAAAAAGCAGCGGGAAGAACCAATACAATTTTTTCATGGAGTACTTTCGTTTATTTTCTTTACGAAAATAGGAAAGTCTGTTTGATCTCAAAAGAGAATGTTTTGTGTTCATTCTTCCGGTCTAATAAAAATTTATCCGCTGATGGAAAAATATTTGGATTTTTCTTGTTCATAAATTATCTTTCGTTTAGTAAATAAACACTGTTTAGTAAAAGAACAAGGAAAACCATGGGAATTGCCGAAAGAAAAGAACTTGAAAAAGAAGCAATGAGGAATAAAATCCTTACTGTCGCGATGAAACTCTTTTTGTCCGAAGGATACGACAAAGTTTCAATCAGAAAGATAGCTGAAAGTATAGAATACAGCCCGGCAACGGTCTATCTCTATTTCAAAGACAAAACGGCTATCTTCAATTCATTGCAGAAAATAGCGTTTGATAAATTTTATGACACGCTTACTACTTCCTTGAAAATAAAAGATGTGAAAAAGCGGTTGGATAAGATTGGAGAACTTTACATGAAGTTTGCATTCGAGAATCCCGAATACTACGATCTGATGTTCATTATGAGCGCGCCCATCGATCCTGTTAAAGAAGAATGTTATATAGATGACCGCGCACTGAAATTATTGAGCGACACCATTGCGGAGGTTTTTGAACAAAAGGGAATTACCAACGGTGATGTTGAGGCAACCACCTTTTTACTTTGGAGTTTTACGCATGGACTTGCATCGCTTGTTATTCGTAAGCGTTTGGTGATGGTCCCTGAAGCGCATATTAAGGGATTATTCAAAAAAATATTCGATATGCTTGATGAAAGATTTTTTAATAAATAAAATATGAGGCAAAAATGATCAAAAAAATTATTCTGGTTCTGTTGTATGTTAGTTTGTGTGGATCCATCAATGCGCAACAATCTGTTATCACCGGTAAAGTTGAAGATGCTTCTTCTGGAGAAATCCTTATCGGTGCCAGCGTAGTTGTTGTTGAGCGGGCTAATACCGGCGCATCAACTGATTTGAACGGGTATTTCAAAATTTCTGTTCCGGTTGGAAGTTATTCTTTAAAAATTAGTTCAGTTGGTTATTCGCCTAGCGTAAAGACGGACGTAATTGTTAAATCCGGGAAAGAAACATTTGTTACCATTAAATTGGAACCAACCAATGTTGAATTAGGGGAAGTAGTTGTTCAAAGCGATTACTTCGATAAATCAATTCAAGTAAACAATCTTGCAACGGTTGTTTTAAGTTCAGAAGAAATTAGAAGGTCACCGGGCTCGGCGCAGGATTTTCAAAGAATATTGCAGGGAATGGCGGGCGTTTCATTTTCAGATGATCAGAACAACGAGTTGCTGGTTCGCGGTGGTTCTCCAAATGAAAATCTTACTGTTTATGACAATATGGAATTGCATTCCACAAATCATTATCCGAATGAAATGAACAGCGGTGGTCCAATCAACATGGTAAATGTTGATCTGATTGAAAGCATTCAATTTTCTACCGGTGGATTCATTTCTAAATATGGCGATAAACTTTCATCGGTGATGAGTATTGAAACTCGCGAAGGAACGCGAAACAGTTTGCTAAAAGGGAACGCCAATCTTTCGATGGCAGGCGCGGGAATTATTTTAGAAGGTGGTATCAATGGCGGAAAAGGTTCTTGGGTTTTGTCTGCGCGAAAAAGTTATATTGATTTGATCGCGTCATCATTCGGTTTAACCGCAATCCCAAAATATTACGATCTACAATTTAAAGCCGGTTACGATCTTTCTCCGATGCACCATCTTTCTATTTCGGGAATTTACGGAAACGATAAAATTCTTTTCGATGGTGAACCGGAAGTTGCGCGTGAATGGCTTGCAAATGGAAAAGATTCTGTCGGTTATCAGCGTGTTGATGTAAAACAAAGTCAGATGGCTGTCGGTGCGTCTTTAAAAAGTATTTGGAGTAAAAATTTCTACTCACTCTTTACTGTTTATAATAACAGCTTTAAATATTTGGTTGATGTGGATGAACATTTCGTTCAGCGTTCATTTGATGCCGCTGGAAAATCATCTGATCACCAGTTGATAAATAAGAGAAAATTATTTTTTGATGATAGTTACAACAAAATTCTTGCAGCGAAAGGGGAATTTGTTTGGAAACCTTCGAACGTTCACGAACTCAGTTTTGGTGCGTTTGTAGGAACGGGAGATTTCGTACAAAAAATCTACCTCTATGGAGATTCCTCACGATATTGGTTACCCCAATTCAATGCATGGTCGCCAACAGTGGTAACTCCTTTTTCTGACATGAATATAGATATCCCCTATTTCGATCAAGAAAAACATTACGCTTTTGTAAATGATAAAATTTCTTTATTTGATGAAAGATTATTAGTGAACGTTGGTTTGCGATACGATTATTTCTCTTATAGTGATAAAGGAAATGTCAGTCCAAGACTTTCAGCATCCTATTACATCATACCGAGTTTGACAAATATCAATTTTGCATACGGTGAATATTACCAGACGCAAGCCTATCCAACCTATGGTCCTCTTTACGGAAGTAACGCCGATAAGTACACCAATCGGTATTTGAAAAATACCCACGCGCGTCATTATGTGGTAGGTCTAGAACATATTCTTGATGACGGTTTGAAACTTACACTTGAGGCGTATTATAAACGTTATTCAGATATTCCAGTAACGGAACAGTTTATTCATTTCTTCGATAAAATGTACCGATCGAATGTAACCGTTAACGTTGGCAAGCAAAATTCATACGGAATTGACTTTATGCTTCAACAAAAATTGGTGAAAGATATTTATGGCACTTTGAGTTATTCAAAAATGCTTAGCAAAACAGATGATCCGAGAATTGGAATGGAAGGGAAGACGTATACATCTGAATATGAATTCCCTAATATTCTTACCGTTATTTTGGGTAAACGATTTGCTGATCTTCGAAAGAAATTAGACGACATGCCGTTTTATATAAAATATACGAGCATGATTCTTCCTTTTTCCGATGATATGGAAATCAGCGTTCGCTACCGGTATGCAAGTGGAAAGGTTTATACACCAAAAGAATGGAGAACCGATCAACAGTACTATGAAGGCGAAACTCGCTGGAGCAAAGGAAGTTGGGTAGAGATTGACGCGCTTAACTCAACTCGTTATCCCGATTATCAACGCTTTGACATTGCGTTTAATAGCCGGTATAATTTTAATTCATGGAGTTTAGGAGTCTATCTCTCAATCCAAAATGTTTTTAACAGAAAAAACATCGCCAGTTACCAATACAACTCGGATGGTACGCGAGATAACGTTTATCAGTTCTCGCTTCTCCCCGTCGGTGGAATTGAAGTAAACTTTTAAAAAGAAAAAGGGTAAGAAAAACTTCTTACCCTTTTTACTTTCCAGTCGAAAATTTTTACTTCTTCGGTTTATAAAGATGGGCGCTCGTTCCAAAAAATACTTCCGCAGCTTCCATCACTGTTTCCGATAACGTTGGATGCGGATGAATGGTTAAAGCCAAATCCTTTGCGTTCGCTCCCATTTCAATTGCAAGTGTCGCTTCGGCAATAAGTTCGCCAGCGCCCGGCCCGCAAATACCAACACCAAGAATACGTTCGGTTTCCGGTTCGATAATTAATTTAGTAACGCCGTCATTTCGATCAAGTGTTACAGCCCTGCCGGAAGCAGCCCAAGGAAATTTTGAAACTTCAACAGTAATATTTTTTTCTTTAGCTTGATTTTCAGTTAAACCAGCCCAAGCAATTTCGGGATCAGTAAAAACAACTGCCGGGATCGCTTTCGGCTCGAAGGCAACATTATGTCCCGCAATATGTTCGACTGCAACGTGTGCTTCGTGAGAAGCTTTGTGAGCCAACATAGGTTCTCCGGCAATATCACCTATTGCGTAAATGTTTGGCTCGGTGGTTTGTAATTGTTGATTAACTTCAATCCAACCGCGCTGGGTGGTTTTTACATTTGTGTTTTCGAGTCCAAGTCCTTTTGTTTCCGGCTTACGTCCAATCGACATTAAAACATACTCGTAAACAATTTCATTTACAGTTCCATCTGCGGATTCAATTTTTACTTTTATTCCATCTTCAACTTCATCCATTCCCAATACTTTAGATTTGAGCATGATTTTATCAAAAGATTTTTCAATTCGTTTTGAAAGAAACTGAACTAAGTCTCTATCGGCGCCGGGAAGAAGTCCATCCATCATTTCAACAACGCTTACTTTTGTTCCAAGAGCATTGTAAACCGAACCAAGTTCAAGTCCGATGTAGCCGCCCCCAATCACAAACAAAGATTTGGGAATCGCTGGTAAATCAAGTGCGGAAGTAGAATTTAATAATCTTTTGCTTTGCAGATTTAAGAAAGGTACCGTCGCAATAACTGATCCGGTTGCGATGATTGCTTTATCAAATTTGAATTCTTCATTTGTTCCGTCAACTTTTTCGATCTTTAAAGTTGATGAATTAAGAAAGCTTGCTCTTCCTTGAATGTAATTTATTTTTCTTTGTTTCGTCATGCTGCCCAAACCACCGGTGAGTTTTGCGACAACTTTGTTCTTGAAAGTTCTTAGTCTGTCCAGATCAATTTTGGGTTCACCGAATTCTATTCCCCAAGCTTTTGCTTCTTTCGCTTCAGTTAAAAGTTTCGCAACATGCAGTAAAGCTTTGGAGGGAATACATCCGCGGTACAAACAAACGCCGCCCGGATTTTTTTCTAAATCGATCAACGTTACTTGCATGCCAAGATCGGCAGCAGCAAATGCAGCAGCGTATCCACCAGGACCTCCGCCAATAACTACAACACTTTTATTTTGTGACATAAATTCTTTGATCTTTCAATAATAAAAAAATGGGACGCAGATTCGTTATGATTTTTTATGATCCGCGCAGATCATAAAAAATCTAAATAGATCAGCGTACTATTGCACTAAAAACTTGTACGGATTTTCAAGAGCGGCAACAATCCATCGTAAGAAACGAATTGCGTCAGCTCCATCAATCAAACGATGATCATACGACAGCGATAAAGGAAGCATCAGTCTAGGAACAAAATGTCCCTCTTTATAAACCGGTTCCATTGATCCGCGCGAAACGCCGAGAATAGCAACCTCTGGCGAATTAACAATCGGAGTAAAATACGTTCCGCCAATCCCGCCGAGATTAGAAATTGTAAAGCAGCCGCCTTGCAAATCATCCAAACCGATTTTGCGTTTGCGTGCTTTCTCAGCTAACTCGTTCATTTCTTTTGTAAGTTGAAAAATATTTTTCTGATCAACATTTTTTACAACCGGAACGATGAGTCCGTTTTCCGTATCGACCGCAACACCAAGGTTTACGTATTTTTTATAAACGATCTCTTTTTTCTCCATATCAACGCTGGCGTTGAACTGTGGAAATTCCTTTACTGCTGCAGATATAATTTTCAAAAGAAATGAAGTTACCGTTAATTTAATTCCATCTTGTTCCGGAAGTGAGGATAATCCTTTTCTAACTTTTTCCAGGTCGGTGATGTCTGCTTTATCAAACTGAGTAACGTGCGGAATTGTTGCCCATGCATAACTCAAATGATCTGCGGTTTTAGAACGAATGCTCGACATCGCCTTACGTTCAACTTCTCCGAATTTTGTAAAGTCGGGAAGAGACTCAGATTTAACCGAAACTCCAACATTGCCTGAAACTGCACCGCGGCTTTCAAGTACATGTTTGGAGTATGCTTTCACATCCGCCATACGGATTCTTCCACCTGGACCGGAACCGGGGACTTGATTAATATCAATGCCTATCTCACGTGCCAATCTTCTAACTGATGGAGCGGCGGGTGCCGAGTTAATTGAAATCTTTGGTTGATTATCGATAATAACTGCTGTCGCGGAGCCTCGAACAATTTCAATCGGTTCTTCAGCTTTTACTTCTGGAATTGCGACAGGTTCTTCTTTTGTAGGTTGTTCTTCGATTACTTCTTCAGCTGATGTTTCAACACGTAATACAACCTGACCTACTTTAGCTTTTGTTCCTTCTTTTACAAAAAGTTCGACAACTTTTCCGTTAACAGTCGAAGGGACTTCGATGGTAGCCTTATCGGTTTCAATTTCCAAGACACCTTGCTCAACTTGAAGTAGATCGCCGACAGCGACAAGTACTTTTAACACATTTGCCGATTCAATATTTTCACCTAATTCTGGTAAAATGAATTGTGCTATTGCAGAAACCGAAGATTGTTTGGCTCCACCTTTTTCTGAAGTTTGTGCCGGAAATTCTTTTACTTGAACGCTCTTGGTCGCGGTTTGTTTAGTTGAACCGGATTCTTCTACGCGAAGAATTACTTGTCCGACTTTTGCTTTTTCACCGTCTTTTACAAAGACGTCTTTAATTTTTCCACGAACATTTGAGGGGACTTCGATGGTGGCTTTATCAGTTTCAATTTCTAAAACAGCTTGTTCAACTTCGAGGATTTCGCCCGGAGCAACAAGAACTTTTAAGATTGAAGCTGATTCAATATTTTCACCCAATTCGGGAAGGATAAATTCTTTCATTTAAAAACCTAATTGATTTATAATTTTAATTTTTACGAAATCATCGGATTTAATTTTTCCGGATTGATCTCTAATTCCTTTATTGCTTTTTCAACTTGTGTCATTTTTACTTTACCTTCTTTTGCGAGTGCGAATAAAGTACCGACTACAATGTAGCGTGCATCAACTTCAAAAAAGTCACGGAGTTCTGGACGCGCTTCACTTCTGCCGAATCCATCTGTTCCGAGTGAAACAATTGGTTTAGGCAGCCATTTTGAAATTGAATCAGGAAGTGTTTTTACATAATCGGATGAAGCAACAATGACACCCTCATCGTTATTAAAACATTGAGTGATGTATGGAATTTTTTGTTCAGCAGTTGGATGGAGTAAATTCCATCTTTCCGCTTCAAGTGCATCGCGACGCAATTCTTTGTAGCTTGTAACGCTCCAAACATCTGCGCTAACTTTATATTTTTCTTCAAGAATTTTTTGAGCTTTCAATGCTTCGTTAACCATTGTTCCGCTGCCGAGCAAATTCGCTTTTAATTTGTGTGAAGTGTTTTCCGAAGCTTTTAGTTTATAGAGCCCTTTAAGAATTCCTTCTTTTGCTCCCTCAGGCATTGCGGGCATTGCGTAATTCTCATTCATGATTGTTAAGTAGTAGAAGATGTTCTCTTTTTCTTCATACATTCTTCTAATCCCATCACGGATAATTACAGCAAGTTCAAATGCAAAGGCCGGATCGTACGTAACCAAATTCGGTACAGGATAAGCAAGCAAGTGTGTGTTACCATCTTGATGCTGCAAACCTTCACCGTTAAGAGTTGTTCTCCCGGCAGTACCGCCAACAAGAAATCCCTTTACACTCATATCGGCGCCAGCCCAGATCAAATCACCGATTCGTTGAAAACCGAACATCGAATAATAAACAAAGAAGGGAATTGTATTTACTCCGTGCGAAGCATAAGCCGTTCCCGCTGCGATGAATGATGACATTCCGCCAGCTTCATTAATTCCTTCTTCAAAGATTTGTCCGTTCTGCGCTTCCTTGTAATAAAGCAGACTGTCTTTATCAACCGGTTCATAAAGTTGGCCGACGTGAGAATAAATTCCGACTTGTCTGAACAGCGCTTCCATTCCAAACGTTCGTGCTTCATCGGGAACAATTGGAACGATGAGTTTGCCAAGTTCTTTATCGCGCAAAAGTTTTGCAAGAATTCTTACAAACACCATAGTTGAAGAAACGCCTTTGCCGTCGGTTCCTTTGTAAAATTCTTCGAACAATTCTTCCGACGGAGTTTTAAGCGGCGCAATATCTGTTTTTCTTGTTGGAACGTATCCGCCAAGAGAAGCGCGTCTTTCCTTAATGTATTTCAATTCGTGGCTGTCTGCTTCCGGTTTGTAGAAAGGAGCTTTAGCTACCTCATCATCAGAAATAGGAATTCCGAAACGTGAGCGGAATTCTTTCAACTCGTCTTCATTTAATTTTTTTTGCTGATGAGTGATGTTCTTTCCTTCACCGGCTTCGCCTAATCCGTAACCTTTAATTGTGTGCGCAAGAATTACGGTCGGTTGTCCTTTATGTTCTGTAGCGGCTTTGTATGCAGCGTACACTTTTTCAGGATCGTGACCGCCCCGTTTTAATTTTCTTAATTGTTCATCGGAAAGATGACTTACCATTTCTAATAATTCAGGATCAACACCAAAGAAATCTTGGCGGAAGTAAGCTCCCGATTCAACTGAATATTTCTGGTATTGTCCATCAACAACTTCCATCATTCGTTTAACAAGTTTACCGTGTTTATCTTTTGCAAGGATCGGCTCCCAGTCGCTTCCCCAAAGGACTTTAATAACATTCCAACCTGCGCCGCGGAAAGCTGCCTCAAGTTCTTGAACAATTTTCCCGTTGCCGCGAACTGGTCCATCGAGTCGCTGTAAATTACAATTGATGATGAATGTTAGGTTGTCAAGTTTTTCTCGTGAAGCAAGGGTAATTGCGCCGAGTGATTCCGGCTCATCGGTTTCACCATCGCCGAGAAAAGCGTAAACTCTTCCAGTGTTTTTCTTTAGTCCGCGATCTTCCAAATATCGATTAAAATAAGCTTGGTAAATTGCCATGATCGGTCCGAGCCCCATTGAGACCGTTGGGAATTCCCAAAAGTTCGGCATTAACCAGGGATGTGGATAAGACGAAAGTCCACCGGTTGGTTTTAATTCTCTTCTAAAATTTTCTAATTGCTCTGCAGAAAGTCTACCTTCAAGAAAAGCGCGTGCATAAATTCCGGGTGAAGCGTGTCCTTGGAAAAAAATCTGATCTCCTTCGTAATCTTCTCCTTTTCCTTTAAAGAAATGGTTGAAACCAACTTCATACAACGTTGCGGCTGAAGCATAAGTTGAGATATGTCCGCCTACTCCGGCATCGCCTTTATTGGCACGTACAACCATTGCCATCGCGTTCCAGCGGATTAAACTTTTTATTCTTCTTTCAATTTCTCTATCACCAGGGTAGGGTGGTTGTTTTTCCCGTGGAATAGAATTGATATATGGTGTGTTAGCGGTAAATGGGAGTTCAACACCGGCTTTTTGAGCACGGATTTGCAATTGTTGCAGAATTTCGATCACTCGTTTTGGACCGCCGTGCTGAAGCACGTAATCCAGCGAGTACATCCATTCTTGGTTTTCTAATTCTTCAACTGATTTTTGATTTATTTTTTCGTCTGACATTTCCAAAGCCTTTGGGTAAATAATAAATTGAAAACTGAGATTCTTTAAGTATAACACTGCAACGGTAAATTTTGTTCACCGTATGCAAAAAGGGGAGCAGTTTTTCTATAAAAACAGTCGCAATTTAAAGATTTTGAAGGATTAAAACAATTTAAAGTGAAATCGTGGTATATTCTTCCGGAGGGAGGAATAAATAGCAATTTTTTAACTTTTATTTTGATGGAAATTCATACATGACCGGATAATCCCAAAAGAGCCCTACAAAAGGAGCTAGGATGGCTCCGTAAATAAATCCGCCGATAAATCCCTCAAGTTCTTGGCTATCTCTTTCTGCGGGGGTTGAATTTCCTCCCCTCTGCTGCGTAATATGTTTTCCAATATAATATCCGAGCAGGCTCAATGTAAAAATACCGATTTTCCCACTAGTTGACATTGCCTTCCATCTACTATTGTATTTAATTGATTTAACTCTATCTATCGAGAGTGTAGAAATTTTTTTTATATTATTTATCTCTGTGAATTGAATGGAATCAAAGCCGACTCTAATATTTTCTGCTTTAAATGACTCTCCTGTTCTCATTTTTATATTTGCAAATTCCTGCCTTTGATCATTAAAATCGAGAGAGGAGAGATCAGCAAGTGGGCGTTTTTGTTCGCGCCTCTCTACAATGTCGGCGTAGCATACCAATAACTGATCTTTAATGGCAACCCCGTCTTGAGCGAGAAGAAGGCTGTCGTTAGACAAAATCACCACCGTTTCTGTTTTATTAAATATCCCGTTAATTTCATTGTAGAAATCTTGTTGTGAGCGGAAATCATAAACATGGTAGGTTGATGAACAGCCGGTGAAAAATATTACCAAAAATAAACTAGCCAAATAGATCAGTTTCATAATAATATTCTCCTAGGTAAAGAAAAATCGTTTCCAATTCATTTACGGATTAAACTGGTATATCTCATCAAAACCAATCAAATAGGAGATTATACATCCACTTAAAACACCTACCAAAGTCATATTAATTACGCCAATAAAATAATCTGGATTTCCTTTATAGTCTCTAGTATCTAATAGTTTGCTAAAGACAATTCCCGAAAAGGCTCCCAATGGAGCACCGGCTAAAATTGCGAGTGGCATTCTTTTCCATCTGTTTTTGTATGTGACTCGTTTTATTTTATCAACTGATTCAAGTTTTTTGAACAACATTAAACTTTT
Source organism: Ignavibacteria bacterium (assembly GCA_037440065.1). Taxonomy (GTDB): domain Bacteria; phylum Bacteroidota; class Ignavibacteria; order Ignavibacteriales; family Ignavibacteriaceae; genus UBA1563. The sequence continues at coordinate 146,190 of JBBIUV010000020.1, forward strand.
ATTCTCAATAAAATTTATAGAATCTTTAGTTACTTTTACTTTGCTTCCGTTTAATTTTTCTCCATTTTTTAAAAAAATCTTTGCAGATGCAATATGATCGCGAATAAACTCAACATCAGCAACATCCGCCAAAGAAAACTGCATCGGTTGGTTTTCTTCAGTAAAGATGTAAGAGTAAAGAGTATCATTTTTAATTTCAATCCCGTTCGGTGCGATGAAAGAACTATCGTTGGTCAAAATAACTTTTGCTTCTCTATCTTTGAAAGTTTCATTGAAGTCTTCATAAAACTTCTCTCTGGCGGGGAAGTCGGTTACTTTGTATGTTGATGAACAACCAGTGAAAAAAAGAATAAAGAGAATCCCAAACAAATAAATATTTTTCATAATCACTTACCCTTTAATGAAAAAAACAGCTAATCCTTCAAATACTTCTCATACCAATGCTTTCGTAGTGCAGCAACTTCTTTCCGGTGATTCCTCAAATAGTGGGTACCTTGCTCAAGAATAACTAGGCGGTAGTTAATTTCGTTTTCAGAAAGTTTTTTTGCCATCTCTATCGATTGAACCGGGGAGATAATATCGTCTCCGCCACCGTGGATCAGCAAATAGTTTGTTTCTTTGGCAAGTTTATCAGCATGCTCAAGAGCGCAGCGTTTATTCATTTCTTTCTCAAAAATCACTTCGGGGAAATGGTGTTTGAATAATTCCGTCATAGCGGGAGTATTTTTTGCCGGCATTCGTACATCTGAAATTGCTCCTACGAAAACGGCACATTTAAAATTTTGGTTTTGTTGAAGAATAAGATAGGTCATCAATCCGCCACGGCTCCAGCCTTCTATGCCCCATTTCGCTGTGTCGGCAAAGGGAAGTTCGTCTGCAAGCGGGATTAAATTTAGAACATCATTCACATCTTTTCCGCCGACTTCATCTTGTCCTTCCAAACTTCCTCGGTACATTGAAGCGAAGACAACGTAGCCCCAACTTGCAAGCTGACCGAACATTCCGCGTGCTGCAAAAGAATCGATCATTCCTTTAGCACCCGCGCCTCCTCTATTCCAAATGATACATGGAAATTTTTCATCTTCTTTTCGTTCTTTGGGATAAGCTAGATAACCCTCAATTTTCAATCCGTCTGAGAGATAAACTATTTTTTCAACGATCGCTTTATCACGTGCATCAATTCCCCAGCCGCTCGCCACCATTCTTTCTTGTTGGGGTGTAAGAGGGATTTCCGATCGTTCTATCATTCGTGAAGTCATGATACCAATAAATATTGTTAAAGATTACCGGTTAATTTATGAAAAAACGAAATGCAAATAGAATACTATTTTAATTGGGGTAAGTCTGATTTGTAATCTGATCTGTAAAAATTCATGATTAATTCTTAATTTAGGTTAACTCAAATTTTGGGAGTTCGGTTTATAACCTGTTCAAACTTCCCTAATAATCAAACTGAAAGTAAAAAATGAAATTAAATCTTGGCTGTGGAAACGATCTAAAAGAAGGTTACGTTAACCTTGATATTGTTGATTACGGCGGCAATCAACTGCACGATATAAATACGTTTCCTTATCCATTTGAAGATAATACGTTCGACGAAGTTTTTGCATCGCACGTTTTGGAGCATCTTGATAGTTTCCATAAAACGATAACCGAACTTTACAGAATTATAAAACCAAACGGACTGCTCATCGTTTACGTTCCCTTTTTTCTTAATACAAAATTTTTCGGCGAGCCGGATCATAAAATTCCTTTTTCTATCCGTTCGTTTGATAATTATGAATTTATTGGCAACCGTAAATTAAAGTTTTACGAGCAGTGGAAACTAAATCACCGGACGAACTATGAAGGAAAAGCATCCTTTGAAGTTTTAGAAAAGAAATTCATAACTTCTCACTTCACTCCGCTGAAGTGGCTGGATCCAATCCTTAATCTTGAACCGGTAATATACGAACGGTTTTTCGCTGGAATTTTTTCGCCGGAAGAAGTTTATTTTAAATTGAGAGTTGTAAAGAACGAGAAGTAGGCAATAACCGGTTATTCAACTCTTTGGCTTATTTTTAATCTTAGAAATTTAATTCATTCTATAAAGAAAACAGAATTTATTATGAAAAAACAAAATCATGTTAAGGGAAAAATTACTAACCGGAAAAAAATATACTATGCAGTTGGCGTTTTAGCCATCATTGCCGTATATGTGATTTCTTTTATAATTCCTACAAAAACTGATCAGTCAACAGAAGAAACTGAGTATAAATTTATGAAAGAGGGAAGTTTAACCTTTACCGACAGCCTTAATAATTCTATTACCAAAATTGATCTAGAAATTGCAGATACTGATTTTGATAGGCAACTGGGGCTTATGTTCAGAAAGTCTATGGAAACTAATCAAGGAATGTTGTTCATTTTTCCGGTGCAGGAAACACTTTCATTTTGGATGAGGAATACTTACTTACCGCTTGATATGATCTTTGTGAATGCTGATAAAAAAATTGTTACCATTCACAAAAACACCAAAACTTTATCGGATCAATCGTATGCCTCAACCGAACCAGCGAAATATGTTGTTGAAGTTGTTGCAGGATTTACCGATAAGTTTTCTGTAAAGGTTGGAGATAAGATAAACTGGTAGATAAAAAATTCTGTCAGACTTCTATCGTGAGTTACCTATCTGGGGAGAGTGATCGTAAAAGTAGTTTTACTCTTATCGTCAGAAACGAAAGTGATTTTTCCTTTAAGATATTGCTCAACTAAAAGTTTAACGCTGTAGGTGCCGATTCCTCTTCCTTTTGGTGCTTTTGTACTGAATGATCTTTGGAACATTTGAATCTGGACATTTGGAGGTAAAACCACACTGTTCCAAACATTAATAAAAATATGCTCAAGGGAAAGATCAGCATGTACTCTTACTTCGTCTCCGGCTTTAGATGCTTCTAAGGCATTCTTAACCAAATTCCCAATTGACCGAATAAGCAGCGTTTTGTCCGATTGAAATTCAATATCCTCATCGAGAAGTTTTATTGTGATAGTTTTCTTTTTAGCAACATGATGGCCTGAATAAAGTACTCCCGCTTCATTCAGGATGCTGTTTAGGGAGAGTGTTGTAATTTCCGGAACGAGAGTGCCTTTCTCAGCACTTAGTAACTGTCGTTGTGCAATTATTTCATTTATCAGTTGCGATGAGATTTGTGGAAGGGTTTTCTCCAGATCAATTAATTCTTCGCCTTGAGATTCGGGTAAAAGATGTATAAGTCCATCTAAAGCTCCAGCAGTATTTAAAATATCGTGGAAGAAGATTCTTTCTAGAGTGTAACGCCTTTTCTCTCCAGCAATATCTTGAATAGAAAAGAGAGTGAAATGTCTTCCATCAATATTTAAGATTGTTGTATGGACTCGTAGATCGAGAGATTCTTCAATATCATTTCTCTTTCGGGTGATTCGGCATTCATCCACCTCAGTGGTTTTATTATCAATTGTTCTTACTATAGATTTTCCGGCTCCACATTCTATGCAAAATTTGGATGTTCCGCATCCAGCTGGTAAATCATGTGCGTGGATGCAATCTACTGCTTCACCCGGCCTCATTCCATACACATTCGGCTGAAGGGCTTCTGGCACATACGCGCATGCTTTAGTATTAAATGCAACAAGCTGGCGATTTTCATTTAAAATAAGTGCCAGATCAGGAAACCCTTCCAATAATTGCATGATCGTAGGATTACTTTCAATAATTCTTCTGTCATGTTCTATGCTTTCTGCATTGGAACGTTGCGGGGAAGCAAAGTGAGTTTCTTGCATGTCTGTATTCATGATTTGCTCCAATTACATAACTCTTCAATCATCAGTTTTTAACTTCAAATTACTTTAGTAGCAGTAATTTTTTATTGCTTGTAAAATTACCTGATTGTAAAACATAAAAATAAATTCCGCTTGACAAAGCAGAGGCATCGAATTTTACTTCATGTAATCCTGCTTCATTTTCTTGGTTCACTAGAATTGCAACTTCTTTACCTAACACATCAAATACCTTTAGTGAAACAAAATTCTTAACCGGCAATTGATATTTTATAACCGTTTCTGGATTAAATGGATTCGGGTAATTTTGAAATAATTCAAATTTATCAATCACTAAATTCTGATCTTCAACGCCTACCGCGACAGAAGCATTTTTCAGAATGAAATTATTTGGGTCGAATTGAATGGCTGAAACAGTCCCATTCACGACAACACTAAAACCTTGATTTAACTGATTATTAAAAACCGTAATTAAAGTATCACCAACCGATGATTTAATATTAATCTGAATCGGCATAGTAAAAAATTGCGGTGTTGAGTTCTTTACCTGAGCTATTGAAAGATTAACAATTGAATTTCCGTTGCCAGATGAACTTGTATTCCACTTTACTGTATACGTTGGAAAATTCTCACCATAAATCCATTCTTTGAAAAAATAGTCGAGCGAAGAACCGTAAACACTTTCGGCAACACCTTGAAAATCTTCTGTTGTTGCAACATTGTAAGCATATCGGGGATCATCAATATAATCTCTCATCAATTTAAAGAATTTTTCATCTCCCACAATTCCCCGCAGCATATGAAGAACTGTTCCCCCTTTTTCATAAGAGCGATTTGAGTCAAATATTTGCCCCACGTTGCTAATATCTTTTACATAAATCGATCCTATGGCTCTCTTAGCTCTATCCATACTTGCAGCAACATAAGCATTATAAGACGATTTTCCACCGGTGGCTTCGGCGTATACAGCTTCGCAGAAAGTTGCAAATCCTTCGTTCAACCAGATGTTCTGCCAGTCTTTGCAAGTAACTTTATCACCGAACCATTGATGGGCAAGTTCATGAGAAATCAAATCTATTGATAGGTAACTACCACCAAGGGAAGTGATCGTTTGATGTTCCATTCCGCCACCCCATCCGAATGAGGCGTGCCCGTACTTTTCTTTAATATAAGGATAGAGTCCAAATTTGTCGGAAAAGACTTGAAGCATGTTAGTTGTCAGTCCCAAATTCACCTTGTTTTGATTTAGTAATTCCGGGTAAATGTAGTGAATTACCTGCATCGAATCAGTTTTTGAGTAGTTAAAGTATTGTTGATATTCTGCAAAATTGGAAATCGCCATAGAAATTAAATATTGAGCGATCGGATAACGTTCCTGCCATTTCCATGTAAACGTGCCGTCTTTATTATTTGCAACACCAATAAGTCTTCCGTTCGAAATTGCTTTTAAAGAAGAATCGCACCTAATCCAGACATCTGCCGAATCGGCTTTGTCTGCGGGAGTATCTTTGCAAGGCCACCAATCGCTAGCGCCATAAGGTTCACTTAATGTATAAATCGTTTTCGCACCACTGTGCAGACTGGTTTCAAAACTTCCAAAGCCACTTGAACCAGGAGTCCCGTGATAATAAATTTTCAACGAAAATAATTCATTCAGTTTATAAACTTTTTCAAGTTGAGTAGTGATGATGTCGCTTACATGTTGGAATGATAATTTTGATCCGGAAATAATTGAATCAACGGTGAGGGTGTTTTGCAAATCTATTTTAACCAGCGTCAGACTGTCAAGCAGACTTTTTGCGTTTAGAGTAACTACTCCGCTGATAAATTTTGGTGTGTGAGTTACTGAAACATCCAACTTATAATATTGCACATCATAATTGGGATCGCTTGGATAAGCCACTTTAGTGAATGTCAGTTTTCTTTCAAATGCTTTCCTCTCAGACTGAACAATTTCGTTCCTTGCATCTTGCGCGTTGATCATTCCCGTTATGCATACAAATGACAATAATAAAAATAGTTTCATAAATTCCTCTTGTCCAAATTTAGTGAGTTATGTTTTGCAACATCACTTAAAAATTTCTTCCCTTAAAAAGAGATAGAATTAAATTGAGCCGATACACCGATTTGAATTTGAAGCAAATCAGTCTTTGATATAGAAGGAAGCAAGGTGACCGTTCCGTTAGGATGCCCGATTATTGAACCTTCGGTTAGATATTCAGCTTCAGTTCCTTTTAGATATCTTGCTTTAAGGTCGAGATATAAAACTCCGAGATCATTCATTTCATCACGGCTTGGCTCGTAAATTTTAATCAGCAATCCTCCGCCGAAACCGTAACTCCATGCGTAATCACTTATGTTTCGTGATGAGGCAATATCGTTTCCTTGATTTTCATCAGTTACTTTGGATTCAGTGTACAAGTAGTTTCCACCGAACAAAAGGTCGAGATAAGGTCTCATCGATTTGCCATTTGTTGTCAATTGAAAAAAGAGATGAAAGTTAGCTAGATTATTTGTTCTGCTTAAGTTTACCGTAACACCGGGAAGCGTTGTGCTGAGAGGAACGTTCAAATTTTCATTACCATAATTCATAAAACCAAGATTTAATCCGACTCCAAAAGGAATGCTTCCGGTATTAAAATAAATTAATCCCTCAACTCCAATTCCAAATCCCATGTTTTTTACATTGTTGGCGAATTCATTTTGAGGACTTGCGGCTATTATATTGATACCGAGATTTTGTCCAAAACTTACATTCATGAAAAACAAGAAGCATGCAATGGCAATCAATCTAGTCGTTTTTCTATTCATCTTTTTCCCTTTTCTTTTGATTACTTATTTTCGAAAAAATTACTTAGTTTCCTTACAGCATAATATTAAAAGTTTAAACTGCAAATTCAATAGTAAAAATAAGGAAAATTAAACTTGGGCGAAATTATATTTTGGACGCTCGTTAGGATTCTGATTATCATTCCAACTATCTACATTTTAAAGAATTATCTTGATTATTCCGTTTGGTGGAGCGCTTCCTTTTTGTTGATGTACGGAGTTGTGCTGCATCCTGCTATTGTACAGACCCGTTATTTTTTAGAAAAGAATAAAGAAGTTCTGGAATCAACACTTTGCTCAAGCTGCGAACACTTTGATAAAAGCGCCGTACTCTGTATGAAACACGATGAGCATCCCACTGAAAATTATTTACCATGCGATGGTATTGACTGGGTGCCCAAAGGCAAGGGAAATGAAGTAGAAAACAATTCTGACTGACTTACATTCTCAACTTGTAATTAATTAAAATATTCCTCCTTTTTATTTTTCTTTTACTCCCTTAAGAATTTCTCTTTGCTCTGAAACCAATTAATATTTTTTGCATCACACAAATCAGAAAAACAAAAAATAAAAGGAAAATAAAATGAGCGTATTAGTAGAAGGAACTGACAGCAATTTTGATGCGGAAGTCTTAAAATCGGATTTACCGGTATTAGTTGATTTTTGGGCTCCCTGGTGTGGACCGTGCAGAATGGTTGGGCCAATCGTTGAACAATTAGCTACAGAACTTCAGGGAAAATTGAAAGTTGTAAAAGTTAACACAGATGAAAATCAATCCGTTGCAGTTCGTTATGGAATTAGAAGTATTCCGACTCTCGGAATTTTCAAAGATGGAAAAGTCGTGGATGCGGTTATCGGTGCTGTACCGAAACAGTATTTACATGAAAAAGTTCAACCATTTTTATCGGTTAATTAATTGCTCCAAGCCGGATTGGAAAAATCTTCTTTTCTCTTCCGGCTTTTCTTTCATTCCATTGAGTCCCTATTCTTAATCGATCTGATTATTCCAGTTGTTCTTAAGCAATAAATCCCGCCCCATTTAAAATTTAGTTGTAAGTACTAATTAACTAAAAATATCAGAATAGTTCCCCAGACCACAACAGCGGAGGCTATCCGTGCGTATTGAGGATATTTTACTTTTAAGATATGCCAGTTCTTTGCAATGAACATCATCGCAACTATAAAGACTAGAGTAACAAGTAAAGCCTGAGCCACATTAAGAGATTGACCGATATAATCCTGCAAATTCCGGTTGCCAATCACTCTTCTAAAAATGATTTGTAAATGCAGCCAGTAAACAATCAGCGATTCTCGGCTAACATCTAAAATTAAATTTTCCTTCAGACCAATTCTATTTTCGTAAAACCAGCAAGCCGAAAAGATCATAAATACATAACCGATTCGTAAGACGAAAAAGAGATAATTCGGCGGCGGCATTTTTACTTGAAGAAAAAATCCTTCTGTTAAGCATAAGTGCCCAACAACCACAAAGACTAAACCGGCGATGGACAAATTTCTAAAAAATCTTTTTATTGTCCCATTCGCTTGTGCCTGCATAAAATAAGCGCAAGTTACTCCTCCGAAAAACATGAATCCCAACCATGGTAACAGCGGAAAAAATGAACCATCTCTTCTTGTAAAAAAATTTGAAAGAGCAGCCGGAAGAACGTGCGAAGCATTAGTGTTCCAAAAGTAAGGAGCGATCCACACAGTGAATGCACCGAGGAAAGCGATAGTCCAGATGTAAACTGAATCTTTTTTAATAAACAGACGAAGAAGAAAAAGAACTAATAATCCAGAAGCAATACATTGCAAAACATCGACATTAATGAATGAGCTTATCTCACCCGGTGTTGCTTTGTGCAGCATTTTTTGAAGCGATAAATAGGGAAGGTGCAAACTGTAACCGACCAGAAAAATTAATCCTATTCTTCCGATCTGTTTCCAAAACGCAAATTTAAATTCTCTGAATTCATCTAGTTTCTTTTTCCCCGAAAGAACGAAGGCAAATCCGGAGATAAATAAAAAAGAGGGAGCTACTAATCCATTAATGAAATTTAAGTAGGTAAACCACCACGCTGTTTTAATGTATGGTAGTAGCATCGCATTAAAAACGTGAACTTCTATCATCACCAGCAAAACTAATCCCCGGTGAAGATCAACAAACAAGAGTCTCTGATTTTTGCCCATAACTTTTGTAATTGGTTATTGGTGTATTGTATGTAATTTTAGCTGTGAAAATACTATTTCCCAAAAACGAAACAAAAAAAATATTGAAAAAAATTGTTGTTACCGGAGCCACCGGATTTATCGGAAGAGAACTTTGCAAACAATTGTCTTTGCGTGGAGACGAACTCACCATCTTTTCAACGAATATTGAAAAAGCTAAAACCATTTTTCCTTATGCTAAAGAAATTGTAAAGTGGATAAATTACGAAAAAGATTATTCCACTCACTTGGAAGGAAAAGATGCTGTCATTCATCTTGCCGGTGCAAGTGTTGCCGGTAAACGTTGGACAGAAAACTATAAAAAAGAAATCTACGACAGCCGCATCAACACAACGCGAAATCTTGTAACTTCGATTGAGAAGTGTGAACAAAAACCGGAAGTTCTTATTTCGGCTTCAGCAATTGGATTCTATGGAGAAAAAGGAGATTCGATTTTAGATGAAACAAGTTCAGGTGGGAATGATTTTCTTTCTCACGTTTGTGCTGATTGGGAAAAAGCTTCCGTACGATTAGAAATGCTGAATGTGCGAAGAACAATCGTACGAACCGGAATTGTATTAAGCACCGATGACGGAGCATTAAAAAAGATGCTGCTGCCGTTTCAATTATTTGTTGGCGGGTCGTTGGGAAACGGCAAACAATGGTTTAGCTGGATACATCTCGCTGATATTATTTCTCTTTATCTTTTTCTGCTCGATAATAAAAATCAAAAAGGGATTTTCAATGCAGTCTCGCCACAATCTGTGCAGATGAAAACTTTCGCGAAGATACTTGGAAAAGTTTTGCACAAACCATCGTTCTTACCTGTACCTAAATTCATTTTGAAATTGGTAATGGGAGAAAGCGCTTCCGCAATTGTAGCGAGTCAAAAAGTTAAACCGGAAGCGTTATTGCAAGCGGGGTTTAAATTCAAATTTGAAGAACTTGAGTTAGCTTTAATTGATCTTTTGGAATAGACTATTTTTCTAACGCAAGAACCTTTTCTAGTCTTCTTTTATGCCGATCTTCGTTTGAGAATTTTGCGTTTGCAAAAGCGTGTACAATCTCTTTCGCCGTTTCAATGCCGATAATTCTTCCGCCGAGACAGAGAACATTCATATCGTCATGCTCAACACCTTGATGCGCTGAGTACACATCGTGGCAGACGCACGCGCGAACGCTTTTAACTTTGTTTGCTGCGATGCACGCTCCAACTCCGCTACCGCAAACGATAATCCCTTTTTCTGCTTCACCTGCTGAAATTCTTTTAGCAACTGCGATCGCGAAGTCGGGGTAATCGTCTTTCGCGTCGTATACAAGATTTCCCGCGTCGATAACTTCAAAATTGTTGGCGAGAAGATATTCTTTGATTTTTTCTTTTGTTTCAAATCCGCCGTGATCGGCGCCGAGTATAATTTTCATTTTATTTTCTTTCTGATTTTATATTTCAATTAATTTGCAAACTCCCACGTTATACCAAAACGAATTCCTCTTCCCGGCATTGGGTAATAAGGAGTAACGTAATATTGGTAGCCAAATAAATTTTCCCATGAAAAATAGATCATTGCAGATCTTTGTATTTCACCGGAAAGATAAAAATCAAGCGTAAACCATGCGGGAATGATGGGTTTTATTGTTTTATAATAAACTTCTGAATAGTAAAAACCATAAACAGCGAAGATTTGTTTGCTTGAGTATTTTGCTTCAAATCCGGTTCTAAACCTCAAACTTGAATTGAACAGTGTATCTCGGTATTCAAGTTTCCAATTCAGCTGAAGATTTGGAAGAAAAGGATGGAATGAACTCCAATACTTTTTAGATGTAACAGACGAACTTGTTAAAGCGTGGATTTTCCAATAAGTGTAGTTGAAAGTAATTCCCGCACCATAGATTTCCGTCTCGGGTAAAGATTTGAAAGGATATGAAGGGCGAGCAACTAATTTATTTTTATTGTAGAAAAAATTTAAAGAAGTGAAGGTAATTTCAGTCGTCATCTTAAATCCACATTCTGCTGCAAAAGTGTTAGAGGTGAATCCAGAATTTTTATCTTTGTCAAAATATGAAATACCAGAATAAAAAGAAGAATTTTCCGAAAGGACGAAATTCAAATCTGTGCCCACACTATAATACTCGTATCCGTTTATGAAAAGGGTTTTGCCAAAAACAGCAGGAATTAATTTCTTATTTAAAAGATCAAAAGAGAGAATTCCTTCAAAAGCTAAAGAGCCTGTTAAGGGAAAATTGTAGTAAGCAATGTCTCTATCATGGTTTCGTGTCGAATAATAGTAAGCTTCGTAATTCCCTTTCAAAAACAGATTAAAAATATCAAAACTTGTCTGGTGACTAACAATTCCACCAAGCACTTTTGTCTTTCTATCAGAAAGAAAAGTTGAAATTCCACTTTGTCTTCCAAATTCATTCTGCCGGTATTCATCCAGATTAAAACGGTAATAGAGCGAAAGCTCTGAAGTACTTTCTTCATACAAATGCGCCAGCATCCGCAATGAAAAATTGTGCTGTTTTATTTTTTGGTAACTTTCACGGTCGCGGACAGGAGAAGTTCGTTCGTTATACAAATACAGCCACGGTTCCGTAGTTAGTGTTGCAAGAGTGTCGTAATTTATTCCGCCGTTCAATCCGATATCTGATTTTACGAAATTGTAGTTCAAGAAAAAGTTGAGTGAATTTGAGTACAAATATTTCAGTTTTACTTTAGCTTGCCACAAACTGTAATCGGTATTTAAAAATCCAGCGTCCATTTTCCGGTTGGAAATATCAAACGAGAAAATATATTTTTTTGAAAAAAGGGAATTGAATTGCGCATCAACGTAACCTTCACCGAATGGAGATTCGATATATTTTATGCGGGTGTAGGGCGGCATGGCAACAACATCTTTTGTAATAAAATTAACTGCAGCCAGATTATTAAAAACGCCGTGCAAAAATCCGCGGGGAGAAGGAACCACTTCAATCGAATCGACGTCTTCGGTTTGATACAAGTTCAGGTCGTAGACATTCCTCATTCTGTCGTTCAGCAGAATGCCGTTTTCAAAATAACTTACGTTTCCAAAACCCGCTCCGTAAAAATTCATTTCTTCCGGGAGTCCGCTGAAACCAAGACTTCTTTTATAACTTACCGGAATCAGCGAGAAAAGGTCGCCTGCATAACGGAGATTCATTCTTCTAATTTCTTCTTGCGGAATTATTAAGCTGAAAGGATATTCCGCAGAAAAGGTGATGGGAGTAACTGTGTCTGCAACCGCTTCAGCATTGAGTGAATCAGTTGCAGAAGAATCAGTAATCCCAAAATTATTAGTTTTTAATGAATCGAAAGCAGTAACTGAATCTGAGAGAGATCTTCCATGTAGAGAAAGCAAATCACCCATTGCAAAAGTTTGCGTTGCGAGAAAGAAAAATAGTAAGCCGAAGAATTTCATTATCTTTTTAATTGATTGATTATCTATTGGCAAATTAATAATTAAATTTGTAGTGAAAAAATTAAACAATAAGGCGCACTGTGAAGCTTTCACTATTATTGCCGGGGATGGATGATCAATTCCTCTGGTTCAACAATTTATATGACGTTACGGGAAAGACTGTGTTGGTGGTTGGAGAAAGCTCCGACGAACTGGCAAAGTTTATCGAAGAGAATTTTCAAGCGAAAGTTTATTTCATTGTTCACGATGAAGATGCACTTTTCCGCAGCCGACTGAAACTTGGATCGAATAAAAATATTTCCGTTAGGTTGATGGATTTTGCTAACACCGATTTTAAGGCCGAATTCTTTGATGTGGTTTACGCGCAGGCCTCGGTTACGGTAAAAGAAAGAAGAAAGATCGCAAAAGAATTTTATCGCATTACAAAACCGGGGGGAGTTTTGTGTGTTGGCGAAATGTGCAATTTAAAAAAAGAAGTGCCGCAAGTTATCGCCGATGTTTGGAACCGCTCTACACTTTCTCCGCTCTTTGTTGATGAGCTTGTTCCGTTTTATGAATCTACAAAGTGGAAACACAAAGAGTCAAAGGATTTATCCGAAACGCTTGACGTTTTTTACGTTCAATTTGAAAAGAAAACCGAGAGGAATCTCCCCAATATTCCGGAGGGTGAAAAGAAACTGCACAAGAAATTCATCCACAAGATTAGTCACGAAGCGAATGTCTTTTTAAGACACGGCGGTTACAAAAATATCGGATTCTCCGCAATGCTGTTTGAAAAGGAAAGTAAATGAAACGAAATGAAATTTTTGAATTAACTATTCAAAGTTACGCGTATGAAGGATTGGGCGTTGCAAAAATTCCGGTTGAAAAAGAGGGAGTGACAAAAGATTTTGTCATCTTCGTGCAGCATGCATATCCGGGTGATACGGTTAGAGCGGAAATTAGAAAGATTAAAAAATCTTACGCCGAAGCCAAACTTGTTGAAGTGATTTCTCCTTCGGCAGAGCGGACAAAAGCCCGGTGTAATTTTTTTGGAACGTGCGGTGGATGCAAGCAGCAAGACCTTTTGTATCCTGCGCAAGCGCGCTATAAACAAGAACAAGTGAAAGATATTTTTAACCGGCTGGGTGGTTTTTCCGATTTTACGCTTGAGGAGATAATTTCTGCCGAACAGACTTTTTATTACCGGAATAAAATGGAATTCTCCTTTGCCGAGCAGCGCTGGCTTACGTTGGCAGAAATTAATTCCAATGAAGATATCGATAGAAATTTTGCGCTCGGCCTTCACATCCCCAATATTTTTGATAAAGTTTTAGATCTCGATGAATGTTTTTTGCAATCGGAAACCAGCAATAAAATTCTCAACTTCACCAGAACTTTTTTCAAAGAGAAAAATACATCGATATACACAACCAAAACACACACCGGTTACTTGCGTAATTTGGTGATAAAAGAGTCGAAGCATTTTCCGGAGCTAATGGTGAATCTTGTTACCCTTGAAGAAAACGATGAACTGATGGATGAATACACGCACAGTTTGAAGAAAGAAATTCCAGAAGTAACCACGATTATCAACAATATCACTACGAAAAAAGCGTTGGTAGCAATTGGTGAATATGAAAAAGTTTTTTATGGGAATGGAATTATTCACGATACTATTGGCAGCTATAAATTTAGAATAAGCGCCAACTCATTTTTCCAAACGAACACTTTGCAAGCGGTAAATCTGTATCAAACTGCTTTGGATTATGCGGGACTTTCCGGTAACGAAATTGTTTATGATCTTTATTGCGGTGCAGGAACGATTTCAATCTTTGTTTCAAAGTTTGCGAAAGAAGTTTATGGATTTGAGGTTGTACAATCGGCTATTAACGATGCAGAGGTGAATAAGAAACTTAATCATGAAGATAATGTGAAATTCTTTCTTGCCGATCTTTATGACTCCTTCTTAAATGTAATTGAATCTCACAACATTCCTCAACCCGATATTATTATTGTTGATCCGCCGCGAAACGGAATGCACAAAAACACCGTTGCTGATATCATAAAACTTTCTCCTCAAAAAATTGTTTATGTTAGCTGCAATCCGACCACGCAAGTTCGCGACTTAAAACTTCTATGCGAAACCGGATATAAATTGATCAAAGCTAAACCGGTAGATATGTTTCCGCAGACTTACCACATTGAAAATGTCGCACTGCTGGTAAAAGAAAATCAGCGTTAAGTTATATGAGATTATTTCGTTTTTGTGAGACTACGACTTATTTCTTTTTACTCTAGAAATAAGTAAGTTAATTTTTACTATTAATAATTTAAAGGATCAAAAATGCAAAAACTGGTTTGGAAAGATGCATATGAGATCGGCATTCAAATAATTGACGATCAACATAAAAAGCTGATAAATATTATCAATGATCTATACGACGCAAATACTTCGGGATCAACTCATCTTATTTTGGAAACCATTTTTAAGCAATTAGCTGATTACGTCCACTATCATTTTTCTACAGAAGAGGATATGTTTCAGCAGTATGGTTATCCAAAGGCAAAAGAACACATGTCGGAACACGATGATTTTCGTAACAAAATCAAAAGTCTTCAAGAAGATAACCGCGGAGGGAATATCGTGTTGAGCCTTAAGACAATTGATTTTTTGAAAGATTGGACCATCAACCACATTCTAGGAACTGACAGAGAGTTTAGTAATTTTATTAAGTCTGTCGAAATGTAGTTTTTAGAATCAGCAGTTGTAATCTAAGTATCACGTAAAAGTCTACGTTTTTCCTATTTGAAAAACTGCGAGGGAAATTATAAATCTTAAGGTTGCTTCTTCTTAAGTATTAGCAAACATTTTAACGGATTTGTTATCCATTCTTTCTATTATCAAGTAATAGGACAAATTCACCTTTTAGATTTTTTGCCTCAACTTCTTTTAGAATTTCTTGCGCAGAATTACGAAAAAACTTTTCGGTCGGAAGTGTTAGATCGAAAGCAACTACCACTCTGCAATATTTCCCGAAAACTTTAACAATGTCTGCCAGCAACGCTTTTAAACGGTATGGAGTATCGAGCAGTACGATCAATTCTTTTCTATTTTTTAAGTAGAGTAATTCCTTCTGTCTTATCTCTTTTTTCGGCGAAAGCCATCCGTAATAATAAAATTTTTCGAAGTCCAAACCTGAGCCAGTTAACGCCGGAAGCAAAGAATTTGCCCCCGGAACCGGAATTATTTCAATACTATAGCTGATGCAGAGATCAACTAATTTATGTCCGGGATCAGAAAAAAGGGGAGTGCCACAATCGGAAATTAACGCCGCGGTTTCTCCTTGAACAATTCTCAGTGCAATCTCATCGGCAAAATCTTTTTCATTATGCTCGTTGATGGAGACCAGCGGTTTTTCAATTTTGAAATGAGAAAGGAGCCTGCGCGCTTCTTTATATTCTTCGCAGATGATAAAATTTACTTCGGTTAAAATTTTTAACGCCCGGAGCGTAATATCTTCATAGTTGCCGATGGGAGTTGAGACAAGGTAAAGTTGTTTTTTCATGAGGGTAAATTACGGGTATCGTTCGAAGAAAAAAAGAAGTGGGGGTGAGTCATCAATTATATTACATTTTTAAGTTCCCCATGTTTTATCCTTTATCCTTTTTATGCTTCAGTATTGAATGAACGTATTTACCGAACTTTTTATCTTTTTGTCTCTTTTCAACGTACGACATTTCGTGATACAAAGATTCCTTATACATTTTCATATAGTTCCGGTAACGTTCTTCGGAAATTATCCCTTCGGTAATTCCTTTTAAAATCGCGCAGCCTTCCTCGATTGTATGCGTACAATCCTTAAAGCGGCACTGATCCGCTAAAGCTGAAATTTCGTTAAAAGTTTCGTCTAACCCCGATTCGATCGAGATCATTCCAAGTTCACGCATGCCGGGATTATCTACCACGATTGCACCATTCTCCAAAACAATCAGTTCACGTCGGGTGGTGGTGTGTCTTCCTCTTCCATCTTTTTCTCTTATAGGATTAGTTTTGTAGAGATCCTGATGAATCAGATTATTAAGCAAAGTAGTTTTCCCTACACCGGACGAGCCGAGTAAACAAAATGTTTTTAATGGCGTAAAGTAAGATTTTATGATTTCTATATCGGACAGGCTTGTGTTGCTAAATACAGCAATTTTAATTTCCGGTGCAATTTTATAGATATCATTTACCTTCTGCTGAATTTCCTCAGCTTCAATCAAATCACTTTTGCTTAAAAAGATCAGGGGAGTGATATTGCTTTCGTTGATCAACACCAGGTAGCGTTCGAGTCTTCTTAAATTATAATTATGATCCAACGATTGCATAATGATCGCGGTATCAATATTAGCGGCGATCAGTTGGTAGTCAACTTTTTTACCTGATGTTTTTCTTTTTAAAAGTGATCGGCGTGGAAGAATCTCATGAATGACAGCGAACGAATTATCATCGAAAAATTGCACTTCCACCCAGTCACCAACAGTAGGAAAATCCAAAGAAGAATCAATATTGAACATGAATTTTCCTGTTAATTCAGCTAAGACTTCATCCTTTCCATTAGAAATAATAAAATTGTTTTTATTGACGGTAATGATTCTCGCAATTTGATGCTCACCAAGATTTGAAAGATCAATTCTTTCTTGGAACCATGAAGCAAAACCGAGTTTTTCTATTTCAGTTGATACGTTGTTCATTTTATGAGGTATAAACTAAATTAAGATCAATCGTTTATTTATCTTTTGATGTTAATTAAGGTTTTTCCAATTTAGTTTGTTGTGTTTTATCAAGTCCGAAAAGATCATACGGTTTTTTGTTAAAATTATCGCTGAACATTGTAACGGTAAAGAAAATGTAGGCGATAAATCCAAACACTATAAGCATTTGCGCCCATGATGTTTTCTGAATATCCTGTTTTGATTTTACGTCGCAAACTTCGCCTGGGCAATATTGCGCCTTTTCTTTGTAGATTAGTGAGTAAAATTTACAACCGATACAAATTCCAAACGCCGATTCAAAGAATAAAAAGATGAGGCAAATAAGACAGATAATTCCCGTTATCGGGCTGTAAGCGTTCATCACCACAAGATGAATAAACATTGTTAGTGCCAATACCACACCGATTATCCACGCAAACTTTTTCTGCGCCGCGCCGACATACTCCGGAGTTTGATTCCTAACAATCAGCCGCCCGATAATTAATGATGGAGAAAATCTTGGATTTATAAAAACACGGATCACAATATCCGCAAGGAAGATTACTACCGCATATTTTAGCGGTGTAAAATTCTGTCTAAAAATTACTATCAGAATTGTAAGGAACATCATTAAAAACAATATTCCTGCTGCCGCCCTTATTTCTCTTTCGTTTAATACCGGGATGTTGTAACCTTCAACATCCTCTCCAAATTTGATTAGTTTGCTCATTGGTACTCCGTTTTATTGCTTTTGGTATTGTTAACTTCTGATAAATGTAAAATCTATTTTTTGTTGATTTTGATTTTTCTATTCATGAAATCTTCAAAATCATATCCAGCAAAAACTCCTTCTTGCAGAATGAATTGTTCTCCATTATTTGCAATAACTCCAACAATTTTAGACAATTCATTTCTAACTATTAAAGTGTCCTCATTGTCCGTTATAATATGAAAAAAGTGTGCATCAGAAAACATTGCATCGATCGTAAGTCTGTCTTTATAGCTCTCTATTGATTGAGAACTGTAATAATTAAAATCAGCGATACATTCATCTAATTCATGTGAATCTTCATATTTGGCAAGTGAATCATATTCCGTTTGAGAAATAGAGAAAAAAACAATCTGATTCTTTCCGATTTTAAGCGTGTCGCATTGTGCCTGAGCAAAAGTTATTATTGGGAAGAAAATGAAAAGTAAAAAAAATTTGTACATATGTTTTATTATTAAACCATTTGATAGAAATTGTTACTACCATACCACCTATCATAAGATTGAAAAAACGCAACCATCAGTAGGTTATTCAACATGATAAAGAAATAGAACTTCCGGGATTCTTGATTAATCGCTAAAGAAAACTTAAAAAGATTTCATTTCAGTAACAAATAAAAACTTTTGGTACTAGCTTCTTCTTATGGGAACGGCAAGTAGGAAGGAAGAAAGGCTGAAAGTCAAAAGTCAAAAAAAAAATCTAAACATCCAACCATCTGCAAACTGCAAACTGCCGACTGCTAACTGCCCACTGCAACCGCCCACCTTCCACAAACAACCAACAACTAACCACTAACCAACTCCCGGTATTTTATCCCGCGTGCATTATCTTTATATTTGCATTCAATTTAAAGGAACATATGGAAAACATTAGGAACTTTTGCATTATCGCTCATATTGACCACGGAAAGTCCACAATTGCGGACGCTCTGCTGGAATTTACTGGTACGGTAAGCCAGCGTGAAGCAAAAGCGCAATTACTTGACGACATGGATTTGGAACGCGAAAGGGGAATTACGATAAAATCTCACGCAATCCAGATGAATTATAAAGCTAAAAACGGTACAGATTATAAATTAAATTTAATTGATACACCAGGACACGTTGACTTTTCCTACGAAGTTTCCCGCTCGTTAGCTGCTTGCGAAGGAGCTGTGTTAATTGTTGATGCGGCGCAGGGCGTTGAAGCGCAGACGATCAGTAATCTTTATCTTGCGCTTGATGCCGGACTTGAGATCATTCCCGTTCTAAATAAGATTGATCTTCCCAGCGCTGAAGTTGATAAAGTAAAAGGACAAGTGATTGATCTTATCGGTTGCAACAATAGCGATATTATTCTTGCCAGTGCAAAAACAAGAATTGGAATTGAAGAAATTCTGGAAGCGGTCATCAAACGCATTCCCGCCCCAACCGGCGATGAAACCAAACCGCTGCAGGCATTGATTTTCGATTCTGTGTTCGATCAGTACAGAGGCGCAATCGCATATCTTCGTGTTGTAAACGGAACATTAAAAGAAAAACAGAAAATAAAATTCTTTGCGCACGATAAAGAATACGATACCGAAGACATCGGTATTCTTGGAATGAAGAAGATTAGAACCGGTGAACTTTCCGCAGGAAACGTTGGCTATATGATCGCCGGGATTAAAGACGTGAACGACACAAAAGTTGGCGATACCGTCACTTTAGCCAAGCATGGCGCGGCTGAACCGCTCCACGGTTATAAAGAAGTTAAACCGATGGTTTACAGCGGATTGTATCCGACTAACACAGAAGAGTTTGAAAACTTACGCGACGCGCTCGATAAATTCCGTTTAAATGATTCGGCGTTGGTGTATGAGCCGGAAACTTCCGCCGCTCTTGGATTTGGTTTTCGCTGCGGATTTCTTGGACTTCTCCACATGGAAATTGTACAGGAAAGATTGTACCGCGAATTCAATCAATCGATTATCACAACACTCCCAAACGTGGAATATTATGTTTACAAAAAAAACGGAGTAAAACTGACGGTTGATAATCCTGCTACGATGCCCGCAGTTGGCGATATTGAATTGATTGAAGAGCCGTTTATGAAAGCGCAGATCGTTACACCAAGCGAGTACGTCGGCAACATTATGAAATTAGCGATGGACAAGCGCGGTGTTTACAAAAACACCACTTATCTTGATCCAACGCGCGCCGATCTTCAGTTTGAATTTCCTTTATCGGAAATAATTTTCGATTTTTACGATAAGCTTAAATCAACTACGCGTGGTTATGCTTCTTTTGATTATGAGTATATTGGTTACAAAGAAGCCGATCTTGTTAAACTTGATATTCTGCTGAACGGCGAAACGGTTGACGCGCTTTCGATGATCGTACATCGAAGTAAATCGTTTGATTGGGGAAGAAAAGTTTGTGAAAAATTAAAGGACTTGATCCCGCGTCAGTTGTTTGAAATTTCTATTCAAGCGGCAATTGGCGCTAAGATTATTTCTAGATCAACCGTGAAAGCAATGCGGAAGAACGTACTAGCAAAATGCTACGGCGGTGATATTTCGCGTAAACGGAAATTGTTGGAAAAACAAAAAGAAGGAAAGAAGAGAATGAAGCAAGTCGGGAATGTGGAAATTCCCCAGGAAGCCTTTCTTGCCGTTCTCCAGATTGAAGATTGATCTAAAGGAAGAAGTTTATGAGAAAAATTATCTTTACGATTTGTGTTGTTGGATTAACAACCTTTTCGATTTCTGCCCAGCAGAAGTATCTGGTCTATTTTAAAGACAAAGGAATAACCAAAGAAAATTTTCTACAGAAATCCTCACAAGCTTATACTGAAGCAGTTCAATCACTTTCGGAAAGAAGCATCCAAAGGAGAATAAAACACCGTGGCGCCGAAAATTTTGTTACGTTTGAAGATGTTCCCCTTTATCAGCCTTATTTAGAAAAAGTTGAAGCAACCGGCGCGAAAATATGGAATAAATTAAAATGGTTCAATGCTGTTTCTCTCTATGCTAATAAAGATCAGATCGCAAAAATTTCTTCTCTTCCGTTTGTAGAAAAAGTTGAAGAAGTCAAAAGTCTATATTTTAAAAAAGAGAAGATAGAAGAAGAACTGTCCAAAAGTTTTGAAAAGACTTCTTTAGATAACACCGGACTTGCCTACGATTACGGCAGTTCTTTGGGGCAATATGCACTTTCACAAATTCCGCAAGTGCATGCAAAAGGTATAACGGGAGACAGCGTGGTGGTTGGAATTTTAGACTCCGGCTTCAGATGGAAATTAATTGAATCCCTCGTCAACAGAAAAGTTATTGCCGAATATGATTTCGTTTTTCATGATAACAACACCGCTAATCAACCTGGGGATGTTGGCGCCCAAGATAGTCACGGGACTTCTATTTTTTCCCTTATCGGCGGGTACAAAGAAGGGAAGATTGTAGCCCCTGCGTTTAACGCTTCTTTCATTCTGGCAAAAACGGAATACATTGGTAGCGAAACGCATGTTGAGGAAGATAATTACGCTGCTGCACTTCAATGGATGGACAGCATCGGTGTTGATATTACCACAGGGTCCCTCGGCTACAATGAATTCGATCCCTCCACTTTTTCGTATACTTATGCCGATATGGATGGAAAAACTACAATTGTTACAAAAGCGGTTGAACTTGCTTTTACTCAGTTCGGTATTTCTACCTTCACTTCAGCCGGAAATGATGGCAATAGTTCATGGCATTATATCGGTGCACCAGCAGACGGATTTAATGTGATAGCTGTTGGTTCTGTTACAAACAATAATATCAAAGCCGGTTCCAGTTCCTTTGGACCATCTTACGATGGAAGAATTAAACCTGAAATTGTTACCCAAGGCGTTTCCGATTTTTCAGCAAGTGTTTCCGGGATTTCGAGAAGCGAATACGGCTTCTCAAGTGGTACTTCGGCAGCTGCACCCATTGCAGCCGGAATAGGAGCACAGCTTCTCTCACTTTATCCTCATTTAACAAATGTTCAAATAAGACAAATTTTATTGGCAACAGCCGGGAATGCATCTTCACCTAATAACGAAATCGGTTACGGACTTCTCTCTTCGCTTAAAGCTATTTCATACCCAAACCTTAAAAAAGTTGATCAAACGTACTCAATTAATAAATGTTTTGAGAGTGAAAATATAGTTCCGCAATCGGTTCTTCTCCATCTGATAAAAGGAATACAAACTGTAGAGCAGACAATGAATTTTGGGCAGAAAGGAATTTACAATTCGGTCCTTCCCTCATATAATGATGGAGATGTAATCCAATTTTATTTTACTTATTCCGATAGCAGTAATAATATCATTAGAGAACCTGCAGATGGAAAATTCTTTGAAGCTACGTATGGAAAGATGCTCGTAACTTCAATTACTGACGGTGTTCCTGAAGCGTACGATCTAAAACAGAATTATCCAAATCCCTTTAATCTCGCAACATCCATTACTTTTTTTGCTGTAGATAGTTCACCGGTTGAACTTTCAATCTATGATGTACTTGGTAAAAAAGTGAAAACGCTTTACAATGGAATTCCGAAAATCGGAAAGAATGTAGAGGTATGGCACGGTGAAAACAACTTTGGAACAGTGCAATCAAGTGGCGTTTATTTTTACGTTTTAAGAAACGGAAACAAAATTCAAGCTAAGAAAATGATATTGCTCAAGTAGCAAATTGTTATGCATAGCATGTTCCATTATACTAGTGTTCCTTCACTTCACAAATAAATCTCTTAAAGAATCTATTCTATACAAGTTTAGATGAATTCAAATTCCAATTTTTTTTGTATTCCGGTTTACTTAATTTTGAAAAATAATATAAGGAATTATGTATGCGTGTATTCTCATTTTTCGCTTTTACACTTTTTGTTTTCTTCATTCCTTTAAACACTTATGCTCAAACCACATCAGGAAATCCCCCAAATGGTTTTATTTTTGTTGAAGGTGGAACTTTCATGATGGGATCCGATCTAGGCGAGGACGATGAAAAACCGGTTCATAAAGTCACGGTCAACAGTTTTTACGTAAGCAAGTTTGAGGTTACGCAGGCTGAATGGAAAGAACTTATGGGAGAACTTCCTTGTAAGGAAAGAGGAGATATGTATCCAGTAAGTCATTTAACTACTTTTACAGATGCACTTATTTACTGCAATAAAAGAAGCTTAAAAGAAGGGCGTACTCCATGCTATTCTATCGAAGGAAAAACTGATATTGAGAATTCAGGCGTTTTTGATGATCCGGTACAGTGCGATTTTTCCGCTAATGGCTATCGCTTATTAACGGAAGCCGAGTGGGAATACGCTGCTCGAGGTGGTAAATTAAGCAAAGGGTTTTTGTATAGCGGAAGCAATAATGTAGAAGAAGTAGCTTGGTATAAAGAAAACTCTCCCGAGGAAATAGTGCACCAGGTAGGAACAAAAGCTCCGAATGAACTCGGCCTATTCGATATGAGCGGTAATGTTGATGAATGGTGTTGGGATAAATATGATGATGAATTTTATGAGGCGAGTCCTGAACTGAATCCATCTAACCGCGATTCCGGTACGCAGGAAGTCTACCGAGGTGGTTGCTATTATTATGGCGCTGGCAACTGCGCGGTCTATAAAAGAAATTTTGACGAAGGTGTAGAATATATTGCCATAGTTGGTCTTCGTCTCGCGGTTTCAAAGTAGCAGTTACCATTTATGGATTAAGTCTTTAATTTATTTTCAAAGAAGTCATGGTCAAAGATCCCATCACCGCCTTGTCATTGAAGAAGGTGATACTTTCATCTTTTTTGTGTAGCGCTAAGATGTAAAGCAAAGGCAGAAAATGTTCCGGAGTTGGTATGGCAAGTTGAATAGAATTTCCCAGCGATTTATAATTGATCAACTCTCTATGGTTGCCGGATAAAATAGATTTCTTGATCAGTTCATTCGCCTCAAGTGCCCAGTCAAATCCATACTCAGGTTCATTCATTTTGTTCCATGCTATCATTCCTAAGTTGTGAACAATATTTCCGCTTCCGATAATTAACACTCCTTTTTCTCTCAGTGCAGAAAGTTCTTTTGCTAATTCATAGTGAGCGTTCGGAGCTTTTTTGTAATCCAGGTTTAGTTGAACGATGGGAATATTTGCAGAAGGATAAAGATGCTTCACAACGCTCCACGTCCCATGATCAAGTCCCCAAGATTCATCAAGACTAACAGATGTCTTTGTAGCAACGGTTTTTGTTGCTTCGGCAAGTTCCGGGCTTCCGGGAGCCGGATATTGAACATTATAAAGCTGTGGAGGAAAACCGCCAAAATCGTGAATGGTCCTCGGCTTTTCCATTGCTGTCACCTGTGTCCCATCTGTTTCCCAATGTGCTGAAATACACAAAATAGCGTTTGGTTTCGGCAGATCTTTTGCAGCTGCTTTCCATCCTTCAACAAATTCATTCTCTTCAATTGCGTTCATCGGACTTCCGTGCCCAACAAACAGTAGAGGTATTCTTGCGCTTGACGATAGATTTTTTGTTAGTTCATTAAATGTCATATTCATTCCAAGTTATCTACACAAATATATTAACGTCTCGCAAGCATTCCGAATTACCATTGCAGGCATTACAATTTAATTTTGACACTTAGTCAATTACCCATCTTCTTGGTGTTCTATTTCAATTCCATACTATCACCATTGCGCTCTTATAATTCGGCATCGGGATCACCAACTCTTTTATAAAAAAATCTTTTTTGTAATTCCGGTCATTCAAGAACCATGCGTCGGCAAGTATTTCCTCCGGTTCGTCCGGAACTTCTTCCCCACTAAAAAAATTCGATGCATAAGAAAGATCGGAGACTTTTGTCCCCATTGGTACATAACCAAAAGGGAAGAGAGGATGAAATTTGCACCAGCGGACTTTTCCCTCAGTAACAAATATAAAACCCGCGGGATAGTCACCATACTCGGCATAACGCATGGCTGCGGCGCTTAACCCTACACCAAAACAACCCGTTATTTCATCAAGTAAATTTTTCTCAAACAATTATTATCTAATCGGCAAATGTTGGCAGGTGAGGGTGCTTCCCCTCCCTGCTGATTTATACTTACATTCGTACCTAGCATTGATTGTTAAGATGCAAAGTTAAGAGGTTGTATATGTCGAAAGAAACTCGAGCTGCAAAAATAAAGGAGCTGTATGCTTAATAATTTTTACTTAAAAGGAATTAAATCCTTTTATGAGGGAAACTACCATAAACACTTTGCTCTCATCAATTAAACCTTTCAATCCCTCAACACATAAACAGTTTAAACAAAATTTGCTCTTAATTATTTCTTTGTTTTCGCTCCGTTTTCAAACAATCAACGCAAAGAATAAAATATTAATAAATAATTACTAAAATAATTTTGCGGAAAATTTGCATCTACACCTTAAGAATCCTATATTTGAAAGCTGTTTATAAATGATTTCAGATCGCTGAAAACCTAAACAAAAATTTTACGAAGAAGGAAATTATTTTTTTACACCGCTTGACTTTATAAAAGTTTTGCCGTAAGTTTGAAATCCTTTTGAAAATGTTCTTTGATAGAATGAATGCAAACTTGTCAATAAGTTTGGTTCAACTAAGCTTTAATGCTTTGATTACACCAGTTTAATCCTACAACGGAGAGTTTGATCCTGGCTCAGGACGAACGCTGGCGGCGTGCTTAACACATGCAAGTCTACGAGAAAAGAGTAGCAATATTCTGAGTAAAGTGGCGCAAGGGTGCGTAACTCGTAAGCAATCTACCTTTAGAAGGGGAATAACCCAGCGAAAGCCGGACTAATACCCCATAATGCAGCGGAACCGCATGGTTATGTTGTTAAAGTCTATATGACGTCTAAAGATGAGCTTGCGTCTGATTAGCTAGTTGGTGAGGTAACGGCCCACCAAGGCTACGATCAGTAGCTGGTCTGAGAGGATGATCAGCCACACTGGAACTGAGACACGGTCCAGACTCCTACGGGAGGCAGCAGTGAGGAATATTGGGCAATGGACGCAAGTCTGACCCAGCAACGCCGCGTGAAGGATGAATGTCGTAAGATTGTAAACTTCTGTGAGAAGGGACGAAAAAACAGGCTCATACCCTGTTCTGACGGTACCTTCAGAGGAAGCCCCGGCTAACTACGTGCCAGCAGCCGCGGTAATACGTAGGGGGCTAGCGTTGTCCGGATTTACTGGGTGTAAAGGGCGCGTAGGTGGACTTGTCAGTCAGAGGTGAAACCCTGCAGCTTAACTGCAGAACTGCCTTTGATACTGCAAGCCTTGAGTCTAGAAGAGAAAAGCGGAATTCCAGGTGTAGTGGTGAAATACGTAGATATCTGGAAGAACACCAGTTGCGAAGGCGGCTTTTTGGTCTAGAACTGACACTGAGGCGCGAAAGCGTGGGTAGCAAACAGGATTAGATACCCTGGTAGTCCACGCTGTAAACTATGAATACTAGATGTTGGCCTTTTGGCCAGCGTCGAAGCTAACGCATTAAGTATTCCACCTGGGGAGTACGATCGCAAGGTTGAAACTCAAAGGAATTGACGGGGGCCCGCACAAGCAGTGGAGCATGTGGTTTAATTCGATGCAACGCGAAGAACCTTACCTAGGCTTGAAACGCAAGAGACAGGGTATGAAAGTACTCCTCCAGCAATGGCTCTTGTACAGGTGCTGCATGGCTGTCGTCAGCTCGTGCCGTGAGGTGTTGGGTTAAGTCCCGCAACGAGCGCAACCCCTACCATTAGTTGCCATCAGGTAATGCTGAGCACTCTAATGGGACTGCCTACGCAAGTAGTGAGGAAGGTGGGGATGACGTCAAGTCCGCATGGCCCTTACGCCTAGGGCTACACACGTGCTACAATGGGTGCTACAATGGGTTGCCAAGCCGCAAGGTGGAGCCAATCCCATAAAGGCATCCCCAGTTCGGATTGGAGTCTGAAACTCGACTCCATGAAGTTGGAATTGCTAGTAATCGCGCATCAGCATGGCGCGGTGAATACGTTCCCGGGCCTTGTACACACCGCCCGTCAAGCCATGGAAGCTGGGGGTACCCAAAGACAGTGTGCCAACCGCAAGGAGGCAGCTGTTTAAGGTAAAACCAGTGACTGGGGCTAAGTCGTAACAAGGTAGCCGTACCGGAAGGTGCGGCTGGATCACCTCCTTTCTAAAGAGTAATCTGAACCCTTTTTGTTGACAAATGCATTCATTCTATCTTTTTTTTAAGCTCTTTATTTTATTGAGTTACCCGGGTTACTCTGTTTATGCTATACTCGTGGTATAGATTATAACATGGGCCTGTAGCTCAGTTGGTTAGAGCGCACGCCTGATAAGCGTGAGGTCAGTAGTTCAACTCTACTCAGGCCCACTTTGGTGTGTTTATCTTATTTAGTCACCCATAATAATTGTATTATGGGGCTATAGCTCAATTGGGAGAGCGCCGCCCTTGCAAGGCGGAGGTTAACGGTTCGATCCCGTTTAGCTCCACTTATTTAATGTTCTTTGAAAGACTGAAAGAGTAAAGTTAAAAATTTACTAACCGATTTCGATTTATTTATTTTAATTTAAAAAGATAACCATATATTGATTAAATATTTTGGTTAAGTTACTAAGAGCATACGGTGGATGCCTTGGTACGAGAAGCTGATGAAGGACGCGGCTACCTGCGATAATCTACGGTGAGACGGAAGCAATCTAAGACCCGTAGGCCTCCGAATGGGGCAACCCAAATAGAGTAATGTCTATTTATCCATATCTGAATTCATAGGATATGCGAAAGCAACCCAGGGAACTGAAACATCTAAGTACCTGGTGGAAGAGAAAACAATAGTGATTTCCCAAGTAGTGGCGAGCGAAAAGGAATCAGCCTAAACCTATCAACATGTTAAAGGTGGCAACCGTTGTGTTGAAGGTGTAGTGGGACACTTTAGAGATAATTGCCATATTCTCAAAGAGTCAAAAAGTATAACGTTAGTCGAATGTTCTGGAAAGTTCAACCATAGAAGGTGATAGTCCTGTAGGCGAAAACATTATACCTCTTTAAGTGCACCCAAGTAGTGCGGAGTAAGTGAAATTCTGTACGAATCCGGGAGAACCATCTCCTAAGGCTAAATACTCTCTCGTAACCGATAGTGAAGCAGTACCGTGAGGGAAAGGTGAAAAGTACTCCTATTAGGAGAATGAAATAGTACCTGAAACCGTATGCTTACAAGCAGTTGGAGTCTTAATTTATTAGGATGACAGCGTGCCTTCTGGATAATGAGCCAACGAGTTACTCGTATGTTGCCAGGTTAAGTCCCTCAGGGACGCAGCCATAGCGAAAGCAAGTCCTAATTGGGCGTTTTAGTAACATGCGGTAGACGCGAAACCGAGTGATCTATCCTTGTCCAGGATGAAGTGAAGGTAATACTTCATGGAGGTCCGAACTAGTGTGGGTTGAAAACCGCTTGGATGAGATGAGGATAGGGGTGAAAGGCTAATCAAACTCGGAAATAGCTCGTATTCCCCGAAATAGCTTTAGGGCTAGCCTCGATTAAAAATGTAACGGAGGTAGAGCACTGATTGGGCTAGGGCTGTCACAACGGTACCAAACCCAGACAAACTCCGAATTCCGTATACATGTTTTTCGGGAGTCAGGCCACGAGGGATAAGCTTCGTGGCCAAAAGGGAAACAACCCAAACCATCGACTAAGGTCCCAAAGTTGTAGTTAACAGAGAAAGGATGTTGAGTTGCATAGACAACTAGGATGTTGGCTTAGAAGCAGCCATTCATTTAAAGAGTGCGTAATAGCTCACTAGTCAAGCGACTCGGCGTCGACAATTCGCGGGACTCAAACTACACACCGAAGTTGTGGATTCATACCTTTGGTATGAGTGGTAGGGGAACATTCTATTTGCATTGAAGGTGTACTGCGAGGTATGCTGGAGCGGATAGAAAAGCAAATGTTGGCATTAGTAACGATAATGGAGCTGAAAAAGCTCCACACCGAAAATCTAAGGTTTCCTGAGCAACGTTAATCGTCTCAGGGTTAGTCGAGACCTAAGCCGAGGCTGAAAGGCGTAGGTGATGGCAAA